>QHZD01000011.1 GCA_003225315.1 Acidobacteriota bacterium
GATGTTCCCGCTCCTCCTTCTGGCCGATGAGAGTGGGAACATAACCGGCAAAGTTGTGGAATCGGGCGGCGGAAGGTTGACCGGTGTGAAAGTGACTCTCGTCAATGAAGAGACGAACACGAAACAGGAGGCGGTGACTGCAGAAGATGGCAGATTCAGCTTCACGGATCTGACACCTGGAACTTACCTCCTTCAGATTGAAGCGGGCGGGTTCGAGCCATACAAGACGAACATTCAAGTGGGAACGGAAAAGCTGAATCCCTTGAAGATTAAGCTGAAGCTGGAAACTGTGGAAGAGGAAGTCATCGTTCGACCGGATACAAGTAACGATCGAGTATCTCCTGAAAGCAATGTTCAGTCGATGAAAGTGGATGAGACCTTTTTCAATGGACTCCCCCTTGATGTCGACTACCTGCTTCCGTTCATTGATACTTTTACATCGGCGGCAGCACAGGGCCATGAAGGAACTTCAATCGTCGTCGATGGTGTCGACGGTGGAGAACTTGACATGCCCAGTAGCGCGATACGATCCGTCAAAATCGACCGCAACCCCTATTCTGCAGAGTTTCAACATCCCGGCGTTGCGCGGGCGGAAATTACCACAAAGCACGGGCATGGGCATCGGTACCGTGGCAGCATCGGACTTCTTGCAAGGAATTCCGTCTTCGACGCACGAAACGCTTTTGCCGACACGAGGCCGGATCTGAACCGCCGCTTTCTGGAGGGCAGTTTGGGGGGGCCGCTGCTGGGGCAGAATAGCTACTTTTTTGTTGCGGGCGACCGTTTGATGGACGATGAGAGCACCGTTGTGAATGCTTTGAATACAGTCGCCCTAACGGGTCCTATCAACATTAACGTGCCTACGCCGCAACGACGGGACCATTTCTTCGCGCGAACGCAATGGTGGTTGACGGAGATGCAAACACTCTCCCTGAACTATACATTCAGCGATCACTCCAGCAAAAACAACGGAGTCGGGGCGTTAAATCTGCCCGAACAAGGGACCAGCGCGGATCGGTACACACATCGGGTGCAGTTGATCGAAAGTGCAGGCTTGTCACCGCAATTCCGTAACGAGATCATATTTGTTTTCAAAGATCAGACGTCACGATCCGGGAGCCAGGCCAGTGGGCCGGAGATTCTGGTGAACGGCGCGTTTGTCGGTGGACCATCCCAATCTTTTGATGACAAAGAAAGGCACGCGTTTGATATACAGGATACGGCGACTTACATCCGCGGAAAGCATAGCTTCCTTCTTGGTGCAACGGTCAGGAATGAGTGGTCGCATGTCTTCGAAGCAACGAATTTTGGCGGAACGTTTCAGTTTAGCAGTGTTGACCAATACAGAAATGTCGTCCAAAACCACGTGGGCACGCCGGATCTGTTCCAAGCAAATCAAGGCGAACCGGAAATTTCCTACCTTGAGCAGCAAACCAGCGGATTTGCGCAGGACACGATGCGAGTATTGCCAAGCCTTAGCCTTACTTTTGGGCTGCGGTACGATTGGCAAAACGCGCTTGACAACCGCGGAGATCTTGCTCCGCGGCTGGCGCTAGCATTCGCGCCCGGCAAACGGAAGAGAACGGTGCTGCGTGCGGGCGCCGGGATCTTCTACGACAATTTGCCCCGGTCCGCCACAGAGGATGCGCTGCTGTTGGACGGCGTGCGCGTCCGCGAGATCGACATTTCCTACCCGTCCTATCCGGACCCATTCTTGGGCGGCCAAGTAACAACTCCACCGCCCAGCGTTATGCGCGTGGCGCCCGAAGCGCAGTCCCCCTATCTGGTACAGGCGAGCGCCGGAGTCGAGGAAGAGATTTGGAAAGGAACCTGGCTTTCATTGGAATATTCCTTCTTGCATGGCGTGCACCTTTTCCGCATTCGCGACGTCAACGCTCCATTACCAATAGGGTCCGGTCTTCGCCCGGATCCGAGCTTCTCGAACGTTGAGGAGGTCGTATCGACGGCGTTCCTTCGCGGACACGCCCTGGGCCTGACGTTCCGCGGAGGACTGGGAAAGCGCTTTAAGGCCTATGGACAGTATGTCTTCTCCAAATACACCGATGATGCACCGAGTAACGGGCCGGGCTCGTTTTTGTTCCCGGCGGACAACTATGATTTGCGGCCAGAGGTAGGGCCGGCTGACTTTGATCGTAGACATCGCCTGAATTTCGCGGGAACAGTGCAACTACCATTCGGCTTCCGCGCGGGATCGATTCTTTCGGCGGCCAGCGGAGATCCTTTCAACATCACCACGGGGTCAGATCCCCGCGGTGACACCATCACGCGGCCCCCCGGAGTGACGCGAAACACAGGCCGCGGCCCGGGAACTGTACAACTCGACTTGCGTGTCACGAAGCTGTTCAGCCTTCAGCGCATCTCTGTCGGCGAGCGTCGCCGTTCGAGGCGCAGCTTGGAATTCAGCGTGGACGCGTTCAATGCCATCAATCATACGAACGTCACCAGGATCATCGGAGTGGTGAGTTCCCCGCTCTTCGGTAAGGCCAATGCGGCAGGCCCGGCAAGGACAATCCAGTTTTCCACGAAGTATAGCTTTTGAATTTGGAGGACAGCGATCCCAGAGAAATTCGGACGTGGAGCAAGCTACGATCCTTTGGTTGTGAACGGTTACCGATAGCAAATTTCATATGCATTCTTGATTTCGATCTCAGGTGATGAACGATGGCTAGGACAGCTTCTTCGAATAAATCTAGCGTACGCGAGCATTCGCCTCGCCGCGGGATTCGAGTCTTCTCGGCGGGCTGGGCGTCTGGCCTCGGGAATCGCGCAGTTAAGCCACTCGTCCGAGTGGGCCTCGAGTTTGTAGTCCTCAATAGCTGTTCGGCAGACGTTTCTTCTGCGTATCGCATCGGCGCTGCTACGCGTGAACCAGGTGGCAAACGGCCCAGGCAAATCCATTGTGACTTCGACAACCTGCCAGCTAGTTCAGTTGGAGCGCGCTTATGTCTGTGAGAATAATTCCGATTGTCGATCCTACCGATGCGTCAGTCCCTGGGTCGGAGATTGTTTTGGAGCTTAGCTCCGCTCCAAAAATAGCTCTCGGTGGTTCGCGAGCTGTCCTAGGCGGTAAATTTCTTTGGGTTGGCCAGGAGAAGCTTTATGTTCGAGGCGTAACGTACGGAACATTTCGGCCTGGCATGGACGGCAGCGCCTTTCCTTCACCGAGGGTGGTTGAGCAGGATTTCTCTCTAATGTCTGCGAACGGCGTGAACGCTGTCCGAACCTACACGACCCCACCGCACTGGCTCCTTGAAATTGCCCTGAAGTGTAACCTGCGCGTCTTGGTTGGGATGCAAGGGGAACGCCACTACGCCTTTTTGCATGAGGAAAAAATAGTTCGAGAGATCAGAAAGCAGGTTAGAGGCGGAGCACGGGCGTGCGCTGGTCATCCAGCGGTTTTAGGCTATCTTGTAGCTAATGAGATCCCTGCAACCATAGTGCGCTGGCACGGAGCAAGTGCCGTAGAGAAATTTGTAAAACAGTTACACGACGAAGTCAAGGAAGAGGATCCCGAAGCTCTGGTTTCTTACGCAAATTATCCATCGACCGAATACTTGGATTTGTCATTTCTTGATTTGGTTTGCTTCAACGTTTTCCTAGAGTCGCAAGACAAATATGAGGCCTATCTCGCGCGGCTGCAGAACCTCGCAGGCAATCGTCCTCTGCTCGTAACGGAAATCGGACTCGACAGCCACAGGAATGGAGACAAGGCGCAGGCTGCTTGCCTGGACTGGCAGATACGAAAGACTTTCGCCGCAGGCTGCGCGGGAGCATTTGTCTATGCTTGGACCGACGAATGGTACAGAGGTGGCGAGGACGTCACCGACTGGGATTTTGGTTTGACGAGTCGTACAAGACACCCGAAGCAGGCTCTTAGCGTTGTTCGAAAAGCGTTCGAGGAAGTTCCGTTCGCTTCCGAAGAAGCATGGCCAAAAATATCTGTCGTGGTGTGCACTTTTAACGGCAGCCGCACCATCCGCGAGTGCTTGGAGGGAATCGGAAAGCTTCGCTATCCCAACTATGAAGCCATCGTGGTCGATGATGGCTCAACGGACGGCGCTGGCGATATTGCGGCCGAGTACGACGTCCGGTTGGTCCGCACTGAGAACCAAGGTCTTAGCGCGGCCCGAAATTTGGGCTGGCAATCGGCGGCGGGAGAGATCGTCGCTTATATTGATGACGATGCCCGCCCCGATCCCGATTGGTTGATATATCTAGCCGCCGCATTCCTCAAAGAAGATTACGCAGGCGTCGGGGGGCCGAACATACCTATTCCGGATGACGGAGACACTGCGAATTGTGTCGCTAACTCGCCGGGAGGTCCGGCCCAAGTGCTCCTTTCCGATTGCGAAGCAGAGCACATTCCCGGCTGTAACATGGCTTTCCGCAGGAGCTGGCTGGAGGCCATCAATGGATTTGACCCGCAATTCCGGCAAGCCGGTGATGACGTGGATGTTTGTTGGAGAACGCGGGAGCGGGGCGGGAAGCTCGGGTTCAGTCCCGCGGCCATGGTCTGGCATCACTATCGCAGGACGGTGCGGGCATATTGGAAACAACAGATGGGTTACGGCAAAGCCGAGGCCATGCTCGAGAGAAAGTGGCCGGAAAAGTACAATTCCGGTGGCTACGCAACGTGGGCAGGACACATATATGTGAACGGCATATTCCAGTCGCTTTCATTGTCTCGCGGGCGGATTTATCAGGGAACTTGGGGAACGGCAGGTTATGCGCGACTGTACCAGCCTGCACCGAACCTTCTGAACTCACTGCCGCTCACGCACGAGTGGCAGCTGACGAATCTTGTGTTGGCAGTGCTCTGTGGCATTAGCATGTTTTGGGGACGTCTGCTGGGCGTTTTACCCGTAGCAGTCGTTGCTTTCGTGTTGTCGCTTGTTCCGGCCGCAAGTGCGGCGGTGAAAGTCCGCTTTCCTGAGTCCGCGAAAGGCCGCTTTACTCGCTTTCGCCTGCGCGTTCTTACGGGACTGCTTCACCTAATGCAGCCGCTAACTCGCCTCTGGAGCCGTCTCGTCTATTCCCTAACGGCCTGGAGAATCCGCCGTTTTCCAACCCTCTCATTCCCATGGCCGCGGATGTTTCAGCTCTGGAGTGAAAGATGGCTTGATAGCACCGAGGTGCTCGCTTCATTGGAATCTGTTCTGCGCTCAGGTGGCGCTGTGGTGCGCAGAGGCGGTGACTACGATAGTTGGGATCTGGAAATACGGGGCGGCGTGTTTGGTGGCGTACGGGTCCGCACGGTCTCCGAGAACTACGGACTAGGCAAACACATGCTGCGGCTTCGTTCTCGGCCATGGTTTTCGATCTCGGGAGCAGGCACAACCCTTCTCTTAATGATTGCGTGCTTTGGAGCGCTATTGGATCACGCCGTATACGCTTCCAGTATTCTCGCCCCTTTGAGTGTCATCTTCGGAGCTATAACGTTTAGGAGCGCGGCCGTGGCAGTGGGTGCGATCCATCGCGCCCTCATCAAGCTAGATTTCGAGCGCGGGTGATGACTATTAAGCAGCCCAATTCGAATCGCGACTTCGCCCTTTACCTTCGTTTGTTCCGGTGGGCGCGGCCTTATTGGACACACCTAATTGGTCTTTTCCTTCTCGGCTTGCTGGCAACTCCTCTGGCGTTGCTGGTCCCTTTGCCGCTGAAGATCGCTCTCGACAGCGGGCTCGGCTCCAAGCCGCTTCCTCATTTGATTCGGTCATTCCTGCCGGCCGGATTCAGCCTCTCCCCATCCTCCGCGTTGCTCTTTGCCGTCGGCTTGCTGATTGCTGTGACGATTCTCGCCCAGATTCAGACACTAGCCCTGGCACTCTTGAAGACCTATACCGGCGAAAAAGTCCTCTTAGCATTTAGATCTGACCTTTTCTGGCAGATGCAGCGTTTATCGCTTTCCTATCACGACGTTAAGGGAACCGCTGAATCGCTGTACAACGTTCAATATGATGCGGTTGCAGTTCAAACCATCGTGGCTGAACGCTTCATTCCGCTCATCAGTTCCGCTTTTACGCTGCTGGGAATGTTGTATGTCACGATGAAAATCGATTGGCAACTTGCTGTGGTCGCCTTGGTGATCTCACCCGTCCTTTTTTTGATTTCAAAGGTCTATCGGCGCCGCCTGCGTCGCGGCTCGCGCGAGGTGAAGAAGCTTGAAAAGTCCGCATTGAGCGTGGTGCAAGAAGTTCTTGGGGCGCTGCGCGTGGTGAAAGCGTTTGGAAAAGAGGAAGGCGAAAGGCATCGTTTCGTCCGGCGCAGCTTCGAAAGCATGCGTGCGCGGCTGAAGCTGGCGCTGGCGGAAGGAAAGTACAACTTTCTGGTTGGATTGACCTCCGCGATTGGAACAGCTTCGGTACTTCTTGTGGGATTCCGGCAGGTGCAATCCCGCGCTATCACGCTCGGTGATCTCGTGCTGATGATGGGATATGTAACCCAGCTTTACGAACCTCTGAAAACCATGGGCAAGAACTCCGCAGCTCTCCAGTCCTACTTGGCAAACATTGAGCGGGCGTTCGCCTTACTCGATGAGCTTCCCGAAGTGGAAGAGAAAGCCAATCCACGGTCACTGGTACACGCAACAGGTAGGATTGCTTTCAAGAGTGTTTCATTCACGTATGGGCAACACCGGCCAGCCCTGGAACAAGTTTCATTTGAAGTGGACTCCGGAATGTGCCTGGGCATTGTAGGTACCACGGGCGCGGGCAAAACCACGCTGGTGAATCTGCTGACTCGTTTCTACGATCCCACTGAAGGACAAATCTTGCTTGATGGGGTTGACCTCCGCGATTACAAATTGAAGGACTTACGGAACCAGTTCGCTGTCGTTCTTCAGGAGTCCGTCCTGTTTTCCACCAGCCTTGCGGAGAACATTGCTTATGCGCGGCCCAGCGCAAGCGAAGCTGAAATTGTCACTGCTGCAAAGGCTGCGAACGCTCACGAATTCATCTCGAAACTTCCGGAGGGTTATCAGACGCTCGTCGGCGACCGAGGCATGCGCCTCTCAGGAGGTGAACGCCAGCGCATTTCCATTGCCCGTGCATTTTTGAAGGAAGCGCCGATATTGATTCTCGACGAGCCAACGAGCTCGGTGGATGTCCGGACGGAGATGCTCATCCTGGATGCGATGGAACGGCTTGCCCAAGGGCGGACCACGCTCGTTATCACGCACAGGCCCAGCGCTTTGAAACAGTGCGACGTCATTGTGAGGATCGAAGAGGGACGGCTTGCTGCCATTGAGCCAAGCGCGAGGAATCAAATGGCCGCAGTGATGGAGAGCAGGCCATGAGGAAAGTGCGAATTGGATTTTTGCTGCCGCATTACTCGCAGAAGAGTAGAAGCTTTATGCCCGACGTTGTGCGGGCGCTCAGGGAATCTGGCGCACTTGTCGACGTTATCCACCCAGTGGATAGAGTGGCCGAGCTGTCGAAAGTCCGTATCGAGCATGACCTCTATGTGCTGCGTCATACGAGCGGGCTCTCTCTCAGCTTGGCCGGTGCACTCCATGAGTTGGGCGCCGCCATCTTGAATCCGTATCCGGTGTCTGCCGCGCTGCGCGACAAGATCATCGCCTCCCGGATCCTCCAGGCCGCAGGCATCCGCACTCCAGCCACGTACGTGGCATCACACCCCGACCAGCTAGTTCCGCTGCTGGATTTGGGCCCGCTCGTCATCAAGCCGTATCAGGGAGCAGGCGGCCACTATGTTCGCATCATCCGGTCCCCTGCCGAACTCGCCGAGGTGAATTGCGGCCGCGAGCCGGTGTTTGCGCAGCGCTACCACGCGAACGACGGCCGCGACCGAAAGATTTATGCAATCGGAGGGCGTCTTTTTGGCGTCAAAAAAGTCTTTCCACGCCGGACGGAAGAAGAAAAACTTGGGGAGCCTTTCACTCTCACGCCGGAGTTGCGTGAACTTGCCCTGGGCTGTGGTCGTGCCTTTGGTATCGACCTGTACGGCGTGGACATTATCGAGAGCGAAGGAGCGCCCTACGTCGTGGACATGTGCAGCATTCCCGGCTTCAAAGGTGTTCCAGACGCCCTGCGGCTGCTGGTGCAATACTTCTTCGCGGCGGCGGAGAGGGCCGCCCAGGGAAAGCCGCCGCAAACAGTCGCCTTGACCATTGCAGCGAGCCACGCCCATGTCTAAGCGAACCATACCCGAAGTCCTGACCGAAAGCGTGCGGGAGCATCCAGCCGTCCAAGCCTGGCTTCAAGTCCAATCGGACTCTGTGGAACCGGACAGCCTTGAACTTGTGCAACGGAGAAGGCACAGCACCGTTTACCGACTCAATCAAGGCAAAGAGGATCGCGCGCGAGTCATTGCCAAGAGGTGTCGCACGGCAACAGCACGTATTGAACGCACGATTTACGAAGACCTGCTGCCGCTCACCGGGATGCCTGCGCTACGTTGCTATGGACTGCTGGAAGAGCCAGAAGGAGAATATGGCTGGCTTTTCCTGGAAGATGCCGCGGGTGCTCGGTATTCGCCGCAGCTTCACCACAATCGCGCGCTTGCAGGCTGTTGGTTGGCGAAGACACAGTTGACCGCCTTGGCGCACGATCTCAAGTCTTGCCTCCCGGGTCGCGAACTCGATCATTACCTGCGATTAGTGCGCGGCTGCCGATCCATCTTATTGCATCACTTGGGCCGTAGTGCATTGTCGACCGAGGATGCCGCAGTATTCCGCAATGTGTCTGCGCACCTCGACGTTGTCGAATCGCTGTGGGGCGAGTTGGAGGAAATCTGTGACGTGATGCCACGGACGCTGGTGCACGGCGATTTCGTTAACAAGAATCTCCGCATCCGCGACGCCGTCACCGGCCCTGCGCTGCTGGTATTCGACTGGGAATTCGCTGGCTGGGGTGTGCCGGCCGCCGATCTCGCTCAGCTCATTGATCGCGTGGCCAGTCCAGACTTGGACCTCTATTGCTCAATCTTAAACCGTGAGTATTCGCACCTGGATTTGCGTGATATTCAAGCCGTCGCCGCCTGCGGCAACCTTCTCCGCATGGTCGACCAAACGAGTTGGGCCACGGTCGGCCAAGAGTTCATCCATCCAACACAGCTGGTTAAGGCCATAGCCCTGCTGCGTTCTTATGAACTCTCCATCGTCGAAGCGTTAAGCGTCTTCCAACGGAGCTGCACATGATTGAAGGCCTGGACAGGGTGCTCGAAGGCCGGGATCAGCCTGGCCTGACCGAGCTGAAAGGCTTGCTACAGCAGTTGCTTGGCGGCTGCGAGACTGAGGGCCGTTTGATTGAGGAGCAAACGCTGCAGCCTCGCGCCTCGCGCGTATTTCGACTGCGCTTCGAGATCAACGGCCAAACTCGTCAGTTGATCGTCAAGCGTCTGAAACCAGAAATCGGTCGGCGCAGCGAATTGATTGAAAAACGCTGGTTGCCTGCGGTGGGCATGAGTGACAACGGTCCATCACTGCTAGGGAGTGTCGTAGAACCTGGCGGTAATTGTGTCTGGCATGTCTATGACGACCTCGGTCCCTTTGAACTCGATGCCAATCGATTCGACCGTGAGAGCGCAGGCGCGGCCACCAAGTTGATTGCACGGCTTCACATGCAGTTCGCCCGGCATCCGCTGTTGGGAGAAGTTCGGCTTCACGGTTGCGACCTAGGTATTCATTTCTATGATGCGAATCTGCGCGACGCCACGTACGCCTTGGAAGCATGTCAGCCCTCTCCTCAGCAGGCTTCGATACGCAACAACCTGCTGCAACGATTGTCCAAATTGCGCCAAGAATTGCCCGAGCGCGCACAAGCACTGGAGACATGGGGCGGGCCGGAGACTTTGCTGCATGGCGATTTGTGGCATATCAACATTTTTGTTATCCCCACTGCCCATGGGCTCCACGTGCGCCTTATCGACTGGGACCATGCTTCTGTCGGGCCGGCAAGCTACGACCTCTCGACCTTTCTCTTGCGGCTGCCTTCTCAGGAGCGGTCTTGGGTATTAGAAGTGTACCGTGAGGAGATGTCACGTGCAGGTTCGTGCCTGCCACGGGCGCCGGTGTTCAATCTCCTGTTCGAAACCGCTGAGTATGCGCGCTTGGCCAATCGTATTATTTGGCCCGCCATCGCGCTAGTGCAGGATCGAGCGCCTTGGGCCTGGGAGTCCTTGGCCGAAGTGGACCAATGGTTTGACGATTTTGAAAATCTTGGCCCGGTGCTGCCGTGCGAAACCGAAATGCTGGACGCGAAACCTTGAAGACCCCGGCCTCGCTGCTGCCTGACTCGCCGACTCTGACACTTCGGCTCACCGCTGGCCTAGAGGGCGGTGGGCGTGAACAGCATCCATTGAAAATCCTCAGAAGAACTCTTCCGCCATTCATGAGCACCTTCCCGAATGAGGTTGTCACCTGCCAATTGCCGGATGGCCGCAAACGTCGCGTGTTTATCAAATATCAGACTGGGCAAAGCCACGAGTGCCACGGGCACCGCGGCGATGTCCCTTATGAGGCTGAGGTCTATCGACGCGTCCTGCACTCGCTGCCGAACTTCAAACCGAAGTGCTTAGGGGCGCACACGGACCCAAACACCGGTGACATCTCCCTATTCCTGGAATACGTGTATCGGAGCGTCCGTTTAAGCGACATCGTCTGGAAGCGGCTACCGCGTCAGCCACGGGCGATGAGCCAGGCTGCTTCCTGGATCGGGAAATTCCACGCTATGCATAAGGAACGCATCGACGACCTCTCATTGTCGTTCTTGAAAAAGTATGATGCCGAATATTACCGTGGTTGGGCGCAGCGGACTCTCGACTTCTCGCGCCCGCTGCACGGGCGTTTTCCCTGGCTGAACAAGCTATGCAAGACCGATGAGTGGTTTGCGCCGTTGCTGGCCGAGCCTCAAACGGTTATTCATGGCGAGTTCTACGCCAAGACTATCCTGGTTCGAAACCAAAGCGTGTTCACTGTCGACTGGGAATCGGCCGCAATCGCCGCGGGGGAGATTGACTTGGCGGCGCTGACAGAAGGAAAACACTGGCCCGCCGACGTTGTCAGGGAGTGTGAGCGCGCCTACGTAGGCGCGGGTTGGGCTGAAGGTCCACCTCGAACCTTTGGACGTACCCTGGATGCCGCAAGAATCTACTTGCATTTCCGTTGGCTCGGGGAGCGACCCGATTGGACTGTTCGCGAAAAAAACCTCACGCGTTACGATCACCTTCACGCATCGGCAGAAAGACTGGGACTACTGTAGAGAGTCTAGCGATGGCGACCGTTGTCATTTCCGCGTACGACGTTGCGAATTATCCACAAGGTGGCGGACACTTCTGGGTTTATCTGCAATACGTTTTCGGACTGCGGCTTTTGGGCCATGACGTCTATTGGCTCGAAGCTTTTCGCACCAAAGGGAGCGAGGAACAAGAAGCCGTCGCGCTCGCCACATTCCAGGCGCGAATGCAGCAATATGGCCTCGGTGGGAAGTGCATCCTTTACCGTACACGGAGCAAAGAACCGTCATCCCAAGCGCCGGCAGAGTACCTCAACATGACCCGGGGGGAGGCCGACGCGATCTTTGGACGCGCGGATCTGTTATTGAATTTCCACTACGCCATCAGTTCCGCGCTGCTGTCCCGCTTTCAGCGTACGGCGTTGGTGGACATCGATCCCGGCCTTTTGCAATTTTGGATCAGTCGGGAGCAGCTCCGCGTGCCTGACCACAATTTTTATTTCACTATCGGCGAGGGCGTTGGACGATGCGGTGGGAAGATTCCAAATGGCGGTCCCAACTGGATTCACATCCGGCCAGCGGTTTGCCTCGAGCGCTGGCCCTATGCCTTTGACCCATGTTGCGAGGCCTTCACGACAGTATCTATCTGGGACTCCTCCGATTGGGTTGTGGACCGCGATGAAACTTACGAGAACACAAAACGAGTAGCTTTCCTGGAGTTCGCCGGTCTGCCGCAGGTCACTCGTCAACCCTTGGAGTTGGCCCTCGTTCTGCGTACGGAGCGCGACATGGAAGAGCGGAAGAACTTGGAGAATTGTGGTTGGCGCATCCGGCAGGCATGTGAGGTCGCCAGCACACCTGAGATGTACCAAACCTATATTCAACGCTCGCGCGGAGAGTTTAGCTGCGCCAAGCCTTCCTATATCAAGCTGCAAACATCTTGGATCAGCGACCGCACACTTTGCTATCTGGCCAGTGGCAAACCGGTCGTCGTGCAGCATACTGGTCCCAGCTCATTCCTCCCCAATGGAGAGGGGATGTTCCGTTTCTCCACAGCGCAACAGGCCTCCGAAGCGTTCGACGCGATCAACGCCGACTACGCGCGTCATTGCCGCGCCGCGCGCAAGTTGGCGGAGACTTATTTTGACGCCAAACAAGTCGTGGCAAAAATCCTGAGCCACGCGCTGATGGAGGACGAGCCGGACCGCAAAGGGCTTGAATCGTCGAGACTGCCATCCTGGACAGCGCGACACGCACCTTCCGGCCCAAAAAAAAGCACGACCCCCAATGATTAACCTGAGCCGCACCCAAGCCGAGTTGCTCGCTGAAATTGACGCACCGAGTCTGTCTGCGGATCCTCCGAGTGATCAGAGTTGAATCACAGACAGACCGGGGATTCTCCGGAAATCGCGGAGGTTCAACGTGGCGACTTCGTATCCGAGATGCAATGCCGTCGCCCCAATCAGTAAATCCTCGAACGCAAATTGGACACCTATCGCTTCCTGTTGACCTTCGATGCGCCCGGCTAGTCGCGCGATGGCGAGCGTGACCGGATGCACGGGCACATCGCTCGACAGCCGTTCGATGAACTCCAGTCGTCGCTGCTGTTGCGATTGGGTCTCGGTGCGATAGGCTCCATGCACCAACTCGGCGATGGTCACGACCGACACGCCGATTTCGGTTTCGCCCTGAACCGCCTTCACTTGTTCGAGGATTCCCCGGACAGTATGGTCAGCGCAGCAAAGTCGCTAGCTGCCTCCGCCTCCGAGATGTGGATCACATCCTTAGCCATAAGAAGATTATACACCCCCTTCATCCACCCTACGTTTTGGCAGAGCGTTTGCGTCTCTTGGCCTTTGCCCAACGTGCGCGTGCTGCTTTCGTGGCAAGCTCTTTCCTCTCCTCTGGTGTGAGAGCTGCCATGCGCGCCTTTACGCCCTTAGCCTTCTTGAGTCGTTGCAGACCACGAACGTGCCAGTGTTTGGAGCAAAATTCTCAGCTTTCGGAGACCTCTAGGCTGAATTGGAACGCAAACTCACGCCGAAGGAACCGCAGTTTATTGCCCGCTTCCTCCCTTCGTTGTGGAAGCCCTCAACGCGATTCCTGCGAGTGCTTATTTCTTTTGGAGTGGACTGTCGAAGCCTAAGAGTGCAGTGGGGGATTGGCAGCGGAGTTTGAAGCGGCTTCTCATTTTGGCCGGCGTGCCAGATGGCCACGCCCATCGCTTCCACGATACGTTTTCGGTGGAACTCCTGCTTGCGGGCGTGCCGATTGAGCGCGTTTCAATTCTCTTGGGTCATCAAAGCGTGCGCATCACCGAGAAGCATTACGCGCCGTGGGTTCGGGCACGGCAGGAACAATTGGAGGCCGACGTTCGGCGCACTTGGCATGCTCACGAACCGCAACAAGGGGTACACGCCGGGTACACGGAGAACGACGCGCGCGTAATTCCTTTCAAATCAAGACGAAAGAATGGTGGAGGCGGGGGAGTCGAAATGCTAACGCAAGATAGGGTACGAATTTCTGTCCGGACATCCTCACTTCTTTTCGTCCCTACCTCCTCTTCCTATCGGAAACAGCATTGGCTCAGTGGGCGGACTGTCGGCAATCTCTTCAAGTTGCGGGAAGTGCCGCCGGAGCGGCTCCGGCACTTTCACCTTCGATCCCTTCAGGATGCTGATGAGCTGCAGGGCATTGACCACTGCCTTGCCTTGAAAATGGTTGTTGGTAATCACAAAGGTCTCGCGCGCCCGCTCCGTCACTTTGCGGATGCGTGTTGCCCAGGGCGCGAGCTCTTCGGCATTGTAAAGATAGTTGTAGCGCTCATGTGCGGGGATGGCCTCGTCGTCGCTAAACCAAGTGTCGTAGCGCCGCCCGTGAAGCCGCACGTACCCGACACCGGAAGTGGCCTCAGCGGACGGGCCAAGCGATCGTCCGATGATGGGCTGATCGATGTTGCAGAAACTAACCCCGCTGCCGTGCAGCAATTCCAAAGTTCCAGGAGAATCCCATGTCCCATGCCGCACTTCGACGACCAGTGGATAGTCGGCGAAGCGCTTGAGCAGCGACGAAAGATAAGCAACGGTCTCTTCCGTGCGATGAAACGAAAAAGGAAATTGCAGCAGGACCGCGCCGAGCTTATTCGCTGCGCGAAGCACATCGAAGCCTGCGCGAACCTCGCGCTCATCAGCCGCGGCGGAGGCGGCGGATGTCTTGGATCTTACGTCGTGCGTGAATCGCTGCCACAGCTTGGCGGTGAAGACAAAGCGCGGATTCGCCGCTACTCGTTCGATCCATTGCGCCGCGTGCTCCGGATGCAACGGCTGGTAAAACGAAGTATTAATCTCGACGGTGTCAAAGTATTCCGCGAGATAGGTCGCCTCGTGGAATCCTTTGGCGCGTCGAGACGGATAGACGTAGCCGGCCCAGTCGGGATAAGACCATCCCGCAGGGCCGACGCGCAGGATATTGGTTGCCGCCGCGGGATGGCCAGCTCCGGAACTGGAAGAAGGATTCTCTTGGTTTGAGGGCGCTGCAGTTCGTGTTTTGCGTCGTGTCATGAAGTGGCGCAGGCGATTGGCTATGAATGCAGAGTAGAGGGAAGGGAGGAGAAGTGTCAACGCGGGCAGAAACAATTTTCCGCTTGCCGTTGCCCCAAGAGTTGCAGGCTGCTATGCTTTTCGCGGATGTGCTGCGAGAAGCTGATCCGTGCCCGCCCCCTCGTTCTTGGTTTTTTCTACAGGTGCATACATGAAACTCTCCTTCAATTACAAGCATGTAGATTCGCACAAGCCGGCCGAAGCCGAAGTAGAGCGTCACGTTGGTAAACTAGAAAAACTCCTGCAGAGTTATTCGCCGGACCTCATTCAATTGCACGGCGTATTTTCAAAGACGCCGCGCACGGACGAGAATTCCTGCACCCTGAATTTATCGCTCCCGAGCGGAACGCTGCATGCTACCGGGATCGGCGCGACTGTGCGGACCAGTTGCAAGAAGGCTTTCAGCGATCTCGAAGCTCAAGTCAAAAAACACCAGGCCAAGCTGCGCAAAGACTACGAATGGAGGCGCAAGCGCCCTCTCCCCAGCGCCGAAGCGCTCTCTTGAACCCATTCGATGCCGCTCGACTGTTTGCCCGCGAGCCGCAGTGGCGCGCTGAACCGAGAACCCTTCTGAAATCAGCACGCAGAAAAACAACATAGGCCAGCACTCGCGGCCCGAAAGCGACTTGTGTGGACAGCCGCGTGATCGCGCATGTCTGGCTACACACAGTGTGTGTTGTACGATACGAAGCGGAGCGACCAGTTGTTCCGGAAATCAGCTAGTTTCGGCGGAAAATGCAGTGGCGGCACCTCGCACGAAGAGAGCGGGGAAGTGGTCCTCGAAGGCGCCGGTCAGGGGCACGGCATTGGCCTCTGCCAGCGCGGCGCAAAGGCGTTGGCAGAGGAAGGAAGCAGTGTCCGAGAAATCCTAGACCATCATTTTCCTAAATCTGCGCTTGCACAGCTCGTGCAGAGTGGCGTCGACCCCATGGCCTATTTTCAGGCTGCTCAAAAATATATGTTGCAAAGCGCTAGGAGGCCTGCGCCGATTTTTCCTTGCTGACGAATTAACGTAAGTCTGTGAGGGGTCCGCTAGCTAAGTGTGCTCGTTCAGAATGATTGGTGACACTCGGTAGAGTGTCTGGATGCAAAAAATCCAATGGAGTGATCTTCCCGAGGCTCGCCAGCTGGCGAGCCTCGGGAAGAAGGTAAGCCGACCGGCACAGGGACGCCTGCAATGGATGTTGTTCTACTACTTCAACGGACGGAATGCCGCAC
>QHZD01000024.1 GCA_003225315.1 Acidobacteriota bacterium
CGGACCATTTCCTCCAGCTCCTCCGTAAAGAACTCTTTGCACTCCGCCCGGTTCAGCTTAAGATGACCGTTGCCGAGGACTTTCAGTTCTCGCATTTAGGGTGTACCTCCTCTTGGGGTTGGCGCTCCAGAGAAAGTACGCCCTTTTTTTCTGCTCCAAAAACCGAATTTACACAAAAGAAGTTACGCTACCTTGTAAGTGGTTTGGATTCTTACGGATAGCGAGCCGTCGTCCTAGAGGCGGCGCAGGCGGAAGTCTGTGCTACTGTTGGCCGGATTTTAGGTAGAGGTGGCTGGATGAAGATGTGCACGAGACTTGTGATGGCTTTGACCGGAGCGGGAGTGGCGTTTGCAAGCACAGCTAAAGCGCAGAGGCCGCCGCTGTTGCCGGAGAAAGACGTGGCGGCGCTGGCGAGCGAGTTGAGCGGGGAGACGGCGAAGAGGAATTTGGAGGGGATTGCGCGGTTTCACCGGCAGCGCGGGTCGCAGGGATTTCATGAAGCGGCGGAGTTGGTGGCGGAACGGTTGCGAACTTACGGATTGAGCGACGTGGCGATCCTGCAGTTTCCGGCGGATGGGAAGATCTTTTATGGAACGCAGAGGTCACGGCCAGCGTGGGACGCGGAAGTGGGGGAATTGGCACAGTTTTGGTTTGAGTCTGGCGAGTCTTCGCGGCTCTGCCGGGAGGGATGGCCGAAGAAAGTAGACGAGTTGCATGCCGAAGGGAAAATAGGAATCACGATGGTTTGTCTCAACGTGAACGTACTCGCGAGCTACGAGGCGGAGCCGATTGTGTTGGCGGAGGATAGCGAGAGCGCGGATGTAGTGGCGGATTTAGTGGATGTCGGCGAGGGGACGAAAGAGAGCGACTACGCGGGGAAGGATCTGAAGGGAAAGATTGTGCTGGTGAGCGCGCAGCCGGGAGCGGTGCAGGATTTGGCGGTAGGGAAATTTGGGGCGGCAGGGATTGTGAGTTACGCGCAGAACCAGAAGACGGTTTGGTGGGGCGAGGATGAGAATTTGATCCGCTGGGGGCACCTGGAGACATTTTCAGAACACAAGACGTTTGGGTTCATGGTGTCGTTGAAGACGGCGCGGGGGATGAAGGAGCGGCTGACGCGCGGAGAAAAGATCCGGCTGCATGCAATTGTGAAGGCGGGGCAGCATGCGGGGAATTATGAAGTGGTGACGGCGACGATTCCGGGAGCGGATGCGAAGTTGAAAGAGGAGGAGATTGCGTTTTCTTGCCACCTGGATCATCAACGGCCGGGAGCGAATGACAATGCGAGCGGGTGCGTGACGATTCTGGATGTGGCGCGGACGCTGCAGAAGTTGATAGGACAAGGGAGCTTGGCACGGCCGGCGCGGACGATTCGATTTTACTGGCCTCCTGAAATTGAGGGAACGATGGCGCTGCTAACCTCTCCTCCGCGCACGTACAAAATGGAACTTGATACGAAACGGAGCTTCGACGGCTCGGTTCCACTGCCACAGTCTGGCGGGGGCTCCTTGACGCAAACAGGTCCGGCTTTAGCCAAGCGAGTCAAAGCAGTGGTGCACATGGACATTGTTGGCGGAGGGCCGGAGACGAAGGCGGTGTTCCACATAACACGCGGGCCGATGAGCTTGCCGAGTTTTGTGCATGACGTGGCGTGGGCGTTCGCGGAGTGGGTAAACGAGGAGTCGTACAAGTTCGCCGCAACAGGGAAGGCGGAGTATCCGATGGTGGCCCCGGAAGGCGGGAAGGAGCCGCTGCGCGCGGAGTATTCAGCCTTCACGATGGGGAGCGATCATGACGTGTATCAGGATTCGTCGTTCGGGATACCGGCGATTTATTTGAATGACTGGCCGGACCGCTACATTCATACGAATCTCGATACGGCGGCGAATATGAGGTCTTGAATTTTGCGGATGGGAAGCGGAATGCGCAAGAGATTCGCGACGCGGTTTCGGCGGAGTATGGGCCAGTGCCGCTGGAGATGGTGGCGGAGTACTTGAGAGCGCTGGAAAGATAGGCGTGGTTGAACAGGCGAAATGAACAGAAAAGTTGGAGTTTCGCTGTGCTGACAGCATCGTGAATCAGATTTAGAATCGCACGGTTGATGGGAGGTTGCCGTGCGCCTACTTTTTGCCGCTGCACTTCTTGGAATTTTGTTTGTTTGTGCGCCTGCCAGCACTGGTCAAAAGAGCGCGGCTGAGCAACCGGATATCAGCCGATCAGGCCGCGACTTCTTGGAAGTCTGTTCTAGCGCAGGGAGTGAAGGGACTAGGGACGCTGTCGGCATCCAACGGGATGCTCTGTGCCTGGGCTGGGTGCAAGGCTTCACCGATGGCTTCCTGGTGTACGGGGAGCTGCTCAGCGTTCCGAGAAGGGACAGGATGGCCTGCGTACCTCGCGGAGTAACGACGACCCAAATCGTTCGCGTGATTAAGAAATACCTTGCCGACGATCCTGGGAAAGCGCACCGCCCGACACGGTACATAGCGTCGATTGCGTTGGCTGGCGCATTTCCGTGCAAAGCAGGAAAGTAGAAGAAGGAAGAGTCAAGACCGCACACGCTAAACCCCGCGGATGGGTCACGCCGCGCGGTCGGGGCAAGCCCCGCCACTACAAGTTCTGGCTGCGGATGATGCGGAGGTTTCCGCGATTTCGCGCTAGATGAACAGTTCGGCGCTGACATGGAAAAAGCGGGCTAGCTTTTTGGCCTGGGTCTTGCTTATGGAACGCTTGCCATGGAATACCTCTGAAGTAATGCCTTTCGATCCGAAGATTTTCCAGAGATCTTTCTGAGTGAGGTTGCGAGCTTCCATGAGATGGTGAAGAGTCTGCCGGGGACTGGATTTGGGGATGGGGTAACGGCGCTCCTCGTAATCGTCAATCAAGACGGTCAGCAATTCGGCAAGCTCCTTTTCTTCAGGCGAGGGAGTCTCGAGTTCATTGAGGCGAAGCAATTCACTGGTGAGGCGCTCGCATTCGTCATCCGTGCGGATGATATGAGGAAGCGTCCGCCGCAGCAATTGCCCGTATGCTTTCTGGTCCAGCTCTGGGGTGATTGTGCTCATTGTTTCCACGTCCCTCGGTCATATTCGGAGTGCGTCAGGAGATGCAAGACAAAGACGATTTGCGCCCTGTAATTCACGCGGGCAACCAAACGGTACTTGTTCCCGGCGATGTTGAAGACGGTTCTGCGGCCGACCAGATCGGCGTTGCGGTAGACCTGCTTCAAATCGGCGGGCGTCTTCCAGCTCGCGCTGCGCACCACGGCGTACCAGGATTCGAGACTTGGTTTTGCGTCCGGGTGCTCTTGCCAGAACGCTTCCAAAGCGCCGCGCTTGATGACGCGCATGAGAGCGCAGGTTCTCACAAAGAGAACTAGAAGTCAAGAGATAAGAACGGCTGGAGACGCAGCTATCGAGGTTAGCAGAAGGGGGGAACTCCGCTAGAAATGGAAGACGAGACCGGCGCCGACTTGAACGCTGTTCTGGCCGGAGGAGTAAAGCTGAGAGCGAACATAGTCGGATTCGATACGGAGCGAGACGAGCGGTTTCAAGGGATAGTCGACGCCGCCGCCAAGCTGAAGGGCGAAGCCGTTGATGCCCGAGGCCAACTGCGGGTAAACGTGAATCCCGCCGGCGAGCGCGTGGGCCCAAGGTTGCCACGTTCGGCGATCCCAAACCATGCGCGGACCCGCGCCATAGAGCACCACATGCGAGTGTTCATTGGCAAAATTTGAAGAGCCAAAGGCGGCGATGACGCTGCCCTCGATGCCCAACCAGTCGTTGCGGAAGTAAGTGAACGAGGTGTGCAAACCGCTGAGACTCGCGTAAAAGGGCGAGGAGCGGAAACGGACGAATTCGTAGCCGACGCCGACCTGAAAAGCTCCCCTCTCAATGTTCCTTTCGCGGGAGCGCGACGCCGGGCCGGGGACGGGCGCAGACACGGGTGACGATGGGACGGGGCGCGAGCTGTACGATACGGAATCCGCGAAAAATTCTGGATGTGCAGCATCTTGCGCTTGAGTAGTACAGGCGCAGGCAATGCACAAGGCCGGACCTGGCGAGCCGAGCGCAGCGTCCGTTGTAAGAATGGATGCGGAGGCGATGGAGATGGGTTGCCGGAACGTTTCGGTGCGTGCAATGGTGGACGGCTCAAGAGAAGTCTCGCGCAGTGTGGATGTGCTAGCATCGGGGTTTGTGTGTTGAGCGAGAGACGAGGCAGATGGCGGGGACGATGAAAGCATTGCGGAAAGTGCGGGCCGCGAGAGGCTTACAGATGGATACGGTCGCGGTGCCTTTGATCGGGCCGACCGAAGTGCTGGTGCGCGTGAAGACGGCTTCGATTTGCGGGACGGATCTGCACATTTATGGATGGGACCACTGGTCGCAAGCACGGATCAAGCCGCCGGTGACGCTGGGGCATGAATTCTGCGGCACGGTCGAGCGCGCGGGCGACGAGGTGCGCGCGGTCATGGCGGGAGATTTCGTCAGCGCGGAAATGCATGTGAATTGCGGGCACTGCCATCAGTGCCGGCTGGGACAAGCGCACATTTGCCAGAACTTGCGCATCATCGGGATTGATCAGGATGGGGCGTTCGCGGAATTTGTTAAGATTCCGGCGTCGAATATCTGGAGACTGGACGCGGCGATTCCAGAGCATTACGGAGCGATTCTCGATCCGCTGGGGAATGCCGTACACACGGTGCTGGCGGGGCCGATTGCGGGGCAGACCGTTTTGGTGACGGGCTGCGGGCCGATCGGGTTGATGGCCATTGCGGTGGCGAAGGCGTGCGGAAGCTCGACGGTTTTTGCGACGGAGACGAATGAAACGCGCCGCGCGATGGCGAAAAAAATGGGCGCGGAGGTCGTGCTGAATCCCGCGAAGGAAGACGCGGTGGCTAAAATTCTTGCGGAGACGAACGGAACGGGCGTGGATGCGCTGCTGGAAATGTCTGGGAATCCCATGGCGATTCAGCAAGGGTTCAAAGCGCTGCGAGCGGGAGGTCGCGCTTCGTTGTTGGGAATTCCAACGGAAAACGTGCCGCTGGACCTGGTGAACGACGTGATTTTCAAGGGCGCGACGGTGCAGGGTATTTACGGGCGGCGCATGTATGAAACCTGGGTGCAGATGACTTCGTTGTTGAAGGCCGGACGGCTGAATCTGGAGCCCCTATTTGGAGAACGCGCTCCGCTGGACAAATTCGAGAATGCATTCACGTTGCTGCAGGGCGGCATGGCTGGTAAGATTTTGCTGTATCCGAATGGAATGCCGCGCTAGGCGAATCGCCTTTCGCGCTTTCGAATTTGTTTTGCTGCGAACCGCCCGCTGACGCACAATAGCTGTCCCCCCGGCCGAGTCCAAGTCAGGAGTGCCAATATGTCTGATACCGCAACGATTACATCGAGGCAGAATCCCCTGCAGTACGTCACCGACGAGTTGAAGGAATTGCGCGGGAAGGGGGTCGCGCCGAAGCTGCGGGTGCTGGAAGGGGAGCAGAAACCCGTATGTATTTTCGACGGGAAAGAAGTGATCAATCTCGCGTCGAATAATTACCTGGGGCTGACGACACATAAAGCGCTGCGCAAGGCCGCGCTGGACGCGGTGAAGAGGTATGGCGTGGGAGCAGGGGCGGTTCGAACCATCGCCGGCACCATGAAAATCCACATGGAACTGGAAGAGCAGATCGCGGCGTTCAAGAACGTGGAAGCCTGCGTGGTGTTTCAGTCAGGATTCACGGCCAACGCGGGAACGGTTTCGGCGGTGCTAGGCAAAGATGACCTGATCGTTTCGGATGAGCTGAACCACGCGTCGATTATTGACGGTGGGCGCCTTTCGAAAGCGACAATCAAGGTTTTCAAACATAAGGACGTGCAGGATTGCGAGCGCATCCTGCAGGAGAACGCGAACTTTCCGGGGAAGAAGCTCATCATTACGGATGGCGTGTTTTCGATGGACGGCGATATCGCGCCGTTGCCGCAGCTTTGCGACCTGGCGGAGAAATATAACTGCATCATGATGGTGGACGACGCACATGCTTCCGGCGTGCTGGGACGGGGCGGGCGAGGGACGGTAGACCATCACCAGTGCCACGGGCGCGTGCACATCCAAGTGGGAACGCTGAGCAAGGCGATTGGCGCGATGGGCGGGTACGTTTGCGGCTCGCGCGACCTGATCGATTTCTTGTATCTGCGAGCGCGGCCGTTCCTTTTTTCGACTTCGCATCCGCCGGCTACTGCCGCGGCATGCCAGGCGGCTTTTGCGCTGCTCGATTCACCGGAGGGCGAGAAGCTGGTGAAGAAATTGTGGGCCAACACGAAAATGTTCAAGCGCGAATTGAAGAAGCGCGGTTTTCAGTTCAAGGTGAGCGAGACGCCGATTATTCCGATCCACGTTGGTGACGCGGCGAAGGCGTTTGAATTCTCGAAGAAACTGTTTGAAGCGGGCGTGTTTGCTCCGGCGGTGGGATACCCTACGGTGGCGGAAGGAAAAGCGCGGCTGCGTGCCATGGTGAGCGCGACGCATAAGCGCGATCAACTCCTGCGCGCGTCTGACATTTTGGCGGAAGTAGCAAAGCCGCTGGGAATCGTTTCCTGAGGGGAATCGTAGGGTTTTGGTTCTTAATTCCCCGATCAACGCATTGGCCCAGAAAAGCGCGTGGTTATGTCATGGTGGCGGGTCACCTTGCCTGCTCTGCAGGGGCCGACCCGTATTGAAACTCGCCAATTCTACTTGTAAATCCTGCGTAGTACTCCTCCTTTTTCCAAGGTCAAAATGATCAACCGCGTTCGTAACTACCAGAAAACAAAACCTTTATGCATCGGCATCATCCTTGCGACTATCAAAATGGTTCCATACATACCCTTATGACTGAAGCTAGAAAATCCAGCTCATTGCGAAGGCTCGTTTAAGGAGGTCTTACGACCATGAATCGCGCAGGGATGGCAATTGTTGTGGGGACATTTTTCTGCATGAGCGTCGCGGCACAGGCACAGACCGGGGCTCAGGCTGGCGCACAGAGCAGCAGCCAGGCGTCGGTGCAAGCGGGCCAGACGCAGGCGCAAGCATCGGGCAACGCATCAACGTCCACTTCGGCGTCGGCGCAGAACGGCCAGGCAAATGGTTCACTGGCGGCCGGCACGGCGTTCAACGCCGCGCTGAGTTCGCCAATCGATTCGAAAAAGTGCAAGCCGGGTGATGCGGTAAACGCACGCACCACGGAAGCCGTGAAGTCCGAAGGGAGAGCCGTAATTCCGAAGGGCGCGAAGGTAGTCGGACACGTCACGCAAGCATCGGCGCGTGCCAAAGGCGAATCGGAATCGGCGCTGGGGATCGTGTTCGACAAGGCGATCTTGAAACACGGCGAGGAGATTCCATTGAGCGTGGGGATCCAGGCGATCGCTGCGGCGCAAAGCAGTGCTTCGGCTGCTGGATCGGACCTCGACGCTTTTGGCAGCGGGGGTGCTTCGGCGGCCGGGTCAGGAATGGCCGGAGGGCGCGGCGCACTCGGCGGAGTGACATCCGCTGCAGGCGGCGCGGCTGGCGCGGTGACGAACACTGCATCTAATGTCGGTGGAGCTGCCGGCGGAGCGATGAATTCCGCCGCAAATGTAGGCGGGAGCATCGCGGGTGCTTCGAAGGGAGCCGTCGGCGGCTTGAATGCCGCAGGTCAGCTCACTTCCAATAGCCAAGGCGTGTTCGGCCTAAACGGTCTCAACCTGAGCGCGGCAGTTTCGAACTCCACGCAGGGTTCGGTGATTACTTCTGCGGGGAAAAACGTGCACCTGGACAACGGGACGCGGATGTTGCTGGTTTCGCAGGCGCAGGCCAGCGGACAGGGCGCGTCCAAGCAGCCCTCGGCGAATAAGCCGGAACCAAAATCCGAGCCGAAGTCTGAACCCAACAAGCCGAACAAACAATAAGACTTGGTTCTTACGTGAGAGGCCGCATAGGAATTCTCTCCTATGCGGCCTTTTTTCATTTAGGTCACATCGCAGGTGCGACCACAAGGTGTGAGGGCGCTCCGGCAATCCACATTCGGCGTTTGCTATACTCGCCCGCATGCCTGCTCCTCCGAAAAAACTGTTTCTCGTGGATGCGATGGCGCACGTTTACCGCGCTTTTTTTGCGCCCATGCCGCAGCGCCTCACGGGTCCCAGCGGCATCCCCACGAACATCCCCTTTCTGTTTGGAAACATTGTGAAGCGGCTGATCAAGGATTATCAGCCGGACTACATTGGAATTGTTTTTGATCCTCCGGGAGCGACTTTCCGCGACAAGCTGTTCGAAAAATACAAAGCGCAGCGGCAGCCCATGCCCGACGAAATGCGCGTACAGCTTCCCTTTGTTCGACGGTTGTGCGAAGCGATGCGCCTGCCCATTCTGGAGCTTCAAGGATACGAGGCCGATGACGTTATTGGCGCGATAGCCACGCAGGCGGCCAAGCAAAATGTCGAAGTGCTGATCATTTCAAACGATAAGGACATGATGCAGCTCGTCAATGGCGGCGTGCGCATCTTGCGAACCGGTTCGGGCGGAGCGAAATCAGACGTCATCGTGGACACGGAGAAGGTGAAAGAGATTCTAGGGGTACCGCCGGAGAAGGTAATCGACGTAATGGCGTTGATGGGCGACGCTGTGGACAACATTCCGGGCGCGAAAGATCCAAATGAGCGGCTAGCCGAAGGGGAGCGTCGGAAGCCTGGTATTGGGGAAGTTGGTGCTCGAGAGTTAATCCAGCAATTCGGGTCCGTTGAAGAGACGTTGCGAAGGGCGGGGGAAGTTAAAAGAGCAAGCTATCGCGACGCTCTTCAAAAATACGGGAAGTTTGTCCTTTTGAGCAAAGAACTCGCCAAGATAAGCACGCATGTCCCTTTTGAGATCAATCTTCCAGCGCTTGCGCTCCGCGAGCCAGATGTCAGTGCTCTTGCGACGCTCTATCGCGAGCTCGGCTTTAGTTCCTTGTTGAAAGAGCTGGGCACCGAAGCAGTAGCGGTACCGGCCCCGAGCACGGCGGATTCCGAACCGGCTGTGAAAGCGGACTATGCGCAGATTGCCAGCGCCGCCGAGTTCCACGAGTACCTGGCCAAACTCCCACCAAAAGAGCCGCTGGCGATTTGGCTGAACCTTGAAACAGGGGAGCGCGAAACGGAAGGATTTGGAACTTGCATCGCGTCGATCGAAGTTTCCTCCAAAGCCGGCGAGGGACGCGCGGTTTGGATCGACGAGAAGGGCGAAGCTTTGAAAGCGCTCGCGCCGCCGCTGGCCGATTCGAAGCGGCAAAAGATCGTCCACGACGCAAAACTCTTTCAACTGCTTACTGGGCGGGCGGCGGGCATCCGGCACGCGACGCAGCTCTACTCGTATTTGTTGCGGCCCACGACCGCGAACCACAATTTCGTGGACGTGGTGATGCGGCAATTCAACGCGATGTTGGGCGGAGGGGCAGGCGAGCGCGCTGATTACCTACAGCGGCTTGCACCGGCTCTTGAGGCGCAAATACAGGAGCAAAAGCTGGAAGCCGTCTACGAAAAAATAGACTTGCCGCTCGCGCCAGTGATCGCGGAGATGGAGCGGACCGGCATCCGCGTGGACCCCAAAGAACTTGAGAAGATGTCGCGGTCGATGGAAAAAGAAGTCCGCCGCCTGGAAAAAGAGATCTGGAAACTGGCGGGCTCGGAATTCAACGTCAACTCCCCGACGCAGCTAGCTGAAATTCTTTTTGACAAGTTGAATCTGCAGCCCAACGCCCGGCGGGGGAAAGCGAAAGCGCGGTCCACCGCCGCTGACGTTCTGGAGGAATTGTCCGCGCAGCATCCGCTTCCCGCGAAGATCATCGAGTACCGGGAAATTGCCAAGCTTAAGTCGACCTACGTGGACGCACTTCCGAAACTGATTCATTCGGAAACAGGGCGTCTGCACACCAGCTTTTCGCAGACCGGGACTGCGACTGGCCGGCTAAGCTCGAGTGACCCCAACTTGCAGAACATTCCCATTCGCACCGAGCTGGGCCGCGAGATTCGCGCCGCGTTCGTGGCCGAGAAGGGGAAAATCCTGCTGTCCGCGGATTACTCACAGATCGAACTGCGCATCATGGCGCATTTTTCGAAGGATCCCGTGCTCGTAGAAGCTTTCCGTAACGGTGAAGATATTCACGCGCGGACCGCGCAGGAAGTTTTCGGGGTAGGGCCGATGGCACAGAATGCAGAGCACCGCCGCGCCGCCAAGGCCATCAACTTTGGCATTATTTACGGTCTTTCGCCATTCGGGCTTGCACAGCAATTGGGCATCGAGCAGAAAGAAGCCGCGAAATTCATCAACGCCTATTTCACGCGCTATCGTGGAGTCAAGGATTACCTGGACAATATTATTACAGAGACGCGCAAGACCGGCGTCGCTAAGACTTTGTTCGGAAGAATCCGCCCGATTCCGGAAATCAATTCACCACAGATGCAGCTCCGCAACTTTGCCGAGCGCACGGCGCTCAATTCGCCGTTGCAGGGGACGGCAGCCGACTTGATCAAGCTGGCGATGATCAACATCGACAAGCGTCTGGCGAAAGAAAAATTCGAGGCCAAAATGATCCTGCAGGTGCACGACGAACTTCTGTTCGAAGCTCCCACAAAGGAGCGCGCCAAGCTGGAAAAACTTGTCCGGGAAGAGATGGAAGGGGTCCACAAGCTGGCAGTGCCTATTGTTGTGGAAATTGGCTCCGGGCCTAACTGGCGCGACCTCGATTGATTCGGGACGGGGCTGTCGTCTAGGGTTCGAGAAGAGACCTTCCAAGCATCCTTTGTAATGCTTGCGGCCGCCAAACCTTTGAATTTAGAATTGGAATTCCCTGCCCGGTTTAGATTGATTCTGCAAGCGTAAGAGGCCCCGCCCTCAAAACGAGGCTCCCTATGCGCCGTACTCTCTCGCTGATCGCCAGCCTGGCAATTTGTACGTACTTGATTTCCTGTAGCGGTACTAGTAACGGAAGTAGTGGGACTCCGCCTCCTACGACCAGCAGCGTGACCGTCGCGCCGGCCACTGTTTCGTTGAACAAGGGCGGGTCGCAGACGTTCACGGCGACGGTGAACGGGACAATGGATCAAAGCGTCTTTTGGGAGATTGTGGAGGCCACACCCAAGAGCGGCGATTCCACGCATGGATTTATCTCGAACGGAGGCGTGTACGTTGCGCCAACCACGGTCCCGGCGAACGCAACGATTAAAGCCGTATCGCTGGCGGACACAACGAAGTCTGGGACGGCAACCGTGACGATTCAGGCCGGACCTGCCACCAGCGTGTTGATAACCGGGGGTTCAAGCTCGGTTTCCACGTTCGGATCGACGCAATTTATTGCCACTGTCACCGGCAATCTGAACACGGCGGTAACCTGGCAGGTGAATGGAGTGAACAACGGGGGCCCGCAAACAGGAGCAATTTCAGCGACCGGACTCTTCAAGGCGCCGAATTCGGTCCCCGTGCTTGCGAGCGGAAACAACAGCGGACAAACGAGCCAGGTGGTGGTCACGGCAATTTCGCAGGCCGATACGACGGCGATGGATTCCGTGTTGGTGACGATCGTGCCGCCGCAACAAAATGCGCAGGGCGCAAGTTCGCCGCTGGGAGTCTCCGGTGGAAATGCGAAGGATTCCTCGACGGTGAGTGGTCAAACCTTGTGTTGTGGCGGAACGCTCGGCGCACTCGTATCTCGCGGGGGCGGTCTGTATATCCTCAGCAATAACCACGCCATTGCGCGCAGCGACTCGGCTACCGCGGGCGATCCGATTGTGCAGCCCGGCCTGATTGATAATAACTGTGCCGTGCCTCCAACGGTCGCCACGCTCTCTCAATTCTTCAACATGGAGACTGGGCCGGCGCCGAAAATCGACGCGGCCTTGGCGCTAATTAACACAGGAGCAGTGGATACGGCAGGCACGATCCTGCAATTAGGCGGCACTGCCAGCAACCCACCGGCAAACGGACCGCCACATGCCGGCTCCGGCGTTGCGCCGACGGTCGGTAGAGCTGTTGCGAAGAGCGGCCGATCGACGGGCTTGACCTGTTCTTCCATCTTTGCGACACAGGCGAATATCAACGTGGAGTACCAGAAAGGATGCGGCACGGGAAGCACGTTCAATGTTTCCTTCACCAACCAAGTCGACATTACGAACAATGGTTTTAGCGCGGAGGGCGACTCAGGGTCGCTGATTGTCACGCAGGATACGTCAGATCCGGTGGCTTTGCTTTTTGCAGGTAGCGGGTCCGACACAGTAGGCAATCCGATTTCTGACGTTCTGAATGGTTTGGCGGATCCGGCAAACCCCCAGTCCAAGCCCGTAATCGTTGGTGACTCCAGTCCCACGGGACATACCGTGGCCGCATGTAGTCTGCCGGGACCTCAGTCGGCCACGGCGGCTCGCTTGGCCGTGCAGAGAGCAGCAGTTTCCGCGGAGCCGATGCAGAGTGCCCTCACCGTGCGGGATGCGCGTCTCGCGGAATTGATGTCGCATCCTGAAGTGCAGGCCGTTGGGGTTGGAGCTAGCTACGACAATTCCAATGAGCCAGCCATCTTGCTTTTTGTGACGAAGGGGCAGCCCAGGAGCAATTTGCCTGCACAGATAGATGGCATCCGGACTCGCATCGTCGAAGGAACCCTCTTCTCGCGGCGCGGCGCGATTACCGCGGCGGAGAGCACGGCCCTCGAGGAGGGCGCAGTGCCGCCGCAGCTTATTTATCCCATCTCCGATGCGGAAGTGGCGCGCGCGAAAATCGTGCTTGCGGAGCATGCAGATGAATGGATGAAGAAGGCCGGCGTGCAAGGAGTAGGCATCGGTTCCAGCGCCGACGCTCCGGGCGAAGCGGCGCTTGTCATTTTTCTGATACGCGGAGTTGCACACGAGCCGATTCCGCCGGTGATCGATGGATTGCGCACGCGCGTCCGGGAATCGAGCCGCTTCCGCGCAGGTTTCGGTGACGCGCCGGCGAAGAGCGGATGTTCGATGCCTGCGGCAAGAAAAACGCCGCCACGCGTCTCCAATTCGCGGCCCAAACCATAGTTTTCCAGAGGGGGCGGTGATTCGCATCGCCCCTTTTCCATTCTTCTCTCTTTTCTTCCTGCGGGCGCGGGCGTAGAATTCGCACACAATCAAGCCGAACCCTACTCCTTCGGCCGGTCCATCCTGTCAGGAGGAAACTATGCGCGGGACGCTCGTTGTTCTGGGTGCGTTTCTGCTCGCGAGCCTCGGGATCTCATCCGCCAAGCCAGATTTTACCCAGGAAAAGGCGGGATCTGCAGACTCAAAAATGACGCCTGAAGACGCCGCAAAGAAAAATCCAGTTGCCTCGACTCCAGAGGGTTTGGCGGAAGTGCGCAAGCTCTATGGCTACAATTGCGCTATGTGTCATGGGAAAACAGGCGACGGTAAGGGCGATCTTGCCGCAGACATGAAGCTCGAGCTCCGCGATTGGCGCGACGCTAATACGCTTGAGAAAGTGACCGATGGCGAACTTTTTTGGATCATCAGCAACGGCAAAGGAAAAATGCCGGGCGAAGGCGACCGCACAAAAGAAAGAGTACGCTGGAATTTCGTAAACCTGGTGCGGTCATTTGCCAAGAAAGATGCCGCAGACAAGCCGAAAACAGAGAGCCCGCAGGGCTGAATGGTCCTTAGCTTTTTGAGCCTACACCGCAGGATCTCAAAGTTGGAGCGTGTGGAGCCGAGCTCTGAAGGCCGCGCTGCCTGTGTTATTCTCACTGCAAATTGAATTGGCAGGAGGGAGATTGAAATGGCGCATGCGCCGCAGTTCCTGAAGCTGGTCAACGAAGCAAAGAAAAAGATCAAGGAAACCAACGTGGCCGACGTGAAGCGCCGTGCCGATGCAGGTGAAAAATTCATCCTCGTGGACGTTCGCGAGGACAACGAGTGGGCGAAGGGGCATCTTCCCGGCGCCGTTCATCTGGGCAAAGGCATCATCGAGCGCGACATCGAGCAGCGTGTTCCGGACACGAACACTAAGGTCATTTTGTATTGTGGCGGGGGATTCCGGTCCGCGCTGGTGGCAGACAATCTACAGAAAATGGGCTACAACAACGTCGAATCGATGGACGGCGGTTGGAAGGGCTGGCTGGAAGCGGGATTGCCGATTGCCAAAGACTAGTGCGCCCAGCGTGCTCCGTCCGGGAGAATTGGCTGGGGCGGAAGGATTCGAACCTTCACCATCCTCATTAACAGTGAGGTGTCCTACCAGTTGGACCACGCCCCAGCGGCGTGCCACGGACCCCGGCCGGCGGGAACGCGCGGAATAGAGTAGGCTCCGCCGCAGAAAAGAGCGCCGGAGATACTTCTTAAGATACCACGATCTTGCCCTTGGCAAATACCCCGGTCAAAAATGGGGTGAAAAAATGTTTGAACTTCTCCATTCGCTCAAGCATCTCACACCGTGACGGTGGACGGGTGCGGACGAAAAGTGAAGTACGAGCGGATGGCGATCTGTTCGTTTTGACGTCGTTCATGGCCCTGGTTGAAACGAAGATCTTGTTTGAAAGTTTTGAACGTGCCGCGAAATCTGTAGAGGAAGTTGCAAGAATTATTTGAGAACAGGCGGGTGCGGAGGTTGCATTCCCGAAAGTTTTGTTGGACACTAGCGCGTCAAGCACGACCCGGGTTTGCACTGTCCGGTTAACTCGTGGGACGCCCTGACCGCAGCTCCATTCCGGAGCGCTCCCCCGCATTGTGCTGAAAAGACATGGCCCAGATTTTTCATCGCAGTACAAATTTCATCGCACGATTCAGTGTGTTTTCTGCGATTTTTCTGATCGGAATCGCGCTCGTGGCCGTGCTCGCGGTGGCGCGGTCGCCCTATATGACGCGGCAGAACATCACGCGTGAGCAGCCGGTGCAATTCAGCCACAAACATCACGTCGGCGACGACGGCATTGACTGCCGCTACTGTCATACCGGTGTGGAAACTTCCGCCGTGGCCGGCATTCCGCCGACAAAAACCTGCATGAACTGCCATTCGGTGCTGTTCAACAACGCTTCCTACCTCGAGCCCGTTCGCGAAAGCTATCGCAGCGACAAATCCATCCAATGGGTCAAAGTTCACCGCTTGGCTGATTTCGTCTACTTCAATCACAGCATTCATATCAACAAGGGCGTTGGTTGCTCGACCTGCCACGGGCCAATCAATCAAATGCCGTTGGTATTCCAGGCCAACACGTTGCTGATGCAGTGGTGCCTCGATTGCCATCGCAATCCCGAACAAGTCCTTCGCCCGAAAGACCAGGTTTTCAACATGGACTGGAAAGCTCCGGATAATCAGGCGGAAATCGGCGCAGAGCTGGGAAAGTCGTACAACCTTCGGACCACGGCCGAGCTGACGAGCTGCTCGACCTGTCATCGCTAAATGGACGGTATGCACGAACACGAGCAACGCGAACACGCCGGTGGCCAGCATGATCCTAACGATCTGGCCGGAGATGCGAAGTTGCACGAAGGTCCCATGGATTTAGCCGCCGTCCGCGCGAAGCTCCAATCGAAAACCGGTAAGCAGTATTGGCGCACGCTCGAGGAACTCGCCGGTGATCCGCAATTCGAGGAACTACTGCATCGTGAATTTCCCCGCCAGGCGCCTTCGGAATGGGACGACTCCGTCGACCGCCGCGATTTCCTGAAGTTGATGGCGGCTTCGCTGGCGTTTGCCGGTCTTTCCGGTTGCGGGCGGACGCCTGAGCAGATCCTCGTACCGTATGTGAAGCAGCCCGATGGAATGACCCTCGGCAAGCCGCAGTTTTATGCCACGGCGATGCCGTTTGGTGCCGATGCCATCGGCTTGCTGGTGGAAAGCCACGAAGGGCGCCCAACGAAAATCGAAGGCAACCCAGACCATCCTTCGAGCCTGGGCGCGACAAACGTGTTCGCGCAGGCTTCCGTCCTGAATCTTTACGATCCGGATCGCGCGCAGACGGTGACGAAATTTGGAGAAATCCAGACCTGGTCGTTGTTCGTGGAAAGCGCGCAAGCCATTGCGGCAGCGATGAAAGGTTCAAACGGGGCGGGGTTCCGCATCCTGACCGGTATTATCACTTCACCGACGCTCGCCGCACAGATTCAATCGCTGCTGACGCTTTTTCCGAAAGCCAAATGGCATCAGTGGGAGCCCGCCGTTGGCGACGGCGCGCGCGAAGGCGCGAAGCTGGCCTTTGGCAGCTACGTTAATACGATCTATCGTCCGGAGAAGGCCGACGTCATCCTCTCGCTCGACTCTGATTTCCTAGGCAGTGGCCCGGGACACATCCGCTATGCGCGAGAGTTTTCGCGCCGCCGCAACTTGGACCAATTCTTCGAAGGGGACCGCAGCGGCCCTGAGATGAACCGTTTGTACGTGGTTGAACCCACACCCAGCGTCACCGGGGCCACTGCGGATCATCGTTTGCCGTTGCGAGCTTCGGATGTAGAAGGTTTTGCGCGCGCGCTGGCAGCCGAGCTCGGGCTCGGAGGCTCCGCGGTGCCACCTGCCGGGGCCGAAAAATGGCTCGACGCAGTCGCCAAAGATCTTCAGAACAACAAAGGTAAATCGCTGGTCGTAGCAGGCGAACAACAAGCCGCGGAGGTCCATGCGCTGGCGCATGCGATCAATGCCGCGCTCTCCAACGTCGGCACGACTCTTTACTACACTGGGCCAGTCGAGGCGTACCCCGTCAATCACCTCGAATCGCTGCGCGAATTGTGCAGCGACATCTACGATGGGAAGGTCGAGACACTGCTGATCCTGGGCGTGAATCCGGTCTACACGGCGCCGCACGACTTTGACTTCGCTTCCAAGATCAAATTCGACGAAAAGAAAAATCAGAAGCCCGTCAAGAACACCATCTACGTCGGCTCGCATTTTGACGAAACCGCAGAACTCTGCGACTGGCACGTCGCCGAATCCCACTACCTTGAAACGTGGGGCGACGCTCGTGCGTTCGACGGCACTCTCAGCGTAATTCAGCCGCTGATCGCGCCGCTGTACCATACGCACTCTGCGCGTGAAGTCCTCGGCGCTTTCGGCGACAAACCGGGAGTCTCTGACTACGACAACTTGCGCGCGAGGCTTGGCGCTGATGAACTGACAATCCGAGTCGAGCAAAATTGGCGGAAATGGCTCAACGATGGACTTTTGCAGGGCAGCGCATCCCAACCGATCAACGTCACTCTCAAGTTCAATCCCGCGAGTCTCCCTCAGCCTAAATCCGTGCCGACTGGTCAACTTGAATTCATTTTCCGTCCGGATCCGTGCGTCTACGACGGACGCTTCGCCAATAACGGCTGGCTGCAGGAGTTGCCCAAACCGGTCACCAAGCTCACCTGGGATAACGCCGCGCTGGTCAGCCCCAAGACCGCGGAGAGGCTGCAATTAGCTCACAATGTCGCTTGGCGCGGCGGCGAGCACGGCAAGGTTTATTCGAACGTCATTGACATCGCACTTTCGAGCAGTAAAGTCGCAGCGGCGGCGTGGGTCGTGCCCGGTCAGGCCGATGGTGTTGTCGTTCTTCCTTTAGGATACGGCCGCAAACGCGCCGGCTACACCGGCACGAACAAGGGTTTCAACGCTTACGCCGTGCGCACTTCCGATGCGCTTTGGACCGCCTCAGCCCCGGGCAGCGCCATCAAGAAAACCGGCCAAGACTATCCACTCGCATGTACCCAGTATCATTTCAACATGGAAGGCCGGCAGATCCTCGCGACCGGCACGCTCGCCGAATATCACAAGAATCCGAATTTCGCCAACGAGCTTGTGCCAATGCCGCCGAAGGAGCTCACGCTCTACAAAGGCGAAGCCGAATTCCCTTACAATCGCGACAAATGGGCGATGGCCATCGACCTGAACAAATGCAACGGCTGCAATGCCTGCGTGGTTGCTTGCCAGTCGGAGAACAACATTCCCGTGGTCGGCAAGGATCAAGTGATGCGCGGCCGCGAAATGCATTGGATCCGCATCGACCGCTACTACGAAAAGCTCAAGCCGGCAATTGGCGACGCGTCCGTGTACGACGACTCGCTCGACAACCCGCCGACCTTTTTCCAGCCGGTGCCTTGCCAGCAATGCGAGAACGCCCCCTGCGAACAGGTTTGCCCTGTTGGGGCCACCGTTCACAGCGCCGAAGGCCTGAACGACATGACATACAACCGATGCATCGGCACGCGCTACTGCTCGAACAACTGCCCGTACAAAGTGCGCCGCTTCAACTTCCTGCGTTTCCAAGATTGGGAAACTCCGCAACTCAAACTGTTGCGCAATCCGGAAGTCACAGTCCGCAGCCGCGGCGTCATGGAAAAATGCACCTATTGCGTCCAGCGCATCAACAACGCGCGCATTGAGGCGGAAAAAGCCAACGCTCCTATCCACGACGGCGCGATCGTCACGGCGTGCGAACAGGCTTGCCCGACCGAGGCCATTGTCTTTGGTAACGCCAATGATAAGAACAGCCGCGTTGCGAAGCTGAGAGCGCACCACCGCAATTACTCACTGCTTGGAGAACTCAACGCACGCCCGCGCACCACCTACCTCGCGGCCGTGCGCAATCCGAATCCAGAATTGGAGTCGGCATGAGCGTTGAGCAACCGCCATTCGACTCTCCCGAAATCCGCCGGCTGACCCCGGTGATCGGTCCGGGGCACACCTTTGGGTCCGTCACGGACAAGATCAGCTCGATTGTTCTGACTCGCCCGACTTCCCTCGGTTGGTACATTGGATTTTTGATCGCCTTCAGCCTCATGGGCGTTATGACGGTCGCGATCGGCTGGCTGGTCATCAAGGGCGTCGGCATCTGGGGCATCAACATCCCCATCGGCTGGGGATTTGCGATTGTTAATTTCGTCTGGTGGATCGGTATCGGCCACGCCGGCACACTGATTTCCGCGATTTTGTTTCTGTTAAACCAAAAATGGCGCACCTCCATCAATCGCTTCGCGGAAGCGATGACACTTTTTGCCGTAGCCTGCGCCGGCATTTTCCCGCTCATCCACACCGGTCGCCCGTGGATGGCGTTTTATATGTTCCCTTATCCCAGCACCATGGGACTCTGGCCGCAGTTCCGCAGCCCGCTGATCTGGGACGTCTTTGCGGTTTCCACCTATGGAACTGTTTCTCTGATGTTCTGGTTCGTGGGCCTAATTCCGGACTTGGCGACACTGAGAGATCGCGCTGTCAAGAAGCCCCTGAAAATCATTTACGGCATGCTGTCGATGGGCTGGCGCGGCTCGGCGCGCCACTGGCATCGCTACCAGTCGGCGTATTTGCTGCTCGCCGGACTCGCCACGCCGCTGGTTCTCTCCGTGCACACCGTCGTGAGCTTTGACTTCGCGATTGCCATCGTTCCCGGCTGGCATACCACCATCTTTCCGCCATACTTTGTTGCCGGCGCGATTTATTCCGGATTCGCCATGGTTCTGACCATCGCGATTCCGCTGCGCAAAGTCTATGGCCTCGAGGACTTCATCACCATGCGTCACCTGGACAACATGGCCAAGGTGATGCTGGCCACGGGGCTTATCGTGGCCTATGGCTACTTCTTTGAATTTTTCATGTCCTCTTACAGCGGCAACAAGTTTGACGTTTTCCTGGTCCAGCAACGCCTCCATGGCCCGTACGCGCCCTTTTACTTTGCGCTGATTCTCTGCAACATCCTAACGCCGCAACTGCTGTGGTCTTACAAGATGCGGCACAACGTCACCGTGCTCTTCATCATGTCCATCGTCGTGAATATCGGCATGTGGCTGGAGCGCTTCGTGATTGTGGTCATCAGCCTGACGCGCGACTTCGTGCCTTCTGCTTGGGGCCGCTATAGCCCGACGTTCTGGGACTGGGCCACGTTTATCGGCACGATTGGTATGTTCGTTACGCTGCTCTTCTTGTTCGTCCGCGTTCTTCCGGCGATTTCCATTGCGGAAATGCGTGAACTGGTCGCGGAGACGTCCGAGGAAAAGAAATAATGCAGCACCGTTCACACATCTACGGTGTGATGGGCGAGTTCGGCACCCCTGAAGAACTCCTCCATGCCGTGGAGAAAGTCCGCGAGGCGGGCTACCGCCGCTTCGATGCCTTTGCTCCCTTCCCTGTCGAAGGTCTTTCGGAAGCTCTTGGCCTGAAGCGCAATCTGGTGCCAGCGATTACACTTCTCGGTGGCCTGGCGGGGGGCGTCGGAGGATTCTTCTTTCAATACTGGGCTATGGCGATCACCTACCCGTTGAACATCGGCGGCCGTCCCCTCAATAGCTGGCCCGCTTTTATTCCCGTCACCTTTGAGCTGACCATTCTCGGAGCGTCGCTCGCAGCGGTTTTCGGTATGCTCGCGCTGAACAAACTGCCCCAGCCGAACCATCCGGTTTTCAACGTGCATCGTTTCACGCATGCATCGTCAGACCGTTTTTTTGTTTGCATCGAATCCAAGGATCGGAAATTCGATCTTGCGGAATGCGCGCGCCTTCTCCAGGAAGTTCACGCGCACCATATCACCGAGGTGGCCCTTGACTAACGCCTCGCGCTGCTTCGCTGCTGCTTGCGCCGTTGCTTCCTTGATTTTCGGTGGCGGTTGCGAATACATGCGGCAGGACATGGCCAACCAGCCGAAGAACCGGCCGCTTTCGCCCTCCGAATTCTTTGGCGATGGCCGCTCAGAGCGACCCCCGGTCGAAAACACCGTCGCGCGGGGTTCCCTTGCCGACGACGAACTCTTTGTGCCGAAGAATTCGAACAATTTTCCTCTGACCGTGGACCTCAAACTTCTCGAGCGCGGGGAAGAACGCTTCAAGATTTTCTGCTCTCCCTGCCACGGTTTGCAGGGCGACGGCAATGGCTTCGTGGTCATGCGCGGCATGAAGGCGCCGCCAAGCTATCATCAAGACCGCCTTCGCCAGGCACCCAATGGCTATATTTACGACGTCACGACCAATGGTTTCGGACAGATGCTGGGCTACTCAGCGCAGATTCCTCCACGTGACCGCTGGGCCATCATCGCGTATCTCCGCGCGCTGCAGCTCAGCCGCAATGCGAAAGCTGCCGATCTGCCGGCCGAGCTTCGCGAAAAACTGAACCAAGGCAACTCGACCGGCACAAAACCGGGTGGCGAACCGAAGCCGGAAACGGGCAGCACCAAAGACTCGGCCGGAGGCAGCGACTGATGGCTGTGCAGGAATACCAGGCGCCGGAAAGCGTTAGCCGCCTTCAGCAACGCGCACTCTTGGTTGGCGGCGTCGCGCTGGTGGTGTCCATTCTCGGGGCTGTGCGCAGCCCTGGAGATTTCTATCAGTCCTACCTGATGAGTTTCCTGCTGATTCTAGGCTTGACGGTCGGCTCGCTAGGTTTGGTCATGCTGCAGCATCTCACTAGCGGCCACTGGGGCATCATCATCCGCCGTCCGCTGGAATCGGCTTCCCGCACGCTGCCGTTGCTGGCCATCGCCTTCTTGCCCATCGTGTTATTCGGGATGCACTATCTCTATTCGGGCCACGATGACGAGAAGGGCTGGCTCAACGCGCCGCCAACCGGCGAGGGCGCTCTCTCGGACTTTCAAAAGAACTACCTTACGACCAGTGGTTTTTACGCTCGCGCAGCCATCTATTTCGTTGTCTGGCTTGCGCTGATGTTCATCTTTAATATTTTGTCGAAGCAGCAGGACGCCAATCCCGAAGACCGCGCTTTGCGTCTCCGCTTCAAAATGCTGGCCGGTCCTGGCATCATTCTTTATGTTTTTGCGATGAGCTTCGCAGCTATCGACTGGGCCATGTCTCTTTCGCCCCACTGGGCTTCCACCATCTACGGCTTCCTGTTCGTCGCCGGACAATTGATATCCTCAATGTCGCTCATGATTGCAGTCGTCGTGCTTCTGGCACGCAGCGAGCCTTTCGCCAGCGTCCTGCAGAAACGCCACCTGCATGACTTGGGGAAATTGCTCCTCGCTTTCGTGATGCTCTGGGCGTATTTCGATTTCTCGCAGCTGCTTATCATCTGGTCCGGTAACCAGCCCGAGGAAATCAGTTTCTATCGCACACGGCTGTACGGCGGTTGGGGCGTCGTCGCGGTGATCGTCCTGGTGTTCCATTTCTTTGTGCCTTTTTTCCTGCTCCTTTCGCAAGATGTGAAGCGCAACGCGAGAGTGCTCCCGAGGATCGCTATCTGGCTCATCTTCATGCGTCTTGTGGACCTGTTCTGGATGACGCGCCCCGAATTCACGTCTCGTGCCGTGCCGACCTGGCTGGATGTTGTTTTGCCCCTCGCGCTCGGCGGACTGTGGCTCGGCTTCTTTGCATTCAACTTGAAACAGTGCCCGCTGCTGCCGCTTGGAGACCCGGATCTTGCGGGGGCCATTGAGCATCATGAGCACTGAGTCCCACAACTCGGGTCACGAGCCGCGCCACGCGGACGTGTCGTTCGAAGAGCGCGACATCCAGGCTGGCGTGATCTACAAATATCTTTTTGCCTTGGGCGTAGCTGTCGTTGCCTCTGCATTTATCTGTATTTTTGTCCTGCGCTATACCACAGCCTTTACGGCTTCGATCGATTCGCCTCCGCCGCCATCGCGCGAGACTCATCAACGGGAATTGCCGCCGGAGCCCCGGCTACAAGGCTTTGGTTTTCCTGGCCAGAAAGCCGATCCGCAGGCCGATCTGCGCAAAAAGATACAAGACGACACCGAGGCCAATGAAAAGCTGGAGTGGATTGATCGGTCCAGCGGCATCGTGCAGATTCCTGTCAAGGATGCGATGAAGATCGTCGCGGAAAAGGGTTTGTCCCCCGCGCCCGCAGCTTCGACGGAGAAGAAGAAATAGCGCCATGAAGGAAGTTCACCATATCGTCGCGACTGCCGCGCTCCTGCTCGCCGCTGGCACCACGCTGCGCGCGCAGTCGGTTCCTGCCAGTGCCGGCCCCGCGGCTTCGGCCATGCCCGCGGTTTTGCAAAACGTGGGATTCGAACCGCCGCTTAACGGGCAAATGCCGCTGGACCTCCCCTTCCGTGACCAAACCGGCCGCAGCGTTCAGCTTCGAGACTATTTCCAGCAGCAAAAGCCGGTGGTCCTGGCCTTCGTTTATTACGGCTGCCCCATGCTTTGCGATCAGGTCGAACAGGGTGTGGTCGGCGTGCTGAGAATGCTCTCGTTCAATCCCAGTCGCGATTATGAAGTTGTTTTTGTCAGCTTCGATTCCCGCGAAACTCCGGAGATGGCCGCCGAAAAGAAAAAGAAGGCGCTCGCTCATTTCCGCCGTCCGGAAACCGATTCCGGTTGGCACTTCCTAACCGGTTCGAAAGAATCCATCGAGGCCGCGACCAAAGCCGCGAACTTCCGTTTCTCTTTTGACGCGAAAAATAATCTTTTCTCCCACGCCAGCGGCGTGATGATTCTCACGCCGGACGGCCGCATCTCCCGCTACTTCTACGGCGTCGAATTCCCCGGCCGCGACATGCGCCTCGGACTCGTGGACGCCTCCGCGGGAAAGATCGGCTCGCCCATCGACCATGTTTTGCTTTTTTGCTATCACTACGACCCCTCCACCGCCAGATACAGCGCTTCGATTCTCAAGATTATCCGCCTGGGCGGCGTACTGACGATTCTCTGTATTGTCGGAGGTATTTTGATTACCCGCCGCCGCGAATCGCTGGCGGCCGCCAGGAATTTGCGCCAGCCGCTTGCGGGTGGCCTGGAACGAGGAGCTCACTAAGCCGTGCAGTCGCAATTGCCAATCTATCCTGAGCAAGCGTCCAACTTCGCGCCGCACATTGACGCGCTGATGCTCTTCATCACCGCGATTTGCGTGTTCTTTGCGGCCGCCATTACTATTACTATTGTCTTTTTCTTCTTCAAGTACCATCGCAAGGAATCGACTGCCATCGGTATTGTCACCCACGAAGATTCGCGGCTCGAAGCCGTGTGGATGATCGTTCCCCTCATTCTGGCCATGGCCATGTTCGGCTGGGGCGCCGTTGTCTACGTGGACTATCGCAACACACCGCACGACACGCTCGACGTCTACGTGGTCGGCAAGCAGTGGATGTGGAAAGCGCAACAACCCAACGGATTGAAGGAAATCAATGAATTGCACGTTCCCGTCGGCCGCAATATTCGGCTCATCCTCGCCAGCGAAGACGTCATACACGATTTTTTCGTTCCCGCATTCCGTGTGAAGATGGACGTCGTTCCCGGGCATTACAACACCATGTGGTTCCGCCCCACCAAGCCCGGCCGCTATCACTTTTTCTGCTCGCAGTATTGCGGCACCAACCACGCGCTGATGGGCGGATGGGTTACCGTCATGGAACCGTCGGACTACTCCGCATGGCTTTCCGGCTCCTCCGGCGGGAGCACCAATCCCGCCGTTGCCGGCGAAAAACTTTTTGCCGAAAAAGCCTGCATCACTTGTCACGTCGCCAATGGCACTGGACCTTCTCCCTCGCTTAACGGCGTATATGGCGCGCAAGTTCTCCTGGCGGATGGCTCCACCGTTACCGCCGACGAAGCCTATATCCGCGAATCTATTCTTCAACCAAACGCAAAAATTGTGGCCGGGTATCCGCCGTTGATGCCCACGTTCCAGGGACAGTTGACGGAGGAGCAGATTTTCGCTCTGACCGCCTATATCAGGTCTCTGCAGTCGCAGCCGGTGCCCGCGAAGGGCTATGGAATTGCGCCGCCCACAGGGAAGAAATAAGTTATGAGCAACACGCCTCCAACGCCAGACCTCGAATTGCCGGACGAACATTATTTGAACGCCACCTACGGCTCCGGCATCCGTTCGTGGCTGTTGACTACCGATCACAAGCGCATCGCCTTGCTTTATCTCGCCTCCGTCACTGTTTTCTTTTTCATCGGGGGCGTCCTCGCCACCATGATTCGCATCCATCTTTTGACCCCCGGCGGAGCGCTGGTCACGCCGGAGACCTACAACAAACTCTTCACCATGCACGGCGTGGCGATGATTTTCTTCTTTCTGATCCCCTCGATCCCCGCGGTCTTCGGGAATTTCCTCATTCCCCTCATGATTGGCGCTAAGGATTTGGCCTTCCCGAAGATCAATCTCTTGAGCTGGTATATTTACCTCATCGGTGGTGGCTTCGTTCTGTATTCTTTCAGCACCGGCGGCCTGGATACCGGTTGGACGTTTTACACGCCGCTCAGCAGCGTGTATTCGAATTCCGCGGTCACCCCGGCGGTCATTGGTATTTTCATCAACGGTTTCTCGTCGATTCTTACGGGGCTCAACTTCATTGTCACCATCCACACCATGCGTGCCCCCGGCATGACTTGGTTCCGTCTTCCGCTGTTCGCCTGGGCGCATTACGCTACCAGCCTCGTCATGATTCTGGGCACGCCCGTTGTCGCCATCACACTGTTGCTTGCCGGCCTCGAACGCATGTTCCATCTGGGTTTCTTCAATCCGGCGCTGGGCGGCGACCCGATTCTCTTCCAGCACCTCTTCTGGTTCTACTCTCACCCGGCCGTCTACATCATGATTCTTCCGGCCATGGGCGTGGTCAGCGAGATCATCCCGACTTTTGCGCGCAAGCCCATCTTCGGCTATGCCTTCATCGCGGGATCCAGCATCGCCATCGCCGTCATCGGCTTCCTCGTTTGGGCGCACCACATGTTCGTTACCGGCGAATCCACCTACGCCGCGCTCACCTTTTCGTTCCTCAGCTACCTTGTGGCGATCCCTTCGGCGGTAAAAGTTTTTAACTGGACTTCAACGCTCTACAAAGGCTCGATCTCCTGGGATCCGCCGATGGTATATGCCCTCGGCTTCATTGGCTTGTTCGTGATCGGTGGCCTCACGGGGCTTTTCCTCGCGTGCCTCGGTTTGGACATTCACATTCACGACACCTATTTTGTCGTCGCCCACTTCCATTACATCATGGTCGGCGGCGCGGTCATGGGTTATGTGGGCGGCTTGCACTTCTGGTGGCCCAAGATTACCGGCAGGCTCTATCCGAAATCGCTCTCTCAGTTTGCCGCGATTATTCTCTTTGTCGGCTTCAATTTGACGTTCTTTCCGCAGTTCATCCTCGGCTACCTGGGCATGCCGCGCCGCTATCACACCTATCCGCCGGAATTCCAGGTCCTCAATGTGTTGTCCACTGCGGGCGCCTCGATCCTTGCGCTTGGCTACCTGCTGCCTATGAGTTATCTGATTTGGTCTATGCGTTATGGTAAAGTCGCCGGGCCGAATCCCTGGCCCGCCACTGGCCTCGAATGGAAAACGGATTCGCCGCCACTGACGGAAAATTTCCACGTCACCCCGGAAGTTACCTGGGAACCTTACGACTTTCAGAACCGCCCTGATTTAGGCTTGGCTGCAAGCGCGCGGCCCCTCGCGCCGGCTCATGGTGATGATTAATGAGTTTGATCTTTATGTAGGGGCGGACTTCAGTCCATCCCACAATTGGCCCAAGCCAGGCCCTGCGTTGGCTTAGGAAGAGGAGTACCGAGTGCACCGCACCGGCGATCTGTACGGACATTTTCAAACGCTCGAGCAGCAGAAGGAAACCGCCACGCTCGGGATGTGGATTTTCCTGGTCACCGAAGTTCTGTTCTTCGGCGGCATGTTCCTCACTTACACCATCAATCGCAGCGCGTTCAGCACCGCTTTCGGTATCGGTAGCAATACTTTGGACATCACTTTGGGCGCCGGCAACACCGTTGTGCTGATTATGAGCAGTCTGACCATGGCCATGGCCGTCTGGTCCGCCCAGGTAGGCAAAAAGAAATTGGTCAGTATTTTCCTGATCGCCACACTTGGCCTCGGCACCGTCTTTCTTGGCGTCAAAGCCATTGAATACAAGCAGAAGTTCGACCACCACCTCATTCCCGGCCGCGGCTTTGACATGAAGTACCATCCGGCGCATCCCATGGCGGGCGATGACCTTAAGGAATTGGCCCTGGAGAAGAAGGAAGTGGATGAGGCTTTCGCCGTCGATCCCGACATCAACTTTCATGGCCAGCTCTATTTCTCCCTCTACTTCGGCATGACCGGGCTGCACGCCCTCCATATGATCGTGGGCGTTGGCCTCCTCATATGGCTCATCAAGGGCTCTTTCGGCGGGCGCTTCACCCCGCAGTACAACACGCCCGTCGAAATCGTCGGCTTGTACTGGCACTTCGTCGATATTGTGTGGATCTATCTGTTCCCGTTGTTATATCTGATTGACAGGCACCGGTAGGAGGGTCGCGCGTGTCCGAGCACATTGTTTCGCCAAAAGTTTATATCGTCATTTTCGCGTCCTTGATGCTTGGCACAGGCCTTACCGTTTGGGCCGCATTCCAGAACTTTCATCAATACAACATCGTCATCGCACTGGGCATTGCCACGATCAAGGCCACGCTCGTTGTTCTCTACTTCATGCACGCACGCTACAGCCCCGGGCGCACCCAGTTGGTGATCGTTTGCTCTGTCTTTTGGCTGGCGATCATGTTGGCTCTCACGCTCGCCGATTACGATACGCGGCCCCACGACATAACGCTTGCCGCGCCTCAGGTCTTTTACTGCGTCTGATCACGATATACATTTTTGACCCCGAACTCGCGTTCAAGCACACTTTCGCCGAGTATAGAATCCGGGGTGTTTGGGGTGTCGGCAACCCTGGGGAAGATCTTGGGTCACCCTTCGGCGAAAGTGTAAGGGGGGAGTAGCGAACCGGCCCAGCCCTCAATCCCCTAAAGGGATCCTCGGCTCGCCTCCCCCACCTGCCTAACGGGTGCAAGCTCCAGGCCACTCTTAACATGTTTGTTTTCAACGAACTGCCGTGTGAATTCCAAGTAAAAAAGCTCTACCGCCCCCGAAAATTTACCTGCCTTAGTACTTCGCAAGCGACAGTTCAAAGAACTCCGAATTTGCTGGAAGGAGAATTCCGGATTACTCATGCAATTTACCCGACATTCCGGCCATTTGAGCGGCCTCCGCTGCTCCCTTCAAAGCATTTCGTCTTCCCGGCGCTGTAATTAATACCTGCCGGTATGCGGTCAGCGCCTCCTTCGGTCGGTTCATTTCCATGAGCAAATCACCAAACAATTCCCGCGCGGGTCGGATTGCTCCGGGCGTGACGGCATGTTTTTCCCCGGCATCCTCGTGATCCGCCGCCATTCTTAGCAGACGAAAAGCGTCATACGTTCGATGCTCAGCGAACGCCACCCATCCGCCGGCTTCCTTGCCTTGAATAGTCACTTGCTCCGCCCAGTAAGCGTCGCCTTTTCCCTCTAATTCTCCCGAAAGTCTGCGCACCTGCTCTGTGTGTTGCCTCGCGGCTTGCAGATCTCCCGCGTGCACGGCTCCCAGCGCCGCCGCCCAATGCGAAATCGCCGCCACTTGCGGCTCCACCTCTGGATCGGGCTCCAGGTTTTCGGCTTCCTTCCATTGATGCTGTTCCAGCACGCACCGCGCGCGAATGGCAGCTTTTGCATAGTGGATCTTGAACAGGGACGAAGGGTTTTCCTTTCCCACGGCAGGCAGGTTGTCCCTGATCTTTTCCGCCTCGTCATTCCGTCCCAATTGCAGGTAAGCGTAGACCAGATAATCCAGGGCATGAAACTCGTCACCCCGATCGCCGTGCTTTTGTGCTGCTGCTACCGCGGCCACGTTCGAAGAAATCGACTCCTCCCACAATCCGAGCCGCGTGTAGATATGCGACGGCATGTGCAGCGCGTGTGGCAAGTCGGGAGCGATCTTGGAGTAGGCCCGTGCCACTGTCACACCCTGTGATGCGAGCGCCGGATTGTCATACGCATGGATCAGGTAGTGCGCCGCTCCGGGATGGTCGGGATGCGCGGCAAACAGGGGTTCCAGGATCGCCGCCGCCTTCCGTTGATTGTCATACGTCTTGTCCTCCGGCGCAGCGGTCGCCACCAGCGCCAGCGCATAGAATATCGCCGCTTCCTGGTCTTTTGGATTTCGCTCGTATACTCCTCCCATCGCATCGCGATAGGCTTTGGCGCGAGCCGCGTGGTCTTGCTTCTCCCGGCCGTCATAGAATTTGCCGAGCGCCTCGATGAATTCTTTTTCCCGTGGGGTTGCCGGCTTCAGTTCCCGCGCCTTCTGAATCTCCGCGGAGCCGCGTTGCAATTCCGCCTGCCCTGGCCAGGGATCCCATAGTTGATGGTATTCCGTCATCGCCAGTCCCCAGTGTGCCATCGCGCACCGGGAATCTCTTGCCGCCGCTTCGCGAAATGCCTCGGCGGACTCTTCATAGGTGAATGAATGCAGGAGCGCGATGCCGCGCGTGAACGATTCTTGCGCTTTGGCCGTGCACGACACCCGAAATTCCACGGTTCCGAGGGATCCCGCCGCTCCGTGCGTTCTATGCTCTTGTCCGCACGCGGCTTTGCAACTCAAAGGCAATAAGAGTCCGAGGGCGCACAACCGCTTGATCGTCTCTTTGCTCGTTCTTCCCAAGTCAGGACTCCTGCTGGAAAATCATTTGCCCTCGATGGTAGTTCTCATGGTCTAAAGCGTCAATCCAACCCTGATTTGTTGCATTCATTCCACCGCTTGCCGAAAACTTGTCGCACACCCGCGCACAGAGTAGACTTTTCGCCTGCATTAGCTTGGGAGGTATCTCCATGCCCCGCACGGTTCGCTGTGGCCTGATTCAGGCACGATGTGAATGGTCTCCGGAAGGGTTTTCGCTCGCCGACATCAAGAAGAAAATGATCGCCAAGCACGAGCGCTTGATCGCCGACGCCGCCAAGAAAAAAGTGCAAATCCTCGGCCTGCAGGAACTCTTCTATGGCCCGTACTTTTGCGCCGAGCAGCAGACTCGCTGGTACGAATTGACCGAACGCATCCCCAATGGACCCACCATCTCGCTGATGCAAAAACTCGCCAAAAAGCACCAGATGGTCCTCGTCGTCCCCGTTTACGAAGTGGAAATGACCGGCGTTTACTTCAACACTGCCGCGGTCATCGACGCCGACGGCCGTTACCTCGGCAAATACCGCAAGCACCACATTCCTCATTGCCATCCGGGCTTTTGGGAGAAGTTTTATTTCACGCCCGGCAACGCCGGCTACCCCGTCTTCCAGACCCGCCACGCCCGCGTCGGCGTGTACATTTGCTACGACCGCCACTTCCCCGAGGGCGCGCGCATCCTCGGCCTTAACGGCGCGGAAATCGTTTACAACCCGTCCGCTACCGTCGCTGGCCTCTCCGAGTATCTTTGGGAACTCGAGCAGCCCGCCCACGCCGTCGCAAACGCTTATTTCGTCGCCGCCATCAATCGCGTCGGCACGGAAGCTCCCTGGAAAATCGGCGAGTTTTACGGCAAGAGCTACTTTTGCGACCCGCGCGGGAAAATCGTCGCCCAAGCCAGCCGCGATAAGGACGAACTGCTCGTTGCGGAATTGAATCTCGACGAGATTCAGAAAGTCCGCGACACCTGGCAGTTCTACCGCGATCGCCGCGCGGAATCGTATGGCGAAATCGTGCGCACGCAAGCCACGACCAGCGCCGCAGCCAGTTAGGTTATGTTCCGCCTCCCGGCAAACGCAGTTGCGATTCGCGATAAGGAGATGGGAGCAGACCTTCACGATGAGTGAAATTCACAGCGCCGCGCTTCGCGCCGAAACTATTCAGAACAGTTCGCTCTACAACAAGGACCTCGCTCCCGTCCCCGGCGAACGCCGCGTCTGGCGCACCTACAATTACGCCGCCCTGTGGATTTCCATGAGCGTGAACATTCCCACGTACATGCTCGCCAGCGGCATGATCGCGGGCGGCATGAACTGGCGGCAGGCGCTCTTTACCGTTTTTCTCGGCAACGTGCTGGTGCTGATTCCCATGCTGCTCAACGCCCACGCCGGCGCGCAGTACGGCATCCCGTTCCCGGTTTTTGCGCGCGCGTCCTTCGGCGTTCTCGGCGCTAACGTTCCCGCCATTCTGCGCGCTCTTGTTGCCTGCGGCTGGTTCGGCATTCAAACCTGGATCGGCGGCGAAGCTATCAACGCCATGATAGTCGCGCTTGCGCCTTCTTGGGCGCGCTTTTCGTTCGGCCCGGCCATGTGCTTCGTTTTCTTCTGGCTCCTCAACGTTCTTGTAATTCTTCGCGGTATCGAAACCATCCGCTTCTTGCAAGGCATCTCCGCTCCGTTCCTGCTCCTCATCGGACTTGCTCTTCTTCTTTGGGCCCGCAGCAAGGCTGGCGGCTTCGGCCCCATGCTGGCCACGCCCTCGAAATTTCAAACCTTTGGCGAATTCTTTCGCTTCTTTATCCCTTCACTCACTGGAGTAGTCGGTTTCTGGGCCACTGTTTCATTGAACATTCCCGACTTCACGCGTTACGCCCGCGGCCAGCGCGATCAAATCGTCGGCCAAGCCCTTGGCCTCCCCGCTACCATGACTTTTTATTCCTTCATCGGTATCGCCGTCACGTCCGCCACTATGATCATTTTTGGCCAGGCGCTCTGGGATCCCGTCGCCGTTCTCTCGCGCCTCGGCAATCCTTTCGCCGTCGTTCTGGCGATGATCGCCTTGCTGATGGCCACTCTCAACGTCAACGTCGCAGCCAACGTTGTCTCCCCGGCCAACGATTTTTCCAATCTGTCTCCACGCCGCATCAGTTTTCGCACCGGCGGCCTCATCACTGCCGTCGTAGGCCTCCTAATGCAGCCTTGGAAGCTCCTCGCCAGCTATGGCAGTTACATTTTTATCTGGCTCGTCGGCTATTCAGGCTTTCTCGGTCCCATCGCGGGCGTTCTCATCTGCGACTATTTTGTGGTGCGCAAAAAACTCCTCGTCGTTGAAGATCTCTACCAGCGCAATAGTGTCTACGAATACTCACGCGGCTTTAACTGGACCGCCGTTGCGGCGCTGGCTGCTGGCGCGGCCGTCGCTTTTGTCGGCCTGGTGTTTCCGCCCCTGCGCGTCCTCTACAACTACGCCTGGTTCGTCGGCTTCCTGGTGAGTTTCCTCATCTACTTCGCGTTGATGAACCGCGTCGCGCCGGTTACGCAGCCAGCCGGGTGAGGAGGATCTGGAAGTAAGGAGTTGTAGGTAAATACTTATTTTGTTCTACGCTCGATTCAGGCATCTGTGCAGAAGAGTTGTCATCCTGAGGCCACGCTTTTTGTGGCCGAAGGATCTCAACGTTACACATTCGCAGCGCCAAGAGTGCCCAAGGAGCACCCATGGACTTCGGTATCACCATGGAGCCCGACATCTTTGTGGGACAGCCATTCCTGGCTGTCCTCCTACGATCTAGTTCGCGCAGTTTTGGCGGGGATCACTCGCGGACCGACAGTTGACGATTGGGGGAACTCGCATGGACTTCGGCATCACCATCAAGCCTGACATCTCCATCGACCGCATCCTCAGCCTCACTCGCCAGGCTGAATCCTCCGGCTTCTCCTTCGGCTGGATTTTCGATTCCCACGTTATCTGGAAGGAGCCGTTTCCGCTCCTCACTCTGATGGCTTCCAATACCAAAAAAATGCGCCTCGGTACTTGCGTAACAAATCCAGCCGTGCGCGATGTCACCGTTTCCGCAAGCCTCTTCGCCACATTGAATCTTGCTTCGCACGGCCGCATGGAGCTTGGCATCGGGCGCGGTGACAGCTCCCGCCGCGTCCTCGGCAAGAAACCCACTACTCTCGAAAACCTCGAGGAATTCGTCCGTATCTTCCGTAGCTTGAATGCCGGCAAAACCGTCGACCTCGATGGCATCCCCACAAAATTTCCTTGGGCCAGCGGCGAAATTCCCCGCGTCTGGGTTGCCGGGTATGGCCCCAAAGCCTTGCGCACTGCCGGTCGCATCGGCGACGGCGTGATTCTCCAATTTGCCGACCTCGACCTCATCGACTGGTGTCTCGGCTTTGTCCGCGAAGGGGCTAAGGAAGCCGGCCGAGACTTCAGCAAAATCGAAGTCATGGCCGCCGCCCCCGTCTGGGCTTCCGAGGACTTGAAAACCGCCCGCGAACACGTCCGCTGGTTTCCCGCCCTGGTCTCCAATCATGTGATAGACCTCATTTCCAAGTACAAGCCGGAGGAACTGCCGCCCGCGCTGACCTCTTTCGTCAAAGACCGCGGCAAGTACGACTATCTCCACCACTGCGAAGTGGGCAGCGACAATGCCGAGTTTGTCAGCGACGAAGTCGTCGACCGCTTTTGCATCATCGGCCCTATCGACGAGCACCGTAAAAAGCTGGACAGCCTTCGCAAGGTCGGGGTCACCCAATTCAATATCTATCTAATGTGTGGCGATGAAGAAAAAACCCTAGACGTGTATAAGCGCGAAATCGTGCCCCACTACACCCACTGACTACTCCACCGCCCAGCTTTTTCTTGACATTCTCTGAATTTGTGATATACTCCTTCTGTAGATTACTAGGTGTGGACTGCGGGAGTTTGCTCCGTTTTCCTTTTTTGAGCCGCAATTTCCGGTCAGGTGCTCCGAAACAACCAAAAACCCGTCCTTTAGAATCAATCAAATACGAAATGCTTTTTCTGTAACTCTTTTCTTTTGATATTCATGCAAAATGATGGGGGGTGGGGGCCAGGTTTCGTCCCTTCCCACATTCGCTTCCGACTTAGTCAGAATCTGTTCCCGCTTCAGCAGAGGACTTGCACATGCGCTTTGACACCGTAATTCGCAACGGCACGGTCGTAACCGCCACAGACACGTCCCTCGCCGACGTGGGCATCGCGGGAGACAAAGTCACCGCCATCGCTGCCCAACTCCCCACCGAGAACGCCACGCGTATCGTTGAAGCCTCCGGCTGCTTGGTCATTCCCGGCGGCATCGACGTGCACACGCACCTCGACATGCCCTTCGGCGGCACGACCAGCGCTGACGACTTTCAGACCGGCACCATCGCGGCCGCTTTCGGCGGTACCACCACGCTGATCGACTTCGCCATCCAGTACAAAGGCCAAACCCTCCGCCAGGCCTTTGACGCTTGGATGAAAAAAGCTCACGACAAAGCTGTCACGGACTATGCCTTCCACTGCATCATCACCGATCTCGGCTCCGCGCAGCTCGAGGAAATGGGCCAGCTCATCCGCGAAGGCGTCACCAGCTTCAAGCTCTTCATGGCTTACCCCGGCGTCTTCATGCTCGACGACGCCACGATCTTTAAGGCCATGCGCCAGGCCGCCAAGCACAATGGACTCATCTGCATGCACGCCGAAAACGGCGGCGCCATCGACGTGATCGTCCAGCAGGCCCTCGCCGAAGGAAAACGCGCGCCGAAGTATCACGCGCTCACTCGTCCCACCACCGCTGAAGCCGAAGCCACTTCCCGCGCCATCGCCCTCGCGGAAATGGCCGGCGCCCCCGTTTACATCGTCCATCTCTCCTGCAACGACGCGCTCGAAAAAGTCCGCGAAGCCCGCGACCGCGGCCTGCCCGCTTACGCCGAGACCTGTCCGCAATACTTGTATCTCTCGCTCGAAAATATGGACGCTCCCGGATTTGAAAGCGCCAAATACGTTTTCACTCCTCCGCTCCGAGAAAAGTGGAACCAGGAAAAACTCTGGCAGGGCCTCGCCAAAGACACGTTGCAAGTCGTCTCCACCGACCACTGCCCCTTCTGCTTCAAGGAACAAAAGGAACTCGGCAAGGACGACTTCACCAAAATTCCCAACGGCGGCCCTGGCATCGAGCACCGCTTAAGCCTCGTCTATACCGGCGGCGTCCACGGCAAGCATTTTTCGCCCAATCGTTTTGTCCAGCTCGTTGCAACCGCGCCGGCAAAACTCTTCGGCCTCTACCCGCGCAAAGGCACCATCGCCGTCGGCTCCGATGCCGACGTGGTCATCTTCGATCCCAATCACGAGGAAGTCATCAGCGCAAAGACCCACCACATGCGCGTGGATTATTCCATGTTCGAGGGCATCAAGATCAAAGGCGCGCCCAAAACCGTTTTCTCCCGCGGCCGCACCGTCATCGAGTCCGGCAAATTCGTCGGCCGCCCCGGCTCCGGCCAATTCCTTCGCCGCCAAACCTACTCGGGGATGTGACATGGCCAACGAATATAAATTCCCAACCGCTCTGGAGACCTTCTCTGCCGATTATTGGTTTCCGAAATTTGTCATGGGCCCAGCACTCCTTTATTCGGCATATATATTCTTCAATGCAGAACACCCGCTGAGCGCTATTGCTGCTGCTCTTCCCTTTTCGTTGAGCCTTACATTCGTGTGGCTGAGCCGCGTAAAACCCGACGCGGAAACCCTAAAGTATAGAAGGCTCTTCCAATGCCGATCGCTCCCATACTCCGAGATCATTGGATGTACCACATTTTGGGTCTGGGGTCTGATCAAAACCAGACACTACAACTTCCCCTTCGGCAGAATCTATTTCGCGCTCCCTCGCGATAGAACGTATGACTATCGCTGGGACAAGGGAATAATTTCATTCATCCGAAGCAAAACTGGATTAACCTGAGTCATGGGCAACCTAAAATTGATACCTCGGCCCTCTGCTTGACCCTGTTCTTTCCCTCCTGCTATTGTGAGAAGTTATCTTGGGCTTAGTGTACCTACTGAGCGCCGGGGCTCCTGTGGAGGGAGCGTTTCTGACTCATGGGCCTGACCAAACTGGTAATCCGGGGCGCGCGCCAGCACAACCTGAAAAACATCAGCGTCGAAATCCCCCGGAACAGCCTCACGGTCATCACCGGTCTTTCCGGCTCGGGAAAATCCTCGCTGGCGTTTGACACCATTTACGCAGAGGGCCAGCGCCGCTACGTGGAATCGCTTTCCGCCTACGCGCGCCAGTTTCTCGACCAGATGGAGCGCCCCGAAGTTGACGTCATCGAAGGACTCTCTCCTTCGATCGCCATCGAGCAAAAAACCACTACGCGTTCGCCGCGCTCCACCGTCGGCACCATCACGGAAATTTACGATTATCTCCGCGTCATCTATGCGTCCGTCGGTGTTCCGCACTGTCCGAATTGCGGAAAGCCCATCACGCGCCAGTCCAGCGAGCAGATCGTTCAATCCATCCTGCACGGCGAAATCTGCAAGCCGGACGACCGCATTATGATCCTCGCGCCCATCGTCCGCGGACGCAAAGGCGCTTATCGCAAGGAGCTTGAAAAATTCGCGCACGACGGCTACGTCCGCGCGCGCATCAACGGCGAGCTTTACCAGTTGGATGAACTTCCGGTCATCGACAAGCGCAAGAACCACACCATCGAAATCGTCATTGACCGCCTGCTTGTCAAGCAAGGCATCGCCGCGCGCCTCGAACAATCCATCGCCACCGCGCTCAAATTGGCCAGCGGTCTCGTCACCGTCGCCATCGTCGGCAGCAAGGAACACACGCTTTCCGAAAAGCTCGCGTGTTCCGATTGCGGTATCTCCGTCCCGCAACTCGAGCCGCGCTCCTTCAGCTTCAATTCGCCGTACGGAGCATGCCCCGCGTGCAACGGTCTCGGCTCAAAATACGATTTCGATCCTTCAAGGATTATCAATGACTGGAGCCGTCCGCTTTTTGATGGCGCCCTCGGCCCAGGCTCCGGCTCCGCGATTCTCAAGCGCACGCTCGAACTGGGCGCCTACGCCCACGGCTTCGATCTGGAAACGCCATTTGAGAAATTCCCCGCGCGCATCCAAAACCTGCTCTTGTATGGATACCCTCCGTCGAACGCGCGATCGGATGGCGAATCAACACCGAAGAAATCAAAAACAGAAAAGGGTTTTCGCTTTCCGGGAATCCTGAAATTTCTCGAACGCAATTTCGAAGAGTCCAGCTCAGACACTTATCGCGAGTGGATGACCCAATACATGTCCGCCACGCTTTGCGGCGTTTGCCACGGCAAGCGCCTGCGGCCAGAATCGCTGGCCGTCAAACTTGCCGGCTGTTCCATCGCGGATTTCACGGCGTTTTCGCTTAGCGCGGCGCGTCCTGCCGTGGACAAGATGATCGCGCAGCTCACCGAACGCCAAAAGGAGATCGCCGCGCGTCCGCTCGAAGAAGTCGCCGAGCGCATCGATTTCCTGCTTGCCGTCGGTCTTGGTTATCTCAGCCTGGACCGTTCTGCCGCCACGCTTTCCGGCGGTGAAGCCCAGCGCATCCGCCTGGCCACGCAAATCGGCTCGCGACTTCGTGGCGTTCTCTATGTTCTCGACGAACCCAGCATCGGCCTTCACGCGCGAGACAATGCGCGCCTCCTCGGCTCGCTCGAACATCTCCGCAATCTCGGCAATACCGTCTTGGTCGTTGAGCACGACGAAGACACCATCCGCCGCGCCGATTTCGTGGTGGACCTTGGGCCCGGGGCAGGCAACGCCGGCGGCTACCTCGTCGCGCAAGGCAAACCCGCGCAAATCGAAGCCACCACCGAATCGCTCACCGGCCAATACTTAAGCGGCGCTGCGAAGATCGCAGTCCCCGAAAAACGCCGAAGTCTAAACGGCAAAGCGATACAAATTCTAGGTGCTAGCGCGAACAATCTCAAAGAAGTGGACATCACGATTCCGCTTGGATTGCTCACAGTCGTAACCGGCGTCTCCGGCTCCGGCAAATCCACGCTTGTCAACGACATTCTCTATCGCGCGCTCGCGCAGAAACTCTATCGCTCCTCCGAAGCGCCCGCCGCGCATCGCGAAATCATCGGAGCCGACCAAATCGACAAAGTCATCGAGATCGATCAAGCGCCGATCGGCCGCACGCCGCGATCGAACCCTGCGACTTATACCGGTGTGTTCGCTCCGATCCGCGATCTCTTTGCCATGCTTCCGGAATCGCGTGAGCGCGGCTATCGCCCCGGCCGGTTCAGCTTCAACGTAAAAGGCGGCCGCTGCGAAGCCTGCCAGGGCGACGGCCTCCGCCGCATCGAAATGAATTTTCTTCCCGACGTTTACGTGATGTGCGAAGTGTGCCGTGGACGCCGCTACAATTCGGAAACGCTCGCCGTGCGCTACAAAGGCCATTCCATCAGCGATGTTTTGAATCTGCCTTCTTCCGACGCGCTGAAGCTTCTAGAAAATATTCCGCAAATTCAGCAAAAACTTTCAACGCTCGTCGAAGTCGGCCTCGGCTACGTCACGCTCGGGCAATCCGCAACAACTCTTTCCGGCGGCGAAGCCCAGCGCATCAAGCTTGCCCGGGAACTCTCCAAGCGCCAGACCGGCCGCACGCTTTACATCCTCGATGAGCCCACTACGGGATTGCATTTTGACGACGTGCGAAAACTTCTAGATGTTCTTCAGCGCCTGGTTGATCTAGGCAACACCGTGCTCATCATCGAGCATCATCTCGACGTCATCAAACAAGCTGACTGGATCATCGACCTTGGTCCCGAAGGAGGCGAAGGCGGCGGCCGCATCGTCGCCCAGGGTCCGCCCGAACTCGTCGCCCGCACAAGAAAATCCTATACCGGCCAGGTCCTCGCCCGCGTACTCTCAGTGGGAACCTCCGGGACAAATGGCCACGGGAAATAGGATTATGTTCTTCACGGGACCGTGCAAGTGATGGAAGCTCTTCTCTATTTTGGCGGAAAATTCCTGGCTTACTCGGCCTGGTGCTATTTTGGTTTGCGCGCTTTCCGGCCTGAGAATTCCCGCGTACTTGGCCGCGCCGTTCTTTACGGTGCTATTCGCCTGTCGCTCGGATTGTTCTTTGGCGTTCTGATTTATTTTCTCAGCAGCGCCCTGATCACGGCCCTGGTGCCCGGTCTTCCTGAAAACCTCATTGCGTATCTCTGCGTCTACGTTCCGGTGCGCTGGATTGAGTGGACCATCATGGCCCTTCTGATTCTTCCCGGTCCTATTTCTCCTTTACAGTGGATCGCCGGAGGTGGGCGGGCGGATCGCTTGTGGCGATTGGGTGGAATCGTCATCTCGTGTCTGGCTGACATTCCTCTCATTGTTTCCCTGGGTGGCGTCATCCCCGTCGGTCGGTTCTTGTGCTGAACTGGGCCGGCAGACATCAAACGAACGCACCGGGCCGAAGCGCCTGCTGCTTGCAAGCGGCGGTGCTTAACCGTAGAGTGAAGCCCTTGTCATGAGCAACTATTCCATCCAGCCTCTGTCTCTTGGCGCGGTGCGTACCTATCCGCTCGCTTCGCGCAAAAGCAAAGTCAGTGTCCGCGATTTCGCGAAACCGGCCGGCACGAACAGCTCGCTCACACAATTTCTCGATTCACTGCCGGACATTCTTGCGGGAGAAGATCTACGCAACCTCCTCAGCGCGATTCACATTGCGCGCAAACAGCGTAAAGCCATTCTCTGGGGGATCGGCGGGCACGTCATCAAGGTCGGCCTCGGACCCGTTCTGATCGATTTGATGAAACGCGGATTCATCTCCGGAATCGCCATGAACGGCGCGGCGCTTATTCACGATTTTGAAATCGCCCTCTCTGGAAACACTTCCGAAGATGTGGATGCCGGTCTTGGCGAAGGCCAATTCGGCATGGCCGAAGAAACAGGACAATATCTCAACGAAATCGCCAAACTTGCTCACCGCATTCGGATTGGCTACGGGGAAGCTGCCGGGCAATTTCTTTCCAGCGGCGTCATCGAAGTGAAACACGCCGATTTCAGCGTCCTCGCCGTGGCGTACAAACGCCGCATCCCCGTGACGATTCACCTGGCCATCGGCACGGACATCCCGCACATGCATCCAGCGGCTAACGGCGCGGCGCTGGGCGATGCCACGCATCACGATTTCCGTTTGTTCTGCGCGCTTGTGCAGCTGATGCATCCTGGAGGCGTTTATCTCAATTGGGGATCGGCGGTTCTTCTGCCCGAGATTTTTTTGAAAGCGGTTTCCGTCGTGCGCAATCTCGGCGTTCCACTCCGCCCTATTACCACTGCGAACTTCGACTTTATCCAGCACTACCGCCCGTTGCAGAATGTAGTGAAGCGCCCCACCGCGCCAGCCCACGGACGCAGCGGACCTGAATCGCACGGCTACGCCATCACCGGCCATCACGAGTTGCTTATGCCGCTCGTCGCCGCCGCACTGGCTGCCGGCTGGCCCAAGAAAGGCCGAACTGGAAAACGATGAGCCTCTTTGACGACAATCCGCTGAAGCCGCTCGAGCCGAATATCGACTCGGAGCCTTTGGAAAGCGATGCAGCCGCATTATCTTCTGGGGAGCCGGTCTCTGCACCTCTTGGCGGCGACCCCATCTCTTTTGCGGCCGCCACTCCCTGCAAAGAAAAGCCTTTTCTTCCTGAAGACCTGTGCATCTCCTGGTCCTGGGTGCATCTCATTGTCTTTTTGATTTTTGGATTTAGCAGCCTGCTGATCGTTCAAGTCGGCGCCGTATTGCTGCTCTCCGCCAACAAGCACCTCACGCAAAAACAACTGCAGCAGATGATTGAGTCCAAGCCGCAATTCCTGGTCGGCACAAACGTTCTCTGGTACGCATTGCTTTTCCTTTTTCTCTACATGACTCTCGCGGTCTTGCGCGGCCTTCCCTTTTGGCGTTCTCTCGGCTGGAAGAGACTCAGGTCCGATCCCACCACCGGCAAGGGCAGCCCGTGGATGTATTTCCTTTCCGGCTGCGGCTTGGCCATTTTCGTGGCCTTAGCCAGCTCGCGCGTCAAAAACGTGGATCACGTTCCCATTCAGGAGCTCTTCAAGAGCCGCACCGGCGCCATGCTGCTGATGGCCATGGCGGTTTTCGTCGCTCCGCTGGTCGAAGAAACGGTTTTCCGCGGTTATCTGTACCCGCTTTTCGCCAGTAAATTTTCGGGCCTTGCGCAAAATGCTGGGGCCGATCCTCCCGGCGCCATCCGGTTCGGCACTTTTGTCGGCATTGTTATCACTGGAACCTTGTTTGGCCTCATGCACGGCGCACAACTCGGATGGACCTGGGGCCTTGTGGGCCTCCTGACTCTCGTCGGCATTATCTTCACGTTTGCACGGGCCTGGACCGGAACGGTTCTCGCGAGTTTTCTCCTTCACCTCGGCTACAATTCCATGATCGCGATCACCTCGATCATCGCGACCAAGGGCTTCACGCAGATGCCTCCGAGCCCCTGAATTTGCACGATGGCGCGATTCGTTTTCGGCCCCGGCCTCCGCTACAATTGAACTTTGCCAGGATGACGACAGAATGTACGTAGCCCAACCTATCAAATGGACGGAGCACGGCGTGGTCATGCTTGACCAGCGGCGGCTTCCCGCCGAAGAGGTCAGCTACACGTACACGGATTACCGTGAAATCGCCAAAGCCATTCGCGAAATGGTCATTCGCGGCGCTCCGGCGATTGGGGTGGCGGCTGCCATGGGCGCGGCTCTCGGCGTTCTGCATTCCCAGGCAATTTCGGTGGAAGCGCTCCGCGCCGAATTCACGGAAATTTGTGAGACGCTTGCAAAAACGCGTCCGACGGCGGTTGATCTTTTCTGGGCGCTTGAGCGTATGAAGCGACGCTTTGCGGAATTAACTTCAAAGAGCTCGGACCTCGGCACGATCCGGCAGGGAATGGTCGACGAAGCCAAGCAAATTCATCTCGAGAAAAAAGCGACGGACCAAGCTATCGGAAGCTTTGGAGCGGAATTCATGCCGAGCGAAGGCCAGGTGATGACGCAATGCAACGCCGGCGCGCTCGCTACCGCTGGCATCGGCACGGCGCTCGGAGTAATTCGCGTGGCATTCGAGCAAGGAAGAAAGATCCACGTGCTTGTTCCCGAAACGCGGCCTTATCTGCAAGGCGCGCGCCTCACCGCCTGGGAACTTCATAAAGGCGGAATTCCGCTCACCCTTATCACCGACAATATGGCGGGCCACTTTTTGAAATCAGGAAAAGTCGGCGCGATCGTTACCGGCGCGGACCGCATCGCCGCGAACGGGGACACCGCCAACAAAATCGGCACCTATCAGATCGCAGTACTCGCCAAAGAAAATAACGTGCCGTTTTATGTTGCCGCGCCCGTTTCTACTTTCGATTTATCCATAGCGGATGGCGAGCACATCCCCATCGAAGAGCGTTCCGCCGATGAAGTCACGCATCTCCAGGGCGTTCGCATCGCGCCGGATGTTCACGCCGCGCATCCCGCCTTCGACGTTACTCCCGCCCGGTACATCGCGGCGATCTTTACGGAACGCGGTGTCGCCCGCGCGCCTTATATCGACTCGCTTCGCGCTCTCGCCGCTTCCCGCGACACCGTTGCCACCGCTCGCAGCTACTAGAGTCGCGATCCGTCGTGACTGGATTTTCCTACTCTTGTTTTATCGAAGCTCCGGCCTGCGTGATGCTTCCTTGCAGCAAGTCAGTTTTGATGGTCATTTTCTGATGCGCAAGCAGATTGACCTCTGTTTCGAAAGCTTGGTATCCGGCAAGAGCAATCTTGATGCGGTGTTTCCCGGGGCTGACGAGCATGCCGTGCCCCACGCCGCTGAATTCAGTGACGGTTCCGGCGAAAGCGTCATCCACAAAAACCGCAGCCCGGTCTGGAGTGACTTTTAGTTTGATGAGAGAAGTAACAGTTGGCAGGCGAGTCCGAGGGTCCTTCAGCATCACAACTTGCACCTCGGTTTTCTTGTGCGGTTCCACGACGACCTTCTTCGTGAAATCCGTATACCCTGCCTGACGAATGGCGATCTCGTGTTCGCCGGGCATAAGCAAGAGTTTCTTCTCAGACTTCAGTTCATCGACGTAGCCTAGATATTGTCCATCGACCCAAACTCCGGATGTTTTATCAGCTTTAGTCTTTCCGACCAATTTCACCTCGCCCAGGACCTGGCTCTGAGCGTGGGCTGTGAAAGGAACAATCAGGCGAGACAACGCAAGGCAGAAAACCACATTGCGCACTACGAATTGAATATTCATCCGCTACCCCCAGGAACGCGCTATCTGGAATTCTGAATCGCCTGGGTACGACTCAACTCCCCCTCGAACAGGGTGTAACCAGTATTCTAACCACAAACCTGGGCAATCGGCGCGTTGTTTTATGGCTGGGGACTGACCGGCGGGCGGTCAATTCTGAATTCCCATCTGGGTGAGAAAGTAGGCGTAATCAAACGCCGTCTCGCGCAAACGGTCGTATCGGCCGGAGGCGCCGCCGTGCCCGGCTGGATTCATGTTGGTCTTCAGGATCATCGTGTTGTGGTCGGTTCGAATCGCGCGCATCTTCGCGACGTATTTGGCCGGCTCCCAGTACATCACCTGACTGTCATTGAAGGAGGTCCGCACCAGCATGTTGGGATAGCTTTTCGGCTCAATGTTGTCGTACGGCGAGTAGGTAATCATGTAATCGAAAGCCGGTTTCTGCTTGGGATTGCCCCACTCCTCGAATTCGCTGACGGTGAGAGGCAGAGATTCATCGAGCATGGTGTTCATGACGTCCACGAACGGAACGCCCACCAGGGCGGCGTGAAATAAGTCCGGCCGCATATTCAGGACCGCGCCCATCAAGAGGCCCCCGGCGCTTCTTCCTTCGATCACCAGGCGGTCCTTCGAACCATATCCTTGGCCCACGAGATATTCAGCAGAGGAAATGAAATCGGTGAACGTGTTTTTCTTATGCATCATGCGGCCGTCGTCGTGCCAGGCCTTGCCCATTTCGCCGCCGCCGCGAATGTGCGCGACCGCTGCTACGACCCCACGATCGACCATGCTGAAGAGGTTGGAGTTAAAACTGATGTCGTAAGGATAGCCGTAGGAACCGTAGCCGGTTAGATAAAGCGGACCCTTTCCATCCAGCTTGGCGCCTTTGAGATGTACGACGGTGATGGGAATCTTGATGCCATCGGATGCCGTCGCAAAAATGCGCTCCACTTGATAGCGCGTGCGGTCATAGCCTCCGGGTACTTCTTTCTGCTTGAGCAAGGTCGTGCTGCCGCTCGCCATGTCGTATTCGAACACCGACTGCGGAGTAATGAACGACTGGTAGCCATAACGGAACTTGGCCGTGTCGTATTCACGATTGAGGTAGGGATAGTCGACATAAGCCGGCTCCGGAAATTCGAGGCGACGGGACTCTCCGCTTTGCAGGCCGGTCACGCGAATTTGCGGCAAGCCCTTCTCCCGTTCGTAAGAAATGTAATAGTTCTTGAAGAAATCCGTATCATCGAGCATCACATCGGCGCGATGCGGCACGACCTCCTGCCAATTCTTGCTGCCGGGATCCGAGACCGGGGCTTTGACCAGACGGAAATTGCGTCCTGTGTCGTTCACGCGGATATAAAAGAAATTGCCATTGTGGTCCGGGTAGTACTCAACGTCCTGTTTGCGAGGTTCCATGAGTTTCCATTCCGCCATGGGCTGATCGGCGGGAATGTAGCGCGCTTCGCTGGTGGTGTGACTGCCGGAAATGAGCAATAAATAGGCTTTGCTGCGGGTCTTGCCGGTGCCAATGTCGAACCTTTCGTCCTTTTCTTCGTAGACGAGGGTGTCTGGAACGGTGGTACCGACGTTGTGACGATAGAACTGATTAGAGCGTTTCGATACCGCATCCTCCGTGGTGTAGAAGATGGTTTTGTTGTCGTTGGCCCAGGCGACGGAGTCGACGCGCTCGGCGTGGTCCGGTAGCAGTTTGCCGGTGCGCAAATCTTTTACGGCCAGGGTGAACTGGCGGAATCCGGTGTTGTCCGTTGTGTACGCTAACAAGTTGCCGTCGTCGCTGACGTTGTACGCTCCGAGCGACATGAACTTCTGCCCTTTGGCCAGTTCATTTACGTCCAGCAGAATCTCTTCAGGAGCGTCCATGCTGCCCTTTTTCCGGCAACGGATGGCGTATTGCTTCCCGGCCTCGGTCCGCGTGTAGTAGAAGTAGCCGCCGTCCTTATAGGGCACCTCGACGTCCGTTTCCTTGATGCGGCTCAGCATTTCGTCGTACAGCTTTTTTTGTAAAGCTTCGGTGGGCTTCATCACCGCATCGGTGTAAGCGTTCTCGGCTTCCAGATAAGCTTTTACTTCGGGATTCTTCTTTTCGCGCAGCCAATAGTAGTTGTCTACCAGCGTATGGCCATTGATTTCCGTCGTCTTCGGAATTTTCTTCGCCGCTGGCGGTGCTGGAAGCGAGGAGGAAGAGTCGTCCGCCACGATGGCGTAGCCGGACGAGAGGATCAATGAGGCGAGGACGAGCAAACTCATTCGAAGGTAAGGCAAAGCAGGCTTTTTCATTGGATTTCCTCAATGAGACTACAAAACTGTCTCATTCTATACCAACATCCGCGCAGCCGCGATAGCGGCCGGGGCCCGAGCCATATCGTGCACAAAATAAACCTGCGTATAATGTTTCGCGATGCCCTCCTGGTTCCGTGAAATGTCTCGTGCCTTCTTTCTCTTTCTGGTATTTCTGCCCATTCCTTCGTTGTACTCGGCTCCTTTGCCTTCTTTGAGTGGCGTGCTGCGCGAAGCTGGAGGAAATCCAGTTGGCAAGGCCACGGTCAAGTTGATTGCCGCAGACAGCAAACAGGAGTACTCCGCGACGACTTCTGCGAGTGGCCAGTTTTCGTTCACTGGAATCGCGGCGGGCAGCTACACGCTCACGGTAAACACGGGGAACAGAATATGGACTGCAGTCGATCCAGTGATCACCAAAGAGGATGCCACGCTCACGGCTGAGGTTCGGCTCCCCGCAGAAGGGCAAGTCCTTCGCGTGACGCTCACTCAGAACACAGCTTCTCCCCAGGCGAGTGGGGGCGAACATCTCTCGACGGGCGAGGTCTCCAGCTTGCCGCTGAATGAACGGGACTTTAGCAAGTTCCTGCTGCTGGCCGCCGGCACCATGACGGACACCAACGGCGCGGCCAATTTCACGCAACAATTTGCGGTGAACGGTCAGCGCGGCTCGGCTGCCGTCTTCGCCATGGATGGAGCCGACACCACTGATCCGGAACTCGGCGGGGCGACGTTCTCAAACTTTAACGTCGATGCCATTCAGGAAGTGCAATCCAGTTCCGGCGTCATGCCGGCGGACACGGGACACGGCGCGGCGGGATTCACGAACGCGATCACCAAGTCTGGAAGCGATCAAGTGCACGGAAGCGTGTTTGAGTTTGTGCGCAATGCTTCTTTCGACGCGCGAAATTTTTTCGATCACAAGAGCGACTTGGATACACGGCGCCTCCCGCCGTTTGCGCGAAATGAATTCGGCGTGACCAACGGCGGCCCGGTCTTCGTTCCACATATTTACAATGGCCGGGGCAAGACATTTTACTTCGCGGAGTATCAAGGATTCCGGCAAGTTCTAGGGACTACGCAGGTATTCCCTGTGCCGACGCTGGCGGAGAAGCAGGGAATCGACACGACCACTTTTCCCGGCGACACGCTAACGGTTCCGGTCAGCAGCAAGGTCGCGGCATTGCTGGCGAGCTATCCCTTGCCGAACGATCCTCAAGGGGCATTCGGGGCACGCACCTATGCCACGTCTTCCAAGGTTGCCACCCGAACGGATCAAGCCTCGCTGCGGGTCGACCATCGCCTCTCGGAAAAAGCCACGCTATTTCTGCGTGCAAGCCGCAACCAGGTCACCGGGCCGACGACGAACCCGGATCAGACCGCGCTGAATCCGGACTTTGGCGTGAAGTTCCTCGATCACCAGCGAAACGCGGCAATAAAATATTCGCGCGCGGCAACTCCACGCTTCAGCTATCAAACGACTATTGGCTACATTAGGAGCACTCCTCTTTTCCTCACCAGCAACCAGACGCAGCCAGCGATCGCCTTTGGCGACGGCCTTTTTCAGGGTTTCAATTCCGCCGACGGATCCGTATTCGGTTCCTATGGAAACGTGTACCAATTCAAGCAAGACATGGTTTACTCGCGCGGCTCGCATTCCTTCAAATGGGGCGCGGAGCTGCGCTTCAATCGCGATACCACGATTTTTGGAACGAATCCCAACAGCCTGTACACGTTTGGAGGAGGCGCCGCGTATTCTCCCGTCCTGATTCCGTCGGCCAGCGGGCAGAATGATATTCATCCAGGAGACAAGTTGCCGGATTCATTGACCGGGCTACTTACTGCGACGCCTTATTCCTTCACGGTGACTGCGGCCACGAGCCTGACCCCCAATGGAAATAAGTTTGACGAAGCGGCTGTCCGTCGCGAGGCTTACAATTTTTATTTCCAAGACACTTGGAAAGCCACGGCGCGATTAAGCATCCACTATGGGCTGCGCTACGAAGTGAACAGCCGGATTCGTGAAGCAAAGCATCGCACATCGCTGGCACTCCCTGTCGGGCCGAACGGAGAGCCAGCGGGATATTTGACTCCCGGCGCGACGCAGATCTACGTGTACAATCCGCAGCCTCCTTATGCCATGGACTGGAGCGGATGGGGCCCCCGGCTGTCTGTGGATTTCGACCTGACCAAACACACGACGCTCCATGCCGGCGGCGCCGTCACCACCATTCTTCCCAACCTCTGGCTGCAGAACTATGTCACCGGCGCATTTCCCTTCGTGTTTCAGCCCTTGCTGATAGCGCAGCCCGGCTCTCCGCTGAATTTTCAGGATTCTGTCGCAACCCTCAGCCTTCCTCCGGTCTATACCACGCAGGGCGGGCTGCTGTTTGCGTCTGGAAGCAGCAGCAATGTTCCCGCGAACACGCCGATGGACGTGCAGCGATTTCAAAACGATTTGGCGGCGCTCACACCCGGCAATCAGGTGCAATTATTCACGGCGATCAGCTTTGATGCGCATTTTCATAACGGGTATATCGCCACGCAAACGGTGGGGATCGATCATGAAATCGGTAGCGTGAAGCTGAGCGCTTCGTATGTGGGCACTGCGGGAGTCCACCTTGCCAGCGTGCTCTCACCGAATGGTTACGGAGGAGCGGAGCCGGCCTTCGCGCCTTACACGCAATTCAATTCAGCCGGGCAAGCTATTGGAGGGTTCGGTCCTGAATCGGTGATGAGCTCTGGAGCGCATTCCAGCTATCACGCGCTGCAAACGAGCGCCAGCCAGAACAATTCCCGCGCAGGCCTCAGCTTTCAGGCCAGCTACACGTTTTCCAAGAGTATTGATGACACCAGCGCAGTGCCGGGGGGAATTTCCGGAAGTCCCGGCGTGATTTTGCAGACCTTGCCACAGGATCCCTTAAATCCAAGCGCCGACAAGGGGCCTTCCACTTTCGACGTAACCCACGTTTTCACACTGAGCCTGATCCAGTCCTTGCCGTTGGAACGCGTTGGCTTTCTTCAGCCGCTGGGCAAGAAACTTACCAGAGGCTGGCAGGTCTTGAACATCACGACGCTGACGAGCGGCCCTCCCTTCACGGTGTATTCCGGACTCCAGCAAACCGGAATAGGCTTGGGCGCGACGGATCGCCCCGATCTTCTTGCCATGCCGATATTTTCCACGAGCCGCGCGGTGCGAGAGGACTACTTCGGCTTGGGCAAGGCAAACAGCTCTCTTTTTACAGTCCCAATCAACATCCCGGGCGGTACCGGACCGTTCCACGGCCGCTTCGGCACCCTCGGCCGCGACACGTTTCGCGGTCCGGGCTTCCACGATTTTGACCTGGCCCTGATCAAAGACACCCCGTTTGGTCACCGAGGAAATGGGGAGTTCGCTGTGCTGCAATTTCGGGCGGAGTTTTTCAATATTTTCAACGAAGTGAATTTTGGTTTGCCTTCCAACATCGTCCTGGGGAGCGGTTTTGGCGTCATCAGCAGGACGGCTGGGCCTTCGCGCCAGATTCAGTTCTCTCTCAAACTGAACTACTGACCTTCAAATGGAGTTAGGGTCTTGACCGCGGCCTCCTTTTGGGGGTAGCTTCACGCGTAAATTCCCGCATTCCAGTTTTGCATGTAAGGAGGCAACGCATGGTTTCTCTCACGGCACTTTTGCTGCCCATCCTGCTTTCGGCCGTCATCGTGTTTGTAGCCAGCTCGATTATCCATATGGTGCTGAAGTATCACGTTAGTGACTACCGGCAGCTTCCCGAGGAAGACAAACTTCTTGCCACTTTGCGACCAGCCGGTTTGACTCCGGGCCTCTATCATTTCCCTTATTGTTCCCATAAGGACATGAATTCGCCCGCCATGCAGGAAAAATTCAAGCAAGGGCCAGTCGGGTTTCTAACCCTGTATCCCAATGGCCCAGTGGCCATGCCCAAGTTCCTCGGCATGTGGTTTGCCTATTGCTTGCTCGTCGGCGTCTTTGTCGCCTATCTCACGGGACGCACCGTCACGCCCGGCGCGCCCTATCTGGCCGTATTTCGCGTCGCCGGTACCGCCGCGTTCCTTGCTTTTGGTCTGGGACCCTTGGTCAACAGCATCTGGAAAGGGCAGTCCTGGAGCATGACGCTCAAGGAAGCGTTTGATGGGCTCGTCTACAGTTTGCTGACGGCGGGGACGTTTGGCTGGCTCTGGCCGCGGTAAGGCTGCCCAACGTAACCTTGCGCTGTCACTCGCGAGCCGTTTCCTTTTTTCATGCCGGACGGAGCACGAAGACCGTGTGCTCGCGCTTGCGGAACTTTGCGAAGAAATCCAGCAACTGTTTCCATGGAAAATATTTGTTATTTAGCAAGCGCACTCCGCGCGCATCTTCTTCGCCGGTTACGATTTGCGCCTGCGCCTCGGCCCAGTTACCGAGCACTTTGCCGCGCATATCGCACGGCGCGATCTTTACGCGTGGATTGTTGCGAATGCGTTTGACTTTTCCGGAAACGCCGATCGTGTAGACATACAGCCTGGCATCTTTCGAATCGAGGCTCGACGACGAATCAGCCGCAAACCATACTGGCGTTTTCACGCCCGTGCCATCTTTCTTGAAGGTTTCGAGGTTGAGATACTTGTGCCCGGCAAATGCCGTAAATCCCATCGCATCGCTCCTGCGTTCACAACCCGCGTGACTACCCATTGGATGCGTGCCATTCTACACGGGTCACAAACACAAAGGGCGCCCCGATACAGCCGGAACGCCCTTTGCGCCGTGTTTGTCAAAGCTCACTTTGCATTCTTGTCGGCTTGCATCACGCCAAAAAGATTTCCTTCGGTGTCCTCGAGGTATGCAAAATAACCTACTGTTGGGATCGGGGTCTTGGGCATAACTAGTTTTCCGCCCGCGCTCTGCACCGTTTTCACCGCGGCGTCGACAGAATCCACCCCGATGGTGTTGGTAGTCGTCTTTACATCCGTATTTTTCATGAGGCCGCCGTTGATTCCCGGCGTTCCTTCCGCGCCGGTGTTCACCAGCCAGTAGTCCGTTGGGCCGGGCCATTTTTCAATCTTCCAACCGAAGGCCTTGCGGTAAAAATTGGCGGCGCGTTCCGGATCGCTCGCCGGTATTTCAAAATGGATGACGCGAGACATGGTTCTCCCCCTAACTGATCGAACGAAATTCTTGTATTGTTTCCTGCTTCTTCTACCGCGTTGCCGCCGCGGTTGAGGCCGCACCGTAGCGCTGTGTCGCGTAACCCACAATCAGTCCGACAATACTGCCGGGCAAAATGATCTCGAAATAGTAGCCGTGCTGAAGGTAAGCAACGATGAACGCGAGCACAAATCCCACGGCCAGACCGAACAGAATGCCGAGAGGCACGGAATTTACCTTGCGCGCGAAAATGCCGGCCGCTACTCCAGCGATCAATCCCTTGATCGTCGAGCCGAAGATGATTCCCACTAGTTGCGTTCGCACAGCGGGAGTGAACCAGGCTGACCCGCCATCGATGGCGCCCAGCACGGCACCGAGCAGGAGCCCCAGGAGCACTTTGTTCATCGCGATCCTCCGATCGAATTCCCATTGCTTCTATGGTTCTATACAACAAACTCTGGATTTCCTTTAAGCCTATCTGTGCAGAAAAAGCAGAATCAGGACGCGCATCGCCAAGTACGCTGCAATCAACAAGATAAAGAAGCGATAGCGGCGGTAAAAGCGCCCGGCCTTCTCCAGAAGGGTCTCTTTGTGGGCGCCGACAGCGAGCCCGTCCAGGTAGCGCGAAATGTCCAGAGCCATCTCTTGAACGTCAGGATAGCGCTCTGCCGGAGACGCGGCGGTTGCCTTTGCACAGATGGCTGACAGCGATTTGTCGATGCGGACTGCTCCTGGCGCGGAGCCGCTTTCCCGGTCGCCGGTAAGAATGAATCGCAGCAGGGCGCCGAGGGAAAAAATGTCGCTCCGAGCGTCCAGGAGTTCCACGTCACCGCGAGCTTGTTCGGGGGACATGTAACCAGGGGTGCCCAGGATGGTGCCATGTCCAGTCACGCCAGAGACTTCCGTGGAATCGCCCGAAAGTGCAGATTGTTTTGGTTTCTCGAAAATTGTCGCATCGGGGTCGGCGACGCGAGTGGTCTTCGAGTCGCCGGAACGCAGAATTTTTGCGAGGCCCCAGTCCATCACCAGGACTTCGCCAAATGGACCGACCATGATATTCGCGGGCTTCAAGTCGCGGTGAAGAACGCCGCGCGCATGAGCGAATGCAACCGCATCGCAAATGCGAAGGAACAGACGCAAGCGGTCCGGAACAGAAGTAACCGACTCGATGTACTTGTCGAGGCGCTGGCCTTCGACAAATTTCATGGTGTAGAAGACGCGGCCATCGGCGAGCGTTCCCACATCGTGAACGGGGACAATGCCAGGATGCTCGAGAGCAGCCAGTACGCGAGCTTCGCGGACAAGGCGATTGGCGAGGTCGCCGTCTGTTCCCGGAACGTCGAGTACCTTCAAGGCCACGCGGCGCTGAAGATTCTCGTCTTCCGCGGCGTACACAACGCCCATGCCACCGCGCGCAATGCGCTCCAGCAAGCGATAACGCGTGCCGGCGAGATCGGGGGCCTCTGCGCCTTCGCGTAAACGTTCGAGAGCGCTGTCGGAAAGGAACTTCATTTCGCATCCCAGCCAAAAGCGGCGCGCGCTTCGCGCTGGAATTCCTCTTCGCTGCCGCAAAGTTCGCGCAGACGGTCGAGAGCGATCTTTCGAAATTCGCGGCGCGCCCACGAGAGCGCGTTGGTCACGTCAGTCACGGAGATTCCGTAATCTTTCGAAAGCTGCTCGTAAGAGCTCTTCTCATTGCCTTCCAGGTCGTATGCTTCGAACAGCCGAAAGGTACGAGAGCGTTCGCGCTGCTCGCACAATTCGCGCAAGTCCTCCACGGCGAGGGCAAAGAGACTGCGTACCCATTCTTTCTCGAAGAACTCTTCGAGCGATTCCGGCGAGGCGATTTTCGCAGGATCGATCGCCGTTGCGCCCAGTTCTTCTTCTGCAGCGGCAAAATCCAGCGCAACATGCGGAATACTACCGCCGCGCCTCTGGCGCCGGCCGGCTCTGTCCTCGTTCATGACAAAGCTGTCCACGCAAACGCGCAGGTAGGTGCGCAGGCGGCTCTTGTTCGAATCGAATTTGTCGAGGAGACCTCTTTCGAGCAGCTCCGCAAAGAATCCCTGGGTAAGATCCTGAGCCGCTTCGACCGGACGATTCCATCGCCACCGGACGTATTTGTAGACGGGCCTCCAGTACGCCGCGCAAAGCGCTTCGAGGGCTCGCTCGCGCTCCTGCGCGTCAATGCAGCGCGCCGCCTCGATTACGGAGCGCCGCGTCAGCGGAAAGCGATCTCCGCCCGGCTGAAAATCATCCTGCCTCATTGGTCTGCTTGTCCAAATTGTGTAGGAAACTTCGATAAGAGTCTAAGCAGGAAGAACGAAGCTGACAAGCGACGTTTCCTACGAAGCTGTGGTGGGAAATATTGGCGGACTGACGATTTTGGCACGCTACTCGCTGGCACGTCGCGCGATGCGCGTTGATCCGGGCGTAGCTCTGAGGTAGGAATGATGGAGGGCGGCGACACAGACCGCTTTCAAGAAGTAGACTGGCAAGGAATTCTTCGGCGCAAGGAAAGCATTCGAAACAATTGAATCAGAAAATACAAAGGAAGCCGGAGCTGAGGGCTCCGGCTTCCCGTCGGCTAGCTTGCCATTGGGCTGGGGAGGCGCGTCACGGCCTGGCGGGGGACAGGCGAGCAAGCAGCGTAACTTCACCTTTCGTTTCGAAACGCGTAGACTGCGTGATTTCTTTTTCGGCTCGCGATTTCATGACTTCTCTTCCGCGGATGGATCCTGCTCTCCAGACCTGCGAAAGGAAATAGCGATTGTCATATCGTTTGAAAATCAGCTTCGATTGGGTTGGTGTTTCGTTTGCCTGGGTAGCATTCGAGAGCACCACGGCGGCCGCCTTTGCGTCTGCGCAGCGAATCAAAACCACAGCGGAATTCCCGTCCAACTTCTCGACGCGATACTCACCGGCCGGCAGTGTCGCATTGCCGGCAACGAATGCAAACGGAATGTTCACCAACATGGGTTCGTCCGCACGCGCAACCTGAGTCGCCACCATGCTCGCGAACACCAGCAAACCTGCCATCACAAAGAGACGCTTTTTCATGGGAACCTCCTCTTTCATTTTGATCAGCGCTATTTACGCTGGCTTTCTTTTGCTCCTGGCGCCCCTGATGCGTCATGAGATGTTTCGCACTTTCGCGCACTCGCGTTGGAAGCGCAATGCACTGCAGATGAACTGAAGGGAGTCTTTAGGTGAAGTCGGAAGTGCAAGGAGACTGAGAACTTAGGCAGACGCGCTGTGGCCCAAGCGTGGATTTCGAGAGCCGTGATATATTCGTGCGACGCATTGAGGTTTGTATGTCGACGCCTGGCTGTCCCCCTCTTCTCGCACGCTTTGACGCTTTTGAAGTGGATTTTCGGGCCGGCGAACTCTACAAAGCGGGCCGCAAAATAAAGCTGCAAGTGCAACCTTTTCAAGTACTTGCGGTGCTCCTGGAGCGTCCGGGTGAAGTCGTCACACGCGAGGAGTTTGAGAAAAGGCTTTGGCCCGGCGACACTTTTGTGGACTTCGAGCACAGCCTCAACACTGCAATCAAGAAGTTGCGCCAGGCTTTGGGCGATGACAAGAAGAAGCCGCGTTTCGTAGAAACCCTTCCGAAGCGCGGCTACAGATTCATCGGCAAAGTGGAACAGGCCGCGCGGGTTCCGACTCCCGCGAAAGCCACAAGTGGGACTTCGAAAGTGGGCCGCGTCGCAAAGCTCTGTTCTGAGAGCCAACTCTCATTTACGTTGGTGTCCGTCGACGAGGAAACCGCTACGGAGAGAGAGAAGCTCGATGCGGCGAATGACGATGTGGGGCTGTCTCTTCTGATCGCATCACAAAGGCTGCTGATGGTGCCGAACGGGACCCAAGTGAGAATCCTGGAGGTCCACTCGACCCAGCCGCACTGCCAAGTGCGAATTCTGGATGGCGAGCACTACGGGAAAACGGCCGTAGTGCCGCTCAAGCAACTCGCGGATTTGCACTAGTCTAATTTAGATTAGTTTGGACTAGCCCAATTTAGACTAGTTGCCAACCTCGCGCTCGGCCGCTCCGTTCTCCTGCTATTCGTAGCGTAGGGCTTCAACGGGGTCGAGGCGGGCCGCCTTCCACGCGGGATAGACGCCGAAAACGATGCCAATGAGGGCGCACATTATCAGAGCCGTGGCGATCCAGAAAAGCGAGAGGACTGCAGGCATTCTCAGGCCGTAGCGCATCAGCAAGGAAAGCCCGGAACCAAACAGGACGCCGATAACGCCACCCACAGCGCTCAGGGTGACAGCCTCAATCAGGAATTGCGACAGAATGTTGCCGCGCTTGGCGCCGATGGCCTTTCGAACGCCGATCTCGCGGGTGCGTTCCGTGACGCTAACGAGCATGATGTTCATCACGCCGATGCCGCCGACAATCAATCCGACTGAAGCGACGGCAAACATCAAAATGAAAATCAGGCCGCTGATTTTGTTCCACAAATCGAGAAAATAGTCCGAAGTAAAGAGCGCGAAGTCGTCCGGCTTGTCGTTCGAAAGGCGGCGCTTGCGTCGCAGCAGGTCGCGCATTTCTTCGACGGCCTGGCCAACCTGAGCGGGGTCTGAAGCCTTGGCGAAAATAACGTAGTCTTTCTGGTTGGGATAAAGCTTGCGGAGCGTGGTCACCGGCATCATGGCGATGTTGTCTTCGGGATTCGAGCCGCCGGAAATTCCCTGCTTGCGCTTCTCGCAAGTGCCGATGACGCTGAAGAGCTGGCCGTTGATGGTGACTTCTTTTCCGATGCTGTCGGCGACAGACTCCGGGAAAAGGATTCTCGCTGTGTCGTAGCCGAGCAGCACCACCGGCATGTGGTGATCAGCGTCGGTTTCGTTGAACATCCGCCCGTATTCGATTTTGAGGTCGAAGATACGTCCGATCGAAGGCGAATTCCCCTGCAGGATCACGTTCTTGGCGCGGTAGACGCCGCGGCGCAAGTCCGCCGTGCCCGATCCGAATTGCGGCATGAAGATTCGCATGGAGGGGGAAGCGGCGGCGACATGCGGCAGCTTGGCCAAGTCCTCGGCCCATTCCGGCTGCAATTCCTTTCGCGTGAACCATTCGCTTGGAGGCCGTGAGAGCGAAGCCCAGGGGAAGCGGTAGGCGATGATGGTGTCCGAGCCCAGTTCGCGGATTCCGGCAAGCACATTGTCATTCAGGCCGTTGATCATAGCGCTGACGGTGATGACCGTCGTGATGCCGATGACGATGCCAAGGATGGTCAGCCCCGAGCGCAGCGGATTTTTCCGCAGCGTGTCCAGCGCCAAAAGAACTTCACCATGAAGCTTCAGGGCGCCTTCCTTGCGAATCAGCGAACGCACCGGGAGAACGGCAGTTTGCGGGAGTGTTTTTCCGAATGTAGCCATAAAGATGGTTCCCTACTCCGAACGCAATGCCTCCACCGGATCGAGCTTGGCGGCCTTCGATGCCGGATAAGTGCCGAAGAATAATCCCACGCTGAGTGCGACTGCCAGCCCGCCTATCACCGACCAAAGTTGCACGGCGCTCGGGAGCGGCGACACCCACGAGACGAGCTTGGCTGCCAGCACGCCCAATATGACGCCGAGGGCTCCGCCAATCACGGAAATGGTCGAGGACTCGATGAGAAACTGGCGCAGGATGTCACTGCTGCGAGCGCCCAGCGCTTTGCGAACGCCGATTTCGCGGGTTCTTTCCGTGACGGAAACGAGCATGATGTTCATGATGACGATGCCGCCGACCAGCAGCGAAATAGAGGCGATGGCGATGGTCACAACAAAGAAAGACCCGCTGATACTCTTCCACAAGGAGAGAAAGGAATCGCTGGTCTCGATCGCGAAGTTATCCTTGGTTCCGTAGGACAAATGATGACGGCCGCGCATAATTTGGCGGACTTCATCAACGGTGAGCTGAATGTTCGCCGCCGAGCCGGCGCGCGCGGTGATGCGCAAGGAAGTCTGCTGATTGCCGTATTCCTTGTTGTACGTGCTGAGCGGCAAGATGATCCAGTTGTCCAGCGAAGTTCCCAGGGAAGAACCTTCCTTTTTTCCGACGCCGATCACTTCACAGGGAATGTTGTTCCAGCGAACCTCTTTGCCAACCGGATCCAGGCCGGGCATGAGGTTTTCCACGATGTCCATGCCGATCACGCAGACCGGCGCAGCGCTATTCAAATCCGAATCGGTGATGTGGCGGCCGGCGACGAGATCGACGTCGTACAATTCGGGCATCTGCGGAGTCCAGGCGCGCAGGTTGGTATCTTTCAGCGAATTCACGCCGCTCTTGACCTCGACACGGCCGCCGAGCGAGGCGCCGATCTCCTTGCAGGACTTGCAGAGATCGCGCACAGCTTCGAAATCGTCATAGGTGAGACGCTTGCGCTTCTGGAATTCGAGCCAGTCGTCCACGTTGGTGATGATGGAAGGCTGCTTGGAAAGCCCAAAGACATCGGCGCCCAGTCGGAAAACGCGTGTGGCGACGTACTGATTCGCTCCGTTGATCAGGCTGACGACGGCGATGACCGCGGCGACACCGATAACTACGCCGATCAGCGTCAAGACGCTGCGCAGCTTGTGGGCCCAAAGGCTGGAGGCGGAAATAGCCACAGCCTCGGACAAGTTCATGGTGGTCGGACGCGGCATAGAGCCTGGGGACACAAAAAGCACCTCATCCTAACATACGCGCTGGAGGCCTCTGGAATAACCTGCCTACCGGCCGCAAGGCGAGTCGTTTCAATGTCCCGGGGCAGTGGGTGCACACTAGAAAGAAAAAAGGGCGCCCCGAACTGATGGGGACGCCCCAAGCCACCGCCGCGCCGGTAGGCGCAACGGAAAGTAGTTAGAAGGTGAACCGCAACCCCAAACGGATGTTGCGGCTGAGTTGGTGCAGATACGGCTTGCCGTATTGGCTGTTGACGGTGATCGGACCCGGCGAACAAGCACCGTTGCAAGACGTGTTGATCAGGGTCTTCCAGTCATACGCGTGCTCGTATGCAGAGTAAGCTTCGCCGCCGAAGTAGAACGGGACGCCACCGGGTGCGATGAAGTGCGAATAGTTTGCGGTATCAATCTGCGAGTAGTAGGCAGTTACAGCCCGCTGGTTGAACAGGTTAGAGAAAGTTGCCGAGAGCCTGATGACCTTGCTCTCTGACACTTTGTAATTGTGCGACACATTGAAGTCCGATTGCGAAAACCACGGTGTGCGCCTGGCAGAGACGCTATTAACCGTGATATTGCCGGTCGTCAGGTCTTGCGTGATGTCTGCCCACTTGCCGCGGCCTGCGACATAAACCGGAAATGCGCCGCCGTTATAGCTGTAGCCCACATCGAGGTAGCTGCCCATTGGCGAGCCGCTATAAGCATAGGAAAAAAGCCCAAAATCAGTGGAGTTGTGCCTGCCTTCTCCAAACTCATAATACGCATAACCCTTGAAGGCATGCGGGCGCCGAAGCAATTTCCGTTTACATCCTGTGTCGCAGCAGTTGCTGCCGAATTCCAGAAATAAGTGTCACCGGACGTCGGGAAGCCGAAGTCCTTGTAATTCTCAAAGAAATAACCGAAGCGAGTGGTAGCAACCAACCGGGGAGTGAGGGTAAAGTCCGCACCGACATTCGTAGTCTGATTGGGCGCGGTAAACCCGAGACCATGCGCGAACACGAACAGCGGGGAAGTGCTGCTGACATTGAACAAACCAGTAGTGGAGTCAGCGTGAGGCAGAACTTGGCCACTTTCGCGCTGATACTGGTAGAGCCAAGACGCGAAGAGGCGAATCTTCTTCGAGACGTTTGCGTCAATCCGCGCGTTGGTATAGTAGGTCTGCTGGTTTTGGTCGAATTTCTGCAGCCCCAAACCTTGAGAGCTGAAATCCACTGTGCGGCGAAGTTTGGTAAGTTCGGGATTGAACCCAGCAAAGAACCAGAGTCGATCCCTCTTGATAGGTCCGCCAAGCGTGATACCGGGCAAAAAGTCCTTGGTGCCGTCTTTCCTGGGTTGATAATCTTGATGAAGGGGATCGACCAATCCCCAAGATGGACTCGCACCCGGGCCCGCCGGGTCGTACCGGGAATAATCGTTGGGCGCGCCATTCATCGTATCCGAATTGTACTGGGCGACTACTGAGCCGTGCCAGGCGTTGCTGCCCTTCTTCATAACTACGTTGGCGACTCCACCAAGCGCGCCGCCATTTTCGGCCTCGATGCCCGAAGTCTTGACTTGCACTTCCTCAATGAAATCGAATGGCACGTTTGTGTGAGAGTAACCGCCGATGACGTTGGCTGTATCTTGGCCCTCGACAAGGTAGCCGTTTTCCGAATCCGCAGCGCCCCCGACCTGGTATCCGTTTGCGGCGCCATTTGTACAGCCTGTCGGAGAGCAGCCTCCTGTTCCGGGAGTTCCCATCCCCATCCCTCCCATTAGGGGCTCATTGCGTGCGGAGGGAGCGAACTGAAGAACCGACTGGAACGACTCACCATGGGGGATGTATTTGATCACGTCTTCGGTAATATTTGTCATAGTGCGCGAGGTAGTCACATCGATTTGAGGAGCTGCGGAGGTTACCTCAACGATTTCCGAAGAGGCGCCGACCTCAAGAATCACGTCAACAGACGGAAGATGGCCAACCTCGATGACTAGACCCTCGCGCTTGAAAGTCTTAAAGTCCTTCGCCGTCACCGTGAGCCTATAAGTTCCCGGTGGAAGATTCGCGAAACGGTAGTAACCGCTCGCGTCTGTTTCGATTTCCTTGCTGCCCACCAGCGATGAGCCGGTTACCACTACCCGGGCGCTCGGCACGACAGCCCCAGAAGGGTCCCTGACGGTGCCCTGCAAACCACCTGTCGTCTCCTGCGCAAGCGCCGACAGCGAGAAAAACGCGCAGAACATGAGCACCAAAATGCCCACGGGCCACCTATTCTTGAACATGCTGGAACTCCTTTCGACACTCGCGAATTCGAGAAGTAAGTCTTGGCGTGCAAATCGAAATGAGGAAACCGCTGCTTCGGGAGCGTCCCCACCCCCCTCCCGCAACAGCGAGCAAATACTCTCATAAAGCATGCATAAATTCTGCCAAAATTTGTTGCCGTTTAGACGTTTGATAAGGTATTTAGAATCACACAGATAGATACGATCTGGCAGATGGCCTTAGGAGCTCAGTGCAGTTTTAGACTCCCGATTTTTTGAGGAATATACGAAATTGTGGATTCTCAAAAGCCGGAGACACAGAGCGTAACTCCCATGGCGCGAAGACGTTTGATGCCAAATCTCGTTTTTGCGAGGTAGCTGCTCAGCCCTGGTGGCGGATGCGTTCGGCGAGGGAGCGTGCGCGCTGCCTCGCGATGTCGACAAACCGCGAATCGCCTGCGATCTGGTCGAGCATGGGCAGAACGCGCTGCGGTTCCGGCATAAGGCTGCGGTTAAGGTCGGATTCAAACTGGAGCAAGGCGTCATTGATTCCCAGCCGGTCGTACTTCATGCGGCGTGTAATCAAGTCTACGTGTTCCTGCTGTCGTGCCAAGCCTTCAAATATTTGCAAAAGCTGGGCGGCCGCAGAATTCAGCGTGTAATTGAATTTCGCCTCATGGACTTCGGTGCCGGATTCCCACCGAAATGTCTTTTCGCCGAGATTGGCGATCTTGCGATGCACATCCAGATCCTGCCCTTGGAAATGCTTGAGTTGCGCCGCCAGATCGAACATCTTCGCGCGCCACGCCGCGCTCACTTGAAAAGGCAACGCGCCCGGATCTTCGTCCAACTGGCGGATTTCATACGCAGCGGTATCCGAATCTTCCCGCACGGTAATCTCGATGAATTCGGGCGAACTTCCCTTGAAGACGCGCCGAAAGGTCAGCTTGGCGCCGGAAGGCGCAGTGGCGGACAGCGCCGCACATGCCACCAGAGCGGCGGCAATCAGCAGAAAGAAACGGAGCAGCGAAGTCTTCATGGTTCTTTGTGGCCGCAGAGCGATCAATGTCCTGTGTGAGCGCAAAGCGGTCCATGTCATGCGTGTCCGCAAAGCGGTCAACGCGTCGATACGATGCGCGGCAGCCCGCCATGCGTTGCGCGGTTCGGGCGAATTTCGGCCGGCAAGCCGGTAGTACGCACTGCGGACCGCATCTTAAGTGAGGAGTCGTAATCCGGCAGCCCAAACCGCTGCCGAGCTTGTTCCTTCTGCAAATGGCAGAGCGCCACAGCCAGAGCGTCCGCGGCGTCTGAAGGCTCGGGCGTCTCGTTCATTGAGAGCAAGGCGCGCACCATCAGTTGCATCTGGCGTTTGTCGGCGTGGCCGTGGCCGGCCACCGATGCCTTCACTTCGCGAGGCGCGTAGCTGTGGACCAGGACGCAGTGCTGCGCCGCGGCAAGCAAGATCACGCCGCGCACCTCGGCCAGCTTCAGTGCCGTGCGCATATTCAAAGCCGTGAATACACTTTCGATGGCCATGGCATCCGGAGAAAACTCCTCAATCAGGCTACACACGCGGGCGTGTATATCCTGAAGTGCCGCGCTCGCACATTCTCTCTGCCGCTTGGGAGTCACCTTCAGTGCCCCATAATGGAGCATTCGGCAGCGGCGCCCGTCGCTCTCGACGATCCCGAAGCCGGTTGGTCCTGCAGCGGCGGGGTCTATTCCCAGAACTCGCATCCAGCCGTTCTTTCCGTTGCCTGTTCCGTTGAAGGTCGCTTCGCCCATGGCACCAAGTCTACGGCGAACGCTCGACTCTCGCCAACCTTTTGTAGGTGTTTCGTTGCAGTTGTTCCACGGTAAAAAGGAAGAGGCCACCGCACCGGCGCAGTGGCCCCAAGAGAAGAAAGTCTAATTGGCGCCGACGGCCGCCTGGATTTCGGATTCGTCGATGTCGAAGTTAGCGTAAACGTGTTGCACGTCGTCGTGTTCTTCGAGCGCCTCGACCAAGCGCACCATTTGCGTAGCCTGCGGGCCGGTCAGCTTAATGTAGTTCTGCGGGACCATCGCTATTTCCGCGGACGTAGGCGTGATCCCCGCCTTGGTCAATGCTTCCTTAACCTTTTCGAGTGCATCCGGCGGAGTCACGATGTACCACGAGGAGCCATCGTCCTTCAGGTCTTCGGCGCCCGCTTCCAGCACGAGATCCAGCAGCTTGTCTTCGGTGGCCGCTTCCTTGGACACAGAGATCTCGCCCTTGCGGTGGAACATCCACCCGACGGCGCCGGCTTCGGCCAAGTTGCCGCCGTTCTTGCTCATAAGGTGGCGAAACTCGCCGACGATGCGGTTGCGGTTCGTGGTTACCACCTGAATCAGCATGCCTACGCCGCCCGGGCCGTAGCCTTCAAACGTAGCTTCCTCGTACTGCTCGCCTTCCAGTTGGCCGGTGCCGCGAAGAATCGCGCGCTCGATGTTCTCATTCGGCATATTTTCGTTCTTTGCCGCCAAAATCGCCGTGCGAAGGCGAGGGTTGGAGTTTGGTTCGCCACCGCCGATGCGCGCAGCGATGGTAATTTCCCGGATGATTCGCGTGAAAGCGCGGCCGCGCTTCGCGTCGGTGGCCGCTTTCTTGTGTTTAATTGTGGCCCATTTTGAATGCCCGGACATGACACATCCTCATTTGTTTCACGTGACCGCGGCCCACCGCGATCATCGAAATAGGAATTTTTGCGCCGCATAGCGGCTTCGCACGACGGCGGCGTCTTACGGTCGCCTATTAAAGACACCGGTGCGGAGACTTACGGTGAACCGCAAACCCCTGCGGACCCACGGTAGTTTAGCACACGCGCCCACCTCGGGAAACGGGTTATACTTCGCGGCGGGGCATCTCGTTGAACCCGACCGACTTCCTCAAGCCTGCCGCGCATCACGCCAAAAAAGCTGGTGCCCGCCATGCCTGAGCGCCGGTACCGCATTCTGTTTGTCGCTTCCCATCCCGTGCAATACCAGGCGCCGCTTTTCCGCCGCATGGCTAAACAGTCGTCCCTGGATCTCCATGTTGCGTATTGCACTCTTCGAGGTGCGGAAGCTGGTCACGACCCGGAATTTGGCGCGAGTATTCAATGGGACGTGCCTCTTCTCGACGGCTACTCCTGGAGTCATGTCCTGAATCGCGGCTCCGGCGCGGAATCGTTCTTCGGCTTGTTCAATCCGGGGCTGTGGAGGCTCATCCGAGGCGGAAATTATGACGCGGTTGTTTCCTACGTTGGTTACGTTCGCGCGAGCTTTTGGGTCGCTCTCGCCGCTGCCAAACTCTCCAACGCTGCTTTCATTTTTGGCACCGATGCTGTTTCCCTCACTCCTCGAGATGGGCCGGCCTGGAAGTCCAACGTGAAAAAGTTTTTATGGCCTCCGCTCTTCCGCCTCGCTGATCAAGTGATAGTTCCATCCGCGAGTGGTGTCGATCTGATGCGCTCACTAGGAATCCCCCAGGAGCGCGTCGCGTTGACACCCTTCGTCGTCGATAACGATTGGTGGATGCAGCAATCGAAGCTCGTCGATCGCCCCGCTGTTCGCGCTGGCTGGGGCGCTGCGTCAGACACCCTCGTGATTCTTTTCTGTGCCAAGCTGCAGCCCTGGAAGCGCCCGCTCGATCTTCTCCGCGCCTTTGTAAAAGCAAATCTTTCGAATGCAATTCTTGTTTTTGCCGGCGAGGGCCCGCTCCGCTCCCAGCTCGAGTCCGAAGCCGCCAGCCTCGGCGTAGCTTCTCGCGTCCGGTTTCTCGGCTTCCTCAATCAAACGCAGCTTCCCGCCGTCTACACTGCCGCCGACGTTCTAATGCTGCCTTCCGAATTTGAGCCCTTCGGCTTGGTCGTGAATGAAGCCATGTGCTGCGGCTGTGCAGTTGCGGCAAGCGATCGATGTGGCGCGGCGAGAGAGCTGGTTGCACCCGTTGACTCCCGGCTTGTATTTCCCTGTGGTGATTTCGCGGCTCTTGCCAAAATATTGAGAGACGCCTCAACCGATCGCTCGCGTCTGCAATCCACGGGGCGAATTGGGTTGGCCCATATCCAGACCTGGTCTCCCGAACGAAACATCGCTGCAACAACCGATGCCATTCGCAAGGCGATTTCCAGAATTGGACGAGCAGCAATTGAACGCCCTTCTGACTCCGTCGCTCCCGCCGGACGTCAGGGAATCCATCAATGAACATGTCCGGATGGGAACCGCGCAACCTTAGCGCGTCGGCTTCCGCGCATCTGGACGTGATTCGCGCCGCTGCGGCTTGGGCAGTAATGTGGGGTCATCTCAGGACCTTGTTTTTCGTGGACTTTCAGCATCTTCACAGTCCCGGCTGGCTTCTGGGGGCCCTGTATTTCTCCACTGGGTTCGGACACCAAGCGGTGATGGTATTTTTTGTCTTGAGCGGGTTTCTGATTTCAGCAACGGTCACTAAGAGCCACATGTCAGGAACTTGGTCGTGGCGTGAATACGCGATCAATCGGTCCACGCGCCTCTACGTTGTCTTAATTCCGGGCCTTCTTCTCGGGTCGCTCTGGGATTTGGCCGGAAGCGCTCTATTCGCCTCCACTGGCCTTTATACCCATCCCCTCAGCGACCTGGGACCAACGATCGCCTCGAACAACCTCAGTGTCGGCAATTTCTTTGGCAATTTGTTTTTTCTGCAGACGATTATTTGTCCCACATTCGGTTCAAACACGCCTTTGTGGAGCTTGGCAAATGAATTCTGGTACTACGCACTTTTCCCTGCGGCGCTCTCTGCTTTGCTCGCATTTTTCAAGAAAGACATGCGCGTGGCAATGCCACTTGGGGTTGTCGTGGCTTGCCTCGCTGCCTTCCTTGGTCTCGACAAGCTCATGGGGTTTCTTGTTTGGATGTCTGGATGCGCCTTGGTCTTTGCCTGTTCTAAATTCCAGCTTCGAACGAAGAGCGTGGTGTTTTTCTACTTGGTGCTATCGGTGCTAGTTCTCTTTGTTTGTCTCTCAGCCGCGAGAACGTCGATTGCCTCCGCGCTGGGCAGTGACCTGGCCGTTGGAATTGCCTTCACGTTGTTTTTGTTCGGCGTTCTCCAGCTCAAACTCGGGGCGGGTTCCCATCCTTACTTGAGCATTGCCCATCAATTCGCTGGATTTTCCTACAGTCTTTATGTCCTTCACTTCCCGCTGCTCCTCTTTCTTCGCGCATGGATCGTTCCTTCGCAGAGGTGGCAGCCCGACGGAGTGCACCTGTTTTATGGGAGCCTGATTGGTGTGGCGGTTCTTGTCTTTGCTTGGACCATTTCCCTTTTCACCGAGAATAAGACGCGTGTTGCGCGGCACTGGATTCGGAAAAGACTTTCGATTTCAGACTAATATTTCTCCGAGGGTCTGTTCGCTTTCGGAGCTAGCCGGACTTTCTGCGCGCAACGACATTACGCTTGGAAAAAATATTTCGATGAACTTGCGCGGATGTTTTGGCAAACTCCCCTCCTGTATACTGAAGTTTCTGCAGTTCAAGACGTAGCGAATGTGGATGGCCAGTAATGCAATGCACATACACTGGCCGGGAGAGCGAGGCACTGGTGCCGCCGCGTAACTATCCCATCCGTTTGAATCTTGGATGCGGCTTGCAGGCCCCGCCCGGATGGATAAACGTCGACGGTTCCTGGAATGCGAGGCTCGCGAAATACCCCTTCTTGCGGCGCACGCTTTCAACACTGCGTCTCTTGCCGTCGAACAAACTGGAAATACCCTGGAACCGGTCTATCGTCATCCACGATGTTCGAAAGCGTTTGCCGTTTTCTGAAGGTTCTGTCGCCGCGGTTTATGCCTCCCATGTGCTTGAGCATCTCTACCGTGAAGAAGGTCAGCGGTTGATTGCGGAATCTTTTCGTGTCCTAATGCCCGGCGGGATTCTGCGAATTGTGGTGCCGGACCTTCGAGCGATTGTGGAAGAATACCTCGGAAACACTGCTTCCAAAGAGCATGGATCCGCTCTTGAGTCTCTCCGGCCCGCCGATAAAATGAACCAGCGGCTGCTGATGCGTTGGCCGGCGCCAGCTTCATCTAACGTCTTATACCGCATCTACAACTCCTGGCAGGATTTTCATTCCCATAAATGGATGTATGATGCGGATTCGCTTATGGCCCTCTTTAATGAGATAGGATTCGTGCAGGTGGAACAGAAGGACTGCCACGTCAGCCGCATCCCAGGCATCCATGAAGTAGAAGACCCGAGCCGAATCCTGGACGGGGCAGGCGTTTGCGTCGAAGGCGTGAAGCCCAAATCTCTATGATCAACGATCCCATTCCCGTTTCCCAGGCAGCATCATGAATCTTGCGCAGCGATCGATGCCTGGGGATCAGCTCCGGAGACCGCTTCCCTTTCTCGGTTTCATAGGACTGTTCATCGTCACCGTTTATAAAGCCGCGAATTATGTCATCGCCGGCGATATGAAAGGCCTTGCCTACGTTACGCTGCTATTCACAGGCTCCGCCTTCGTCGTGGCCATGCTCAATAGCTGGCGCAATGGTGTCTATTTCTTCCTGGCGTGGCTCTTGTTCGAAGACTTTGCGAGGAAATTCCTCGGGAACAACATGGCGATCTATTTCGCCAAGGACGTTCTCGTCGCTGTCGTCTATCTTTCCTTTTTTGTTGCATGCCGCCGGAAAGAAGCCGCTCTCTTCCGGCCCCCGTTCCTCGTGCCGCTTCTTCTTTTTACTTGGTTTGGAGTGCTGCAGATGTTTAATCCTGCGTCTCCCAGTTTGGTATTCGGTGTTCTGGGCTTTAAACTCTTTTTCTACTATGTTCCGCTGCTCTTTGTGGGATATGCACTGCTCAACTCCGAAGAACAGTTGCGCCGTTTTTTCTTCGTGAACATTATCCTCGTCTTGATCATTGCCTCCCTCGGGATTGCGCAATCCATCCTAGGACACACGTTTTTGAATCCCGAGCGGCCTGCCGAGGAAATTCGCGAACTGAGCACGAATTATCGTGTTTCGCCGATCTCCGGTCTGATGTCCTATCGTCCGACCTCCGTGTTCGTCAGTACCGGGCGCTTCGGCAACTTCATGCTGGTTTCCCTGCTGATGGTCGTTGGTTTCATAGGCTACCTTCTTCTGCGTCACAGAAAAGGAAGGCATCTGGCCTTCTTCGCGCTGACAATCGTCTCTGGCGCGATCATTCTGGGCGCTGCGCGAGGCGTTTTGCTGTGGGGCGCCGGAAGCGTGTTGGTTTTCGCCGTTGCCTTCGTTTGGGGCGCTCCCTGGCGCCAGCGCGAAGTCATCCGTGTCTTCCGTACCCTCCAGCGCGCTGCCCTTGGTATTTCCCTGGGCATTGGATTGCTGTTTTTTGCTTTTCCCGAGGCGCTCCTCTCGCGCGTCGCTTTTTATACCGAGACTCTTTCGCCCGGCAGCACCTACAGCGCGCTTCAAAGCCGAAGTTGGGATTATCCGTTGACCAATTTCCTCGGAGCGTTCGGTTTCGAGCGCTGGCCTTATGGATATGGTATTGGCACCCAATCCCTTGGTACGCAATATGTCGCGCGAATCTTCCATGTAAAACCTCCAGCGGCGGGCGTGGAAAGTGGCTTTGGCACAATTGTTCTTGAGATGGGCGCGGGAGGTCTCATACTCTGGTTTGTCATGAGTTTCGCGATCCTGTTCGCGGCGTGGCGAGTCGTAAAGAAGCTGAGAGGTTCGTTTTGGTTTCCACTCGCATTTGTTATTTTCTGGTACGCGGGACTTCTCCTTTTCCCCATGACGTTTACCGGGATGCAGCCCTACCAGGATTTCGTCTTGAACGCTTATCTTTGGCTTCTCCTAGGCATTCTCTTCCGATTGCCCAGTCTGGCTGCTTCTGCGCAGTACACCCCCGCCCGTCAACTTCCACGGTTCATTCCTTGGATGCGCTGACTTGCGCCTAGCAGTGGTTTCACCCTTCGTTGACCGCCGTCATGGGACGGAGCGCGCGCTTGCCGAATTGCTGGGGCGTCTGGCGTGCAACACGCATTGCGAGATTCATCTCTACGCCCAGCGCGTTGAAGGTCTTGCCGTAGTTCAAGAGGGTGTCCGACGCGCGCAGGAATCCGGCGCGATCATCTGGCATAAAGTTCCTTCCATTCCTGGGCCCCATCTCCTGCAATTTCTCGCCTGGTCAATCCTGAATTCCATCTGTCGCGCATGGGGCCGCTGGGTCCACGGACTTCGTTTCCACCTTGTCGTTTCGCCCGGAATTAACTGTTTGGATGCCAATGTCATTATTGTCCACGTGCTCTTTCGTCGCCTCCAGGAACTTGCCAACGAAGAAGTCCACGATTCGGCAAAGCCCGGTTTTCTTCGAGGGCTTCATCGTCGCGCTTATTACGCTCTTCTTGCGCGATTGGAACGCCGCATCTATGCGGATCCCGCGGTTTCTCTCGTTGCCGTTTCGCGACGCACAGCCACTCTCCTAAACGATTATTTTCATCGTCGAGATGTGCGCGTCATACCCAACGGTGTTGATACGGCGCGGTTTTCACCTTCCGCACGCCTCGCACTACGTCACGAAGCCCGCCTGAGGCGGAAAATTCAGAAAACTGATCTCGTGCTGCTCCTGATTGGAAACGATTGGCGCGTCAAAGGACTTGAAACCGTTCTTCGTGCCGTCGGCGCACTTCGAGAACTCCCCATTCTCGTGATTGCGGCCGGGGATGATTCCCCTGATTTTTTCCTTGAGACGGCAAACGCTCTGGGCATATCGGAGCGCTGCCGTTTTGAGCCATCTCGCGAAGATGTTCTGGATTTCTATTCGGCCGCTGATCTCTACGTCAGTCCAAGCCGGGAAGATTCCTTCGCTTTGCCTGTTGCGGAAGCCATGGCTTGCGGCCTGCCCGTCATTACCTCCAAGAATGCCGGCGTTGCCGAACTGATTCACGACGGAATGGACGGCTTCATTCTCAGCCGGTCAGAGGATTTCCAGGCCCTCGCGAAGTTGCTCGGCCGGCTTTATGCGGATGAAGTCTTGCGAGGCAATGTCGGTGCGGCGGGGGCTAAAACCGCTCTTCAATGGACTTGGAACCGGAATGCGGCTGACATCTGGGAGCTTCTGAAGAACACTGCGGCCAAGAAACTTCAAGCTTCTTCACCAGGATCGTAGGCTGCAGATCAGCGGCTGGCACGGTGCGCTTCAACTGCTTTTCGCGTAGCTTCCAGCGTGAACGTCAGCGTTTCCTTCGGGATTCCGGTGACAAAAGGTTTGATCATCCAGCCGACCCCCGTGGGAATGTCCCTTGTCAGCGAAGCCGCCTCGCTTTGCACGTAGACTCCGCCGTCACGCTCTTCCATGCGCCACCACGTTTCCATCCGCCACAGGAACCCGCCATCATCGCCCGGCGGTTTTTCCCGTTCATCGCTCTTCCCGGCGTTTTCGACTTCTGCAATGCGCACCGCTGAACTGCGGCTGTGTGCTTTCCCCGGCCCATCGTGGAAGTACTGCACTTCATGCTCGGTGTTCAGCACCACGGTGATCACTTTGTGCCGCCGAAACCGCAGAAAGACCCGAAAGTGATCGCCGTTCCGCGATTCGATTTTCGATCCCTCGACGTCCGGCGCGTAATAAACGGAATGTTTATCGTAATCTTCGAGCACGCCCAGCAGATCCTCAAGTTTCGCTCCCGGAATGAAAACCACGCCGCTCCAGTGATGAATCATGCCGCCCGGACAAGCGATGGGCTTACCGTTATCGAGGATTTCAAGTTTCTGCATCTTTACTTCGCCGCGTTTGAGCGCCGCGTAGGCCGCTGTCCGTTGATCCGGTGGGAGCCCATCCACCCACAGCAAGTCAGTGCCGCGCTTCAATTCACCTTCATTTCGTGCTTCCGTCAGTTTCACGTAGCGCTCAAACGTTGCCTCAGTTTCCGTTTTCAATTTTGGGACAGGGGGTTCCCCGGCTTGCACGACCTTCGTAGACATCGGGATCAGGCCCAGCATCACAAAGATCAGTTTCGCAGCAATGCTGCCTATGGCTTTCACCTGTCGCGCGAATCCTTCAAACCGCGGCAACACAAGTCCTCTCAAGCAATTCATTCCACGAAGACTCACGGAAATATGCGTATCCACGGCGCCTCTAGAATGCAAGTTGCATACCGGCGAACGCAAAAGAAAGGAGGGCCTGGGTGTCAGGCCCTCCTACCATGCGCTCTGGTTTGAACGGCAGAGGGGAAGCGAGAAACGAAACTTGGCGGGTTGGGTAGCTCGCACACGACCCCTTGCGGAGCCGCTGTCCCCGCGCGGCCCCCAACCCGTTCTTAGGAGACTACGCACCGGAGCCGAGGGCCTCAATGGGTCAGCGGAGCCACTGGACAGGGTACCTGAGTAGTAGTACATCACGGCTATTCAGAAGCGCAATCTAAGCTTAACTCTTGGTACAAGTCATGTATTATCAGCACGTTATAAGGATATGCTTCAAGCCTGTTTGATCCAAAGCCGCCAATAGTACTAATCCAGTCTTGGAGCTTTCCGGCGGCGATTCGAGGCCTGTCTGGGAATCCATTTCTCACCGCCAGATCACGTACCAGCGAGCGTAGGTTGCAATTCCGAGGAAAAGAACCATCCACCAAACCACAAGAACACTTCGCATCCAGAACTTGTAGCGCTTGATGCGGAACTTCTCGGGCAGTATCTCCGTTCCGGCTGCCAGCAAGATATACATTCCCGCAAACTCGGCAACGCCCCCTAGCGCCGCGTGCCCTGCAGCCAGGGCGTAGTAAGGCTTTCCGATCCGGCTCGGCAGCTTGGGAAGTATCTGACCGTGAAATGCCGGCCACATCGCCAGTGCAATCAACACAGGATTGAGAAGCACAATCAATGACTGGCACCATGCGTGCCACCGATAGCGTCGCAGGCGCGCAAGCTGAGCCCCAATTAGCAGTCCCACGCCCATGGCAATTTCAAGGACCAGAGTCACTTCGGCATAAGTGGGAGCCGCCGTTCCTAGGAAACTCTTGCTCAAGGGAGCTACTCCGGGCTAGTCGTTCCGTCGATGCTTAAGACAGCTCGAGTGGGAATCCGCACAACAGTTTCATTGCTATTCTCCTCCCCTTCTACAGTATTTCCGGAAGACTTAGCCCGGTCCATTCACGCCGCTCAGGAACCCTCCGAGGTGGCCCGTCAACATCACAAGAGCAACCGTGACCGCCTCAATGGGCAAGCGGTAACTAGGCGGAACTCCTGCATGGCTCCCCCGCGCTCTCAGGTGGAGAAAAAACACGATCCAGATCAGCAGGCCGGAAGCGCACCCAAGGATCAAATGCATCAAGAGAATGCCCTTGAGCCGTTGCCCTTCGAGTTGCCACTGCCACGCGAGAAAGCCGCTAATCACGACCGGAATCGTGGTGACTGCCGCAGCCAGCAAATTGCAATAGGCTGCCGCGGCCAGAATTTGGCGCTTCGTCCAATGCGCCGCAAAATCAAACGCCACGCCCGCGATGAACAAGGCGATCGGAAAATGAATCAAGACCACGTGTTGCGCGTGTTTCGCGAGCAGCGCCGCTTTGATGTCGAAGGGATGCAAGGTCCCTCCCAGCTCACTGCACGATGACTTTGCCGGTCATCTTCGGGTGGATCGAGCAAAAGTACGGATACGTTCCCGCTTTGCTGAAGGTGAAGGAAAACTTCTCGTCCGTATCCAGCACTTTGGATTTGAAGACCCCGTCCGTGCTGACTACAGTGTGCGGGATATCATCGCTATTGGTCCACGTTACGGTCGTACCCGCGGGAACGGTCAGCGTCCCCGGACCAAAGCTGAAGTTATCGATCTTCACTTCTGTCGTTTCTGCTTTCTGTTGAGCGCCTTCTAGAACGCTCCTCTGGCCGATGCCGATCGCTCCCAGCCCGACCACCAGCGCCATAGTTAGAACTGCAATAGACACACTTCTCCTCATGTTTCTCTTCCTTTCCATTGATTTGCTGTCCGACTGGTTTCTTAGTTTTGGGTCATTCCGTTCACGCAAGCGTCGAATCGACGACCGCCAGCGCGTGCTGCCCCTGAACGTAATTCACATCCGTGATTCCAAGTACGCTCTTGAGTTGCTCCGCCGGTACTCTCATAGGTCCTGGCGAATCCGCCTTGCCCGGTTGCGGTTGCGGAAACGCCGTCGACGACGCCGTATGGAACGTGACGTTGCCTTCGACCTTTTGCATCGTCTGATGAATGTGCCCGTTGAGCACCGTCACCGAGCCGAACTTCTTCAGGTAGGCCAGCGCCTGCGCGCTGTCTTCCGTACCCCAGCCCCACTCCGGATACACCGACCACAGGGGAATGTGCGCGAATACCACGATCGGCGTGCTGTGTTTCAAGTGCTTTACGTCGTCTTCCAGCCATTCGAGCTGTTCGTGGCCCAGCGTGCCAAGTCCTCCGGCCTTCAGATTTATCACATTCACGAGGCCAATAAAGTGCGCGCCTTTCTTGTCAAAGCTGTACCAACCGCCGCCCTTGCTCCCTTTTCCATAGCGTTCGAGGAACTGCTTCCCATCGTCGTTCAGCACGTCATGCTCACCGGGCACATAAAAAACATCCTGAGGCTTTGCACTCTTCAGAATCTGGTCAACGGTATCGAATTCCTCCGGCTTCGAGAGATGGCTGATGTCCCCCGTGTGCAGCATGAATTCCGGCGCGGCTGATAGGGCGTTGATCTTGTCCACCGCGACTTTCAGAGTGCCCGCAACGTCTGGGTTCGCCGGCTTATTGAAGCCCATGTGGCTGTCGCTGATCTGCACAAAGCTCAACTCGCCCATCGCTTCCTTCGAACTCATCTCCGGCAGCCGGCTGAGGCTGTACGACTTCAGCACGCCCCCGCTCATCACACAGAGGGCCCCCGTGCCTGCCCAGGCCATGCATTTCAGAAATCCGCGCCGGTCAATCCCGTCGTGATTGTGATCGTACTGGATTTCGTCTTTCACCTTACCCGCCATTTGTTTTCTCCTCGCCATTCAAAGACACCCGTATCCGTAACCATTCGTTGTCGCCCTTTCCTGCCAATTTGCTTGGGAGGGCGGCGCGGGTGAGAGAGTCCAGGGAGCCCGCGCCGCATATGGGACGTGCTTCGTTTGTGCAGACCACGGGGGCCCGCTAATTATTCCCGGCTTGGCTGCTCACGAATCTTTTGCTTTATTAGTCACATCGAAGGGAGGTTTGGGAATAAAATGCTCACCCAGGCGGTTCCTATCCATGAGTGGCTCTGACCAGGGGAAAGGCCCGGACGTGTTGGATGCGCAGGACCGGGCGCGCTTCGAGCAGCTCGTTCTGCCGCACCTCGATGCCGCCTTCAATCTCGCGCGGTGGATCCTCAAAAGCCGCGCTGAATGCGAAGACGTTGCTCAGGAGGCCATGCTCCGTGCCTACCGCTTTTTCCGTGGATTCCACGGTGGCGATGCGCGCGCCTGGCTTTTGCAGATTGTGCGCAATACTTGTTACACCTGGTTGGAGAAGAATCGCCCTGTGGAACTGATGACGGAATTCGACGAAGAACTGCATCCTCAGCCCAGCACCTCGCCCGAAGCTCTGGCCATCGCTGGAGATAATCGCGAACGCCTAACGCGCGCCCTCGAAACGCTCCCTCCGCGTTTCCGTGAAGTTCTAGTCCTTCGCGAACTCGAAGGCTGTTCTTACAAGGAGATTGCCGCCATCACTGCCATTCCTATCGGCACCGTCATGTCTGCCCTTGCCCGCGCCCGCCAGCGTCTCCAGTCTGCGCTCACGCACTCTCCTCAGGAGGCTTCCCGTGAGTTGTGATTTCACTCGCACGGTCCTCCACGGCTATCTGGACGGCGAGCTGGACGCCACGGGTGCTGCGGAATTTGAGCGCCACCTCGAATCCTGCCGCGAATGCACCACTGCTCTTGGAGCTGAGGAATCGCTGCGCTCGTCGCTTCAGCGCAGCGGTCTTTACGAAGGCGCTCCCGTTGGTCTTCGCAAGAAAATCCGTGCCGGTCTTGACGCCGCGACCGCTCCCCCGGATGCCATTCGCATTCCTGCCTGGCGTTGGCTTGCCGTTGCCGCCTCCATTCTGCTCGTCGCTTCTGTTTCCTGGTTTGCCTGGCTACGTCCTGCCAGAGATAGCGCAGCTAGCGCCCCCTTCACCGCTGCCGAGATCATTGACGCCCATGTTCGCTCGTTGCAACCGGGGCATCTCACCGACGTTGCTTCCTCGGACAATCAAACCGTGAAGCCTTGGTTCAACGGCAAGCTCGCTTTCGTTCCGCCGGTGAAGGATTTTGCGGACGAGGGTTTTTCCCTGGTCGGTGGCCGCTTGGATGTTCTCGGCGGGCAGAACGTCGCGGCGCTCGTCTATTCTCGTCGCAAGCACTTCATTAATGTTTTTGTTCTGCCTACCAGGGAGCCGGACACTCCGATTCATCCGCCCGGCCTTCGGCAAGGGTATCAGTGGCGCCACTGGCGCCGGCAGGGGATGGAGTATTGCGCCGTCTCGGATGTTTCCGATTCCGACTTGTACGAGCTTGCCCAGCTTTTGTATCAATAGAGGAGTCGCGTTTCAGTGCCCGGACTTAACTTGGGAGTCTCGGCCTACTGCTTTGGCTTGCTCTTCACGTACGCCTTGGGAATTTCTTTTGCATAAATCAAACGCAGCGTCACGGTTTTGGTTTGCCGGGCCCGCAACGGGATGTTTCTCTCCCACTCTGAGGAAACGCCTTTTCCGGAGGCCCGGACGTCATAACTGTCTGCTCGCAGGCCGGAAATCGTAAAACGGCCCTGCGCGTCCGTATGCACGGCATGCGGCGCGTTGCCGCCTGACGATTGATACGAAACGCTGGCATGGGGCACCGGTTTATCGTCCGGACCCAGCACCACGCCGTTCAGTGTGGACGAGCCTCTGTGTTGTGGCGCCGCAGCCGCCCCGCGAGCCGCCGCCAGCGCCAGCAGAAATGTCACAGTCAAGAACAGTGCGCGTCTCATTTTTTCAACCTCTTTGGAGTTTCTTTCCTGGAACGCCGCAAGGAAGCCAGCCACACCAGTGCATTCCCCGCTCGTCCTCGCTTCTGCCTTGAGTGTAAAACGTGTTCACCCGGAAGTTCTGCGGCAACCGTGGAATGTGCCCCACCATCAACCTGCCTTCTCGGTCAGGTATCACGCCGCGTATGGGCTTCGACGGTCACCGCGTTCTGAAGTATGTATAAACAGGGGTCTGTCTTAGAGCGTCGCTTCAATTTGTAGTTCATCGATCATTTTTTCGAGTTGTCCATTCGCTTTGTCGCGTTGTCCTTCCGTCTCCCGGATCTTTTTCCGTAGTGCGTCGAGTTGCGTCTCCTGTTCATCAAGCTGCTTTGTGTACCGTTGCAGTAGTGCTTTTTCCTCTGCGCTGCCTCGCAAAGCCTTCATGTTCTCGCGCAAACGTCCCTGATCCTCAACAATCCTGTCGATGTCCTTCTGCCGGTTCTCCATTTCCTCTTCCAGTTTCGCCACCACCGCTTTCTGCGCCGTGATTTTCTTCAGCGCATCCGCCATCTCCAGCGTAATCGTGCCCTGCTTGATGAACACTCCGATCTGTTCTTCGGTTAGGTCTGAAAGCGCATAGTTTGATGACAGCGTTCGCACTTCTTCGATGGGCAGGGAAGCCGTGGCTTTCGATGGCACTTCCAGCCGGAACCGGTATTCTCCCGGCGCTTTTTCTTCCGGCTCCTTCAAGCCTTTGGCCAGCTGCCAATCCGGACGCGCCGGATGCTCGATCACCAGCGTGCGCGATGCGTCTTCCAGATTTCGCGCAACATAAAGCGTCCGCTCATGCAGTTCGCTCACGTGTGTCAGAACACCTTTCAAAATCTTCACTCGCGTGACATGCTGCGGCTGGTTGTTTTTCGACGCTTCGACGAGCAATCCCAGGTCCGTTGCGTAGGAAATCAGCCGCCGCTCTCCCGGTTTGATTGGGTCCGTCAATCCTTCGCCAGCGAACACTTCGTTTTCCAGAACGCTGAAGCTTCCCCCATCAGACGTTAGCGGACTTGTGTTTTTCAGCCACAATCCGCGCAGCGGCCGTCCCGATCCGGCCGTCCTGTTCCACAGCGAGACTTTCTCCGCTTCAATCTCCGTCTGCACGATTGGTACCAGCGCGGATTGATTTTTTTTCAGCGTCACACGGTCCTTTAGCTTGTATTCGAACAAATCACCCAATTCCCGACCGCTTGCCGCCGCTTCGCCCATTGCTCGTGCTTCCTCGAGACTCGCCACGGAAAGCCCTGCACTGAAAGTCCCGCCCCCTATTCCACTGCCACTCCCCGACCCGACTCCCACATGCGGCCGGTTTGCCACGCCGCTCAGTTTGCCAGCAGTGCCGACCATTGCTGACTGAGTCTGCACTGCCGTAGCAAGCCCTGCGCTGACCTCTACAGTTTCCGTGCTCGATCCCAATCGCAGTTGCGTGTTGAACTGATTCTCTCCTGGCGCGACGTCGAGCCCGCTAATCAGGTTTTTCTGGAAGCCCTGCCGTTCGATTTCTACGCGGTAGCGTCCCGGCGAGACTCCCGAAAACGAATACTGTCCGTTGCTCTCCGTCGTTGTCTGCGCAACCACTCCATTGTTCTCATCCAGCAGCCGCACGTTTGCCCCGGATACCAAAGCGCCGGAGGGGTCCGTCACTGTGCCACTTAATCGCCCGTTTCCTCTCATGAGCGTAGCCGCGTGTGTTTGCGGCGTCAGTTGTACGCTCTCCGGCAACGCCACCACCGGCCGTCTGCCATAGAAGGGCTCCGAGAGTTGCTGAATGAACGAATGAGGCGCTCCCGCCACCAGTGACAACTCCACATTGTCCCAATCCTCTCCCACCGTGTTGTCCACGATCGCCCACCCTTGCAGCAAAGGCTTTTTCTCGACTTTCGATGGCAGCACGATCCGATACGTTGTCTTCCAGATCGGTACCTCGCTGATGTAACTCAAGTACAAATTGCGTTCGCCCGTGCCTGTCGTCGAGATGGTCATCCGCCGCACATCCTGATCGCGCGACGCCGCGATCAAGTTCATGTAGCGGCCGACTTCCGCCTGCAAATCCTTTTCGGCAATCCGCACGCTTGTCGCGGAACCTAGGTCAACGCTTCGCACTTCGCCGATGTCGGTGATCACAGAGATTTCGTCCGTCTCGACCGTCCAGCCGGCTCCTGCCCCCGTCCGTGTTTTTCGTTCCACACTCAGCAGCTTTCCCACCAGAGAAGGTCCAGTTCCGCTGCGCACTTCCAGCCGCGCGCCCCGCAAGGCGCCGAGAAACTCTGCCATGGTAGGGCGTTCGCCCAGCGCCAGCCGCAGCGTCGCCAGCCGCCGCGCCAGCGGAGCTTCAGAGTTGTAATCCACGCCCGTAATGCGTCCGCCTGAAAGGTCCAGAACCGTCAGCGACTTGAGAACGTCGTTCAATTGCGCGCTCGTGAAGTCCACGTGTACGTCCTGGTTGCCGCGCACGTGTCCGAGATGCTCGAAATATCCCACCCCATTTTTGTAGAGCACTACTCGCCGCACTGGTAGCTTGGCAGTTGCTAAATTCGCGCTTTCCCTGATTTCCGTCCCAGGTTTACTAATGCTGGGCTTGGATTTTTCTTGCGCAGGACTCGAACCGCAACTCACAAATAGACACAATACTGCTAGAACTCGCTTCATGAACCACCCCCGTCACAAATCGACAGCGAAATTGTCCATCAAGATGCGTATGGCATCTTTCGCGTTGTCCGCCGCTGAAGATTTTTCTTTGTCGCATCGCGGAATTGCCTGCCAATCTGAATCCCTGGGTCGTGCACGCGAATCCGCCTCTATGAAATACTTAGAATTCAAACTGTTCTCAGGAGCTCCGATGCCACGCTACATCACCCAGCACACGCTTGCTTGCCTCACTCGCCAGGGAGCTGAAGCGCTCGCGCAACGCATGCAAGCCGGCGGGCTCGCGCGCGCCGAGCATGTCCTCGTCAACATGCTCGAGGGAAAAATGTTCGTCGAGTTTCGCGCCAATTCCCGTGAAGATTTGGAAGCCTGGCTTAAAACCGAAGGCATGCACTTCGACTTTTTGGTGCGCATCGAATGGGAAATGCGCGGCGATAAACTTCAAATTGCCGAGTAACACCCGTCAGGATGCATTTCTCCAGTTCGAGCCCCCTCCTTGTAGCGACATATTTCTGTCGAATTCTACCCGGACCACATCCTGTAACACCGGAATCCTACCTAACTCCGAATGACCGGATTCGCCACGCCGTGTCCCACAAGCGGTCACTCCCATTTCTAGGCCTCGCATTAGGGAAAACAGTTAGTCCTTTAGTTTCTGTTATTTACAAGTGGATCTGGCTTGGCGATTCGCCTGCCACTCCATCTTCCATCATGAGCAGCACATCTTTGTTCCTGGATGGCGCGAGACGATCCGCGTTGCTCCTGCAGGCGCGAAGGGGCAACTGTGAATCTCTTGGCAAGCTGATCCTGCCCTACGCTCCTGGCTTGTACCTGGGGGCGCTGCGCCTGACCCGCAATCCCGCCGACGCGGAAGATGTGCGGCAGGACGCTTTCTTGAAAGTGATGACCCGCCTCGAACAATTTGTCGGCAATCCTACGGAAAACCGCGACGACCTGCACGCCTGGGTTTCGCGCATTGCGGCCAATGCCTCCATCGACGTGATCCGCAAGCGGCGTGACGGGAGACTCTTCTCGCTCGATGAGCCCAGCGGCACGGGCGAAGAAACTCTTGGAAGTCACTTCAGGGCGCGCGAAGACAATCCTGAAGAGCGCTTCGCCCGCCGCGAAATGCGTGCGTACATGGCGGAGGCGATACGGCAGCTTCCGCCCGATCTTCGGCAGGTATGCCTGCTGCGTGATGTGTTGCAGTACTCCACTCACGAAGTTGCCAGGCGGCTGCGGATTTCCGCGATGGCCGTGCGTCTCAGGCTTTTCCGCGCGCACCGGAGACTCCGGGAAAAACTCAGCGTCTCGCTGCAGCCCGCGATGCGACGGAATTCGCCCGCGACTATGGCGATGAACGCGGCGCGTCGCGGCGAGGAACGCACGAGTGACCAGAGAATATCGCTACGAGCGTTTGCGGAGTGCCCCTGCGGTGATTGAATAGGGAAACAGCACGGAAGCGGTTGGTCTTCACGTCTTCAGATTCTATCTAGTTGAACAATTAAATACATATTTTCGACGAGATTTGCGTGTGCCGGAGTAGAATCACTACGGTTTTCGCCCCGGAGGCCCATTGGAACAGGATCGGCGCCGCAGTCCCCGTTATCCGTTCGCCGGCTCCATTGAGATGCGCGAAGGCGCGTCCGCAGACAAACGGACAGCGCGCGTCAAAGAACTGAGTTTGAATGGTTGTTACGTGGATACGGAAAGCCCTTATCCGATGGGGACGTCCCTGGCCATAAAACTTTTCACGGAGACGGAGTTTTTTGAAGCGCAAGCAAGCGTTATCTATTCGCAGCCCACTCAAGGCATGGGTCTGATGTTTCGGGAGACAAAACCCTATTACCTGATGGTGTTGAGGAAATGGCTGTTGTCGGCGATGATGGGAAAAAAGGCTCCGCAGGGCTGAATTTTTTCACGATCAGAAAATCTTCGCACTCACGTTCTTCCGTAAACTTCCATCCTGCAAGTTCGCAAGAAGTATGAAGCGGCAGAGGTTACCGAGAACGAGTTACTTATTCGCTCGATTGCCAAGAACGTTGCGGGCTTCCGGACTCTTCGGGGTCCAGTCTTCGGGGGGAAATGCCACGCGCCAGAAAGTCGGGCGCGGCGCCGTAAATTCCAGGCCGATCTCCGCCTTGCCGCCACGCACCGGACCGAGAAACGCCACATGGCACTCCTGTTCCTCTTCCGTTTTGTTGTGCTTCATGTGAACCACGGCCCCGCTGGTCAAGCGGGCGTTAAGTAAGATCAGCGCGCCGTGGGCATTTATGGCCAGCGTTTCCGTGTGTTCGTCGAACTCCGCACCTTGAGCGTTCTTTCCGCGAATGCGTACGGGGACTTGCATCAGTACACGCTGACTGCGGCGGCGAACTCCCGTGTGCGCGGTTGTATTCGAGACTTGAGCCATGCAACCTCTCTCCAAATCCAGAAATCAACTATACCCTGCGGAATGCGATTGTCGAGGGCAACAGGCAAAGAGGTATGCGAAATGGATACCGCGTTTCCTAACTGCGCTGATCGATCGGAACATAGTGGCGGGTATCGTGTCCGAGGTAAATCTGCCGGGGCCTGGCAATTTTCTGCTCGGGATCCAGAAGCATCTCTTCCCATTGCGCGATCCACCCGGAAGTCCGCGGAATCGCGAACAGCACGGGGAACATGGTCATTGGGAAGCCCATCGATTGATAAATGAGGCCGGTATAGAAATCCACGTTGGGGTAGAGTTTCCGCTTCACAAAGTAATCATCTTCCAGAGCAATGCGCTCGCACTCCAGTGCGATTTCGAGGAGCGGGTTCTTTCCCATGAGTTCAAACACTTCATACGCGATGTGCTTGATGATCCGCGCGCGCGGATCATAATTCTTGTACACACGATGGCCGAATCCCATCAGCTTGACTTCGCCCGCCTTGACGCGCTTGATGAACTCGGGAACCTTTTGGACCGAGCCGATTTGCAAGAGCATGTGCAGGACTTCTTCATTGGCGCCGCCGTGGAGCGGACCGTACAGGGCGGCGATCGCGGCAGCGGTGGCGGAATACGGATCGACGTGAGAGCTGCCGACACCGCGGATGGTGTTGGCCGAGCAGTTCTGCTCGTGGTCGGCATGAAGAATAAAGAGAACGTCGAGGGCGCGTTCCAGCGTTGGATTCGGCCGGTACTTCGGCTCGGTAGTGCGAAAGAGCATGTTCAGGAAATTGCCGGGATAGCTGAGCTCATTGTCCGGATACACGAACGGCATGCCCAGAGTGTGCCGATAGGAGAACGCCGCGATGGTCGGGACTTTTCCAACCAGGCGATAAGTCTGCTTCTTGCGAGACTCGACGCTGAAGATGTCTTTCGCGTCGTGATAAAAAGTGGAAAGCGCGGCGATCGTCGAGATCATCATGCCCATGGGATGGGCGTCGTAGTGAAAGCCGTCGAGGAATTTCTTGATGCTTTCGTGAATGAAAGTGTGGTGCGTGACGTTGTAGGTCCAATCATTCAGTTGCGAAGACGTCGGCAATTCGCCATGCAGGAGCAGATACGCCGTCTCCAGATAGGTGCTTTTTTCCGCGAGGTCTTCGATAGGATAGCCGCGATAACGGAGGATGCCGGCGTCGCCATCGATGTACGTAATCCTGCTGATGCACGAAGCGGTGTTGTTGAACGCCGGGTCGTAGCTCATCAGGCCAAAATCTTTTGGATCCACTTTAATCTGGCGGAGGTCAGCGGCACGAATGGTGTCGTGCGTGATGGGGATTTCGTAGGACTTGCCGGTGCGATTGTCGACGATGGTAAGGGTTTGGCGGGGCGTAGCGGAGCCCTCTTCCTTTCTCGTTGCCGTTGCGGAGAGTGGGGAGTCCATTGAAAAACCCTCAGGGTCGCGGCGCGGCCGTCGCGCTTTCCTTACCACTTTACACCAAAGCAGGTGCCGCCGGAAACTGGCCGAAGAGGCAGTTCAAAACGCAAAATCCTCTTAGCCGTGGGTACGCTGGAATTCGCGCATGAAGCCGGTGAGGGCTTCGACGGCGGCGAGCTCGACGGCATTGTACAGTGAGACGCGCATGCCTCCGACGGAGCGGTGGCCGGGAGTGCCGACGAGGCCAGCAGCGGCGGCTTCATTGGCGAACTTTTTTTCAACGGCTTCGTCACCTTTTGCCACGCGGAAGACTACATTCATTTTTGAGCGCGAGGATTCTTCGACGGGGCAGGAGTAGAAGCCACCGCTCGACTCGATAGTGTCGTAGAGCAAAGCGACTTTGGACTCATTTCGCTTCACCATTCCCGGAATTCCGCCTTCGGATTCGATCCATTCGAGGACCAGGCCGACGATGTAGACCGCGAAAGTGGGCGGCGTGTGATAGAGAGACTTTTCCTTTATGTGCGTGCGGTATTGCAGAAGCGTGGGAAGGTTTTTGTCCGCGCGCTCGGCAAGATCCTTGCGAATGATAACAACAGTGACGCCGGAGGGGCCGAGGTTTTTCTGCGCGCCGGCAAAAATGACGCCGTACTTTTTCACGTCGACGGGGCGCGAGGCGATGTCCGAGGACATGTCCGCGACGACCGGCACAGCACCGGTTTCCGGAAGCGCGGTCCATTGCGTGCCTTCGATGGTGTTGTTGGTGCAGAGATGGACGTAGGAAGCGTCGGGCGAAAATTTGATTTCGTCTCGGCGGGGAAGGCGCGCGAACTTTTCCGATTCGGTGGAGGCCGCTATATTGTGGGGAAAACCTTTTTTCAATTCACCGATGGCCTTGGCGGTCCAGGTGCCGGTATGGAGAACGTCAACGGGCTTTCCGGGAAGAGCGAGATTCATCGGGGCCATGGTGAACTGCATGCTTCCGCCGCCCTGGACGAAGATGACCGCGTAGTCGTCTGAGATTCCGAGGAGAGTGCGGAGCTTTTGTTCCGCCGCGGCGTTGATGCTCTCAAATTCGGGAGAGCGGTGGCTCATCTCCATGACGGACATGCCACTGCCGCGCCAGTCGAGAAGCTCTTCGCGGATGCGTTCGAGGACCGGAAGAGGAAGCGCTCCCGGACCTGCGTTGAAGTTGTGGACGCGCTTGGCGACGCTGGCGCTGACGGTTGCTTGGCTCAAGGCGTGAATTTCCTCTTTCGTGTGGCGTTCAGTGGCAGCAGTAAGGAGCTAGCGATCATTCTTGGCCTTCCAGAATAGCAGAAGTGACTGACTTGGGAAGAGAGGCATACCCCCACCCCGGGTGTTTTTGGACAAAGAGTGCGCAATCGCTTGAAAAGAAAAGAGTTGAATTTTGCTGCGTGCAAAAGAGTGCGCAAGAATGTGAAAAGAAAGAGCTTGAATGAAATACGAGTCCTCGCCGGCGCGACCGCGCAAACTTTTCCAAAATGGGAAGAATACCCCCCACGCCCGGCAGTTTTCGTAAGAGTGGCAAATGCAGGACTTAGCCGGATACGGAACCTGGAAGAGCGTACGGAAAACGGGATGTAGAAGAGTGACGGGATGAGAGAGCGTTGGGTTGACTCTTTCCGACAAGGTCGGAATCTTCGATCGGGGCTCAGAGCAAGTATACACAAGTCAGAGTAGCATAAACTAGTCTGTGTGTCAAGTTATTTTCTGGGTATCATTCGAATGGAGTTGTAAGATGTTGGAATGATTGCATGTTAAAAGAGTGAAAGTTGAAATTCAGGAATGGGGATGCGGCGCGGGAGCGGAAAATCTTAAAGCGGTCTGGAGCAAGACCAACTTCTTCAACTCAGCCACATGCCAGTCACTTTGGCTTCTTGCGCCGAGACGATCCGAAGATTGACCTGATCTCACCGCGACAGAGACGCATGAATAACAGAATGTTGAGGGCTACGCCTTCGAGTTCCAACACAGTAAGGCTAAATTGGCGAACGCCTTCGGGGTTGAGCATGTCACTTGCTCCCCTTGCCAGTGCTGGCCGCAGAGTTTGTAATGGCCCGGGGCTCCATTTTCACTACGACCCGCACCGGATATCCCAGAACGTGGTTCGCTACGGCGTTAACCTTTGATAGTGATTCCCGTCCTTCGAGTAACTCCGCGAACTGACGCTTGTCGGCAGGAAAATAAATCCATAGGTCATCGCTCCCAAGCTCCCAACGACTCGCCTGCGCAACAAGTTCGCCAAGGAATTTCTGCTGTTGCTGCACCGCTGCCAATATGGCTGCGAGTTGCTCCGAAGAAAGTCCGACAGTGACAACCTTGTTTGCGTTCTTAGACCGCTCTGTGCGACTGGGTTGATGTGTTATTTTTTCAATGACACTAGCAAGTTCGCGGACTTCCTTCGTCTTTTCCTGAACTTTCTTTGTGGTTTCAATCGCTTCCTTGCTTAGGGCTTCAATCACTTCTGGAAGCTTGTCTACACCGGCAAGTCGTACTTCTCTCGGAGCATCGTTAAAATGCCACAGACCTTCTATCGTGTCCTCTCCTCCAGCATCGTCATTCCAACTGCGACATAAAGCGATGCCCCATTTGCCGTTGACCTTGCAATAACCTATCTCATCCTGTCCGCGACGCAGTTCATCTTCCCAACGAGAGACAGTAACCCAAACGGGCAAGCCTACATTCAGTTTTCTCAGAGCCTCGTCAAGGACACCAACAACTTTGGTGAGTTCATCGGAAGCGGTATTGAGGGAAGTTGCCGCAGAGGAGAGGGCCTGAAAATGGGTTTGAATCTTTTCGACTTTCGAAGGATTCGTCACAAATCCTCTTTTCTTTGCGCCGTCAAGCGCAGCTAAATTTTTGAAGCTCTTCCGGCTATCAACCAGAAGTCCTACAATCGGCTTCCACCGACTACTACCAACGTATCATATTTTTTAGAAAAGAGTAACTGCATCAGGCCCGCTAGGGATGCGGCTTCTCGGCGTAGATGACGAGTGCGTGGGCGGGAGAAAGCCGAGACAGAGAGGGCACGATGTATCGTGCCCCTATGGGGAGGAAAGACGGCGAGCTTTCCGGTCAGAACCGGGACACAAACAACGCGAAACTCGCCCCTACAGTGGATGCGCGAGAAAGGGTTTGAATCTATAGTTAGGCAGCTAGCGGCGAGGAGCGCACGATGACGGCATCGGTCTTTATCGGCACCAGTGTTGACGGGTTCATTGCGCGGCCGAACGGCGATCTCGACTTTCTTCCGGAGGGTGGAGGCGAGCCCCACGGCTACAACGAGTTTATTGCCAGCGTCGACGCGATTGTGATCGGCCGCAAGACCTTCGAGACGGTTCTGGCTTTTGAGGCCTGGCCCTACGGCGACAAGCGAGTCGTTGTGCTGAGCAGCCGCCCACTCGATTTGTCCGCAGTGCACGGAGGCGTTGTGGAACAAATGGCCGGGCCGCCAGCGGAGATCGTCTCGCAGCTCGCTGCCCACGGGATCAAGCACCTGTACATCGACGGGGGAATCACGATTCAGCGGTTTCTGCGCGAGGGGGCCATTCAACGGCTCATTATCACGCGCGTGCCCGTGCTCATTGGAGAGGGAATTCCTCTGTTCGACAGTCTGCCGCGCGACATTCGGCTTCGCCACGTCGCGACGAGGCATTATCCGAGCGGCTTGGTTCAGAGCGAGTATCAGGTTGTTGAATAACAATAGGCTAGGGCGGGATGACATTGGCTACTAGTCGTCGTAGATGATGCTGCGGTGGCCGATGGCGACGACGAGGACGACGAGCCTGGCCTGCTGAAGGTGGCAGATGATGGGATGTTTCCGCCGAGCATGCCAATGTTTCGGTCCAGCCACGATCCCTCGACTTCGCTCGGGATGACAGCAGGAGCGAAACAGTCAATGAGGATACGAGAGAGATGTTTCCAGCGAGGGTGCCCGTGTTTGAGTCCAGCCATGATCCCTCGACTTCGCTCGGGATGACACCGAGGAGGCCCGGGATGACAGGAGGTCATCGGGGAAAGTCTTCGCTTAAGTCACGGAACTTCGGATTCATACTACGAATGAGCGCAAGCTTTTTCTCCCGGCGCCAGCCCTTGACTTGTTTCTCTCTGCTTATAGCGTTCCGCACCTCGCCGAAAGGCTCGAAGTAGACCAGGCGGACTACATCGTATTTGCTGGTGAAGCCGGGACAGAGTTTTTGCTTGTGATGGGCCACGCGGCGCTCCAGACGGTTTGTAACCCCGGTGTAAAGGACTCCGGATGCGTTCGCAAGAATGTAGACGTGGTAGACCATTCTTGGGCGCGATTCTCTCACAGCGTCCCACGATATGCCGTTGAGGGCATGCGTCTGAGGTGTTTTCGTCGGCCTGATTTAGGGCGCGATCCAGCCACGATCCCTCGACTACGTGGCCGGCGCTTACAAACCAAGCGCAGGAAAAAACCGGCCACTCCGCTCGGGATGACAGTCTAGGCGGGCGGCGACCTTCCCGAGTCTGAACGGGGATCCCAGCGGCGCGACACTTTCAGAGCGTTCCACGATGTATCGTTGACGGCGTAGGTCTGAGGTGTTTTCATCGACCTGATTTGGGGCTCGATCCAGCCACGATCCCTCGGCTTCGCTCGGGATGGCAGCGGGACGGATGGCGAGATTAACTCGCCGCTACACAGAAGCTACGAGGGCGAATTCGACGCGTTTGCGCATGGGGTCGATGCGTTCGGCGCGGACGCGGACTTTGTCGCCGAGGTGCCATTCTAGCTGGCGGGACTTTGCCCCCCGGCCGGGAGCCGAAGTGGTTGTACCGTGGCTAGTAACGAGGCGAGAGCCGCGGGCGCCGCGACCGCTGCCAGGGCCACGACTGCCGCCACTCGCCAGGGCAACGATGGCGTGATCGCGTTCGCGAAGCACGCAGCGTGAGCCGGCGAATTCTTCGAGCGCGCCGATGGGAAGAAGGCCTTCGACGAAGACTTCGAACAGTTCGATGAAGCAGCCGTATTTCTGAACGGAAATGATCAGGCCGTCGTATTCCGCGCCGAGATGTTCCTCCATGAATTGAGCGGTTTTCCAGTCCATGAGTTCGCGTTCGGCGCCATTGGCGCGGCGCTCGGCTTCGGAGGTTTCCGCGGCGATTTCTTCAAGGTTCTTGTGCGAATAGAGGACAGCTTCAGCGCCTCGCGGCGCGGCGGAGTGCATCTGCGATGTTGGAGGAGCACCGTTGTGATGCTCGAGCGCCCATTTCAGAATGCGATGAACGATGAGGTCGGGATAACGACGGATGGGCGAAGTGAAATGGGTGTACTCGTCGAAGCCGAGAGCAAAATGGCCGAGAGGCTCGGCGGCGTAGCGAGCCTGCTTGAGGGAACGCAGCATAAGGTAGGAGACGATGCGCTCTTCCGGTTTGCCGACCACCTTTTTGATCAGGCGCTGATAGTGCTGCGGCGTGATGCGCAGGTCGCCGGCCGGGAGCGCCACCTTCATGCCGCGCTCGCGGCCGTGGCCGTAGGAGTCCGGGCGGCCGGCTTTTGCAGGGGCGGAGACGCGGCCGTGGCGAACGGCGACTTCGCGCTGGTGCAAGTCTTCGACGCCGAGAGAGTAACCGAAGGCGCGGGCCAGCTCTTCAAACTCAAGAACTTTGCGGGCGTCGGGCTTCTCATGAACGCGATGGAGCGACTCGATGCCGCGGCGAAGAAGATACGCGGCGACGGCGCGATTGGCGGCGAGCATGAACTCTTCAATGAGGCGGTGAGCGATGTTGCGCTCGCTGCGCGTGATGTTGGTCATGCGCTGCTCTTCGTCGAATTCGATGACCGGCTCGGGAAGATCGAAGTCAATGGAGCCGCGTTCATTGCGGCGGGCGTTGAGAAGCAGAGCCAGCTCCTTCATATCGCGGAAGCGAGGAGCGAGCGAGGCGTAACGCTTGGACATCTCCGGGTCGCCTTCGAGGACTTTGTTGACGTTGGTGTAGGTCATGCGCTCGGCGGAGCGAATGACGCCGGAAGTCATGCGCGAGGATTTCATGTGGCCGGCGGCGTCGAATTCCATCAACGCGCTCATGACCAGGCGATCTTCACGGGGCTTGAGCGAGCACATGCCGTTCGAAAGAGCCTCCGGAAGCATGGGGACAGCGCGGTCGGGAAAGTAAACGGATGTGCCGCGGAGACGCGCTTCCTGGTCGAGAGGCGTGGCGGTTCGAACATAGTGCCCGACGTCGGCGATGTGAACTTGCAAGTGCCAGCCGCTGTCGGCGCGATGCTCGACATAGACGGCGTCGTCGAAATCGCGCGCGGTTTCGCCATCGATGGTGACGATGGGCAAGTGACGGAAGTCTTCGTGGCCGGCGCGCTCGGATTCGCCGACGGGCTTCGCGCCGCGCTCGGCTTCGTCAAGAACCTCGGCGGCGAAGACATGCGGCAGATGATGCTTGCGGATGATGATCTCGGTGTCGACGCCGAGATCGCCGGGACGGCCGAGAATTTCGATGACGCGGCCGGTCGGCGATGCGCCTCCGTGCGGATAACGGAGCAGCTCCACGTTGACGACAGCGCCGTCGAGTTCACCGAGGCGCGGGATGCGGCGCGAGCGGATACTGGTTTCATCGGCGCCGCTGAAGCCGAGTTTTTTCCAGAGACCCGGAGTGAGCTCGTTGCCGCGCGGGATTTCAATTTCGTGCTGGATGCGAACGTCGTAAGGCAGGACGACATTCCGCTGGGAGCCGTAGCGAAACAGACCGACAACGGTGGGGTGCGCGCGGTCGAGCACTCGAATGATGCGGCCTTCGGCGCGCTGCGCGCCGGTGACGCCGCCCAGGCGTTGGATCTTTGCGAGAACGTGATCGCCGTGCATGGCGTCTTGAATGGCGTCGCGGGGGATGAAGACATCGCCGTCGAGCTGGGGCATGGGGGAATCGGGCACGACGAAGCCGTATCCGTCGTGGTGAAGAACGAGGCGGCCTGTGATTTCATCGTGACTCGCGAGCGTTTGGATGTGGCGAGGGACGTTTTGCGGAGGTTTTTGGATAGGCGCGCTGCGTTCGGACTTGCGGCTCGGAAGGCGGTAACGCCCCCCCGGCAATTCTTCGATGGCGCGGCGCTTTTTGAGCTTGGAAAGCATTTTGAACAAGGAGCGATTGTCGGACTTTCTCAGATGGAGTCCCTGAGAGATCTCGGCGGTGGAAGCGGGGGCGCTTCTAACTTGCAGAAAACGCAGTATGTTATCGGGGCTCAACTGTGAGGGACGTGGCATTTGGCATTCGCCCTAAACGGCGGGCGACGATTTTCACAGAGATTCTAGTCAATTTTTTGGGGTTTCACAGGAACTTTTTTCGCGCGCTGGGGATTATATAGGCAGGCCAACACACGACCGGCTAGTCGCCCTCCGTCAGACTGGCCGGATTCCCCGAGAGGGGATAAAAGGGAGGCGGGACGACCTGGCCCGCCTCCCTTTTCATTTGCTTGTTCCTACGCCGGACGTCAAAGCCCCGATTAATGATTCAGGAATTCATCGCGCGACGGTGCTCAAGAACGGATAGTGGCTGGCCGCGGCCATGAAAAACAACATAAGAAAGGACAGCCAGAACGAGGTTCGCGCGGTGAGATAGTTCCAACGCATTAAACGTTCGGCTTCCGGCGGCATGGGGATGCCCTGCTCTGCGCTCGCGCGCGACCACGCGATCAGGCGCTTCTGGACGCGCCAGACTATGCCCCAAGTGTTCAGCAGCATGATCAAGCCGAGTCCGCCTCCAACGCTGATGGCGAGGTGCGGATTGGAAACGTTGGGGCCTCCATTCAACGCGAGAATTAGCCAGGACGCTGCGACCACGACCAAGGCAATTCCCACTGCCCGAATCCAGACACTATTCAAGATTCCTTTAGCGGGAAGCTGCAGCGCGTAAATGAAAACATATGCCACGAGCCAGACGAGAAACCACCAGCCAAACCACTTGCCGACGAGGGCAGGGTTGCCCGCGAGTTTCGCGTCAGACGCCAGATGAATGGCGTAATAGCGCATCCCAACAAACACGGTAACCAGCGCGGACCAGCGGAACCACGCCATGGCGCCGGGCATCAGCTCGGGATAAATCTTGACGCGGAGCTTGGGATCGCATTGCTTCATCGCGGGCGTCAGGACCAGATTGAAAAAGTAGAGCAAGCCGATCCAAATAATGCCGAAGACGAGATGCAACCAGCGTAAGGCGATCATTTCGTTGGCGTGCGGTGTGTCGAGAAAGGAGAAGTGCGGCTGCCAGTCCGGAAAGCTCAGCGCGGTCAAGTGCAAAAGCATTCGTGCACCTCGGTCATTCTTTGCTGCTTCCTGAGCATACATCAGGGAAATACGCGGTCGCGTGCTCCAATGTATCAGCGTGAGGGACGTCTGGTGATGCTTTCAGGGTTCGTATGCCGGTTTCACTGAGCCACGGCTTATTCGTAGCGCAGCGCGACTATAGGATCGACGCGCATCGCACGGCGGGCAGGGACGTAACTTGCGGCCAGGGCAATAACCAACAGCAGTAAAGGAACAGAAATGAAAGCCAGGGGATCATGCGCACTGAGACCAAAAAGCATGCTGGAAAGCACATGGGACACAGCAGCACACGCGGCCAGGCCCGCAAGCCCACCGATCAGTACCGGCCGCATGGCTTGCTCAATGACAAGTTTCATTACTTCGGTGCGGTCAGCTCCAAGGGCCATGCGGATGCCGATCTCGCGCACGCAGCGGCTTACATTGTAGGACACCATTCCATATACGCCGATCGAAGCAAGCAGCACTGCTAAAACGCCTAGCGCACCGGAGAGCGCCGCTACAATGCGCGAGGGCGAGCGCCAAACTTCGAGGTAGTCTTCGAGTCTAACCACATCGACGGGCATATCGGGATCGAGCAACCGCACGGCCTCGCGAATGGCTTTGTCGACCGGCGTGAAGCTTCCGGCGAAACGCACCAGCACATAAGTGCGCATGTTGTCTTGTGGCCCGGCCGGAAAATAGAGGTACGGCGCGTTGACGTCGCCCAGATGCGAAACTTGTGCGTCCTTCGCCACGCCAATAACTGAGTATTCGCGCCCAGTATCTTGGCGCAGTGTTTTTCCGAGAGGATCTGCGCCGGGCCAAAGGCGTCGTGCTGTGGATTCGGTGACGATTATTCCTGGGGCGTCCTCTGTCTCGTCTGGTCCAAAGTCCCTGCCTCGCACGATCGGAATGCCGACCACAGAAAAATAGTCTGGCGTGATGTGGTTGTATTCGATCAGGACTTTGTCGAGTCGGCCAGGAACCGTCATATAGCCGGCGCTAAAGTCGTGGCTCAGCGGCGCGCACTCCGCTTGCGCAATTTCGCTTACGCCAGGAAGGCCCGCGAGGCGCTCTCGCAAGCGGCCCATAAATGCCGTCGCTCTGGTTTCATCGTAACCCTGCGCTTTGGGATAGAGAAACGCCGCCGCAACGTCCTTCATCTCAAAACCGGGATCGACCGTCTGGGCGTAGTAAAGCCCGCGTAGCAGCAGTCCAGCCGCCAACAACAGGATCATGCACACGGCGATCTGAGCGCCGACCAAAGTGTTGCGCAAAAACCGACCGCTCTTTTTGCCGGGGCCGGACTTCGCACCGTCTTCTTTCAAGGCGGTGTTGAGGTCGAGTCGCGAGCTCTGCAAAGCGGGGATCAAACCGAACAGGATTCCAGTTACAAGAGTCAGTGCCAGCGCGTAACCGAGCACACGAAAGTCGGGCGCAACATTCACCGCGAGAGTAGAAAACATATGCGGCAGGTGAGAAGTAACAAATTGCGTGATGCTCGCGAACGACCAGAACGCGAACAGCGATCCCAACGCTCCTCCGAGCATGGAAAGCAGGAGACTCTCTGTCAACAATTGCCGCACGAGACGCCACCGGCTCGCGCCGATGGATAGCCGCAGCGCGATTTCCTTTTGGCGCGCGGAAGCGCGTGCAAGCAGAAGATTGGCTACGTTCGCACACGCAATCAGCAGCACGAGTCCAAAAGCGGCGAGAATTACGAAAGCCACTGGGATGAGGCTTTCCCGCTCTTCTGGTCGGCCGAAAAATGTAGCTGTCGAGATCGCCAACGAAGTAGTGCGGCCAAGATTCAGTTGGTCGATGCGTCCGGCGATAACACCAAGGTCCGCGCGTACTTGCTCCATCGTAACGCCTGGCCGTACGCGGCCGAGCAAGGCCAGCCAACTCATATTGTCATCCCCCAGGCGATCGCGTCCTGCGTCGAGAACTTTTTGAATGGTTATGGGCACCCAGAATGCGCTTGGCATCGGCTCTGTGCCCGTGAATCCCGGAGGAGCCACGCCAATCACGGTGAATGCCATGCGATTCAAAGTGATTTTTTTGCCTACGAGTGTTGGGTCACCTCCAAACGTGTCCCGCCACAATTGGTCGCTGACCACGACGACGGCATTTTCACCCGAAGCAGCGCAATCAGAATCGACAAAGCCACGGCCCTGTGCAGGATGCTCGTTCAAAACCTCGAAATAGTTGCATGAAGTTGCCGTCCCCAAAAGCTGCTGCATTTTGATGCCAGCAAGGGTTCCTTCGAGGAAGGGCTCATAGGCTAGAAGTCCCGAGAAGACGTGATTGTGTTCGCTGTAGTCAAGATATTCCGAGTACGAGAACATGCTCGTTTCGCCGTGAGTGTTGCGAACTGTCCGCCGATGAAAGATCTGGCTCACGCTGACCAACTGTTCCGCACGAGGGATCGGAAGTAAACGCAACGCGGCGCCGTTTAGCACCGAAAAGATTCCAACGTTTATTCCCACGCCTAGAGCAATCGCCAGCACAGCCGCCACTGTAAACCCTGGGTTCTGTCGCAACATGCGCAAGCCGTAGCGAATATCCTGAAGCACAGTTTCGATGAAATTCACGCCGCGGGCATCGCGATGCTCCTCTTTGAGCTGTTCCATTCCGCCGAATTCGAGGCGCGCGCGGCGTTTGGCTTCCTGAGGCGGCAGGCCGGACTGGATGAACTTGGCGTCCTGTTGCTCGAAGTGGAAGCGCAGTTCGTCGTCAAGCTCGGCTTCCACATTTTTCCGGCGAAAGAGGGAGCGCAAGCGCAACAGCAGATCGTTCAACATGGGCCTCTCCTATGTTGTTTCCAGGATTTGCGCAACCGCGGCAGCGAGTTTGCGCCAGGCACTTTCTTCGCGTTCCAACTGCTTGTGCCCGAGCCGCGTCAGCTCATAAAACTTGGCGCGGCGATTGTTTTCCGACGCGCCCCATCGGGCTTTGATCCAGCCCTTGCGCTCCAGGCGATGCAGCGCGGGATAGAGGGAGCCTTGCTGTACAAAAAGAGCCTGGCTGGAGACCTGATGAATGCGCTCCGAGATGGCCCAGCCGTGCTGCGGCTCAAGAGCGAGGGTGCGGAGGATCAGTAGGTCCAGGGTGCCTTGCGGAAGGTCTATTCGAGGGTCCGGCATTGTGCTCCCCTATAGCTTCTACAGGAAACGTACTCCTCCTCTTGTAGAAGTGCAAGAGGAAGATTGCAAGCCACACGCGGTTCTAGGTTCGCGTGGGAGAACATGGTTAACGATGGTTTTTGGCTTGCCGATGGATAGGGAGTCTCGTTCGTTGGAGGAATTGGTGCCCGAGAGAGGACTCGAACCTCCACGACCTTGCGATCACTGCGACCTGAACGCAGCGCGTCTGCCAGTTCCGCCACTCGGGCACGAGTGTGAGAAAGCAAGTTCCAGTGTTGCCGGAGCCGCTTGCAATGAGGCTTGTTCATTCTGCCCGGCAGGTCTCCCTTTGTCAACGCGATGCCAGAACCTTCATGGGAGTGTACGCCGCAAACCATGCAAGTCCCCTTACGCTACCAGCACGCCGCTCATGCCAGAGGGTGAAGGTGCGACCGGTTAGTAAGTTGCTTTAGTTTGTTGATTTTGGCCCGTAACTAGCGGTACTTCGTGGCCAGGTCCCAGCCTGGTTAGAGGCAGGACTTGGTATCAATCTTTATGATGCTCACCACTAGAATTTTAAATTTAGAGTGTTATACTCCGCGTTGGAAATCCCTACAAACCCCTTGCCGGCCCCGGCCGGCACTGCGGATCGGTCCCAATGGGAGGTCACCATGGAATCACAATTCCTTTCTGGGCCGCTGCTCTATCTGCTGATTGCCTGGGGAGTTGCTACCGCTGTATTCCTCGGTCTGTTGTTCCGGCGGAGTCTCCTCTCAAGCCACGAAGACGATCAAATCTTTCTCGATGCGGCTGAAGAACATATGGCCCAGGAGCAGCGCGAACTAGTAGCGAAGATCAATGCGCTTTCCCGGCCCATCATGGGAACGGGCATTCTGGCAGGCGTTCTGCTGCTGCTGATTGCCGGCATGTGGCTAAAGGAAGGGCTGAAGGGCCTTCTTTAGCTCTTTAGGTTTTCTTGCTGCGCCAGCCAACTTCAGCGGGGCGCCGGCTTTGCAGGTTGCTGTTGCTCTGAAGGTGTGCTCGCCGGGGCGGGTTGCTGGGGCTTCGGGGCCGCCGAAGTGTGATTTAGCACGATGACCCAATGGTTCTCGCGCTTTTCTAACACGACAGTCGTATGCCCCTGGGATTGCGCCTGCTGGCCGTCGACGACCGCCTGGAAGTCCCACTGGTAGCATGCCCAACCCACGGCACCGTTCACTTTGATATAGGTGTTAAAGCGATCCATGCGGACTTGCGTCATCCGCGCGCGTTGCTGCTGGTAAATCGCCAGGTAGTTGGTCCAGCCGAAAATCGGCGGCGCCCACGAGCCGTTCACCATCGCCACGTCGTCGGCATAATCCTTGTGGAGTTTTTCAATGTCGCCGAGCTGCCAGGCTCCTAGCATATCCGACAGCATGTAATCAATCTGCTGCTCGTCAGTCAACGAAATCAGCGGCTTGGAGGTGTCTGAGGATGAAGAAGCGTCTGTCTTTTTTTTCTTTTCTTTTTGCGCCGCAGCGGGAGAAACGCTGGCCAGAGACAGAGCGGAAACCAGCAACAATAGAAGTATCTTGTGCGTCGCACCGCGCGCAAAGCAAATTCCAGGATGGTTCCACATTCGCGTTGCACTCCTCGGTTCAAGAGAATAGCACGGGGAATTGTGCGCAGCAGCATTGTGCCCGGTTGGTTTACCTTCTCCAGGCACTCGATGTTCACATTTTCATTGGCAAGTTTGCGCTGCGGATAGATTCAGTGACTCCGCGACGCGCTTAGTAAATTGACGAATAGCCGGTAAGCACCAGGAACGCCTTCCGGCAATTGACGGAAGAAGGCGAGTCCCGTGTAGATGTAGGCGCCCTTGCCGATGTGCGTGTAGACAAGCCCGCCATTGAGTTCCGGCTCGCCGGGATCGTGCATGCCGAGGAGCGGCGTGTACTTGGAGTCGAATTCGGTCCAGAAGTAAAGGCCGCGCTCCTGCGTCCACCCTTTGAAGTCGTCCTGGGTAATCTTGTTCGGCTGACTAAGGAGCGGATCATTCGGTTTCAGGAATTTCACGGGGGAATTCTCATCCGTGATGCGCGGCAAGGGGCGAACGACTGGGGGCGTTCCTTCTTTTGCAGGCGGAAGCGGCGGTGAGATCAAAGCAGGATACGGCGCGTACTGAAATTTGTCCCACGCGAACTCCCTCTGGTATTGCACCACGAGCGTTCCGCCCCTGGAAACGTAATCCAGCAGCCGCTGGTTTGCCCCCGCCAATTCGGGCCGAAGTTCGTAGGCGCGCACGCCGATCACGATCGCGTTGAAGGGGGATAAGTCGCGGAACGCTAGGGCCACGGCGTCCAGCATTTCCACGTGAATGCCCAGACGCTGCAGCGCTTCGGGCACAGGTTCGCTTTCCGCCGTGACGTAGCCGACGCGGAGGTTCTCCGGAACAATCACGTCAAACACGTGCACGGCGCAGAGGGCCGGCTCGCTCCAAAGCTGTGTCGGCAGCGTCGGCAGTGGTTCCAGGGAAGTAGTGAATTTCTCCGCTTTTTCGCCGCGCGCGCGGTTGGCCGGACGTTCTACGTACGCCGCAATCTTGAAGTTCCCCTTTGCGACCCGTTGTGGCGGAGTCACTGTAAGCCGGGCATAGTGGTCGCCCGCGCCATCAAATTTCAGGGGCACGGCCGCGCCTGCTTTCCATCCGCGCGGCGCAGTCAGACCCGCACGAACTTCTGTCGGTTGTGTTGCGTAGGAATGCATGCGCAGCAATACATCGAACGGTTTGCTCCGCTTGGCTGCGATTTCGATTGCTTGCTTGGGCTCGACCGCCAGCGTATAAGCCGGAACGATTCGCAAGGGCACGCGATCCGCGCGAGTCGAAGTCGCGCGGAGTCGTACAGCCGGTACGGTGACCGCGAACGTATAGCCATCGACCACAACTTCCTGGCTGGCGATCACGAGCGGTGGAAGTTCCGCCAGTAACGCCGCAGCGGGAGGCGGTGTGCGCAGAGGATTCGGCCCGGCAGAAACTGTAAAACGAATGGCTCCGCCGGTTTGGGGCTCTTCATTCGTGACACTCCAATCGGAAGGAAGCATTAGCGCGGGCTTCTTGAAGTCTCCCGTGATTTCACCGCGACGATGAGTATCAACGCGGACCGTGAACGTTTCGCCAGAGACAAGTTCGCTGCGATCGGCGAGCGCGTCCAATCGCAGCCCTGTGGCGAGAGCTAACGCTGCATCTATCTTTTCTCGTTTCCGCTTCAGGCTTCGCGCGAGGGACGCGACGGGAGCTGGAACTCGGTTCGAATTCGAAGGCATGGGCACTTCATTGATTTTTCTGCCCGCGGCAACGAGGGAATCGGCGGCCGCTTTCCAATCCAGCCGCAGAGCCGCGTCGCGAGCCGCCACCAGCGCGGCATCCACGGTTCGCATGAGCGGGTCCACGCCCATGTTGCCAATCTCGTAGTCCTCGTCCAAGGGGCCGAGCGGCTGAGCCAAAAGTGCGGGATCGAGTTGACCGCCGTCCTCGCGCTGGAGGGCGACGGCGCGCCGCAGAAACGGCGAGCCCAAAAATCCGGTGATCCCTTGCGTGCGATGATTGGCGAACGCGTCGAGCCCGATTTCACGCCAGGATTTCCCATAGAGTGACGAAATGTCATCGAGGGGGAGCATGTAACCCTTGGGGGATTCGCTGCGGTCGAGGTCCAGGACAACCACCGGCTTGCGGTCGCCCCATGGTGCCGAGTCCGGATCTTCCTGGGGAGAGCCGTGCAGCTTGAAAGAAGCGTCGGCCGCGAGCTGTACGGCCTTGGGCGTGAGCAATCCTGCGGCTTGATGATGGCCGTGGCCTCCGTGCACGCCGCCCCAGCCGTTAATTACAACAGTGGGGCGGAAGCTGCGGATCACGCGGACCATATCTTCGACGACCTGATCGCCCCAGACCCGTTCCGTTTCCTCCGGCGTTTTCGAGAAGCCAAAATCTTTGGCTCGCGTGAAGTAGAGCCGCACGCCGTAGCCGCGTGTAGCCGCCAGCAATTCCTGTGTGCGGATCAATCCGAGTTGTGGCGCTTGTTCGGGCCCAAGGTCGTTCTGTCCGCCCTCGCCGCGCGTGAGGGAAAGCAGAGCGACATCAGCATGAAGCCCGCGGGCAAGGTAAGTGAGCACAGCGCCGCTCTCGTCGTCCGGATGAGCTGTCACGTAGAGGATGCGTGTGGTGACGCGAGCCTTCTCGATCGCCTCGACGGTTTCCGGCAAACCTGGGCCCGTACCCGGCGCCGGAGGAAATTGGGCGTAACTCCGCGTACCGAATAGACATACCAACCCGACTACGACACCGTACATTCGTCTCTTCACTGAGTTCTCCGAAAAACGCATTTCGCTACCGCGGGATCTCCCGCTTCTATCTGAAGCTTTTCGTGATTCGCCAGTTATGGTCGCCTGTCACTACCTTCCCAAACGGCCACTGCTTTCTGTCCCAGGACCAGACCAGAAACGCAACCACGCCGAGTGCTATCTGAAGCAAGCCCCATTTTCGCACCGGACCGGTTCTCCAAAAAAGCCAGAACCAGCCGATCATCGTCAATACTGCGGGCACCGGATAAAGCCACATCTTGAACGGAAAACGTTCCGGACCCCACCTGCTCCGCAGCAACATCACTCCAGCCGCTTGACCGATAAACTGGACAATCAGTCGTACCGCCAGAATTCCCACGATAGTTGTCTGCAAATTCAACTTCACACTAAACAAGAATGCCAATCCTCCCAGAACCAAAAGAGAAACGTGGGGAAAGTGCTTCGTGGGGTGTACGCGAGCAAAGACAGGGAAAAAGTTGTTGTCCAAGGCAGCCGAATAGGGGACTCGTGAAGCACCCAGCAAAACCGAGAAAACGGAAGCAAGCGCCACCCACAAGATCATGCCCGTCGCAATCTTGGCGGCTGTAGCTCCGTAAAGCCTTTCGACAAATAGACTGGCCAGGAACCTGGAGTCCTGTGCCTCGCGCCACGGCACCACGCCGAGGATGCTCGTTTGCATTGCCAGATAAAGGATGGCGATCCCCAGCACCGAAAGAAAAATCCCGCGTGGAATATTTTTTTCGGGGTCCTTGATCTCGCCGCCGAGATGGCAAATGTTGTAGTAGCCCCAATAGCTGTAGATCGTGCTTACCATCGCGGACCCGAGGCCCGCGAACCATACCCACGACAAATTGAAGGCGCCACGAGGAAAATCAAACGCGATGCTGGAGTTGAAATGCGTGGCTCCTCCCCAGATTAGCCAAAGCATCGTTCCGATGACCCCGATCCACAGGAGAACGGAGATTTTCCCGATCGTTCCAATGCGCCGGTAAAGTAAAACAACCAGGAAAAGGACCAGTCCGCCTGAAATTGCTTTATGCTCGGCCGTCGTCAATGGATGAAGATACTCCGCGTAGTTCGCGAATCCGATCGACGCCGACGCGACGGAAAGTGGCACGTGTAGGAATGTTTGCCACACAAACAGGAATGACATGAGCCGACCCCAGCGCTGCGGCCCATATGCCTCCCGCAGGAACACATAAGTTCCGCCCGCCTTTGGCATTGCCGCGCCAAGTTCGGACCATACGAAAGCATCCAGGGTAGCCAGGACCGCTCCCAGCAGCCAGGCAATCAGCGCCTGCGGCCCGCCCATTGCCCGAATCACCAGGGAACTGACCACGAACGGTCCGATCCCCACAATCTCGATCATGTTCAGGGCAACGGCTTCTTTCAGTCCCAAACTGCGTTCCAGGCCGGGGCTTGCCGTATTGTTATCTGCTTTCACGGGTCCGCCGAGAATAACAAAAGCGCGGCGCGCTACCTAACCCGATTCCTTACACGCAAAAACCATTTCGGTTTGCAACTCTACTTGAACAGCTTAAACTCTTCCGGCGCAGAGCTTGAACCGGCGCAATTCTCTTTCTCGGACGGGGACGATGAATTTATTGCAGACGGCCCGGCGCTTCGGCATGGCTTGCCTGCTGTTACTGGCGCCAATTTCCTCTTCCGCGCGCGCTTCGAGTCTCACTCTGCCGCCGGAGACGGCTACCATCCTCGACAAGATTTATTCCTTCGACCTCCAGGGAGCCGTCGAAGCCGCGCAGTACATGGAACAGGAACGGCCCAATCATCCTCTCGGATATTTGCTGGAAACGGAAGCATTATGGTGGCGGATGTGGTGTACTTCTGCCGATTTCAAATATGGAATGAGCGATGCCCGGCGGCGGCCTAAGCTCGAGTCAGATAGGCACTATTTTGAATTGGCCGCCAAGGCTTTGTCGCTTGCGGAAGCGCAGAACAAGCAGGGTGAAACCGCGGAAATGCAATTCTATGCCGGTATGGCAGAAGCCGCTTTCGCAAGGCTTTACGCATTGCGCGGCGAAAATCGTAACACGGCCCGCTCCGGAGTGCGTGGGCGCGAGCATTTCCTCCGAGCCAAGACTCTGGATACGGATCTCGTCGATGCCGACCTGGGTTTGGGACTTTATAACTATTACGTAGACACTCTGAGCTCACTCGCCAGGATCATGCGTTTTTTTATGGGCATCCCCGGCGGCTCAAAGCAAGACGGCGTGCGCCTGCTCGAACACGCCATGGCCCAGGGCGTTCTCACTTCAAACATCGCGCGCTTCTATCTCGCTCTGAACCTGCACCGTTACGATCAGCAATATGAAAAAGCCCTCGGCATTCTCGGCCCGCTTGCTGAAAAATATCCGACAAACCCGCTGTTTCAACTAGCGCGCGGCGACCTCTATGCCAAACTTGGCCGAAAGCAGCAAGCTCTCGCTTGTTATCGCGCCGCAAGCGCATTGCCGGTCCAGGATGCAGAGTGTCAGAATCATATTCATGAGCTGGCGCGCGTCTCGATTGCAGCGCTTGGTTCACAATAGCGAGGCCGCACCCGCGAAATCACAGCCGGCAAATTCTTGCAAAAGCTTCACGGCGGCCTTCTTCCCTCAACAGAAAAACTCCGGCATCCGCATTGACCGCATCCCCTTCCAGATGGTAATGATGTAGGGTTGCACGAGTCCACAGATTCGTGGCAAAGTGCGTCCTCACGCAGGGGTGGATACAAGCTGGGCGGCGTTCCCCGATTCCCGGCTTCGTCGCGGTCAACGCGCAGCACAAAATTGGCATCTCACCGCCCGAAACTGCGCTGGCGCTACGGGCTCTCCCGTTTGCGCAGGCAAGTTGGCCCTGGCACTGCCGAGGGCCGTCAGAATTGAAGGAGTCTCAATGAAGCAGTATTGGACAGCATTGGCTGTCGCACTTATGGCGATTTTCGCCGTAGCCGGCTGCAACGACTACGGCAACACGTTTCAGAACAACACGGGCGCCGGTCTCGCTTTTCTTTCACCTGCCCAGATGAGCGCTGGCAGCGTGGACTTTACTCTGACGGTAAATGGGCAGGGCTTTGTCCTAAAAACCGTTGTGCAATGGAACGGTAAGCCCTTGGCGACTACGGTCCCGGTGGACAGCACAGGAGTCGCCCTCGGAAACATCGTCACAGCGACGGTTCCCGCGGCGCTGGTCGCCAAGCCCGGCGTTGCTACCATCATCACTGTGAATCCCGCATCCGGCGCGGGACAAAACGGCCTTTCCAATCCGCTCGCCTTTACCATCAATCCGCCGCCGAATCCTTTGCCCGGGCTCACTGGAATTAGTCCCGCGAGTGCGCCGGCAGGCAGCCCGTCATTCACGTTGATGCTCAATGGTTCTGGTTTCCTTCCTTCCACGGACCCCTCCGGCGGCTCACAAGTGAATTGGAGCGTCGGCGGAGCTCAGAGGAAGCTGACTGTCCTTACGGGAGCAACTTCCTCCCAGATTCAGGCGACCGTCACTTCCGACCTACTCGTCAATTCGGGATCGACAAACTTGACCGCGAGTGTGACGGTTTTCAATCCTCCGTCTCCCGCTCCGACGGGTTGCACAACGGCTTGCACCGGCGGCGGCGGTGGTGGTTCGAGTGCGCCCGCAACTTTCTACATTTGCCCTTCGATCGGATGCCCACCAGGCACTCCGGCTAGCGTTCCAGCGGCGGCGCTTGTTGCCGAAGAGACTCCGGCGCTTAGTCTTGACGGGCGCTATGTTGCCTACACGGCGGTACAGAACGATCACGCCCAGGTTTTTCTGCGGGATACTTGTGAAGGCGCGGCATCTGCTTGCCAATCGCACACAACTCTTCTATCCACAGCGGCTGACGGCACTGCGGCAAACGACGATAGCCGCACGCCCTCGATGAGCTCCGACGGGCGATATGTGGCTTTCAGCTCGGTTGCGACGAACCTCGTGGAAAATGCCCCGCCGGGGCGGCAGATCTATCTGCTGGATACTTGTGCTGGTGCGGGAGATTCCTGCAAGCCGTCGACGCATCTGATTTCCACCGATGCGAACGGAGCATTGGTCGGAACGGAAAGCACTCTGCCTTCCGTCAGCGCTTCGGGGCGCTTTGTCGCGTTTCTGGCTGTCACTCCGAGCCATTCCGCGAATCAAGCTTCCGCGCAGTTGAAGACTTCCGCAAGCGGTACCAACAGCGGCTATCGCCAGGTGTTCATCCGTGACACGTGTATCGGCGCGACGAACTGCACTCCAAAGACGACCCGCATTTCGCTTCAGCCGGGTGATGGGACCGGAACCGCCGCAAGGCCCGCTGGCCCGGCGTTGAGCAGCAATGCCAATCACGTTGCCATTGTGGGCACAAACGCCGCCACTCTTTTTACGCGCTCGGTTGCCGTTGATGACCGCGTATTTCTGGCAATCACAAATCAGCAGCACTGACCGGATTCCTGAAATTGCTTTTTAGTTAAACCGCACCTTGATATCCGGGCGCTTCTCCAGGTGTACAGAATCGATAAAGCGCACCTGCCGTTCATCCAGCGTCAAAATCATGGAGCTGGTGCGCACGCCTTCCCCGAAAAACCGCACGCCCTTCAGCAAGTTTCCATCCGTCACGCCCGTGCATGCGAAAATCATTTTCTTTCCAGGCGCCAGATCTTCCGTGTCGTAAATCCGCTTCGTGTCTTTCACGCCCATTTTTGTCAGACGTTCCGCGTGCTCCGGCTTGCTCACTACCAGCCGCGCAAGAATCTGCCCGTTCAGGCAGCGTAGCGCCGCCGCCGTCAGCACGCCCTCCGGCGCGCCGCCCGTGCCCATCACTGCGTGTACGCCCGTGCCCACGACCGAGACCGAAATTCCCGCCGAGAGATCGCCATCCCCAATCAGCCGGATGCGCGCGCCCGCCGTGCGTATCTCCTCTATCAGTTTTTCGTGGCGTGGACGGTCCAGTACGATCACCACGAGATCCTCAACATCGCGGTCCAGCCGCTTGGCGATGGCCTTCAAGTTGTCCGCCACCGGCGCATCCAGGTCCACCGCGCCTTTGCACGACGGACCCACTACGAGTTTTTCCATGTACAGGTCCGGCGCGTGCAGCAACCCCCCACGCTCGCTCGCCGCCAGCACGGCAATCGCGTTCGCGGCGCCGGTCGCGCACAGGTTCGTGCCTTCCAGCGGATCCACCGCGATGTCCACTTGCGGAAATAAAGCCTTCGGCGCGTGTGTCCCCAGTCCGACCTTTTCACCGATGTACAGCATCGGCGCCTCATCGCGCTCGCCTTCGCCAATCACAATCGTTCCGTCAATCTCCACCGAGTCCATCGTTTTGCGCATTGCCTCCACGGCCATTTCATCGGCATGGTGCCGGTCGCCGAATCCCATCGTACGAGCCGCCGCAATCGCCGCGTTTTCCACCACACGCAAAAAATCCAGGCTCAGTTGTTCTTCCATCCGTCGCTCTCCTCAAATTCACCTGCCGTCGGCGGCCAATCATAGGCTAATTGGCCGGTATCGTCGACATGCAAGCGATACGGTTGCACCCTCTCGAAAAACAGTCTATAAAATCCCCCGCGATCGCTTCGCCCTGAGGTGTCATGATGCGCAGTTTGCTTGGCGTTTTTCTCTCATTGTGTTTCCTCGCTTCCACTACCTTCGCCCAATCCAACCCGTGTTCCCTAAGCAACCACACGGAATACACCAACAAAATCAAAGAGTTCACTACCGAATCCTTCTTCAGCACAGAACTCGTCGACCATCTGCCTTTCAGTTCCTGCGTCCCCGCACCCGACGCATCACTCCATCACATCGTGGGAGCGCCCGATGTTCTCGATTACACCAAAAACATCAACGCTTATTTCCGGCTCCTCGCCAACAAGAGCCCCAGGGTGAAGGTCTGGAGCATAGGCACGTCCGAAGAAGGCCGCGAGATGCTCGTCGCCGCCGTTTCCGACGAAGCCAATCTCGCAAGACTCGATCGCTACAAAGAAATTACCGCTCGCCTCGCCGACCCTCGTGGCCTTAGTGAAGCCGAAGCGCAAAAGCTGATCGCTGAAGGCAAACCCATCTACTGGGCTGACGGAAGCATCCATTCACCGGAAACCGGCTCTCCTGAAATGCTTATGGAGCTTGCTTACCGTCTCGCCGTGGAAGACACGCCCTTCATTCAAGAAATCCGCCGCGATGCCATCGTGCTGATCACTCCCATCGTCGAAACCGACGGCCACGACCGCATGGTGGACATCTATATGCAGCACAAGAAACACCCGGACCAGCCTCCGTATCCCCTTATCTGGTGGGGACACTACGTTTCCCATGACAACAACCGCGACAATCTCGGCGTCAGCCTCGCGCTTTCCCGCAACATGCTCAAGACGTACCTCGACTGGCATCCCACCGTCATGCACGACCTCCATGAGTCCGTCCCTTATCTCTACATCATGACCGGCACCGGTCCATACAACGCCTGGCTTGATCCCATCGTCATCAGCGAATGGCAGGAGATGGCCTACCACGAAATTGAAGAGATGACCAAGCGCGGGGTCATCGGCGTATGGACGCACGGCTTCTACGACGGTTGGGCCCCCAACTATCTGCTGTCCATCGCCAACAATCACAACTCCATCGGCCGCTTCTATGAAACTTTCGGCAATGGCGGCGCCGACACGCGCGTCCGCACGCTTCGCCCGACCGATACCAGTCGCGAGTGGTATCGTCCCAATCCCCCACTCCCTAAGGTGAAATGGTCCGCTCGCGACAATATCAACATGCAGGAGAGCGCCATTCTCTTCGGCATGAACAACCTGGCCTCCAACGGCCAGAAGTTTCTCAACAACTTTTATTTGAAGAGCAAGCGCTCTATTGCGAAAGCCCGCACCGAAGGCCCTGCGGCCTGGGTCTTTCCCGCGGACGACCCGCGCCCCACCGAACAGGCCAGCTTCTTGAATCTTCTGGAACTCCAGGGCGTCGAAGTTCACCGCCTCGAAAAAGAATTGCGCATCCCGGCAGCGCAGACCAGCCAGGAATCCGCCGGCGACAAAGATAAAGAAAAATCGGCGGAGAAATCCGATGCCGCCGCCAAACCGAAAGAAGAAAAGAAACCCACGGAAACTGTCATCCCCGTCGGCAGCTACGTCGTGCGTATGGACCAGCCTTACAGCCGCCTCGCCGATATGACTCTCGACACCCAGTATTACAGCCCGCGCGATCCTCGTTCCTATGACGACACCGGTTGGACCCTCGGTGCGTTGCGCAATGTAAAGACCACCCGCGTCACCGATCTCTCCATCCTCAACGCCGCCATGCAAAAAATGGGCAGGGTCGATCCGCCGGGTGGAATTGATGGACAGGGCAAAACTTTTGTCATCCAGCACAACACAGAAAATATTCTCGCGTCGCTGCGCTTTCGCCTCGCCAGCGTCGCCATGGACGCCGCGGAAGATTCCTTCGAAGCCGACGGCATCAAATTCAAAGCCGGTTCATTGATCATTCGCAACGCTGATCGCTCTCAACTCGAAGAAGCGGCGAAGGATCTCGGAATCAAACTCCATTCCACCAATGCCACACTGAGCGTCAAGACGCATCCGCTTGCCACTCCGCGCATCGCTCTCGTCCACAATTGGCAGAACACGCAAAACGACGGGTGGTTCCGCATTTCCATGGATGAGCTGAAAGTCCCTTACACGTACGCAGCCGATACGTGGCTGCGCGAAACCACGAACCTCCGCGAAAAGTTTGACGTGATCATCCTTCCTCCCATGGGCGGAGGCGGCCCCGCTGGCCTGAGCGCCGTGCTGCGCGGGTTGCCAATACGCGGCGATCCGCATCCCTGGAAAAATTCCGCCGAGACTCCCAACTTTGTGGCCCCTGGTCTGGACTCCACTGACGATATTCGCGGCGGGCTCGGCTATCAGGGCCTTGCAAATCTCGAGCGCTTCGTCCGTGAGGGCGGCTTGCTCATCGCCGTGCAAACCAGCGCCTCGATCCCCGTCGCCGGCGGCATGACGGAAATGGTGAATGTTTCAGATGCTCGCGCCATGCAAGCGCCCGGCAGTGTGGTGCTCTCCACCATCGACGACAAGAAAAGCCCCATCATCTACGGCTACGACGATAAGCTGTATGTTTATTTCCGCGCTGGTCCTGTCATCACTGTCGGCGGCAACTTCAGCGGCCCGGGTGGTGGGAGTGGACCCGACGAAGGCGCCGCCGGTTCCGGCCGTTCCAGCGGTCGGGGCACCGCCGCCGATCCCGACGTCATCCAGGCCCGTTCCTACGAGCCTCCGGAAAAACCTGTCAAACGCACTCCCCACGAGCAAGAACTCTACGTTCCCGAAGATTTGCCGGACTTTGCCCGCTTTGCGATTCCACCAAAGGACCAGCAGCCGCGCGTCGTCCTTCGCTTCGCCGCCGAAAAAGACTTGCTTCTCAGCGGCATGATCACCGGCGGCAACGAAATCGCCGAAAAGCCCGCTGTCGTGGACGTTCCCCACGGCAAGGGCCACGTCGTCCTCTTTGCCAACAATCCCATGTGGCGCGGCGAAACGATGGGCAGCTATTTCCTGGTCTTCAACGCCATGCTCAACTTCGACCATCTGGACGCCGGCAGCGCCGTCATCACGAGCAAATAGGCGGCAGGGCCAGCCGCCTGAAACTGCTGGTCCGCGCGTGAAAGCGAGGACTGCTGCATCGCAACCGCGAGACTCGGCTACAATGCTGCGCGGAGGCCCCATGTCCAAATCGCGCAGGGATTTCTTGACCCAGACTTCGCTCGGTCTCGTCGGCGCAGCCGTCGCTTCGAACAGCACCGCTCAAATCCACGAAGCAGAAGTCGCGCAGGAGCCCACGCAACTTCCTCCCGGAGCGCCCCCCGCATTCGGCACCGGGCCGGCCGTCGGACCCGAAGTATCGCCCGCGACTTTCGCCGAAGCCGAAAAACTTGTGCAAGTAAACTTAACGCCCGCCGACCGCGCGCTCGCCGCAGAATCCTGGCGCGTAAACCTGGCTTCTCTGTATGAGCGGCGCACTGGCCCTCGCACTATCGCGCTCGAACCCGCGCTCGCACCGTTCTCGCGCTACCATTCTGTTCTTCCGGGCCAGCCCGCAGGCCCGCAGCGCGATCAGTTCATACGCACCAAGACCGAACCCGGCCCGCTGCCTGCCAACGACGCGGACATTGCCTTTGCGCCCGTCACCCAGCTTTCGCGCTGGATCGAACAGCGCAAACTCACGTCCGAGCGCCTAACGCAAATCTATCTGCGGCGCATTGAGCAATTCGATCCCAAGCTGCGCTGCATCATTACGCTTACGCGCGATCTCGCGCTCGCCCAAGCCAAAAAGGCCGACGAAGAAATCACCGCCGGAAAATACCGCGGCCCGCTGCACGGCATTCCCTGGGGCGGAAAAGATCTTCTCGACACCGCCGGCATTCCCACTACGTATGGCGCCGAGCCTTTCCGCAACCGCATTCCGAAAGACGACGCTGCCGTGGTCAAACGCCTCCACGCCGCGGGGGCCGTACTTCTCGCAAAGCTCAGCCTCGGTGCCCTCGCGCTAAACGACATTTGGTTCGGCGGCCAAACCGTGAATCCGTGGTTGCTCGAAGAAGGCGCGTCCGGCTCCAGCGCGGGTCCCGGTGCCGCAACAGCAGCAGGCCTCGTCGGCTTCTCGATTGGAAGCGAGACCGGCGGAAGCATCGTCAGCCCCAGCATGCGTTGCGGCATCGCTGGGCTGCGTCCCACGTACGGCCGCGTGCCGCGCACCGGCGCGATGACTCTCTGCTGGTCGCTAGACAAGCTCGGCCCCATGACCCGCACCGTCGAAGATGCGCTGCTCGTTCTGCAGGCCATCTCTGGGCCGGACGCCGGTGATCTTTCGAGCGTCCCCAGCCATCTCGATTTTGATTCAAACGCCAGCATCAAGGGCCTGCGCGTCGGCTATTTCCCGGCGTGGATGAAGGAAGATCCCGCCACCACCGTGGATCGCGCCGCTCTGGACATTCTTCCTAAGCTGGGCCTCGTTCCCGTGGAAGTTAGACTTCCCAACTGGCCGTACAACTCACTCAACGTGATTCTCTTCGCCGAAGGCGCGGGCGCTTTTGAGGAACTCACGCTCAGTCACGGCGTCGACCAGCTCAAGGTGCAGACGCCCGACGCCTGGCCCAATCTTTTTCGCCAGTCGCGTTTCCTCTCCGCCGTGGACTTCGTTCAGGCCGACCGTTTCCGCCGCAAGGTCGCGCAGCAGATGGCGCGCATCTTTTCGCAAGTGGATTTGTTGCTCGTGCCTTCGCTGCGCGACGAAATGCTCACCATCAGCAATCAAACCGGCCATCCTTCGCTCACCTTCCGCGCCGGCTTCGTGGAAGTTTCCGAAGCGCGCTCCGATTGGGCGCCCGATCCGAAGAATCCTCTGCCCAAGTTTTCTCCACCGCGCCGCGTGCCTCACGGCGTCACCTTGATCGGCCGCCTCTTCGAAGAAGGCACACTCGGTCGCGTCGGCATCGCCCTCGAGCGCGCCTTCGCAGTCTCCGCCCAGCGCCCGCCCTCCTTCTGATCGGCCGCGCGGTGGACCACGGGAAATGCTTGCCCTCGTATTTCCCGCCGGTCATGGACAATCCATAAGGCGTCTTGCGCGCCCGAAGGCTAGCGTTTACAATTTTTGCCATGTTCGACGCGCACCGTTTCTTGCTTTTCTTTGCTGCTGCGCTGGTGCTGGCAATCACTCCGGGGCCAGGAATCTTCTATGTCTTAGCGCGCAGCCTCGCCGGAGGCCGTCGTGAGGGCATCCTTTCTTCGTTGGGCACGTTTGTGGGCGGGCTTTTCCATGTTCTCGCCGCTGCCCTTGGCGTCTCCGCAATCCTTGCTGCTTCCGCTGTGGCATTTCATACCGTCAAATACGCGGGTGCCGCCTATCTCGTTTGGCTTGGCATCCGCATGATTCGCGCGCGAAATTCGGAAATGCTCGTTAGCGCATCGCAGCCCGCCGCAGCGGGCGCTCTTCGTCAGGGGATCCTCACCGAAGTGCTCAACCCGAAGACGGCTCTATTTTTTCTTTCCTTCATTCCGCAATTCGTTGCGCCGGAGCGGGGTCACGTTTTCCTTCAATTCATAGTTCTCGGCGCTCTGTCCGTGCTGTTCAATACCGCCGCCGATCTTCTTGTGGTTGTCCTTGCCGTTCCTCTCGAAAGAAAGCTGAAAAGTAGTGTGCGTTTCCGCCGTGGCCAGCGTGTCGCGTCCGGCCTCGGCATGATCACGCTCGGGACTTACGTCGCCATCGCCGATACGCGATAATGAATCCTTGGAGAAAATGCCGATGAGCAAGAAGAAAGAAATGTCGCGCCGCAAGTTTCTCACCGAAGTTGCCGCTGGAGGCGCTGCGTGCGCCATTGTTCCCAGACACGTTCTCGGCCGCGGATTCACTCCGCCAAGCGATACGCTGAACATTGCCGGCGTTGGAGTCGGCGGCATGGGCCGCGCCAATCTCATCAACCTCGCAAGCCAGAACATCGTCGCCTTGTGCGATGTGGACTGGGGCTATGCTGGCAAGCGGCTCGACCGGCTCGATATCGACATCGAGCGCCTGAAGAAGCGCATCGAACTGCCGGCCCCGCCGCCTCCGGGCGAACTGCCCGGAGAGTTTGATCCCATCAAGGCCCAGGCGCGCGTGGACTTGATGGTCAAGCTCAAGACTGAACATGTGCCGAAGGCCCGCCGCTACACAGACTTTCGCGACATGCTCGAACACCAGACAGACATCGATGCCGTCGTCGTCGCCACGCCTGATCACATGCACGCCCCCATCGCCTTGGCGGCTATGGAACTCGGCAAACACGTCTACGTCCAGAAGCCGCTTTGCTGGTCAGTCGAAGAAGCGCGCAAGCTTTCGCGGCGCGCGAAGGAGACCAAAGTCGTCACGCAGATGGGCAACCAGGGTCACTCTTCGGACGAAGGACGCACCGCCGTCGAATACGTTTGGGCTGGCGCCATCGGCGACGTTCGCGAAGTCCACATCTGGACGAATCGCCCACTCGGCTTTTGGCCTCAGGGCGTCCCGCGCCCCGCGCCGCTGAAGGACGGCCCCGAACCTCTTAAATGGAGCGGCCGCGACGTCAACACGCGTCTGGCCGCCGCGCTTTGCGGCAACTACCCCGTTCCGGGCGGCCTGGCATGGGATCTTTTTCTTGGCACTGCCGCCTCCAACGTGGACTACCACCCCATCTACCATCCGTTCAACTGGCGCGGCTGGACCGATTGGGGCGTCGGCGCCATCGGCGACATGGGCGCACATTTGATCGATCACACCATGTGGGCGCTTGACCTGGGCTTCCCGGCCAGCGTTGAAACCGTCTCGACGCCTTTCAATGGCGCCTCTTACCCGAGCGCCACGCTGACGTTCTACGAGTTTCCCGCGCGCGGAGCTATGCCGCCCGTCAAGCTCACCTGGTACGACGGCGGCCTCAAGCCCAACAAGCCCGAAGAGCTCGGCGATGAAGAGTTAAACAAGGAAGGCGGCGCGCTGCTCATCGGCAGCAAGGGCAAGCTCCTGTACGACACCTACGGCTTCAAACCCCGGCTCTTGCCCAAGTCGCTCCATGAATCGTTCGGCAAGCCGCCGCAGAAGCTTCCGCGCATCGCCGGCCAGTTCCACGAAATGAACTGGGTGGACGCCTGCAAGGGAAAAGTCGAGGCCTCCTGCCCGTTCGAGTACGCCGCGCGCCTCACGGAGGTGATGCTCCTCGGCATCGTGGCTCTTCGCGCTGGAAAGAAGATCTACTATGACAGCTCCAACATGCGCGTCACCAACGCTCTGCAAGCCAACGACTTCTTGCGCCGCGAGTACCGCCAAGGCTGGTCCATCTAAAGCTCGCCTTCCACGGCGCCCGCACGCATCCTCCGGCCCTGTAGAGGCTGGGCTTTAGCCCAGCTCTTCGCTCCGTCAGCTACCCGCCCGTCATTTCGACCAACGGGAGAAATCTCTCTTCCCGGCTCACTCCCATGTTTGTCATGCCGAGCGCAGCGAAGCATCTGCTTTTCTCCGCACACTTCCCCAACGTTCAATGTATTCGTGTTGGGAGATGTGGATGGACTGCGGGAGAGTTTGGGCCAGGTAGGCGACGGTGCGAGCGGCTCTGGGTTTTACATCGCCGCGGACAACTGCGGGGATGAGGCGTGCCAGAGCGGTGCTGAGATCGCAGGCGGAAAGGTAGTCGCCGGAGAAGAAGGAGGCCAGGTCTTTGCCGAGTTTTTGCGCGGTGCGGGCGCGGGCTTCTTTTTGGGCGTGGTAGAAGCAGAAGTGGGGATTATCGCGGAGGCGAGGAGTGCGGCAACGGCGGCCATCCGAGAAAGAGAAGATACAGAGGGACACGCGGTCGGTTTTATTTGTGGCCGTAAGACGGCCAACTTTACGTGCGGCCGTAGAACGGCCGACTGCTTTGAGAGAGGACATAAAAGTCTCCTTAGAGTTGAGTTTTGGGATGCTGAGTAAAAAAGAGGACAGGCTGAAGCCTATCCCACCAAAAACAAGAACGCCGGCAAGGATGCCGGCGCTACGAACATGGTCCTAAAACACAAACGCCCCGCTGGATGGCGAGGCGCAATTTTCAACAGAGATATTATATCACAACGGTAATGCAGGTCGAAGCAAAAATAGAGGCAAGACCAGCACCCTGAGAACCGTGGGGTGCGGTACCCTGCGAGCGTCTGCGCCACACACGCCTGGAGGTCACCCGTCAACTTGCCTGGCTAAGAGACAGGCAAGAATGTGTGTCCTACATACAACAACTTCCTGGCTAAGAGACAGGCAAGAATGCCTGTCCTACTGTTTGGAGGCGAGTTTTTCGGCGGCGAGTTTTTGGGCGGTGGCGAGGGCGTCGGCGGCGGGAATCTTTACGTCGGGTTCGACGCCGGTGCCTTCCCAATTGGTTTTGCTGATGGGATTGATGGCGCGGGCAAAGGGAACTCCGATCATGAAATGGGCGTCAATACGGTGACCGGAGACGGGATGGGCGCCGCCTCCGGTGGTTTCGCCAATGAGGGTGGCGCGCTTGAGGTTCTTGAGGTTGTAGCTGAACTCTTCGGCGCCGGAGAAAGTCTGCTTGGAGGTGAGCACATAGGCGGGCTTGCCGTCCAAACGCTTGCCGGACACGTAGGGCAAAGTCCAATACTGATGGGTGGAATCGTCCTTGCGCTCCCAGATATCGTTCAGGTGAGTGGGTTCTGAGAAAAGGTAGGTGGATAGGAAGGCGATCATTTTGGGATCGCCGCCGCCGTTTTCGCGGAGGTCGAAAATGATGGCGTCCACGTTGGCGAGGAAATTCATGGCGGCGACGGCGGTGGGGCCGCACACGTCCGGGTCAGCGAAAAAATTGAACTTGAGGTAGCCGACGTTGCCGGAGAGGATCTCCACCTTGTCAAAGCCACAGTTCATGCGTTCCATATCCTTGCGGTAACGGGCGCGGTCCTCGGCATTGGGCGGGCCCGCGGGACGGTCCGGCAGAGGCGCGGGGCTGAAGTTCACGCGGAGGTGCTTGTCATGGCTCACTTCCTGGAAATTGTCGGTGAGCATTTTGGCAAAGGCGTCACCATCGGTGATGGAATCGTAGTCACCTTTTTTCTGTTTTGCTTTGACTAAGTCTCCCATTTTTTTCGCCGTTTCCGGGAAGACGTAAGACTCATTGAGCTGGTCGATGGCGCCGTCAATGACGCGCGTTCGCGTGGCAGCGTCAATCTTGTAGTTCAAATCCGACAGCTTGGTGCCGGGAGGGACGGCGCGCACTCCAAAGCCAACGACTTGGGCGGGATCGCTGTCTTTCACTTCGAGCTTGCCGATGGCGGTTGTTTCGCTGCGGCGCTCCTTGACGAGGAATTCAAGGCGCAGCGGTTCGCTCTTGACGATTTGGAGCAGGTCGAAACCGCCGGTCATGCCACGGAAGTGCATCTCCTGGTCCACGGGCTTGCCGGGATCGTACTTATGGAAGTACGCGTCGAGCTGGGCGCGGTCACCACTGTTGAAGGCTTCGAGCCAAGCTTTGAAGGTGCGGCCCGCCGGAGTATCGGGAATCGCGGGCGGCGCCTGGGGTGTCGCTTGCGTGGCCAATGCGGCCGCCAAAGCTAAAAGCAAAGCGAAGCATGATCTGGAGAACAATAATCTGGAGAACATGGGTGCACCTCAACGGGAATTGTAGCTGGTCAGTTTGAATTCTGACCCCGATTGTCACGATTAAGAAATTCAAACTGACACATTGCCCGAGGAATTCCCGATAGGAACGTTTGACGGGCGAAGTATAACACCGGGACTGCGGGCGCTGGAATGGTGTAAAGCTTCCGGAGACAGAAATGGAGTTGGTGCTTTAGCCGCACTGTTACATTATCAGGAATTCTTATGCAGAATTAAAAAGCTTGCTAACTCCGTAAATCTGGACTAGAGTGCGCTCACTTTCCCCCGGAACTCTATCCGCATCATCGAAATCAGGTCAAAGCAAGAAGGAGCGCTCGATGAATCGACGAATCTCGAAGGTAGCAATACTGCTGTGCACCCTGGTGGCTTGGGCAGGTATTTTGCCGGCCGGCGGCCAGGACGGCGGCAAGAAGAAGATGACGAACCAAGATGTCATGGACATGTTTTCCATGGGGTTGGGAGAAGATGTAATCCTGGAGAAAATCCGCACTGCGCCGGAAACCGATTTTGCGACGGACCTGGAGGCCTTAAAGGCTTTGAAGGCCGCGCACGTTTCCGATCCGGTGATCCGAACGATGATCAATCCCAAAGCGGCAGCTGCGGCTACTGCCAGCGCGGCTGCACCGGCTGCGGCAAATCCCGACGTCCCCGAGGACATCGGAGTTTACATCAAGGTGAGAGGCAAACTCGTGGATGTGACCCCGGAGGTTGTGGGATGGAAAACGGGCGGCGCGCTGAAGAGCTTTGCGACCAACGGACTGACCAAAGGGCACGTTAACGGAACAATCCAAGGGCCAAAGAGCGCGCTGCAGATCGCGACGAACGCGGAATTCATCATTAAGTGCCCCGAAGGCACCGGCGTCACCGAGTATCAATTGCTGCGCCTGGACATGAAGGGCGACCGGCGCGAATTTCGCTCCGTAACAGGGGGCATTATCCATTCCTCAGGTGGAGCTGAGAAAAATGCGGAGAAATTCGATTACGAAAAAGTCGCTCCGCGCGTTTTCAGACTGAAGCTGCCGCCGCTCAAGAAGGGCGAGTTCGGCATTTTGCCACCGGGCAGCACGTCCGGGAACGTGGCTTCATCCGGCAAGATGTATACTTTCGGGGTCATAGAGTAGAGCCGCAAACATTCGAGCACGAGGATAGAGAGGGCGAGACATGCGCCCTCTCTTATGTGCAGAGGACGTGTTTACTTTGTATCTGGTTCCAAGTCGGCAGTGAGGTTTACGACTTCCCCGGAAACCCGCAGTTTCCGCTCCCAATTCCTGAATCCATGTTTGCGAAGAAGCACGAGGTGATCACCCGGGAGAACTTTCAGAGTCTCCGGGGTGTTGCCGACAAAGTTTCCATCGAATTCGATTTCCGCGCCGACGGGAGAAGAGGAGATGGAAACAGCGACGGTCAGTTCACTTTTGGCGGAGGGCTCGCTGGTTTTGGGGGCGACTAACATTTGCGCCGGGGGAGCGCTGACCGCCGAGGAACCCTTGGCCTGGAAAGCGATGTCTTCCAGCAAAGTGTCGCCATTGACATAGACAGTAAAAGACGATCCCTGGCGAATCTCAATGTCCTTCCCATGCTTGAGAAGGACGAACGGCGCTCCAACGCCGAGGGTGAGCGAAGCTGCCGCCAACATCTCACCGCTCATATCCAATCCTTGTCCACCCCCGCGGGCTTGCTGGAAAGCGCGCAAGGGAATGCTCTGGCTGTTGAAGAGCTTGATGGAATCCGCGGATATATCAATCTTGCCTCCCCGGCCCATCATGCGCTTGTGCTCGGCGGAAACGACTTTTCCTTTCACTAGCGCGCCCTCGGGAACAATAATTTTGCCGTTCACAACAATTTCGTCGTCGACCAAATAATCCACTTCATCACCGACTTTGGCGTATTGGGAATAAACGCCGCGCTTGAGCTTCATCTTGATGGGCGTTCCATCTTTGATGAGGAGCTTTTGTGCTGGCGACGTGGATTGTGCGGCGGACCCTTGCGCAGATGTTTTTTCGCTGCCCGGATTCTGCGAACGTGCCAGCGGAGCGAAAATCAGGGCATGCACCAGAAGAATGGCGCCAGGACGAATGGCGAAAGAGGAGGGCATGGACTTGCGCAAACTCTAGCAGAGTCCGCGGCTGGCGACAATGCCGCGTTGGCCAGCAGCAGTGAGCAAAGCAGCGCTAGCGGCGGTCGGCGATGTTGTGGCGGATGTCCTGGCCCTGGACGAGGTAGATGACGTCTTCGGCGATGTTGGTGGCGTGGTCGCCGATGCGCTCTAGGTTTTTGGCGACGAGGATCAATTCGAACGCGGGAAAGACGACGCTGGAATCGCCCATCATGTAGGTAAGCAATTCGCGGAAAATCTGATCGCGATAGTGGTCCACCTGATCGTCGGTGGCGAGGACGCTTTGCGCGAGCTCGACGTCGCGGCGGACGACGGCGTTGAGAGCGTTGCGGACCATTTCCTCGACGAGTTCGCTCATACGCGGGAGATCGACGTAGGGCTTGACGCGCGGGTGGCGGAGGACGCGGAGGGCGCCCTGCGCGATGTTGACAGCCTGATCGCCGATGCGCTCGAGATCGTTGTTGATACGCGAAACCGCCAGGACGAAGCGGAGATCAGTGGCCATCAACTGGTGCAGGGCGAGAAGCTGGACGACGCGGTCGTCGACTTCCATCTGAAGCTCGTTGATGGCGTCTTCTTCCTCGAGGACGCGTTTGGCGAGCTGCTCATCGGTTTCCAAAACGGCGTGGACGGACTGGTGAACGGCGCGCTCCGCGAGGCTGCCCATCCAGAGCAGGCGCTCTTTCAACTCGTTCAGGTCTTTTTCGAAGTGGCGTTCCATGAACCCTTCCCGTAATTCTCAGGCCCAAAAGCAGATTCCTCGCTCCGCGAAACCGACCGGAGCGCGAAAAGCGCGCTTCGCTCGGAATGACAAACAAGAAAAACCGTCAGCCGAAGCGGCCGGTGATGTAGGCCTCCGTGCGCGGATCACCGGGAGTCGTGAAGAGCTGCGGCGTGGGACTGAACTCGATGAGCTGGCCGGTGAGGAGGAAGGCGGTAAAGTCGCTGACGCGGGCGGCCTGCTGCATATTGTGAGTGACGATGGTGATCGTGCAGATGTCTTTCAACTGCACGAGCAGCTCTTCAATTTTTGCGGTGCTGATGGGATCGAGCGCGGAGCAAGGCTCGTCGAGGAGAAGGACTTCGGGTTCGACGGCGAGAGCGCGGGCGATGCACAGGCGCTGCTGCTGGCCACCGGAAAGTTCGTAGGCGGACTTGTGCAGGTGGTCCTTCACTTCATCCCAGAGCGCAGAGTGCCGCAGGCTTTTTTCGACGGCGTCGGAGATGGGAACTTTGGAGCCGTTGACCTTCAGGCCGTAGGCCACGTTGTCGAAAATGGACTTGGGGAAAGGATTGGGGCGCTGGAAGACCATACCAACGCGGCGGCGAAGCGCGGTAACGTCTTGCGCGAGGATGCTGTGGCCGTCGAGAAGGATTTCGCCGCGGAGGCGCGCCCCCCGGATGGTTTCGTACATGCGATTGAGCGTGCGGAGCAGAGTGGACTTGCCACAGCCGGAAGGGCCGATGAGAGAGGTGACCTTGTTGACGGCGATGCCCATGCTGACATCGAAAAGGGTCTGCTTGGGGCCATAAAAGAAATCAAGCTTGGAAATGGTCATGCGCATGGCGAGGGCTTCCGGCGTCTCACGCGCCGATGCGCTGGTCGCGATGGGGGGTAGGTTCACGGTCAAAGCTGGCCTCACAGAAGCTTGCATAGGTTAAGACCTCGGGACCGCAATGCCCCGGGAAAGAATCGCCCGAGCAACGATGTTAATGACGAGAATCAAAACAAGCAAGACAAGCCCCGCAGCCCAAGCCTGGCGATGCCAATCATCGTACGGAGCAAGGGCATAAGTATAGATCATCACCGGCAGGGAAGCCGTGGGATGAGTCCAGCCAGGGCTCCAGAATTGGTTGCCGAGAGCGGTGAAGAGGAGCGGGGCGGTTTCACCGGCAACACGGGCGAAAGCCAAGAGGATGGCAGTGAGAATGCCGCGATACGCGGCAGGCACGATGACGGTGGCGATGGTCTTCCATTTACTGGCGCCGAGAGCCATGGCGGCTTCGCGCAAAGGGTTCGGTACGCCGCGAAGGAATTCTTCGGTACTGCGAAGCGTGATGGGGATCATCATCAGGCCGAGAGCGAAACCGCCAGCGAGCGTGGAGTATTGCCTGAAAGGATGAACGACAAGGCTGTAAGCAAAAATGCCGATGACGATGGAGGGCACGCCGTTGAGCAAGTCCGCAGCATAACGGACAAAAAAAGCGGTGGTGCTGCCGCTGAATTCGGCGAGATAGATGGCGCCAAAAAATCCGATGGGAACACCAAAGAGGGTAGCAAGCAGAAGCATCTTGGCGCTGCCGAGGATGGCGTTGGCCATGCCGCCGCCGGTTTCACCGACGGGGACGGGCAATTTGGTGAAGAAATTCCAGTTGACGGAAGCTCCACCATGAATAGCGAGATATCCAAGAATGAGGAAAAGGACGGAAACGGCGACCAGAGCGCACACGCCCGTCATGGTCAGCATGAAGCCGCTTACGAATTTGCGCCAGCGAAGACGAAGGCTCATGCGCGCGCTCCGCTGCCGCGCTTGGAAGTGGCGACGATCAGCAAGCGCGCAAAGCCGTTGAGGAGGAAAGTAAGGATGAAGAGCACCAAGCCAAGCTCGATCAAAGATTGCGTATGAAGTTCGCCGGTGGCCTCGGTAAATTCATTGGCGATGACGGCGGCAATGGAATATCCGGGAGAAAGGAGAGAAGCGCTGATCGTGGGAGTGTTGCCAATCACCATGGTGACGGCCATAGTTTCGCCGAGGGCTCGAGCAAGGGCCAGGAAAATGGAACCAAAAATTCCGGCGCGGGCAAAAGGAACGACCACTTTCCACGTGGATTCCCACCGCGTGGCCCCGAGAGAGAGGGCGGCTTCGCGCTGGTCACGTGGGACGGAGAGAAGCACTTCGCGGGAAACAGAAATGATATAGGGGATGACCATGATGGCGAGCACTATGCCCGCGGTCAGGAAGCCGACGCCGTAGGCGGGGCCTTGAAAAAGCGGGAGGAAGCCGAGCGAGTGCTTAAGGGCCGGGTGAACGTATTGACGCATCAACGGAACGATGATGAAGACGCCGAGCACGCCGTAGATGACGCTGGGGACGGCGGCGAGAAGATCGATGAAAAATTCGAGCGTGTCCGAAACTCTCGCAGGGGCCAGCTCAGCAAGAAAAATGGCGGCGCCGATGCCGAGGGGCACGGCGATCAACAGAGCTACGGCGGCGGTGACGAGCGTGCCGTAAATGAAAGGCAGAGCGCCGAACTGTTCGAAGATGGGATCCCAGACCGAGGTGTGGAAAAAATTGAAGCCAAACTTGTGGCGGGCAAGAACGGAGCCTTGCCACAATTCGAAAACGAGCAGCACTGTGACAAGAACGACTGAGGCGGCGAATAAAAAAGTGATCATGCGGGCGATTTCATCGCCTTCGCGGAGCCGGGAAAGAAACGAGCGCGAGCCCGCGACGGGGCCCGCAGTCGGAACAATGGTGGTGGTGATCGCCACGTTATTGGACGTTATTCAGGGCCTTCAGTTCCTTTGCGACGACTTCCTTCGGAAGCTTTGCGTAGGACAGGGCTTCAGTATAGTTCTGACCATCCGCCAGCATCCACTTGACGAAGCCTTTGATGGCGTCGCGCTTGGTGGCGTCGGAGAACTTAGCGGGAACTAGCAGCCACGTAAAACTGGAGATAGGATAAGCCGTCTTGCCGGGAGCGTCCGTAATGGAGACGCGAAAATCGTCCGGCATGCTCTTCGCGGCGCCAGCCGCGGCGGCAGTGACGCTGGCAAGGTCTGCCTTGACGAAAACGCCCGAGGAGTTCCTCACGCGGCCATAAGGCATGTTGTTCTGGATCGCGTAGATCAATTCGACGTAGCCAAAAGAATCTGGCGTATTCTTGATGGTGCCGGCAACGCTCTCATTGCCCTTGGCGCCTAGACCCACGGGCCAATTGACTGACGCACCCTTGCCGACTTTGGTTTTCCACTCCTCACTGACCTTTGAAAGATAGTCGGTCCAGATGTAGGTTGTGCCGCTGCCTTCCGAGCGATGCACCACTACGATGTCGTTCGCGGGGAGGTTCACTCCTTTGTTCGGGCCGGCAATCGCGGGATCATTCCATTTCGTAATCTTGCCCAAGAATATCCCTGCGATGGCATCCTGGGTGAAATTGAGCTCTGCGGTCACACCAGGAATGTTGTAGGCCGGCACGTCAGCACCCAGCACGGTGGGAAAGTGCAGAATCCCAAAGCCGTGCTTGTCCTGATAAGCCTTGAGCTGGTCGTCGTTCATGGGGCCATCGGTGGCGCCGAAATCCACGGTGCCTTCCGTGACCTGTTTAATGCCGCCGCCGGAGCCGATGGATTGATAGTTGATTTCAAGATTGGAGTTCTTCTTGTGGTACTCGTCAAACCATTTGGAATACATGGGGTAAGGAAACGTTGCGCCGGCACCGGTGATCGAGAGAGCGCTATCGGCCCACAGAACGCCGGCCACGGTGAGCACTACCAAGAGCATTCCTGCGATTCGCTTCATGGTTCATCTCCGTCTGAAATGAATGTTTTCCCAGAGGTAGCAAGTATGCGGGGCGATTGTTACGGCATTGTTACAGCGGATTGATTGTTGCTTGAATCGGGCCCGTTGCTCAGGGCGCTCACGCGCGTAAGTTTCCTCCGATGAGGGATTTAGAAACTCCGGGGAAGACAAGGAAATAAAAAAGGGCAGCTCGGTGAAGAGCTGCCCTTTCCGTCCCCAGGGGAGGGACGACCCGCAAATTGCCTAGCCGGAACTACGGCAGGTAATAGCGGAAAGAGGTGAACACCATGTTGTCGACGGCGTGCGGGCGGACGCTTGGGCCGGCTGCGGCATTGCCAGAGTTGTTGTTGCCGGACCAGCCATACTTCGTCAGGTAGGAGTATTGGATTCCCCACTGAACGCGGCCCCTAGGACCGTTGTAGAACTTGTGCCAGAAACCGAGGGTTCCTTCGACGATGTGGTGGATGTCGCCGGTGCACGTAGCGGTATTGTTGGTGGGAGAAGGATTGGTGACCGTCCCGCCCGGAAAAGTCTCCGTTGCGCAGCCCGAGTTGTTGAAGAGGGGGCTGCCGTAGCCGACGGCAACTGGAGTGCCGGCACTCGTGAAGGTATACGCCGTACGCGCGGCGTATTCGCCGCCGAAGTAAGCATAAAGGTCCAGCTTGGGATTGGGATGTCCTTCGAGAGTTCCCAACCAAGCGTAGGAATGAATGGGAGCCAGGGTGCCATTGGGCCGGGCGGTTACGTCGGCCAATTGGGCTGAACTGAAGCGGCCGATGCCATCGCCGCCCTGGACGTGCGCGGCAAGGTCCAGTTTTTTGGCGAAGAGCGGAAAACGCGCGGTGGCGCCTGCGCCTCCGCCGACCCTAGAATCATTAAAGGCACCAGCGACGGAAGTCGCGCTTCCGCCGCAGGCAGCCGGGAGCGGAGTGACAGCAGCCGGAACACCGCACGGATAGACGCGGTTGCGGAAGTTGCTCAAGATGCCGACAACCTCATAGTGGCCCCATCCCGGATCGTACGTCGCCTTCACAAGGAAGTCGGGCGCCCGATTGACCGTATAGCCTGTGGCATCGAACGCGTTGAACAGACCGCCGCCCGCGCCCGGAGCGTTGACGAAGAAGTTCGCGGGGAAGTTGCGGCCACCGATGGTAGTCTGCGGCCCTTCAATCGAGGCAGCCACGGCATACTTGCCGAAGTCCTTGACCACGCGGAAACTGTAGGCGCGCTGCCAAGCCCAGCCAACGACGTATTGCAGGTCGATCTGCAGCGGGAGGGCTTCTTGGCGGTTGACGATACCCTTCTTGCTTTCGGTCACCAAGCTCCACATCTGGCCGCCCGCGACTGAAAAACCATTCTCCCAGGTGACGTTGGCCCACAATTGCCGCTGACGGAACACATAGCTGTTGCTCTGGCGGTTGTTGGAAGTGGTACCGGCGCCGAAGAAGTCCCCTTCGTAGTAGCCGGTCACCTTGGCAGCACCGATATTTGTTTCGGCCAGCAACGTGGCGCGGGTTTGCCGGGCACTGAAGTTGTTCTCGGTCACTTTGCTCAACGCGTTATTGGGATAGGGAATGCCGGTGAACGGCGTGTTGATGTCACCGCTAGTAGCGCGACTGCGGAAGACCGTCTCCGCTGCCAGGAATCCGCCGGGCGAAATGCTAATGCCTTTGTATTTTATAGTCGTCGGGCCGGTTTCTTCGGCCTTTTGAGCGGCGGCTTGCTCCGTGGCCACGGTGGTCTTGAGGGCTTCGTTGCTAGCCTTCAAGTCGCTGACCGTGGAGTTGAGAGAAACAGCGGTGGACTTCACTTCGGCGGTGGTATTGACCGCTTCGGTTGCCTTGGTACTGGCTTCCGCCGCGCGAGCGTTGGCGGCCGCCGCGGCTTCGCGCGCTTCGTCAATCTGGCGGTCGCGCTTGGCGAGCTCCTCCTTCAGCATCTGAAGCTGCTCCTGTTGCGATTGCATCGTCTGGCGAAGCTCTTCAAGCTGTGCCGCGATGGCTGCATTAGAACTCTCAGCCTTCTTGGCCGCTTTGGACTTCGCCGGTTGAGCCCCCTTGGCAGGTTGCGCGTCGGCGTCTTTCGGAGTATCGGCAAAAGCAGTTCCGGAAACGAGGAACATCGATAGTGTAAGAGTTGCTAGTTTTTTCATTTCCTCTCTCTTTGGAGCAAAATTCGACCTGGTACCGAAAAAGAAAGCGTACCACCCCGCGCCAGAAGGTAAAGGCCCCGTCTTACAACCACGTCAACTGAATGTGAATATCCTGTAGCAATCGCTGGGAATTCACGGGAAACCATTGACGTATCAGAGGTTGCGGAACTTTCGGAATGTTAACAACAACGCATGGAGGTCGAGACGGGCCGAAAAAAGGATCTCCGAGTCACGTCTCGTCCGCTGGCGGGTTGTAAAACAAACCGAACCATCCGCACTCTCCAAAGGGCGGCTTCCCCTCGGCACCGCGAGGAGGGACCTATTTCGGTGAGGAAATCGTATAAGCGAGAACGATTTGGGTCAAGCGATAAACTCGGCGGCTGCCTGCCCTGAGCGGAGTCGAGCGGTCAACTATCGAAGAGGGAGGAGATGGGGACCGGAGCCAGGGGTGCACCGGTCCCCTAGGTAAGGCCTTACTTGAAGATTAAGCGCGTTCAGTGTCGCAGGCTGGAGTCACGCCTGAATGAAGGACGTGTGAATTCTCGGTGATGGCAGAATCCGGAGCGGGTGCTGAATCGGTCTGTTCACTCTGGCTGGGGCGGACTTCCAGACCGCGGCCGTGACGGACGTCAAGTCCGCGGACCCAGAAGATGATGTCTTCGGCAATGTTGGTGGCGTGGTCCGCAATACGCTCAAGGTGACGCGTGGCAAGAATGAATTGCATGCCGGGGCCCACCAGCTTGGGCTCCTGAGTCATGTGTTGGAGCAACTTTTCGAAAATACGATCGCGGTACTGATCCACCACATCGTCGCTTTCGAGAACCTGGGTGGCCATCTCCACGTTACGGAAAATAAGCGCGCCAAGGCTCTTGCTAACCATGGCGCGCACAGCGGAGGCCATCGGAGCCAGCTCCTCGGGAATCTGCGCGCCCTGCATTTCGCGAAGGGAGACGACGCGCTCGGCGAGATTCACCGCTATGTCGCCGATGCGTTCGAGGTCATTGGTGATTTTCAGGGCGGCGACAATGAGCCGCATCTCATCGTCCGAGAACGAGCCGCGACGGAGCAGCCGGATCGCGTGTTCATCGATGACAATTTCCATTTCATTGATGCGGGGCTCGAGGAGGAACACTTCGCCGGGGAGAACACTAGTGCGCGGATTCTCAAGACTAACGATGGCGTCAAGCGCGCGGTTCATGGCGCCTTCAACGGTACGCGCCATGGAAACGAGATAGTTCACCAGGGTGTCGTAAAGCACGACTTCCGTGAATCCAGCGGTTGCTCCCATTGGTCCCCTCTTGGAAGGGAAGGCATACTTCCCCTCGTACGCAAAATTCTGCGCCGGAAATGGTTACAGCTTGTTCACACGATTGTGAAAATGGTGCAAAAGAAGGGATTTAGCGGGCGGCTGAACCTGCGCGGTATTTTCGTCCGCGCGACATTAGCGCGCGGGGCGAACGGCAGCCCGCTCCGGGTCGAAAATGGGCACCGTGAAATGAAACTGTGAGCCCTGGCCCACTTCGCTTTCCACCCAGATGCGACCTCCGTGAACTTCCACAAGATGTTTGGCGATGGAAAGTCCCAGACCGGTGCCGCCGACTTCGCGGGAGCGCGCGACGTCAACGCGGTAGAAGCGTTCGAAGATGCGGGATTGATCCGCTCGCGGGATGCCAATGCCGGTGTCGGAAACCGTGAAGATTACTTCGGTGCCGTTCGCAGATGCGCTGATCATGATTTGGCCGCCAGAGGGAGTGTACTGCATGGCGTTGTCGAGCAAATTTTGCAGCACTTCGGCGATGCGGCGGCGATCCGCGGCGATGTCCGGCAAGGGCTGTTGCAGATTCACGGAAATGCGCAGATCTTTTTCGGCGGCGGGGCGCTGCGTGGTTTCGATGCAGCTCTCAACGAATTGGGAAACACCGAGCCGGCGAATCTCCAGCTCGAGCCGATCGGCGTCCATTTTCGAGAGCATGAGCAAGTCTTCGGTGAGCCGCGCGAGACGCCGGGAGTGCTCGAGGATGATCTCGAGGAAGTGGAGGCGATTTTGCGGATCGTCGATGGCGCCGGCAAGAAGCGTTTCCGCAAAACCCTGAATCGCAGTGAGCGGTGTCCGGAGTTCGTGGGAAACGTTGGCAACAAAATCGCGGCGCACGCGTTCGAGTTTGCGCAGCTCGGTGATGTCATGCAGCACAATCACCGCGCCGGAAGTTTCCGCGGCGCGGACGGATGCGACGGTGACCGCAAAAAAATGCTGGCGCAGGGTGCCGGTAACAATCTCGGTCTCAACGCGAGGCTCGCCTTTTAAGACGCCGCGCACCGCCTCAATCAGTTCTGTTTGACGCACCACTTCAACGAGCGCTTTCCCGGATTGCGGCGGCATGTCCAGATCCAGGATTTCAGCGAATCCTTCATTTGAAAAGAGCAGGCGCTCAGAAGAGTTCACGACGGCAACGCCCTCCACCATGCTTGCAAGAATCGCCGAGGAAAGATTGCGCTCTTCGGTTAGCGCGCGAATGGTGCCGTCGAGCTGGGCCGCGGTTTGATTGAGCGAGACTGCCAGCGAATCAAGAGTGTCACCCGAACGATCCGCTTCGATGGGGCGAAAATCGCCTTCAGCCACGCGGAGCGAAAACTTCGTGAGCCGGTCCACGCGGTCGGAGAAGGACCGGGATATCAACAGGGACGCCGTGCCAGTAACGAGCAGCATGACGAGCGACGCCAACCAAAGGCGCCGGCGGAATTCCCAGATCGCCCGGTCCACAGTTTGCAAAGGTAGAGCGAAACGCAGGACCACGGGCGGCGCGCCAGCAGGGGACAACCGAACGGCATAATAAAGCAGATCACTCTTGATGGTGACGCTGTGGCGAATGGACTGGCCATCGCCCTTGGCAAAAGCATCGCGAATCTCGGGGCGACCGGCGTGATTCTCCATCGTCGAGGGGTCGGACTGCGAGTCCGCCAGCACCTGGCCGTTGGATGCGATGACCGTGACACGCACTCCGCTGGCGGCCATCTGCGCGACCCAGGTTTCGATGCAGGCGAATTCCCGCGATGCCGTATAGGAGCAGTTGATAAGCTGGGGTGGATGCGCGAGGGCGATACGCGCAATGGCTGCGAGTTCTTCGAAACCGTTGCGCTCGTAGTCACGCCGGAGGGCGCGCTCGGCATAGAAATCGACGGGGAGCAGGACCGCGATCAGCAGGGCGAAAAAGGCAAAACCGAGTTTCCAGAAAAGATTAAGCCGCACGGGTTTCAAACAAGTACCCCGCGCCCCGGACGGTTTTCAAATGTACGGGGTTTTCCGGATCGGACTCGATTTTTTCACGCAAACGGCGGACGTAGACGTCCACGCTGCGCGGCGTAACGAAACGATCCGTTCCCCAGACTGCATCGAGCAATTGATCACGGGTAAAGACACGGTTGGGGCGCGAGGCAAGGTAATAGAGCAGCCGGAATTCTAGCGTGCTGAGCGGTACGGCTTTCCCGGCATGACTGACGCGATAGGACGCCGGATCAATCGCCAGCTTTCCGATCTCAATGGTTCGCGGTGCGTCGGCGGGCGGCTCGGCACGGCGGAGCAGCGCCTTGACCCGCGCGAGCAATTCGCGCGGACTGAAGGGCTTGGTCACGTAATCGTCGGCGCCCATTTCAAGCCCCACGACGCGGTCGGCTTCTTCGCCGCGGGCCGTGAGCATGAGAATGGGCAAACGATTAAGCGAATCATCCCGGCGAATCTCCCGGCAAATCTCCAGGCCGGAGAGTTTCGGGAGCATGAGGTCGAGAAGCAAGAGATCCGGTGGCGTTTTTTTCAAGGTGGTCAGGCCGGTGCTGCCGTCATGAGCAGAACTGACCTGAAAGCCTTCGTTCGCGAGATTGTAACGAACCAGTTCGACGATATCGCGGTCGTCTTCGATAATAAGGATGCGTTTCATGCCGTTTGAGCGTACCGCACGCCGGCTTGGCGGCAGTGTACCGTAGGACGGCGAGTTGCGGTAGGCATTGGGAAGTATTTGATCACTCGAGATTTGACGAGACACGGCTAATTGTCTCAGCAACGCGGCTCGCTTAGGTAACGCGGCGTTTACATGAATGTGAATGTCGTGTTAAAGCCGGGGAAGCCTAAGCGCTGCTTGAAGTTGTGAAGGCGAGGGCCAGGAGCGTCTTTTGCTCCAGCTCGTGGGCTTTGGCGGAACCGGTTGCCGGGCTGGCGCTGGCCGAACGCTTGACGGACCGGAAGTTGAGTCCCCTGGCCTTCGCGAGGCGTTCGAATCGCGGCAAGATATATCCTGCTGCACCCATGTTGCCGGGTTCCTCTTGCACCCAGATAATCTCGCGCGCGTTGGGATACTCGTCGATGGCCGCGGCGATTTCCGTGCGCGGCAGCGGATAGAGCTGGTCGAGAAAGAAGATGGCCGTGTTGGTGTCCTGCCGGCGGCGGCGTTCGCCGCGCAACTCGTGGCCGACTTTTCCGCTGGCGATCAGGATGCGACCCGCGTCCAACACTTCGCGGTCGGGAACCAGCGGGAGAAAACGCGGTTTCGTAAATTCCTCGATATTGGAGCTTGCGTCGGGGTGGCGCAGCATGCTCTTCGGCGTGAAAACGATCAGCGGCTTACGCCACGCTCTGCGTACCTGGCGGCGCAGCATGTGGAAATACTGCGCAGCGGTCGAGGGCTGGCAAATTTGCATGTTGTCTTCGGCGGCGAGCTGCATGAATCGTTCCATGCGCGCGCTGGAATGTTCCGGTCCCTGCCCTTCGTAGCCATGAGGCAACAGCATCACAATGCCGGCCGGTAAATTCCATTTATCTTCACCGGCGCTGATGAACTGGTCGATGATCACCTGCGCGCCGTTGGCAAAATCACCGAACTGTGCCTCCCACAAGACGAGCGCTTCGGGATAGTCACGGCTGAAGCCATATTCGAATCCGAGGCAGCCCGCCTCGGAAAGAGAAGAATTGTAGATTTCGCAGAAGGCCTGATTTGGCGAAAGATGCGAGAGCGGAAGGTAATCGTGCTCATTCACGTTGTCGACCAGCACCGCATGGCGCTGATTGAACGTGCCGCGCTGCGAGTCCTGCCCCGTGAGACGGATGGGATTGCCTTCCAGAACGATGGAACCAAACGCCAGAGCTTCCGCGAATCCGTAATCTACGGCTCGCTTTCCGTGACCCATCTCGGAACGCTGTTCCAGCAGCTTCAGGATTTTCGGATGAACGTGAAAGCCCTCCGGCACGCGCACAAGTCCATCGGTGATTCCCGCCAGCTTTTCCTGTGTCAGCCCAGTATCGACTTCGTACTCTGGTTTGTACGGGCCATGCGAATACGGCGCCCAGTATTCAGGCAGCTTGCGGAGGTGCGGGATTTTTTTCAGCGCGCGCGCCTTGGTCTGTTCTTCCTCGTATTCTTTGCGAACTGTCTCCGCGATCTGCGTCGAGTCGATACCGGTGCGCTCGGCGTAAATCTTCCAAAGCGGCGGATGATTCTTGATGCGTTCGTAAAGAAGCGGCTGCGTGATGGTAGGATCGTCGACTTCGCTGTGGCCATGCCGGCGGTAGCCGATGATGTCCACGACCACGTCGCCGCCAAACGTGGCGCGATACTCGGTGGCGATTTTGCCCACGCGCACAACGGCATCCGGGTCTTCCGCGTTCACGTGGAAGATCGGCACAGACTGCCGCTTGGCAATGTCTGAGGCGAAACGTGAAGAATGTTCCTGAGTCGGCCGCGTCGTGAATCCGATAAGGTTGTTCACGATGATGTGAATCGTGCCGCCAACAGTGTAGGCGCGCAGGTCCGCAAAGTTGAGCGTTTCCGCCCAAATGCCCTGGCCTGCAAACGCCGCGTCGCCATGCATGACGACGGGTACAACTTTGTTCAGCGTTTCCCGCGAACGATCAACGTAAGGTCCGCGCAAGCCGTAACGCGTCTGCTTCGCGCGGGCGCGGCCAACGGCAACCGGATCGACGGCCTCCAAATGGCTGGGATTCGAAACAAGGTGGATGCCGATTTCCTTGCCACTGGTGGTGACGTACGTGCCGGTAGCGCCGACGTGGTATTTCACGTCGCCTGCGCCCAAGACGCTGCGTGGATCGACATCTTCAAATCCCGAGACCACTTCGTGTGGCGCTTTGCACGCGGCGTGAACCATCACGTTCAAGCGCCCCCGGTGGCTCATGGCCATGATCGAGGATTCCGCGCCGTGCTCGCCCGCGGCGTCGAGAATCGAGTCGAGAAGCGGAATCAGGGCGGTAACGCCTTCGAGCGAGAAACGCTTGGTGCCCAGATAGCGTGCTTGCAGGACCTGCTCGAACAGATCGGCGCGAACCAGCCGCTCGAGGATTTTGTGCTGATCAACTGGGCTCAACGGAGCTTCTAACCGCTCGGCGATCCAGCGGCGGCGCTCCGGCTCGGGCAAATGCATGAAATCGGCGCCGATGGTATTGCAGTAGATGCCGCGGGCTTCTTCGGCTGATTCGCCGGCCAGCGCGTCCAAGTCAGGATGCTTCAGCGGCTCAAACAGGCCAAGAGGATCGAGAGTCGCTTCTAAGTAGCCCCAGCGGCGAAACGCGTCGAATACGCGCTCGCGCTCTACCCTTCCCGAAACGTTCGCGAAACCGGCCACTTTCGCGAGGCCGTCCGCCGCGGACTTCTTGGCCGCCTTCGGCGTTTTTTCGGGACGCTCTTCTTCGAGAGTTGTACGGTGTGCCATAAATCGTGCTCTATGAACCTTCTATTTTGCCACAGAAGCAAACGGGCTGCTTGCGGGCGCACGGGGTGCTTTGCTTAATTCTATTATTGGATGCACGAAGGTGAGGCAGAACTACAGGCTCTCAGGGCAGTGCGTTCTCCACGGCTAGTGACGCAACTCGTTGTAGCAAGCGCCGTTAAAGAGAGCGCACTAGGGATTCGAGGCGGTGGGCGATTTCGTCGGGGGAAGCGCCGGGCGGGAACGTTACTGGAGTGCCGATGCGAACGGTGATTTCGCCAAGATGGGCAAGGCGGCGGCGCTCGCGCTTCATTTGCCAGACTCCATCCAGGCGCATCGGAATAATCGAGATGCGCAGATTTTCGGCCAGGAGGCCAATGCCGCTGCGGAAAGGCGCCATGCGGCCATCCTCGGAATTGTTGACTTCGCCTTCGGGGAAAACGAGCACGCTGTAGCCGCGGTCAACGGAATCGCCGGCAAAGCGGAAGCTTTCGCGAAAGCCGGAAAGCTGCGGCAGTGGGAAAACGTTGAACAGCAGCGTGGCAAGCCAGTAGCCGAGTTGATACGCCCAACGCCTGGCGAAGAACCAATCACGCGGCGGACGTCGCATGTTTTGCAACGATTCGCCGCCCATGGCCGTGGCAAGCCGATGGCGATATCGCGGCGGCAACGCGGCGAGAATCAAGCCGATGTCGGCGCGGCGCGTGATGTGATTGGAAACAATGAGCACAGGCCCCCTCAAGCCGCGAAGATTTTCGTGGCCCACGACTCGCGGGTGACCGAGAATCTGCGTTGCCGGCCAGGCCAGCGTGTAGTACACGGCGAGCCGCAGCCAGCGGATGGGTTCACGCTGCGTCCAGCGCGGATAACTGTATTCGCTGCGGCGCGCGGCCGGCTGCTGCAGGACGTGCTCGACGTCGGCAACAGTCTTCGCGTTGGCGAAGGCGTTTTCGTTTAGTTCCACGTGAAACCTTTCCTCCAGTGCGCTCAGCAGCTCCACGCGGTCGAGGGAGGAGAGATTGAGTTCTTGTTCCAGGTGGCGACCGAGCGGCGAATCTCCACCGCCTCCTCTAGTAAAACGTTGCAGCAGTTGGTCGAGCGCGTCGCGTGAAGAGGAGGGCGCTCTGTCGCCTTCTGATGCGCGAACTTGTCGTCCATCGAGGATTTGCGCAGCGCGCGCCGCGATGACGGACATGCGTGGCTTTCCCGTGGCTGTGCGAGGAAAATCCAGGTCCGGCCAGACGATCCATGTGCGCATCTGCTGGTATTCGGCAAGCGTGGAGTTGGCACTTTCGATGACTGCGGAGGCGGCAGTTCTGTCTCCATCCTTCAACAGAAGCACGGGGCAAGGTTCCGCGTTGCCTTCGCGTTCGAGCGGAATGACCACGCAGTCCTTCACGCCGGGCTGTTTGCGAAGGGCGATTTCTAGATCTTCGGGATGAATGTTCAAACCAGCAGGCGTGACGATCACGTTTTTCTTGCGTCCACGAAAACGCAAATTGCCATCGGCGTCGAGTTCGCCAAGATCGCCCGTGCGCAGCCAGCCTTCTTGATCGGCGTGACGAAACGCGCCTTGTTCCCAATAGCCACTGGAAACGTTTTCACCACGAACCAGGATTTCGCCATCTTCGGAGAGCTTGCATTCGCGCCCCGGCAGAATCTTGCCGACGGTCCCCTCGGTTGACCGAAACGGGTGATTCAAGCTGATGAGCGAAGCCGTCTCCGTCATGCCGTAACCTTGAACAACGGCATATCCCATAAGCTTGAAAAAATTTTCAGTTTCGTTCGAAAGGGCTGCGCCGCCGGAAATGAACGCCCAGAATTTCCAGCCAAAGCGCCGGTGGATTCGGCGAAACATCCAGGCGCGCTTGAGAAATTTTCTGCCCTGCGCACTTTCAAGAGTGCGCTTCAACCATTGAGATTTCCCCTGGCCTTCGAATTCTCTCTCGATACCTGCATGAAGGAGATCGAGCATCCGCGGAACGGCGATAAGCGCCGTGGCTCGCTCTTGCTTGATGCTGCGCATAATCTCCGTGGGATTGCTCGACGGTTCGAAAACGACCGCGGCCCCAAGCAGCGCCGGAACAAACAGCGCCATAAATTGTCCGAACACGTGGCTCAACGGAACGAGCGTGACGAATCGCAACGGGTGAAGCCAGCGCTCATATTTCCGGTACTCTTCGATCCCACGTTCCAGCGGCTCAAGGTTTGCCAAAAAATTGCCGTGGGTCAGAACGACACCGCGTGGCTCAGCCGTCGTGCCGGAAGTGTAAAGAATCTCGGCAATGGTGCTTCGCGTTGAATCACAGCCCGGATCGAGGCAAACATTTGAGACTGGCTGAGGGCTTCCCGCAACATCCTTGAAGTCATTGATGGTCATCGATGGCGGCGCATCAGGCAAATCCACCTGCTGACGGTCGCGCAAAATGAGCTTCACGCCGGCGTCGTTAGTCGCGCGTTGAACGAAGTCAGGGGCCGCAGCGGTGTCCATCGGGACTACCACGCCGCCCCGCAAAAGGACTCCCCAGAAGCAAGCAACCCATTCGGCGGAGTTGGGGCCCCAAAGAAGTACTCGATCACCCGGGCCAACCCCGCGCTCGGCGAGGGCATGACTCCAGAAAAGAACCTTTGCGTAAAGCTTTTTGTACGTCAGCTTTTCCCGACGGTAGCCGCGTCTTTGGACGACAGCGACATCGCCGGCAAAGCGGGCAAAATCAGCGAAAAGGCTCAGGAGATTTTTGCGGGGCATAAGCGCAACTGTTTCTCTGCCTCGGATATGGCTCGATTCTACGCCTGAAGCCGCAGGGGGGCCCTTGGGGCCAGGCAAACACTCTGCTTTCGATTGCGGAAGCATCCTCTCCCAAAATGCACTTACCGTGCCACGGAGGAACATCCCTTTGCATCTGAGTAAAAGCACTCGCACGGATTTCGTGGGTTCTCGGTTACAATAGAGGTTTGTGATCTCCTTTACGCGAGAAGATCCCGGGGGCCTTGGGTACACCCCTATGCACTGGAGATAACCAGGAAGATGCCGGTACCGATTTCGCAGATGTGGACAGTTGCAACGTACGTCCTGAAGCAAAAGCTGAAGGGGCGTAAACGCTACCCGTTTGTCTTGATGCTGGAGCCGCTATTCCGCTGCAACCTGGCTTGCGCGGGGTGCGGTAAAATCCAGTATCCGGCGCACATTTTGAAAACGGATTTGAGTCCCGAAGATTGCTTCAAAGCGGTGGACGAGTGCGGCACACCGATGGTTTCGATCCCCGGCGGCGAGCCGCTGATGCATCCGGAGATTGACAAGATCGTCGAAGGCCTGGTCGCGCGCAAGAAATACATCTATCTCTGTACCAATGCGCTCCTGCTGAAAGAAAAGTTGCATCTTTTCAAGCCCAGCAAGTACCTGACGTTCTCCGTGCACGTGGATGGGCAGAAAGAACACCACGATTTTTCCGTTTGCCGCGAGGGTGGCTACGACTTGGCCATCGAAGGCATCCGGGAAGCGATAAAACAGGGCTTCCGCGTCACTACGAACACCACTTTGTTCGATGGCGCCGATCCCAAGAGCGTCCGCGCGTTTTTCGACGAAATGATGGAACTGGGCGTCGAAGGGATGATGCTTTCACCCGGCTATTCCTACGACAAAGCCCCCGACCAGAAGCATTTCCTCGGTCGCGCACGCACGCGGCGCTTGTTCCGTGCAATTTTGTCCAATCGCAAAGCGAGCTGGCAGTTCAACCAGTCGAAGCTGTTCCTCGAATTCCTGATGGGCAAGCGAACGTATGGCTGCACTCCTTGGGGAATGCCGACGTACAACGTCTTCGGCTGGCAGAAGCCCTGTTATCTGCTGCAGGACGGATACGTGGATACATTCCAAGAGTTGCTCGACACCACCGAGTGGCAGAATTACGGGACGGAGTCCGGCAATCCGAAATGCGCCAACTGCATGGTGCATAGCGGTTACGAAGCTTCGGCTGTGGATCACACCTTCAGCGGACTCCGTGGTCTGTGGGCGACGGTAAAGGCTGAGCTGTCCACAAAATATGAGGATTCAGATGCGCTTGCGATGCTCAATGAGCCGGTGAAGCCAGTGCACTCCTACAACCCCCTCGTTCAAATCCAAGCGGACAAGAACCAGTTCGAGGAGACGCGCGCGTGACGGGTCCTCGCCATGCCGACCGGCCGAGCCATGTCGCTCCTTTTACGAGCGCCAGTACATCCGAAGGATCTCCGCTAAATCCCGACGTCCTAGAAGTTGCTCCCGGTACCTTTCATGAAAGCGTGCAAGGTTGGGTGCCCAAGCTGGCGACGGAAGAAGAGTTGCGCATTGCCTTGGAGAAGGCTTTTGACTATCGCGGCGATGTGACACTGACTCTCAAGAACAATTCAAAAATCGAAGGTTACTTGTTCGACCGGACGAGCGGCCCTTCTCTTGCCACTAGTTTTGTGAGAATTCTTCCCAAAGATTCCATGCAAAAGTTAAAAATCGCCTATGCCGATATCGCGGCACTGGCCTTCACCGGCCGGGATACTGCCGCCGGAAAGAGCTGGGAAGCATGGGTAGGCAAATATTGGCAAAAAAAGGCTTCCGGAGAAGGCGATTTGAGCCTCGAGCCCGAATCCCTTGAGTAAAGTATTTCCGCCGCTGCTCGGAGTCATTTCCTGCCCGATTCTAAAGTAAACGCTTTATTGTCTATAGTTTAGATGGCCGGCTGATGTTTTCGCGCCGCGCTCAGAGCCGTGTTGTAGCAACCTGAATTTGTCACCCTAACGGCAACATGAAAATGTCACCCCCCTGGTAGGGCTGAGTGCTCTAGGCGGGTGTCGCCGTAGTAGAGCGAGACGCGCCCATCGAGAGCTTGATAGATTTGCACTCTGGCGCCAGCGAAGCTGAAGCGCCGGGCCTGCTGGGGGATCTGGAAGCGGCGGCCATCCCACTGCACGACGTTGTCGGGCTTCGGATTTATCCAGCGCCAGACGGGAGAAGATGTTTTCGTGCACTTCTCCGCGATCGCGATGGAAGGCTACAAGTCGCTCAACGAAGGTCAAGCCGTGGAGTTTGAAGTGAAGAAAGGCCCCAAGGGCCTTCAGGCTGAGAGCGTTACCAACCTCTAGTCTCTGACAGGAGTGCTACCGAGTGGTTCGGATGCTCTCCTTTCGAGATTCGAATCGAGATTATCAGCGAGCGCGGTCAAGGAGGAAGTTGTGCAAGTAATGCAGGAAGGTCAGACAATTAAGCATGAGACGTACGGCCTGGGTATCGTGACCGCTTCCGACCAGGAACGCACCGCCGTGGACTTTGACGATCATGGCCCCAAGCTGTTCGTCACCAGCATTATGACGGCCGAACTGATCGGCGAAGCGCCTGCGACTCCGCCAAAGACCAAGCGTCGCCGCAAGGCCTCTACGGCAGCCAAGGCCGCGAAAAAAGCCGCAGCCGCAGTAGCCGCCAGCCGTTCGTAAAGTTCTCTAAGCCAATCAGAATACCTTTGCACCTAGTCGGCGCACGGGTGTGCCCGCTTGCATTTCTAATACAAATCCCGGTGATTATGATACGTTCTGACCTATGAAGAGTGTTGTGGTTCTCGGAGTCATACTTCTGGTTCTTGGCGTAATTGGGCTCGTCCACCCTAATTTCAACTATCACAAACAGGAAGAAGTCGCGAAGATCGGCCCTATCAAAGCTACGGTGGACGAAGAGAAAACCGCGCAAGTCCCGGCTGCGGTTTCGATTACTCTTCTCACTGTCGGCATTGTGCTCGTGGTGCTGGGGCCACGCATGAAGCAGTAGCTTTTGTAATCGACGCCATTTGCGGTATCGCTCAAGGCTCCCGTCATCGTTTTCAACGCTTACTGCTACGCTCCGCCGCACAGTAAACGCATTGACATCCCCCCAGCATAGGACTAAACAAGACCTATAGAAGTTTCGTCTCCAGGGGCCGGGTTTTAAAAACGGAGAGAGAGATGAAAAAAGATACGCAGAAGTACGTCTTGGGGCTTGGTGTGCTTCTTGGGTGTTTCTTCACTGTTTCTATTTCAACGCGGGCGCAAACCGCCACAGGAGTCAGCGACAAAGAAATCCTAATTGGATCGTGCTCCGCGCTGGAAGGGCCCTCGCATTTTTTGGGCACGGAAACTGTGAGTGGGGCGAAAGCTTATTTCGCCATGGTCAATGACGCTGGCGGCGTAGACGGCCGCAAATTGAAACTCGTCGCCTACGACGACAGCTATGATCCTGCAAAGACGGAAGCGTGCTTCAACCGCCTGATGGAGCAGAAAGTTTTCGCGCTTGGTTTTTTCGTCGGCACACCTACGGCCGTGAAATACATTCCGATGGCGGAGAGCAACAAGATTCCAGTAGTTGGACTTTTCACCGGAGCGCAGACGCTATATGTCCCGCTGCGGCACTGGATTGTGAACGTTCGCGCCTCCTATTTCGATGAAACACGAGAACAAATCGAGGGCATGTGGGGAACGCTGGGTTATAAAAAAATTGGCGTTATTTATCCTGAAGACGCCTTTGGCGCGGCAGTGCTTGATGGTGTAAAGGCAGCGTTGAAGGCCCATGACGCTGAACCGGTCGCTGCGGCTTCCTACCAGCGGCAAACCGCGCAAGTCGGTGGCGCGATCGACACCGTGAAAGCCGCAAAGCCGGAGGCCGTTGTTTTGGTGGGACCAGCGAATACAGTTGCTCCCATTCTCAAACAATCTCATGCCAAGGGCTGGAAGCCGCTCTTCCTCACGGTGTCTTTCGTGGGGACGGACGATTTGATCCAGGAAGCTGGCTCCGACTCGGACGGCATGGTAATCACCCAGGTCGTGCCACCCTACTATCTGACCGACTACAAGACGGTCGCCCTTTACCGCCGCGAACTGACGAAATACTTCCCCTCGGCCCAGCCGAACTTCGTAAGCCTGGAAGGCTTTGTCGATGCGATGGTGCTAGTGGAAGGGCTGAAGCGCGCGGGAAAAGAATTAACACGCGACGGGCTGATTCGAGGCGTTGAATCTATCCATGAATTCGATATGGGCCTCGGCCCGCAGCTCAAATTGAACTATTCATCGAAATCGCACAAAGGGTTCGATCACGTGCTTCCCACGGTGATTCGTGGCGGCCGCGCCGTCCCTTTCACTGATTGGTCGACCGCTACGCCAAAGTAATTTCATAGGCACGCGCACAAAATGCGTTGTCCTGCAACTCTCGCTGGCAAGAGACGATGCGAAGCGCGAAATATTTTCGGTGTTACCTGACCGCGGATGCGGCCTGATCGAACGCGTGATACGAAGAACGCACCAGCGGGCCCGCTTCCACGTGTTTGAAGCCCATACCCTCGCCGAGGATTTTGTATTCGGCAAATTCGTTAGGGTGGACGTATCGGACGATGGGCAGATGCTCGCGAGTCGGTTGCAGATACTGGCCCAACGTCAGGATGTTTGTGCCTTGCGCGGCGAGATCCTGCATCGTGGCCAGAACTTCTTCCTTTTCCTCGCCAAGCCCAAGCATCAACCCGGTCTTCGTCGGAACTTCCGGATGCGCTTCCTTCGAACGGCGCAGCAGCTCGAGCGAACGTTCATACACTGCACCTTTGCGGACCTGCCGGTAGAGCCGCGGCACGGTTTCCGTATTGTGGTTGAGAATGTCCGGGCGCACGGCAAGAACCGCGCCTAACGCGTCCCAGTCACCGCGAAAATCAGGAATCAGCACTTCGACCTTGCAGCCCGGAACGCGCCGGCGAATCTCTTCAATAGTGCGCGCAAAAATGTGCGCGCCTCCGTCAGGCTGGTCGTCGCGGTTTACCGAAGTCACCACCGCGTAGCGCAGCCCCAATCTTTCGACGGCTTCGGCCACGCGAAAGGGCTCTTCTTCGTCCGGCGGTCCGACGGGCTTGCCTGAAGGCACGGCGCAGAATCCGCAAGCCCGCGTGCAGATGTCGCCTAGAATCATGAACGTCGCCGTGCCATGTTCCCAGCACTCGCCCATGTTGGGGCAGCGCGCGCTCTCGCAGACGGTGTGCAGATCCAGCGTGCGCATGATGCGCTTCAGGTCCTGATATCGCTCGCCACCAAAAAACTTGACGCGCAGCCAATCTGGCCGCGGATGCGCAGTCGGCGAAGGCACTGACATGGCCGACACGTTCGAGATGATATGGAAAGGAGAGGCCATTGGGCTCGATTGAAACCCTCATTTTACGCGATTCCAGCACATCGTACAAACTGCACATGGAAAGCGTCTACGGTACCTTCGTTATTTCTGTGGCGTCGCCCGTCTGATGGTCTGCGATCTGAAAACGCAGAAACCGATGCACAGCCTGAAGTGCTTCGGGGTTCTTGGTTGTGATGCGGATGCGCGTCCCACGTTCCGCGTCCTCAACATTGTACTGAATGCTGTCGCGAAGCCGTTTCATAGCTTCGGTTCCCGTCGGATTCTGCGCGTGAATTAGCATGGGTGAGGAAAAATCTCCCGCCGCAAACATCTTGGCAATGTGCCCGAAATGCGAGCGAATTTCGTCGCGGCTCGTGGCGTCTTGGGAGTCATTGGATTCGGCTTCAATGGCCCCGCCGTCCGAGTAAAGCCGGAAATGATGCCTCGTCTTCTCGAACCGCTCGCACCCGCATCACCGCCTGTGGGGTGTACAGCCGGTATCCGTTCGACGCGCGCGCCGCAGGAGGCAGAATTCCAATGCGTTCGTAGTGCCGCAGGAGATCCGTGGTGACTCCCGTCAACTCGGCAAGCTCACCGGAGCGAAGCATCCTCTGGTCCACCAGGAAATCTCGCAAACAACTAAAGTATCGACCCTGGAATCCGTTCCAGGGTCAAGCACTTTCTTAGACGGCTGACAATCCTGGCGGTTAAGAGCAAGATTTGTTTCGTATCGTATACTCAGGCGACGTGAGAATGACCATGAAGTTCTTTATCCTCGGCTTCTTCCCCCTCCTCCTTGCAAGCGTTGCCCCCGCGCAGACGGCTTCGAGCGGCCCTCCCATAACAAGACCCAGAACCGACGAATGCGCGATTTCGGGGATCGTAGTGAAACTCGCGGGAAGCGAGCCGGTAAAAACCGCGATGGTACAGCTTCAGAACCTGCAGGATTTGGCGCACACTGTCTCCGTAGTCACCGACGTGAGTGGCCGATTCGAGTTGAAAGGAATCGATCCCGGGCGCTACCGGCTGAAGGTGAGCCGCACAGGCTTTGTGACTCAGGAGTATGGCCAGAGAACACCAAATGATCCCGGGGCGGAAATTCGTCTCTCCCCAGGACAAAACTTACGCGACCTTCTTTTCCGCCTGATTCCGTGGGGTGTGATCGCCGGGAGGGTCCTGGATGAAGAAGGCGAGCCGCTTCCTTGGGCGCAAGTCAGCGCGTTGCGCGAAGTCTATTCCAATGGAAAGCGCAGGCTGTCACCGGAAGCCCTCGTCCCGACAAATGATCTTGGGGAGTTTCGGCTTTTTGGCCTCAAACCCGGCAGGTACTTTGTCAGCGCCAGGTACAAAGCGGGTCTGCACATCGTCGGCCGGGGAGAAGTGCGAGAAGATGAAAGCGACGACTCCCGGCCGGAATTCATGCCGATCTACTATCCCAATAGTCCTGATCCGGCGAGGGCTTCAACGATTGCGCTCAAAGCCGGTGAAGAAATCTCCACAGTCGAAATTCTCCTGCGGCCTGTGACGACCTATCGGGTCCGTGGCCGCGTCTACAACATGGTTGCTGGCAGGCGTTCAAATACCGGCGTCATCGTTCAATTGGAGCAGCGCAACAGTAACATTGCCTCGGGTTCGCCAGATCGTCAGTTAAATGTCGAAAATACTGATGGCTCCTTTGAAATTGCGGGCGTGCTGCCTGGCTCCTACACCCTGAGCGCCTTTTGGTTTGAGGATGGTCGGCGATATCAGGCACGGCAGTCTGTTGAGGCAGGCAACGCCGATGTAGAGGGCGTAAACCTCACAATCGTGCCCGGGATAACCGTACCCGGACGAATCGTCTGGGACGGGAAGCCAAGCTTGGACCGGGATGAACTCCTCGTCAGCATCACTCCCGCGGACTCGCGGGTTTCTTTCAATGCGCCCGCGAGGGTCGTGGGAAATTTATTTGCCTTGAAGGATGTTTTCGACGGAACTTATCGTTTGCGTGTGATTGGGCAATCGAAGGATTGCTACGTTAAGTCCATCCGCTACGGGTCTAGTGACAAGATCGAAAGCGGCTTCACCGTTTTCCGTGGCACACAATCTTCACTCGAAGTAACCATCAGTTCGCGCGGCGCTCGAATTCAAGGAGCCGTCACCGACAAGGATAACCTTCCTGTGACAGGCGTGTGGGTCGTTCTGGTGCCCGATGAAGCGCACCGCGATCAATCGCGTCTATTCCAAAAAGCAGCCACGGATCAATTTGGGCACTATCTGCTGAGAGGGGTTGTGCCCGGCGACTACAAGATCTTCAGTTGGGACGAAGTGGAAGATGGCGCTTGGGAAGATCCAGATTTCCTCAGGACATTTGAGGATCGCGGTCAGAAGATTTCGGTAGAGGAGGGGGACGCCAAGACGGCGGATATTGTCACGATCAGGACGAAAGTCTCCCAGTGATTGAAACTCCTCGGTGCCAATGAGCACGATTACAGCGGTTGCCGCGAAGAGCGGATGAAATCGCGCAGAACAGTAACGTTGGGGCCGTAAGCACCGATGCGTCCGGCATCCACAGGCAGGCCGAGACTCTCGGCAAGGTCGAGATCCACGCCTGCGTCGTCCAGCTCAGACAGGCTGAAACCTTGCGCTGGCAGCACGCGATTTATCCCTGTTGGATAGACCGGCCGAGGCGGGCGGTGACGTCGCCAGGGGCGCCGCGCCAGCTCGTAAAACTGCTTCCAATCGCGTTTGTGCCAAGTCGTCATTTCAATCTTAACTGCGGTCCCGTTCGAATCACCTTATCCCGTAGTACGTTTGCTTCAATCCTTTGATGCGCCTTCGTCCGATAAGGTTCACGAGATTCCTGGCGCGCACCCATCCTCCACGGAACCGCTCCCGGACTATTCATATACTTCATAAACCTGTCTGCAACCAATTTTCCTTGCCTGTTGTTTCAAACGCGTTACGGGACGAATTGTTTCACGAAACAGGACAGGCATGCCGCGGGATACTACACACCTTCGCGCAAAACTAATCAGCGCCATGATTCGCTCGCGCAGTCTCCGCGTGCAACAATTTTCTTGCCGACTTCTCTTCCATGAAATTGGACGAGCTGTATTAGCGAAGGTGAGGTCTGTTAGGGCAACTGATTGACACAAAGGTGTCGCAGAGGATTTCCGCAGAAGGCCGAGGCGCCCATGGAAACCAGGGCGCCGCGTTCCTAGTTTCGACACGCCCTCTTACCAACGATTACCACGGTCGCCGCGATCTCCGCCGCGCCCGCCACCTCCGCCATGGCCGCCACGCCCACCACCGCCTCCGCCATGGCCACCGCGTCCGCCGCCGTACCCGCCGCGCCCTCCGCCACCGCCACTGCGCTCCGCCTGGGGACGTGCTTCGTTTACTACGAGGTTTCTTCCCCCGAAATTCTGACCGTTCAAGGAATTCACCGCGCGATCCGCGTCTTCGTCGTTGGTCACTTCAACGAAGGCGAACCCGCGCGATTGTCCTGTAAACCGGTCGCGAATCAGATTGACGCCCGAGGGAGTTACACCGACTTGAGAGAACCACTCATTGAGCTGGTCTTCCGTCGCGGAAAACGGAAGATTACCGATATAGAGCTTCTTCACCTCTTACTCCTTCTGTCCGGAACCTAAAATGCGAGTCGCGGAGCGCGCTGAAGAGACAGCTTTCCTCTACCATTACCGGCAGTCCGGTTGGCCGGGCCACCCCAGGCACGGGACCGTTGCTTCAGCGGTCTGTTGCATCGTCTCGGAAATTAACCCACTTTGCAACAGAAATTGTCCCAAATCGGGAAGCCCCATCCCCATGCTAATTCCTTAGGCCTTTCCTCTTCGCCGCAGTTTAGTGGTAGCATGCGGCCAAATTCGTTTCACTCCGGAGAGGCCTATGCGCGGCACGATGATGGATTTCCCGTTGACGCTGCCCACCATCCTGGAGCGCTCCGGTAAGATTTTTCCGCGCGTCGAGATCGTTTCCCGCAGGCCAGACAAGTCCATCAATCGCACGTGCTATGGCGAATTCCACGGTCGCGCACGCCGACTCGCGGCTGCGTTGACGAAACTTGGTTTGCGACCGGGTGACCGTGTCGCCTCCATGATGTGGAATCATGCCGGCCACCTGGAGGCCTTCTTCGGCGTTCCGTGTGCCGGCGGCATCCTGCATACTTTGAATCTTCGTCTCCATCCTCATGAAATTGCAGGAATCGCCAAACAGGCCGGTGACCGGTTCCTTTTGATCGACGATGTCCTCCTGCCGCTTTACGAAAAATTCCGCGAGAATGTTTCCTTCGAACGAGTGATCGTCGTCCCTTATGGCTGCAACACCATGCCCGAAGGTTTCCTGAATTACGAAGATCTGCTTGCGCAAGCTGGCGATGATTTTCGATATCCGCCTATTGACGAAAACGATGGCGCCGCCATGTGCTTCACCTCCGGCACAACCGGCCATTCCAAGGGCGTTATCTATTCCCACCGCGCACTGGTATTACATTCCTTCTGTTGCGGCCTCAACGAAGTGTTTGGCTTGAGCCATATGGATACCGTGCTGCCGGTCGCTCCGATGTTCCATGCCAACGCCTGGGGCCTGCCGTTCGCTTGCACCATGCTGGGCGCACGCTTGGTTCTCCCCGGTCCGAATGTCGATCCGGAAAGCGTTCTTGGCTTGATGGTCGGTGAGCACGTCACCGTTGCTTGCGGCGTCCCCACCGTCTGGATCGCTGTGCTCGATGCGCTCGAGAAAAATCCCGCTCGGTGGAAATTCGACAATTCCATTCGCGTCGTCTGCGGAGGCACGGCGCCGCCTCTCGAACTGATTCGCCGGCTCGATCGCTTCAACTTGCACATCAAGCATCTGTGGGGCATGACCGAGACAACTCCCGTCGGCACTTCCGGCGGACTCCGGCCTCATATGCGCGACTTGCCCGAAGAAAAGAAATATGAAATTCGCGCCAAACAGGGTTGGCCGGCGCCCTTCGTCGAGATTCGCTTGACGCGCCCAGAGGGCCCCGAAGGCAAATCGACAGAGGTTCCATGTGATGGCATTTCTTCTGGAGAGATTGAGATTCGCGGTCCGTGGGTCGCTGCCAGTTATCACGAATCGCCCGACCAAGCCCATCGCTGGACGGAAGACGGCTGGTTCCGCACCGGCGATGTCGCCACCATGGACGACGAAGGCTACGTCAAAATCGTGGACCGCGCGAAAGATTTGGTGAAGTCCGGCGGCGAGTGGATCAGTTCTGTCGATCTCGAAAATACATTAATGGGTCATCCCGCCGTCAAGGAAGCTTGCGTTGTCGGCATTGCCCACCCTAAGTGGCAAGAGCGTCCGCTCGCGGCCGTCGTTTTGAAAGAGGGCGCGAGCGCGACGCCGCAAGAATTGCGCGCCTTCCTCGCCGAATCTTTTGCCAAGTGGCAGCTTCCTGACGCCTTCGTGTTCCTCGACGCCATTCCCCGTACGTCCGTCGGCAAATTCAAAAAAATCGCCCTCCGCGAACAATTCGCCAATTGGAAATGGGATTCATAGAGGCTGGGCTTACCTGCCCGCATCTTTTCGATTTCATTCATGAACAAGGACGTTCCTTTTTCAAACTACACACTTTCCCTGAATAGCTCTCAGCAATTCTCCCCACTCTGATTCCAACGTTCAACCGATTGCAAGAGCCTCTCGCGCTTGCTAAATAGCTAACCTGCAGATTCAACGTCTCCGGACGCCAGCAGCGAGACCCAGCAGGAAAGCCTCGGCTTTGACGCCTCGGTTTTCCCATCCGCACGCCCGGGAATTGATTTTCAACTGTTCAGCAGTGGAGAGACTCTCAGCAAGATCCCTCGGCTTGCCGCTCTCCGCAGATTCAGACCTAACCGAACTCGGAAGGGGGCGGTCCATGTTCAAGTTAAGCAAAGCGTTTTTCTTAGGCTGTTGTCTGTGTTTGGTCTGCGCGGCAAAGGAAACTACTTTACAGGCCCAGAGCGCCGGCTTGGTCTACGTCACAAATGCCGGCGGTAACTCCGGCGCGGCCGCTGGCAGCATTTCCGTTTACTCCATCGATAGCCAGACGGGCAGCCTGCTCCCCGTGCCAGGCTCGCCGTTCGCGGACCCGGGAGGCCCGTGGTCCATTGCAGTGGACCCTAAAAGCCGGTTCGCATACATCGCCAATCGCGGCGACGACACCATCAGCGCGTATGCCATTGGCGGCACCGGGGCTCTCACGCCTGTTCCCGGTTCGCCTTTCCCGCAAGATCGTACGGCGAGTGGGGAGCTCCCCGCGTCCGTTGCCGTCGATCCCGCGGGAAAGTTTGTCTTCGTCGCGAACTATAATTATCGAAACGTTCGCGCCTATCAAATTGACCAAAATACGGGCGCACTAACCCCGTCTCCCGGCTCGCCCTTTCCGGCGGGAACAAATCCTCAGTCTGTAACCGTGGATCTTTCTGGCAAGTTTGTGTACGTCGCGAACGGCTATCACAACGGAAACGGAACCGTTTCAGCCTACACCATTGAGCAAAGCACGGGATCGCTGACGCCGATTCCCGGCTCGCCTTTCACAGTTCCCACAGATCACTCCAAGACCGGCTTTCCGGCCCCCGGAACGATGCCTTGCTCCGTAACCGTGCATGCCATAGCCACGGGACAGGCGCTCTATGTGGCGGATTCTTTTCAAAACGACATTTGGCAGTACGTCATTGAGGGCGCCACGGGAGCACTCGCGCTGTCTCCCACCTCTCCGTTCTCCGTGCCGGGCGGCCCATACTCCGTGAAGGCGAACTCCAGCGGTCCGTTCCTCTACGCATCGAATTCGTACCCAAGTTATCCAACCGGCAGCGTGGCCGGCTACACCATTGACGCAGTCAGCGGCTCGCTGACGGCGGTTCCTGGTTCCCCCTTTATGGCGGGAACCGTTCCCGTCGGAGTGGCAGTCGATCCTGCGGGCCGGTTCGTCTTCACGGCAAATCAAGGCTCTTCGATGAACAACTTTACGGGCACTGTGTCTGCTTACGCGGTCGACGCGAATACCGGCGCCCTCGCTCCTGTGCCGGGCTCGCCCTTTGCAGCAGGACTGGAGCCCACCTCCATCGCAACTGCTCGTGACCCAGGTGCTGGCGCTGGGGCGCGGCAGAGACGGAAGGCCCTTAATGCTCCCGTGAAAGGGAAGCCCATTTAACGCGGATCCGGGCACAAAGACTGTGCTAGCCATTCTTCCCTCTCTTCTCAGTCTATAGGGGAAAAGAAACTTGGAAAAGCGTTCGTGTCCGGCCCGAACCAGAAATCAAATTTAGGAGGAACTGTTCATGATCATTATCAAGTGGAGTAAAACCTTATTCTTTAGTGCAGTCGTGCTGATGTTGAGCGCAGGCGCAACCAGCCTGTCGGCCCAGTCCGCAGGCTTCGTTTACGTCGCAAACTCTAATCACTATCCCCAGCCTAGCAGCATTTCAGCTTATTCCATTGACAGCAAGACTGGGGGTCTATCAGCCGTTCCTGGCTCGCCGTTCCAAGCGCGTAGGGCGATTGGCAGTATTGCAGTAGACCCTACAGGCCGTTTCATCTACGTAACCGATCCTTCCGCAACCAGCATTTTGGCCTATAGCATCGACGGAACCAGGGGAATTCTAGTGCGTCGCGCCAGCAAGGCTGGCGCGGCGCTGCTCGATAAGCTGCAGGAATTTTGGCTTTTCCTTCAACCAAAGCGCTTCCAGCTCTTTGCTAAAACCAACGAGCACCCAGGGCATCCGCCGTTGCAGGGACTCCAATAGTTTCGGAACTGAATCTTTCTTCCCGCTGATTTCCAGGGACTGCCCCTTGGAGTCGCGGATGATCGCCGAGTAGCTTTTCCCCGTGGGAATCCCGTTGTGATAGTGCTTGGTAACTTTGGGATAAGCCCACACCACGTCCCGAGTCGCCATCACGTTCGTCTTGTACGCCGCAGCGTTGATCAGCCAGTTCGTGGTGATTTGCATTGTCCCGAATTTTTCGCCTCCGCCCTCGCTGCGCATTTCCGAATCGATGCGCATCCGCACATCCTGCAATCCTCCGTATTTCGCAAGCTGCGTGAGCAGAGGGTGAATTTCAGGCCGCATCTTCCTCCGCACAGGAATGCCGATCAGCACAAGTCCGAGAACGCCGAAGCCCGCGCCGAAAGCCGCCACGAAGAGGTTGTCTCCCTTTCGGAAGCCCGTGGCATCCAGCATGAAAGGAAGAAAAGCGTCCTTTTGCTCAGGATATTTCTGCTGGAACGGACGAACCACGCCGTTGGAGATTTCCATCGGAACTGCCGCCAAAGTCCCCGTGAATTGCAGTTGATGATTGTCCGCCGGAGTCTTCACCAGCAGCAGCCGCTTGTTCACCACCAGCGCCACGATCTCCGCGCGAATTTTGTCGTGGTTGCTGGCATCCACCTCTTGCATTCCGGTGGCGAACGATTTCTCTCCCTGGACTTTCAGGAAATACCGTTTGGGAACCGCGGGATTCCAGATCGAGACCAGCTCGGAACCTTGCACCGGGAACGGTCCGAACACAAAGTTGTAAGTGTCCCGCCAGCCTGCTGCAAGAAGTAGTCCCAGAATAGTCAGAACAGCGGTACCTAATAGGAAAAGGTTGCGGCTGGTGCGCCCGATCTGGCCGCTGATGAAGTCATCCCACATGAGGTCACCTCGTCTTCGCCCGCGCGGGGGGATTTGGAGCCAATGCCATCCAACTTACTGGCCCATTCCGAGGTGCCGCAATAGAACCACCGCTGCTCGTTAGCCTGCGCGTTACTGTCCCGAAGTACGGGCACCCTCCTCCCCTTCGTTTAGCAAAGTTCCGACTGTGAACCTCTTTTGTTTTTAGGTTCTTAGGTGCGATAACTAGCGTTGATCCGAACGTACTCCGCGGTGAAGTCGCAGGTCCAGTAGCGCGCCCGGGCTTTGCCGGCGTGCAGATCCACGACCAGCGGAACGTGCTCGGTGAGAAGTTTGTTGCTGGCGGCGCGCTCGTTGAAATCGAGCGGCTGGCCGCGCCGCAACACGGAAATGCCGGCCATCTTGATGTCTACCAGCGCGGTGTCAAACTTTACTCCGGAGCGCCCCGCGGCCGCAAAGATGCGCCCCCAATTGGGATCGCCACCCGCGAAAGCGGTTTTCACCAGCGGAGAGGTCGCAATGGTCTCCGCGATGCGCTTCGCCGCTGCTTCCGTTTTTGCGCCGCGCACTTCAATCTCAATGACGCGCTGCGCGCCTTCGCCGTCGGCCACGATTTGCAGCGCCAGAGAGCGGCAAACTTCTTCCAGTGCGGCAGTGAACGCGCGATGCGCCCATGTTCCCGCTTTGATGGAGGGCGCTCCTGCTTCGCCATTCGCGAGCACCAGCAGCGTGTCATTGGTCGAAGTATCGCCATCCACGCTGATGGCGTTGAATGTTCGTCCCGTCACGTCGCGCAGCGTCTTTTGCAAAAGTGAGGGCGCAATCGCCGCATCCGTGGCGACAAACGCCAGCATCGTCGCCATATTGGGATGAATCATCCCCGCGCCTTTGGCGCAGCCTACGAAATGAATGCGCTTTCCGGCCATCTTGAACGAAGCAGCCGCGGTTTTCGGGCGAGTGTCCGTGGTGCAAATGGCGAGCGAAGTCTCCGCAAAGGAACGCGCCGAAGGGCGGCGGAACCGCGCAACGACCGGCAGCGCGCGCAGAATTTTCTCCAGCGGCAGCGGAACTCCGATCACGCCAGTGGAGCAGATAAACAATTCCTGCGTCGCGCAGCCGAGCCGTTTTGCGGCTTCGGCAACCGTGAGCAGGGCAGCGGCGTGGCCCGCTTCTCCGGTAGCGCAATTGGCGTTCCCGGCGTTCACCACCACGCCGCGCATGCGGCCTTTCGAGACGCGCAAATGCTCCTTTGAAATGAGCACGGGTGCGGCAACAACAAGATTTTGCGTGAAGACCGCGGCGGCCGAGGCCGGCACGTCGCTCGAAAGGATGGCGAGGTCGAGCGCGCCGGTTTTCTTCAGGCCGCAGGCGGTCGCGGCGAAGCGGAATCCGAGCGGGAGGGCGGCTTCGGAGAGGGCGTGCTTCATCAACGGGATATCCGTATGACTAGCGCGTCTCTCCCGGAAGGGACCTCCGATCCTCCGCAACCGCGGCGAGGGATAACTGCTGTTTTGCTGCCTGGCTTGCATTCATGGTTTGGCTCCTGTTTTGATGGCTTTCTTGTTGAGACGTCTTTCCAAATTTGCGATAGCGTCAGCGACGCTTTCCGGCGCGGTACCGCCGGGGACTTTTTTCGAGGAAAGCGCAGCGTCAACGCTGAGGCTTCTTGAAAAATCGGCTTCAAAGGCAGGCGAGAGTCTTTTCAAGGATTCGAGCGGGAGCGCCGTCCACGAAATATTTTGCTTCTCGGCATCGCGCAGGACTTTGCCGACGATGTCGTGCGCCTGGCGGAAGGGAACGCCTTTGCGGACCAGATAATCCGCCGCTTCCGTGGCCAGCAGAGCAGGATTGGACGCCGCAGATTTCAATCGCTCGGTATTGAATTTCGTTGCCGCGACAGCGCCGGCCGCAACCCCAAGCATGTCCGCGACCTGATCGTGTGCGGCAAAGAGCGCCTCTTTGTCTTCTTGAAGATCGCGCTGATAACTTGTCGGCAAGCCTTTCAGCGTCGTGAGCAGACTGACCAGTGCCCCGGTGATGCGTCCGGTCTTGCCGCGGATCAGTTCCCATGCGTCGGGATTTTTCTTTTGTGGCATGAGGCTGCTGCCGGTTGAAAAGTCGTCGGGAAGAATCACGTAAGAAAATTCCTGCGACGCGAAGATGACGAAATCTTCCGCGAGCCGCGAAAGATGCGTGGCGATACCGGTGAGCGCGAAAAGATAATCGAGTGCGAAGTCCCTGTCGCTGACGCCGTCGAGGCTGTTCGCGGTGATGCGGGAAAAACCAAGTTCGCGGGCAATTGCGTTGCGGTCAATCGCGAATGAATTTCCCGCCAGCGCGCCGGAGCCCATCGGACAAGCATCAGCGCTTGCAGCAGCGTGTTGGAGCCGAGTGATGTCACGGGCAAACGCTTCGGCGTGCGCGAGCAGAAAATGCGAAAGCAAAATCGGCTGCGCGTGTTGCATGTGCGTCATGCCCGCCATCGGCACGCTAACGTTGGCCTTCGCTTGAAGCAAAAATGAATTCAGCAAAGCTCCGAGCCCGCGCTGAATTTCTGCGGCAGCGTCGATAACGAATAACCGGAAATCAGTGGCGACGAGTTCATTGCGGCTGCGCCCGGTGTGCAGTTTCCAGCCGAGCGAACCGAGCTCTTCGACCAGGGCTTTTTCGACGAAGTGGTGGACATCCTCGGCGGTCGCGCCGAACGATTCGAGCCACGCAGAATCCGTTTTCGCGCGCTCAGAAATTTTGTCGAGGGAGGCGAGCGTTTGTTTCACTTCTGCCGCGGTGAAAATGCCCACGGGCTCCAAAGCTTTGGCCCAGGCACGGTCAACCGCAATCTCGTACAGCAGGAGACGACGGTCGAACGCAAAGCAACGCTGGAACGCGTCGAACTGTTTATTCGGTTCGCGCTCAAAGCGTCCGCCCCACAGCCGGTCGTCTTTGCGTTCGGTCATTTTGTACTCGTGGGACAGACATTCTTGCCTGTTCCGGTTTTCGTCGCCCGTCAAATACCGCGGACAGACAAGAATGTCTCTCCTACTTATTTCCTTCCGCCTTTGCTTTTGGGCGAACAGTTACAGGCAGCGCAAACAAATTGATGAAACCTTCAGCGTCCTTGGGGTTGTACCGGCCCATAGTGAAGCTGGCCAGGTCCGCACGATAAAGTGAGAACGGAGAAACGCGCTTCGTGACGTTGAGCGTGCCTTTCCAGAGTTTCAGGCCGACGGCGCCGGTGACGCGCTGTTGCGCAACGTTGAAAAATCCGTCGAGCGCTTCGCGGAGCGGCGCAAACCACAGGCCGTAGTAGACAAGTTCCGCGTAGCGCAACGAGAGCGCCTGCTGGAAATGCGCCGTTTCGCGGTCGACGGTGAGGCGCTCGAGTTCCTGGTGCGCTTTGACGAGCAGCGTTCCACCGGGAGTTTCGTACGCGCCGCGCGATTTCATTCCGACGAGGCGATTTTCGACGAGATCGGTGCGGCCGATGCCGTGCTTAGCGGCAATTTCATTGAGCTGGTTAAGCAGTTCGACGGGCCCAAGTTTCGCGCCGTTGACTGAAACCGGAGTGCCGGATTCAAATCCGATTTCGACTTCTTCGGCTTTGTCCGGAGCTTTTTCCGGGGAAACAACCCACTGCCACATGGCCTCGTTCGGCGCGTTCGCGGGATCTTCGAGTTCGCCGCCTTCGTGGCTGAGGTGCCAAATGTTTCGGTCGCGGCTGTAAATGTTTTCCTTGCTTTGTTGAACGGGAACGTTGTGTTTTTGCGCATAGGCGATGGCGTCTTCGCGGGAATCGATGTCCCACTCGCGCCAAGGCGCGATGATTTGCACATTCGGCGCGATGGCCTTGTAGGCCAGTTCGAACCGCACCTGGTCGTTGCCTTTTCCAGTGCAGCCGTGGGAAAGGCCATCAGCGCCAAGCTTCAGCGCGATTTCCGCCTGGCGTTTGGCGATGACGGGGCGCGCCATGGAAGTGCCGAGCAAGTACGTGTGCTCGTAAATCGCGCCGGCGCGAAGCGTCGGCCAAATGTAATCGCGCACAAATTCTTCGCGCAGATCCTCGACGTGCGCGGAAGAAGCGCCCGTAGCAAGCGCTTTCTTGCGCGCGGCTTCGAGGTCTTCCTGCTGGCCGACGTCGCCAATCACGGCGATCACTTCGCAGCCGTAGTTTTCCTTGAGCCAGGGAATGATGATGGACGTGTCCAGGCCGCCGGAATAGGCGAGTACAACTTTTTTCGGTTTAGGCAATTGTGCTTTCACGATTCCTCACTTGCATTTTGGTATTGCTGAAATGGGGCGCCCGCCGCGGGCGGCCGCGCTTACAAAGAGAACTTCACGCGATGTAATCGAAAACATCGCGGGACTAGAACAGCGTATGCAGGATTGCTTTTTGCACGTACATGCGGTTTTCGGATTGATCGAGGACCACCGACTGCGGGCCATCGAGGACTTCCGGAGTGACTTCCAGGCCGCGGTGCGCCGGAAGACAGTGCATGAAGACGGCGTCGGGCGCGGCGAGCGACATCAGCTCGGCGTTCACCTGATACGGCTGAAACACAGTGTTTCGCACTTGCCCCTCGGCTTCAAATCCCATACTGGTCCAGGAATCCGTGTAGACGCCCATCGCGCCGCTGACGGCTTCGCGCGGGTCGGTCATCAATTCGATTTTGGCTTTCGTTTCGCGGGCGACGCGCTTGCCGTCGGCGACAACCTCGGGCAACGGCGCATATTCCGCGGGCGTGGCGATGCGCAAGTGAACGCCAAGGCGGGCGGCAAGATAGATCAGCGAGTGGCAAACGTTGTTGCCATCGCCGACGTAGGCGAGCTTGAACCCGCGCAGCGCACCGAATTTTTCTTCGAGGGTGAAGAAGTCCGCTAGCGCCTGGCACGGATGAAATTTGTCAGAGAGCGCATTGATCACGGGGATGTCCGCGTTCGCCGCCATTTCCTCGAGCACGCGCTGGTGGTAAACGCGAGCGACGATGCCCTGCACCCAGCGATCGAGGTTGCGCGCGACATCGGCGATGGATTCGCGGGCGCCGAGCGAGGCGGAGGCCTGCGTGTGATCAAGAAAAACGACGGAGCCGCCCATGCTCTGGATGCCGACGTCGAAGGTGACGCGCGTGCGCAACGAAGGCTTTTCAAAAATCAGGGCGATAAATTTGCCCTGCAAGGTAGACGCGTAACGGATGGGGCGCGCCTTGATGTCCGCCGAAAGCTGGAGCAATTCGCGCGTGTGCGCGGGGCTCCATTCCGCTCCGGTGAGGAGATCATTCGATAAGGAAATAGGCGCAACGAGAGTCGATGTAGTCATTTTTTCACCTTGCCGACGCATGGGCAACCCGCCCAGAATCAGCGGGCTTCGCGGAATCCGAAGCGGAAGCTTGCTGCGGAGCTTTTGCAAGAACAAGTTCAAAGAGTTTCAGGAATTCGCGCACCTGCGTGCGAGTGATGATAAAGGGCGGCAGCAGGCGCAACGTAAAATCGTGGGTACAGTTGATGAGCAAGCCGCGCTGCATTGCTTCGTTGACGAAAGGCGCGCCTTCAACAGAGAGTTCGACGCCAATCATCAGGCCTTCACTGCGAATTTCGCGGATGAAGCCAAATTTTGCCGCGAGTTTTATGAGCCCGTCGCGCAACTCTGCGCCTCGCGCGCGGATATTTTCGAGGAGTTTTTCGTCCTCGACGATCTTGAGAAACTCGAGGGCCACAGCACAAGCCAGCGGGCCGCCGCCGAAAGTAGTGCCATGCATCCCGGGCGAAACGCGAGAGGCGACTGCTTCCGTGGTGAGAATCGCGCCGAGTGGAAGTCCGGCGGCAAGCGGCTTGGCAATTAAGACAATGTCCGGTCTCGAGGGAAATTTCTGATAAGCGAAATAGCGGCCGGTGCGGCCAAGCCCGCACTGAATCTCATCGGCGATCAGGAGAGCGCCGTGCTGCGTAGCCAGGGCGCGGGCACGACTCCAGAATTCTTCGCTGACAGAATAGATTCCGCCTTCTCCCTGCACCGTTTCTAGAAGGATGGCGCAAACGGTATCGTCGAATTTCGACTCAAGGTCAGCGACGTTGTTGAACCGGACGAATTCCGCGCCTGGAACGACAGGCGCGAAAGGCAACCGATACTTTTCCGTGGAGGTGACGCTGATAGCACCGAAAGTGCGTCCGTGAAAGGAATTCTCAAGGACCAAGAAGCGGTGTTTTTTCGCAATCGTCCCGGGAGTTTCATTCGACTGGCGTCCACAGAGGCGCGCCAGCTTCATTGCGCCATCGACGGCTTCCGTGCCGCTGTTGGAAAAAAAGACGCGATCCATGCCAGACCATCCGGCGAGTTTGCGCGCGAGTGGGCCCTGATAGGCATTGTGAAAGAGATTTGAGAGATGAATGGCGCGGGCGGCTTCGCGGCGGATGACTTTCACGATGCGCGGATGCGCGTGCCCGAGAGCGTTCACGGCAATGCCACCAAGAAAATCGAGATACTTTTTGCCGGTGGAATCGAAAACAAAGGCGCCGCGGCCGTGGGTCATGACCACGGGAGGGCGCTTGTAGGTGGGCAGAAGAAATTGTTCGGCATCCAGCAGAGGCGAGTCCGGCTTGGTAGTTTTCGCCTGCCCCTGTTTGGGCTTGCTCGCGGAACGGACCAAAGACTTCTTTTTGAACGAAGCGCGCATCATGCCGCCGAAAGAGCCGCTTGCGCAGCGGATAAGGGTTCGCGAAGGACGCGTGTTCCGGGAACCAAGGCGACTCCGTCGCTAGCGGAAGCTCCTGCCCCGTGAGAAGCCACCAACAAGGCATCGGACGACGTACCGCCAACAATGCGAACTTCGCGGACGCCGCCTTCGATGGCGCGCTTGGCGGCCTCCAGCTTAAGAACCATGCCCCCGGAAACGACACGGCATTGGACCAGTCGTTCGATTTCCCCACACGCGACGGCGGAGAGAACTCTCTCTCCGTCGAGGACACCGGCGACATCCGTGAGATAGATCAACTGATCGGCGCTGAGATATTCCGCGCAGGCCGCGGCCATGTGGTCCGCGTTGATGTTGTACAACTCGTTGTCCGAACCCAGGCCGAGGCACGGCGCAACCGGCAGAAGTCCTTCGTGCCAAAGAGACTCGATAAATTGCGTGTTCAATCCGGTGAGGTAGCCCACGAATCCCAGGCCGCCTTCGACTTCGTTGTGGACCATGGGTTCGGCGAGGAAGCACCGGGCGTCCGCCGCAGAGATGCCAATGGCGGGCTGCCCTTCCACCGAGATCGCTGCGGCCAACTTCTTATTCAGCAAACCGGCGAAAACCATAACGGCGACGTCGCGCGCTTCACGGTCCGTGACGCGCAAGCCGGCGACGAACTTGCTTTCGATGGCCATGCGCTTGAGCGTGGCGGTAAAAAGCCGCCCGCCACCATGCACGACGAGAATTTCGTGGCCTTGCTGCGCCAGCGCCGCGACCTGGCGCGCAAGAGAGCGCACCGTGGCGTCGTCTTCAAGCAATGCTCCTGCGAACTTGATTACGATTCTCATTGAAGTGAGGTTTGCTCCTCTATTCCCAGCATGTGATTGAAATTCTGCACGGCCTGGCCGGCGGCGCCTTTTCCAAGATTGTCGAGGCAAGAGACGATGACCAGGCGGCGTCCAGATTTGTCTAAAGCGAATCCGATGTCGCAAAAATTAGTGTGCGCGACGTGCTGCAACTCGGGCAGCGTGCCGGCGGGCCAGATGCGCACCATCGGGCGGCCGGCGTAAAACTGCCGATAGAGCGACTCGACGTCCGCGGCGTTTTGCGGTTCGCTCAGCGTGACGTAGATTGTGGAAAGAATGCCGCGCGCAAGCGGGAGCAGGTGAGTGGAGAAAACGACCTGCGACTCCCTTAGACCGGTGTGTTCGAGAATTTCCGGCGTGTGGCGGTGGGTGAAAAGGCCGTATGCTTTGAAATTTTCATCTACTTCCACAAAGTGGAGATCGCGGCGAGGATCTTTGCCTGCGCCGCTGGCGCCGGATTTGCAGTCGCAAACGACGCCGGAATCGGCCGCAAGCAGGCCCGCCTGCGTGAGCGGCCGCAGAGCTAGAATCACGCTGGTGGCGTAACAACCGGGATTCGCAATCAATCGAGCTTGAGAAATTTCGCTCGAATAAAGCTCGGGAATACCATAGACAGCTTCCGTGAGCCATTTAGCGTGTGGCGCGGCCAGCTTGTACCAGGAGGTGAAGGTTTCGGCATCGCGAAAGCGGAACGCTCCGCTCAAATCGACGACGCGGAGGCCGGCCTGGAGCAAATCCGGCGCCAATTCCGCGGAAACCTCGTGAGGAGTCGCAAGAAACGCGGTGCCAGCGTTGCTTGAAGCGATGCCATCAACAGAAAGGGGCCGGAGCGGCGCCTCGCCCCAACCACGGAACTGAGGAAAGAGTTCGGCGAGACATTTCGCACCGTTTGGTTCGCGGACATAGAAAACGGGCGGCGGAAGCTGAGGATGGCGCAGAAGTATCCGTGCCAGCTCGAGACCGGTGTAGCCGGTGACTCCCACAACCGCGACTTGGCGGGGATTTCTCATTTCACCAGGGCTTCGATTTTTTTCTGGAGGGATTCGCGCGCTTTCTTGCTGGGCGTGATGATCAGAACGGTGTCGTCACCCGCGATGGTTCCGGCGATCTCCGCGAACTTGGCCCCATCCATGGCCGCAGCAAGCGGCTGCGCGCCGCTGGGGGGTGTTTTCAAAACGAGAAGATTTTCCGCGGGACGGATATCAAGAAGAAATTCGCCGAGCGCGCGAGCCAGCGGAGGCAAAGGCGCGGACTCTTCAGGCAGAACACTGGCGGTCTTGTAACCTCCCTGGGTCTTAATCAGCCGTAGCTCCTGAAGGTCGCGCGAAAGAGTAGCCTGGGTCACCCGAAGTTTTTGAGCGGCAAGATTGCGGCGCAGCTCTTCCTGATTGGCAATCTGCCGATCGGAGATCAGCCGGAGTATCTGGCCATGGCGAAATGTCTTCTGCGTGCTCATTCTGCATCGAGGCAGCAGGCCTCTGTATTTTTATACAGGCGATTGCATACTTCTGTCAAATGTTTTTACAAACTCTTTGCGATAAAAACGCGGGGCGCGGAAAGCGGGCCATGATGTAAGATTCGCACCACTGGCGCGACGCGCACTGGATTTTGCGCATTGGAGATGTAAACCTAGTCTTTTAGCACTGTAGGCCCATGGGAACGTCTTGCCAAATTGCGGGATGCAAGAACGACACGCCAGCGGCACTCGCCGAGCAGCGGCAGTGCGTGCTGCACTTCACGCTTTCGCTAGAGGCCGGCTGTTCAGAGATGCGGCGGGAAACCGCGCTGGGCAACGCGCCGCAAGAGCGCCAGCGCGAAATCATGAAGTTCATCACCGAGCACGGGGAACGCCTGGCCCGCGTGGCAACCAGCGGCTTGCACTTGACGGACGACCTAAAGGCCAGAATCCTGAGCACTTTCCTGACACTGATGAACCTGCGGGAAAACCTTGACCGTTCGAACATGCGGAGTTCGTTCGGACGCTCCGGGCACCTGCCTCGTTGAATCACAAGTCCCGAAGCGGAAAAGAAGCGAGAGGTCAGGCGCCGATATACCTGGCGTAGAGAGAGCGCGCCACGGCGGGATCCTTGGTGCCTTTGAGAATGGCACGGCCGTCGGCGAAGACGGTCATTTCATAAGGCGCAATCCGAAAGCGAAGCAGATAGTCGTTCTGACGCACGTTATCGACGAGCGGCCGCAAGCGAGCTTCGAGAACACCGAGGTCGAGAGTCCGAGCACGCTCGTGAATCTGGACGGAGTCACGGCCGCACATGGTAATGCGAGGCTGGACTTCTCCCTCAAGATAGGTGAAGTCGCGCCTGGAGCAAGCGCGGCAATCAGGATTGCGCGCCACGCCGATGGATTGCATATGGGCGGTCCAGACGTCACAAGATAGCAGACGCCCATGAAGAGCTTCGGGGTGACCGGAGAGGATTTTCAAAGCTTCGGCTACTTCCAGAGAGGCGATCAGATTGACGATGGGACCGAGGACCCCGATGGTGTCGCAAGTTTCCTCTAGGCCCTGGGCGGCGGCGCCGGATTCGAGAAGGCAGGCGAGGCAGGCCGTCGAACCCGGGCGAATGGTCATAGTGAGGCCGTAGCTGGCGACGGCGGCCGCGTAAATCCAAGGGCGGCTGGATTTCACGGCAACGTCATTGACCAGGAAGCGCGTTTCGAAATTATCCGTGCCGTCGAGTAGCAGATCTACTCCATCGAGGAGTTCTTCTGCGTTGCGCGGACTGAGATCGGCGACCACACCTTCGATGGAGATGGAAGAATTGATGGAGCGCAGCTTGCGCTCGGCGGCGACGGCCTTGGGGAGAGCGTTGAGGGCGTCCGATTCGTCGAACAGGGTCTGGCGCTGAAGGTTCGAGGGCTCGACGAAATCGCGATCGATGATTCGGAGGTAGCCGACGCCGGCGCGAACGAGAAGATTGGAGGCGGCAGCGCCGATAGCGCCGCAGCCGACGATAGCCGCGCGTGAGGCGAGCAGCCGCTGCTGCCCTTCCGGGCCAATCCCGGCGAAAAGTATCTGGCGCGAGTATTTTTCCTGGAGAAAATCGTTCACGAAAGGCATGGTCCCGGCAGGCACAGCGGAGCGCCTGCTAAGCTACATGATAGCGCCAAAGGGGACGGGTCAGGCAACGCCGCTGTGCTAGGCTTCGTCTGAGCGAATGGAAACATGAAATCGCGCTGGGCCAATGGGTTGCGAGGTATCGTCGTGCTCGCGCTCCTGATAGGAGCCGCGCCGACACACGCGCAGACGCCGCCAGATGGCTCGGCAGCGAGTATTGCGAAGGAAGAACCGAAGATTGTGGCGATTCGCATCGTAAAAGAAAACGGGGAGGTTTTGTACAACACACCCTCGGGAATCACGGTGGAAACCGGCAAGCCTTTGGACCGGGGGAAAGTCGCGGAAAGCTTGCGCGCGCTTTACAGGACGGGAGACTACTCCGATTTGCGTGCGGTCTTAACGCCGGAGGCGGATGGGGCGCGCTTGGATTTCGTGGTGCGAGAGAATTTGTTTTTCAACCAGGTGCGCATCGAGGGCCTTTCCGCGCCTCCAAGCGAAGCCTCGGCAGCGGCGGCGATGCAAATCGCGCTGGGGCAGACGTACCGGCGAAGGACCGTCGACGAGGCGCTGGAGCGGCTGCGAGAGACACTTCGTGAGGAGGGTTTGTATCAGGCTGAAGTCTCCGCGGAAACAGCGCCACACCCGGAGACGCACCAGATGGACATTATCGTGCACGTGAAGTCCGGACCTCGCGCGCGCGTCGGCAACATCCAGCTAAAGAACGAAACCGAGTACCGAGATGCGGAGATTCGTTCTCGCCTGAGAATGAAGTCGGGAAGCGACATCACGTCGGCCAAGCTGCAGCGCGGGAGAGACCGCATTCGAAAATATCTGATCAAGAAAGGGCATCTCAGCGGGCGAGCGGCAGTGCGCCGAGGCGACTATAACGCCACGAAGAACACGATTCCGCTGGAGTTGGATGTGACGGAAGGACCGCGCGTGCAGATCACCGTAACGGGCGCGAGTTTTTCTCAAGGCGAACTGAAAAAACTGATCCCGGTCTATCAGGAGGGGGCAGTTGACGCCGACCTTCTTGAAGAAGGGAAGCGCAATATTCGCGAGCGTCTGGAACGTCAGGGCTATTTCGACGCGGACGTGAATTACACGACCGATACGCATGAGGCAAAGCCCGCTCGTGGCGTGGCGCGGGGCACAGAAGAAATAATCACGTACAAAGTGGAGCGGGGCAACCGGCACAAGCTTGTCGGGATTGAAATTACGGGGAACAAGTACTTCGACACGGAATTGCTGCGAAGCCGATTGCAGATCTTTGGGGGCGCCTTCGCTTCAACGGGGCGTTTCAGCCGGAAGTTGGTGGATTCCGACGCGCAGTCGATGCGCGACCTGTACGAGGCAAACGGTTTTCTCGATGCCAGGGTCGAGGCGCACGTGGAAGACAATTACAAAGGCAAAGAAGGAGATGTGTTTATCCGCTTCGAGGTGCAGGAAGGAAAGCAGACGCGTGTGGCTTCGCTGTCGATCGAGGGGATTCATGCGTTCAAGGAGGAAGAGCTTCTCGGAGTGATTGGTTCAACTCCGGGACAACCGTATTCGGATTTCGGCGTGACGACCGACCGGGACAATATTCTGGCACTCTATTTTAACGAGGGGTTTCCCGAGGCGAGCTTTTCAGCGACGGCGGAACGCGTTTCCGCGGCACCGGCAGAACAAAAAACAGGAGTGGGCGAGGGCAACGTTTCCACAAAGGAAAATAAAGAGCAGAAAGAAAAGGAAACTAAATCGCAGATTGAACAGGCCGAGGCGGTTCGGCTGGTGTATCACATCCAGGAAGGTCCGCAAACGCTTGTGCGGCGCGTTCTGGTCGGCGGATACCGGCACACGCGGCCGGGAGTGATCCATCGAGAGGTCCACATCAAGGTCAAGGAACCGCTTCGAGAAGGGGACGTTGTGGAATCGCAGAGGCGTCTTTACAACCTCGGGGTTTTCAATCGCGTCACGATCGAGCCGCAGAATGCCAACGGAACAAACCCAGAAAAGGACATCGTCGTTCTGGTCGAGGAGGCCAAGCGTTATACGCTGGCCTATGGCGGCGGATTCGAAGTCCAGAGACTCGCCAGCACCACGAGCCCGACTGGCGCGCAGATCGAAGCCGCACCGCGCGGAATTCTCGAAGTGAGCAAACTGAATCTGACCGGGCGCGGAGATTCGCTTTCCTTCAAATTGCGCGGCAGTACTCTGCAGGGGCGCGCGTTGCTGGGGTATTCGGCGCCGAATGCTTTCGCCAATCCGCACTTCAGCTTTCAAGCGACCGCGTTCGCAGAAAAAACGCGCGATATCAATACGTTCACGGAAGACCGTTACGAGGGTTCGGTGCAACTGACCGAGCAGGCGACGCCGCTGACGACGGTGCTCTACCGCTATGCCTTCCGCAAGGTTCAGGTCTCCAATCTAAAAATCCTGAGCGAGGAAGTGCCGCTCTTCAACCAGCCCACGCTGGTTTCACAGTTTGGAGTGACGTGGTTCCGCGATTCGCGCGACAGTCCCGCCGAGGCGTCGAAGGGGAGTTTCAACAGCGCCGACTTCAGCGACGCGGATACCAAGGTTGGTTCGAGCGCCAGCTTCCTGCGATTCTTCTTTCAAAACTCCACGTACTACCCAATCAAACGGAGATTCAGTTTTGCGCGTTCCACGCGATTGGGCTTCCTGGTGCCTTATGGCGACACGGTATCCTTGACTTTCCCACCTCCCGCGCCCGGGCAGTGCATTCCAGGTACTGCGCCTTCGGGCCCGACTCCGACGATCATTCCGCTCCCAGAGCGATTTTTTGCGGGCGGCGGAACGTCCCTGCGCGGCTTCGCACTCAACCAAGCAGGACCGCGCGATGCTTGCACCGGTTTCCCGATCGGTGGTCAGGCTATGCTGGTGCTCAACCAGGAATTTCGCTTTCCGATGCGCTTACCGTTTATCGGGACATCTCTGGGAGGCGCCATCTTCTATGACGGTGGCAACGTGTACAGCCGGCTGAACCGGATCTCCTTCCATAGCATGTTGCCGGAGCCGACGTTTGTGCTGCAAAATCCGGCGCTGCCCGCCGGGCCGACGAATGTGCCGGTGTGCGCTACGAATTGCACCAACGAGCTCAATTATTTTACTCACACCATCGGATTGGGCGTGAGGTACAAAACCCCAGTTGGTCCGATCCGCATCGATTTCGGATACCAGCTGAATCGTCCGTTGTTTGTGATTCCGATTCCGTGTCCGAGCGGCGCCACGAATTGCCTGGTGGGCTCACTCGGGCAGCAAAGCACGCGGCTGCCGGGCTTTCAAATCTTTTTCAATCTGGGATCGAGCTTCTAGTGCGCGGGCTGACGATTCGTGTCCTCTCAGTCTCGCTGCTGATGACAATCCTGCCGGCATTTCTAGCGTCGCAAGAGATTGTGGACGGTATTGCGGCACGAGTTGAAAACGACATCCTTCTATTGAGCGACATCCGGACACTGAGCCGCTACCAGCAATTCCTTGACGGAAAAGCGGAACCGGACTCCCAGATTCTAGATCGGTTGATCGATCAGTGGGTGGTGCGAACAGAAGCAGATGTATCGCTTTTCCCCCACCCGTTTGACACGGAGATTGAGCGCGAGCTGGAGCGCCTGCGGAAATCGTTCGGGTCGGCGGAGCAATACGAAGCCAGAAGAAAGCAAAGCGGGTTGAGCGAAGCGGAAGTGCGGACCGTCGTGGCCTCGCAACTGTACTTTAGCAACTACCTCGACTCGCGCTTTCGCCCCTCCGTGCAAGTCGATTCCAAGGCGATTGAAGATTTTTATGCAAGCACCATCGTGCCGCAGGCCAAAGCGCGCGGGCAGGAGCCTCCAACCTTGGATGCCGCGCATGACCTGGTCCAGGAAGCATTGATACAGCGCGGAATCAACGAACAAGCTGAAAAGTGGCTGAAAGAGAGCAGGGAACGTCTGCATGTGGAGATTCTTCTGGATAGAGGGTCAAAGTGACGCGGGATACGCGCCGCCGGAAATGGCGCTGGCTGCGTCACGTCGCCTGGGTTCTCGGCGCTAAGATCATCCTAATCGTCGCGGGGCTGATGATATTTTTCGGCAGCGGCGCGGGCAACCCTTTGCTGACGCGCCTGCTTGTAAGCCGATTGGAACAAATGACCGGCGGCAACGTGGAGTTGCACTCTCTATCGATTCGCTGGTTTGCGCTACGGGCCACGATAAAGGGTCTGGTGATCCACGGGAAGGAACCCGCCGGCACGGAACCACTCTTTACCGCGGAGGAAGTACAAGCAAGTCTGCGCGTCGATTCGTTCTGGGGCAGGCGGATTTCGCTGAGTGAACTAGTCGTCCAAAAGCCACATGCCCATATCCTGGTTGAAAAAAATGGCAACACAAATGTGCCCACGCCTCGGCGGACTTCCACAGTAAACAAGCCTCTGCGCGACTCGCTATTCGGGCTGCGCATTCGGCGGCTTGTGCTGACGGACGGTTGGGTTCTCTACAACGACACGAAAACCCCAATCGCCGTGCATGGGGAAGATTTGCGGTTCGACCTGGATGCCGGGGGAACGATGGAACGTCCGTTGTACCTGGGCAACCTTGACTGGCAAACTCTGCAGTTCACATCCAAGCGCTACGCGCCCTTGCCGGTAGGTGTCTCGGCAAAGTTCACTCTTTGGCCCGATGGCTTCACGCTCGAGCAAGGCGTGCTTAGCGCGGGACACTCGCATCTCGATGCCCAAGCGGAGATGAATAACTTCTCGAATCCGCAGTGGAGTTTTCGCTATAGAGGCTGGGTTGAACTGGTTGATTTCCGGGAAACGCTGCGCGAACCCACAGTGCCAACGGGAAGGGTTGATTTACGAGGAGAAGGCCGGTTCACCATGGACCAGTTTAAGGGAAGCGGAAGCTATTCCGGGCAGAATATCGCGCTTCCGTACGATGTTTTTCATGCGACCGGACTCACCAGCACCGGAAGCTACCAAATCGACAACCGCGGCCTTGAGGTCCCGGATTTTTATGTCGGGGTTTCCGGCGGGAAAGTAACCGGGCGAGTAACGATGCGTTTCGACGGGGCGCAGTTCAGAGCAGTCACCCATGTGCAAGACGTGAGGCTGGCGGGGGTCCTGCCGTCTATCGAACATCGCGACTTCCCCATTGACGAACTGCACTGGGACGCACGGATGACGGCGGACACTGTGGAAACCTGGAGCGGCCCTTTCCGGCACTTCGAGATTTCCGTAAATACCGTTTGGGAGAATCCAGAACAACCGGCGCCACACCATCAACCGGTGAACGCTGCATGGAAATTCCGATATCGCTACGACCCCAGCATCCTGACGATCGAATCCGGCGAGTTTGAAACGCCGTCTTCGCGCGGTACGATCGATGGCGTTCTCGCGCCGCAAAACACGATGATCAATTTGCGGTTCGATACAGGATCTCTGGAGATCTACAGGGATTTCATCAACGGTTTGCGTGGAGCAAAGCCGGGCTCCACGGAGGCGGCGAAGGAAATTTCGGGGAGCGCGCGGTGGGACGGCAAAATCTTGGGGCCCTCAAGCAGCCCCACGTTTCAAGGTCACCTGCGTGGTGAGCGCGCGCGATACGACGGTTACTTTGTGGATTTCGTTGAAGGTGACCTGACGTATTCGCCTTCAGAGTTTACGCTGGAGCGCGGACACGCTCGAAGTGGCAACATGGAGACGGACATCGAGGGTTCGCTCTCCCTGACGAAATGGAGTTTTCTTCCAGCCAATGGCTGGACAGCTGAGGCGAATCTCGAGAAAGTTCCGGCCGAAACCCTGGAACAAGTGCTGGGGATGACTCTGCCCGTGACTGGTTCGTTGACGGGCCAATTTCACGGGCGAGGCACGCGGGCACAGCCCACAGTCACTGGCCTCTTCGATCTGGCGGACGGCAAGCTGTACGGGATTTCGTTCAATCGGCTTCGTGGACAACTAAACATATCCCCGGGTGAGGTGCGCATCGCAGACGCGGAGCTGCGATTCTTCCCGCCAGGAAAAGAAAGTGGCCGCGGCGCGGGCATTATCACCGGATCATTTGGTTACCGATCCAAGGACGAGACGATTTCTGCTGACCTCGTGGGCGCAGCGCTACCGCTGGAAAATTTTGAAAAACTGCAATCGGCACGCCTGCCGGTGGGAGGGCAGGTAACTTTCCGGTTGAGGGCCAGTGGCGCCTTGAAAACACCTCTCGGCGAGGGAACATTTCGCGTCGTGGACCTCCGCGTTGGGCAGGTGATTGTGGGCAGCTTCAACGGCAATCTGACGTCAGACAGCCGCACAGCACATCTGGAACTAGGCTCCGCCATGACTACGGGAGAAATTTCCGGCGGCTACACACTCGGACTAGCTGAGCCATACGCCCTGAGCGGGAAGGTTTCGATCAAGAACATTGACCTGGACCCATTTCTGCTCGCCGCGTTGCACGTGAAGGAATTCAGCGGTCACGCCAACGCAGACGGAGATATTTCGGTAAATGGTTCTCTGAACCAGCCGCAGAGCATCATAGTGGATGCGAATTTTTCGCGCCTGACAATGAATTATGCCAATGTACGCCTGGAGAACACCGGACCGGTTCACTTCCGTTCGACAAAAGACAGCCTGGAAATCAACCCGGTAACCCTGCGGGGAACGGACACCAATTTGCAAATTGCGGGTTCGGTGCAGTTTGCCGGCGAGCGCACCGTGGGATTGCGCCTCAATGGGGCTCTGGACTTGCGGCTTATCAGCGGGTATGTGCCCAATCTGGACGCACGAGGTCCGGCGCAAATCAACGCGTCATTCGAAGGGACACTGGACCACCCACGCATCACCGGCCGCATACACATTGAAAATGCCTTCGCGCGCGCGGCGGATTTCCCCACGGGGCTCAATGCGATTCAGGGCGACGTGGTATTCGATGCCACGCGCCTGTACTTCGAGAATATGAGCGCGGAATCTGGCGGAGGCACGCTGCACCTCACCGGCAGCGTGAATTACGCGGAGACTCCGCTTCGTTATGATGTGAGCGTGCGCACCGATCGCGTGCGTATCCGCTACCCGGAGGGCATGAGTTGGCTGGTGGGAGGATCGTTGAGGCTAACCGGAACGCCAGCAGCGGGATTACTCTCGGGACGGGTGACCATCGACCGCGTCACTCTTACACAGGGACTGGAAGTCGCAAGCGTGCTGGTCTCGGCAAAACAAGGCATCAGCGGCCCCACGACGAGTTCGCCGTACTTGCGCAATTTGCAATTCGATGTCGAAGCGATTTCGGCGCCCGATGCGCGCATGGAATGGCCCGGCGCGCAATTGCAAGCAGACGCGAATCTCCGTGTGCGGGGAACCTGGGAGCATCCGATTCTTCTCGGACATATCCATATCCTGTCCGGGGATCTGTATTTTGCGGGCAACCGCTACCATGTTTCGCGCGGCGATTTGAATTTCTCCAACCCGTTCCGGCTTGATCCGGTCTTGAATGTGGAAGCGACCACGACCATTCAGCAATATGAGATCACGTTGAATTTCAACGGCCCGGCCAGCAAGCTCACGCTGGCGTATCGCTCCGATCCTCCGCTTCCTGGGAACGATATCGTTACGCTGCTTGCGCTGGGGCAAACCAGTTCCGAGGCGACGACACGTAGTGGCGGAACGACTCAGAGCGGAACGGCGGGGGCTTCGGCGATTCTTTCCGAAGCGGTTTCCAGCCAATTAGGCGGGCGCCTGGAACGCTTGTTTGGGATAACACGGTTTCGTGTTGATCCAGGACTCGCAGGGGTCGGCTCGACGGGCTCCCAGCAAAGCGCTGCGTCGCGCATTACCGTCGAGCAACAGATTACGCGCAACCTCACGATCACCTACGTTTCAAACGTGAGCTCGACGCAGCAGCAGGTCATTCAAGTGGAATACAACGTGGACCGGAACGTCTCCATTGTGGGGCTGCGGGATCAGAACGGAACTTTCGGCATCGACATAAAAATCAAAAAGCGCTTTCAATAGTCTGAAAGCGCTTGTCGAGTTGCAAATCGCGTTATTGAGGATCTTGCTGTTGCGTAGCTACCTGCTGCGATGATTGCCCTTGTCCGCGCTGTTGGCCACGGCGCTGCCAGCGGCCCTGGCCCTGACCGTTCCCGAGCCGCGCCGTCTGCCCAATTTCTGGATTCTGCTGTTTTAATTCAGCAAGCGCATCCTTGGAAGCCTTCATGCTCGCTGCGCGGATCGCTGCTTGGCTTTCACGGCCGATCTTGGGCATCTCCGCGGCGACTTTCTGTCCCAGCGGCGAACCGTAAAACTGCAATAGCCCCTTGATTTCGTCGTCCGTAAAATGCTTGTCGTAGAGCACCACCAGTTGATTCGTTACCTGGTCCACATCGAATTTCTTTTGGTAGCTGGTAGCGAAAGCATCTACAAATGCTTGCCCCTTGTCGTTGTTAGGCACGGTGGCAAGAAGCTTTTCCCGGGATTGCTCAATGGCAGCGTTCCCACCGTCCTGCACGATGTCTTTCGCGCCGACCAGCTCCATCAACGAACGAATGTCCGCTTCTTTCACCGGGTCAATGGAGGGATTTGCCTGGGCCGAGGCCGCGTTGCCTTGCGCCGAGTTCGCGCCTGGCCTCGAGGCCTGCACAGAATTCTGAGACGCACCCTGAATCACCAGGAAAAATGTGCCGATGTAAATAAGGACCAATGCCAGGACCGCTTTCATGACTTCCTCCGGGGCTCCGCTGGGGGTTCGCGCCACGCCAACGATTTTAGAAAGCGGCCTGGAGCGGCGCGACTAGATCGCGGGACAGTTGTGCCGCGCCGTTTACTGGCCCGACGTTCAGGTCCGAGTACAGGTAGTGAATTTCTGTTACGATGCCCGCCATGCAAAAAATGGAAACGCAAACGGGCGCAGTCCTGGCAGCGCCTGATTCCGCTGGGATTGTTGAACGTGAAGCGGGACTTCACCAGGACCTCTCCCCTCGGCAAGTCGCCATGATTGGGCTGGGCAGCGCCATCGGAACGGGACTGTTTCTCGGGAGCGCCATATCCGTGAAGCTGGCTGGCCCGGCGGTGATACTGAGCTTTGTCGGTGGAGCGTGCATCGCGTTGACGATGATGTGGGCGCTGGCGGAGATGACCGCGGCGCATCCGGCGGCAGGATCGTTCGGACTCTACGCGGAGATGTACCTGCATCCGTGGGCGGGATTTGCGGTCCGTCTCACATACTGGTTTTGCATGATGGTGGTGGTCGGCAGCGAAGTCGTGGCCGCGTCGATTTATTGCAAATTATGGTTTCCAGGAACTCCTTCGTGGGTTTGGATCGGATTGTTCTCGCTTGTGATTCTCTACGTCAATTCCGCGAGCATTGGAAATCTTGGAACATTCGAATACTGGCTTTCGATGATCAAGGTAGTGACCATCGTTGCGTTTCTGATTCTGGGGAGTGCGTTGCTGTTCGGCGTGGGATTTCCAAAAGTTGGCCTGGCAAATTACACGGCTCATGGAGGTTTCCTTCCGAACGGATGGAAGGGTGTCGGACTGGGTGTCATCTTGGGGCTTTTCAGTTTTTTTGGAATTGAAGTTGTCGGAAGCGCGGCCGGAGAAGCGGCTGATCCAAAAGTGGCGGTTCCTAAGGCACTTCGTAGGACACTGATTGTGCTGGTGTTGTTTTATGTTGTTGGGCTCGCACTGGTAGTCGGCATTGTCCCGTGGACTCAGATCGAACTCGTCAAAAGTCCTTTCGTCCACGTTTTTCAGAGTGTGGGTATTCCTGCTGCGAGCCACATCATGAATTTCGTGGTGCTGACGGCGGCGCTTTCCAGCGCCGTTGCCAATTTGTATTTCGCGGGGCGGCTGGCTTTTTCGCTCGCGCGTGGCGGCTATCTTCCCGCGGCGCTTGGGCGATTAAGCGGGAAGAACATGCCGGTAGTTGCGGTGCTGGCTTCTGCGGGGGGAATGGCCGCAGCACTCGTTTTGTCAGAGTACTTTAAGGATTCACTTTTCGTTTTCATGATCGGCCTCAGCTCGTTTGGAGCACTGTTCGCCTGGTTGATAACACTCTTGACTCATCTGGCGTTCCGGCGCTTTCACAAACGGCAAGCAATACCGTATCTTCAGCTGGGGCCTCCTGGACCCTGGGCTTCGCTCATCGGGCTGGGCGGAGTCGTAGCAGTCTTGATCTCAACCTGGTGGGTTCCGGGATTCCGAATCACTTTGCAATCCGGTGTGCCCTGGCTGGCGCTTATTACACTGTGGTATTGGATGTGGTCACGCGCGAATCGGAGTAAGGCGGCTTCGAGCGGTTCCGAAGAAGTTGCTACAATCGCTCCCATTCCTCCAAGGAAATATCGCGGCCCAGGATAAAGCCGGCCTCGCGAAGCATCATTCGGAGTTGTGGGACGGAGTATTCTTCGTTGGAGGGAATTGTCAGGCGATTCTCATTTTGAATCAAAAATTGATGGCGGGCGCCCGAGAACGGACCATCGAAACCGAGAACACGCAGACGGCGGATGAACTCGCGACGCTTACAAGGAATCCACCGGCTCACGCGCGGGTTCCTTATTCAAGTCAATATTCCCGATGACCGGCAGACGATGGCGGAGTTTGAGGCCGACAAGAACCCAATCCTCAAGTGTGGACCGGAGTTCCTCTTCACATACTTTGAGCGTCTGGGCAAAGGAAAGTACGCCTGGGCACGAGGGAATACGGCCTGAGAAGGTATTGTCCTCAAGCTTATCGTACAGTGCCTGGCTCATGGCCAGCTCAACGTACTCACTCAAGACATATCGTTTGCCCACAGACAACCTCTGGCTGCATTATACAGGCTAAACTTGGTTTCGCAGCATCTGGGGCAAAGCAAGTGGCGGCTGATATGGATCCACTCTTGAAATGGCGCGGGGAATTTCCGATCCTGGACCGCACCACGTACATGATCAGCAATTCATTGGGCGCGATGCCTCGCGGTGTCTACGAGGGCTTGCGATCCTATGCGGATTCCTGGGGGGAACGCGGGGTGCGCGCATGGGAAGAGGGCTGGTGGGACATGGCGGTGCGCATTGGCGATAGGATCGCACCGCTAATCGGAGCGGGCCCGGGCGAAATTTCGCTGCACCAGAATGTGACGCTTACCCAGGCGGTAATTTCGTCTTGCTTTGATTTCCGCGGGCCGCGCAGCAAAATCGTGATGGTCGAGCTGGAGTTTCCTTCGATTCAGTATTTTTATCACGAGCAACGGCGGCTGGGCGCCCGCGTCGAAGTCATTGCGACTCCGGACCATATACGAATTGATTTGGATAAGCTGCTCGCGGCCATCGACGAAACGACGCTCCTCGTGCCGATTTCGCAAGTTCTTTTCCGCAGCTCTTACATTGTGGACGCGCGCGCGATTGTGGAACGCGCGCATCGCGTCGGGGCCCACGTGATTCTTGATGCATTTCAGGCAGCAGGAACGATCCCTCTCAATGTGCGTGGTCTTGGTGTTGATTTTGCGGTCGGCGGCGTCCTGAAGTGGCTCTGCGGAGGACCCGGCGTCGCTTACCTTTACGTCCGCGAAGATTTGCGCTCCAAGCTCCGCCCCGCGCTCACGGGATGGATGGCGCATCGCAATCCTTTTGCGTTTGAAACCGGTGCGATCGATCCGCGCGACGATTCTTTTCGCTATTTGAATGGCACTCCGCATATTCCCGCGCTCTATGCGTGCCAACCCGGACTGGAGATTCTCGACAAGATTGGCATTGCTGCAATTCGCGAGAAATCTATGCGCATGACCGCGCGTCTCATCGAAGGCGCCCAATCTCGCGGCTGGCGCGTGAACACCCCGGAGAATCCCGTGGAGCGCGCGGGGACAGTTTCGGTCGAGTGCCCGCATGCTAATGAGGTTTGCCGTGAACTCCTCGCGCGGGACATCCTCGTCGACTACCGTCCCAAAGCTGGCGTGCGCATCTCGCCGCATTTCTACAATCGCGAAGATGAATGTGATTTTACGCTCGCGCAAATCGAAGAGATCCTGAAAACAGGCGCATGGGAAAAACATGCTGCGGCGGTTACGCATGCTTGAAAAGAAAGAATACGCGGCACGGCGCGCGGAAATGATTGAAAAACAGTTGCGGCGGCGCGGCGTCATTGATCCCGTTGTGCTCGCGGCGATGGCGTCGGTGCCGCGGCACGAATTTGTTCCCGACGAAGTGCGTTCGCACGCGTATGATGACCTTCCTTTGCCCATCGGGGGCGGACAAACCATTTCGCAACCTTATATCGTCGCGGCCATGACCGCTGCGCTGCATTTGCAGCCAGCGGACCGCGTTCTGGAAATCGGTACAGGCTGTGGTTATCAAGCCGCGCTGCTTTCGCGTTTGGCCAGGGAAGTTTTCTCCATCGAGCGGCGGCCAGAGCTTGCTTCGAGCGCTGCGGCCAAGCTGACTCAGCTTGGCTACTCCAATGCGCACGTGCATTGCGGGGACGGCACGCTTGGGTTGGCGGAACTTGCTCCTTTCAACGCCATCCTCGTTGCCGCTGCCGCTCCCGCCGTTCCGAAACCGCTCCTCGCCCAGCTTGCCGAAGGGGGCCGGCTGATTCTTCCCGTGGGAGGCGCGGAACATCAGGAGTTGCAACTCATTGAAAAGCGCGGTGATGCTTTCCCCACCAGGATGCTGGAAGGCTGCCGATTTGTGCCTCTTGTCGGCTACCATGGGTGGCAGGAATCTTCCTGACGATGAGCGCAGCAGTTTCCGACCTCTCCATCATCATTCCCTCCTACAACGAAGAATCGCGCCTTCCAGCCACGCTGGAGCGCATTGCCGAATACCTTGCGGACTCCGGGATCAAAGCGGAAGTTCTGGTCGTGGATGACGGCTCGAAAGATGGCACGGCTGCGGTGGCTGAATATTTTTGCATCAAGATTCCCACACTGCGCGTGATTTCGAACGGTGCTAATCGGGGCAAGGGCTACAGCGTCCGGCACGGCATGCAGGAAGCGCGTGGCCGCATCGCTCTTTTCACCGACGCGGATCTTTCCGCACCGATCGAGGAAGCCGGGAAACTGATTGACGCACTGGAAACCTTTGACGTAGCGATTGGCTCCCGTGCGATGGACCGCAGCCTGATCAGCGTACACGAGTCTCCTTTCCGCGAATTCGCGGGAATCATTTTCAATAAGATTGTGCGAATCATCCTGTGGCTGCCGTTTGTCGATACCCAGTGCGGCTTCAAGGCCTTCCGCCGCGAACGCTGCGGTATCATCTTCGAACAGCAAAGGATCGAGCGATTCGGATTCGACCCGGAGTTACTGTACCTCGCGCGGCATCATGGGCTGCGAGCGGTGGAGATTCCCGTGCGCTGGGGACATTCTCCCGCGACGAAAGTAAGCATGCTGCGCGACAGCATCCAGATGTTCATTGACGTATTCACGATCCGGTGGAATTCGCTGAGAGGGAGATATCCGCAGAAAACGTGAGTTTCCAGAATCAACTTTGCAATATAAAGTACTTGACAAGCCCTGCCCCTTTGCAGTAGATTACCGGCTATGGCGAACCTCGGTCCACTTCGCTCTCCGCAACGCGAGCCTATCCCTATCGACGCTCGCGCGGCCGATCATCTTCGCTACATCCGCGAAACCATGGAGAGCGCCGCCGAATTTACGGCCGTGCCCGGCTGGGGCGGCGTGGCGATGGGAGTCACCGCACTGGTGGCCGCGTTTGCTGCTTCACGGCAGACCACGCCGCGCGCCTGGCTAGCCGTCTGGCTGATCGAAGCCTTCGTCGCCGTGGCCATTGCGGCGCCCGCTGCCGCCACCAAAGCGCACCGTGCCAACTCCGCGCTCTTCTCTGGGCCCGGCCGCAAGTTTCTCCTTAGCTTTGCACCGCCGATTGTCGTTGGCGGGCTTTTGACCTTCGCACTTTTTAACGCCGGCATCCTTGCGGCCCTGCCGGGTGTTTGGCTTTTGCTGTATGGGACCGCCATTGTGACAGGCGGGGCATTTTCCGTGCGAGTTGTGCCGGTGATGGGTTTGTGCTTGATGTCGCTAGGCGGCGCCGCGCTTTTCGCTCCCGCAAGGTTGGGAGATGCATTCATGGCCGCGGGCTTTGGCGTGGTGCAAATTGGTTTTGGTTGGTGGATCGCACGGCATTATGGAGGCTAGCAGGAAATCGCATGGTTAAGTCGTCTGCAGCGCGTCAAGAGCGTTTACAGCGGTCTCGCGAGCGGGATCCTTCGCTGGAGGCTATCCGGAATCCAGCGCAGGAAGCCGTGCCGGCGGATCTGGACTGGCTGATTCACGAGCGGATACGGCTGGGGATCGTCAGCGCGCTAGCGGTGAACCGCTCGCTGACCTTCAACGAACTGAAAGCGCTGCTGAAGACCACGGACGGCAACCTGAGCGTTCACGCGCGCAAACTGGAAGAGGCAGATTACATCGTGTGCACGAAATCGTTCGACGGCCGCTTGCCAAAAACGGAATACCGCTTGACGGCAGCGGGGCGGCGGGCGCTGGAGCGTTACCTGAATCATATGGAAGCGCTTATTCGCGCGACGCGCGAAGGCTAAACGGCAAAATTTTTTGGCTGTATACTTTGCAGTGCAGAGTAGTTTGCATCGCTTGTCCCCGCGGCGGAGAAAGAACATGCTCATGCCCCATCAGACCGTTCGCCAAATTCCCATCGCGCAACCAACCATCAACCATGCTCCGCGGCTCCACGTAGCCATCATCTCGGACGGCAATGGCCGCTGGGCCACTTCAAAGGGGCTGCCCCGCTCCGCCGGTCATCGCGCCGGCGCTGAAACAGTCCGCCGGGTCGTTACAGCCGCTCCCCGCATGGGCATTCACACGCTGACGCTTTTCGCGCTCTCCTCCGCGAATTGGAAGCGTCCCGATGCAGAAGTGCAAGGGATTCTGCGGCTGCTTCACGAATACCTTCTTACGGAAACGACTCACTGCATTGAAGAAGGTGTGCGGCTCAGCATCATCGGGCGCCGGGATCGTTTACCTGCCACTCTGCGGCAGGCCGTCGCGGATTCGGAAGCTGCCACCGCAAAAGGTACGCGGCTGCACCTGCGGCTCGCGGTGGATTATTCCGCTCGCGAAGCCATCTATCACGCCGCCTGCCGCTTCTATAAGGTCACCGAGCTTTCGCCCGAATCCTTCAGCAACGTGCTGGCAGAGGTCCTCCGCGGGGGTTCGACAGAAGTCGATTTGTTGATTCGCACCGGTGGCGAACAGCGGCTTTCCGATTTTCTGCTGTGGGAATGCGCGTTCGCGGAATTCGTGTTTCTGCAAAAGCGCTGGCCGGACTTTACCGCTGAAGATCTGGAAGCCGCCGTAAACGAATTCAACAGGCGCGAACGTACACGCGGAGCTTTGCCGGACGCCATCGCGGGTTAGTCCCGCAGAATCTGTCCAAGAGAGTTACTAATATGAAAGATTTTTCTAGTTCTCCAAACAACGTTTCGGCTGTTGTAGGGGTTTTTCTGTGTTGTTAGCAAATCGAGATGTCCGCTTTTGTTAGCACGTGGTGTGTCCGCTTGCCTTTGGTTTTTCCTCCCCCTGAATCGAGAAGGGAAGACTGTTGTTGG
>QHZD01000012.1 GCA_003225315.1 Acidobacteriota bacterium
AAGATCACTCCATTGGATTTTTTGCATCCAGACACTCTACCGAGTGTCACCAATCATTCTGAACGAGCACAGACGGTCCATGCGCCATGGCGATGGTGGAAATGAGGGACGAAATGACAGGAATGGCGACCACCTCAAGGCGTTGGTTCATTGTAGCGCTCGCTAGCTCTTTGGTCTTGGCGATTGGGGGATGGCTCGCACCTCAGACCCCCATGCCGCTCGATTACCACAACATGCTGTGGCACAGCATTCCAATTACTTGCCTCTGGGCGCTGGCAGTCGGCCTCTCAGCATATCGCTTCGGACGAAATGCTCTCTGGATGCTGCTGGGTGCCCCAGTTGCGCTCTACTGGCCTATTTGGCTACTTTTTCATGGCCTCCCTCCGTGCTACTGGCACGGAAACTGTGTCTGACCTTAAGCTGCCCCCTAGCTCCGGCACGGAGTCATGCGACACCAAAATCACCTGAAACCATTCATCCACCCTAATAACCGTTCAACCCTCATTTTCGACCATTCACTGTAAAACGGTTAGCCAAACCCTACTTCCATGCTATCCTTCCGCGTGTTTGCCAAGTTCCATCCTCGCCGATTCGTTTCCCCGCTTCCGCACGATCTCTGCGGACAGCGTCTAACCCGGCCTGCCGGGGCGTCGCAGTCTACCCTGATCCCCCTCGAAGGGCGTCAGACTGTTCTATCCTCTTTCATTTTCCAAACTCTCCACTTTCAACTTTTCACTTTCAACTTTTCCCCTTCTCTACCTCCCCTAAGTCCTTTTTCTGCAACATTTACGCGCCTCCCCGCCCAAGTGTTGCAAACAAAAGACTTACAGCAAAGCTAAACCGTTTACACAGGGCAATTATCCCTCCTAAACAAGTAGACTGGCCAGGGGTCAAAATGCCTTATAGAACTTATAGAAATGGTGAATTTTTGCCTGTCGGCAGTCTTTCTGCCTTTAACCGGTCAAGCGTCAGGAGCATCGCGGTGGCCCTGAAAATCTTTCTGGACGGCAGCGGGCAATCCGAGGATGCGTCCAATCAATTCCTAACTTTGGCAAGCATCATGGCGTCGGACGATAGCTGGTCTACATTTGAAGCCGCGTGGAGCGCAGCGCTAAATCGCCACGGCGTTCCATATTCCCACATGAAGGAACTGCTTCGCGGAGAAGGGCCGTTCCACGACTGGGAGGATCGCGCGAAGATAGCGTTTGTCAAAGACCTCTTCAACGTAATGGCGCGAATGGACCGAGGAGATTTTCTGGGGCCACTCTCACCGTCGATTTGAAGGACTATCGGAAGCTCGCCAAAAATCCCTCAGTGAAACCTGCCGCGGCCGTCTGCATCGATTTTGTTATGACCCATGCTTTTGCGCATTCGCGCTTCGCGGACGGGAGGGCGGAGATTTTTTTCGACCGCGACGAATCATTTATAAAATATCTGGAGCGCATTTGGAGCAGAAACAAGCACGATGACTCATCATGGGCCGCATACATTTCAACCGTGGCACCGGTTGAAATGAACGAAGTCCTGCCGGTTCAGGCTGCGGACTTGTTAGCTTGGAGCGTAAACCGATCGGCCCGTATTCCGCCACAAAGAAAGATTTTGCCCGGCCCAAGGCTAACCGCGATGGCGGTCGTCCGGAGCGGCGGCGATGCCCGTGCGGCGAAGCTCATCCTGGTAATACTTCTTGTGGAGAACGTCCCACTCCTCGCTGCCTTCGAGGATTTCTTTTTTCTGCGAAGTGATTCGCTTGCGCACTTCCAGCTCGATCTTCTCTTCGTCTTTCAGCGTGGCCGTCAGAATCTGCACCACTTGCTGCCGAATGGTGTCGCGGTCGTCGACGAATTCCACTTCCTCGCTCTCAACAAGCACATCCGTGATTTGGTGCGACAGCCGTATAATTTTTTCGCGGGTCAGGCGCATCGTTTCTGGAAATCCTCGTTTGCTTTTGAAATCGACACCGTGAAGCCCCCCGTGGAGCCGGGGTTGCAAGCTCTGTGCCGGCCGAAGCCCGAAACACAACAAGCCAGGAATCCGCTACCGCAGGATCAGCTTCCGGTCCCTCGCCAGTTGTTGCTTCACTTTCTTGTACATCTCTTGATAAGAGACGCTGGTCCGGCGCATTTCATCCTGATGGTCGATCAGGATCTGCCGCACTTCCTCGTTGAGCCGGTCCTCGACCGTCAACTCTTCAAGCATCCTCAGCCGGACGCGGTTAGCCACAGCCGCTGCGGCCTTGGTTTCGATATGCCCGCCCTCGACCAGCCGTTTCACAACTTCGTTAGCCATGTGCGCTACATAGTCTCGTACGATCAGCATCTCAGTGCGTTTCCTCTACGCCAGTGCAAGAGAGTGAGTTTACTGGCTGCGCCAATAAAGTGCAAGGAAACGCGCAAATTCACGCGAAAAAATCCGCCCGCAACAGCGCGGCTTTATCCTGCGTGCAGCCGAAGAAACGTTGCGCCCCGGCTTGCCGATCCGCTCATCACGAGAGAGTTTTCCGCAAGCCAGAACAACTATTCGCCTTGCGTTGACGCTTCTGGCCGCTTCCTGTACGATGATTTATGTAAGGGCGCTTAGCTCAGCGGTTAGAGCGTTCGGTTTACACCCGAAAGGTCGTCCGTTCAAATCGGACAGTGCCCACCATCCGTGAGCTTCACCGTTTCACCCACCGCGGGGACGTAGTTCAGTTGGTTAGAACGCTGGCCTCTCGTTGGTTAGAATCCCACACTGTCACGGCAGTCCTGACTGCTCGGCGTTATCATTAATATATATCGCTCCACCAGGACGTGCAGTTCTCCAACCAGAAGCCTCATTCGACTTGCCTGAAGTCATTTTTTCCCCTACCCTGAAGATGACGAAGCAACGGAGCAGCAACGCATGACGATTCATCTCACGCCGGAACAAGAGCGCCGGCTTCGAGCTGTGCTGGACCGCGGTGCCTACAAATCGGTTGAGGAGGTTGTCGAGGCTGCTTTAACGGCCGTTGAACAACGCACCGTGCCAGGTTTCGCGGGAACACCGGAAGAACTCGATACCCTGCTCGCTGAAGGGCTTGCCTCAAAACAACTCACGGAAGACGAGGTTTGGAGTTCCGTAGGCAAACGAACGGATGCGCTCGTGGCTGAGCATAAAACCAGCCCTCGTTCGTGAAGGTTCTGTATCGACAGACCGCCGGCGACGACATCGTTCGTCAGTTCCGCTATTACCTCGTTACTGCAGAAGCTCCCGAGATCGCTCTTCGCTTCCGGGAAGCTGTCAGGCGTACCATTCAGTCGCTACGCCAAAATCCTCATGTGGGTCCGCGATATTCTTCCAGCAATCCGCGAATTCAAAATCTTCGATCATGGCCGGTTGCTGGATTTGAAGCGGTTCGGATTTACTATGTGCTGGAGGAAGACGCGATGCACATTATTCGTATCCTGCACGGCAAACGAGACGTGAGGCGCATCCTTGGAAATGAATGAGCTCCTAAGTGCGCCAGCCGAACGTGGCGGACCGACTGGATCCAAACCCACCGTGCACGTTTTGCGACGTACAACGGTTTAGCAAATTCCCGATTCGACACGCTCTTGTTCGGAATCAACAGGTTGCGTTCAGACCAAAAATGCGACGGTTTTTGCGGACCGTTCGTGGAACCGCGACAAAAGCTTTCGATCCCAGAAACTCAGCTTTATAAGGCTGTTACCGATAATGTTCGGGAAGGGTTCAATCGGGCTTACGCACTCGCAAACGAAAAGCGGGCTGGTACTGTCGGCTTCGCCCTTACGATTCTCCAGCGTCGGCTTCAGGCTATCGAAGTTGGTGTTGTTTCGTGATCGATTCAGAAGCTTGTCCAACGTGAATCGGTCAGGCTCCCAGAACGCCAGTAAGAATGCTGCAGCGGCCGCCGAGAAGACCGAATAGTCGAATGGCGTCTTGATGCCAAGGCCCGTGACCATGCCCATAGCAAATGACAAAAGGAGAAGACCCGAGAGGACGGAGGCCATTCGTAAAGACAAGACGAACGAACAAGACAGCAATCCACGACTGGTCTGGAAAATTGCTTTCGCGGTGCGGTCCGCCCGGACGGTTGCTGGCCCGAGGAAACTTCGGGGATGGCACTTGCAGGTGACACCCGAGGACGCTCGTTAACGTTAACAATTTTTGCTTGACAAGACACGGCCATCTAGTATTTAAGTACTACCAAACGGAATTTCTTCTCGCAAAATATCGTTATTCAAGAAAGGGGTGGGCTCGTGGCTAAGCGTATCATTTCCTCCTTGGTTGTTCTGGGCTGCTTGATTCTAGTCGCCGGCGGCGTGCTGCGGGCGCAGTCGATCTACGGCACGATCACAGGAACTGTTTACGATCCATCCGGAGCGGTCGTTGCCAATGCCAATGTGATTCTTAAGAATGTTGCCTCAGGAGACGTGCGCAAGGGCGCAACGAACTCTGACGGATACTATTCGTTTTCTTCCGTGCCGACGGGTGCGTACACGTTAACAGTGGAAGCAGCCGGCTTTCAGAAGACCGTCACGGAAGGAATCGCGGTGACCGGCGCGGCAAGCCTGAGTTTCCCCATTAAGCTGGCGATCGGAGCCGCTACGACGGAGGTCAAGGTGGAAGGCGTGGCCGACCAGATTATTCCCACCGACTCCGGCGAAAAGTCGGTGACGCTCACCGAGAAGCAGTTGCAGGACTTCAGCATCGTCAGCCGTAACGCCGCCGAGTTCATAAAGATACTGCCGGGATTTGTTCCACGCAACGCAGGCGACGGGCTCAAGAGCGGAACAGACTACTCGGGCGAAGTGATTGGGATCAACGGAAACGGGGACGGTGGCAGCCAAAGCCCGCTAAACGGCGCCTATGTGTCCAACGGAACTGGCACAGGTACGATCGACATCACGGCGGATGGCGCCCACGTCTCCGACCCGGGCTGCAACTGCGCAACGCCGGTCAACCCCAACACGGACATGATCCAGGAGTTCAAGGTGCTGACTTCGAACTTCAGCGCGGAGAACTCCAAAGGCCCCGTCGTCATTAATACAATAGCCAAATCTGGCGGGCGTGATTTCCACGGAGAAGCCTACTTCAGCGCGCGCGATTACGCTTTGAACGCGAACCGCTGGGTCAATAACTACACGGGAACGCCTAAACCAGCCAATAAGTTTTTCTTCCCTGGTGGCAACATCAGCGGCCCCGTTCTCCTTCCCAAGTCGGGTTTCAACCGGAATCGCGACAAGATGTTTTTCTTTAGCGGCTTTGAGTATTACTACCAAACCCTCGATACGGGGCTGCTGGGCGCCACAGTGCCGACGGCGGGAATGCGAACCGGCAATTTTAGTCCGCTGGAACTGGCGAAGCTGGGAACCAAGACAGCGAGCGGGGGGGCGCCTTCGCAGCTAAATTCATGTCTCACGAGCGCCATCACCCCTACAACGAAGGATAGTAATGGGAACTACGTCTGCGGTGCATCGAATAACGGGGGTAATGCTACACTCCCAGGCAGCTGGTTGGATGGACAAATACTAACTTACCCAGGGCAGCCTGCTCCCGCCCTAGCCCCAATTGGCGGCATCTTCCCCACAGGCCTTATCAACCAGAGCGGACAGAACATGCTGGGCGTTGGTGTTTTGCCGCTTCCTAACGCCGATCCGAATGCCACCGGTGGTTACAACTACGTCAAAGAGATCGCGTTCAACCAGAATTCCTGGCAGTGGCTGTCGCGGGTCGACTACAGCATCAGCGACAACACGAAGCTCTATGTTCGCTACAACCTGCAGAAGGAGACGCAACAGTTCCCTATTGGTTTGTGGTGGAGGAACTCGCAGCAAGTACCGTACCCCACTCCGATTCTCGGAAAAAACAGGTCAGATTCCGTTTCGGCAAGCCTGACACACGTGTTCAACCCTACGCTCTCGAACGAATTCGTGTTTGGGTACACGTACATCGACTTCCCTAATGTGTTCGGAAATGAGAGCAAGGTGAGCCGGAAAGCTCTGAACATTCCGTTCACGGGACTCTTCAACAATGGCGTCGACCAAATCCCCTCGATGACAGGTTGGGGGGGCGAATTTGCCACGATGTTCAACCCGGGCGGCTTCGAGGCCGGCGGGAGCGGAGGTCTGTTTGCCAAGAAGCATCTTCCATCGGTGAGCGACACTGTTTCCAAGGTGTGGGGCACGCACACGATGAAGTTTGGCGGCTACTACGAGTTCGTGATCAACAACCAGCCCAACAACACGAATTCAAATGGTTTGTTTGTGGAAGCTGGGTGGGCCGGTGGTAGCAGCGGTAATCCCTATGCGGATTTGCTTGCTGGCTTCGCCGGTCAGTATCAAGAGACGAATTTCAGCAATCTGCATAATGAGGGATATAATACGGTCGAGTTCTTCGGCATGGATAGCTGGAGGATGACAAGGCGACTGACCGTGGAATACGGTTTGCGTACGTCGCATCTTGGAGCATGGTACGACCGTCAAGGGAATGGCTTTGCCATATGGAATCCCGCCCTGTACACCGGTACAGTGGGTAGTGGCTTTGATTACCACAAGAAGAATTCTAGTGTACCGCTCTCGGGGTTCCCGAACCGGGCTCTCTACTATGCTCCGCGGTTCAGCTTAGCCTACGACCTCCTCGGCACAGGAAAGACCGTGTTGCGCGGCGGCTGGGGACAGTTCTACTATCACAACGCTCAGTTCACGCAGGGACTCGACCAGCCTGTTGGGGTGGAGACCGCGACGGTGAATAGCTTGAATTTTGGGGACATTCAGACCGCTAATAAGCCGGGCCTTTCGCTACCCTTCAGCACAGGTGCCGTTAGCCGGACCGACGACAATAGCCCACTTACCACCAGCTACAGCTTCACCATCTCGCAGCGGCTGCCGTTTTTCTCTTCGCTGCTCGAAGCCTCGTATGTAGGCAATCAAAGCAAATATGGGCTGAATCAGCAGGGCGTCGGGACCAACGCCAACGTTATCCCGTTCGGGACACTCTTCAACCGAGGATTCGACCCCTCGAACCAGAACACGAACAATTGCGGTCCGGGCGGAACGGGCAGCGGCACTTCACACTGTCCTTCCGAATACGAATTGGGTTCATATCCTATCTATCAAGTTATAAGCGTCGCCAATCACGATATATCTTCCAACTATAACGCTTTGCAGGTGAGTTGGGTGCGTCAGAAGGGAAACTACGATATCGCCTTCAATTACACCTACAGCAAGGCGCTCGGTACGCTAAATGCGAATTGCTGTAACGCGCTGGACCAGTTGAATCCGAAAAACGATTACGGCGCACAACCCTTTGATCGGCGGCATCTGTTCAACGCGGCGTATTCGATCGAACTGCCAAAAATGGTTCACAACAACAAAGCGCTAGAAGGCGTCGTCGACGGCTGGCAGTTTTCTGGCATCACTTCGGTGCAAAGTGGGGTCAATCTGACTGCTAACTCGGCGAATCAGAACTTCAACGCCACTTCAAGTATTTCTTCAAGCCTGAAAACACAGCCGAACTCACTAAACGCGTTCGTCTCCACAATTACGCCCTATTCGATCAATGGCACGGACCAGATTGCATTGAACCCTATACTCACCTGCGACCCGCGAAAGAATCTTGGGCCACACCAATTCCTCAATGGGAACTGCTTCTCTCTACCCACGGTGCCCGGCCAGAATGGACCCACGGTGCTACCTGAATTCTTTGGGCCCTGGAACTGGACGAGCGACCTTTCGCTCTTCAAGAATTTTCAAATGGGCGAACGCAAAAAGGTCCAGTTCCGGTTCTCCGCATATAACTTTATGAACCATCCTCTTTGGTCGTTTTCTGGGAGCGGGGTTGGTTCAAACAGCCTGTATCTCAACTTCGCTCCGGGTGCGACTCCTGGCAGTCAAGTGCAGACGAACTCAAACTTCGGTATAACGCCGATCAAAGTGGGCAATCGCATCCTCCAACTCTCGTTGAAGTACTACTTCTAGTCTCATTGGGCGGAGCGCCGCCCGGCTACTCTTGGGCTGGGCGCTCCGCTATACTCTTGCAGGGCCAGGATATGGGAAGCCGTTCAGCTTCGCGCTTAGTGGTGTGTGTGACTCGGCGACTGCTGTACGGCTTTACTTTTTTTGCGCTGTTCGTTTGCCTTGCAACTGGCCAAACGCAACGCGCTCCCGGAGAAATCTTGAAGGAAGCGGCCTCGCTTCACCGGGCCCGCCAGTTCCAGCAGGCGATTGAAGATTACCGTTTATTCCTGGAAAAGTATCCCGATGTACCTTCCGTGCGATCGGATCTTGGAGCAGCGTTAGCGGGCGCAGGGCGCTACGAAGAGGCCATCGCAGAGTATAAGCGCGCACTGCAACTGAAGCCCCTCCCGCAGGTCCGGCTGAACCTGGCCCTGGCCTATTACAAGTCCGCCAAGCTTTCTCTCGCTGTTCCAGAGTTGAAGAAAGTGCGCGAAGAGATGCCGGGCGACCTTCGGCCTCTGATGCTTGAGGCGGACTGCTATCTGCGGCTGGGGGAAAACAAGAAGGTGATCGAGCTATTGACTCCTGTACACCAAACGAACGGGGACGGTTTGGCGATCGCGTACATGCTTGGCACTGCGCTGGTCCGCGATGGACAGGCCGAAAGGGGACAGGTTCTGATCGGTAGGATCCTGAAGAATGGCGATTCGGCGGAGGCGCGGCTGCTGCTGGGCACCACCAAGCTAATGGTGAATGACTTCGCCGGGGCGCTGGTTGATTTGCAAAAGGCCGTTGAGCTGAATCCCAATCTTCCAGAGGCGTACGCTTACTACGGCACAGCATTGCTATCGACTGGGGATCAGGCTGGCGCGCAGGAGGCGTTCGAACACGCTCTGCGAGACGATCCCAACAATTTCGATGCGAATTTGAGAATGGGACTGCTGCTGCGCAAAGACGAAAAATACGATGAGGCGCTAAAGTATATCCGCCATTCGTTGGAAATACGGCCCGGTGACGTGGGGGTACGATATCAGATGGCCTCCATTGAATTGTCTGTCGGGCAAGTGGAACAAGCCCGGGCTCATCTGGAGTCCCTGGTTGCGGAAGCACCGAATTTTACGGAGGCGCACGTGTCGTTGGCGACGGCGTATTATCGCGAAAAAAGGAAGGCCGACGGCGACCGGGAACGTGCCATCGTTGAGAAACTCAACGCCGAGAAGCAGGCCAACGAAAAGGGGGTTAAGTCCACGCAATGAAGCCACTGAGGTTGGGCCTTCTCATCACTGCCCTTCTTCCAGCTTACATTGCCCCTGCGCAAACGAAGGCTCCCTCACAGGGGAAAGGAGCCGCCGGCGCGGCAAATGTTTCCGGCTTTGAAGCGCTAGTCAAGAAAGCGGAGGCTGCCCGGGAAGCAGACCAAACCGACGAAGCCATGCGGCTATACAAGCAAGTGGTTCGCGTGAGGCCGGGATTCGCGGAGGGCTGGTGGTATTTAGGCATGCTGAACTATGAGGCGGATCAATATGCTGACGGCCGGGCAGCGTTCCGCCACGTGACGGGGCTGAAGCCCGAAATGGCTTTGGCGTGGACGATGCTTGGCTTGTGTGAATTCGAGACTAAGGATTTTGATAGCGCTCTGGCTCATCTGGAGAGGGCTGATCAACTTAAGATTCCGAGCGAGCAAGGCTTTTACGATGTTTCCAAATACCATTTTGCTCTTTTGCTGATACGCTCGGGGCGATTCGAATCCGCCGTAAAAATCATCGGCGATTTTGCGAGGCAAGGCAAAGATAGCGTGCAATTCACCGAAGCGATGGGGCTTGCAGCGCTTCGCAAGCTGTTGCTGCCCAACGAACTCCCGCCCCTCGAGCGCGAAATGGTTTTAGATGTCGGACATGCGATGTGCGACTCCGCGGCAAGGCGCGCGGCGGAAGCGGAGCGGGATCGCGTGGAGTTGCTGCGTAAATATCCGAACACGCCGCAAATCCATTACATTTCCGGCACTATGGTGCTGGCGAGCGACTCCGACAAAGCATTGGAGGAATGGAATGCCGAGCTTGCGATCTCGCCTGAGCATCCGCAAGCGCTGGTGAGTATTGCGGCCGAGTACCTCAAACGCGGCGAACATCAGACGGCCCTGCCCTCCGCCGAAAAAGCGGTCGAGGTGAGCCCCAACTACTTTGCGGCTCACGCTATCCTGGGGCAGGTGCTGGCGGAAGGAGACTTGGATGTACCCCGTGGAACGCGTGAATTGGAGACGGCAGTGCGGTTGGCTCCCTGGCAGCCCCAGGTTCATTTTGCCCTGGGGACTGCTTACGCCAAAGCGGGCCGAAAGACGGATGCGGCGAAGGAGCGGGAGGAGTTCTTGCGGCTGAGAGGTCAGAGCGAAGTCGCTGTTTCCAAACCGTGATGAGATGGCGCCGGCAACTACTCTGTTTGGTTCTTCCCGCGGCCGCTGCGGCGCAAACCGATTCGCGTCGTGTGTCTGCGTGCACCCCATGCCACGCAGAGGCGAGGTCCCAGCCGGCCACCTCGATGGCGCACGCGCTCGAAACAGTTAGGGAGTGTAAGATTCTCATCGATCATCCCGTTCTGACTGCGAAGGTGGGCAGGTACTCTTACCGCATCGAGCGCGAGGGCGCCCAGAGCAGCTATTCGGTTTCCGACGGAGTCAAGACAGTGACCATGCCCATCCGTTGGGCGATGGGAGCGAGTTCCGCAATTGGCCAAACGTACGTCTTGGAGAAAGATGGCGAACTCTATGAAAGTCGCGTCAGCTATTTCAGCGAGCTGAATGGCCTTGCTCCAACTTTGGGTTCCGAGGGGTCTACGCCATCGGACATCAACGAAGCTGCCGGGCGGCTCATGGGTCGCGACGATAAACTGCGCTGCTTCGGGTGCCACGCGACGAATGCGACCATTGGTAGGCAACTCACCTTGGATAAAATGACTCCCGGTGTGCAGTGCGAGCGCTGTCATGACTCCGCCGAAACCCACCTGGCGGCGAGGCTGCTTGATAGTTTCGAACTAGAGGCGCAAAAGGATTTGTCCAAATTACACGGACTATCCGCAGAGCAAGTGTCTAACTTCTGCGGACAGTGTCACCGGACGTGGGAAGAAATTGCGCTGCAGGGTAACCTGAATATTGCGAACATTCGCTTCCAGCCTTACCGGTTGACTGGGAGCAGGTGCTACGACGCCGATGATGCGCGAATTAGCTGCCTCGCGTGCCACGATCCGCACCACGAAGTGAGCGGCAAACCAGTCGATTACGATGCGAAATGCCAAGCCTGTCATGGCGGCGGGAAACCAGGCGCGAAAGCTTGCCCGGTGTCCACAGAAAAATGCGTGACCTGCCACATGCCAAAACTCGAGCTGCCCGGTGCGCACCACAAGTTTTCGGATCATCGAATTCGAATCGTGAAGCCAAATGAAAGGTATCCGGGTTAGTTGCCAGCGTCACTTGAAGTTCGGGCGTGGCTTGGCCGGTGCGCGTCCAGGTGCGTCCAAATTTTGTCTGCTTGGTACAGAGTTGGAGATCTCCGATGGTCTAGCGATTCAGCGATATGTTTTGGGAAAAGGAAACGAACAATGAAAAACTCCCCCAGAGTCATGTGCTTTTGTTTCTCGGCAATCTTGTTGTTTCTTACACCGGCTGGTTACCCACAGCAGAACGCCACAGCTCCGGCGCAAGGGGCCGCTGTACGGACAATCAGCGAGGAAGTCCTGCTGGACGTGGTGGTCCGCGACAAGAAGGGGCATCCCGTTAACAACCTCAAACCTGAGGATTTCCAGATATTTGACAACGGTGAGCTGAAGAAAATCATTGCGTTTCGTCTCGTCCAGGGTGGTGAAGCTGTGGCCGCAGGTGGTTCGCGGATGCAACTCGACCCGGTCCGCCAGGTTCGCTTGGTGACGATGATTTTTCAATGCTGGAACACCGACGCCCGGCGGCTCGCCCATGAGGCGGCCGTAGGTCTGCTGAAGGGCGAGCTCCCGCAAAACGTTTACATGGCCATCATGACCATCGATCGCAAGCTCGAAGTTCTTCAATCATTCACCAATGATCCAGCTCTGCTGCGTAAGGCTATCGACCGCGCCACCCGAAGCGAGAATACCGATTTCTCTTCGGATACCGCGATGGTTCAAAAACAGCTTGAGCAAATGGTTGGTCCGGACGCCAGCGGAGCGCAGTCCATCCAAGGGCAAATCGACAACCAGAATGCCCCCAATGCCCCTCAGGCGCAGGGACGGGCGCCGGACGTCGCGGGGCTAGTCAATATGGCGATGGCCCACATGGTGCTCCAAATGCTTGAGAGTCAGCAAAGCAGCGGGGTGAAGGAAGCCGGCCGGGTGAACATATATGCCTTGCTTGATGCGGTGAAGGAGCAGTACCGCCTGCCGGGACGGAAAACCATACTTTATTTTAGAGAGGGTGGCTTTGTAATACCCCAGGGAATGGAAGAGCCATTCAAGAGCGTTATCAGTGTGGCCAACCGCTCGAACGTCAGTTTCTATGCGGTCGACGCTCGCGGATTGACAACAGGAAATGCCAACACAGGTGCAATGAACGCGCTGAACAGAGCAGCGAGAGCTTCTCAAGACCAAATGGCCAATGACGGCAGCCAGGCCGTCAGGCCTGACGAAGCTAAGCTCTTTGACACAAGCATCGAGAGTACGCGTGCGAACACGCAGAACACCTTGGCAAATCTCGCAGAGTCCACGGGAGGAATGCTGATTGCCAACACCAATGATATGGGGACCCCGCTTCATAAACTTGCCGAGGACATTCAGACCTATTACGAAATAGGGTATGCGCCGGAGATAAAGAGCTACGACGGATCGTTCCGTAAAATTGCCATAAAAATGAATGCGAGCGATTTGCGGGTGCAATCGCGCTCTGGCTACATCGCTCTACCTCGGGGCCTCGCGGGTCAGGGCAGCGTGCTGCGCGCCTTCGAGGTTCCTCTCCTGACCGTTTTGAGTTCAGCGGAGCTGCCAAAAACATTTGGATATCAGTCTATGGCCTTACACTTCCGGGGTGCGCAGAACCAGTCCGTGTGCGATCTGGTTCTGGATGTGCCACTCGCCAATTTGACCTTTCAGAAGAAGGATGGTGATCAGTCAGAAGGTCGGCTGTCCTACGTCGCATTGGTGAAAAAAGAGAATGGGGAAGTGATTAAGAAGTTTGGGAACGACATCCCCTTCCAAGTGCCGAAAGCAGAACGAGATGCCCTCACGGCAGGACACTTTATTTACACGGAACACTTTGATTTGCCCGCGGGACACTACACGCTCGAAACCGCGGTGCTCGACGGCGAAGGAAACCGAATTAGCGCCCGAAAAAACAGTTTGATGATGCCGCCGCCCTCTACAACCTTGTCCATTAGCAGTGTCAGCGTTGTCCGCAATATGAAAGACAAAGACGCCTCTACGGACCAGTCCGACCCGCTGCTGATTGGGAGTCGCGTGGTTTCGCCGACGCTCAATCCGACCATCAGCAAAGCAGGCAATTCCGGCGTATCGTTTTACGTGGTGATCTATCCTGACAAGAGCTCTTCTCAGCCTACCCGATTGTCCATGGAGTTCAGCAGGAACGGCCAAGTGTTGGGAAACGGCTCGCCAGAGCTTAGCAAGCCAGACAAAGACGGGCGGATTCAGTACGTGGCCACTGTCCCGGTCGCGTCGCTCGAGCCCGGTGAATATACGATACGTTTCGACGCAATGCAGGGCACTGAGACCGCCTGGGAAGTAACCACGTTTATTTTGCAATAGGATCTCTGAATGAACTTTTCTCGGCGCGGGTTTCTACGAATAGGTATGGCTCTTGGGGCCGCGAAGGCCCTCCCAATGCGTGCTCTGGTTCCACAATCATCCGAAGAGCCGCTGTTTCGCGAAGCTGCCTCCACATCGTGTGGTATCGAGTGGGTCCACGAGAATGCCATGTCGGACAATCGCTACCTTCCTGAGACGCTGGGGCCAGGTTGCGCTTTCCTCGACTTTGACAACGACGGATGGATGGATATCTACCTGGTGAACAGCGGGCCGTGCGATTTCTGGACCCCAGCAAAGCCGGTCCGCAATGCACTTTACAAAAACAATCGCGACGGCACATTCACTGATGTCACCGAAAAAGCCGGTGTGGCGGGCGGAACCTTCGGAATGGGCGTTGCCGTCGGCGACTACGACAACGACGGATGGCCGGATATTTTCGTCACATCCTACGGACGCTGCATTCTTTACAAGAACAATCGTAACGGCACGTTCAGCGATGTAACCGAGAAAGCCGGCGTTGCTACTCCTGGTTGGACCACCAGCGCGGTGTGGTTCGACTTTGACAACGACGGTCTTCTTGATCTATTTGTCTGCAGTTTCGTTGACTATGGCGCGAAGCAGAAGCTTGCCTGCGGCGATAACCAGATCGGAACCCACTATTATTGCATCCCTAGAGTTTTTCGCGGGACCTCCAGCTTTCTCTACCACAACAATGGCGATGGCACGTTTTCTGAAGTGAGCAAAGGCACGGATATCGCACGAGCGACCGGCAAGGGGCTTGGGGTGGTTGCGACCGATATCAACAACGACGGGCGCGTGGATTTGTTCGTCGCTAACGATACTGTCCAGAATTTATTATTCGTCAACCGCGGTCCGGATGCCTCAGGAAAAACCCGCTGGGAAGAAATCGCGCTGCAGGCCGAGGTAGCATTTAGCGACAACGGCCAGCCTCGCTCCGGTATGGGCGTCGACGCCGGCGATTTGGACAATGACGGGTGGCAGGATCTCTTTGTGGCTAACGTCGATCAGGAAATGTTTTCGCTTTACCACAACAATAAAAACGAGACCTTTAATGATATGGCACACTTGCACGGCGTTGCGCAAGCGACCAGGCTTCTGAGCGGCTGGGGCCTGAAATATTTCGACTATGACAACGACGGTGCAGTCGATCTGATCCTGGCCAACGGTCATCCGGACGACATGATTGGGCGTTACTCGCGCCAGGTTCGGTACAAGGAGCCCCTCCTGCTCTTTCATCAGGGTCCGGACGGCAAGCTGAAGAATGTAAGCTCAGAGGGGGGAACGGCGTTTGAGAAGAGCTTCGCTGCGCGAGGTTTGGCCATCGGGGACTATGACAATGACGGAGCGATCGACGTGCTCATCGCAACCAACGGTGGCGCTCCCGTGCTCTTGAAAAATAACGCTGCCAAAGGAAACAACTGGCTGGGTCTCAGGCTGGAAGGCGTGACGTGCAATCGCGATGCTATCGGCACGCGCATTCTTTGGAGAGCGGGCGGCAAACTGCGCCAGCGCCTGAAGAACAATGGTGGCAGCTATCTCTCCTCGCATGATCTCCGTGAAGTTCTCGGGATCGGCGCCGCAGCTCAACTCGACGAACTCGAGATCCATTGGCCCGCGCCAAGTAAGCGTGTCGACAAATTCACCGGTGTCGCCCCAAACCGCTACATCCATATAATCGAGGAAAAAGGCATAGTGTGAAGTTGCGGCACTCAGCTCCAGAGACGGTCCCAGGATCGTTCGTGGTCCCAGTAGGGAGTTGGCTCAAAATAGCCGGTGCCAGGTTCCAAGTGTTGCCGGACTACGTTCTCATTGAGAGTCACACCAAGGCCAGGTCTGTCAGGCACATCGATCCAACCGTGGTTGACGATCGGTGTCTTCGTTCCTTCTTCCACCATCGAGGACCACCAAGGCACGTCAAGGGAGTGATGCTCGAGTGCCAGGAAGTTCTGCGTAGCGGCGGCACAATGCACATTCGCCATGCAACTCACCGGCGTTCCAGCGAAGTGCATGGCCATCGGTATGCCGTAATCTTCAGCCATGTCTCCGATCTTGTGGGTTTCCAGAATTCCACCGGAGGTGGCGAGATCCGGATGGATCTTGCTTACTGCGCCTTTAGATAGATGTCTTCGCCAGTAAGAATGGGAGTTGGGCTCTGATCGGAGATCTGCTTGAGCAGGTCCGTGTACGTCCAGGGAATCACGTCTTCCATCCATGACAAGCTGTATTTTTCATACGCCTTGCCCAGTCGGATGATGGACTTCACGCCAAGATGGCCCAGGTGATCCATGGAAAGCGGAATCTCCATCCCGACTGCATCGCGCACGGCAGCGACATATTGCTCAAGCATCCCAATTCCCTTGTCGGTGACTTCCATTGCCAGCAAGGGATGTGGGAGCTGGTTCATTGCCCATTGATCGATGTCTGTAGCATTGGTGACTGTGCCAGGAGTGTTCGCCACCATCTCGATTCCCAAATCCATCTTGAGCCAGGTGATGCCCATCCCTTCTTTGCGCTCCTTCATCCGTTGGGCGTAGGTCTTGGGGTCCTTGGACTCCTCGGTGTCAGCGTAAATGCGCACTTTGTCGCGAAACTTGCCGCCGCCAATCATCGCGTAGACCGGTGCGCCGTATACCTTGCCGGCGACGTCCCACAGCGCCATTTCGATCGCGCTCACTCCGCCGCCTTGCCGGGCATGTCCGCCAAATTGCTTGATCCTCCGGAAAATCTTATCGAGCCGTAGTGGATCTTCACCCAGAATGCGGCTCTTCAGGAACAAGGCGTAAGTCGGACTAGCACCGTCCCGCACTTCGCCCAGTCCGTACACCCCCTGATCGGTATCAATACGAATGATGGGGCAAGGGCTCGGCCCGGGCTTCACAATCGTCGCCACGCGAAGGTCTGTGATCTTTAGCTTGGAGGGATGTGAGTTCGTGTTGACGTTCTTGGGATAACCTTCCATCGGCTCCGTGCCCATTAGCGCGCTTCCCAGCATTCCGACGGAGGCCGCTAGGATCTCGCGGCGATGAAACACATGCTGGGCGTTCTTACTCATGGTATTTTTTCCTTTCTATCGATAACTACAATCAGAGCGTTTAGCGGTTTCCGAACGACCTGGTGTTCTCGAAATTGCATTAAGGTTCGCACAGTGTTCGCGTTTGACAAATCATCTGTCTTTTGAGAGTTTCGTGCGTAACTTCAGAATGGTCAAGCCCGGGCGCGGTTCACATTTACATAAATGTGATCGACGACCCCATCTCCCCCAGTAGAGGAGGCACCGATGACTTGGAGCACCATTAGCCCTCGCGGCAAACGGAGCATTCATGCACTTTTGTGCGGGTGCGCGATTGCCTTCCTGGCGCCCGGTTCCATTTGCGCGCAACTCTTTACGTTTTCCAAACAGGAACTTATGGATTACACGGCGCAAGAGCCATTTGACCGCCTTCCCGACGGCCGGCCAAGGGTTCCGAACGACCTCATGAAAAGGGCTCGCGAACTCTCGTCGGAGGAAGTTTGGGCCGTGCTTCAAGAAAAGGGCTTCAACAATCAGTACGCTGACGGGTTCCAGGTCTTGTATCCCGGAAAGACCATGGTCGGGCGAGCTTTCACGATTCAATTCATGCCGTCGCGTTCGGATGTCGATGACGTTGCCAGAGCCAAAGCGAAGAATAGTGGTCTCCCGCGCCTTACCAATCAAACCGCGATTGACATGTTGCAACCAGGCGACGTGCTCGTCGTGGATCTCTTCGGCAAAAAAGTGAACGGGACCATTGTCGGCGACAACCTCTTCTATTATGTAATGAAGGCTACCGGCGGGGGTGGCCTCGTCGTGGACGGCAGCATTAGAGACCTCAATGGAATTTCGGAAATCGACATGCCGGCATACTTCCGCGCCGTCGATCCCACTCCCATCGGAAACGTCATGCTTACTGGCATCAACATTCCAATAAGAATCGGTAGCGTCACCGTCATGCCCGGCGATCTCGTCGTCGGCGATCGCGAGGGTGTCTACTTCATTCCGCCGCAGCTCGTGAGGGAGGTGCTGGACCGAGCCGATGAGATCCACGTACACGACGAGTGGACAAAGAAGAAATTTGACGAAGGCAAGTACAAGTCGAGCGAAATCTACTCCACTCCGGCCGATCCCAAGTTGCAGCAGGAGTATCAGGAATACTTGAAGCGCCGGCTGGAAGAAATTCGAAAGCAGCGCAGTTCGAAGTAATGGAGGAATGATCATGCCGGTTCTTTCCGAAAAAGAAATCACGCGCCGCAGTTTCATCGCGAGGGTCGGCGGAGGCATCGTCGGGGCCAGTGTTGGCGGGGCATTACTGAAGGATGCCAGTGCACAGCAACTTGTCGTCCCCGACCCTCCGGGCAGGAAACTTGGATGGGCTGTCGTTGGACTGGGCAGTCTCTCGATCCACGAGATTTTACCCGCTTTCGCCAAATGCGAGAAATCCAAGGTCGTGGCATTTGTAAGCGGCCATCCGGACAAAGCCAATAAGTTGGCCGTGCGTTACGGCGTAAGCCCCAAAAACATCTACAACTACCAGAATTACGACACCATCAAGGACAATCCCGAAGTCGACATTATTTACATCGTTCTGCCCAACGGCATGCATGCTGAATATACCGTCCGTGGATTACAAGCCGGCAAGCATGTGCTCAGCGAGAAGCCCATGGCTGGCACCCCTGCCGAATGTCAGACGATGATCGATGCCGCGCGCAAAGCCAGTCGAAAGTTGATGGTCGCCTACCGTTGCCGCTACGAGCCGTACACTCGCGAAGCCATTCGGATTGCGCGTTCCCACGAACTAGGGTCAACGAAGGTCATTCTGGCTGACCACGGTTTCAATATCGGTGATCCCACGCAGTGGCGGCTGAAGAAAGATCTTGCCGGCGGAGGCTCCTTGATGGACATCGGCATTTACTCTCTGCAAGCAGCGCGTTATCTTTCGGGCGAGGAACCCACTGAAGTGAATGGGGTGATGTACAACACACCGGGCGATCCGCGTTTTAAGGAAGTGGAGGAGACGATCAATTTTCAATTGCGATTTCCAAGCGGCGTTCTGGCGAACTGCACATCAAGTTACGGATACGCCGGACAGAATCATTACCGCGTCGTGGGTACGGAGGGTTGGCTGGAGTTGGATCCGGCGACGAGCTATCGGGGCCTGCGCATGAGAGTGCATCGCGCAAACGTCACTGAAGAAAGAGAGCTCCCTGTCCGCGACCACTTTGCTCTTGAAATGGACCATTTTTCCGAATGCGTAATGGAAAACAAAGAACCACTTACGCCGGGTGAAGAAGGATTACGCGATTTGAGAGTGATGATGGCCATCTACGAAGCGGCAAAGACCGGTAAGACAGTGAAGTTGTAGTTCATCCGGTGACTTCCCGCAAAAAGCAGTTCTTTCCGCAATCCGATAGGCCTGAACTCTTGGTAGAGGTGACGCTACCGCAAGGCACCAGCATAGAAGCCACCAACGCGAGTGCGAAAAAAGTCGAGGAGTGGCTGCGGCCGCAGCCCGAAGCAAAGATTGTTACGGCTTACATTGGGGCCGGTGCTCCGCGCTTCTTCTTTTCATACAATCCAGAACTCCCGAACCCCAATTTTGCGAAGATCATTGTTCTGACGGCCAATGAAAAGGATCGAGACCGTTTAAAGGTCAGGCTGCGTGAACGGGTTGAGCAGGGCCTTGCGCCTGAAGCACGTGTGCGCGCTTCGCACCTCGTGTTTGGACCATATTCACCGTGGCCGGTAGCGTTTCGCGTCACCGGCCCCGACCTGGAAAAGGACCACGCGATTGCGGCACAGGTACAGGCGGCAATGCTGGCAAATCCCCATACTCGACAGGTAAATCAGGACTGGGGGGAACGCGCGCCAACCGTCCATTTTGTACTCGACCAAGCTCGGCTACAACTGATCGGCCTTTCCTCGCACGAGGCTGCCGAACAGATCCAATTTCTTCTGACGGGTGCGCCGGTGACGCAGGTCCGTGAAGATATCCGAACGGCCGAAGTGATCGCTCGAAGTGCAGGTACAGACCGCCTCGATCCCAGCAAGCTGAACGACATGACTCTGATGAATCACTGGGGGAAGGCTGTTCCACTTAGCC
>QHZD01000042.1 GCA_003225315.1 Acidobacteriota bacterium
CCGCGACATTGAACTATCAGTGGCAGAAGAACAGCGTGAACATCGGGGGAGCCACTGGGGCAAGCTACACGACACCAGCGACCACAACTTCCGATAGCGGATCGACGTTCCGAGTAGTGGTGACGAATACGGCGGGAACAGTTACGAGCGCGGCGGCGACGCTAACTGTGAGTGCAGCAGCAGTGGCGCCGACAATCACGACACAGCCGGTGAATCAGACCGTGACGGCGGGACAGACGGCTACGTTCGCAGTAGTGGCGGGCGGAACAGCGCCGCTGAGCTACCAGTGGAAGAAGAATGGGGCGAGCATCGCAGGGGCCACGGCGGCGAGTTACACGACGCTTGCGACGACGACGGCGGATAGCGGGTCGACGTTTGCTGTAGCAGTGACGAACACAGCAGGGACGGTAACGAGCGCGGCGGCGACGCTAACTGTGAGTGCAGCAGCAGTGGCGCCTACGATTACGACGCAGCCAGCAAATCAGACCGTGACGGCGGGACAGACGGCTACGTTCGCAGTAGTGGCGGGCGGAACAGCGCCGCTGAGCTATCAGTGGCAGAAAAATGGGGCGAACATCACAGGAGCCACGGCGGCGAGTTACACGACGCCTGCGACGACGACAGCGGATAGCGGGTCGACGTTCGCAGTGGTGGTAAGCAATTCGGCGGGAACGGTGACCAGCGCGGCAGCGACGTTGACGGTGAACCCGGCTCCGGCCCCAGCAATCCAAGTGAGTCCGATTAACTTTGGAAATGACGTGGTTGGCACTAACCTGTCCCAGGCACTGATCATCAAGAACACCGGCGCGGCTACGTTGACCATTACTCAAATCACTGAAACTGGTTCAGCCTTCTTCAGCGTCAGTGGATTTACTTTGCCCCTAAATGTAAACGCGGGGCAGCAGACTACAATTACGGTGGCTTTCCTGCCGACTTCTGTTGGCCCTGCTTCCGGTAACATCTCTATTACGAGCAATGCACTGACTTCGCCGACATCTGTCGCTCTGTCAGGCACGGGAATCGCCGCTACTCTTACGCTCGGCATCAATCCGACCAGCCTGAGTTTCGGCAATGTCGCGACGGGGACTTCCTCGGCTACACAAAATGTAACCATCACGAATACCGGCAATTCGAGTGTGACGATTTCCCAGATAAACTTTGGCGTATCAGGTTTCACAATGACAGGCGGAAGCGCGCCTGTAACTCTTTCTCCATCGCAAAACCTCGTCCTGACCGTCCAGTTCAGTCCAACGATAGCCGGGCCCGCAAACGGAAGTATTTCGATTGTGAGTAATGCCACCGGGTCACCCGCCGCGGTTCCTGTATCAGGAACGGGAGTTGCGCCCATACAGCATTCGGCGACGCTAACCTGGAGTGCCAGCACTTCGACGGTGTCCGGATACAATATTTATCGCAGCACGGTCAGCGGGAGTGGGTACACGAAGATCAACTCTTCATTGGTTAGCGCTCTCACTTACACCGATTCGACCGTACAGGGCGGCACGACTTATTTCTATGTGACTACTTCGGTGGACTCCGGCGGTAGCGAGAGCTCCTTCTCCAACGAAGTGACTGCCAATATCCCGTAAGTGTGTCTATTGCACACTAGTGCGTACGAGCGATCGGGATAAGCGGTAGCGACTTATTTTTGATTCCAAAAATCCCAGTAGACTCAGGTTGTTGCAGATGAGTCAGTGTCCAGAGCTTCTTAGAGATACCGGCCAGGATAGCGTTACTGGAATTACCTGAGACTTGGCACAGTAAAAACCTGCAAAAGCAGGGTTTTCCACGGTCCTCACTATTTTCCGAAGTTCATTCCTCCCATAGAAAGTGTTGTAAGTCACTCCAGCCCTGAGGATCGTGTTGCGCCACCCTCCTCTAGCCAGGGACGCAATTCGTCCAAGAAAAAGCCAAGGGGGGAAGTCCGTGAAAGTATCATGCGTGTGTCTGCTGCCTGTCGTGGTCGCACTATTGGGGGGATGCTCTGCCGGAATGAAAGCAGATCCACCGAGTCCATCTTCTGAAGTCACTTTGGCCCCGAGTGGCGCTCAAGCCATCGACTTTGGGCAGAAGGTAAGTCTTAGCGCATCGAGTGCGAACGGCACGTCGATTCAGGGAGTCACTTGGAAGTTAGGAGGTGCCGGTTCCCTCTCCGGGCAGACGCCAACTTCCGCTACTTACAATGCGCCCAGCTCTGGCAATACGGGAACGGCGACAGTGACGGCTACTTCTGTAACGGATTCCGCAAAGTCCGCGTCGGTAACCATCAACGTCACGCCCGCTCCATCCGTGACCACGACGTCGCTTCCGGCAGGGACACAGGGCACGGCGTACAGCCAGACAGTGGCGACTTCCGGAGGCGCCGGGATGGTGACGCTGGCGGTCAGCAGCGGAGGCTTGCCGGCGGGGTTGAGTATGGACTCGTCAGGGCACATCACGGGCACGCCGGCGGGGCCGAGTGGAACAACTAGTTTCACAGTAAAGGCCACGGACTCGAGCAGCGCGGGCGCGCAATCTGCGGTGCAGAATCTGAGCATTACGGTCAACAGTTCCACGCCAGCCATGACTTGTGGATCCGGGCATGAATCCCTGCTGAATGGGCAGTACGCATTCACCATGCAAGGTTTCGATCCAAACGGGGCGGTGGCACTGGGCGGCATGTTCGATGCCGACGGCGCGGGGCACATTGCGCACGCAGTCGGCGTAGAAGACATCAACAACAGCACAGGGGTTCAAACAAACGTTTCCATAGACGGCGCCAGCAGCTCGTATTCCGTGGGTGGTGACAACCGCGGGTGCGTGGCTATTGCGACTTCCGCTGGAACGGCGATCTACCGGTTTGCGCTTGGAGTGATCAGGTCGGGCGTAGCGAGTAAGGGCCGCTTCATCGAGTTTGATAACACGGGAACGCTGGGGTCGGGAGTCTTCGAGAAGCAGGATCCCAGTGCGTTCTCGGCGTCCGGGATTAGCGGCAACTACGCATTTGGCGCCGATGCGACGAGCGCGCTTGTCAACAGCAGTCGCAACCGATTCGCCATGGTAGGTGCGTTTGCGGCGAACGGAAGCGGAGGCATTACCAGCGGCGAGCTGGACGCCAATAATAGCGGCAACGTCAATAAGACTGGCGGTTTGAATTATCCGACGAGCGGCTTGGCTTTTACTGGGAGTTATGCGGTGTCATCGAACGGCCGAGGCACGATGAATCTCATGGTCGGAACACAAACCGTCAACATGAGCTTGTACATGGTTTCCGCTAGCGAAGTATTGTTTGTCAGCGTCGACCCAGAGTCGAGCAACGCTCCGTTTACGGGATCGGCACTGCAGCAATCGGGGGCGCCATTTTCGATTTCGTCGATGAGCGGGCCGAGCGTTCTTTACGTGAGTGGGCTGTGCGCAAGCTGCGGGCCGAATGCGACGCCAGCTTCGGACCTGATCGCGGGCATATTCACGGTCTCGAATTCCGGGAGTTATTCTTTTACTGGAGAAGAAAGCAAAGCAGGAGGCATTTCATCGTTCAATGATGCGGCGACTGTTAGCGTAGCTCCTAACGGCAGGGTGAGTGCAGCGGGGGGAGCGCGGCCTCCTCTGCTTTATCTAGTGAGCTCGGGCAAAGCGTTTGTGATGCTGGTGGATGGAGGAGTGTACGCAGGCTTCGCGGAGCTGCAAACCGGAGGACCGTTCACGAATCATTCCGCGAACGGGACGTACGCCTTCGGCTCGATCACGGTGACGCACCAGAACATAACTCACGAGTCCGGCGTGGCCACGTACGACGGTATAGGGACGGTTTCAGGAACGAGTGACACAGCGTTGGCAGGCTCGACCTCGTCGAATCCAAGCATAAAACCTGATCAGGCTTTCAACTATACGTACCTGGTTTCCCCAAACGGGAGGTTGGCGTTGACGAACGGCCCGGTGATCTACCTCATTTCACCGACCAAACAAGTGGTCTTGAATTCGGACCCATCGGATCTGTATCCGAGGCTTGAACCCGTGGAGCAGTAGCGAAAGCGATTGTGGGAAGGCAACCGACGCACGCACGGACTTCGGTCAGTTTTCAAGCGCAACACGAGTTGCGACTGCGGAACACCTGTACGGAGGGACAGATTGACGGTATAGCGGGGGCAGCCGAAGATGGTGGCCATGAGCGAAGTCACTGCAGCCTCACCCCGGCGAAGCTCGAGAGTCTTTCACAAAATGCGCGTACAAGCGCAGGGCCGCGCCCACAACGGCAAGAAGTTCCGCGAGACATGCGAAACCGTGGTCGTCAACGGCTTTGGTGGCCTCTTGCTGCTGAAGCATGAAGTGAACAACGGCGAAATGCTGGTAATTACGAACCCTGAGACGCAAGAAGAACTGGAATGCCGCATTGTCTACCTGGGTGATCTGGGCGCCAGGGGGCAGCGCGTGGGGATCGAGTTTCTTACGCCGGCGCCGCGCTTCTGGGGAGTAGACTTCAGCATCGAGCCCACCTCCACTAACGTTCACTAGAAATACTCAACGAGCCGCGTCGGCGCGAGCACCCTCCGATGAAAGCTTCGCAACCACGACGGATCTTCGCCGTGAAAGCCAGCCCCCCACTCGCCACAAAAGCAGGATAGCGACAAGCGCACCGTAGAAGAGTGGCATGCGCACATCAGATTTGACCTTCCAGTAGTAGTGGATTACGCCCGCAACCGCCGCGAAATAAATGGCGCGATGCAGCATTTGCCAGCGCTTCCCGCCGAGGCGGCGAATCCAGCCCGCCGTCGAAGTCATTGCCAGCGGAACCAAAAGCAGGAAACCGAGAAAGCCGACAGTGATGAATGGTCTCTTGGCAACGTCTTTCCATATGGCCGCAAGATCGAAAGATTGATCGGGGCCAAGATAGGTTAGGAAGTGGAGACACACGTAGAAAAAAGCAAAGAGGCCAAACATGCGGCGGAAGCGGATGAGATCAGGGAGGTTCAGAAGCTTGCGGAAGGGCGTTATGCATAAAGTGATGATAAGAAAACGTAATGTCCACCGGCCGGTGGTGAGCTGAATGAACTCGACGGGATTTGCACCGAGGCCATTATGAAGTGCGCGCCAAATCAGCGCATCAAGAGGAACCAGGCAAAGCAAGAAAACGGCGACCTTGGTCCATTTGCTGGTGAGAAGAGCACGCATTCGGGAATTCCCGGCTAGTAGTTCTTCTTCAGGTCCATGCCGTTATACATGCTGGCGACCTGATCGTCATAGCCGTTGAACATAAGGGTGGGGCGCTTGAAGATTTCGCCGAGACGACGTTCCTTAGCCTGACTCCAGCGCGGGTGATTCACGTTGGGATTTACGTTCGAATAAAAGCCGTACCAATTGGGCACGGACAAATTCCAGGTGGTCGGCGGCATCTTCTGCTGGAACTTGATCTTGACGAGCGACTTGATGCTCTTGAACCCATATTTCCAGGGGATGACCATCCGCACCGGCGCACCATCTTGATTTGGCAATGACTCTCCGTACATGCCGACGCAAAGGAGCGTGAGAGGATTCATCGCCTCGTCCAAACGAAGACCTTCGACATAGGGGAATTCGATGCCGGCCCAGCGTCCCAGAGGCATCTGGCCCGGATCATAGTAGCTTTGGAACGCCACGAATTGCGCTTTCGGTGTGGGTTCCACGAGCTTGATAAGACTGTTGAACGAAAAACCAATCCAGGGAACAACGATGGACCACGCTTCCACGCAGCGGTGGCGGTAGATGCGCTCCTCAAGGGGGGCAACCTTGAGAATTTCGTCCATGGTGAACTTGCGGGGCTTCGCGACTTCGCCTTCGACGGAAACGACCCAGTTGGAAGTGTTGAAGTTCTTTGCATTCTTGGCGGGATCGCTCTTGTCGGTACCGAATTCGTAAAAATTGTTGTAGTGCGTAACGTCCTCGTAGGAGTTCTGTTTTTCGGAAGTGCTGAAGTCGCTCTTGGCAAGGTTCGTGAATTTCGTCGCGGCAAATGCGACCTGCGGCGGTAAGGCCAAATCAAACAGGCTCTTTCCGGCGACTGCAGTTGCGCCCACGATGCCCATGACGCGCAGGAATCTACGGCGGTCCAAGTAGACGGACTTCGGCGTGACGTCGGCGTAAGTCAAGTCTGGGGCCTTGCGGATCAACATCGCTTTCCTCCGGGTCTACTCGGGCATTTCGGCTTGGCTAGTATCTTATATCTATTTCGATGCTGGAACTTTGCCGGGGGCTTTCCCTTGTTTCTTGTTGAACGGGCTCGTTCTGGCCCCTTGCGAATGAGAGTTCTTTGCGGCGCAAAAGTTACAGCAGAGTTACCGACGCTGACATGGGGATTTCCTTGGGGATTTGCTTCTCAGGCTAGCCGTGGAGCTTTTTGAGCACTTTTTGAGCGGCTTCGACACCGTAGTATTGAGCTTCTTCGAAAATGGAGATGCCGCTTAGGTCGGAGTTGGCGAAGAGGATGCGGTCGTTCGGGTGCCTCAAACGGCGGCGCTCCTCGGAGAAAATCGAGCCAACGGCGGGGCGGATCATGGCGTGGCCCATGCGCATGACGTCAATGCGCGAGAGGCACTGGCGAATGTCGGAGTGGACGCGTTCGAGATCGTGAAGAATGGCCTCCTTCCAGTAGGCCCAATCCTTTTCGAGGAGAAGCTGGCGGTTCTGCGCAGGAGCGCCCTCGGCGAGGGCCCAGTAAAAGGTCCAGACGGTGCGGTCTACGTGTGTGCGCAGGCTCTGGTGCATCGCGTCGACGTAGCCGAGTGTGGACGAATCTAGGAAGACGGTGTCCCAGGAGGGTTCGGCGCCGCGCGAGTCCGGATAGCGATCGAGCGTGAGGTTGGCGGTGAGCCAAGGGGAATAGACGAAATCATGAAGCCGGGGAAAATTGTCGAGGAGATAGGGGGCGAGGAACGTGGGCGCGGCGAAGATGACGAATTCGGACTGAAATTCGATATCGCCCACAAAGACGCTCGCGCCTCGGCGAGTCTGCGTGATGCGGTGGACCATCTGACCGGTGCGAATGTTTGCGCCGAGACGCTCGAGGAGGCGGCGAGTAATCCAGCCATTGCCTTCGGGCCAGGTGAGCGGGCCTTTTTCCTCGGGCTCGCGGGAAGAAAAATAATGGATGCCAGCCCAGGCGGAAGTGTCGCTCGCGAGCGCGCCGTAATCGTCGCGGCAAGCGTAGTTCATGTACCAATGAAGAAGGCGGGAGTCGAAGCCTTGCTGACGAAGCCAGTCTGAAAAGGAAATGCGATCGAGATGCTTAGATTTTGAAGAGAGGCCGAGTTCGAGTGGAACAGTGAAGGCTCCACTTTTGCGAAAGTCCGCGAAGACATTCTCGAGGCGTTGAAACTGCTCGCGGTCTTTCGAAGTGAGACCAACAGCGGGCTCGATGCCTTCCTGCCAACGGCCGTAGAGGAAGAGGCGCTCCTGCGGAGAAAAAGCGAGATAACGCTCTTCCCATTGGCCATTTTTCAATACGCCGAGATCTTCGAAGAGTTCGCGAACGCACACGGCTTTCGGCCCTGGGACCGGCACGTAATGCGCAGCCCAGGGATACGCGGTGAATTCGTTCTCGCCCCAGCGGGCGTTGCCGCCGGCTTGTTGATTCATTTCGAGAAGGACAAAGTCGGTGAAGCCGCGCTTGCGAAGGCGCCAAGCGGCGCTGAGACCGGCGATTCCCCCGCCGACGATGACGACGGGGACTTTTTCGATGCGCTTTGCACCGGGGAATGCGGTGCGATCGCGCAAGAGATGGCCCATCTGAAAGGAATCGTTGACAAAAGAGCCTGCGATCTTTTTTTCACTTTTTAGGGAAAGGCCGACGAGCGCCGCACTGCCAAGACCGAGAAACTTGCGGCGGCCCAGCTTCAATGACTGATGTCCTTCCAGTCGTTCTCGTAGGTGCGAACGAGGATCTGGCTGTTGAGCTGGTTAGCGGGCATGGAGAGCGGCGCCATGTCCGGCGGAAACTGAAAGAGTGCTGGGAGGTCGTCTACGCTGACGAAACGCAATCCCGTGGGAAGCGATTTGGGCGGCAGGTATTCGTGAGTGCCGGCCAGGACGAAGCCCCATTCGCCGAAGGAGGGAACGTAAACGTGATAAGGAAAAGTTTGCAGGCCGGATTGTTTCAATGTTTGCGCAATGCACCAGAAGGAATCGCGGGCAAACATGGGCGATGTGCTTTGCACCACCATAAAGCCCTGCGCGCTAAGGTGGCGCGCGACGGCGCGGTAGAACGCCGTGGTGTAAAGCTTGCCGAGCGAATAATTCGTGGGATCGGGGAAATCGATGACGATGAAATCGAAATTGTCCGCGTTCGAAGCGACCCACGGAAACGCATCGGCGTTGATGACGTGTACGCGCGGAGAGAGCAGCGAGCTGGCATTGAGCCTGGTCAGCATGGGGTTCGAGGAGAAAATCCTGGTCATTTCGGGGTCGAGGTCGACGAGCGTGATGCTTTCGACCAGCGGATACTTCAGGATTTCGCGGACGGCAAGGCCATCGCCTCCGCCGAGAATCAGCACTCGGCGCGGAGCGGGAATGGCCGCCAGGCCCGGATGGACAAGCGCTTCATGGTAACGGTATTCGTCGCGGGAGCTGAACTGCAGGTGGCTGTTGAGAAAAAGACGCAGGTCGTCCTTGAAGCGCGTGAGGACAAGATGCTGATAACGAGTGTCACGGGCAAAAATAATTTCGTCGGCGTAGATATTGTCCTCGGCGGTGGCGGTGATGCGCTTCGCCTCTGCGAACCCCGTACCTAGTCCAAACAAGACTAGAAGACAGGCAACGCGCAAGCCGCGAGTGGCGGAAAGTTGGTTCGCGAAAAGGAACGTGCTCCAGAGCGCAACGGCGGCATTAATCAAACCGAACAACATCGCAGAGCGCACAAGACCGAGACGTGGCACCAGCAGAATGGGAAAGAGGAGCGAAGCTCCAAGGGCACCGAGATAATCGAAGGTAAGAACGTGCGCAATCACGTCGCGAAACTGGTAGCGGTCCTTGACAATGCGCATCAGCAACGGGATTTCCAGCCCGACCAGAACGCCCATCACAACGACCAGCGTGTACAGAATCAATTCGAATCCCTGGGTAAAGGCAAACGCGAGCATCAGCAGCGCGGAGGAAAATCCGCCGACAATTCCAAGGAGTAGCTCGATCCACACAAAGCGATAGGCGAGGCCGCGATTGACATAGCGGGAAAGTGCGCTGCCGATGCCCATCGCGAACAGATACGTGCCGATGATCGTGGAGAATTGAAAAACGCTATCGCCAACGAGATAGCTGGCGAGCGTGCCGGCGACAAGCTCATAAATGAGGCCGCAAGCCGCGACGAGCAGCACGGAAATGAACACGAGGAGGCCCATAGGCTAGTGGATCGCGGCAGCAATGATGATGCAGAGGCCGAGAGACATGGCACCGACAAGAATGGCGAGCGCCATGTTGTGCTCCTGCACGATTTCCTTCCAGAGATGGTACGGCGTGAGCTTGTCCATCACCATGAAGGCGATCACAAAGATAAAAATTCCGACAAACGCGAACACCAGGGCAGCGACGATGTTGCCGAGCGGAACAAGGTTCATCTTATTTGCCTCCTGTGTAGTGGTGATAGCCGCTGTAAACCGAGCGGTACGAACCGGGATTATCGCGGACGGATTTCGGAACGTTCTTGAGCTGATTGATGGTGTCGAGGCTCCAGCCGCGGTATTGACCGAAGGCCGCGGTGCCGAGAACCAGGAATCCATAAAGAAGATAGAATTTTCGGAACATTATTCGTCCTCTCCCGAACTGCTGGACAATTGCATGGGCGGATGATCGCTTTCGGACCAGCGGGACCGCTCAAAGGTATGAGCGCGAAAGGAAATGATGAGTACGGGCGCGAGTAACGCGAGAAAAGCGATGCCGTAGATTCCGAAGACGGGCACGTCATGGGTCACATCGACGGTGTACGGAATAACGGGAAGGGAAGGATCCGCCTCCGGCTCAATGCGAAGATAGTAGTGGCCGGGTGGGACACTTGGAATCACGACTTCGTCGTTCTGCTTGCCTTCAGTCCACGAGCCATCACTGTCGTAGCCGTAGAAGTAGCTCACTTCGCGGCCAAAGTCCCAGGCTTGCCCGGTGTCCTGATTGATGAGCGCGTAGTTCAAATAAATCCAGTGATTACTGACAGGGGCGTAGGTTTTCACTTGCACCGTCGAAGTGCGTCCAGTGAGTTCGAAAACATCCGTAACGAAAGAAGCCTCGGCTTTTGAGTCAGCGCGGCTGTACCGATAGGTTTGCCAAAACACCGGCTCTTTTTTTGCTCGCATATCGAAACCGGCTATGAGCGCGAGAAGTAGCACGGCAAAGGCGGCGAAGGCAACCCACATTCCGGCGAGGTTAGTCGTGACGGGCGAAGGCTGATTTTCGTAAACGCCCATCGCTTCGGGCGGAGCGCCGTGGAGTTTAAAGGCCTCCCAGATTTCGCGACCGTACATGTACTCGCCAATGGACCAGGTAACTTCCTTGTCTAGCTTCTCGCTGGAGAGGACGCGCGGGGGATGCACATAGTCCGTGACGGCAGCCTTTTCGCCGACACGAACCTGCCATGGAAATTCACCGAGAACAAAATCAGTGCTGGCATCGCACGTCTGGAAATGCTTGTAGATTTCGCCAAGGTAGTTGGCAGAGGTTCCCTCGCTCATCGGAAGCATTTTGCAGATGCTGATGTCGTTCCAATGGCCGTTGTATTCACTGAGGTAGCGAATGCCTTTGTAAGGATTGAAAAGGACATATTCGTGCCAGCAATAAGTGATTCCGTCGACCTGCGTGCTGCGCCGTTGGAACCCGATGACTTCGTAGTCGGTACCGCGGAGCTTGCCGCGCGTGCCAAGAGGAATGAGGGGCCTGACATCGCTTGTTTTGATTTCGAATTGCTGGAGGATGGCCAGATTGGGATCTTTGGCGTCGAGGATGCAATGACAGCTCGCGCATACGACGGTTTCGGCCTGGCCGAACGAACGCAAAACAATGGCTGCGCCGCACTTCGGACAATTCAGCGCCTTCGCTTGTGCCTTGGGAGGCCCGGAAAGTGGCGGAGTGCTCGCGCTCATTACCAGCCCTCGAAACTGCGAAGATTCTTCAGTTTGAGATCCTCGAACTGCACGAATTCACCGAGGTACAGAGCCGGTTCGGGATCGCTGTAATCAAGAGTGGCGAATTTCGTGGACTCAGTGCGCAAGTCGACGAAGGTGACGTCCGTCTTGTCCCAATACTGAAATGGCAATTCGCCCTCGACGCCGCGGTAATGCGCAGGAGTGATGACGGTCACAGTATAGGGTTGGTTGTTCCAAGTGAATTGCTGGCCGACATGAACCTGGGTTGGGGCGGGAAGATTCTGCGCCGTCGAAGATAAAGAGAGCGCGTATTCACTCTGAGCGTCAGACAGCCAGGCGCTTGCGCCGTCGTTCATCATGACGTGCCACTCATTCCAGCCGCCCTGATCGTACTCGTAAAGGATGCGGCCGACCACCACGAACGCCTTGTTGCCGTACTTGCCTTCGGTATTGATCTGAATGGGTGAGCTGTCCGGCGGAAGGTCAGCGACCTGGCCGACTTTTTTCAGGTCCACATTAGTGCGGACAAGGATGCTCTTACAAAAACCGCAAACGGTCTGGACACTGCTGGACCAGCGAAAAACAATCTTGGCGCCGCAGTTCGGACAGTTGGCAACAGGCTGGGTCATCGGGAGCGACTCGTTAGGCTTGCGCCATGAGGTCCTTCCTCAGTCACTGACGGCCTGCTTCCATTGGGATTCGTAGGGCCTCTGTAGCCGCCGGACTGAGACGGAATCTGCCTCAAAGAGTTGCCGCAGAATCGTCTCGAAATCCCATTCAGCGCGCGGAAGGCAACAGAAGAGATTGAGGCAGAGCGAGCCGTGCTCCGGAAAGGTGTGACACGCGAGATGCGACTCCGCGAGAAGGCAAAGCCCAGTGATGCCCCCGGTGCCGGGAAACTGATGCCAATGCGTTTGGCCGACGGGCCGGAGCTTCATCTCGCGAATAATGCCGCTGAATAAATTCTGCAAGACAGCAACGTCACGCAGCGGCTGGGAAGAGCATCCGAAAGCTTCGACCACCCACTCGATTCCGCTCATGGCAGACGAGACGCCACGCTACGTCTGAGGCTTTCCGCATTCCGGACAGAATTTAGCGCTACGCGGAATGGGCTTGCCACATTCGCCGCAGAATTTCGTTTCGGCAGCAGGGGCTCCAGCCGGCCCAGGGGCTGTCCCACTGGAAGGCGCCGAAGTCGATTTCTTGACAGCGTCCATCATGGCCTGGCCCATGGCCACGCCGGCACCGAGACCCGCGCCCATTCCTACCGCGCCTCCGCCCTCATTTCCGGCGGCGATGGGGATGGACTGCGCCACTTGATATTGGGTAAATTTGCCCATGTCGCCGAGCACGTTCATACTGATGCGCTGATCGAGCACTTTCTGCAGCTCATCCGGCAACGAAAGGTTCTCGACCACAAAGCTATTCAGCGTGAGCCCATAGTCCGTGAACGACGGTTTGAGGGTTTCGCTGATCTTCTCGGCGAGTGCGCCCTGGTTCGCGGCCATATCCAAGAACGGCACCTGGCTGGCGGCGAAAGCATCCGTCATTTTAGCAACGATGGTGTTCCGTAACTGGCCTTCGAGATCGGGAACGCGGTAAGTATCGCGCGTGCCGCTGATCTTGCTGTAGAACGATTTGGCATCGCTCAAGTGATACGAATAAATGCCGAAGCCGCGAAGACGAATTGCGCCGAATTCCTTGTCGCGAATGGAAATGGGATTCTGCGTTCCCCAATGCTGATCGGTCTGAATGCGCGTTGAGAAAAAATAGACATCTGATTTAAACGGCGATTTGAATGCTTTGTCCCAGTTCTTCAAGTAAGTCAGGATGGGCAGCGTCTGCGTATTCAGCGTGTAAAGTCCGGGGCCAAAGGTGTCCGCAACTTTCCCTTCATTCACAAAAACCGCGGCCTGCGAATCGCGAACGGTCAGCTTGCCGCCATTCTGGATCTCGCGATCCTGCATGGGATAGCGGTAGGCCAGGATGCCTTCCTCTGGCTCAACCCATTCGATGACATCAATAAACTGCTTGGTGATGAAGTCGCGAAGGCTCATCGGAGGCCCCTCTTCCGGCGCGCTCGTGAACAGGAATAGCGGCCAGTGAAAGCGATGCTACGGTGCAGTTTGCAGTGTGTCAATGGTGCTCATAAAAATACAATTGAGCGAATATAGCCAGGCGCAATCTGAAATAAAGCAATCTGCGCTAGCCCCAGGGAATTGAAGCAGTTACACCTCTCACGAGATTGCAACGGTATTACAAAATCTTTCGTGATTTTGCCGAGGCTTGAATCTTTGGACATGGACCAACTTTATCGCTGCTCTGACTCGCCACGATGAAAGCTTTCGGGCGGACCGAGGTAACTGGGTTTTACACCGCCCAGATTCACGACAAGCTTTTGCAGCACAACGCCGGGATCCACCATCCAGAACTTCAGCGTGTGATAGCCCGATCTTGCCAATAAGTGTGTGGACCGCACTTTGCGGACGCTGTCCTTCACCGAGGTTCCCCAGTCGTCCACCGAGTTCTGCGCGAGGGCATCAATGACCTGAGGCGCTTCGTCGTCGAATGAAACGGCATATCGCAGGCCGCGACCGGGCACGAAATTCAACGTGGGGGAGAGGATGGCCTCCACCTCCACAGTGCGCGGGTCGAAGAGATACAATTTGTATTCGAGGCGCGGAGAATCTCGCGGGGGCGTGACGCTTTCCGCCGTCACGGGAAACACGGACATGGACGACAGCGTCCGTCCGAGGTCGTCAATCTTTTCCCATCGCGCGTAGGGCCCGTCGACTTTCTTAGTGTAGTGCACCGCTTCCATCGAAACGTACCCATCGCTCTCCACAAATCCATCCAGCGATTCTCGTGTCAGGTCTTGCGGACGAAAAGCCTTCACGTTCACGACAAACTCTTGTGTGCTGCTCCTCCTGATTTTCAAGGAGCCGTTTGTTAAACCCAAAGGGGCCCTTTTCCAGTCCACGCTAACCCACACGCGCCGTTCCTTCTCAATGGTTCCTTGCGACTCGCTCAGCACGATCCAAGGGGCGCTCGAGGAGGCGGAAAACACGAACGGCGCTCTACCTCGATTGAAAACGTCGATGTAGTGGCGTTGTTGGTTAAAGGCGTCAAACGGAGGGAGAGTTGGTTCGGCCGGAGACCCGGGCCAAGCATTCGCTGAGCCTTCAACTGCCACGCCGAGCTGCGCCGGGGCAGGAATCTCAATCTCGGTGACCTTGGGCATAGCGTTCACCGGCGGTTGGTTCCAAAATGTGTAGCCGATGTGGGTTTGATCCATCATATGGTCCCACTTGCCGTGAGCCAGCACGTGGTTGTAATGGGCTGAGAGATCCGCGTCGGCCTGAAACAAGGCGCGCGCCGCAGCGGCTGATTCGTTCGCGCTGGCACGACCTTGGCTGGCGTAGAGCTGGTTTCTGGCTGCAGTGATGTACAGCTCCGTCACGATTGCGGACGCTTTCGTGGGATAGAGCACAAGTTCGAAGAAAGCGTCGCGTTGGTTCTCCGGCAACTTGCTGTAAATCTTTTCCGCTTTCGCCACCGCGGCCTGGAAATCAGCGAACACCGTGTCCGCTTCCCGATAATCGATGAGGCTGAACGTGCCGGGCTCAAGCAACTCGGGTTTGCCTCGGCCGTTGTATTTCGTGTACTTCGAAAGTACGGCCGCAATGTCCGGCGCGAACTGTGTCCCAAATTGCCGTGCCACCCAGAGTCTTGTGAATTCACCGATTCTTTCTTTGGGCCAGTTGTCCGGCTTCCACGCCATGTTCAGAAAAAAATCGATGGGCAATTCCATGGGTTTCAAGTCACCTACGTTGACAATCCAAATGCGATCGGCGCCGTAGTGATACGCGAGATTCATCTGCTCCCAAACCTTGGCAATCGGAATAGTGTTCAGCCACTTGTAGGAACGCGGATCTCCGACGTAATCGAAGTGATAGTAGATTCCAGCGCCGCCGCTACGTTTTCGTTCCTCCGGTGTCGGCAACCTGCGGATATTTCCCCAGTTATCGTCGCACCAGAGCAGAGTCACGTCGTCGGGAACACGCATACCCTTCTCGTAGTATTCCTGCACTTCCTTATAGAGGGCCCAGTCCTGGGGCACTTTGGATAAGTCGGGGTTTACGCGGTCCGCGATTATCTTGCGCTGATCCGCCACGATCTTTTCCAGCAAGGCGATATTAGCGCTCTCGGACATGGGGAGGTCTCCGTCTCCGCGCATGCCGAGCGTGATGATGCTCTCGTACTCCTTGTTGCGCTCGATCCCTTGATCCCAGAACTCCCTCAGGACTTCGGCATTTTTCGAATAATCCCACGGACCCTTTCCATGCCGCTTCCACTCCTGTTGTGCGCGCAGCATCGGTTCGTGATGAGATGTGCCCATTACAATGCCGTATTCGTCTGCGAGCGGGGCATTCAGGGGGTCATCCTCGTTGAAGGCGTTGTTCCACATCGCGGGCCAGAGGTAGTTGGCCTTCAATCGCAGCAGCAGTTCAAAAACCTTGGTATAGAACTCATGATTGTAGTTGCCGTATTTTTCTTTCACCCATCCGGTGAGGGATGGCGCTTCATCGTTCAGGAAAATTCCGCGGTACTTAACTGCAGGCGGTCCCTGCACATAGGTGCCAGGCTTTACAAAGAGTTCATCGTGATGCTGGAAGGGAACGTCAGCCCACCAGTACCACGGCGAAACCCCAATCTGGTCGGAAAGATCATAGATGCCGTAGATTGTTCCTCGTTTATCGCTTCCCGCGATAATCAACCCGCTGGCCACGCCTGGCAATGGCTTCGACACGACGCGAATGAGAAACGATTCCCATTTGCCGGCAATGGGCGTCACATCGATTTTGCGATCGCGGATCAGTTCATCGATGATTTTGCTTTTTCCAACAGTACCAACGACGATCACGTTTGATCCCAGGTTGTTTTCATCGTGCGCGATCGCTGGGGTGTGGTTCGTAACGCGTTCGATGTCCGCTTGCAAATCGTTGACCGCGCGAACCACGCCTGGAAAATCCAATGAGTCCACATAGAGAGTTGCGGCGGCGCTTCGCGTGACGATGCTGAAATCACCAGGGTGATAAGCTGAGTCTACATAGCGATCCTCACCGATGGTGATAGCGTGAAGAAGAGAAGAGCCCAGCAAACATAGAACGATTACCAGCGATGTCTTACCAGGATTGAATATCAGCGACGGCTGGCCACGACCAGTGTCCGGCGAAAAAGACACGCGAGAGAAACCGAGGGTCATATATCTGTTATCAGAATACCGCCGCAGGACACCGCCGGGGTGGCCGCGATGTCCTTGGTGGTGAGACTCGTGGACGTTAGCGCTTGTCTGGTCGCTTTTGTTCGACAGGATTCACCCCGTCATCCTACGGTCAGAAGATCACCTTCCCGGAAAACCAGAGAGTGCGCTGGCCGGTGAGGTTGCCGGCTTCGCTGGAAAACTGCGGTCCGCTCGCCGTGGAAGTAATGACTCCGAAATTCGAGCTGTTGGAGGTCGAAAATGTTGTGTTGGGGTTGCCGAAATTTGGCGTATTGGTCACGGCAAAGGCGTCCACGCGGAATTGAAACTTCACCCGCTCTGTAATCGGGAAGTTCCGCAAAAGTCCGGTATCTAGGTCAAAGAAGCCAGGCCCGCGAAGGATGTTGCGTCCAGCAGTGCCATAGCGGGGTGTCCCCGTTACCTGAGCAAACGAGATCACCGAAAAATACTGGCAAGTTGGGTCGTTGAGGGCGCAGTTCACGAATTTACCCGTCGTTGGATCCTGGCGCTGGACGTTTCCTGTGATAACGATTGGGCCGATCAAATCCGGCGTAAGAGTCGCTCCTCCCGCGTGAGTATTGTCCGTACCCCCGGTGACCGTCAGAGGAACACCGCTGTAACGGCTCATAATCCAGTTCAATTGCCAACCGCCCGCCAAAATGTTTGCGATGCCATGTTGCGCCCAGCGCCTGCTGCGGCCGAAAGGCAGCTCGTAAACACCGAAAGCCTGGAAATTGTGGGGACGGTCAAAACCAGCAAGGGCTTTGTTGTCTCCCCAGTTGGCGGGAAAGGGATGGAAGACCGCTCCCTCGTTTTCACCGTAGTCGATGGCCTTAGAGAACGTGTAAGCAAAACCGATCACCGATCCGCCGCTGAACCGTCGCGTTAGTTTGGATTGCAGGGAATCGTAGTAGGTGATCTTGAAGGGCGCCACGGCATTGATATCGCCCCAGCAGTTCGCACTCGGGCACGCGGCCGGATTGGCATTGAGCAGGCGCCTTTGGTTCGCGGTAGCCGCCGCTCCCGGTGAGCCGGCGTTGATGTTGAGCCCCAAGGGGATGCGAATACCACGCGTTCCGACGTAGCCAGCCTCGGCCACCCATCCAAGGAACTCATTTTGCACGATCAGGTTGTAAGACTCCGCATAGCCGCGGTGAAAGGGATTGGCCACAGTAGTCGTCCCCACAAAGTTGGGGAGGCGGATCACGCCGTTGCCTAGCCCAGTGAAAGGTACAAGAGTAATCCCCGTTACAAGGCCCGGGTAAGGAGCGAGATTTGCGTTGGTGCCTGTAAGGCTTGCGGATGGCGCGAAAGTACTGCCGAAGAGCTGGCTTGCCTGGTAATCCATATTGGTGATGTTGGGGTAGGTGTCCCGCAGAGCCCGGAAGTTGTTCGGGTCTACGCTAATTCCGTATCCCGCGCGGATCACCGTCTTGCTCCTGAGCCGGTAAGCGATTCCAAAGCGCGGAGCAAAGATTCCGTGGCCGACGTCGACGCCATCGTCCTCAGGAACTGATCCAAGCCCTCCGATAAAAACGTTGCCGGTGGCAGGGTCGAAAAATTTCGCGCCGGTATGATCGCTGCTTGCGAACGGATAGTATTCCCATCGCACGCCATAGGTGAAAGTCAGCTTTTGAGTCACTTGCCAGCGGTCCCGCGCATACCAGGCCCAGGTGGTGAAGCGCAGCGCGTTGGGGATGATGTTCTGGACGACCTTGCCGTCGCGCTGCGGGAGACCAAGCAAGAATTGGGCAAAACTGTTGTAGGCGTTGCCTGTCCCCCCTGCGTACGGGGCGCCACCCAGGGAGGTGACACTTCCGTCGAACCCAAAGGTGCCTCGCGGTGTGCCGAAAGTTCCTCCCTGAGGTTGGAAGTGGTTGATCCCACTGTGGTAGTATTCAAGACCGAAGCGCAGATCGTGCCGTCCTTTTATCCAGCCGAGGTTGGTGTTAGCTACATATTGATTGTCCCGGAAGGTGAACGGATTGCCGGTATTCGCATTTCCGAGATTCGCCCAACCTGTGATCTGAAAGGCAGGAATGCCACCGTAGATGGGGTCGGACCCATTCGTACCCGGAATGTGCAAGGTGTCTAGGCCGAAGTTCGTTCCAATATCTACGTTTTGAGCATTGAGGCGTAGCCGCGTGTATCCGGCGTTCAAATCCCACAGCATGTTCGGGGAAATCTGGTGGCTGCCGCCCAGCGCCACGCTTTGGACCCGGCTCGATGCGTTGCCGTTCTGTCCACCGCCAGTGGCGTCGCCCCCTGCCGATCCCAAAGCGGGCGGGTCGAAAATGAGGGAGGGGGAAATGCTGTACCGGGCGAACACCATGGACTTAGTGTCGGGCACATAATTAACCTTCGCGTCGATTCTGCTTAGATTGTACTGAGGCGCTCCAACGGGAATGAAGTTGTTCGTAATATTGGTTGGGTTGTTGGGATCGCCCACATTGAGTGCTGGAATCAGGGAAGCCATTTTCATTGCTGCGGGATCGATGCGGTTCGTGGGAATGATGTTTCCCGGAAAAGCTGTGCGTCCAGTACCGTCCGCGTTTCCGGTGTTGGGATCATAGACGCATCCCACAGCTGGCGTGGAATTGCAATTTGAAAACGGAACTGTACCTCCGCCTGATGTAGGAACGAGTGTGCCGACGGCTGGTAAGAGAGTGGAGAAGTCGCCGTTCCGGATGGAATTGGGCGCGACGTTCTTTGCCGCTCCACCCGCCGTCCGGATTTTCGTGCCCTCATAAGCCCCAAAGAAAAACAGTTTGTCCTTCTTGATGGGACCGCCAAAGGTTCCGCCATATTGGTTGAAAATATTCTTGGGTTTTACGGGCTGCACAACGGCCGGTCTGAAGTAGTTGCGCGTGCGAAGCTTATTGTCGGTATGGTACTCGAAGGCCGTACCGTGAAATTGATTGGTGCCTGATTTGACGATTACGTTCGCCGCGAGGCCGCCGGCCATGCCCTGCTCGGCGTCAAAGTTGTTGGTTACTACGTTCACGGATTCGATGGCGTCCGCGGAGGGGATGTAGGCAACATTCGCGGGGAGCCAAGTATACGTGTCCACGGCACCGTCGATCCGTGTGTTGTTGTTGTTGATGGACAGCCCGTTGACGTTGGTGGTCATGGCCCGCTGGGGATTCCCTGCGGCCGAGTTGTTTTCTCCCAGCAAGCCCGCCCCGGGAACGATGCGGTAGGCGGACTGGAAGTTTCGCCCATTAGAGGCCAGCAGGGGAAGGTCCGAGATTTCTTTTGAGTCGAGGTCCGTATGCACGTCAGCGCGGTCGGTCTGAAGTAACGGCGCCGCGCCCGTCACAGTAACCGCCTCGACCTGTTGTCTCACTTGAAGCTGCACGTCAATGCGCCGCGTGGTATTCGCGTCGATACGAACGTTCTCCGCCAAGAAAGAGCCAAAGCTCGTCGCCGAAACAGTAACCTTGTAAACGCCCGGCAGCAATTCGGCGAAGCGATAGACGCCGACTGAATCCGTAGTCGTCTGACGCGATACGCCCGTCGCCGTGTTGAGCGCTTCTACTTGCGCTCCAGGCACGACTGCTCCCGATGGGTCGGTAACGTTTCCGGTCAAAACTCCGTAAAGCACCTGCGCTTTCGCGGCGCTGGAGAGAATACACAATCCCAGCAGCAGCATTGCGATAGAAAATTTCAAGAGCCCACATTTCTTGAAGAGAACATCCGCACTGCACGCCACAATTCGTCTGGACATAACCCCTCCACTCAAGTGAGATAACTGGTCCAAGCGACGAGGCACCCCACCTCTTTGCCTGGAAGCACTTCTAACCTGCCAGGGACCGAATCCGTCGAAACCCCTTTTCTTCGAACTCTTGGGGGCCTGCTAACGGGCCAAAATGCTTTTGCAACACCAAAGCGACGGTTCCGCGCAAGCGCGCCAGAATCCCTTCAGCGGGTCGCACGTGAGGAGGATGGCCCCCAGGAAGGCCCATGGCCACTTCCGATTCGATAGCTGGCCCAAATCGCCGCCATTGACGGGTGAGCTCACCGACGACGACGACTTCCTCGGGAGCTAATCCTGCAACGAGCATACGCATCCCTCTTCCGAGTGCGTGCACCATGCGGTCCAGGGCCTTGACTGCCAGAAGATCTCCGGACTCGGCCAAAACGAGCAGATCTTGGAAGGTCAGTCCATCGGAGGACTTGATCGATTCGTGGTAGTAGCGCAGGGCGGCCCGGTTGGATGCGTAGACTTCCCAACATCCCCGGCCGCCACACGTGCAGGACGGTCCGTTGGGATCGAGTGACACGTGGCCAAACTCTCCCGCCATACCATTCATTCCTCGTATCAATTGTCCGTTCGCGAACACCCCGGTACCGATCCCCTCGGAAACAGTGACGACGACGAAGTCGCGCACCTTTTCTCCGTGTCCAAACCAAACCTCAGCGAGTACACACGCATTTGCCGCGTTTTCCACCTCCACGCGCACGCCCGTGGCGTCCTCGATCGTTCCCTTAATGTCGAATTCCGGCCATCCAAGGTTCGGGGCGAAAACGATTCGCCGGGACAGGTCATTGAAACGCCCGGGGATGCTGATCCCGATTCCCTCGAAAACGCGGTCCGAGTAAACTTGCATCAAGTGGCGAATCTTTGCTGCGAGGGCGCCTGCCGTAACCCCAGGATCTCGAGTTGTGGGCATTGTTTCCTGGGAGAGGAAATTCCCATTCACGTCAGCCACGCCTACCGTTGTTTGGGCGGGCCGCAGGTCTGCTACCAGAATCGCGCGTCGATCATTCAACCGAAGGAAAGTAGGCCGTCTCCCGCGGGGCAACCGGCCGATGGGCCCATGGACTACCCATCTTTCACGAATCAGCTGTTCGGTGATGAGCGAAACGGTACTTCTTTGAAGCCCTGAAACGCGGGCAAGATCGGCACGGGAAATCGGCTGGCGGCGCCTTATCAGGTTGAGAACGACACCGCGATTAATGTCGCGAGCCGTTTGGCTCGAGGCGACTTGCGTGTTAGTGAAGTCAATGCGTTTCATTTAGTCCTAGTCCCGCACTATATTGTCGATAAATTGGCTATAAACTGCATTCTTCCTCCTCAAAGAGCTGCAAATGCAAAGATGCATATGCAAGCGACCGTATTAAATTCGCGACACGAACTATATGCGTGCCTTTCTTACTAGTGTCAAGCGAAATTTTTGATGCTTGGCAGGTTTACTGGAGATTCTGCTGACGTGCCACTGTATGTCCCATCTTTTCAGTGGCTGCGGCGGGATCGCCCGTGGGCGGTGGGGCGTGATCTACGGCAGCGGGGGACCCCAGTAACTCAGTAAGGATCGGTTTCAACGCATCTGCCCACACTTGATATGTCTTCACGGTTGGATGAAGTTTGTCTCTTGCATTTATCATCCCATCGAGCAGCCTTCCATCACCGTCGGCCAGTTTGCCGTTGATATTCAGATATCGAATCTTTTGGCCATCAGCGAGCTCCGACAGATTGCGGTTGATCCTGTTGATGAGCGGCATGAACGCCATGTTGTCGTTCCTCGGGAAGATCCCCATCACTATGATTGTTGCCGCGGGCGCCTTCTCTTGAATCACATGCAAAATCGCCTGAAGACCTCGAGTAATGTCGTCTGCTTTCGCGTCGACTCCACCTGGGGTCGTTAGATCGCCAACGTTGTTTGTGCCCGCGAGCAGAACGACCACTTTTGGGTTGACTCCGTCCAACTCGCCGCTTTCTAAGCGCCAGCGGATGTTCTGCGTTCGGTCACCACCCCATCCGAAGTCAGCGGCGTTCCAGCCGAAGAAATTCTGCTTCCAATTAGCGAGGAGGTCCGGGTAGTCAACGGCACCCCACCTTCTTGTGATCGAGTCCCCTTCGAAGTAAACGTCGATCCCGGCTTGCTTGGCCTTTGCGAGCAGCTGGGAATGAGCAACCAGAGAGTTTGCGTCCGTCCGAAAAACCGGCTGATCGGCAGGAAGTTCCCACCGTGCCGGATGATAGTTGAAGAACTTGTCCGCCCAGGGGATGAAGAATTTCCAGTTCGGAGCATCGGTGTGGCCGGCGTCGTGCTGCCGCCATGCGAGTTGGCCATCGAGAAGCCCAGTATTCACTGGTGGCATCTTTGCGCTGTGATAGTCATCATTCACACCCAGGTCTTTCGCACCCAATAGCTGGAAGACAGCACCTGCGGCCACGGTCGCCAGGAAGCTGCCGTGTTGGTCCAGCCACTTTGCGTCTCCCATTTCGGGGACTCCATAACTGATGAACGTCAGTCGCGGTGCGCACAGCGCAATCAGTTCGTTCGAGTCTACGGGCAAGTTGCTGGCATTCTTACTCCCGAACGAAGCCTGGGCTGCGCCGTACTTCAAAAAACTACCTGCCATCCAGTGATATTCGCCGGACCCCGTAAGATTCTCGACCTGTTCTCCAAAATTGCGTCTGTGTGGTTTGACGCCACCTTCCCCGGAGGAGCCCACCAGGACGGCTGCAAAGCGAGTATCGAACGCCATGGTAACGAGCGCAGCCTTGCCATAACGAGAAACACCTTCGATGCCAACACACTTCGCATCAACGCTCTTGTCCGTCTCCAGATAATCAAGACCGCGAGAGGCGCCCCAGCCCCACGCCCGCAACGCACCCCAATCCTCCGGCTTTCGAGCCTGGCCCTTATTTGTAAGTCCAATGATCCCCTTCGTCAGACCTGAGCCGTTGTCCGCTTGTATGGTACTGGTGTCGAGGAGCGCGTAACCCCACCCGCCGGCAATGAGTTGTTCCGTCGAGGGCGGATCACTCCCCATCATCTTCTTAAATTCCGGGTGGCTTGCGATGAACTGGCGGATGGCCGCGCTGCTGAACATGATCATTACCGGCACGGGACCTTTCGCATTCCGGGGCGTGACCAGCGTCATCTCGATATCTACGTTAATCAACGGGTACGCCGTGTTGTCCACATGTCCGACCAACTGCTTCTCAACGACGGAGAAAACACCGGTCTTCGAATCGGTTGTACTCTTCACGGCCCAGGTCACTTTAGGCACATTGGGCGGTATGCGGCCGACGACCTCTCGCTCGAAGTCTTCGACAATTTCCGGACGTCGCTGATTCCACCACTGTTCCGCTGACGTGACCTTTTGCCCGCCCTTCAACGTGAGCGCATCGGGCAGATCACCATATGGGTTAGCCTCCGCTTCATCGTAGTTGGCGTGATTGGAGTCCTTTTCGTTCCCGCTCGGCCCAGCACGGAGCGCTTTGATCCCCAGCTGATCCATCATGTTTTGATGGTCCTGTTCGGCCGTCCAATTCGTCGGCGGCGATTGCTGTCCCGTGGCCATCTGACAAATGAGGACGGGCATAGCGGCGAACGCGGCAACCCTCAACAGTGCTTGCTTCGAGTGCGTGGCAAAAATCATGTTTGACTCTCGAACGGAGATATTATCAGACACGCAATCGGTTGGTGTCCTTTTAGTCTCAATCGCAAATGACGCGATCTGAGCGAAGGTTTCGAGGGACGGTCAGAGTAGAATCGTTTCTCGCAGAGCACGCCACATCTGCTATGCTACCGCGTCATGCGACGCCGTGAGTTCCTCACCCTGTCGGCGGCCAGCATCGGCGGAGTGCTCGTCTATTCGCTTGATCGTGAAGTCTTTCGGTTTTCCGCACAAACTAACCAATCTGTTCACATTCCTCTTCGGTTTTTCACTCAATCGGAAGCTCTTATTGTTGCCGCCGCCGCCTCACGAATTTTTCCGAGCGACGAAACGGGCCCTGGCGCGCGGGAAGCGGGCGTCCCTATCTATATCGACCGACAATTAGCTGGACCCTGGGGACGAGACCGCTACCGCTACACACAAGGACCGTTTGAAGAGAATGCCCCGGCGGAGTTCGGCTATCAGGGCAAAGCGACGCCACAGCAGATCTATCGCGAGGGACTGAAAGGCTTGAAAGGCTTCAACCGCTTGAAGGCCGAGGAACAAGACGACACGCTGAAGCAGATCGAAGCGACTTTGTTTTTCTCGCTCCTCCGGCAGAACACCATCGAAGGTATGTTCTGCGATCCGATGCATGGTGGGAATATCGACATGGTGGGCTGGCAACTAATTGGTTTTCCAGGCCCACGAATGAGCAACTATGACGACGTCGATAAGCACTTTGGTGAAGCGTTTCGCCCGAAACCCGCCGGCTTGCGCCAGGTGACGCGCCGCAAAGTCCGTCCCGGCGAGGATCTGGAATGAAGACATTGCCATCCGTGGATGTGGTGATTATCGGGGGCGGATGGACAGGCCTGCTGATGGCCAAGGAACTTGGCTCGCGTACTGCGCTCAACGTGGTCGTGCTGGAACGCGGAGGGCCAAGAAGGACCGACGACTACAACGACGACATGGATGAACTGGACTACACCATTCGCTTCCGCATGATGCAGGATGTTTCCCAGGAAACAGTGACGCTCCGGCACGATTCGAGCCAGCGCGCCCTTCCCCTTCGTCAGCACGGTTCTTTCCTTCCCGGCTCTGGTGTCGGCGGTGCGGGGGAGCACTGGAGCGCGGTGTGCCCCCGATTTCTGCCGGATTGCTTCGAAGTGCTCTCCCGTACCACTGAAAAATACGGCTCCAAACGCTTGCCCGAAGACCACGCGATTCAAGACTGGGGCATCACTTACGACGAGTTGGAACCACACTATACACGCGCCGACTTGCTCCTCGGCATCTCGGGCAAAGCCGGAAACATTCGCGGGCAACAAATCGAAGGAGGCAATGTCTTTGAAGGTTGGCGCAGCGCGGAATACCCCACGCCACCGACCAAGATCCCCTACTTTTCCTCAATATTCGCCGAAGCTGCGAAGACTCTCGGCTATCATCCTTATCCGGTTCCAGCGGCGACTACCAGCCGCGCCTACACAAATCCGGATGGCATTTCGCGCCCGGGCTGCACTTATTGCGGCTACTGCGAAACCTTCGGCTGCATGATCGGCGCAAAGTCTCAGCCTACCAACACTCTCCTCCCCGTCATCGAGAAGCACAAAAACGTTTCGATTCGCACTGGTGCCTGGGTTCGCCGCATCGTGCACGACGCAGCGGAGAACAAAGGAAGCGCCCGTGGTGTCATCTACATCGATGCAAATGGTCAAGAAGTCTTTCAGCCTGCGGAGTTGATCTTTCTTGCTTCCTGGACTCTTAACAATACTCGTCTGCTTCTTCTTTCCGGCATTGGTAAAGCCTACAATCCCGGCACGCGGAAAGGATCGTTAGGACGCAACCTCACGCATCAAGTTGCTTTCTCCGCTGTAACTGCCTTCTTTGAAAAACCGCTTAACCGCTTCATGGGCTCCGGCGCATCGGGGATCATGCTCAGTGACCTGGACGGTGACTTATTTGACCACAGCAAACTTCCCTTCCTGCGTGGGGGCACTCTGGGCGCTAGGAGTGCGCGCTCACTTCCCATTAGCGAGTGTGGTGTCGTTCCAAAATCGGTGAAATCGACCTGGGGCTCGGAATGGAAAAAAGCGGCGCTCCACTATTATGACCGCACCGGTCGAATCGGCTTCTCAGGCGAGCATCTTGCCTACCAGGACAACTACATGGACCTGGATCCGGTCTACAAAGACCATTTTGGTGACCCCTTGCTCCGCCTCACGCTCGACTGGCGAGAGAATGAACGAAAAATGGCCGATTATATGACCACGAAAGCCATGGAACTCGCTCGTGAGATGGGAGCGAAAGAAGTTACCCCATTTTCTGGCCTGCGAAGTTACGATGCAACGCGCTACCAATCCTCCCACGTTCAGGGCGGCGCCATCATGGGAAGTTCTCCAGAAAGTTCGGTCGTGAATCCTTACCTGCAGCACTGGCAGCTCTCGAATCTTTTCGTGCTCGGCGCATCCTCGTTCCCTCAGAACGCCTCTGCAAATCCCACACCTACAATCCTAGCGCTGACCTATCGCACTGCTGATGCCATCGTTGATCGGTATCTGAAAAATCCCGCGGCCTTGGCGTGAAGGGCAGATTCGGCGTGAGAAAATCGCACTTCCCGCTGTCCCCACTCCCTGGTGCTCAACTCTGTTGCCATAGATCTTGGCACTTTCGAGCTAAGCGCGCGAAATTGGGTACACCAAGAGCCAAATTGGACAATAGTTCTAATCCTCCTAAATCGATGCTTGAGAAAATGTAAAGGACGCCCTTCACGAAACAATTTGAACCGAAGTCCGATTGTTGTAGCCTCTTCATGAAATGAAACCTCTTTCTGTTGTTTTGCTAATGCTACTCGCGGTGCCGTGTTTTGCAGCGGAATTGACGGGGAATTGGGCGGTTCGCGACCCCTTGCCCGACGGCACCTTTCGCACTACCTACCTGGATCTCCATCAGGAAGGCTCCCGCATAACCGGATCGATTCGGGTCACTCAGTTTTATTACAAGATTGTCGAGAGCACCTGTGGACCTGATGGATTCACGCTCACCGGGAGCATGATGGACGGAACCAATGAGCGCCGCGTGAAATATGAAGGCAAGCTTGTGGGTGACGAGTTGCACGTGGCCACGCGAAGGCGGCCCGATAGCGAGCTCATCCAGATGATCGCTCACCTTGCTCCACCTAGCGAGGGCGCCTATCCCGCGCGCCTCCCGCCGCCGGTAATTCATAAGGTTCCGTACAACGGCCTTGCCAAAACGCCTCCTATGGGCTGGAACAGTTGGAATAAGTTCGCAGGCCGTGTGGATGACGCCGCTGTGCGCTCGATGGCCGATGCCATGGCCACCAACGGGATGAAGGATGCGGGCTATCAGTACATCAACATTGACGACACGTGGGAAGCGAGCCGCGACCCGCAAGGAAATATCACTACTAACAAAAAATTTCCGGATATGAAAGCTCTCGCCGACTACGTGCACAGCAAGGGTTTAAAGATCGGCATCTATTCTTCTCCCGGCCCCAATACCTGTGCCGGATACGAAGGCAGTTACGGCCACGAAGAACAGGACGCACGGACCTATGCGGCGTGGGGCATCGACTATCTGAAGTACGACTGGTGTGGCGCTCGCAATATTTATACCGATCAGGAAATGCAAGCCGTTTACCAGGAGATGGGTGAGGCGCTTCTGAAATCGGGGCGTCCAATTCTCTACAGCCTTTGTCAGTATGGCCGCGATGATGTGTGGAAGTGGGGACCCGAGGTAGGCGGCAATGCCTGGCGTACCACGGGAGACATTCGCGACACCTGGGACTCGATGACCAAGATCGGTTTTTCACAAGCCGAACTGGCTGTGTGGGCTGCGCCGGGACATTGGAACGATCCGGACATGCTCGAAATCGGCAACGGCGGCATGACCGACGACGAATACCGAACGCACATGAGCCTGTGGTCCATTCTCGCTGCGCCTCTGCTCGCCGGAAACGATTTGCGAAACATGACCCCCACGATCCTGGAGATCCTCATCAACCGGGAAGTCATCGCCGTCGACCAGGACAAGGATGGCAAACAGGGCCGGCGCATTGCGAAATCCGGAGATCAAGAAGTCTGGGTGAGGCCACTGTCTGGAGGCGCGCAGGCAATTGGATTGTTTAACCGCGGCGACGCGCCGGCAAAGATCACGGCCAAGTGGTCGGACCTGGGCTTGAAGGCGCACGCGCACGCGAGAGATCTCTGGGCTCACAGCGATCTGAAGCTGGACGGGGAGGAATACTCGGTGACTGTGCCCGCGCACGGCGTGGTGATGCTTCGTATCGCGAAGTGAGCGCATGCAAGGGTTTGCGCTCAGGCAGCAATTGAAGTTGGCAAGGTCGTTCACTTTTCGCCGAAGTACACGGACGCCCTGCGTCGGCTAACACCTGAGTCCTGGACTCCCTATCAAACCCACTGAGTGGCCGTCGGCTGCCATGCACACAGGAGAGACCATTACGACCGAAAGAGATTTGCTTTCCCGGAAGAAGTTTTGTGAGGTGCTGGGCGGGACACTCTTGTCGACACTCGCAAAGCCGAAACTTCTTTTCCCTGGCGCTAGTGATGCGCGCCGTCCTGCGATCGACGTAGCCGCAATTGATCGGGCGCGCATTCTGCGCGCCGCGAGACGATACCTGCGGGAGGCACCCCTTACGATTACGTCTTTCCCCGCCGCGCGCCGCGCCGGAGGTAAGCACGACTATTTCTCTGAAGGCGACTATTGGTGGCCGGACCCGGCAAATCCTACCGGTCCGTTCATCCAGCGCGACGGCTTGACCAATCCGGACAACTTTACCGATCACCGCCGCGCGCTCATTCGGTTGAGTGTCCAGATGCCCGCACTTTCCGCGGCGTGGCTGATCACAAAAGAGGAAAGCCATGCGGCACACGCTGCAGCGCATCTACGTGCCTGGTTTGTTGACGAAACAACGCGTATGAATCCGAATCTCGAATTTGCACAGGCGATTCACGGGCGGACTGCCGGCCGGGGCATTGGAATCATTGATACTGTGCATCTCGTTGAGGTGGCGCGCGCCGCTGCGGCGCTGGAAGGTTCGAAATCGTTTACGAGTGAAGTAGGGGATAAGGTGAAGCGCTGGTTTTCCGAGTATCTCACCTGGATGACGACTTCCCCGCACGGTATCGAAGAACGAGAAGCAAAGAATAATCATGGAACCTGCTGGGTTCTGCAGGTGACTGAGTTCGCGCGTTATACCGAAAACGCTGAGCTTGTGCGGTTCTGCCGAAAGCGGTTTACTTCTGTGCTCGTACCGAATCAAATCGCGCCAAACGGCAGCTTTCCCCTCGAGCTGGCGCGCACGAAGCCCTACGCGTATTCGTTGTTCAATCTCGACGCACTTGCCACCGCGTGCCACATTCTTTCCATCGGACAAGACTCTCTCTGGGAATTTGAATTGCCAGATGGCCGCGGCATGCGAAAGGCATTGGAATACATGTTTCCGTACATTGCAGACAAGACGAGCTGGCCCCTGCCGGCTGATGTGCAATATTTCGATCACTGGCCGGTGCGTCAGCCCAGCCTGCTCTTTGCGGGTCTTGGTCTTTCTCGGATGGACTATCTAGAGCTATGGCAACGGCTCAATCCTGATCCAACCGTGGCCGAAGTCATCCGAAACTTTCCGATTCGGCAGCCTCTGCTCTGGCTGTTCGACAAAGCACGCTCGATTTCTTTAGCCCCCCATCATCCACAGACCTGCTCCACACCAATCGCGTCGGCTCAGCGTACTTGGCAAGCTGTCTCAGGAGGGGCAATGGGCACACCTTGGGTCAGACTGTCATTCGGGTAGAAGTGATCGACCGTACGCGGCGTTATCAGCTTATGTTCCACAAACACCGCTGGAGGGACTGGCCGCCGGTTCAGAATATCCAGGCTGACGCGAATAAGGTCCTCGCCATAGCGTTCTGGAAAGAAAGCAACCGACCCCAGAAGACGAGTGTTTGGCTGGCGCAACTCAGCTCTTCCTTCGGGGGAAGCATTGTGCCCCATGATTGCGCAGCACTCGCTGCGGCCCGCCTCTTGGAAAGCGCGCAGTGCCCCGAGCGCGCTCGGATCATTAATGGCTCCCACCAACTGGCGGCGCGCCCGCGTCGAACGCAAGTGTTTGCGCACGGCTTCAAAGCTCGGCCCCAATTCGCCGTCGCCGTCAAGGTGCGTGATCCGGCATTCCTTCGCCGCGGGCAGAAAAGAGCCGAGTCCAACCAGAATCCCTGTGAGCCGCATGCGCGGCAAATTTCCGGCGCGTGGCAACTCAAGCAAGATGATCTCGTCCAGTTCCGAGTACCAGTTTTCCTTTACCCATCTGCCGAGGTAACGCCCGGCAATCAGACCAGCCTCGTAGTTGTTCGCGCCGTAGTAGGTGGCGCCCGGATGCGGAATATCAATTGCAATTAACGGAATGCCAGCTTCGCGGTACTTCGCTGCGACAATTGGGGCGACATCCTGGTCGGTTTGAAACTCGATGACCAAGTCCACTTTTTCGCGGACCAAGAGGTCTGCATTGTGCTGCGCGATCTTCGCGCTGTAGCGGTTATCGAGGGAAATCAGTTCAATCCCCTCCGCAACCGCGGCTCGCTGCAGGCTGACGGAAACCTCCCTGGAAAATTGATAGTCGGCTCCTTGTGCGGCATACCCGAGGCGATACAGTTTTTGCTTCCAAGGCCGAAGGCACGACTGATAGAGGTTCTCCCCCACCTTTTCCACCATGCCGCATTTCTCGAGCGTATAGAGCAGCCGAAACACCATCGTCTTCGGCAGGCCACTCCGAGAGGCAATTTCTCTGAGACGTAGGGCTTCTCCTGGAGACCGGAATGCTGTAAACAGCCGGGAGGAGTGGACAACAGACTTGACCAGGTAAGCGTCCCTAGAGCGGACATCGCAGTCCATAGGCATGGAAAGATAGACCGGTCAGAGCGTTTTGCCAAGCGAAATCTAGCCAAATCTATCTGCGACCCTGGCTCAAAGCCAAGTCCCAGTGCCTGGCCTAAGCTCTTGCGCTCATACTACTTTTGAGAGAGGGGAGGGCAGAATCGACATTGCGCAATGCGAAATGCTCATTCCTCTAAAGAAATATCGTGACTCAGATCGCAACAGAAATGTACGCTCCCTCTCGGAAAATCGTATGCGCTCGCAGGAGACAGATAGAGTATTCCAATCGCTGGAAGAGTTCCGCATCGAAATTCCTTCCTGGGGTTTCGCAAATACCGGCACTCGCTTTGGAAAGTTTACTCAGGCGGCCGCTGCCACGACTCCCGAAGAAAAGTTCAGCGATGCGGGCCAGGTTCACTTGCTCACCGGCGTTTGCCCAACTGTGGCGCTGCACGTTCTGTGGGATCTTCCCGAAGGAATCCAGAGTACAGACACAGTGAATAAACTGGCCGCGCGCTACGGTATCCGTCCCGGCTCGATCAACCCTAACCTGTTTCAAGATCAAGTTTACAAGTACGGATCATTTGGCAATCCCGATCTATCCATCCGTGAGCAGGCGTTGCGGCATGTCAAAGAGAGCATCGAGATTGCCCAGCATCTGAATAGCCGCGATATCTCCTTGTGGTTTGCGGACGGGTCAAATTATCCGGGTACGGCGAATATCCGCCAAAGAAAGCGGTGGTTCGAGGAGTACCTACGAGCCTCTCATGCCGCCCTGGCTCCTTATCAGCGGATGCTAGTGGAATACAAGCCGTTCGAGCCGGCTTTTTATCACACCGATCTCGCCGATTGGGGCATGTCCCTATTGATGGCGCGCACAGCAGGTCCTAGAGCCAAGGTTCTAGTCGACACGGGGCACCATTATTTATCGCAAAATATCGAGCAAATTGTGGCTTGGCTCTTGTCGGAGAACATGTTGGGCGGATTTCACTTCAATGATCGCCGGTATGCCGACGATGATCTGACCATGGGATCCATCGATCCTTATCAGGTTTTCCGGATCTTCAATGAGATTCTCTTTTTCGAGCGGGAGACGGGAAAACGGGCTGACATCGCATATATGATTGACCAAAGCCACAACCTTAAAAACAAGATTGAGGCCATGATTCAGACGGTAGTCATGGCACAGCAACTCTATTCAAAAGCAGCACTCGTTGACCACAAGAAGCTCGCCGAGGCCCAAAACGACGCCGACCTCCTGGGAGCCGAATCCATATTGCAGGACGCCTTTGCGACGGACGTAAGACCCGCGATTCAAGAATGGCGCGCTTCCAAAGGGATGCCAACGGACCCCTTGAACGCATTTCGCGAGAGTGGGTACTTACTGCGCATTACCAAGGAGCGGGCAGCACGAAGCGCACAGAGCGTCTCTTCTTATGCCTAGTAGCAGGCCAACCAAGACCTATCTTGCATTCGATTTTGGCGCTGAAAGCGGTCGCGCTGTTTTGGCGCATTTGCATGCAGGCACAATCAGGACTGAGGAAGTCCATCGATTTCCAAATGCGCCGGTATCTTACGGTGGTTCTTTGCACTGGGATGTTGCGCGGTTGTGGTGGGCAGTAGGAAAGGCGCTCGCGAAACTCGACAAAACAAAACTGGAGGGGATCGGCGTGGACGCCTGGGGTGTTGATTATGCGCTTTTGGGAGATCGAGGCGAACTGCTCCAGAATCCCTACCATTACCGCGATACGCGCACGAATGGACAAGAACGTTTTCAGTGAACGTGACGGGAAATTATCTTCTGGCCCGCGAAAGCGGGTATTCAAAGACCAAAATCTGCCAGCGATAGGCAGGGACGTCATGAAGCGCGTGTGTTTTGTGCTGCTGGTGAAGCCGGATCGTCTCGAGGAGTACAAACAACGCCATCGTGTTGTTTGGCCCGAGTTGCAGGCTGCACTGCGCGAAGCCGGTTGGAACAACTACTCACTGTTTCTCCGGCCCGACGGGCTGCTCGTCGGTTATTTGGAAACCACGGATTTCGAACGTGCGCGTGCGGAGATGGCCAAACGAGAAGTAAATGAACGCTGGCAGCGCGAAATGGCTGGGTTTTTCGTGCAGCCTGAGGGCGTTTTGCCGGATCGTATGATGGTTCCGTTGGAAGAAGTATTTCATTTGTAGTTCGCACTTGATGACGAAATGACTCCAAATCCTGCCCTGGGAGTGTTTCTGCACTGGCTCGGTGGTCTCGCGTCCGGCAGCTTCTATGTGCCTTATCGCGGCGTGAAACACTGGGCGTGGGAAACATTTTGGCTCGCAGGCGGCATATTCAGTTGGATCATTGCGCCCTGGCTCCTGGGTCTGCTCATCACCAAAGATTTGGGAGCAGTTCTCTCCGAGAGTCCCAAGATCACGCTCTTCTGGACTTTCTTCTTTGGCCTGCTCTGGGGAATTGGCGGCTTGACGTTCGGATTGACGATGCGTTATCTGGGGCTCTCGCTCGGCATGGCGGTTGTTCTAGGCCTCTGTGCTGCATTTGGAACACTGATGCCGCCGATTTTTCGTGGTGAGTTCATGACGCAGGTCCTGGGGACAAACTCGGGGCGAGTGATTCTTTTGGGAATTGTTGTCTGCCTGGTTGGTATTGCCCTTGCCGGATTGGCAGGCGTTTACAAAGAACGGACCATGTCGCCCGAACAGCAGAAGGCCGCAATCAACGAATTTAACCTGAAAAAGGGAGTTGCTGTGGCCACGCTGTCCGGAGTCATGAGCGCCTGCTTTGCCTACGGGTTGGCGGCGGGAGATCCCATCAAATCACTAACGTTGAGGCATGGCACACCGGTTCTCTGGCAGGGATTGCCAGTGCTGGTTGTGATTTTGATTGGCGGCTTCACCACAAATTTCATCTGGTGTGTGATCCTCAATATCCGGAACAAGACCGGATACCAGTATTTCCGTTTACAGTCGCGATCACTTAACCCAGTCGAGCAACAAGAAACGATCATCGAAACGGCCATCGATGCTTATGGTCGAGAAGTGGTCGAGCACCCGGCTTCCTCAATGAAAGTAGTAGATCTCGAACAAAGGTCCGTGATTCCCGTGGCCGAACCTCCCACAAAAAAGCAACATCTGGTCCGAGTCCCCATGTTGGCGAACTATTTGTTCTGCGCCTTGGCCGGCACGACCTGGTATTTCCAGTTTTTTTTCTACACAATGGGCGAAACACAGATGGGCAGATACAAGTTTTCCAGTTGGACGCTCCACATGGCTAGCATCATCATCTTTAGCAGCCTATGGGGGATCAGCTTGAAAGAGTGGAAAGGAGCGGGAGTCCGCGCAGGTTGGTGCCTTTTCTTCGCTCTTGCCCTGCTGATCGGGTCGACTGCCATCGTTGGTTATGGCAACTACCTTGCGCTGCTGCATTAGCGGATTCCTATCGGCCCTTCCGATTCGTCACTGCAAGTTCTTCAATTGATCGTTTTGTGGGGCGAAACGAGCTACTTTATGGGCGGAGCGCGCGTCGCATGCAGCCAAAGATGATCCTTCACTAAGTCCAATTGCTTCAGGATGCGGCAGTCAACTGGGACTTCGGGAGGAATTTTGCACTGAGGAACGCGTTTGGCTCGTCTCGAATCGCTTGGCGCCCGCTCCGGCAGGGGACTAGGGTCATGTGCTAGGTATGTCTTTATTTGCATTGATTTCGGCCTTCCGACGGAACGGCAAGTTAGTGTGTCCGTCAAAAGGAGATCAAAAATGCCCCGTACGCCTCTCTTCGGAACGATTTGTGTGGCCGGATACGCTGCATTGCTTGGCCTCTGGTCCCCGAATGCCAGAGCGCAGCAGGTAAACGTCGCTCAAGTGTCCGGACGAGTCACTGACGGCACGGGAGCGGCTGTGGCTGGAGCGGAGGTCAGGATGATCGAGACCCAGCGCAACATCGCGCACACTGCTGCCACTGATCAACAGGGAGAGTACGTTCTACCGGGACTGCCAGTTGGGCCCTATCAGCTTGAAGTCAAGAAAGAGGGGTTCAAGAGTTACAGCCAAACGGGAATTGTGTTGCAGGTGAACGACCACGTAACGCTCACCGCGGTTCTTGCTGTGGGCTCGTTAACCGAGACGGTGGAGGTGAAGTCGGCTGCCGCTTTGATTCAGACCGAGAACGCTTCGGTCTCGAGCGTGGTGGACTCGCAGCGCATCTCCGAGCTTCCCTTGAACGGCCGCTATGTCACACAGCTCGTTCTGATTTCGGGCGCGTCGATGATGGCGCCGGGGGGCGACGAAACCGGCAGCAAAAACTTCTATAGCTCGGTCACCATTTCCGTGGCCGGCGGGCAAGCCAACGGAACAAATTACCTGCTCGATGGGGGCGATAATAACGATACTTTCTCGAACGTCAATCTGCCATTTCCGTTTCCTGACGCGCTGCAGGAGTTCAGCGTGGAAACTAGCTCTCTACCAGCCCGAAACGGGCTACACCCAGGCGGTGTCGTGAACCTTGTCACAAAGTCCGGAACGAACAGTTTTCACGGCGCCGTATTCGAGTTCTACCGCGGTGGTGTCTTTAACGCAGCGCCGCATTCTTTCCTCACTGCAAGTGGCGGCTCCACTCCCGATAACCTGCTCCGCAATCAATTTGGTGGCGTAGTCGGCGGGAAAATCATTAGGGACAAGCTATTCTTCTTCGCGGGCTATCAGGGCACAAGGCAGCATTCCGCATCGGCGGCGAGCACGCACACAGCGACCGCAGCTGCGCTAGCTGGCGACTTCACTGCCTTAGCGTCTCCCGGTTGCACTGGATTAACGGCAGGCAAGACTTTGAAGTCACCGTTCGTGGGGAACCAAGTGAATCCTTCTTTGTTTGATCCCGCCTCAGTTAAGCTGTTTAGTGGCGGATACGTCCCGATTTCTAGCGACCCTTGCGGCTTATTGAATTATGTCTTGCCTGCGATCGATAACGAAAACCAGGAAATCGGCCGCATGGACTACGTGTTCAGCAGCAAGCATAATCTCTACGGGCGTTATTTCATTGATGATTTCCAGGCTCCACCACCATTTGACATCCACAACCTCATATTGACCGCGACTCCCGGAAACTGGGAACGCGCTCAGAGCCTTACCATCGGCGACAGCTATTCCGTCAATTCCAGTCTGGTCAACTCCTTTCACGTGACCGGCTCGCGCCGCCGCGATAACCGCGGCGTGAACCCGAGTGACATCAATCCAACAACGCTCGGCAGCAACATGTATGTCGCCATCCCAAACTTTCTGCTCACTGCGATCAGCGGTTATTTCGGCCTCGGGTGCGGCACGTGTGCTCCCGGCCACTTTAATGTGAACACCTGGACGGAAGCCGACGATGTGGACTGGATCCGCGGGCGTCATCACTTCGCTTTCGGTGCGCTTGTGATCCGGACGCAGAACAACACACTTACAGGTTTTGATGAAAATGGCACGTTTACATGGAACGGATCGTTCACCGCGGGTCCTACAGGTGGCGACGGACTCGCGGATTTTCTACTCGGGAAGTATAGCGGCTTTACCCAAAGTCGCGCCCAGCAGGTGGCCTATCGCTCGACAATCCCGAGCTTTTACGGACAGGATACGATCCGGCTCAGTAGGAAGCTGACGCTGACAGCCGGTCTGCGCTGGGAGCCGACACTGTGGCCGTCGGACTTGTTTCACCGCGGAAGCATTTTCGATATGAATGCGTACCTGCAGAACCAGCACAGCACGGTGTACCCCAATGCGCCTGCCGGTATGCTGTTCTTCGGCGATCCGGGCGTGCCCGCAGGATTCACGAACAACCATCTGATGAACTTCGCTCCGCGCATCGGGATCGCCTGGGATCCCTCAGGCAACGGCAAGCAAAGCATTCGTGCCGGCTATGGAATCTTCTACGACTCTGCCATGGTGTGGTACTCGCAAAGACTAACGTCCAACCCGCCGGTCGTCAATCAGATTGACAATGCCAGCGGGTGCGGCACGTTTTCGAATCCGTGGCTCAACTATTCAAACTCCACTGGTTGCGGGTCTGCAAATGCAAATCAGAATCCATTCCCCGCCACCGGGGCCATCTTTCCGGGTGGCTCATTCTGGGTTTCGTTGCCTCCGGACATGAGGCCCATGTACATGCAGCAATGGAACCTGAGCTGGGAGCGCCAGTTCTTCGGCAACTGGGCGTTTTCGCTTTCTTATTTGGGCAACCGCAGCGTTCACATTCCTTTGTCGTATGACTTCAACGCCCCACAGGTTACAGCGGCCGCCTGCGCAGCGGCGCCAGGCGGCACATGCACGAAGGATGCAGGAAATGAGGCAGCTCGACGCTTTCTGACACTTACAGCAGGTGGGGTGAGCGCACCTCAGAACCCTGGCGGCGTCGGAATCCTGGACATGGCTTGGCCGAACGGCTTTTCGAATTATCATGGACTGCTTGCCAGTCTGAATCATCGATTTAGTAAAGGATTCTCACTCAATACGAACTACACCTATTCAAAGTGCATGAGCATTGGGGACTTTAACGGAGACCTCCGTGGCACGTACTTCCAAATCCAGAACAATCCGCGCGCCGACTACGCCGTCTGCAATTTCGATATCACACACATTTTCAACGCCACGATGGTTGCGGGCAGTCCCTTCCATGGAAACGGAGCGATGCGCTGGCTCTTGGGCGGATGGCAATTCGCACCGGGGATTCGCGCCCAGAGCGGATGGCCGATTGACATACGCTCGGGCACGGACACTTCTTTCACCAATGAAGGCAACGACCGGGTAAACATCGTTGCAGGGCAGCCGCTCTACCTAAACCAGTGGCTGCCCTGCAACACGACCGGGACGACGCAGTGTTATTTCGTCTTCAACAAAGCCGCCTTCACACCTCCAAATGGGGCCTTCGGCAACATTGGACGCAACTTTCTGCGTTCGCCGGGAACGTTCAATATGGACGTGGCGGTCAGCCGGATTTTTCCAATCCGCGAACAGAAACAGGTTGAGTTTCGATTTGAGGCCTTCAACGCCATCAATCATTTCAATCCGAGCATTGGAGTCCCCGGCACAACTGCAGGCTGGAATTCCTCCAACTTTGGCCGGCAGAGCGGCGCGAGCACGCCTGGGTTCGTTCCCAGCGCATTCGACCCGAGGATTCTGCAACTCGGATTCAAGATGCATTGGTAGAGCAGCCAATTGAAAACACTTCGCAGTTTATTGTTCCTACTACCAATTGTTGCAGGTTTCTTCGTGTATGCGGCCAGGCCAACCGGGCCTGCAACCGAATTGGAGATATTGCGTCAAAACTTCTCGAATCCTCCTGACGACAGCCGGATCTTGATGCGCTGGTGGTGGTTCGGGCCTGCGATGACGAAGCCGGAACTTGCGCGCGAACTTAGCAAGATGAAGGAAGGCGGAATCGGAGGAGTTGAAGTTCAGCCCGTCTACCCGCTTGAACTCGACGATCCCGCGCGCGGCTTCCACAACTTCCCCTATCTGTCCGATGAATTTATCGATGATCTGCACTTTGCGGCGGACGAAACGCGCAGACTCGGTCTGCGCATAGACGTGACACTTGGGAGCGGCTGGCCTTTTGGGGGGCCGCACATCCCTATAACACAGGCGGCTGGTGCACTGCGAATTGTAACGACGGCTGTTCCCCTGGGAGCATATTCACTAGCCGTCCCCAGCATTGGCGCTGGCGAGCAGTTGATCGCGGCGTTCCTGGCACCCGGCGAGCCGAAAAACTTTTTGGCATCTGAAGCCCGGCAGATCCTCGAGATTCAGAATAGCCGGCTTCACCTTCCAGAGAACCTTACTGGCCCGCATGTCGTCCTGTTCTTCATCTCGAGCCGGACAGGGATGATGGTCAAGCGGCCAGCCATTGGTGCCGAAGGGTTCGTCCTCGATCACTTTGACCGCGGGGCAATTGAGAATCATCTTCACACCGTCGGAAACCGGTTGATGGAAGCCTTTGGAGACGATCCTCCCTATTCCGTCTTCAGTGACAGCCTGGAAGTGTATGGTTCGGACTGGACCAGCGACCTGCTGCGAGAATTCTACCAGCGCCGTGGCTATGATTTAACACCGTACTTGCCAGCCCTGGTTCAAGACATCGGTCCCAAGACTTCGGACATCCGCCATGATTGGGGTAAGACGCTTACCGAACTGATTGATGAGCGCTATCTCGCTCCAATTCGAGAGTGGGCGGCCCAGCACAAGACACGTTTTCGTTCTCAGACATACGGGATCCCCGCTGTTACGCTGTCCAGTAATGCTTTGGTGGACCTGCCGGAAGGCGAAGGCACACAATGGCGAAGTTTCTCAACTACCCGTTGGGCCTCATCGGCGAACCACCTTCTGGGAGGGAATATTACTTCCGCTGAAACCTGGACGTGGCTGCATTCTCCCGCCTTTCGAGCGACACCACTCGATATGAAAGCGGAAGCCGACTTGTTTTTTCTGCAAGGAGTCAATCAGCTTGTCGGGCACGGATGGCCGTATTCGCCGAAAGAGGCTGGCGAGCCGGGATGGGCATTCTACGCTGCCGGGGCGCTCAATGATCACAATCCGTGGTGGCCAGTCATGCCGGACGTTACGCGCTATTTGCAAAGGATCAGCTATGTCCTCCGCCAAGGCAAGCCCCCGAATGATGTCGCGCTCCTGTTGCCCACGGATGATGCCTGGGCACAATTCACAGTTGGGAAGGACTCCGTCAGCGAATCGATGGAGCGGTTGCTTGGACCGGTCGTAATTCCCCAAATTATTGATGCGGGGTTCAATTTCGATTTTATCGACCCGGAAGCGATCGCTGAGACAGGCATTCCCTATGCGGTTCTGGTCTTGCCAGGTGTAGAACGGTTGTCCCTGGCGACCTACCGCCAGATCGAGACGTACGCACGCAATGGCGGCATCGTGATTGCTCTCCGCAATCTCCCATCGCGGGCTCCCGGCTTGCTGGAGTCGGAAGCAGATACTCCTCAAGTCCGTGAAATCTCGCAGGTTTTGTTCCACGCTTCAAGCGGAAAAGGCCTTCTCGTTTCAGAAGAAAGCCAACTTGGCAAAGTGCTGGCGCAGCAAGTCAAGCCTGACTTCAAGACTTTTTCTCCGACGCCGGAAATTGGCTTCGTGCATCGCAAATTGCCCTCTGCCGAAATCTACTTCCTGGCGAATACAAGCAACCGGCCCATTTCCACAACCGCTACATTTCGCGTCTCGGAACCCCATGCAGAATGTTGGGACCCTTCTTCCGGGGATATCTCGCCAGCCAACACAAACCCTGTGCTCGAACTGAATTTGCAGCCCTACGAATCACGGGTCATCATCTTTTCTGCTGGTAATCCTCAGGTCGCTGTTCAATCTAAACCAAAAATTTCCATGTCTGTACCTGCTCGCGACGTGCTCGATCTGGGAACCGACTGGACTGTCAGTTTCTCAGAGCTTGGTCGAATCCTTCATATGGATAAACTGCACTCCTGGACGGATGACGAAGAGACGCGGTTTTATTCAGGCAGGGCCGTCTACGAGAAAAACATCACCGTTTCCCCGAGGACTCTAAATCCGAGAACTCGCGCGTACCTTGACTTCGGTCCGGGAACAGTTGTCGAACGGCCGCAAGCCGGCCGCCCGCGCATGCGCGCCTGGTTGGAAAGTCCCGTTCGTGAAGCCGCGCAAGTTTTCGTAAACGACGAGCCTGCGGGCTCGATCTGGAAGCCTCCCTATGAATTGGACATTTCAGGCAGGCTCCACTCCGGCGAGAATCATTTGAAAATCGTCGTTGGAAATCTGGCTATCAATCCTCTTGCGGGCCGCTCACTCCCGGATTACAAGCTGCTTAACAGCAAGTATGGAGTGCGCGCGGTTCCTCAAGACATGGAGAACTTGCAGCCCTTGCCTTCAGGTTTGGTCGGTCGGCCCCGGTTGGTTTTCCAAGAAGGGCCATAGCGTGATAGGCCGGTGTCAATGGCGTGCCTCGGCACTGCTGCGCTGAACAAAGGAGGCTCAGTTCCTTCAGCCATGCGTGCAGAAAATTGATGCCCGCAAGAAGCTGCCTAGACAGAAACTCAGCGGTGCCAGCGGCCAATAGTTGGCTAAACATTACGTCGGAGATCTCATGGCGTCTGTTTCGGTCCTAACCCTCCATCCGCACTCGCTTCGAAACGCCGCAATGGCGCTCCTTATATTTGCGAGTGCGGGGTATTTTCCCGCCCCAGGCGCCGAACCGGTGGTGATCACAGTCCACGCCAACCAGACAACCGGCAGATACCAGCCAGTATGGAATTATTGGGGGGCCGATGAGCCCAACTACGTTTATGCGCGCAACGGCGAGAAATTGCTTCACGAACTGGCCGCTCTGAGCCCTGTGCCGGTCTACTTTCGTGCTCACAATCTGCTGACTTCGGGTACCGGCGAAGGGTCGTTGAAATGGGGATCGACGAATGTCTACACGGAACTGTCGGACGGCACGCCGGTGTACGACTGGACGATTACGGATCGCATTTTTGATGCGCTCACGCGAAATGGCGTCCAGCCGCTGGTGGAGGTCGGCTTCATGCCGGAGGCGCTCTCGACTCATCCGCAACCTTACCGGCATGATTTCCCGCGCGGCGATGTGTTCACTGGCTGGTCGTATCCGCCGCGCGATTACGACAAATGGCGCACGCTCATCACTGCGTGGGTCCGCCACCTCCTTGGGCGGTATGGCGAGAACGTAAAGAACTGGTTCTGGGAAGTCTGGAATGAGCCGGACATCCCCTACTGGCACGGCACTCTCGAGGAATACAACCGGCTCTACGACGTAACGGCGGCGGCCATACGGCAAGTACTACCGTCAGCTCGGATTGGTGGTCCGGAAACAACGCGCCCCTCAGGCGCAAAAGCCGGCGCTTTCCTGAGCCAGTTCTTGGAACACTGTGCACGAGGTAGGAACGCTGCCACCGGAGGGGTGGGCGCGCCGCTCGACTTCATCAGCTTTCATCCCAAGGGCAGTCCGAAATTCGTGGATGGACACGTAAGGATGGGCATCGCCACCCAACTGCTCGCGGTAGATCGCGGTATGGAGATCGTTGCGTCCTTCCCGATGTGGAAGAACACCCCTATCATTCTGGGAGAAAGCGACCCGGAAGGATGTGCCGCTTGTCAGGGTGCGCAGAACGGTTATCGCAACGGACCGCTTTATGGAGTCACGATCGCCGAAACTACGGCGCGAACCTACGAGCTGGCGCAGAAATACAGCGTCAATCTTAAGGGGATTGTCACTTGGGCTTTTGAGTTTGAGGATCAGCCATACTTCGCCGGCTTCCGCGAATTGGCAACGAACGGTGTGGACAAGCCAGTTCTCAATGTCTTTCGCATGCTGGGGATGCTAGGAGGCGATTGGGTCAGCGTGCAAAGCAACGGGGCCCAGCCGTTGAGCAATATGCTTCGGGAAGGCGTTGTGGACGCGCCGGACATCAATGCCATGGCCACGCGCCGGCCGCATGAGCTGGACATCCTGGTGTGGAACTATCACGATGACGATGTCGCGACGGATCCGGCTGCCATCTTGGTGCGGATTGAAGACGTGCCGGAACAGAAAATGCGTGTCGAGCAGTTCCGTATGGACCCGGACCATAGCAACGCTTACGCCGTTTGGCGGAAGATGGGCAGCCCAGAGCAACCGACCACAACCCAGCAAGTGCAGTTGGAAAAGGGCGGCATGCTCGAAGCAATGGAGCCACCGGAACTACAGATGAATAACTCAAAGCCGCTTACGGGGACGCTGGAATTCACGCTCCCGCGACAAGGCGTGGCCCTGTTTCGCCTGTACTGGTAGGCGTCATATCGGAGCGAGCATTGCATTCTCCGACGGTCAGTTGTAAGTTGGCGGTCGGTCTGCAACAAAAACGCAAATCCCAGGTCGTAAATGGAATAGGAAAAAAGAGAGGTTCCGATGTCCTTCAGACCTCTGGCGATTTCGCCTGTGAATTGCTTCACTTCTCTGCTGATCGCAACCGCGTTAGTTGTGGGAACTGGAGCATCACGCGTTACGCAATCCACTGTCCCTCAAGCGCCCCCCGTGTCACCACTTGGTGCTCGCAACGATCTTCCTAATCCGTATCGCCTAGGCCTCAGTTGGGGCCAACTGCCCAACGGAAGAAAATGGGGATCGACGGCTGGGATCGCCATCGGTACGGATGGCAACATCTGGGCTATCGACCGATGTGGCGCCTTCGGATCGCAAGGCACAAACTGCGCCGATTCACCGCTCGACCCTGTCCTCGAATTCGATCCCTCCGGAAAGTTCCTCAAGGGCTTTGGCCATGGGCTGTTCGTGAGCCCTCACAAGATTACCGTCGACAAAGATGGCAATCTCTGGGTTGCCGATAATGGCCTGAAAGACGGCAGGGGCCAGCAGGTTTTCAAATTCAACCAGGATGGCAAGCTCTTGCTCACCCTCGGCAAGGCCGGTGTGGCTGGACCCGGTTCAGACACATTTGATCAGCCGACCGAGGTTGCCGTAGCTCCCAACGGCGACATCTTTGTTGCCGACGGCCACGGCCGTGCCCCCACCGCCAACGCCCGGATCATGAAATCCGATAAGTACGGAGAGTTCATCAAGACTTGGGGAAAGAAAGGAACGGGGATCGGCGAATTCGACTGTCCGCATACTTTGGCGTTCGACTCTAGGGGACGCCTTTTCGTGGGCGACCGCCAGAATAACCGCATCCAGATCTTCGACCAGGACGGCCGTTTCATTGCCGAGTGGAAACAATTCGGCCGCCCGAGCGGAATCTTCATTGACAGGAATGATGTGTTGTACGTCGCTGATTCGGAATCCCGCGGCGGCGAGCAAGGCTACGGATACAACCCAGGCTGTCAACGGGGCATTCGCATCGGTAGCGCCAAGGACGGCTCGGTAAAATACTTCGTGCCCGACCCTGGGCCCTATCCGCCCTCCGCTGAGTCCACAGTATCGGAAGGAGTTGCCGCTGATGCGGCGGGAAATATCTATGGCGCGGAATTCACGATGGACGTGAAAAAGTACGTGAAGAAGTAGCTGAGACAAAAGCCAGCTGCTGAAATAGGGCTAACAAGGTCATTTCAAAAATCTGGTGCCCGTAGCTATGGCTACAACCAAATCAGTCAGTATCTTCGCTGCCTTCGAAGCTATCGTTACCGTTACTTGGAAGAGTGGCGGGAAAAAGAAACACGGGCGGCGATGGTTTTCGGTCGCTGTTTCGAAAAGGCTCTGGGTGCCTACTTCTGTCAGGAAGATAGTGCTGCTGCGCTTTTCAAAGAATGGGATGCATACCGCGATGCTTCCTTTGAATTCCGCAAGGGAGAGTCCTGGGATCGGCTCTTCCACCAAGGGGTCCATTTACTCGAAACATTTGCACGGGACAATCGCGTTCGGATTCACAGTCCAAAGAAAAATCTGCAAATCAAAATGCTTCGGACACTGTCTGGTGGGAGCGAATTCGTTGCCTATCTTGACGCCGTAGGGGACGTCGATGGCCAGCCGTGCCTGATCGACTGGAAGACCACAACCAGCCGCTATTCAACAGAACCCGAGGGACTGCTTTCGCTCGATCCGCAACTCATCTGTTATTCCTGGATCAGTGGGATTCCTGACGTAGCACTGGTCGTCTTCGTGCGGAAGCATGCTCCGGAAATTCAATATTTGAGAGCGTCCATCTCGGAAGAGCAGCGTCAAGAGTTCGGGCGTCTTGTGGAAACAACGGCCGGCCAGATTGAAGCGGCTCAGTTTGTTTCGCACAGCGGTATCCGCTTTCCCCAAAACGGCTGCTTGAGTTGTCCACATCTGGGGCTGTGCCTGAACAACCAGCCGTTAGTCGACACGAATCTCGTGCGCAAGGCAGGAGCGAGCGACCTTGATTGGCTTGACCAGCTTGTGGATTAACGGACGGGCTGCCGTGGCACCAGAAGTAAATCATCGGCGGGCAGTCTTCGTCTTGGGCAAGATCGATGAGATCTTGAGTTGGGACAAGACCAAAGAGCAAGAGAAGGACACGCGGTTCGTAGAGCTCGGGGAATACTTGTGCGAGGTCAGGTCGAAGCAGTACTGGAGGTTGGAGAAGTTGAAGTCATTCGACGAATTTCTCGAAAAACACTTTCCAGAATCGCGCCGCAAGGCCTACTACCTGATGGCCATTCACGAGAATCTGATGCGAGTGCCGAAGCAGCAACTTCGCGAAGTCGGCTGGAGCAAAGCAGTAGAACTTGTGAGAGTTGCGCGGAAGGACGGGGAAGACTTTGACTGTGCAACCTGGTTGCACAAGGCCAGGGAGCTACCGAAGGAAGGTTTTAAGGGAGAGCTAGAACGGCACCTAACAGGCAAGGAAATAGAGTCTTGGGAGCTTATCTACTTCAAACTCTATAAGAGCCAGCTACCCGTCGTCGAGAAAGCCCTCGAGGCTGCCGGCCTGATGCTCGGAACCGATAGGTCCAGGGGTTACTGCCTGGAGATGATTTGCGCGGATTTTCTGGCACGTGCAAATCTGGCCGAGACTGAGCCAAAGGATTGATTATGAAAAGCGCACTGAATTCCACGCGTCTCCGCCAGAGACAACCTCGACTCAAACTGGATCCGAAACGATACGCGATCGTCCGTGCATGCGTGCTCGAACGAGATGGCTGGCGGTGCCAAGAGTGCGGTTCCATGGAAGGCCTGGAGGTCCATCACATGAAAGCCAGGGGCCAGTTCGGTGGTGATGTGATGGACAACTTGATTACACTTTGTGTCGGTTGTCACGGCAAATGTCACTGAATGCGCTGGTAAAAACTACGATGCTCAAAGCAAATATGGCGGAGCGGTGGAATCTGGGGACTTGTAAGGCTAAGGAGTCGCTTCGCGACGACGAATGACTCTTCAGCATTCGCGCGCCCTAACGCGTGGAACTGGATAAGCCCGCGGGGGGAAGCCGGAGTTCGCTTGTGGCCGAGTCGCTCTGGGGAGCGAGGCTGCGCCAATGCTAAGCGGTGCTCACGATACACTCGAGTGAAGAGGATTTCGGGTGCCAACTCAAAACAAAACGCCATGCGCAGTTTACGAACGAAGCTCGGCGCTCCCGTAATCCCATCTAATAAGCTTGTGGATTTACGAGACCATTGAAGACTGTCAGGAAAATAATCTTAAGATCGAGCACCAGACTCCAGTTCCGCATATAATAAATATCGAATTGGATTCGATTAGGGATAGAAGTATCACTCCCGCGCAGGCCGTTGACTTGGGCCCAGCCCGTGATTCCGCACTTGACGTGATGCCGCGCCATGTACCACGGGATTTCCTGTCGAAATTTTTGCACGAAGAAAGTCAGCTCGGGGCGCGGGCCGACCACGCTCATGTCGCCTTTTAGCACATTTATGAACTGAGGCAGTTCGTCCAGACTGCTCCGCCGAAGAAAGCGACCGATGGGAGTGATGCGTTGGTCCTGCCGTTGCGTGTGTTGCGAGTCCGAAGCTTGCGAATCTTGCTCAAACATTGTACGGAATTTCAGCATCCTGAAACGCCCGCCATTCAGCCCCACACGTTCTTGAGCAAAAAATACCGAACCCCGGGAGGTGAGCTTGATTAAAAGGGCAATAACGAGCATAAAGGGTCCAGCAACCAGTAGAGCCGAGGAAGAGAAGATGATGTCGAAGACGCGTTTGCCAAGGGCATAGGCGACTGTATCAACGGGATAAGGCCGTACATCAAGTAGCGGAATTCCATAGTAGTCGAAGATCCTTTCCGGAACGAAGACTCCCTCTCCCAAATCCAATACCATTCGGGCAGGAATGCAGAGGTGTTGAACTGTCTGAAGAATTGTCTGCGCCTCGGCCATTCGCTCCGGTGGCAGTGCCACTATAATCTCGCCACAGTGGAAGACATCCACGACATCATCCATGTGATCCCATGCCAGGACTGGTGAACCCTTGGCCGTCTTGTTCTGGCCTGGCAGCGCAACAAAGCAAGCAACTTTGCAACGAGCAAGCCGACTTTTCGAAAGTCGTTCAGCGATGCCCGAAGCGAACTCATCGGCACCTAGAACGGCAACTGGAAACCGGCCATTTTGAGAATTGTCGATCGCATGCATCACCGCGCGGATTAAGTGAATTAGGCCAAAACTAAGTACAAACATCAGGCTGCAGCCAACGAACACGAAGCCACGCGAAAAGGTTATTGTCCGATAGCAGAAAAGCAAAGATAAGGACAACAACGTACAATACAGGGTGGCGAGCGCTGCTGTCCTGACGCCCGTTTGGACCGTCACTAGGTAAACAATGCGATTCAATCGCAAGTGCTCAACCACTAGAGCCCACAACAAGGTTACGAGGATTGTGAAACCGACGTATGCATAATCATCCACTTCTACTTTGTCGAAGACTTCACTCTGGAAGCGGACGTAACTTGCGATATAGAAAGCAATACCGGGAACCGCAAAGAACGCGATTGTCACCAAAAACTGAATCACGTTGATCGAGCGTCTGGGCATAGTAACCTGAACCTCCGGGGAAATTATTTCCGTGACAAGGCGGGTACTCTTGGGGTGAACTCCAAAGCTTAAGTCGTCTAAGCCCCTTTTCACCTAAACTACGGGGAGCCATTGACAAAAGACATGACCGCCGCGCGCATGCGGCGCTGGAACTGGGGCACGCTCCAACATTCAGCATGCCGAACAAGGTTATCCCGGGAAAACTCACATCGCTCGAACTCTCGGACCGCCTGAATCAGCGAATCTGCCGTCTGTTCTTTAAAGAATACCGCTGTCGGCGGACTCGCAGAGTGGTTGCGGCCATTGACCGGGATCATTGTCTCCGTGACTCCGCCTTTTCCGTAGCAAATCACGGGCGTTCCGCAGGCATTTGCCTCTAGCGGGATCAGTCCGTACTCGAGATAGGGCGGGAAGACAACTGCACGGGCTTCGCTATACTCGGCTGCCAAGGTTGCATCATCAACTGTCCCCACAAATAAAACATTGCGCTTGGCCATAGCGCGCAGACGCGCCTCCTCTGGGCCGGATCCCACGATGCGTAGCGGGAGACCCAAGCTGTTAAACGCCTCGATAGCAAACTCTAGTTTTTTCCAACTTTCTAGCCGCGATACCATCAAATAGTGATCTTTTCTGTCTCTGACGGGGCGGAATAATGTAAGATCAACGGGGCAATGGATCACTTTTGCTGACTTTTCATAATAAGTATGGATGTATTCTTTAGATATCTCAGATATAGCGATGAACTGGTCGACCTTTTGCGCGGCCCGGTAATCCCGATTTCGCAAGTAATTGAGAAATCGTTTCGTTATCGCAGCGCGCAATGAGGGCCGGAAATACTCTTCGAAATGCCACAGCGCCCTTGTGGGAATATAGCAATAACAGACATGCTTACCCGTTGGCGCCGAAACGTATTTTGCGACGGTCGCCGAGCAACTAAGCACCGCGTCGTAATCTCTTAAATCCAGGGACTGCATCACGTAAGTCGCGAAGGGAAACGACCAGCGAAAAGCGGACGTCGAGCGGACAAACAGGTTGAGCCACGTCGTTCGGATGTTTCGACTGGAGAAGTACGGAAATGTAGTCTCTGGGTTGTAAGCGAGAGTATATACGTCGGCTTCGGCAAACTCCTCACAAATGTACTGCGCGACCCGTTCGCTTCCGGCCATGCCAAACAACTGATCGAGAACGATCGCCATCCTCATAGCAATCGCTCAGAGCTACGATGAAACTCGGTTTTGGGAGGCAAGGTCAATGTTTTGGTTTCGGACGCGCGCCGCGCTCTGATCACGAGATGTGACACTTGGCTACGAGGCCGCAACCGAGAGTCGATCGGGCGGGTATCCGCGGTTCTCATTGGAGATTGAATGTTTCCCGTTTGAAATAGCTTCCAGTTCCGCCTGAACCATGACACTGACCAATTCCGGGAAGTCGACTCCGTGGTGCCACTGCAGCTGCTTTCGCGCTTTACTAGTTTCCGCAACAAGGTCATCCACCTCGGACGGACGGTAGTATAGTGGATCGATCTCCACATAGTTGTGCCAATCCAAGTCCACGCACGCGAATGACAGATCAAGGAAGTCCTTCACCGAGTGGCTCTCCCCGGTGCCGATTACGAAATCGTCCGGCCTCTCTTGCTGCAACATCAGCCACATCGCTTTGACATATTCAGGTGCGTATCCCCAATCGCGTCGAGCTTCCATGTTTCCCAGGTAAAGTTTATCTTGCAGGCCCATCTTGATTCGCGCAGCCGCTTGCGCGATCTTCCGTGTGACAAAGGTCTCGCCACGGCGAGGGGACTCGTGGTTAAACAAAATGCCACTGCATGCGAATATTCCGTACGCCTCCCGATAGTTTACGGTCACCGAATGCGCAAACAGCTTTGCGCAAGCGTATGGGCTGCGCGGGTGGAAGCACGTCATCTCGCCTTGCGGCGGAGGGGCTGAGCCGAACATCTCGCTGGAAGATGCCTGATACAGGTGTATTCGGGAATATCGAAACTGACCCGGACGTGGCTTTGCGCCGCCAGGTTATAGACCTCGTCAGGCCGAATTTCACTGAGGAGCCTGATAAGACTGCTGGAGTCAGATAGGTCGGCAAAATGCAAAAACATTCGGGCGGTCTTCTGATGCCAATCCGCATACATGGCATCGAGCCGGCCGGTATTGAAGCTGCTCGAGCGACGCTTGATGCCATGGACCTCGTAGCCTTTATTGAGCAGCAATTCCGCCAAGTAAGAGCCGTCTTGGCCAGTAATGCCCGTAATTAGAGCCCTCTTCATCGGATTCGTATCCTTTCCTTTTCAAGCGGCTAGAATGCATCGACGGCATACACTCGTACCGGTAAGGGAGAAATCAGTTTGCCACCTAGTCTCCTCTTTTCCGATTTATTCAAAGCTGTCTGCTGTCATTCTTGAGTGAACACCCGCTTTTCTCTTTCGAAACCAGCGGTACGTCTTCTCGGTTAGACCCAAAACAACACGTGGGATAATGAAAATTGGCACGACTTTGATCCAAAACAGCGGATAAGACCAATACTGTTTGACGTACATCCTGAGGAGCTCAAACTGATCGGAGATGGTAATACCCCTGGACTTAAATACTGCCAAGGTCCGTGCCATGCGGTCATTGATCACAATCTTAAAAACATTTCTGTAGGTGCTTGAGTGTGATGGGAAAAGAGAACTGATGGTTTCCGCATACGCGATATGGGTGATTTGCTGTCTTTTATGAAGGCCCACACGAGAGAGGAAGGAATCGTTCCCGCTACGATAAAAAACGCAAACGTCACTGACGTAAAACCAATATGCATTTCGTTCCAGAATTTTTCCAATCATATAAACAATAATCCAAGCGTTACAGTGGGGCGTTAGGTTGGTGTTCTTTACAATATCCGCCCACAAGGAACGCCGGACCACTTGACAGGAGATGAAACCGAGATGAACTCCCAACGCAGAAAAACATTCGTCGCGGTCGCAAAACAGATGGTTTCTTCTGAGAGCATTGTGACCCACCGCAGGAACAGTCGCGATGGAGTAGCTCATCGTAGCGTCGAAGGCGGCATAGTTAAGGCTCGCGCCAGCGATTACAGGAAACTCTTGAATTAGCTGTAAGACTCGCTCTAACGCTCCTGGACTGAGCAAATCATCGTCACTAAATAGCCAGCAGAATTCGCCATGCGCCATGGCCACGGATTGAAGAATATCGCGATCCACCCCGCTTCTAGACTCGCTTCCATATGCGTAGATCTGCGGAAAACTTGCCTTTAATGTTTCTATAACCGCAAGCGTTTCGTCAGTTGACCCACCATCAACGATGACAATCTCTACGCGCTGGTCCGCCTGACTGATGATGCTCCTGAGGCTGGCTTCCAACTCTTTCGCCCGATTTAAGGTCGGTATGCAAAAGGATATTTCAATCATTTAGCCTACTTGCGCATTTCGCATCATCTTCCAAGCCGGAGGCATTTGGGTCTCACCTAGCTTTGACCGGGTCGCGATGTTTAATGCAACCGACACACTCAAAACGAAATAGAAGTAGCCCAGATAGAACTCAAGCCCGGTCAATATTCCTACGACAATCAACGTAATGAGACCGACGACTAAGCCGGCAACCAACACTAACTCGCTACTGTCTCGTCGTGCCCAGCAAAACCCACTACACCAGCGCCCGAACCCATCTAAGAAAAGATCCGATGGCAAATTTCCCGTTCAGATAGAGCGCCGTATTAACGACGATTTTGAAACGGCCCCAAAAACCGCAGAAAGCAAGTACCTTTCTGCTATACCCAAATTCCAACAGTTTTGGGCTAATAGCCTCCCATCTCTTGGTGGATTGAATTACCGATCGTAACTTTAACAGCCTATACCAGGGATGCTCTCGAGTCATGACCCGCAGAAATGCACGTTTCACTTGCGGATCATCGTAAAATAGTTCATTCGCAAGCAAGAGGTAACCGTCAAAGTCCAACATGTATCGCTTTTCAATACCTTGACTCGAAAAACTATCATTGCCCGGGCGATTTAGGACAAGCGCTGAGGGTATGTACTTGACCAAGCATCGCGTCTTCATAAAAGACAGCAGCGTAAAGACATGCGCGTAACCCGTCCTACTGAAGCGTTCGTTAAACCCAACGTTCACCCAACTTGACCGCCGGAAGACCATGGCGCACATATAGCAAAAGAGCGCGTTGTTTGAAGTGGCCAAATTCAGATATGTGAGGAACTGTTCTCTATCCATCAGATCGAATTGATTCGTGGAGCGGTGGTCGGACAGAAATTTTAGGCCACGAATTGGTTGCATGTCCGAGTTGCATAGAGTTATATCACACAGATAAATGTCCGCACCCGATTGTATCTCCTCCAGCATTCTGGAAATCGCACCTGGCCTGATCAAATCGTCGCTAGACATCAGCCAGCAGTATTCTCCTCGCGCCAGCTCGACGGCCGTCGCCATGTCTCTATCCACACCCATATTTTGGGCGCCACGATGATAGAGCAGATTCGCAAAGCGATTTTGGAATGAAGCGACTACTTCGGCCGTATTATCCGTGGAAGCACCATCGACTACCACAACTTCAATCGACTCGTTAACTTGCGGCAAAATACTCTCAAGCGTTTCACCGATAAACGCAGCCCTATTGTAAGTCGGAATGCACACAGATAGTTTTATGGGCTGATCCTCTCGCATTGAGCTGATCCTGATTTATGTAGAAGTGCCTATGACAGTTGGCTGTATCGCCGCCAAAAAGAGATTCAATGAACGTCTTGGAACCATTTTGGCGGTTCAACTCCGGGAGCGGAAAAACCAGCTTAAAGTCCGAGTATTTTGTGTTTTCTTCAAAAAACCTTCTAAAATGCCACGGCAGAACGATCAAATGATGCGGCTGCATAGCAAGCAATTCGGTTTCCGGGATGATCGGTATCCAGGTTCCCGGCGTGTAGGACCCGAATTTATCTGAATTCACTTCCCCGATATGAGAAATATCTTTCCCTGTCAGCCCGCAGTATTGCAGAAGGACATTCCCCTTCGTGGAAGCGCCCAGCGCGGCCACGGTCTTCCCTTCGGTTCGGGCGGTCCCGATAAAATCAAGTAAGTCACTCTTCGATTTGGCCACGCGCTCCGCAAAGGCTTGGTAGGGCGCGAGTGTATCCAGTCCCATTTCGCGTTCGCGATCAAGGATCTTCTGTACCGAAGGACAAACGCTCGAATCGCCCCCCGCTTTCGATGCGATAATTGAAAAACTGCCGCCATTGATACCATTGAATTCAACGTCAAGAATCCTGAATCCCACACGATCTGCCATCCACTTAATCTGTCGTAAGGCGTAGAATTCCAGATGTTCGTGGCAGACCGTGTCGTAGGAATTCGTCTCCAGCATCGTTGGCATGTAGCTCTGCTCAAACATCCATACGCATGAAGGAAATTGGGTCTTCCAAGTCATACAACATGGAAAAAGACGTAATAACCTTGGCTTTCTTTCCGGCAAAGCGCTCTTTTAGCACTGCGGCCGAGAAGAAGTCGGGAATCAGTTGTATATGCGCCGGGTAGTAGTTGCTGAACTTGACGCCGGTCGGGTCGATGCCCACACAAGTCGGTCCGGCCGGATACGCCTGCAAAGTCGTGCTATCGTTGCTACCGATATCGACAACCAGGTCCCCTTTATTCAGTTGGACCTGTCCTAGGATTCTTTTCACCTTATTGTTCAGGTGAGCGACCATGCTGGCATTGAGTCCGGAACGATAGCCGTAGTTCTCGCCATACATCTCTCGCAGATCATAGGAATGCTGCAGTTGCAGCAACCCGCATACCTCGTTACCAGCCACGCATTTGACCAGGCGTAGCGGACCCGTCGTAATATTTGCATTCTTTGCGCGAGGAAACACGCCTGTAAGCATTTGCTGGCCTAAGTCCAGCACACATTGCAGACGCGTGTTGCCGCAAATCCTGCACTTTTCAATTTTTTTATACACTATTTTCCGCCCCAATTACGCTCGGCTTTCCACTGAGCGTCTGTAGATCCGCCTCAACCATCATGGACACAAGTTCGCGAATACCGACACGCGGTTCCCATCCCAGGGCTTGCTTTGCTTTCGAAATGTTACCAACAAGCAGAGTCGGTTCCGACGGCCGATAGGCAGCGGCGTCTTCCTGGACATAATCCCGGTAGTCCAATCCCACGTACCCAAAAGCGCATTCGCAAAACTCGCGAACCGAGTGAGTTTCTCCAGACGCCAGCACGTAATCATCCGCTTGCCGTTGCTGCAACATCAGCCACATGCCGCGGACATAATCGCCAGCAAAACCCCAATCCCTGCGGGCCTCCAAGTTGCCGAGGCGAAGTTCGCTTGCCAACCCGAGCTTAATCCTTGCGGCCTCACGGGCGATCTTTCTGGTCACGAAATCCAAACCGCGGCGCGGACTCTCATGATTGAATAAAATGGCGGAACAAGCAAAAAGTCCATAGTGCCGCCGATAAATCCGGACCATTGAGTCGGCGTAGAGCTTGGCGGCTCCGTATGGACTGCGCGGAATGGCGGGTGTTTGCTCAGACTGAGGGCTCTCCGATTCCGCGCCGAAGATCTCCCTGCTCGACGCCTGACAAAAACGGATGCTTTGGTCTGTTTCGCGGATTGCCTCCAAAATGCGGGCGACCGCAAGACCGTTCACCTCTCCGATTTCGACAGGATCGTCATACATCCCCGAGCCGAAGGAGCAGGCGGCAAAGTTATACAGTTCCTGAGGGCGGCAAAGCGCCAGTAGTTCAGTCGCTCTCCGCTCGTCCAGCATATTCCATTCAAGCAGTTCGACCTTCCCCGACAATCCAGCCACGAGATCGGCAGACGCTCTTCGCACATCCCGCGTGGTCCCGATAACCCTATATTCTTCAGCGAGAAGCAACTCAGCCAAATACGAACCGTCCTGGCCGGCTATGCCAGTAATCAGTGCAGTCTTGATTGTCATGGTGAAGTCGGCTTCAGGTCGACTTTTCCGGTACAGCGAAGTAGTGATTACAACCAGAGCAACGATGACAGGAACAACGTAACGAAAGCTGCAGAAGATACCTGAAACATCTATCCCGTCTGCATTTCTAGCTCCCCGTCCTTCCTTTTGGAGATCGTGTTACCACCGACCACCAGCAGAGCCAGAAGGACCCAGAAGAGAGTGCTAAATTGAGGGCTTACCTGAAAGAAAAAATCGACAGAACCGTGCAGAAGCACGCTAAGGATCGCTCCGAGAACCCCGAACGCCAAGGCTTTCTGGAGTGTGTATACCGAGCAACGTAGTTGGCGCAGTGCCTGCTGAATCGCACGAAAAATGAGTAAGAAAAATGCGGCGAAGCCTACAAGCCCCGTCTCCGCGAGCAGTTGCAGGTAAATGCTATGAACTTGGAATTGTCCCGCCGGGATCCATGAAATGTCGCCAACATATGACCCGTAAAGCACAACGAAGTTGCCCCAGCCCACACCAAGGACAGGAGAGTGCCGGAAAAAATCCCAAGCTATACCCCAAAGAACTAATCGAATCGCCTCGTCATACGCGAAAACTGCCCCCACGTGAGCTGGGTTCAAGGTTTGCATAGCAAAGAAAAAGCCGATAGCGAGCGCACAAACAGCTCCGAAGAGGGCTAACTTCTTTTTCCAGTTTCCAGAGAAACACAAAATCGCAAGCAGGACGATGCCGCCGAAAGAGACGAGCCCTCCAAGGCTTTGCGTGCACAGAAGCGCCACTGCTCCAAGCCCTGTAGTCCACACACCGAGTCTTTTCCACCGTCCCTCCCCAAGAATCCAGAAGGCCAGAGAGAAAGGAACGATCAAATTTAGGTAACTGGCGAGGAAGTTGCAATTGGCAAAAAAGGAAGGCGCCCTATGTTCCATGGGAGCCAACCAGTCCTGGGGATGCAGAAAGAACCAGAAAGATGTATAGTCGCCGATAATCTCCTGCAAAATTGCAAAAGCCGCCGTAACGATCGTAGAAAACAACAGCACTTGTAAGATTCTTCGAATGCGCTGCGGTGAATCCACCCAAGACAGAATCACAAAATAGAAACCCAGGGATGTAAAGAGTGCCCAAAGAGAGCGCGCGGACTCGAGCGTCAAATCCCCAGTCCCCAAAAGCGCGGGCGCTATCGCCACGCACAAGAACAAAAGCGACGCCTGCGTCAGAGCCGGCCGTAATAACACCCTCACTCCTAGTTGCCCACGCAGCAGCCGTCCGAGGAAAAAGCCGATAATCACCAGGGAGCGGAAGGCGACACACACATCGCGAACGGGCACATTCCACTGCAGCGTCCACCCGAGTGGCATCAAGAAAATGGCAAGCAACAGAACTGCTTCGCTCTCAACGATAGAGAGCGTCAGAACTGCGGCTCCCCCCAGAACAGCAATAGCCCAGGGAGCAGTGACAAACAGTGTCGCGACACCGGCAGCCAGTACGCCAACGGCAAGTTCCGCCTTGTGCGCCCAAACCCGATAGAACAAGTCATTCGAGGTAGGCGGGACTAGGCTACGATTCGCATACTGTTGCGCGTTCTTGGCCAAGTCAGGCATAGTGTGTGCCCGTCCTCGCGCTCCGGCTCAAGTGAGCCAGCGAGATAGCCGCGACGATCACGAATTAGAGCCCTCCAAAGCAGCGCCGTGGCCCCAGACGCTTGCAAACTCCTCAATCATCCCCACACGGTACAAATACACGAGAAAAAACAGGACACACGCGCTCCCAATCAGCACTGGTGAGGCTGTTCTTGCCCCGGCGACCGCCACGCCTACTAGGAGAGCAAAGACGAGCGATCTCCGTATCCATCCAAACGGTCTCGGAATTGCCCCCACGGTCCGGCGGAGCCAAAATACATTTTGGGCTAGCAATACAGATTCGGTGACGATCGTGATCGCAGCGGCAGCCCTCCAAGAATACATGGGAATAAATATCAAATTCCCGATGAGGTTAACACTCAAACAAACTAGCGAGGTCGCAACAAACACCCGCTCGTGGCCGCCCGCAAGCAGCCTAATGTTTAGTGCATAGTTGACGTAACGTAGAATGACTGCCCAAATGAGAATCTTCAGCGCAATCGCAGACTCGGCGTAGCGGGCACCAAACAGAAGACCGATGGCTGGGCCGGCGAAAACCATTGTGGCAAGCACCACGACGAAAGCTACGTTCAGCAAGAGTCCCATCGCTTTTTCTAACCGGTCTCGCTCGGCCGGTGCCTCCCTCGAAAGGGCGGGCAATAAGCTGTAGAGAACGCCGTAAGGTACAAGCTGGATCGTACCGAGCGGCCGATATGCCGCGCTGTAAACGCCTGTGGCATAGTCTCCCGCCAACCTGGAGAGCATCAGGATATCGAACCGATCGTATAGATTTGTAACGAAGGCGTACGTATTGAAGATAGCGCTCTTTTCCAACAACTGCCTTGTCCCCAACCAGACACGTCTACTTGGACGGAACATCAGAGCAAAAGCCACACTCACTACAGCCGCAGCTGTCGGCGCGATAACCTCTGTCGCGATAACCACATTTAGGCCTCTTCCTTGGACCAGAAGGAAAACCGCACCGCCCACAAGTGCCAGGTCAAAGATCAACTCGACGACAAGGTATGCAACATACCGACCAATCCCGCGAAGCACTCCCTGAACGGACTCGCTCACCGATCGGGGAGCCAGGCTCAATGAGAGCCAAGCGGTGGCCACCAACACCATTCGCGTATACCCGAGCACCCAAAGAATGCCAAGCCCTGCCCCTGCGAGAAGAAGCGCGCAACCAAGCCGCAGACACGTGAGCTGTGACGCCAGCCCCCAACCCACTCGCGCGTCTTTGGCAGATTCCCGAGTCAAATAATCAGCGTAGCCTGATCCCGCGAGCAACAGCGCGTACACACCAAACTGTTGCGGACCCAGCTGACGTGCCACAACAACTACGAAGAGCAACCGAAACAACCCTCGTGCGAGCTGTGCACTCGTCAGGAGAATCGCATGGGAAATCTTCGGCTCGGCTGCTGTAGATATGGCCTTCACACAGCTCCGTTACCCATGGGAATCTCGTACGCGCTCCCTGCCCTCATGACAACTCATCCGTAAGTGGCGAAATCGGAAGCCCGGGCAAAGACCTCTTCGACTCTCCTAGTGGCTGCACCTCCGACGCGTCCACGTCTACGGAGAGGGAGCGCTGTATCAACTCCACGGAAAGGACGAAACGGAAATTGCCCTTCTTGCGCAGCAAAACGCCTTCCAAGCCGGCGAGAGGGCCACGGACGATGCGCATCCGGCGGCCAACGGTAAGAAAAGGATGCGGCTCAGCATGTAACCGCTCTGCAAGGCCGGAGCGCAGGATCTCCACTTGTTCATCGGGCAGAGCGGCAGGCATACCGCTGAAACCCACCAGGCGCACCACCCTAGGAATCTGGAGCACTCGTAACCGCTCAACCAACGCCAGGCGAACGAAGACGTACCCAGGGAACAGCGGCAGATCGAGTCTCACGCGGCGGTCTTTCCACCGGCGCACTGAGCCGTACAATGGCAAGAAATGTTCGACACCTCTTGCACGCAGTTCCGCCGCAACCGGCTTCTCATGATTTGCGCAAGTATATGCCGCATACCAGTGTGGCTGGACTTGTCCGAGCAGAACCGTCATGTCCGAGTGTTGGTTGGCCGTCGAATGTCGAATGGAAGGCGTCTCACCCATACCGTTACACCGGTGAACTCACTCCTCGTCTCAATAGGTCACATACAGCTTCGCCCCGTCACTTACAAGGGCACTTGTGACCTAACCCCGTATTTCTGCATAACTTACAACCAAAACCTTTACAACTTTGTGTCGCGTTCTTCGCCTTCGAGCAGTTCGCCCGCAGTCGCGCTGGAGTTCTTTGCCCAACCCCGCTTCAAGAGCCCATTTGCTTCTGAACCTGTCCCATTCCTCGAAATCTTCGGCATTCGCGCTTGAACGGTCGCGAACACTTCGGTTGCAAATACTCTTCGTGGATCGCTTACGTCCACCCTTTCCCACTGGGCTTTTCCGACGATCCAGGTCATCATCAGCGTGATCCCCAGCATGGTCCCAAGGACCACCATCACGGTACGGGGGGGAAAGGACTTCTTCGTAGGCACCATCGCCGGGTCCAACACCTTTACGGTAGGAATCTCCTTCGCTTCCTGAACCTTGGCCAACTCATACTGCTGCGTCAGCAGCTCGTACACCGTCTCCTGTATCTTGGTCTGCCGGTACAAGTCCGCGTACGCAACGCCCAGCAACGGCAATTTCCGGATGGAGGGATAAAGCGAGTTTTGGCTCCTTAGCTCGGCCTGCGTTCCCACACCGCCAATTTCGTTTAGTTTCTTTTGCAGTTCGTTCGCGCGCGCCCCCGCGGAGCGCACACGAACATTGCTGTCGGTATAGATTTGCTTCAATCCGCTCAGCTCAGCCTGCGCCGCAATCAATTGTCCCTGCAGGGTCGCTGCTGCTTCGACCATGGCTTTCCCTTGCGCGGGAATGTCGATCGCTGTGTTCTTGCTGGCGAAATCGCTGAAACTCCTTGCTGCCGAATCCAGTTCCGTCTTTACTCTTTGGAGGCGCTCCTCAAGGAAGATGCGCTCCCGCCGGGCAGACGAAGTACTAACTTGTGCTACAAGCCGGTCCAACTCCGCAACATAGGCTTGGGCCATTGCGGCGGCGCGCTTGGGATCGTGATCCGTGACGCCAATGGAGATAATTCCGCTCTTGCGGTCTTCGGCGATTTCTGTACGTTCCGCAAGGTCCCTTCTCGCGTCTTCGATTTTCGAGTCGCGGTACACCTTTTTAAGCTGGAATGTCTCGATTAATCCATCTTGCACGGTCGCACTCCCGACGATGCCAACAAAAAGCGCACCGGAGCTCTTTACGCCCAGGAGATCACTTGCAAGCCCGCCGAAACCACTGACGTTAGGGCCGGAGCGCCCGGCCATTGCAGCCAACATCCCGACTCCCGAGCCCGCCAACCCATCCGGCGGCATTAACCGCGTCACCGATTGATACCGTACGGGAATCAAAAGCGCGATGATCGCGCTCGCGAGGATTGCGCAAATTCCTGCTCGCAGTAAAAGCCGACGATTTGCCCAGAAAAGTTGCAGATACGTCAGGAGACTTTGTTGCGTCTCGACTTGCTCCGCCATCAAGGGTACTTCCGAGACGCCATTATCCGGCGTTTCGGGAGGTACCTCGCGAACCGGCACTCGGCCTGTGGAGCTCAATCCTGATCTCCTGTTTTCGAATCAGTTTGGATCACATGATGGAACGAAGACCGAGAGAACTTTTGCGGCTGAAATCGAATCTCGACGAAAGCGGCCACATTTCGCTCAGGTCCGGCTTGAATCACAGGAAAGAGCCACCGCTCATACTGCACGGAAGCAGAAAGACTGAGCGTAGAGCGCACCCAATAATCGCCACGCACGCCAATGTCGGTTAGTGTGCCTCCCCTCGGAATGAACTCTTGGCTGACTTTTTGGTGCCGAAATTTGAGCTGCAATCGATTGCGCGCTCCGAACCAGTAATTCGACCAAGCCTGAGCGCCTTGCCCTTCGCGCCCGATCCAATTCCCGAGCAGGTTTCCATTGTTGGTGTACCCGCTCCGCCACGTAATGTTCTCGTAGTAAAAGCCGTGACTGACATTACCTCCTATCGGGTTATCGGTGTAAACGCCCTCGGCTCGAAGGTCCAACCTGTGAACCAACGGAAACTGAGAAAGATACAACCCCGCGCGCCACGCAGAACGGTCGGCGTAGGCAATTGGAGAAAACTCATCATCCGTATAGCCGTCAGCATAAAATGTCAGCCAGTTGCGCAAGCCGGGGAGTCTATACATTAGATCCATTCCGGCAGTCCGATTCCCTGGCTTCGAGGCTCCCCCGGCGTTTTCGTTACCAGTACTGAACAGGCTGCGGATGAGCGTGTGGAATGTGAGTGGATAACCAGCTCCGCCGTAGATGGTTGTTCGAAAGAATCCAAACCCCAAATTGCGAGTGGGCTTGAAGCTGATTTTCTGTCCATGAATGAATGGCTGAGGAGAGAGCGATTGACCGAATTGCCCGACCACTCCAGACGGGTTCTCTAGAAATACTTGCCCTGCCAACTGGCCAAAGAAAAGCTCCGTCCTCATCGGTCCCAGCCACCCAAGAAGGCCAGGCAGCTTCAGCGGAGTCGTACGGTTAATTCGAAACATGTTGATCGGTGGCGCATTGTTGCTGAGTGTCATCGAGCCGCCGTCGCCGGGTCCCCATGAGAGGCTCTGCTTCCCGAAGGAAATCTGATAGTTCGACACCATCAGGCCAACGTACGCATCGAGCAAACTGAATTGCGTAACCGACGGCTGAGCCGTACCCGGTGGTAACGTCGGATAGAAATCTACCTGCTGAACAACTTGGCGTGTCGCGAGAGAAAAAGCTGGAATACTCGGGGCGGTTTGCTCTTCGCCGCGTACATAGGCGACCCAAGGACCCTTCGTAGCGTATGCTGAAAAACCGTTTACCGTGCTCCAGCCTTCGCCGTACGGGCGCCCAAAATCATTGATCTGTGTCTGCCCGAAGGTATAGCCGTCGGTGAGCGGCATGCCCGAGATGTGTTCCGTACGCGAATAAATAGACTCCAAACGGAGCGTTCCGCGGTCGTCACCGTCCCCCGTAGCTTCACCCTCCGGCCGGAACTCGCGTTGCAACGCATCAATGAGCTTTTGTGCTTCGTTGTTATCTTCTCCCGCAAGCTTTTCTTCAGCTTCACTCAGCTGTCGCACGCATTCGCGCCGCGTCCAGGGCCGCATTCCCGCGAAACCGCTATCAATCAACCCGAGTCCAGTCAGACGGTCGAGAGATGGATAGATCCAGCTGTCAAGCGGAACATAGGGCGAGGCAAAATTCTGAGGACCAGCGGATTCGAACCCTCGAACGATAGCGCTCCAAGATCTCCATTCCCCGCCGCCGAGATCGGGATCGTGGTGGCGGCTGTAGATGTTCTGCGCCACGAGGTTACCGATCACGCTGCCAACAACTACGTCCGATGGAAAGTGCTGATGCGCCTTCACACGTGCGACGCTCACCAATGAAGCCAAGCCGTACGCAATGATCTTTGTAAAAGGGCCCGGATATTCGTGGGCGATTACCCCAGCCACGGACCACGCTGCAGCAGCATGCTCAGACGGAAACGACGTTCCGCCGCCCTGAAAGAACGCCCCGCTGCCGTCGCCCTGATACGGTCGTTGGCGCCGCAGTGAGTATTTGAATGATTCGACGGCAACAAAACTGTTCAACGCCGCTTCGCCAGCGAGGAAACCGGTCTCGCTCCAATGCTCATTGTGGCTCACGTGTCCCAGCGCCCACATTCCGCCAGCCCCACCGATAAGGGCTGCCACGCCAGCATTTGATAGTGTTTTGTAATGGCTAATCGTCGTGGGATTCTGCGACAAGTGCTTGTTGAAATCGCGGTCCGTCACGAAAAGTCCGGCCGAGATCCCGCTGAGAGGAACGAGCCACTCCGTATCGGAGAACCGGAGTTTCGCGGGGCTCGTCCAGATCCGTTCCTGGTCCCCGAGGAAATCTCTCGCTAGGCCATGAAATCCACGCCCAAATCCCGCGGTGGGGTAGACTCCCGAGAGATTGCCCGCGTCTTTCGGCTTTTCCGTCTTGATTTCACGAGTCGTATCGGCGGGTTTGCTTGATGACCGGGCATCCACGTCCTTTGCGTCCGCGCCCACGCGTTGCTCCTGTGCTTGCGGAGGCCTAGGAATGGAAGAGGGCGCTGTCAGCGTCAGACTTGACGCCGCGCCAAGCGCGAATATGATGAGTCTCATCTGCATCAAATCATCCTTCGTCACGGATGGATATACGCCACTGCCAGAGCTACAGAAGAAGCAAGTTGCGCCGATTGCATGATCCCCGCCCAGTTCCGGCCACCGATCTTGGGCGCTTTTTCGGGCACAACGATCATGTCTCCAGCACGCAAGGTCGTGCTCATCGGATCGCCTCCCCACCAACCACTGCCGTTGTTTTTCGCGGCGATTACGGAGCCGTCGGCGCGGACCACAAAGACCGCCTTCTTGTCCGCAATTTGCGTCACTCCGCCGGCCTGGCTGAGGTACCACTTGGCGCTGTGGCCTGGGCGGTAACTGACAGCTGTCGGGTTAAAGACTTGGCCGTTCACCATCACGTAGCCAGCTTTCTTCGGAACGAAAAGAGTATCGCCATCGCGGACCTGCACATCTGCCGCCGTGTTTTGCCAAGCTTTCGTATCCGGCGAAATATGCATCACCACGCGGCCGATTGGGGCGCTAGCTTGCAATTGAGCGAGTGTTGCTTCTGTCTGGCCGATGGCGGTTAGCTTGGCGTTTTTCTGGTCATTGTCTGTTTCCGGCAGCGCTCTGAGCGTTGCCTGTTGCGCTTTGACGCGCTCCACAAGTTCCATGTGGGATTTCATCTCCAACTCGCGCACTTCGCGCCTCATTAGCACTGCCCCGTAAGGATAAGCTTCCGGACCAAACCCTCCACTTCGCGCCAGAACAGAACTCAGGTGTTCTCCAGGTTCAATACCATATGTACCGGCGTGCAAAACCTCCCCGCGTACCGTCACGGACGCACCGATGTCAGTCCAGCGCGGAAGCTGCCGAATCGTCAAAATGTCGCCGTCGCGCAAGGGGACATCGGTCTTCGGATCTCCATTCATGGCTGATGCCAAATTGATCTCGAGCCGATCGCTTGGGCTCTTCTGAGACCCATTCATCTTGAAACGTGCCAGGTCTGCACTCTCCGTGTAGGCGCTTCTTTTTAATCCCCCGGCTATGCGAACCAAGTCCTCGACGTGCATGTTCGTCGTGAGGGGATAGCGCCCCGGTTTGGTCACTTCACCCTTGATGTAAACCGTCGGAGGATCAACACGGGTCGGATTGCGGTGCACCAGTAAGCGGTCACGTGGCTGGATCACGATGTTGTCTACTGGATTCCCCGCAAGGGCCTCGCGGAGATCAACACTCAGAATTTTCATGCTCCCGTCGGGCTGCATGCGGAAAAGCTGAAGAGAGTCGAGAGAAGCATCTTGTGTGACACCGCCTGCCTGATAGACCACGTCTCTCAAGTGCGCTTTGCCCGAAGTGCGGTATTTCCCCGGTTCTCGGACTTCCCCGCCGATCCAAACTTCCGGCGCGGGCTCAAAATCGTAGCGGCTGAATACGCGAACGGTGTCAAGCGGCTGAAGTTTGGGTGCTGATGCTGGATTCGCCAGAGCCGCGGTTAAGTCGAAACTCTCCACACTCGGATGAAAATCCGGCGGATTCAACCTGACGATTTCTGCGTAGTGCGGCGCAGGTTCCGGGAGTAAATCTTTATATGAGCCAATCAGGTCAGACAGGTTCATCCCTTGCTTGTAGGAGTATCGCCCGGGCCGGAGCACATGTCCTTGAATGTAGATGGCGTCTTCGTTGTAAGGAGCAATCGGAAAAATGTGAATTTCGTCGCCGTCATTGACCTTGAAGGCGTCGAGCTGCTTGTTGGCGGAATCCGCTTCCCGGCCAGCCGAGAGATCGAGCGTGAGCATGGTGCGCTTCTCGTGCGCCTCAACACGCTGGACTTCAATGTGGCGTAGCGTTGCGGTCGGAAGGATTCCCCCTGCCAGTTCGAGGACATCCGCAAGTGAACTCTCACCGTGCAGCTCGTAAATGGCCGGCCGGCGAACCATTCCGTCCACCGTCACTTGAGGTCCTAGAGAGGGGACGAGTAGGGTGTCGCCATTTTCCAACCGGCGCATATCAGAGCGCACTCCGTGAAGCAGCAAATCGTAGGCGTCCACCTCTTCCACAAGTTGCTTTCCACGATAGTGTTTGAGTGCGCGCAGTGAACCGCGAGGGGTTACTCCGCCCGCGGCAAATAGTGCATTTAAGGGAGTCGAGAGCGAGCTGATGTCGTAAGCGCCTGGCTCCGCTACGTCACCCACCACGTACACACGAACCGTTCTCAGCCTCGAGAGAGAAACATCGGCCGAGATATCGCGATACTGAGTTCTCAGGACCTGCTGTACGGCCTGCTGCGCGTCACCCAAATTTCGTCCACCGACGAGAAGTGGTCCGGTTTCGGGGAGCGACACGCGTCCTTCACGATCGACGACGCGGAACAGGCGCTGTGAAACTCCACCCCAGAGATCGATCTCGAGGCCGTCGCCGGGACCGATGACGTAGTCGGGACCGACCGGAAGATCCATGGGGATCGCTTGCGGGTCATTGGCAGTGTTGCGAAAGACCTCCATGCCAAAACGCTCATTTGGCCGCTGATGCACAGATGCTTGCACGTACATGTCGTAAAGCGATGGGATATCCGAGTAGGGATTCGCCCGGTGGACCATTTTCACCGGCGTCACGTCTTCCTCTCTGGCCATTCCTCGTGTGTACCTTGCGCCCGAGGGCGATTCCGTTCCGCTCTTGCCCGAAAAGGCTTCCATGGGGCCGCTACGCGCAAGCGGCGCGGAAGGCAAGTTCCGCCCCGTCGGCAGCCCATCGAGTGCGCCCTGACCCAAAGAGGGGGACCCTGCCAACGGATTGTTATCACGCCTGGCAGAACTGGAAGTCAATTCGAGGTTCAGCGACGAATCAGCACCAGTGACGCCGTCCAGGGGCCCCGCGGCCTGTGACAATCCGTCCGCTCGCAGAATGCGCGAAGGGCTCTGTGATGGTTGTTGCTCTGGGGCTCCTTGAGGGGTTGTTTCCGGTGAAGATATCCCGCCGGACGCGCGCGTCCTTTGGCGGCGGTCTGCCGGCAATTGTTGCGGGCAATCTTCGTCGCGACGTGGATCGCAGGCTGTGGTGCGTTCGAGATCTCGATCGTTTCTCTCTGGCCGAAGCGATTCTGAATCTTCCTGTGACTCAATTTGAACAAGGCGCCGCGCCCGCTCTTTGAGCACTAATTCCTTTTCTTTTGCAAAGTCCGAATCCGGATTCGGCTTCGGCGTTAGGTAGCCGTATCGTTGCAGGAGTCGAGTCGCCACGGATCGAAACGCGACGTCCCGCTCCAAACGTTCGAAGATAGCTTGGTCCGTCAGATTGGAATCCTCAACGACCTGGCCGCTATCGGACGCTTCCTTCGCCACCCAACGCTTTAATTCCACCATCAGCCCTTCATCTCTAACCAACACGCTTCCAATCTGTCCTGCCGAAGCTGCCACCCTGCCCAGGTTTTCCTGAGTCAAACCGGAAGATTGTTCATCGCCATACTCGTTCCGGCCTTGTTCGCTCGTCTTGCGCTGCCTGTCGCCTTGCTGTTGGGCTAAAGCAGAGGCGCAAAATACGAAAGTCAAAGCCAGACAAAAAATACTTCGTTTCAATTTGTTTTGGTCGAACATAGTTTCACCCTTCTTGGCGGGCATGAAATCCCTTCAGGCGCCGTTCGCGACCATCCTGCTTCGCATCGCGTTCAAAATTCCTTCTTCAGAAGCTTCAATATCGTTGGAATGAATATTGAGAGAAGCCCAGTAATAAACGATGGAGTTCTTCTCCGGCGCGACTGCAATGACACGTACCTCAGGATGCTCGCGAAGCAGCTCGTCACAAATGGCCGGCCTTTTGCCGGGCTGGTCAAGCGCGATGACCACGAAATTTGGCAGAGTTCTCTTTACGCTCTCGGAAATCTCCGATTCGTCGCCGACTTCCCCGACAATTTCGATGTCAGGTTGATCGGCAAACGTTGTGAGTATGAGCTCTCGCATGAGCCGAGGACGATTCGCTACGAGGACCCGGATAGCTTTTTCCATTGCATACTCCGTGCACGGTTAGCCCGGTCCACCAAGGGCCGGTCGGTAAGTGTCCATTTTTTCAGCTAGTTAGGGGAAGATTCAAAAGATGTCTATGTTGAGCGATTAGTACGCTTTGGGTCATGTACCAAGCTGAATTTGCTGGATACCAAGAATGACCCAATCCGTTCAACTTAATTCCCGTCTCGGAACTGTCGGCCAAACATTACAGTCATCATGCGGTCTGCCGTATTTGAGACAAGCAAGCTTTCAGAGGCAGTTCGGCATTACTACAGTGAGGGAAAGCTATCCAATTGGGTCTCACCCTGAAAGGTAAACTTTGCCCTATCGTTTATCAAACGACTATGGCGAATCGATTAATTTAACTTGACAGAGGAAAGCATCAAGTCTACCTTACTCGCCTACCGACCATGACTGGGTCATGTGCCTTTTTCGTGACCGGGCCATCGTTCTAGGTCGGAACCCCAGCTACCGAGCGAACAATGGATCCCGTGAGCGAAAGCGTCCCCTTTTCCTCCATTCGCGTATTCTTGATGATGGAAAATCGTCTGCTGCGCGAAGCGTTGATTCGGCTCTTCCGCAAGCGCTCCGATTTTGTCGTCGTCGGCCATGACGGGCCAAGCGATGCGACGGCGTTCCCGATGATGGAGACGCAATTCGACGTGCTTCTCGTCGACTCGTTCCAAACCAACTGGCCTACGGCAAAGATTGCCCGCGAAACTGGAGGGCACGCTGCTTATAAGGCCATCCTGATCGGAATGGAACCTGACGAAGAACTGTTCATGGCTGCAGTCCGTTCCGGGGTGATGGGGTATTTGTTGAAAGATGCTTCTGCTTCCGAACTCGTTGCCGCTGTGCGCGCCGTCCACCGAGGGGAGGCCGTCTGCCCTCCTGAACTTTGTTCCACGCTATTCCGGTTCGTTGCTCATGTAATCGAAGAGAGCCCAGTCAAACGATCGGCGCCAAAACCTGATCTTACGATGCGCCAGCAGCAATTGATGGCTCTCGTCGCTAAAGGTCTCACCAACAAGGAAATCGCTTCTCGCCTGAACCTTTCCGAGTTTACAGTGAGGAATCACATCCATCGTGTTCTGAAGCAATTGGATGCAGGAAGCCGAAGCGAGGCCGTTGAAGCCATCCGCGCCTACGGCTACGCGATCAGTTCATAATTATTCCGCGCACCATTCTCACAAGACAAAAACCTTTGAATCTCCGGAACAGACTCATTCAGGGTTCCACCTCATGATTCTTCGTTTGACTGGTGCAGCCTGTCCTTTGCTTATTAGGCAGTATGACACTTCATCTCCGCGAATTGATTGACGGTCCTTCCATCGGCTGCGACCATGAAACAAGCTTTGCGTTCCGCGTGTTGGCGTGGAACGAGCCTGCATACAGGGGTTTTTCGTTCAGCGCAATGACGGTTCCCATCGCTAAATTGAGTTTTTGGGGCGTGCGCGGATCTACGCCGACGGTCGACCCGGCGACGTGGCGCTACGGCGGCAACACGCCTTGCCTGGAGCTGATTGCGCCGGACGGGACACAAATCATTCTGGATTGCGGCACGGGTCTGCGCATGCTGGGGAGCCGGTGGGCCGCTCCGAACGGCGGAAAAACGCCGGAGACGCACATCCTGGTGACGCACTATCACTGGGACCACATCCAGGGAATTCCATTTTTTTCGCCGCTCTACGCCGAGAACAACGAGTTTCAGTTTTACAGCTTCCGGTCAAAATTTTTGGGGCGCGACAGCTTGAAGCAGGTGTTCGAAGCGCAGATGGCGGTTCCGTATTTTCCCGTGGATATGTCCGCGATGAGCGCAAAGCGAAAGTTCAAGGAACTGGACGGCGGCGATTCGTTCAAAGTTGGCGAGAACAAAGTCACGGCGTACTGGCTGAATCATCCGCAGGGTTGCCTGGGATTTCGAATCGAAACGTCCGCCGGCGTCGTGGCGTACGCGACTGATAACGAGCCGGGGGAGCCGAAACTTGATGAAAGCCTGCGCGAATTGGCTGCCGGAGCGGATGTTTTCATTAACGATGCACAGTTCACGACGGAACAGCTTGAGACGACGAGAAAGGGATGGGGACATTCATCTTGGCTGGAAGGCGTAAAAGTGGCGCGCCAGGCAGACGCAAAGACGCTGGTGCTCTTCCATCACGATCCGGACTCGACGGATCGCATGGTGGATTCGGTTCTGCGGCAGGCGCGGGAAGAATTTGACTCGGTGTTTGCGGCCAGCGAGGGGATGGTGGTGACCCTCGGAGCGCCGGGCGACCGCGTACAGGCGCACATGCCAGGAACGCGGACGGCGCTGCGCCGCGAAGCGCAATTCCACGCGAAAGTTTGCGGTGTAACCGAAGGCGGAAAAGATTTCGAGGAAGAGACCGTGGTCCGGGACATTTCCTTGCAGGGTGCCCTGATTTCGCTGAAACACATGCCGCGCCTGCAGTCGGAACTGCAAGTGACGATGGAAGCGCCCGGGTCGGATGGTTTGCAATCGATGAAGCTGCGAGGGTACGTGGTGCGTATCGATACTGGAGAGGAAAAGGGACGTAGCTCGGTGGGCGTGGTTTTTACGGATTGATTCAGAGTTTCGAGTTCAGTTGACCATCTACATGGGGCGCTCGCCGCAG
>QHZD01000043.1 GCA_003225315.1 Acidobacteriota bacterium
CCGCAAAAGACGCGGGATTCCCACTTTCCCACAGCTCCAACAACAGTCTTCCCTTCTCGATTCAGGGGGAGGAAAAACCAAAGGCAAGCGGACACACCACGTGCTAACAAAAGCGGACATCTCGATTTGCTAACAACACTTGGTCCTTAAGGTCGGAGGCCATTTCATAGAGTTTGGCGATGTCTGCCCGGAGAGCTTTCTGATTGGCAAGTTCAATGGCTTTGGGATTGGGGGTACTTGGATCCTCCAGGCTCGGGGGAGCGTTGGGGTCGCGGCCGTTGGGGTAAACCCTGGCCCGCGGGGCGGTTCCCGAACTTGGTGCTTGCAGACCAAGGAGAGGTTTTGCGGCCAAGATGCCGGCTACTCCAACAAATCCCGCTAACGCGTGACGTCTTGATACCGGCATCAGCCACCTCCATGAAGCAGCATCCCCACGGATTTATAGTTATAGATAATGCTCTCGCTCTCGCTTTCGCTTTCGCGATCGCGAGCTACCGAAACCTACGTTTAAACTCTTTCTTGTAGTTTCGCAAGACGCGAAATAAAGAGAGGGTGAAACGAGTCTTATTCTCAGCCGTCTGTTAGGGTTGGACAAAATTCGATATTGCACTGTGCTGGCAAATCCGGTTCAATGCTTGGGCACAGCATAAAGGGGGGAAATTTATGAGAAGGCAGTATGCATTTTTGGCGGCGGGATGTCTGACGGTCGGTTTGATGGCGGTACTGGGGTCCGCGCAGATGGACAAGGCTTCCCGGCCCAGTCCACCGGCAAAGGCTACGTGCGACTTGGGGGGCGGCAAGACGATTACTGTGGATTATTCCAGCCCGCGCGTACGAGGACGCAAGATTTTCGGTGAACACGAACCTTATGGCAAGGTTTGGCGGGCCGGAGCGAATGAGGCGACGACTTTTGTCACCACAGCAGATTTGATGGTGGGCGGGGCTCACGTTCCGGCCGGCAGCTACACCATTTTCGCGATTCCGAATCCGGATAAGTGGACTCTGATTATCAGCAAGAAAACCGGTGAGTGGGGCACGGATTATCCCGGGCCGGAAAATGACTTGGCACGCGTGGACATGAAGGCCTCAAAGTTGCCTTCTCTCGTCGAGAATTTCACTATCGCGTTTGACAAGACGGCCAACGGCTACACTATGCGTATGGATTGGGAAACGACGCGGGCGTCCGTGGACATTTCGAAGATGTAACGGCTCGATTTCGCGAAGCGAAAAAAGGCGCGTTCGGCACTCCAGCCGGAGCGCCTTTTTTATTTGGCGGCGGGCTTGGCGCGGAACCGATATCCTAGGAACTTTCCGGAAGGCGCGCCATGCCGCGATCGACGAGCATCACGGCGCCGATAACCATAACGGTGGAAAGAAGCACGTTTAACGTTACCGCTTCGCCGGCGAACAGCCAGCCAAGCAAAACGGCGACAATCGGATTGACGTAGGTGTGCGTGGCAACAAGCGTGGGCGAGTAGTGCTCGAGGAGCCAATTGTAGGCGGTGAAAGCCACGACCGAGCCGAAGAGGATCAGGTAGCCAAGCGCCAGCCACGAACGCAAGGAGACGGATGCGAACGAAAATCCGCGGTATTCTCCAACAGCGGTTCCGACGAGAAGCAGTTGGAAAGATCCCGCCAGCAACGAAAGCGCCGACAAAAGTAGCGGATGCCCGGAGAGATGCGAACGTCTGGAGTAGACAATCCCCACAGACCAAGAAAGCGCGCCCAAGACCACCGCGAGCGAACCGACAAACACGCCAGGGCCGGAATTCAGGGCGCTTCGGCCCATCAGCAGGCCGACGCCGCCGAACCCCAGGAGGATTCCAGCCAGCAGCGTGCCGTTCAAGCGCCACCGACGAGCAGCGGCAGCGCTAAGCAGGAAAACCCAGATGGGTTCGCTGGCGATGAGCAAAGAGGCAAGGCCGGACGGCACTTTTTGCTCCGCCCAGTGCAGGGTTCCGTGGCCAATCAGAAAGAAGAAGAAACCGATGATGAGGCTGGCGCGAACTTGGGACCACGTTGGGCGAAGACGTTTTGCCAGGCACCAAGCAAGAAGAATCGAGCCGGCGGTCAAGTGGCGGAGGCCCGCGGTGTAGAGCGGAGGAATCGTTTCAACGGCGTAACGAATCGCGAGGTATGTGGAACCCCAGACGAGGTAAATGGAGAGAAAGGCAAGAATGACGCCGGCGCGATTGAGCCTCGGGCGCGCAGAAGCTACTGGCGTAGGAAGACTTGCGACGACGGCTGTGGAGTCCGTGGACATTGTTTCACCTATGAGCGGCAGCGAAGGTACGGAAGGTTTCGGCATAGCGCCTGTTGATGTAATGCTTTAACGCGGCTACACTCATTACAAGAAGATAGTCGATCCAGTGTAATGAGTCAAGTGAATTTAAGTCATTACCATGAAAACGCCACAAAATGTCTTCTATGCACACGGATTCGGAAAGGCTGCTCCCTGGGTTGACCTGGCAAACAGCGAAGAGTGGGACGGATTTGGCAAGCGTACCGACCACTTGGGTGACCCGGAGTGGCTGGCGGCCTTCCAGAAACATTGGATGCTGGCGCCTCTTTCGCATGGTAAATCTTCCCGCCTTCGATTGCTGAAGCTGCGCGATGTACTGCGCCGCGCTGCGCAAAAGTTGGCCGCGGGACACGGGCTGGGCGCCGGCGAAATCTCCAAGCTGAATCATGTTCTCAACGTACCGATGCGGCCGCGGCTCGTCCAGCGCCAAAATGGGTGGCGGGCGGAGCTGGTCCCTGTGAAGAGGGATGGGAACTGGGCACTGGCGGAGATCGCCGCTTCGTTAACTCAAACATTAGCGGGGCAGGACGCGCAGCGCGTGCGAATTTGTGCCAATGTGGATTGCCGATGGATTTTTCACGATCCCACGAAGGGCGGCACGAAGCGTTGGTGCAATGACCGCACCTGCGGCAACCGTGCGCGAGTGCGCCGGGCCAGGGCAGCGCAAAAGCGAAGCGCCTGACAACGAAATTGTGTTCGTCGCCAGGCGTGGGATCAAATCTGTTGTTCTAAGATCAGGTATTCTTCGGCCGAACGAGCGCGAGAAATTCATCACGCGTTTGCTTGTTGTGGCGGAAAGCGCCGAGCATGGCGCTGGTGACGGCCTGGCCATGTTGTTTCTCAACGCCGCGCATCTGCATGCACAGATGGCGGGCTTCGACGATTACGCCGACGCCCTGAGGAGCGATTTTTTCCTGGATCGCTTCCGCGATCTGGCTAGTCATGCGCTCCTGAATCTGCAGCCGCCGCGCGAACATATTGACCAGGCGCGCGATTTTGCTGAGGCCGAGCACGCGCTTCTCCGGCAAATAGGCCACGTGAGCCTTGCCGAAGAACGGAAGAATGTGGTGTTCGCAAAGGCTGAAGAATTCGATGTCCTTGACGATGACCATTTCATCGTACGCCACAGCAAACGTCGCGCCGTTCAGCACATGATCCAAATTCTGGTGATAGCCGCCGGTCAAAAACTTCAGCGCTTTCTCAAAACGCTCCGGCGTCTTGCGCAGTCCCTCGCGATTCGGGTCTTCGCCGACCAGCTTGATGATTTCGCGCATGTGGCAAGCGATTTTACGTGCGTCGAGCTCTTTGTTGTCATTCAACAGAATCTCTTCCGTTGGTTTGGTCACGGACGGTTCCCTTCTGAATTGTCCCCGGCGTACTCGAAGCTGTTGTTTCCGGTCTCTTCGACGCGGATGCGTTCAAGTTTTGCCCTGGGGAAAGATTTCAGGCGCTGAAAAATTTCCATGCATAGATTCTCCGTCGTGGGCACTTTGTCCCGGAATGCGGGGATATCTTCGTTGAACGACTTGTGATCGAAATCCTCGAGTACCTGGCGTTCGACGAAGGCGTCCAGATCGTCAAGATTCGCGATCATCCCCGTAGCCGCGTCGACTTCTCCCGATACGCTAATTTCCACGACGTAATTATGGCCGTGGCCATGGGGATTGTTGCATTTCCCAAAGACACGCCAATTCTCCTCTTCGCTGAGCTGCGAAGTATGCAAGCGGTGCGACGCCGAGAAGCGATACCGGCGGCCCAGCTCGATTTTGAGCGCGCCGCTCATGTCTTCCCTGCCCCATTCGCGCCGTTGCGGTAACAATCGGCAAAGAGGTCCGGCGATTCGTAGAGCCGCACGCGATGCAGCCGGCCTTGCGTAATTTTCGGCTCAAGCAATTGCCATATGACTCGCGCAATATTCTCGCAAGTCGGAATCTGGCCCGCCAGCTCCGGCACTTCATAGTTCAGATGGCGATGGTCCATGCGCTGCATGATTTCCTGTTCGAGAATCTCTTTCAGTTCTTTCAGATCCAGCACCATGCCGGTGACTGGATCGGGCTCGCCCTCGATGGTTACTTGCAGCGTGTAATTATGGCCATGGCCATGGGGATTGTTGCACTTACCAAAAATACGGCGGTTCTCTTCCGCAGAAAGATTCGGGTTGTGGTAGAGGTGCGAAGCCGAAAACTCGATTTTGCGCGTGAGGAGAACCATACTCGTCTAGTTATTTTATCGATTCGGGAGCGCCAATGGCGTACTCCCGGCCCTTCCATTCGATTCTTCCCTTTACGTGGCTCCGATAGGACGCCCAGAGCACACCAGAATACAGGACTGCCGCGGGTACATAATAAAAGATGAAGGAAAAAGGGAAATGGTTACGAACCAGTTCAAGGCCGTAGATGGTCTGGCGGCCGAGCAAAAGCAAAACGCCGAAGAAAAAGACCAGCGGGAATTTCAGCCCAATCAGAATGAGTAAGAGCGGAATCCACGGCAGGCTTGATTCGATCTCGCGAAACGCAGCCCACGGTGTCCCGCCAACCAAGCGATAGAGATTTTTCTTCCAGCCCTGCCACATGGAATCGAATGAGCGGTACATGCGCACGCGGACGATGCCTTTACCGGAAGCAAACCAGATGCGATGGCCCGCGGCCTTGACGCGCATCGCAATGGCTACGTCTTCGAGCACTTCGCCCGCGACGCCGGCATGGCCGCCGATGGCGTCATATACTTCGCGGCGAATCATAAGGAACTGGCCATTCGCGGCCGCGGCATGGGATTTCGGATCATTCACACTGTCATAGGAAAATAATTTGGCTAACCGGAGGTAGATATACGGGATCAGCGCTCTCTCGTACCAATCCTCAGTGACTTGCTCCGGAGAAAAGGAAACCAAGGCGGCTTCGCGCTCTTGAGCGATTTGCAGCGCGCGGGCCGCTGAATTCGATTGGTGCTCGGCATCCGCATCCGTGAAAAGAAGCCGTGCGCCTTTGGCTTGCTGCACGCCGGTCCAAAGGGCGTAGTTCTTGCCAACCCAACCATCGGGCAATCCATCGGTCTGCAACAAGCGCAAGTGCGGGTATGCGCCGATAAGGTCGCGCACAATGCCCGCCGTTCCGTCGGTGGATTGATCGTCCACGACCAGAATCTCCGAAATTTCCTGCTGGCGCGCCAACGATTCGATACAGGTGGCGATGACCGCCTCCTCATTCCGTGCCGGGATGATGGCGGAGACAGTCAGCGGCGAAGACGCTGGAACGAAGGCGCCGCGAGGGGAACTGTTCTGTTCGCTAGCTGACATTAGTGTATTGGATGCGGACGAGGCGTTTCGCGACCCAGGTTGATTGCGTTAGTATAACAGTTCGATGCCAATCCTCAGGAAATTAGCCGTGTGGGGCGTGTTGGGTGTCGCCGCGGTGGTTTTGGTGCTGTTTGCAATGCCCAGCTACCGGCAAGGCGAAGCCTCGGTGGCAGGCAAAACCGCGCGCGACTTCCCGTTGGAAATTGCGGGGAAGCCCGCCCATCTCGCCGATCTCAAGGGGAAAGTGGTGGTACTGAACTTCTGGGCGACCTGGTGCCCGCCCTGCGTGGAAGAGACTCCCGCCCTCAACCGCCTGCAAAAACACATCGAGTCGCGAAACGGCGTGATTCTAGGTGTGGCTGCTGATGAAGATACCGCAGCTTACGAGAAATTCCTCCGCGACCAAGGGGTCTCTTTCCTAACCTACCGCGATCCTTCCACCAGGGACAATCATTCGCCGATCGCGCAGACGTACGGCACATCTATGTACCCTGAGACGTACGTCATCGATCGCCACGGCAAAATCGCCCGTAAATTCATCGGCTTCCAGCATTGGGACTCCCCAGACATGCTGGCCTACTTTGATTCCATTCTCGGGCAGACGTAAGAACGAAATTCAAAAAAATAGGATGCAGAAACCGTGAGGGGTCGCAAACCAGCGCGTGAACATTCTTGCTCACTCGTAACGCAGAGCTTCGACGGGATCAAGCTTGGCGGCCTGCATGGCGGGGAGCCAACCGCTAATCACTCCGACGACGACAAGGATAGCGGTCGAAAGCAGCATGGTAACCAAGGAAAGCGTAAGGTGAATGTCCACTTTGCCGGAATCGTCTTCGTAGGCGGGCCCGAGGAACGGCAGCGTCCCGACCGCCGAAGTAATGGCCGCGGAAAGCAGCATGCCAATCACGCCCGCGGCCAGAGTCATGACCAGGGCTTCCAGCAAAAACTGCCAGCGAATGTGAGACTTCTTGGCGCCAAGGGCGCGGCGGAGACCGATTTCGCGGACGCGCTCTTCGACGGAGACGAGCATGATATTCATCACGCCGACGCCGCCAATGCCCAGAGTCAGCGCGCCGACGAAAAAGAGCAGCGCTTCGATCCCCAGCGTTATTCCCTCGTAGATGGGCTTGAACTCTTCCCTGCCGAACATGGTGATGGCGCGCTTGTCGTTCGGCGAAAAGTGCTGGCGGCTGGCGATGGCGGCGCGAAACTGTTGCATGGCGTCGGCTTCAAAATTCGGGGCGACCGGTTCGAACAGCATCACGCTGGCGTAACGCGCGTCCCATAGATCGCCCGCAGTCGTATAGGGGATGAACACAGACTCATCGTCGCTCGTGAAATAGTTACTGTCGGAAAATTTCGTGTCCATGGAGCCGACGACTGTGAATTTGACTCCGTCAATGCGCACGGTTTCGCCAATGGCCGGGGTACCGCTAAAAAGTTTTCTGCGCAGGATGGCGCCGAGGAAAGCCACGCGGCGGCGCTCGGCAATGTCTTCGAGCGAGATCCAGCGTCCTTCCATGGGGATTTCATTGCGCATTTCGCCGTATTCGGGATAGACGCCGCGGATTGCAGTATCCGAAAGCCGTTCGTCGTGCGTAATGCCCTTCCAACGAACGGTTTCGCGCGTCACACGCTTGACGAGCGGGGATTGCGCTTTCACCCAGTCCGCGTCCTCTTGTTCAAATCGCACCGCCTTGCCCGCGCGTTCGCCGCCCGCTTGCTCGCTGGTCGTTCCGGGCCAGCAGACCACTGCGCCTTTGCCGAAAACCTCGAAGGTGTACATCAGCACGCCGCGAAACCCTGAGCCGTAGCTGAGGAGAAGTGTTACCGCCACAATGCCCCAGGCGATGCCGGTCATTGTTAGCAAGCTGCGTACAGGATTTCGCCCGAGCGCGGCCCACGCTTCCTTGAAGATTTCAAGGAGCATCTAGCCTCCCGCCTCGAAACGCAGAGCTTCAATGGGATCGACGGAAGCGGCACGATTCGCCGGATAGAGAGCGGAAAGGACGGCAATCAAGCCGAGGAGAGATACAGAAAGAGCGCCCAGCTTCCAGCTTGCGAGCAACCCTGCGAAAAACAGCGGCATGGGCAGCAGATTCACGAGTGCGCAAAAACCGTAGGAGAGCAGCAACCCTGTGCCGCCGCTCAGGCCCACGACAATGACGGTCTCCAGAAAAAATTGCTTGAGGATGGATTCGCGTGTCGCTCCCAGCGCCTTGCGCACGCCGATTTCCCTCGTCCGTTCGCGGACGGAAACGAGCATTACGTTCATCACGCCCAGGCCGCCAAGAAAAAGCGTGGCAACTCCGACGGCGCCCATGAAAACTTCCATGCCCACGATGATCATGCGGTTGGCTTCGGCGTTTTTCACCGTGTCCCAGATGCTGGCGGCTTCTTTGTCGCGCGGATCAAAATTGTGCAGGCGCCCAAGCGAGCGGCGAATCTGCTTTACACAGTCAGGATGCGTCTCCAGTGACCAGGGCGCGACCAATAGCCGATCCACACTGTGCTCCACGGCTGGCGGCTTGTTAGGAAAATCGCGCCGCATCGAATTGAACGGGATAAAAACTTTCCGCACATCCGCGCCATCGTAGCTGGAATTCTGTTCCTTCGGTTTCATGATGCCGATGACGGTATAGGGCGTCCCGTTCAATGAAATCGTCTGGCCTAGCGCTTCGCGTTCAGCAAAGAGCTGCTTTTTCGTGTCGCTGCCGAGAAAGGCCACGTTGCGTGCTTCGGCGTTGTCCTGTTCGTTGTAGAAACGGCCCTGCGCGACGGTGATGCTGCGAATCTCGGTGAAGGGCGGCAACGCGCCAACAACTTGCAGGTTTCCGCTATTGAACAGGCTGTGTACCTGGACGTTGTTGCCCAGCTCCGGCATGACGTATTTGCAAGCAGGCGATTCCTTCGCCACCTGGATGTAGTCTTCCTCCCTCCAGCGGATGAGCCGGCCGGAACGCGTCCCGCCAGCCTGCATGCTGGTGCGGCCGGCAAAAACGATCATGACGTCTTTGCCGAAGGTCTCCTGGTTATTCTGGATGCCCTTCCCCAAGCCCTCGCCCGCCGCGACCATCACGGTGATGGAGATGATGCCCCACGCGATGCCGAACATCGTAAGCATGGTTCGGCGCTTGTGGGCCCAAAGAGTGGCCAGCGTATCCCGCAGTAAGTCCTGGAATGACATAGCGCTCCGCCCGTCGATTTAGTTATTGCAGAACGACTTGCTGCTTCTCGTCGAGGCCGTCGAGGATCTCCGTCTTCACGCCGTTCGAAATGCCCAGCTTTACACTGAACTTTTTCTTGCCGTTTTCAGCTTTGGCGTCGGGAATTTCGACGGAAGCCTTGCGTTCTTTGTCGTAAATCAGCGCGGCTTCCGGAATCATCAGGACGTTTTTCTTCTCTTCGAGGAGGATTTCAGCGTTGGCGCTCATGTTGGCCTTGAGCTCGCCGCCGGGATTGGAAATCGAGACGCGCACCTCAAAGGTAGTGACGTTGTCCTTCTCCTTACCGAGCGGAGAAATCTTAGTAACCTTGCCGGTGAATTTCTTGTCCTTAAACGATTCCACGACGATGCGCGCAGGCTGGCTCAGAAAGACCTTGCCGATGTCGGCTTCATCGACCTTGCCTTGCACGTAGACTTCGCTGACGTCGCCTAGCGTCATGATCAATGTAGCCTGCGAGCCGAGCACCAGAATCGAGCTGACCGCATCGCCGATATTCACGTCGCGCGAAAGCACGAGCCCGTCAATCGGGCTCACGATCGTGGAGTTGCGCAGATCTTCCTGCGCGTTTTCCAGAGAAGCTCTGGCTTGCGCCACCTGCGCCTCACATTTGGCGATTTCCGCCTTGGAGACGGCCAAGTTGCGTTCCGCGCTAACCTGCTTGTTCAGCGCCAGCTGATAATTTTTTTCCGCATCCTCAACGAGACTCTTGGACATCACGCCGTCTTTATACATTTGTTCGGCGCGCTCCATATTGAGCTTCAGGAAGGGCACGTCCGGCCCTTCCGCATCGACTTTGTTGCGCTCCAGCGTGGCTTTGGAAGAATCCAGCGCCGCCTCGGCAGCTTGCAAGTTCGCTCGGTACGCGCGCTCGGCGGCTTCGAGCTGAACTTTATCCAGTTCCGCGAGCAACTGTCCCTGCTTCACGCGATCGCCGTAATCGACGTAAAGCTTTTTCACGATGCCGCTGGCCTTGGATTTGATCTCCACTTTGGAGAGCGGTTGAATCTTGCCTGTAGCGACCACCACGCGCGCCAGGTCGCCGCGTTCCACGGAAGCAATTTTGGAAGGGTCAATGGTGCGGCTGGGGCTGAGCGCCGCTTTGACGCCATAACCGCCGCCTCCGAGCACCACGACGGCGATCGCGCTCCAGATGATGCGGCGCCGTTTCTTGCCGTTTTTGCCGTTCTTCCCGTTTCCTAAGATATTGCCATTGCTGGACATACTAGACCCCCGCTATTCGAGCCCCGCTGCTACAAGTGGATACGCAACTGAGGGCGAAAAGTTCCCCCTCCGCACTGCTATAGACGATGGGCGAGGCTTTCGGTCAGGTCCGCGCCATCCATGAAGTTTGACCATATTCGCGCGACGACCTATGATTCCGCGCACGGTCCCTCCCCATGATTGGCAAGACATTCGCCCACTACTTGGTGTTGGATAAGGCTGGCGCCGGTGGTATGGGCGTAGTTTTTCGTGCGCGTGACGAAACTCTGCATCGCGACGTGGCCCTCAAGCTGCCTTCGACGAACGCGCTTGCGGATGGCGAACCCCGCAAGCAGATTTTGCGCGAAGCGCGTGCCGCTTCGGCTCTGAATCATCCGCATATCTGCACGATTTATGAAGTGGGAGAGGTCGACGGCCAGCCGTACATTGCCATGGAGTACATCGCGGGAGAAACGCTGAGCCATCACATCCCGCCCAACGGACTGCCCACAGAATTGGTGCTTGATTTTGGCGCGCAAGTTGCCGACGCCTTGGATCATGCTCATTCGCAGGGAATTCTCCATCGTGACTTGAAGTCGGCAAACGTGCGAATGACTTCGTCGGGCCAACTGAAGGTGCTGGATTTCGGCCTGGCGATGAGCATCAAGGAGGCATCGCTCGAAGGAGTCACGCGTTCCACGAGCCTTGATTCAGGAAGCGTCGCGGGAACCTTAGCCTACGTGGCACCGGAGTTGCTTCAGGGAAAATCTCCGGACGTTCGCACCGACATCTGGTCATTGGGAGTTCTGCTTTACGAAATGGCCGCCGGCGCGCTTCCCTTTCAAGGACGCACGGGATTCGAATTGACGACGGCGATCTTGCGGGAATCACCGGCGGCATTGCCAACGCACGTAACTCCGGGACTCCGCGCAGTAATCATGCACTGCCTGGCCAAGGACCCGGGGAATCGCTACCAGCGCGCAAGCGAAATCCGCGCGGCGCTGGAAGCACTTCAATCGGACACTGGCGTTACTCCGCAGACGGCAGTCCCACTTGTACAAAAATCCGCGATTCGCTATCTACTATCAATCGCCGGCCTGCTTGCCGCAGCGGCGGCTCTCCTCTTCGCGTATGGCCGCTTCAGCAAGCCCAGTGGCGGCATGCAGACCGGCGGCAAGTTGCGGCTCTTTCTTTCGACCGAGGGAAACCTCAGCGGGCCAGCACTTTCGCCGGACGGCAAAATGCTCGCGTATGTTCAGGGGAGCGACAACAAGCAAGACCTTTATGTCAGCCGCCTCTCCGGCGGCGAGCATCTGCGCCTCACGAATGACGGCGCTCAGAAAGACGATCCACAATTCTCACCGGATGGCGAGAAGATCGCGTTTGTCAGACACGCCGGCAACTCTAACCAGCCAGAGCTCTGCGTGATTCCCGCCTTGGGTGGCAACATCGTCCCATTGGTGTCCTGGGCCGAGAGTCCTTCGTGGTCCCCCGACGGCACCAGGCTTGCCTTCATCGTGAGGAAGCCAGGAGAAACGGAAGCTCTGGCCACGGCCCCTGCCGATGGTTCGGACACGCACACTATCTTGAAGGGCGATGACGTCTATCCGTTTTTTGGGCGGGCTTCGTGGTCTCCAGACGGCAACCTCCTGGCAGCCTCCCGAAGTCGCGGTGGGATGAATCGAGAGATTTGGACCGTGCCGGCACAGGGAGGAAACCCAGCGCGTTTGACGAAAGATGCGCAAGGCGTATTAAGCGATTCTCCGATTTTTGCCCCCGATGGACGCGGCATCATCCACCGTTCGAATCGCGGGGGTGCGTCCAACATTTGGTGGCAGCCGCTGGATGCAAAGCCACCCGCGCAATTGACGAGCGGCCCCGGCCCGGACACTCATCCCAGCGTCGCTCGAAACGGCACCATCGCGTTTCTCAATTCCCGCTCCCGGTTTTCATTGGTCCTTTATCCACTTTCGGGCGGCCCAGAGGCCACGCTTCTCACCGACTCCTCTCGCCTGTGGGCCCCGGCTTTTTCTCCGGACGGCAAGGAAATTGTCTATTCGCGCGATCAGCCTGATGGGTCATGGCATCTGTGGATCACTCCTGCGGAAGGCGGGCAAGCACGCCAAATCACATCCGGCAAAACTCCTGAAATCTATCCTCGCTTCGCGCCCGATGGCGCTTCGGTCCTCTTCAATACGTGGGGAACAGAACCACTGAGTATCTGGCGTGTTCCCACCAATGGTGGACCGGCGCGGCCTGCGACTTCGACGAGTGCCGGTAGCGACGCGTATGGCGATGTATCCCCGGACGGCCGCTCGATTGTCTTCTCACGCACTGAAAACAAAATCTCCCGCCTCTACGTCGCACCCGCGGACGGCACCGGCGAAGCTCGCCGCGTTATGGAAACTCCCGGTACGGTTCCGCGATGGTCTCCGAACGGGCAATGGATCAGCTTCAGTCCCAGCCGTAGTTTTTCCAGCGGTGTTTTTATCGTTCATCCCGATGGCACTGGTCTACGACGGCTTACGGAGACCGGTGGCTGGGCCGTGTGGTGGCCCGACGGAGAACGCATTGGTTTTCAAGTCGTAGGTCCGGATGGGAACCAGCAGATTCAGGTATACGACATGAAGTCCGGAGAAACGCGTACGCTCTCCAATGTGCATTTCGTGGGAACGAATTTCCCTTTCGACATTTCGCACGACGGGAAAAAACTGATCACCACAAACTACCGGCACGTCTCCGATGAAATTTGGCTGCTCGAACCCGCCGAAAAAAAGTGAAGTGCTAGTAGTGGGTGGATGTTAGGGAAATGAACTCCCGTTGGAGAAGAGCCGGGCTCAAAAACTTTGAGGGCGCAACCGGTGTTTAGCCTGTTGCGCCCTCTAACTGAGCCGTAAAGTTTCTAACCTTTTCGATTTCGTCCGGCGGCACAACCACCTTGCGGTAATTGCGCCCTCCAACCCGGCCCGTTCTGACTTTTCGCTTCCCGGTTTTTGTCTCGCGGCACAACTCGCTGTTACGCTTGCTGCGCCGCTTCGACGAAACTGTTAAGTTACTGGTCTTCTCGAACCAACTTGGTCGCGTGACCGCCGTTAGGCTAGTCGCGCCTTCCAGACGAAACCGTTAAGGCTTCGAGCTTCGCGATTCAATCTCGCGGCGCGGCCGATGTTTAATCTTGCTGCGCCCTCTAAATTGATCCGTAAAGTTCTTAAGCTTCCCGGTTCAATCTGATGCGCAAGATAAATGTTCCTCTTTTCGTCGTCAATCAAATTCGTATCGAACACTTGTGCAAATCTGTGGACGAGTGTGCAAAAATCCCGCGCGGGCGTATACTTCGTTTGCATCGCTACAGTGAGGCTTTTCGCAGGCGAAGGGCATTGGCGATGACGGACACGGAGCTGAAGCTCATCGCCGCGCTGGCAATCATCGGGCTCAGCAGCCAACCGAAAAAAGGAAAGAAAACGCCCGCTGCGACGGGAATTCCAATCACGTTGTAGAGAAAAGCGAAGGCTAGGTTTTGTTTGATGTTGCGAATCGTGGCGCGGCTCAGTTTGCGCGCGCGGACGATGCCGCGAAGATCGCCTTTCACCAAAGTGATGCCCGCGTTTTCAATTGCCACGTCCGTACCGGTGCCCATGGCGATTCCGACGTCCGCTGCCGCGAGCGCCGGAGCGTCGTTAATTCCATCGCCTGCCATCGCAACGATGTGGCCCCGCTCGCGCAGCCTTTTCACGATTTCACTTTTTTGCTGCGGCTGAACTTCGGCTTCGACTTCTTCGATTTGTAATTCGCGGGCGACTTGCATCGCCGTTTCACGGCGGTCTCCGGTGAGCATAACGATGCGGACACCATCGTCATGCAGCGCGCGAATCGCCTCTGGCGTAGATGCTTTGATTGCGTCGCTCAGGAAGAGCACACCGGCGAATCTTCCCTCAACGGCAACGAGAATTGGAGTAACCGCGGAAGACTTCGTTGCCTGGGCTTCCAGATCTTGAAGATTTGGCAAGTCAATCTGCCGCTCGCGCAGAAACGCGGCCGTCCCGGCGAGGATCTTCTTTCCGAGAACTTGGCCTTCCCCGCCGGAGCCCGGGACTGCGCGGAATTCTTTCGGCGAAGTCAGCGGAAGCTTTTTTTCTTGAGCTGCACGCACGATCGCGCGCGCCAAAGGATGCTCGCTGGGCTGTTCGACGCTTGCCGTTAGCGAAAGGAGTTCGTCTTTCGATAAGCCGGCAGCGTCGAACACTTGGATGCTGGAGACCGTGGGCTTGCCTTCCGTGAGCGTGCCGGTCTTATCCACGACCAGCGTGTCGACTTTGGCGAGCGTTTCAAGAGCTTCAGCGTTGCGTACCAGCACACCCGCATGCGCGCCGCGGCCAACGGCAACCATAATGGACATCGGGGTCGCAAGGCCAAGCGCGCATGGGCATGCGATGATGAGCACGGACACAGCCGCCACCAGCGCGTGCGCAAAACGCGGCTCTGGGCCGAACAAGATCCAGCCTGCAAAAGAGAGGATTGCAACGGCGATCACCGCCGGGACAAAATAAGCCGCGACGCGGTCGGCAAGTCGCTGCAACGGCGCGCGGCTGCGCTGGGCTTCGCTGACGAGTTTCACAATTTGCGCCAGCATCGTTTCGCTGCCGACGCGCTCCGCTTCCATGATGAAACTGCCGCTGGTGTTCAGCGTTCCACCGGTGACTTTATCGCCAGCGCCTTTTTCGGCTGGCATGGGTTCGCCAGTCACCATGGATTCATCGATGGCGCTCGCGCCTTCGAGAATGGCGCCATCCACGGGGATGCGCTCGCCCGGACGTACACGAAGTTTGTCGCCGCGTTTCACTTGATCGAGCGGAACGTCAGTTTCCGAGCCATCCGCCGCAAGCAAGTGAGCTTGCTGCGGCGCGAGATTCAACAGCGCGCGAATGGCTCCGCTGGTGCGCTGCCTGGCGCGCAATTCCAGTACTTGCCCGAGGAGAACGAGAGTGATGATCACCGCCGCCGCTTCGAAATAAACCGGCGAGGCGCCATCCATTCCGCGGAAAGAGGCCGGAAACACTCGGGGGAAAAAAGTAGCGATAACGCTTTCGAGGTACGCGGCGCCGGTGCCCAGCCCGATTAGCGTAAACATGTTCGGGCTGCGATTGACGAGCGAGGACCAAAAACGCTCGAAGAATGGCCATCCACCCCAAAGAACCGCCGGCGTGGCAAGAAAAAACTCGACTCCATTTCGAACGCTGGGCGTCAGATGGACGCCGACCAAGTCCCCCAGCATGGAAAGGAGCAGCAGCGGAAGAGACAGCACCGCGCTGATCCAGAAACGCAGCAGCATGGACTCGTACTCGGGGTCGGCTTCCACCTCCGCGAAAACGTCCATCGGTTCGAGGGCCATGCCGCAAATGGGGCAGCTCCCTGGACCTACCTGAATGATCTGCGGATGCATCGGACAGGTGTAACGAATCTTTTTTTCGTCAGTTGTCACGCGGGACGCGGCCGCCTCTGGGCGATGCGCCGCCCCGTGTTCCGCCGACGCGGAACCGTGCTGCATTCCTGCAACAGCGGGAGCAGCGAGAAACTTCTCCGGGTCGCGCGAAAACCGTTCGGCACAACCCTTCGAGCAGAAGTAATACCTATTTCCAGCATGCTCGATTTTGGCGGCGGCTTTTTCCGGAGTAACCGTCATTCCGCAGACGGGATCCTTCACTTTTGGCGGTGTGTTTAGGACAGCCAGTTCTGGAATCGGAGGCTTGGGCGCAGGCGATGAATCGGACATATCACCATGTTAGATGAATTCCGGTTACCTGCGGATATGCCTCGAATTCCGCGGCGGCTGGTATAATGCCGCCATGACCCTCGTCGAAGTTACCTACGAATTGCAATCACCGCTGACGGAACAACAATTGCGGCATCTGGGCGAATTCGCGAACACGTACGGCTTGCGTCGGTTCCGCATCGACGAATCGAAGAAGCAGTTGTCGTTCGAGTATGACGCCTCCCGCCTGCGCGAAACGCAGGTGGCCCATGCGCTTGGCCAGGCACGCATCGCCGTCGCCCGCAGAGTGAATTAGTTTAAGGTTTGAGTGGTTAGATCGAATCAAATCTAAGAGCGGCTGTGAGTGCGGGCCAATTTCGCCTTGCAGGAAACTACTCTCTTGGCTTCCCAGCAGATTAACTAATGGTTCGGAAATTTCTGTCCGGCCTGCGGAAAAAAAGAGGGGCCCCCGCTTGGGATCGGGGGCCCCTGAAGGCGCGTTTCAATTGCTGGCGTCGTTTTCACACCAGCGCGTGGGGTCATCCATCCTAGCTTCCCTCTCAGAGGCAGGTGGGAACGATTTGCAAAAAGTGACAAGCAAGCCCCTTCCCCCTCGCTTGTCTCTCCTCACATTTCGTCATTTGAAACGCGCCCGCAGACCCGTTAATGCACGGCTTCGGCCAACGTGACGGACGAACGACTGTCACATAAATACTTGATTATGCTTAGGTTAGCTGTGTGGAGCGCCTGTGCGCACGCGCCAAATCCGCACTGGGGTTTCAATTCGGAACTCCCTTCACTCCAAAATCGGAAGCCCTTCTGTTCATCTCATCTGAATGCGGCTTTGCCACTTGGTTCTAGAACCCAGGTAACAAGATTTTCGAACTTCGAGGACTATCGGTTTTCTTCTGGCCTCTCCACAAAATGACCTCCATGTGCGGGCTCTTTCGTAAAACCATCTCGCGTCGGATTCTCTCGAGGACATCTCACTTGGGAGCCGTTTTCCTGGCTTGTTCGCTCACGCTGCTCGCGGACACGCCGGGATTGCTCCGGAAGGTTCCCGCGGGCGGCTGCTTTTGCCGTTGCGAAGAATCGCATCAACGACGAGGCTGCGTAAAGCTGTGCGATTCAAAGCGATTTGCTTCCCGCTGGTGGGCCATTAAGTGCGCGAAACCCCGCATGCATAGGCCGCCCAACAACTCGAATGCCGGCCCACGGTTCCCGCATCCTGGCCGCGTTGAGCACGCACAGCTCCATCGGTAGTTCGGTGTTTTAGTTCGCAGTTTCAACTGAACGTGCTCCGATTTGAACTTAGTGCTACGGTGTTCTATCGCGGAATTCTAGCGAGCTTCGGCTTCGACAGTCGCCCGCGCCGCGTGTTCGGTGGTTGAATTCGATTCGCCGAGAAGCTTTGCCAGAATTTCTGGGATTTCGAAGACAGCGCGGTTGTTCTGAGCGGCTACGCTTTTTCGGAATTTGGCGAGCGTTGCGGGATCGAGCATGCGCTTTACGCCTTCCACCACATTCCCGAAACTTTTCAATACAATGCCGACGCCCTTTTCCTTCACCCACTCGGCGTTGTAACGCTCCTGCGGAAGCGTCCAGGCGTTGCATTCGATCAATACAGGGAGCTTGCGGACCATGGCTTCCGCAATGCTGCCGGGGCCCGGTTTGCCGATCAAAAAATCCGCTGCACGCATCAGCCGATGCACTTCCTTCGTGAAGCCAACGATGTGCACCGGCATTTTCCATGGCCGAGCGCGTAGTTTCGCCGCCAATTCTTCGTTCCGTCCGCAAATGAGAATCAATTGCAGCGTCAAACTGGCGGCTTCCAGTTTTTCGGTGATGTCGTACATCACTTTGGAACCGTGGCCGCCGAAGAGCACAATGGCCGTCGGCACATCTTCCCGCAGCCCCATTTCCCGGCGAAGTGCAATTGGATCGGAATTGTCTTCGACGTAAAAATCAGGGCGCAAAATCATTCCCGAGGTCAGAAAAACGTGAGCATCATCATGGCCTATCGCTCGTGCTTGTTCGGCAGCTTTTTCCGTGCCGGCGATCACGTATTGCTCCTTGACCGGCTCGATCCAGAATCGCGGCGGAAAATCCGCCAGGTCGGTGATGATAGTGACAAACGGACGGCTGGGATAAACCCTGTTCCAGCTTTCGCAAATTTGCCGATTGAAATGGGGAATTACGGAAATGAGCAGTTCCGCAGGTTTTTCACGCCAGAATCGTTCGAGCAGATTCACTAGCGGTCCGTGAAATAGCCGGATCGTTGCTTGCAGAATGCGAAGGAGATATGTACTGCCTAGAGTCCAGCCATTTTGCAACAGGATGTTGTACTGCTGCTGGATGCGAATGCCGGTGAGTTTGCGCAGAACGTCCAGGCGGTCCGTCAGGTCCTGGAACTGGATGAGTTCGACCTGCCAGTCGCGTTGCTGTTGGGAAATTACGGTCTGTAAGGCTACTGCAGCGTTGCGATGCCCTCCCCCGCCATCGTGGAAGACGACGTGAATTTTCCTCATTGGGAGGATTGTGCCACAAAGCGACGGGTATTGGAGAGAGCACGCTCCATGCCATGTGAATAACCGAGTAACTGATTTGCGTTCAATAAGCTCCGTGGACACATTCACGCAGATTTCGCAACCTCTTTACAGGCTGTTCATATCGAGGGAAGAAAATTACAACATGCGCTGCGACCTTCATGTTCACTCGATCGCATCCGGAATGTTCAACGCACCCGGGCTGAATCGCATTTGCCGGGAATGTTACACCGAACCGGCGGCCGTGTATGAACGGCTGAAGCGGAAGGGCATGTCCCTCGTCACCCTAACCGACCATGACTCGATCGACGGAGCGGAGTCCTTACGGCAGTACGCCGACTTTTTCCTCAGCGAAGAAGTGACCGTGCGAATGCCCAGCGGCACCGAGATGCACATGGGAGTTTATGGCATCACGGAACGCGATCATGCTGAAATTCAGCGCCGAAGAAACGATTTTATTGCGCTATTGATGTACCTCACCGAGCGTAAGCTTTTCTTCAGTGCCAACCATGTATTCTCTGGATTAACGGGCCGCCGCGAAGCAGAAGATTTTCATTGGTTTGAATCCTATGTGCCGGCGTTTGAAACGCGCAACGGGCAGATGTGGCCGCAGTCCAACGAGAGTTCCGCGCGGCTGGCGGCGCGGCTGGGAAAAATCGCGATTGCCGGCAGCGATTCGCACACCATCGCCGGCGTCGGGCATACGTTCACGGAAGTGCGGGGCCTGGATTTGGTACGGCCTGGGACTGATGCTGCTCGCCTACGGAGGCCCGCAGCGTTTTGCGGCCATCGGGGCTGCCGGATCGCCAGCGGTCCTGGGAATTCTTGTATTCAAAGCGCTGAAGAGATTGAGCCAGCGGCCGAGGCCTTGCCACATCGAACCGCACTGCTGGTCGAAGGTGCTGCCTCCGGACAAGTTTTCGTTTCCCTCGGGCCACACGATGACGGCGTTTTCGATCGCACTGGTGGTCAGCTACTTTTATCCCTCACTCGAAGGCGTGCTCTTTTTCCTGGCGCTAAGCATTGCGGTGTCCCGCATCGTGCTGGGTATGCACTTTCTGAGCGATGTGCTGGCCGGCGTGGTCATGGGGGTTGCTTTGGGCTGCGCTTCGATTACGGCTTTCGCTTCTTTGGGACTCATCTAGCAGGCACACGTCTTTCTCGCCTAGCAGTTTCCTCTTGACCTGCGTTTCGGCGAAGCGTTCAAAACCAGTGAAACGATTCGGCACATCGCGATGGTATGAAAACCCGGGCGCGGACTTAATCGCGGTATATTGAGGCAGATGGCCGAAGCCGCCCAAGCCTCTCCCAGTGTTGCGAGCCGGCAGCAATCTCATTCCTATTTAGTTTTCTTGTTGCAGGTTTCGCGACCAGGGCTGTGGAGCACGACTTCCCTCTTTTACCTCATTCCGCTCGGACACGTGGATTTTTTGCATTCCGGGAAACTTTGGCTGGGACTGGTTTTCGTGTTGTTTCCGCTGGGGTTTCTGCTTTACGGCGTCAACGACATTGTCGACGCCGAAAGCGATTCGCTGAACCCGCGAAAGGGCACGTTCATGTTCGGTTCGCGTGGCGCGCGGGAACAACTGGCGGCTTTGAAATGGCAGATTGCCGCGGTGCAAGTCCCGTTCTTGGCGGCATTTTATTTTTTCATCGGGCCGCGCATTTTGTGGTGGTACGCGATACTTCTGCTAGCCGTGGGGCTCTACAATGCTCCCGGCATCGGTTGGAAAGGCCGGCCTCCCTTCGATGTGCTGATTCAGGCAAGCTACCTCCTCGTTTTCGTGTTGAGCAGCTGGCTGAACAACGCGCGGCATCTCCCGTGGCAGACTTTTCTGTTTGGCGCGATGTTTGCCATGCACTCGCATATTTTCGGCGAGGTAATGGATATCGAGCCGGACCGGTTGACCGGCAGGCGAACGACGGCGACCGTGATTGGGAGAGTGCGCGCCAAATTCTTGATTGGTGCTTTTTTGTGCATTGAAACTGCCTTGGTGCAATTCTATTTTCGGGACTGGATCATCGCGGGCTTTCTCGCCATCGGTGCGATCTGGTTCTTGATCGACGCGACTTTACTGTGGAAAGAGCGCGCTTATAGTCCCAGAGAAATGCGCCTGTTCTTGTGGGGCTGGAACGCCGCCGCGCTGCTGGGAATGATTTGGGATTGGAGCGGCGCCACGCTGACACATGTCGCTGCCATCTCAGGACTTCTGTTGTGAAGCGAAAATGCCTGCTCGAAATCAGCGTGGAAAGTCTTGAAGCCGCGACGGCAGCGGAGCGCGGCGGGGCGGACCGCATTGAACTCTGCGGAAATTTATCCGTCGGCGGAGTTACGCCGGATACGGAAATCCTTCGCACGGTGCGGACGCAAGTTCACATTCCCATTTTCTCCATGATCCGGCCGCGCGCGGGAGACTTTGTCTATTCGGATGCGGAATTTTCAGAAATGCGACGCTCGATCAGTGACGCCAAAGAATCTGGGATGGATGGCATCGTACTGGGCGCTTTGACGAAAGGCCGACGTGTCGACGTTGAGCGGACGCGGGAACTGGTTGAACTTGCGCAGCCGTTGCCGGTGACGTATCACCGCGCGTTTGACGAGGCCATCGATCTGCGGCCAGCGCTCGAAGATGTGATCGAGACTGGTGCGAAAAGAATCCTGACGTCCGGCGGTGCGAAGAGCGCGCTCGAAGGAGCCGCAGTACTCAGCGAACTTATCGAAGCCGCACGAGAACGAATCGCCATTGTTCCCGGCGCAGGAATCAGCGCCGCAAACATTGCGGAAGTTGCGCGGCGAACGAAGGCGCGCGAATTTCATTCCGGGCTGAGCGCCACGCTTTCTTACGGGAGCCACGAGTACAGGCGGTTTGAAGAAGAAGTGCGCAAGCTTACGAAGAAAATCGTGCGCCTCGCCTAGGCTGTGGTACCGACTCGGGACGACACAAGGGGGCACCCCCACATCATTTTGCATGGATTTGAAAACAAACGACTTACACAAAAAGCATTTCGTAACTGATTGATTCTAAAGGGCCGAGGTTACGTTTGCCAGACGACATAGCGTACGTACCGTGTTGCGCTGCAAGCTTTTCTCGTCAGCGTTGATTGCACAAGGGTTAGGCAAGGAGTGCCCCTAGAGTGGTTTGCAACTGTCTTTCTAAAAGACCCTGCGCCGACATCCTTAGCGGCCGTCGTCGATTCCTTTACGTTGGAACCAAGGGTGCGGGAAGCCTCGGAAAAATTTCGGCTCTAGAAACAAAACTGCGGCAACGGAAGCTGCCGCAGTCTTTACAGATCACAATTTGACCTGAAGACATTATAGCATATGGGGCGGACACGTCCTGGAAAAACTTCTTGGGGAAAAACTTCTGGGATCAAGGGGAGAGTTTCCGATTAAGTCGGTATAAATTTTTGCGGGAGCGCGAAATGACTCTTCTGTCCAAGGAGGAGCCGATGCGAGCAAAGCGAGTGGCCACATTCACTGTGATTTGTATGGTTTCGTGCTGGATGACCCCCGGAAGGGCGCAAGCCCCACAGCAAAAAGCGCCGGCGAGGCTTTACAACACCGCCAAGCAGAAGCTCAAAGAAGGCAAGCACATTATCGGCGCCACCGTTTTCTCTCCCGACCCGAATATCTATTGCGCCATGGCGAATGCCGGATACGATTTCCTGTGGATCGAGATGCAGCACAGTCCCCTCACGTATGAGGACGTGGCCAAAATGATTTGGGCCTGCAGGGGAGCTTCGGCGATGCCATTTATTCGCGTCCCGGACGCGACAGAGAGTGATATCCAAAAAGCGACGGACATCGGCGCTGTTGGGATTATCGTTCCGACGGTCGATACGGTAGAGAAAGCCCAGGCAGCCGTGAAGTGGTCCAGGTATCCGCCCGAGGGACGGCGCAGCCAGGGCAATGGGCAGTATGGGGCTTTGTGGGGAAATGACTACCGCCAGACCGCGAATGAAAACATGGTGGTGGTGATTATGATTGAGACTCCCATCGGCGTAGAGAACGCCGAGAAGATTGCATCGGTACCTGGGATCGACGTGATCTTCGCGGCCAGCACGGACCTAGGCAATTTTTCCGGACACCGGCAGGGCGACAAGGAGTACGAAGCCCTGGTCACGAGGATTCACGACGTGACGTTGCAGCACGGGATCAGGCTGGGTGGGCCGCAGGCCTGGAAGGATCGCCCGGGGTTCACCTTTTTCCAGGGCCCCGGGGAAACCCAGCTCATCCAGTTCGGAGCGCGTGTGAACCTTCAGAGCGGCACACAGTCGAAGGTGGCTCCGATCGAAGGCGCGACACCGCATTAGTCGCGGCCCGCACTGGCTGAAGCGGTTGCGGGCGAATGCCGATACTCAGTTCTTATCGGATTTTTGGCTACTTGACACCGAGCCGTTCAGTTTCTGCAATTTTGCCAACTGCTCCCGAACCTGATCCGCGTCTGTCGCATGCGGAGCTAACTCCAAATAAGTCTGCATTTCCAAGATCGCCATGGCGTAGTTGTTTTTTCGGGCAGAGATTTCAGCGAGCAAGAGATGCGTGTGCGGAAAATGAGTGCGCAGGTCCAAGTGTTCAGCCCTGAGCGCGCTTTTTTCAGCGTCTTCGATCTTGTTGAGCTTGTAATTCGCGACCGCGTTATAGAAATAGGCCTCGGTGTAATCCAATGGATCGAGATCCAACATGTAACCAGCGGCGGCCTGCTGATTAAACGGATCAAGATCCAAAATGTGACCAGTAAGTTTAAGGACCTCCGGCCAATTTTCTGCCTGGTAAGCCATTAGCGCGAGCGACAGATACGGCCGCAGGAACTTAGTATCGATGGCCGTGGCTTGGGTATACGCGGTGCGAGCCGCGTCGTTCTGGTTTTGTTTCTGTAAAACAGTACCCAACTGAAACCAGGCGTTCGAGAAACTGGGGTAGATCTCCACTGCCTGTTCAAAATATTTGCGTGCATTGGCAAGTTTGCCGTTCTTCTCGGCCTCTAGGCCCTTCTCATAGGCTCTTCTGGCATCTTTGGGTGCTTTGTAGGGAGTGGCGCTCAGGGTCATGCCCTCAACCTTTGCAGCTCTCTGCACCACGATAGCGCCCACGTCAAGGCTGCCGCCGAGAGTAACGAGATCCCCCACAAGGTTCATGACACTGGGGTAAAAACCAGAAGCCGAGGCTCGCAGCTCACAATTCGCCAACTCGCGTCGTGGAATTCCCATATCGGAGTCCTTCCGAGCCGCGCCAGATTGCAGACCCGGGTCGCCGCTAGCGTCAACGAAAGAATCAGCCCGCGATCCCAATTGCATGCTGAAATCGCCGTGAGGAGATGCATACAACTGTTGACGCACCCTGTTGTTACAAACCCGCTCAACCAACACATTGTTGGGAAGAGGTGTGCCGTCGTTGGTTGCAACTCGTCCTCGAAGAAACATCACGAGATCCCCTGTCGGTTGATTTGCCACCGAACTCGGGGGAGGGGAATTCGTAGGACGGCTTGGTGGTGCGGGAGGCGGAGGCGCGGGGGCCGGGGGCTTCTGCGCCACCGTGACTGGGGCCAGAAGTGCCATTGCGATGGCCAGCACGACGAGAATGCGCGAGCCGTGGCTCATAGATCGCTGCCTACGGAGGAAGCATCAGACGCCCAAAATCCTAGGGCACATCTCAGTTCAAGTCAAGGTTCCGGACTCGCCGAAAGCTTGCTCTAGGCTTTTTGGGCTTGGCGGCGGAGGAATGTCGGAACGTCCAGATCGTCGGACGGCACGTCCTGACTGACTTCGCGGACGCTATTCGACTCGGGGTTTGTAAGTACAAACCCCGAACCCCGCTGTTGGACTTGGTGGACGACGTTCGGCAAATCCTGCTGCACTGGCATATCCGGCATTTCGCGGCCGGCCTTCCAGGTCTTGGGCAAAAACGATTGCTTCTGATGGATGTTTTTCTTGTTGGCGTCCTTAAAGCCGGCCGCAATGACGGTGATCTTCACGGAGTCCTTCATGTTGTCATCCTGCACGGCGCCGAAAATGATGTTGGCATTCTCGTGCGCGGCTTTTTGAATGACGCTCGACGCTTCGTGGACTTCATGAAGCGTGAGGCTCGAGCTTCCGGAAATGTTGATGAGGATGCCCTGCGCGCCCTGGATGGTATTGTCCTCAAGCAAAGGGCTGGCGATGGCGCGGTTCGCGGCGTCCACGGCGCGGTTCGTTCCAGTGGCGACGGCAGTGCCCATCACGGCGTAGCCCTGGCCGTGCATTATCGCTTTCACATCGGCAAAGTCGCGATTGATGATGCCGGGCACGGTGATGATGTCCGAGATGCCCTGAACGGCCTGGCGAAGAATGTCGTCGGCGATGCGGAAGGCGTCGAAGAAGCTGGTGCCGCGTTCGACGGTGTCCATCAAGCGCTCGTTGGGGATGACAATGACGGTGTCAACGGCGCCGATCAGTTCCTGGAGGGCTTGCTCGGCCTGCATCATGCGGCGCTTGCCTTCAAAAGCGAAGGGCTTCGTTACCACAGCCACGCTCAAAGCCCCCAATTCGCTGGCGAGCGAAGCGACCACAGGCGCAGCGCCGCTGCCGGTGCCTCCGCCAAGGCCGGAGGTAATGAAAATCATGTCCGAGCCTTCGAGCGCTTCGATAATTTTTTCCGTGTCTTCTAGCGCGGCTTTCCGGCCGACTTCGGGATTGGCGCCCGCGCCGAGTCCTTTGGTGAGCTTCGCCCCGAGCTGAAGTTTGACCGGCGCTTGCGACAGTTTCAGCGCCTGCAGGTCGGTGTTCGCGGTGATGAATTCCACGCCTTCGAGCTTGGCGCGAATCATGCGATTGACCGCGTTGCACCCGCCCCCGCCGACACCTATGACCTTGATCTTCGCCGGCTGCAGCTCCTCGCTGAAGCTCATGCGAATTCCTGCTTCTCTCGTCGTCATATTTTCCCCAACCTTCTCCAAGTCCGCTGGCAGCTCTCGGGCAGGGTCACGAGGCGCCGGCGAACATGGCTTTCAATTTGGATACGAGATTTCCCGCGCGCTGGGGCGCAGAGCGCCGCGCCTTCGCGCCACACAAAACGAGCCCCACTACGGTTGCATATTCCGGCTGCGCCACCTGTTCCGGCAGATCAGCCAAGCCTTTGGGTTCCGCGACCCGCACCGGCAGATGGAAAGACTGCTCGATGAGTTCATCGAGTCCATGGAGGCGCGCGCCGCCGCCCGCCAGGATAAATCCTGCGGGAAGCTGGCCGTCTAGGCCGGCGCGCTGCAGGTCGTCGCGAATCAGCGAAAGCAATTCCATGGCGCGCGGCTCGATGATGTCCGTCAACATATGCGCGAAGATGGTCCGAGGCGGACGGTCACCGACGCTGGCAATTTCGATGGCGCCATTTCCCTTCATAAAAGCGGAAGCGGCGCAGCCGTGGCGGCGCTTGAGCCTTTCCGCTTCAGGAATCGGCGTGCGCAAACCGACGGCGAGATCATTTGTGAAGTGATCGCCGCCAATCGGAACGGCGCTGCTATGGCGAACCACGCCCCCGCCAAAGACGAGCAATTCCGTGGTGCCGCCGCCGATGTCTAACAAACAGCAGCCGAGATCGCGCTCGTCCTGGGTGAGGCAGGATTCCGCGGAGGCGAGCGGTTCGAGAACGGTGTCGGTGATGAGGATGCCCGCTTTGTTCGCGGCGGTGACGAGGTTCTGCGTAGCGGCGACAGAGGAAGTCACGAGATGGACGTTGACTTCCAGGCGCTGGCCGACCATGCCGATGGCGTCACGTATGCCGTTCTGCGCATCCACGATGAATTCGTGCGGAAGAACATGAAGGACTTCGCGGTCTTCGGGAAGAGTGATGTTGCGGGCGGCATCGACGGCGCGGCGCACGTCTTCGCGCTCGATGTCACGCGGACGGTGGCCCAAGGTGATGCCGCCGCGGCTATTGACCCCCCGCACGTGGCCGCCGGCGACGCCAACTAGAGCTTCTTCCACCGGCACGTTGGCAACGCTTTCGGCTTCTTCTACCGCGCGGCGGATGGAGCTCACGGTGGAATCAAGATTGACGATCAGGCCTTTGCGAAGCCCCTTGGACTCTGCCGCGCCAAGAGCCAGAAACTTCACAAGGTCGCCATCGATTTCCGTGATTAATACGCAAGTTTTTGTGCTGCCGATGTCCAGCCCGATGAGGTATTTGTCTTTCTTCGCCAAGCTGCCGCTCCTGCGATGAAGCTATTTTTTCCTAGCCACGGCCGTGCCCGGACTGGTATCGGGATTCACGACCACTTGCCGCGAATACTGCAAATCGATGGACTGGACTCGGCCGGCATTCGCCTGCCACTGCGAAAAATTGTCGATCAGCATTTTGAATTTGCCGGTGAACTCGCCCGAACCGAAATGAATGGTGACGGCCTGCGAATCGCTGGGGTTCGCGAGGCCAGTCATCACCACGCGCAAATCCTTGGGATTGGAGAGATCGATTTCGCTCACGCGATCGGACGAGCCGGAGCGCACGAGGTCGATAGCCTTGATGAATTCTTCGTACGCCTGCATGCGCTTTTCGCGCTGGTCGCGCGGCAATTCTTCCGAGACGCCGGTGACGATCGGAAAATGCAATTCTTCGCCGCGCGGGCGGTCGAGGATGACGCCATGCGCGTCGATTAGCGCGAGTTCGTTGCCGTTGCGAACAAAAGCGACGGGAGTGCGCTCGGTCAGCTCAATGCGGAGACGATTCGGCAGGATGCGCTGCACGCTAGCGGATTCGACCCAGGGAATCTGTTCCAACTGGCTACGGCGAGACTCTAGAGAGACGAGCAATACGCTGCGGTTGCGGTCGTGAACAAACTGCTGGAGAACGGTTTCGCGGCTGACAATGTGATTGCCGGTCAGTTCAATTTGATCCGGCTTTAGCAGAAGCATGCTGGGTGAATACAAGAGAAACTGCGCGCCGTAATAGGCCGCCGTCATACTCACCACACCAGCAATACTTACGACCAGCACGCGCCGGTAGAACGGCCAGCCCCGCCCGGTGAATTTTTTGCGGCGGATTTCGACCGGCTTCTGGCGGCGCAGGTAACGCGGCTCCTCGTCGGCAACCAGCTCAGGCCGGTAGGAGTCGGCGTCCCTCGCCGCAGTCGCATTGCGCTGCATGGCCTTCACGCGTTCCAAACGACCACCTCGTTTTCAAGGCTGACACCAAAACTTTTCTGCACGCGTTCGCGCACGCCGGCAATTAGCGCCAGCATGTCTTTGGCAGAGGCATGGCCGGCGTTCACAAAGAAATTGGCATGACGATCACTGACCTGGGCGTCACCCACGGACAGACCTTTGAGTCCCAATTCATCAATCATGCGGCCCGCGGAGGCCCCTGGAGGGTTTTTGAAGATGCAGCCGGCGCTTTTCTGACCGAGCGGCTGGCTCGAGCGCCGTTTTTCGTTGCAGATACGAATCCCTTTTAGAATTTCTTTGTACGGTTTGGAGGGTAGTTCCAATATCACTGCGAGCATCATATCATCGGGCGCAAAAGAAGTGTGGCGGTATTCGAAAGAAATTTGATCACCCCGGAGGATTTCGACCTTCCGGCTGGCCGACCGGTAGAGCGTCACTTCCCGGACATAGTTGCCGATCTGCATGCCATACGCGCCGGCATTCATGCGCAGAGCGCCCCCGACCGTGCCCGGAACACCGATGAGCCCTTCCATTCCGCCGAGGTCGTTCTTGGCACAAAAGGTGATCATGCGGCCAAGGTCGGCAGCGGCGTCGACGCGCGCAAGGCTGCCATCAAGGACGACGTCCGGCTCCGGACGAACAAGTTGCAGAACCACCCAAGGCAATTCGCCATCACCTACGAGCAGGTTCGAGCCGCCACCGAGGAACTTGTGAGGAATGTCGTTCACGTCGAGCAGACTCAGCAGGTCAGGGAGGCTTTCGTGCTTCTTGATGCGCAGCAGGTCCGTCGTTCCACCGATGCCCAGCGAAGTCAGGTCGGATAGGGCGGCGCCATACTGCAGCTCGACGTGGAGCTCCGCGAGTTTGCCGACGATACTCGGGTCATGAATGCGCATGAGGCGTCGGATGCTCCGTTCCCAGTAAGACCATGAATTCGTTGCTCGCCCGGCTGATATTGCCCGCGCCGATGGTGAGGACTGCATCTCCCGGGCGGGCTTGTTTCAGCAGGTACTCGATGCCTTCCTGCATCGAGCGAAAGTAGTGGACGTTTTTGTGTCCGGCATCGCGAATGGCGGTTGCCAGCGCTTCGCTGGTCACGCCCGGGATGGGTGCTTCGCTCGCCGCATAGATATCGAGCAGCACAAGGATGTCCGCCTGATTGAACGCGCTGCGAAAATCGTCCCAAAGGTGCTGCGTGCGTGTGTAACGATGAGGCTGGAAAAGCACGAGCAGGCGATTGAACTTGCAGCCGCGAGCCGCTTCGAGCGTGGCGCGAATTTCGGCGGGGTGATGGCCGTAGTCATCGACCACGGTGATGTCGTTGACCACCCCCTTGATGTCAAAGCGGCGGCCCACGCCGGCAAACTTAGCGAGCCCTTCGCGGATCAGGTCGGCCGGAACGTTTAGGTAGAGGGCGACGGCTGCGGCTGCGGCGGCGTTGCGAACATTGTGCATGCCGGGAGGATGCGCCAGGCGGAACAAGCCGAAGTCTTCGCCTCTGTAAGTCAACCGGAACTCGCTGCCCAAACCTTCCAGCTTTACATCGCTGATCACCAGATCGGCTTGGCTCGAGATTCCATAGGTAATGATGGGGCGCTTCACGCTGGGAATGATCGCTTGCACGTTCGGCTCGTCGATGCAGAGGATGGCAGCACCGTAAAACGGCACGCGATTCACAAATTGGATGAAAGCGTCCTGAATATCTTCGAGCGAGGTGTACTGGTCGAGATGTTCGCGATCAATGGTGGTGACGACTGCGACCACCGGAGCGAGCATCAAGAAGCTGCGGTCGCTCTCGTCCGCTTCGACCACAAAATATTCGCCTTTGCCGAGCCGCGCGGTCGTGCCGGCCTGGTTGACTTTTCCACCGATGACAAACGTGGGATCGAGATGCGCCGCCGCGAGCACCGAGGCGACAATCGAAGTCGTAGTCGTCTTGCCGTGCGCTCCGGCTACAGCGATTCCGTATTTCAAGCGCATCAGCTCCGCGAGCATTTCCGCGCGCGGAATCACGGGAATCTTATTTTTGTGGGCTTCGACAACTTCGGGGTTATCCGCCTTCACGGCGGAAGAGGTGACCACAACGTGCGCGCCATCTCCATTCGATGCTTTGTGGCCCTCATAGATCGTCGCGCCCAGATTTTGCAGGCGTTCGGTGATAGTGGACAGTTTGACGTCGGAACCGGACACGGAATAGCCGAGCGTCAAGAGCACTTCGGCGATGCCGCTCATGCCGATGCCGCCGATACCGACCAGGTGGATGCGTTGAAAATTGCGAAATGAAACCATCATGCGGTTGCCCTCTGCCGATTTGCTTGCACGTTCGCGGCCTCTTCGATGAGATTGACAATGTCGCGCGCGGCATGAGGGCGGGCAAGTTCGCGCGCAGCGGTAGACAATTTTTCGATGTCCTGGGGCTGGTCGAGGAGAGAGAAAATTTCGCTGGTCAGCTTTTCAGGCGTGAGTTCCGCTTCGGAAATCAGGCGGCCGGCGCCTGCGCGGAACATTTCCTGCGCATTGCGGAGTTGATGGCTGTCCGTCGCCCTGCCAAAAGGGATAAAGATGGCGGCGCGGCCCGCAGCGGCGATTTCCGCGGCGGTGATGGCTCCTGCGCGGCAAACAATAATGTCTGCCCAGGCAAAGCGCTCCGGCATGTTTGTGAGGAAGGGGACAACTTCTGCTTTGATTTCGCGCCGCGCATAAGCCGTGCGTACAGCGTTGTAATCGCGCTCGCCGGTCTGATGAACAATGGCCAATTCGCTCTTGCGCGCCGCGAGGCGGTCCATGGAGTCGACAAATGTTCGGTTGATTGGCAACGCCCCCTGGCTTCCGCCGGTGACGAGCAGCCGAAACGGCTTTTCCAGCCGCCGCGACGTGATGGAGAAAAATTCCGGGCGCACCGGGCAACCCGTGACGATTGCTTTCTTGCCCCAATCGCGTGCAGAAACTTCATAGCCAGTCGCGATTCGTGTAGAAATTCTAGCCAGGACCTTGTTCGTGAAGCCGGCTTCGGCGTTGGGTTCGAAGATGACGTTGGGTACGCGCCCCAGCCAGGTAGCGAGCAGCATGGGACCTGCAGCATATCCGCCGACGCCAAACGCGGCGACGGGCTTGTGCTTGCGTAATACGCGCCGCGCATCGAGCATTGCCGGCACGAGCATGGCAATGTTCTTGACCAGCGTGGCGCCACCTTTGCCCTTCAAGCCGGCCACCCGCAGCGTTTCCAGCGGCAGCCCCGCCTGCGGCACCAGTTTCATTTCAATCCCGCGTTCTGTTCCCACCAGCACGACTTCCCTTTCGCTTCCTCTTGCCAGCCATTCCCGCGCAATCGCCAGCGCCGGAAAAACATGTCCGCCCGTGCCGCCGCCTGCTATCAGCAATTTCACAGGACTGGTCCGCCCCTCACGCTTCTGCCGCCTGTTGCGAAATATTCAGCAGAACGCCGGTGGCCAGGAGCATGACCAGCAAACTCGATCCGCCATAGCTGATGAAGGGCAGCGGAATTCCTTTCGTCGGCACCATTCCGAGCACGACAGCAAAATTAATCAGCGCCTGGCACAGCACCATCGCGGTGATTCCCAGCGCGAGCAGCCGCCCGAATCCGTCCGGCGCGCCGAGGGCAGCGCGCATCCCGCGCCAGCCATAGACCACAAAGAGCGCGATGACAGCGATTGCTCCGAGAAAGCCCAGCTCCTCGCAGATCACCGCATAAATAAAATCCGTGTGCGCTTCCGGCAGATAAAAGAGCTTTTGTTTGCTCTCCATCAGACCCACGCCTGTGAATCCGCCAGAGCCGACAGCGATGAGCGATTGAAGAAGTTGAAATCCAGCGCCTTGCGGATCGGAGTCCGGATGCAGGAAAGCCATCAATCGAGCTTGCCGGTACGCGACTTGCGTGATGAGCAAATACACCAGAGGGACTGCGCCTGCTAGCCCCACTGCAAGCCACTTCCAGGAAAGTCCAGCGACGAACAGAATGGCGGCGGCCACCACGAGAATATCGATGGAGGTTCCAAGGTCGGGCTGCAGCAGGATCAACGCGACATAAACGAGAATGGGACCGGCCGCCGGAAAAATCGTTCCCCAGAAATCTTCCTTGCAAAATTCCATGCCGGCCCTGTTGCGGCGTCTCTGATCCATGAACCAGGCCAGGTAGAGGATGGTGGCGAGCTTCGCCAGCTCCGACGGCTGGATCCCTATGGGGCCGAACTTGATCCAACGATGCGTGGCATGCGACTTGTCGAGGAAAAACGTGCCGATGAGCAGCAACAAGACGATGCACACGACGGGATAAATGACCGCGGGCTCGCGCAGACGACGGTAGTCCGTCCTCATCAGAGCAAACATTCCCAAGATCCCGATAAAGAGCCACGCGGCCTGGCGGGCGAGAAAAATGTAGGAGTGTCCGTACTGCTGTTGCGCGGTGACCGCAGAGGCGCTGAAAATCATCACGGCGCCGAGCAGGCACAAGGCCAGTGTCACTCCAAAAAGCAGGCGATCATTTTCCAGTCGTCTCGGCACCTTCGTTCACCCTCTTGCAGAAGTACTCGCCGCTTGCCGTTCCAGTTGATGCACCAAGTCTTTGAACACGCGGCCGCGGTGTTCGTAATTCTGAAATTGATCGAAACTGGCGCACGCCGGAGCGAGCAGCACTACGTCGCCGGGCCGCGCCGCGAGCGAAGCGATTTCCACGGCACGCTCAATCGTTCCGGCGCGCTCGATAGCCACGCTGCCGGTAATTTGGTTTTCAATTTTTTCCGCTGCCGCGCCGATCAGAAGCGCAAGAATGGCTTTCTCGCGCAACGGTTTTTGCAAAACGGTGTAATCGCTGCCTTTATCTTTACCGCCGAGAACGATCAGGATTCGCCCGGGAAAAGCATCCAGCGCCTTTAATGTGGCATCCACGTTCGTGGCCTTCGAATCGTTGTAATAGCGGACACCGACGATTTCTGCAACGAACTCGAGCCGGTGCTCGACCCCAGCGAACGAGCGGATTCCCCTGGCGATGGCCTCGGGTTGGGCGCCAGCAAGACGCGCCGCCGCCACGGCCGCGAGCGCATTTTCCACGTTGTGCCCGCCTGCGAGCGGAATGTCCTTGAGATGCAACACCGCTTCCTCCTGGCCGTCGCGGCGAAACACAATTTCGTTTCCGCGCACGAACGCACCCTGAGCCACGCGCTGCTTCCGGCTGACCCAGTACACTTGCGGTTTGGTGGGCGCGAGCGGCGTGGTCGCTGGATCATCCGCGTTCAGGACCGCGCTGTCGGCTTCCGTCTGATTCTCGAAGATGCGGGCTTTGGCTCGGCCATACGCTTCGAGCGTGTGATGCCGGTCCAAATGGTCAGGGGTGAGATTCAAGAACACGCTGATGTTGGGGCGAAACGTTTCAATCAGTTCCAGTTGAAAACTGCTTAGCTCCACCACAGTGATGGAATCGCCGCTGGTCTGGCCCACGCGCGCGATCAAGGGCGTGCCGATATTCCCGGCGAGAATCGTAGAAAAACCGGCGTTCTTCAAAATGTGGTCGATTAGCGAAGTCGTCGTCGTCTTGCCGTTCGAGCCGGTGATCCCAATCAAGCGTCCGCGCAGAAAACGATCCGCGAGTTCCACCTCGCTCCAGATGGTGACCCCCTTGGCGCGGGCAGCTTGCAGCAAAGGCGCATCTGCAGGCACGCCCGGACTCGGAACAATCAGATCTTGTTCGAGAAAGGAATTTTCACGGTGGCCGCCCAGCTCGAGGCTTACGCCAGCAGCTCGGAGCGGAGCAATCGCTTCGCTGATTTCGTTTTCCGTCCGCGCGTCGGTAGCAGTCACTTTCGCGCCGCGCTCAGCGCAAAAGAGCGCAGTAGCCACACCCGTCCTGGCCAGTCCAACGACCAGCACACGCTTGCCCCGCAACTCAAACGGATTCGGCATAACTCTCGCAAACGAGAATACTCTGCTACCTCAATTTCAAGGTCGTCAGCGCAAACAGCGCAAACACCAGCGCCGCGATCCAAAAACGCACGATTACTTTCGATTCGCTCCAGCCAAGCAACTCGAAATGATGATGAATGGGCGCCATGCGGAAGATGCGCTTGCCGCGCAGCTTGAACGAGCCCACCTGCAAAATCACCGACAAGGCTTCCAGCACAAAAACTCCCCCAACGAAGAACAGCAGAATCTCCTGCTTGATGATGACGGCGATCACGCCGAGGGTCCCGCCCAACGAGAGCGAGCCCACATCGCCCATAAAGATTTCCGCGGGATGCGCGTTGTACCACAGAAAGCCGAGTGACGCGCCGACGAGCGCGCCGCAAAACACCGTAAGCTCGCCCACTTTCGGGATGTATTGAATGTCGAGGTACGTCGCCCAGCGGAAATTGCTGCTGACATAGGTCAGCACCGTCAGGGCGCCCGCGGCGATCACCGTACAGCCGATGGCGAGGCCGTCCAGCCCATCAGTCAGGTTGACGGCATTGGAAGAGCCCACGATGACAATGCCGACGAAAACGAGAAAAGGAATAAACGCCAGTGGCCAGAGATGTGGCGAATGCATGAAGGAGTGAAAAACGAGATCTGGGCGAAAGCGCTTGAGAAACGGGATCATCAGTTGTGTGGAGTACGCACTGTGCGTGGTCAGAACTAGGAGCGAGACGCCCACTACCAGGCTAACGAACACCTGGAAATAGATTTTCTTTTTCGCCGTGAGGCCCAGGTTGCGCTGCTTGGACACTTTCGCGTAATCGTCGATGAAGCCGATGACCGCGAAACCGATGAGTGCAAACAACGCCAGCAAGATGAAAGGGTTTGTGAGATCAGCCCAGAGCAGCGTCGGCACGGCGGTAGAGAGAACAATCAGTACGCCGCCCATTGTGGGAGTGCCCGCTTTTTTCTTGTGCTCCTGTGGGCCTTCCTCGCGGATGAACTGGCCGATTTGCAGTTCGCGGAGGCGGCGGATCAGCGCGGGGCCGAAGACCAGCGCGAGGAACATCGCCGTGAGGCTTGCATACACGGTACGAACCGTGATGTAACGAAAAACATTCAGCGGGCTGATGTACTTGCGCAAGACCTCATAGAGGAGGTAGTAAAGCATCTCAGTAGCGTACCTCCTGACCTGTGATTTCTCCGGCTACGGCATGCCGCGCGATCAGCGCTTCCACAATTTGCTCCATCTTTACGCCACGCGAGCCTTTCACCAGCAGCAAATCGCCAGTGGTAATAAAGTCCGCGAGAAATTCGGCGGCTTCCTGCGGGGCGGCGAAAAACTTCGAGCGCTCGCGCGGGAGTCCTGCTGCAACGGCGCCTTCCACGATTTGCGCGGCATCGCCGCACACGCCGACGATCCAATCGACCTTCCCAGTCTTTGCCGCAAATTGCCCCGCTGCGCGATGCAGTTCCGGCGAAGCCGTGCCTAGCTCACGCATTTCGCCGGCAGCGAGGATGCGCCGATGAAAATTCGGCGTGGCCGCCAGCAATTCCGTCATCGCTTGCAGCGCTGCAGGACTCGAGTTGTAACTGTCGTTGATCAGCGCCGCCCCATTCGAAAATCGTAACAATTCTCCGCGCATCGCCGGCGCGCGCAGCGACCGAAACACGTCCTGCGCTTCCGCTGCGCCGATGCCCCACACGCTTGCTGCCGCCAGGGCCGCCAGCGCGTTGGCGATCGCGTGACGCCCAGGAACATTCAGCTCCAGCCGAACGCGCCCCTCCGGACTAACGTAATCAAACGCTGTTCCCAACGCTCCGCGGTCTTCGATCTCCCTGGCCATGAAGAATGCTGTGTTCTCGATGCCATACGTCAACACGCGGCCGGGCGCGAACGCTCCAAACGCGGCGACGCGCGCATCGTCCGCGTTGAGCACCGCGGTCGACTCGTGTCCATTCAACCCTTCAATCAGTTCGCGCTTCGCTAGCGCAATCTCATCCACGGATGCAAAAAATTCCAGGTGCGCGGGCGAAACGCGCGTTACTACTCCAACGTCCGGCCGCGCGATTTCTGCCAGCCGCGCAAGCTCGCCGCGGCGCGACATCCCCATTTCCAGCACGGCCGCCTGATGCGTTTCCTCCAACCGAAACAGCGTTAGCGGCAGCCCGTACTCGTTATTTAAATTCCCTTCCGACTTCAGAACCCGCAGCTTCGCGCCCAGCAGTGCCGCCAGGATCTCCTTCGTGGTGGTCTTGCCGACAGAACCCGTGACGCCGGCAATTTTCCCGCCCCAGGATTCGCGCACCGCGCGCGCCAGTTGCTTGAGCGCAAGGAAGGTGTCGCCCACGGCGATGCATTGGGCTCGGATTGCATCTGCATATCGCGGAAGCTGCGCGTCTGCCACCACCGCCACAATGGCTCCGGCTTCCAGCGCACTGGCCACATGGTCGTGTCCATCGTGACGCGGTCCGTGGATGGCGATGAACAGTTCTCCGGCACGAATCGCGCGAGAATCAATCGACACGCCGGCCAGCCGGGCCAGGGGATTGAGTCCCGTCCCCGGCCGAGTACCCAAAGCGTCAGCCACCTGTGCAATCGTCCACCGCATAAGTTCCTCAAAGGATTCGTCTTACTCCAGTACCGAATGCCTCGTTGTGTTCTCAACGTTTTGAGGGCTCCTCCTTTCGAGAGGTCCGCTATTGGCCCGCCCCGACCGTGCCGGGCCCGAGCGCCCTCGTCTCTACTATGACCCAAGCGCCCTAGGTGCCAAACCCTGAGCCGCCTCGCGGCTCGCCTTTCGATGGACCGTCCTTCCCGTTCTCGTTTCGCGGTCCTTCAAATCCACGCCCGCGCAAGGCGCGCCGTGCCATTTCGCGATCGTCAAATTCAAACGTTCTGTCGGCAAGAATCTGATAATTCTCGTGGCCTTTTCCCGCCAACAGCACGATGTCGCCACTGCGGGCTTCGTCCATGGCCATGCCGATGGCTTTTTCGCGGTCCGGCTCGATCAGATATTTGCCTGCGGTTTTCTGGAGTCCCACGATGATGTCGCTGATGATTTTCAGCGGATCCTCGCTGCGCGGATTGTCACTGGAAAGAATCGTCAAGTCGCTGAGTCTGCCGGTGACTTCTCCCATCACCGGCCGCTTGGTGCGATCCTTTTCGCCGCCGCAGCCGAACAGGGTGACGATGCGCCCCTTGGGATTGAGCTCGCGAGCCGTCCGAATCAAGTTTTCCAGGGCATCGTCGGTGTGCGCATAATCGACAATCACGAGGAACGGCTGCCCGAGATCGATCCGTTGGAAACGTCCGGAAACACTTTCAAGATTACGGATTCCGCTTTCAATGACTTCGTTCGAAAGGCCTAGCGCCTGTGCTGCTCCGATAGCAGCGAGAAGATTGTAAACGTTGATCCGGCCGACCAGACGCGATTCCACATGCACCTTTCCATTTGGTGTCTGCGCCGTGAACGTCAAACCATCGAAGGTCAGTTGAAATTTCTTCGTGGTAATGTCCGCGTCCGATTCCAATCCATAGGTGACCGTTTTCTTCGCCAGACCGGCCAACCGTTTGCCGAATTCATTGTCCGCATTCAACACCGCAACTTCTGGAGCACCTGCCCCCGTGTCCTCAAACAAGCGCTTCTTCGCAGCGAAATAATCCTCAAACGTTTTGTGAAAATCCATGTGCTCGCGCGTCAAGTTGGTGAAGACCGCGGCCTGAAAATGGCATCCCCACAGCCGGTCCATCGCCAGCGAATGTGAGCTGGCCTCAAGCACACCGTACTTTCCGCCTGCATCGCGGATCTCGGCGAAAAATCCCTGCAGCTCGACCGATTCCGGCGTCGTGTTCGGCGCGGGATAGTCGCCGAGCGGCGTGTGATACGCAATCGTCCCAAACAGTCCCGTCTTTGCACCGGAGGCCTTCACAATCGCATCCACGACCGAAGTCGTGGTGGTCTTCCCGTTCGTGCCGGTCACTGCGACGAGGTGCAGCGCACTCGCCGGATGCCCCAGGAAATTCGCAGCCGCGATCGCCAGAGCTTTGCGCGCTTCTCGAACTTGAATCCACGACACACCTGGCGGAATCTTGCCGACGGCCTTCTCTTCGCTCGCTATGGCAACCGCGCCGCGCTTGATGGCGTCCTGAATAAACGCGTTCCCGTCTGCCTTCGCTCCATGCAAAGCAAAAAACAGCGTGCCCGGTTGCACTTTTCGCGAATCGCAAGCCACCTTCTGAATAGTCAATTCATTTGCGTTCGCAGACAGAGTTGTCTCCACGCCTTGCAACACTTCGCTCAGCTTTCTTCCGCTGGCCGTTGCGCTTGTGCGGTGAGAGTGCTTTCGTTGGCGGTTAACCCGGTTCGTGGTAGCGTCCCGTACCTGTTCTGCTGGGCTCAATACAATTTTCATCCTAATGCCTGACTCTCCGGTCCGGCTTCGCAATTTTTGTCGCTGGTGTTCCGAACTGCACGGTTACCTTCGCGCCCTTCCGGACCTTCGTTCCCGCGCCTGGGGTCTGATTTGTTGCAAGACTGCTGCCAACCAGAATCGGCTCCAGCCCCAGATGCAAGCACATCTCCATCACTTCACGCATGGTCTTCCCGGAAAAATCCGGAACCTGAATGTCGCCGCCCTCATCCACAGCCACAGTCACCGGAGGCGCAGGGCTATTTCCCTCTCTATTGTTGGTTGCTGCGGACTTCGCGGGAGGTTGGTCGGGCTGCTCCGAAAAATCCGTGGGAGTGAAATCCTCGAGGACCGAGCTGTCCGATACGTCGCGATTCCTATACGCTGCCTGGACAAGCCTGGGGCCAATAGGCACATCGCGCGGCACATCCAAGTATGGCAATACTTGCTCGGCAATTCGCTTGAAAACCGGCGCGGCAACCTGGCCGCCCTCGTGCTGACCAACGGGCGAATCGAGCGAAACCAGAATCGTCACGGCGGGGTTGCTGATCGGTGCAAAGCCCGTAAAAGAGGCGATCAGTTGCGTCCGGGAATATCGGCCGGTCGCCGGATCGATTTTCTGCGCTGAGCCGGTCTTTCCCGCAACGGTCCAGCCATCAAGCCGCGCTAGCGGCCCTGTCCCATGCAATATGACGCCTTCCATCAGCCGGCGCAGTGTCGCCGCAGTTTCCGGGCGAATGACTCTTCTCGGTTCAGAAGGCGCGAGCGGGGCTTCCGCGGACAATTTGCGACCCCCGCGTCTCAACTCCGCAACGACATGCGGCTTATACAGTGTTCCTCCGTTGGCAATTGCGGAAACCGCGCTGATCAGCTGAATCGGTGTCACGCCCACTTCCTGCCCCATGGAGATCGATCCGATCGAGACCGCCGACCAGTTATCCAATCGCCGCAGAAGTCCTTTGCTCTCTCCGGGCATGTCCACGCCCGTCGGCTGGCCAAATCCAAATGCGCGGATGTAGTCATAAAATTTCGGCGCTCCCAGCCGCAGGGCAATCTTGATCGCGCCCACGTCGCTCGACTGCGCCAAAATGTCGACAACGGTCAGCATCCCAAACGGCTTATGGTCGCGAATACGATGCCCGGCCACGTAGACTGCTCCGTTCTCGCAATCGAATACTTCCCCTGGCCGCGTAATTCCCTGATCGAACGCAGCTGCCAAGGTAATGAGCTTAAAAGTGGATCCAGGCTCGTACAGCGCCGTAACTGCACGGTTCATCCGCGCTTCTGCGGGCGCCTCATTTGCCACGTTGGGATTGAACTTCGGCCAGTTTGCCAGCCCGAGAATTTCGCCGGTATTCGGATTCATCACCATCACGGTGCCGGCCATCGCGTGCGTTTTGGCAATCGCTGCGGCCAGTTCGCGCTCTGCGATGTACTGAATTTTTTCGTCGAGCGTCAGAACCACGTTTGCGCCCGGCTCGCGTCGAGCTTCCCCGGCATCGAACCAGCGCTGGCGCGCGTCCGCCATTACGATGATTTTTTCGCTCTTGCCGCGAATCTGGCCATCCAGCTCGTATTCAATTCCGCCCAGCCCTTTTTCATCGAGATCGACGAAGCCCAACACATGGGATGCCAGGCCGCGCTTCGGATAAATACGCTGGTTTTCTTTTTGGAAGTAGACGCCTTTCAGATTGAGCGCCTCAACCGCTTCCTTTTTGTCCGGAGGCAGCTTGCGCGCGATCCACACAAACGAGTGCGAAGATTCGAATCGCGCTTCCAGCACTTCGCGTGGAATCCCCAGCACGCCCGAAATCAGCCGCGCCGCCAGTTGCTGGTCGCCAAGCTCGGAGGGGACCGCGAACGCTGAGTCCACCAGGATGCTCATCGCCAGTGGGTGCATGTTGCGGTCGTAGATAGCACCGCGCTTCGGCGTGATTTCAATCACGCGCTGCTGCTGCCGCTGCGCTCGGGCCATGTATTCGCTGTGAAGGAAGAGTTGCAGGTATCCCAGCCGTCCAAAAACGGCGGTCATCCATAGAAGTGTTATGCAGGCAACGATCAGCAGGCGGCTAACTGCTTTGCGGTCATTGTTCCATTCGACGGCTCGGCGGTTGCGTTCGGACCCTGCCGCTATGCGGCCACCTGTGGCGGCGTGAGCACGGTTTTCTGGCATGGCGACATCAAATCGAGAAGCGCTCCGCCTTGAAGCTCAAATCTCTGACAGCAAACTGGTTGTCGAGCCCTGTCCATTTAGTGAAAAAGGTTACGGCGCTCGATTCGGCCGGATGTAACGCGCTGCCGCCACTTCTGCGCCGTCCGGAGCCTCGTATTCTTGCACCTGCGTTGGCAGCGGCTCGGTCAAGCCCAGTTGGCGGCGCGCAATCACGTCAATGCGCATCGGATTGCGCAGTCCGGCGATTTCCAATTTCAGCGACGAATTCAGCGAGGCCGCCTCGGATTGCCGCGCCTTCACGTCCTCGAGCTGAAAACTCAAATCAATGCAGCGGAAATGCTGGTAGATGTACAGCATGAAAAACGCGGCAATCACGCCTCCGAGAGCGACTGTACGGTACAGCCTGCGCATCTTTGCGGGCTCGACGTGGCGCACGATGCGCGAATTGTCGATCCGCTTGACGGTATGAAACTCGGTCATTGCCGATGATTTTTTCCTGCGTGCCATAACGTTACCTTGCCGGCTGCTAAGCGGCCGGCGCTCTTTCCGCACACCGCAGCTTCGCGCTTCGCGAACGCGGGTTGCCCATCGTCTCTTGCTCGCTGGGCTGGATCACGTGTTTCGTCAGCACGCGGAGCGTTCCTGCCCGCTCTCCCTCTTGAAACGCGCGCTTCACCAGGCGGTCTTCCCGCGAGTGGTAGCTCAGCACCACCCAGCGGCCTCCTGAAATCATTGTGGCGGGGGTCCGAGAAAGAAACTGCCCGAGTTCCTCCATCTCTCGATTCACCGCTATCCGCAGCGCCAGAAACGTTTTTGTTGCGGGATGCAGTCTCTGCCTTCCCCATTGCTTTCGGGCCCCTGCCACAGTCGTTGCCAAGTGCGCGGTGTCCCTAAGGGGTCGCGCTCGTACAATCGCCTTGGCGATTCTTCTGGAATCGTGCTCATCGGCTTCGCGGTAGAGCAGGTCGGCAATTTCCTTCTCCGGCCATCGATTCACAATCTCGTCTGCCGTCAGTTCGTCGTTGGCAGTGTCCATCCGCATATCCAGCGGAGCAGCCTCGCGGAACGAAAATCCGCGCGCGGCTTGATCAAGCTGCATGCTCGAAACCCCCAAGTCGGCCAAGACCCCGTCCACCCCGGGAATCTCCAACTCTTGCGCGACCTCCGCAATCCTCGAGAACGGGGCGTGTATCAGCGTCACTTTCGCCCCAAAGATCTTGAGCCGCTCCCGCGCCAAGTCCAGCGCCTGTGCGTCCCGGTCCAGACTGATCATCCGCCCAGAGGTCAATCTCTGCGCGATTGCTTCCGAGTGTCCGCCCGCTCCCAGCGTGGCGTCGATGTACGTTCCGTCCGGCTTTATTCGCAGCCATTCGAGCACCTCTTCCAACAGCACCGGCGTGTGCGGCGCAGCCAATCTTGCAAAACCTTAAATTCCCAAATCTTCGAGCGCCTTGTCGTCTTCGTCCGTGTACGGCTCGTTCTTCAATTGATCCAAGACTCTGGTATGGTTCATCACTTCCAGGTAGTCCAAGTTCCCAAGGACGTCCACGTCTCCCTTGGTCTGCGCTGCTTCGCGCAACACGGTAGGAATCAGCAGCCTTCCCTGGCCATCTAGCTCCACCGTCTGCCCGTAATAGCTAGTCCGCATCAGAAACTTTCTCTTTGCCCGATTCGTGCTCGGCATCTGCGCCAGCTTGTCTTCAATCTCCGACCAAACCTTCATTGGGTAAATCCTGGCCGTCTCACCGGTGGTGCTGGTGATGTAAAACTGATTCCCGTACTCCTTCAATTCGTCGAGAAACACGGCGGGTATCTTCAACCGACCCTTCTCGTCCACCTTCGCCGGACAGTTGCCCCGCAGCTTCATGCGCCCCGCTGTCGGCCATTTTGCGGCCGCCTGAAATGTCAGCCGTCCTGCGGCTGCCCAAGGCGATGTTGACGCCGTTTTTCGCGGTGTCAGACACCAAAATGTGGTCTAGAATGGCCAAAAATGCTCCACTTTCGCCACAGATCTGGGAACCTGTTGAATTTATTCTAAAGCGCCCTATTCCCCACTACCCCGCCCCTACTTCTACCCACTTCTTACCACTTTTCGCCACATCCTACCCTGCTTTTGGTGCTTGTCAAGAGGAAACATGCATTTTTTTAAAAATAGTTGTGAAAAATTATTTGCGTTCGATTTTCATTCCTGGACACCATAGCTTGTGGTCTCGCCAAGATTTGCTAACTAGGCTTAGGGGTTAGTATCTCTGCCGCTCCCACGCGCACCGGGACACGGGTTTTGCTTCGTAGAAATCCCTATTTGAATTGAAAATGAGTCGTGCTAATCTTCCGAGGTCGTCGACTTTTCGGATCCGTCAAGGAGTCTCAATCATGGAATGGGTTACGCCTCAGCACGAAGAGATCAACCTCAACTGCGAAGTCAGCTCGTACGCCAACGCACAGCTCTAATCTTTCTGGCCGCTCAAAGCGGTCAGTGGCAAACGAGCAGGAATGCGCGTAAAAGTCCTCGGCTCCGCAGCCGGGGGCGGCTTTCCCCAATGGAATTGTGCTTGTCCAAACTGTAGCGGCCTACGCAACGGCAGTGTTAAGGCGCGCCCACGCACGCAAACTCAAATCGCAATCGCGGCGGATCCTGAATACGCGCTTCGCGCCTATTGGACTCTCATTAACGCTTCCCCCGACCTTCGCTGGCAAATCGTTGCTACGCCCGAGCTAGCTCCTTTCCCAAACACGCGGTCTTCCACTGCAATCATGGATGTCTATCTGCAAAGCGCCGATGTCGACGCCCTTATGGGTTTGCTGCACTTGCGGGAGTTCCAGGCGTTCAAAGTTTTCTCCATGCCAGCTATCCGGAGTATTTTGTCGGAAGAGAATTCCATCTTCCGAGTCCTGGGCCGCGCGAGCCCGCCAGTGCAATGGTTTTCTCTTCCGTTCTCCTCTCATGTGAACTGGGAGAAGAAGCACAATCCAGACGCAGTTCCGCAATTCACCGCCCACGCCGTATCCCTCGGTGGAGAGTATCCGGATTACATCGGTAGGAAACTGCGAGCCACGCTGCCCGCCCAAGAGGCGGTCATCGCTTTGGCCTTCGAGTTCGCTGGGAAGCGCGTCTTCGTCGCGCCGACGCTGCCCGGTCGCAACACCGAATGGAAGAGGTGGGCCGAATCGAGCGACCTGGTGCTGATCGACGGCACGTTCTGGAGCGACGACGAGTTGCTCCAAACAGGCCGTAGCAAGAAAACAGCTCGGCAAATCGGCCACTTGCCGATTTCCGGTCCGGGCGGATTAATGGACCAGTATCCGAAGTCTGCCAGAGGGCGCAAGGTCCTGATCCACATCAACAATACGAACCCAATATTGAATGAAGTCAGCCCCGAGCACCGCGCCGCGCGTGAAGCCGGATGGGAAATCGCCTATGATGGAATGGAGTTCAACCTATGACTTCTTCCGTCCAAAGTTCGCGCGAAAAGCCGTTGCTCTCGGAAGCGGAATTCATCGCCGGCTTCCATGCCATTGGCGAAGAGCGCTATCACCACAAGCATCCGTTTCACCTGCTCCTGCATGAAGGCAAGCTTACGCGCGGCCAACTTCAGGCGTGGGCGCTGAATCGCTACTACTATCAGAGCCGTATTCCTATCAAGGACGCGGCAATTCTGGCGCGCAGTGAAGATCCCGGGTTTCGCCTCGTCTGGCGCAAACGCATCCTCGATCATGATGGTGACGGAACCAAGCCTGGTGGCATTGAAAAATGGCTGCGTCTTGTTGAAACCACGGGCCTATCCCGCGAACACGCACTCCGCGGCGACGGCATTCTCCCGGCGACGCGTTTCGCCGTCCAGGCGTACGTTGACTTCGTATCCACGCGCTCGCACCTCGAGGCGGTGGCTTCCTCCCTCACCGAACTTTTCTCGAAAAAGTTGATCGTCCTCCGTATGGATCGTCTGCGCGAACACTACCCTTGGCTCTCTGGCGGCCTCGACTATTTCACCGGTCGCCTCACGCAAGCTCCCGAAGACGCCGATTTCGCGCTCGCCTGGGTCGTCAAACACGCCCGCACCCGCGGAGAACAGGATCTGGCCCACGCCGCTCTCCGAGCCAAATGTGACATTCTTTGGGCTCAGCTCGACGCGCTCTATTTTGCATATGTGAATCCCGGCTGGCCGCCGCCGGGCGCTTTCCAACCGGCGAAAGAATCTTTAAGGACTTAGATGACCGCCCGTGAACTAAGCAGCCGTCCGCGCCTTGCTCCTGGTTGCCGCCTCAGCGAAAACAATCAGCAGCGCATCCTGCAAATGCCTGAGCGGGCTCTGCGCCTGAACGGCCCCAGCCTCGAAATCGTTCAGCGTTGCGACGGCAAGCATACCGTCCAGCAAATTGTTTCCGAGCTGCAGCAAATCTATTCCAAGGCGCAAGCGCAAAAAGTGGAAGAGGACATCCTCGGCTATCTCGCTCTTTTGCAAAAGGAACGCGCTCTCGATTTCGAGGTGTAGCGCCGGCTTGCTGGCATCGGTTGAGTTCTGGTGGTCCCGATCCGTTCGCGACCGCATTTCGATTTGGCGATGACATCTACTATTTCCAATCCGCTGGCACTGATTGCCGAACTCACCCACCGCTGCCCGCTCCATTGCGTCTACTGCTCGAATCCCCTTGAATTGCAATCCCGCTCCACCGAACTCTCCACCGAATCGTGGTCTCGCGTCTTTCAGGAAGCCGCCAGTCTCGGCGTCCTCCAAGCCGACTTCACCGGCGGCGAACCTCTCGCCCGCATCGATATTGTCGATCTCGTCCGTGCCGCGCGCTCGGCCGGCTTGTACGTCAATCTGATTACTTCCGGCCTGCCTCTCGATGAATCGAAACTCGCTGCGCTCGTCGCTGCCGGCCTCGATCACATTCAACTCAGCTTCCAAGGTGCGCGCGAAGAACTCTCCAACGAAATCTCCGGCACAAAGTCCCACACGCAAAAACTCCGCGTCCTCGAATGGGTCAAGCAACATCGCGTTGCGCTGACGCTCAATTTCGTCATCCACCACCGCAACATTGATCAACTCGAAGAGATGGTGGCTCTTGCAGAAACTTCGAGCGCGACGCGCATCGAGTTCGCCAACGTCCAGTATTACGGCTGGGCGTTCGCCAATCGCGAAACTCTACTGCCCACGCGCGAGCAGCTGGCTCGCTCCATCGGCGTAATCAAACGCGAGCAGCAACGCCTGGAAGGCAGGATTCGCGTCGAATACGTCGTCCCCGACTATTACGCAAAATACCCCAAGCCCTGCATGGGGGGCTGGGGACGCAAGCTAATGCTGATTGCGCCAAGCGGCGACGCGCTTCCCTGCCACGCCGCACATGTGATTCCCGGCCTCGCGTTTGAAAATGTGAAAGACCATGGCCTGCGCGAAATCTGGGAACGCTCCGCCGCATTCCAGAAATTCCGCGGTGAAGATTGGATGCAGGAGCCTTGCAAGACTTGCGACCGACGCGAGCAGGACTTCGGCGGCTGCCGGTGCCAGGCATCGCTCCTCGCAGGAGATGCCGCTGCCACTGATCCGGTCTGCTCGCTCGCGCCGCTGCGCCCCAAAGTCGACGCGATTCTTGCGGCCGTGAATCTTGCTCCCGCTTCTGTAGCACCGGGGATTGCCGGCCCTTACATAGCCGAGGCACCCCCCGCCAACGAGCCGCCCACTCGGCCTTCCTGGCTCTACCGGCCAAATCCTGCCTAATCCGCCGGCGCGGCTTGCGTTTCTCTCAGTCTCATGACCACTCGCACGATGAAAATCAGGCTCCCGAGCAGCACCAGCGATCCAAACGCTGTCAGCGTGTATGGCGCTCCAATCCGTTTCGCGACGCCGCCTGCGAGCAACGCGCCGATCGGTTGCACGCCCATGAACATCGTTGCGTAAACCGCCATCACGCGGCTGCGCAGCTCATCCGGCACTCGATTTTGAATCAACGTGTTCGTTGCCGCCATCTGCGATGTTGCCGCAGATCCCACCACGAAAAGCACTGCAACGCACAGCCAGAATGTCTTCGCTTGCGAAAAGAGAATCAGGCACACCGAGCAGGTCGTCGAAGTTGCAGCAATCCATCGCGCCAGCCCCTTGTAATGTGTCCGCGCGGCGAAGTGCAGCGCGCCAAGCACCGCCCCGATTCCCGCCGAACTCATCAGCAATCCCAGCGTCCGCGCGTTTCCCTTCAAAATATCCTGCGCGTAAATCGGCATGAACACCGAGTATTGCAAACCAAAAAGGCTCAGCACGCTGAGGAGCAGCAACGCCGACCGCATTGGCAGGTCACTCATTGCAAACCGGAATCCTTGCACAAAACTCCGCAGCGGCGAATCCGTGCTCGGCTTAATCTCCCTCCGCTCGATCCGCATCATCAGCAACGCCACGATCACCGCCACAAAGCTCAATCCGTTCAGAAAGAAACACCACCCTTCTCCCACCCAGGCAATCGCAAACCCTGCAATCGCCGGCCCCGCTACCCGCGCACCATTGAAAATCGAGGAATTCAGCGCGATCGCGTTCGGCAGATCTTCCTTCCCTACCATGTGCACCAGAAACGCCTGCCGTATCGGCACATCAAACGCGTTCACGATTCCGACCAGAAACGCGACGACAATCAATTCCCACTCGTTGATCAATTTCGTCAGCGTCAGCCCCGCCAGCGCAAACGCCAGAATCATCGAGATTGTCTGGGTTGCAATCACGCCGCGATGCCGGTCGTACCGGTCGCCAACGTAGCCGCCGATCGAGGACAGAAACAGCATGGGCACCTGGCTCGCGAAGCCGAACACTCCGAGTAACGCCGCGGATCCGGTTAGTTTATAGACGAGCCAGAGCTGCGCCGTCGTCTGCATCCACGTGCCAATCAGCGAAATGAGTTGTCCGGCAATGAAAAGTTGGAAATTGCGGTGCTGCATGGCGCGGAAGCGCCTAGAAGGGGCCGGAAAGCGCGCGGGCACGGCCGTGCTGACCGCGGTGCGGTCACTGTTCAAAATATTCTTCCTCCACTCGTTGGATGCCAACGCCGTGAACTAGTCACGATGCCGCGAGAGGAGATACGTTGTCAACGCAATCAAAAGGAGAACCCGATCCAGATTGTCTCTCGGAGAAAGGGCGGCGCTATTCGTTGGGAGGGTCTGGCGCGCCCACGTGCAAGTGGCTCAAATCGCGCAGCATGGCTTTGTCTTCTTCGCTCATGCCCCGCGTGAAATTCGGGTCATTCAGGTGCTGATTGCGCGCAGACTCCGGCATATTCTGCAATACCCCCAGCCTCTGCTGAATCGCCCGCTGCCGGTCCGGAGGAAGCTGCTTCCACTTCGGCGCCAAATCATTCCGGACGTGATCCTTCTGTTCCGGCGTCAACCTGCTGAATGTTTCCTCGCGCTTTTTGATTTCTTGTCTGTCTGCCGGAGACAGATTTCTTTGCCTGTTATAGTTCTCGATAACCTTTCTTTGCTCTTGCGGGCTCAGTTGGTTAAGTTTTTTCTGTGGTGGCGGCGTATACGCAGACGGCGGCCGGTTCGGATTGATGCTCGGCGTCCCCATAATGTCAGCTCGATTGGGGTTCGGGCTCGGGGGGCGGTTCGCGCCCGAATTCTGCCGCTCGTTTTGCGCCCTGCGCGCACCCTGCTGCTGTTGTCGGCGCTCCTGCCTTTGCTCTTGTCTCTGCGGTTGTCTCGACGACTGTTGTCGAGGGGGCTGATTCCTCTGCTTGGGCGGCTTATTGTCCTGCCGATTCTGCGCCCAGTTCGCGCGTGGTCCTTGCGCGAAAGCCGGAACAGCCAGCGCCGCGCTCAGTCCCAGCGCTATCAGCCCTCCCGCGAATTGGAGTTTCCGTCTCATTACCCTTTACATGGTTTGATTCGAATTCGCATCGGCGTCATCCGCTTGCACCGGCTGCGGCAACTCGCTCAACGGTGCGAAGTCCGAAATCACGTCGTAATTTTCCAGCACCTGCATGTTCTGATTGATCTTGTCGATGTCCACCGCGCTCAACGAGCTATCCGCAGGACGCGAACCCATCCACACTGTCGCCAGGAGCAGCATCGACGCCGCCAGTACCACTCGCGGCGACGGCGCGAACCATCCCCACCAGCTTTGCTTCACCGGTTCCGCCGCCACTCGCGCGTGCATGCGAATATCAAACGCCGCTGACGGCTCGATCACCGGCATCTCATCCAGCAATACGTTCACCGCGCGAAATTCGTTCACGCGCAGCTGGCACGCCGCGCACGTCGCGAGATGCTTCTCCACGTCTCGGCGTTCGCCTTCCTTCAAGCGCCCGTCCACGTACGGCAAAATTCGGTTTTCCATCCGGCTGCAACTCATGTGACTGTCCTTCCCTTCCTGGCCCAACCTCTATTGCCTTGCTTGCTGCGCCACGAGGGGAGCTAGTTCCACTCGCAGCGTTTCATACGCCCGGAACAGCAGCGATTTCAGCGCGCTCTCCGAGCATTGCAAAATCTTCGAAATCTCTCCGTAATCCAGCTCCTGGTACTTGTGCAACAGCACCGCTGCGCGCTGTTTCTCCGGCAATTTGTCAATCGCATGGCGGATCATTTTCTTGCGCGCTTCTTCGACCAAGTGTTGCTCGATGTTCGGGTGCTTTTCGGCGACATCGATCGTTTTCTCGTCACCATCTTCGGCATCCACCGTTATCGGCGCGTCCAGAGAAATTTCCATGCGCTGGTAACGATTGTCCCGCAGCGAATTCAACGCCAGGTTTGTCGCGATCCGGAAGAGCCAGGTGGTGAACTTCGCGCTCGGCACGTACTCTTCCCGCGCGCGGTACACTCTTATGAAAACTTCCTGCGCCAGGTCTTCCGCCTGCTCCCGGTTCCGAACCATCCGGTACAGGAAATTGACCAGAGGACTCCTGTAGCGATGGAGTAGAAGCGCGAACGACTGTTCATCGCCCGCCTTCGCGTCCAGCATTAGTTGGACGTCCGACCTGGCCATAGTCGCCACACTGTATCAAACCCCTGTTGTCTCAGAAAGTTGCAAATGGAAGGGCGCTCAAAAGCGAAAGGAAGGCGAAA
>QHZD01000018.1:0-496298 GCA_003225315.1 Acidobacteriota bacterium
GGGCCAGAAAGCTGTGGAAAAGACGCTGCGCTTGGGAATCCCGCAAAAGACGCGGGATTCCCACTTTCCCACAGCTCCAACAACAGTCTTCCCTTCTCGATTCAGGGGGAGGAAAAACCAAAGGCAAGCGGACACACCACGTGCTAACAAAAGCGGACATCTCGATTTGCTAACAACAGGGAAAGATGGGAGTGAGCTTTGGAAATCTCCCTCAACCGAGAACCAAACCTCGTCCGGCTGGGGGCCAAAGAAAGAAGCGTTGACAACCAACCATATTTCTGCAAATATCGAAATATGGAAAACGGGTCAAACAAGAAGCGGGCGGAGCGGGTGGCGAAATACGCGGATATGTTCTCCGCGATGGGGACGGAACCGCGGCTGCGGATCATGCAGTTGCTCTTGTCGGCGCATCCCGAGGGGCTGGTGGTGGGGGACATCCAGGGAGAATTGGAAATTCCGAATTCGACGCTTTCGCATCATCTGGACAAACTGAAGAATGAAGATCTGGTGCGCGTGCAACGCGAGAGCACGTTTTTGCGCTATACGGCGAATACGGAAGCGCTACAGGAATTGCTGCAGTTTCTTTATTCGGAGTGCTGCACGCGGAACAAAGCACTGAAGCCGGAAGACATTGCGCAAGCGTGTGGGTAGGGAGTGGCGGAAAATCGAAATTCGAAAATGGAAATTCGGAAATCGAGATGCGAAATTCGGAAGACACTCGGAGGATGGCATGGACGGAGCGGACATCAAGGAAATAGTTAAGGAAAAATACGGGCAGGCGGCGCTAAGAGGGAAGAGCGGGAGTTGCTGCGGAACGGCAGACGCAAGCGGGTCAGGTTGCGATCCAATCACTTCGAATCTCTATGACGCGACGCAAATGCAGCAAGTTCCGGGGGAAGCGCTGCAAGCTTCGCTTGGCTGTGGGAACCCAACCGCGCTCGCGAAATTAAACCCGGGTGAAGTCGTTCTTGACCTCGGCTCCGGTGGAGGGATCGATGTTTTGCTTTCCGCGAAGCGTGTTGGACCGACAGGCAAAGCGTACGGGCTGGACATGACGGATGAAATGCTGGCGCTGGCGAACGAGAACAAGCGCAAGGCGGGCGCCGAAAACGTCGAGTTCTTGCGCGGAGAGATCGAGCACATTCCTCTGCCGGACAATTCGGTGGACGTGATCATCTCGAACTGCGTGATCAATCTTTCCGCCGACAAGGACCAAGTGTTGCGAGAGGCATTTCGCGTGCTCAAGCCGGGCGGACGGCTGGCCGTTTCCGACGTGGTGACGCGCGGGGAAGTGGATGCGCAGATCCGGCAAAACGTATTGCTGTGGGTAGGGTGCGTGGCGGGAGCGCTCGAAGAAAACGAGTATCGCGACAAGCTCGCGTCCGCTGGTTTCGAGCAGGTGGAGATTGAGCCGACGCGCATTTACCGCGTGGAAGACGCGCGCGAGTTCCTCACCGAAAAAGGGCTGGATGTGGATGCGCTCGCGTCGCAAGTGGATGGAAAATTCATGAGCGCGTTTGTGCGCGCGACGAAAGCGAAGTCCACAAAAAAGACGGACGCCTGTTGCGCGCCGACGTGCTGCCAGTGAGAGCGAGAGAGCTTGCGCACCGCGTCCAAACATTAAGTTGCTGAACGTTTGAAGTTGAGATTCTTTCCGACAGGAGCCGGAATCTTCGATCGGGCATCCTCGTCGGATGCCTCAGAATGACAGGTCCGCTCTGTTGGCATCTTGCTGAACGACGACGACAATGCAGGCACACTACAACGTTCTGTTCCTGTGCACGGGGAACTCGGCGCGTTCGATCATGGCCGAGGCGATTCTCAACGGCAAGGGCAAGCCGTTTTTCACGGCTTACAGCGCGGGGAGCCACCCTCGAGGAGTTGTAAGTCCCGAGGCGCTGCAGCAGATCAGCCGAGCGCATTTGCCGACAGATGGCTTGCGAAGCAAGAGTTGGGAGGAATTCGCAAAACCCGGCGCGCCAAAGATGAACTTCGTCTTCACCGTTTGCGATAGCGCGGCGCGGGAAACTTGCCCGGTCTGGCCGGGGCAGCCAATGACGGCGCACTGGGGCGTTGCCGATCCGGGAGCGACTCAAGGCACGCAGGAGCAAGTCGAACGCGCGTTTCGCGACACTTACATGCTCCTGGAACGCCAGATTAGCTTATTCCTGAGCCTGCCTCTTTCGAGTCTCGACAAACTGGCGATCCAAAGAGAAATCAGCCGGATCGGCAATCAGTAAGCCAAATCACCCGCCCTTCACCACGCACGCCACGACAGATTTTCCTGTGACTCCGTTGAGATGGCAGGCTCGACTTTAGCTTGGGTGGCTAGTCTGATAGAGTGCTGGCACTTAGGCTCGATTTGTCGCTGGCGTCTGTCTGTACTTTGACTAACTTTAGGAGGAAGAGCGGCCGCATGGGAAGGCGGGCCCGACGCGGAAAACCTCCAGCAATATTGCTGGAAGGGGCCGAAAGAGCAAAGATCGGGGCTTCGGGACATCGAGCTGGGGTGTAAAGGCAAGAATACAGAGGGTTTAGGGGTACAAGTATTAGCGGGGCGGGATTTGCAATGTGTAATATTTGCAGGTCCTTGCGCGTACTAGTCTATGGAAACGCTGAGACCAGGCCGGATGAGCGCGCCGGGAATCAAGGAACCGACGGAGGCGATTGCCCGTGCCAGGGCGGGTGACGCCGAGGCTTGGGGCGAACTTTACCGGGATTACGCACCCGCGATGTTCCGGTTCTGCAGGCGTGCCTTGCCGACACGGGAAGATGCCGAAGACGCCATGATGGAAATTTTCATGAAATTGAAAGGCAAGCTGGTGCAGTACGATACGACGCGGTCGTTCTCCGCCTGGCTTTACAAAGTGGCAGCGAACCACTGTTGGGATATTTTGCGGCGGCGGAAGATTCGCCAGGACAAGGAAACGGACGATCTCGATAACGTCCCACTAGAGCATCCGGACCCCAGCCAACTGGATCAACTGATCGAACAGCGCAGCAGCGAGGAAGTGCGCAAGGCGCTGGAAAAACTGGGCGGACGCGCGCGCATGGCGCTGGTGATGCGCTATTACTCAGACATGAGCTACGACGAAATTGCGGATGCGCTGGGAGTGCGGCGCGCCTTCGTGGGCGTGGTGCTCTTGCGTGCCCGGCACGAACTGCGGCAAGCGCTGGAAGGCAATGCAGCGCTGGCGGCGGGAGGGGCTTCATGAGCGAAAAGCCGGGAGAAAAAGTGAAGCATCTGGACGAAATGACGCTCTTGCTTTATATCGAGCGGCAACTGGATCGCGCCCGTGGGCTGGAAGTTTCCGCGCACACTCAGGAATGCGACACCTGCCGCACGTTGCTGCGGGCGCTGGAACGTGAATCGCGCTTGCTGACTCGCGCAATGCTGGAAGAAGACGAGCCATTGCCCTCGCGACTGGCGCAATTTCAAGAACGGGCGCGCAAGTCCATGCAATGGATTTGGGGATTAGTTTTCGGTCTGGCGGCAACGGGAGCCTACGCGCTTTATACCGGATATGTCCTGCCCTGGGAAACGCAACTGGAGCAAGCGGGATTCGGGGGGTCGAACCTGCTGAGCTTGCTGATCTTTCAGGGCGCAATGTGGAAAGGATGGCAATCCATGATCACACTCCTCGAGGTGCTGGCGATGGTGACGCTGGCGGGATTGGGAGCCATGTTCTTCCGCCGTCGGCTCCGGCGCGGTTCGGCGCTGGCGCTGGTCTTCGCGGGATTGTGCACCGTGCTGGCGATGCCGACGGGAGCGTCGGCGACGGAGCTTCGCCACGAGGAACGATTGACGATCGCGAAAGACGAGGTCATCCACACTGATTTGTTCGCTGCCGGAGGACGAATCCGCATGGAAGGCACCATCGAAGGTGACTTGGTGGTAGCGGGCGGGGACGTCGAAATATCCGGCCATGTTCTGGGCGATGTGATTTCCTCGTCGGGAACGTTGCGGATACCGGGCCACGTGGACGGAAATATCCGAAGCTACGCGGGAAACCTGACTTTGAAAGGAACGGTCGGCCGCAACCTCATGATATTCGGCGGCGACGTGAACATCGACCGCGACGCCAAGATCGGCGGGAGCATCACCTCCTTTACCGGACATGAATCCATCGATGGACATGTGGGCCGCGATGTTCTGGCCATGGGCGGGCAGATCACCATCACGGGGGCGATTAAGGGTTCAGCAAAGATCAAGAGCGGGGAGTTGATTATCGATTCGTCCGCCGAAGTCAGCGGCCCGATTGATTTCACGGGAGACAAAGAGCCGCAAGTTTCCTCCGGAGCCAAACTGGCTTCACCCGTTCATTTTAAAAAGATGAAGCACGGTGATGACTACCGGACGGTGCACTATTACGTCTGGCAGGTTATTTGGGCTGCGGCGTTTATTTTGTTTGGGCTGGTGCTGTTCGCTGCGATGCCGAATTTCTCGCAAGACGCTGTGAAATCGGCGGAGCACTACGGCGCGTCGGCGGGCTTGGGTGTGCTGGTACTGTTTGGCGTGCCGATCGCGGCGTGTATTGCGTGCATCACCGTGGTGGGGATATTCATCGGAATCTCAACGCTATTCCTGTGGTATGCGTCGCTGTATTTCGCGCAGATCATCGTGGGCGCACTGATTGGACAGTGGCTGATGGGGCGGACCAGCGAGCTTTGGCCGCTGATCGGGCGAATGACCGTGGGGGTAGTGATCGTACGACTGTGCACGACGATTCCGCACGTGGGAGGCTGGGTGAAATTCGCGGCCATTCTCTGGGGCATTGGCGCGCTTTCACTGGCGGTTTACCGGCGGTTCCAGCCGGTGATTGCCCCAAACATGCCATCCGCGCCGTACACGCCGCCGATTCCGCCGAATACGACGGTGGGCGGGCCGCTGCCGGCGTAAGAACAAGCATGAGTTCTTGGTTTTTAGTTGTTATAGTTTCGTGATGGAAAAGATTACGGGCCGGTCTGAATTTCTCAGGCCGGCCCGGTGCCTTTGCGGAGGCGGAGAAAAATTTAGAAGAAAGCGCGAACTTTGGCGGCGCTAAATGCGGGTGTGAATTGGGAACCAAAGTAAAGGGCACGCACGGCGGCAGTACCGCCGACCGTGAGACTGGTGGCGTTCGGAACCCCGTCATAATTCGTGCTTGGCGAGCCAGAACTGACTTGCGCTTCGTAGGATGTGGCGGGGCCGAAGAACGGCGGCAAGGATTGGAGATTGAAGAAGGTAGACGCAACATTCGAGATGCTCCCTGTGACGCGCGTGAAGCGAAGTGCGACGGTGTCTGCGGCTATGGCTGCCAGGACACTGCCACTCTTTGCTGTAAACGCGTTGACATGCAAAGCCACTGTTTGGCCGGGAACGATGACGGATGCGTCAGTGTTATTTGTGAAAGGTGTGGCTACTACCGGCAAGCCTTTGCTGTCCACTAGGAACGGGTTTACGTTGCTAAGGGTGACCTGCATCGGGTCACCAAGACTCAGATTGGCGCCGATGAGGCTGCTGGACGAAGCCAGAGAAATGTCATTTGTGACGATCTGGAATTGCGTGGAGGACGATGGCACTGAAGTTACGATGCCTTCGATCCAATCGGAACTAGTGGGAGCAATAGGGTCGTATTCCAGCGCGGTGAAAGTGCCATCGGAATTGAGGACCGTGTCAACGCTGGCGAACTGTCCGACCGCCGGGGTGCAAGCAGCGCCGGTGGTAACGCAATTCGGAATTAAAACGGTGGAGGAGTTCAGCGCGGCAGTGATCGAGCCGCAGGTAGAAGTCTTGACCGTCACGGAGGATGCAGAGGCCGCGGTGACCGTGCCGGTCACGTCCTCAATAAAGTCCAATTGACCAGTACCCAGGCTGGAGGTGGTGGAGGTCGGGGCGAGCGTGGAAGCCGTCAAGACGTTGGCCCCCAGGTTCACTGCAGAGACCACTTGAGGCTGCGTGCTACTGATGGTGATGGCGTTTGCAAAATTGAATTGGATTTGAATGGCGGTTTTCTGGCCGGAAGCCAGCGTCGCCGAGAAAGATGAAGTCGAAGGCGTGCTCGCAGCGGTCTGCGCAACTTGCTTGACGCTGCCGGAGTCGCAGCCGAGTGTTCCCCCCAGGTCAGTGCAATAGGTGACGACAGCGGTTGTTACGCCAACAGTGATTTTGTTATAGGTGTCCGCTGGAACGCTGGCAAGGACTTCCCCTAGCGCGGAGTCACTTTGCAGACGCGTCAAGTCCACGACGTAGGTCGCGGTATTGAGAGGAACGGTCACGGCGCTGCCGCTCGTGGGCGTTAACTGGATGGAACTAAGGGTAACGGCAAAGGAGAGAACGGAAGTGCTGGGTGAACCGCCAGGCGCAGTAGCTTTCAACGGCACTGCGGCGAGAGTAAAGCTCACCGTAGCGTTGCCGCCTCCACCCCCTCCGCCCCCACCGGTCTTTCTATGAAGGTTGCAGGAGGAAAGAGCGAAACAAGAGAGGACAACCAGGAAGAACAAAGGTTTGTTGCGAGCCATCTAACACCCCACCGTAGGCCGGTCTGCGATTGCCTTCTCTACTTCTACCAAGGAGAAGGCGCAAAAATTCCAGGATGAATTCTACAGCGGAGAGAATGGGAAGGCACTGCAAAAATCGGTAGAGCGTTCGAGTGCTCAATGTCTTGAAGCAAGAGAGTTGCGCCACGGTGATTTGTGGCGGCGCGGGACGCGGCGAGCATCGGGGAAGGGTATGCTATCGTAACTGGACCCTTTATTTCGGCGGACGAGAGCAAAGGCGGATTTTTGGCCAAGCGGGCATCCAATTCGACAGGGGAATCGCCAGTGGCGAGGGCAAACCGTGCGGCAAAGACAGCCCAGCGCGAGTGCCTGCCTATTGAGGACGATCCAACCGCAGCCGGAAACACGCCGGAAGACGCCGCCGATGCGCCTGCCAACGAATCGGCGAAACCTTCAATGCGCGAGGTGTTTGGTCCGGGAGGATTCCTCGAAAAGTGCATGGTCGCTGGGTTTGACCGCTCGACGGTCAGCTCCGACTACGAATACCGCCCAGCGCAATTGGAGATGGCGGAGCTGGTGCACGATGCATTCGAATCGCATCATCACGCCATCGTGGAGGCCGGGACGGGCACCGGCAAGACGCTGGCGTACCTTCTGCCGGCGATTTGCAGCGGACGGCGCGTGGTAATTTCCACGGCCACGAAATCGCTGCAGGAGCAGCTCTACCAAAAGGACATTCCCTTTTTACAAAAACATTTTGCGCCGAACCTGAAAGTCGCGGTGATGAAGGGGCGCGCGAATTTCCTGTGCATTTCAAAGTTGAATCAGATGGCCGACCAGGGACTGCTGAAGGGAATGGATGAACTGGACGCCTTCCGCCAGATCAAGGACTGGTCGAAATTGACGGAGACCGGAGACCGCGCGGAACTCACCTTTTTGCCGGATGATTCCGAACTTTGGGGGAAGCTGGACGCGCGAAGGGACACCTGCACGGGCAAGAACTGCCCGTCGTTCAATCCCTGTTTTGTGACCGGCATGCACCAGCGCGCGCAGGAAGCCGACCTGATCATCGTCAATCACCATTTGTTCTTTGCGGACCTGGCGCTGAAGCAGGACGATTTCGGCAGCATCCTGCCGGAATATTCGGCGGTGGTTTTCGATGAAGCCCACGAGATGGAAGACGTGGCCAGCGATTATTTTGGGCGGCAAATTTCGAATTTCCGGTTCGAAGAGCTGGCGCGCGATGCGGATCAAACGCTGCGCTTATTGCATCTTGGCACGCCATCCTTATTGCGAAAGACGCAGCGAATCCGGGAACGCAGCCGCGGCTTTTTTGAATTGTTTCCACCGCGCGACGGGCGATTCTCGTTCCTGCGGAACGAGCGCGAAGCATTTCTGGAACAGAACCGCGAGGCTTACGATTCACTGGCGACTGCGTTGAAAAGCATGGAAGCGGAATTTGCGGCGCTCACGGCAAAGCCGGAGGAGCTGACACGCATCGCGCGACGGAGCTTCGAGCTGCGTCAAGAGCTATCGTTCCTACTCGAATCGAACGAACGGAATTTCGTGTATTGGTACGAGCGGAGGAATAAGGGGGTATTCCTGACGGCCACGCCAATCGACGTTAGCCAGATTTTGCGCGAGCGCCTATTCGAGCAATTTGACACCGTCATCCTGACTTCCGCAACGCTCACGGTTGGAGGACGCTTCGATTACATCCGCCAGCGCCTGGGAATCGATCACGCCAAGGATCGCACTCTTCCGCCGGAGTTCGATTATCCCAAGCAAGCGCTGCTCTACCTGCCGCGAAAGATGCCGGACGTGCGCGACGCAGGGTTCCCTGCTAAGGCCGCGGACGAGATTGTGCAGTTGCTGGAGCTGACCCACGGGCGGGCATTTTGCCTGTTCACCAGCTATTCGCAGATGAATGATTTGTTCGAACGGGTGCGCTCGCGCGTGTCCTTTCCGGTGCTGTTGCAGGGCACCGCGCCGCGCTCCGTGCTTTTGGAACGATTCAAGAACACGGAAGCGGCGGTGCTGTTCGCGACGGCAAGCTTCTGGCAGGGAGTGGATGTGCCGGGCGAACAGCTATCGTGCGTCATCGTTGACCGGCTGCCTTTTGCGGTGCCGAGCGACCCCATTGTGGCGGCGCGAGTGCGCGCTATTCAGGAAGATGGGCGCAACCCGTTTGCAGAATTCCAGGTGCCGCAGGCAGTGCTGTCGTTGAAGCAAGGATTTGGGCGCTTGATCCGGGCGAAGACAGACCGCGGCGTGCTTGCGCTGCTGGACACCCGACTTCAGCGCATGCCCTATGGTAAAATTTTCTTAGAGTCGCTGCCGCGATACGGCATTACGCACGAACTGGCCGATGTTGCCTGCTTTCTCGGTTCGAACGGCGCCTCCGGGCGGCTAGGTGCCAAATCGGCAAGTCCTTCCTGATGGGCCACGATTCAGGGAGATCCGCGGCAATGGTGTAGCGCAGTTCTGGAGAGACATGTTTCAAGTTAGCGTAGAAGAGACTTTTTCGGCGGGGCATGCCCTGCGCGGTTACCGGGGGAAGTGCGAGAACGTGCACGGCCACAATTATCGCGTGCGCGTGACGCTGGAAGGCCCGAAACTTGATTCCACCGGACTTCTGGTTGACTTCACGCAGCTCAAGGCGGTGATCCGCGAGATCATGGGCCAGCTCGACCACCAGTTCATGAACGATCTCGAGCCTTTCAAGACCGTAAACCCATCGGCGGAAAACGTGGCGAAATATTTTTACGATGAGGTCACGCGGCAATTGAAAGATCTGCCGCCGGGGGCGCGCGTTACAGACGTGATTTTGTGGGAGACGGATACCAGCCGGGCACAATACCGGCCCGGAGCCTAGTTGATCGGGAAGTTGGTGAGCCGGTGAATCGAGCGTTTTTCATTATCCTGACTCCGGCCCTGCTCGTGGCTGCGGGCTACATTATTGTGTTTCGCTATATTGGATTAGCGGCAGGGTACGCGCGGCTGATTGTTGCGTCGATTCTTTTCTTCGGCATGATTTACTGGTTGTCGCAGCGGAGCGGACGCGAGACGAATTCCAAGCGGGTATAGATCGCGAAAGCCTCGTAAAGCTGCGACAAAAGAGCAACAGCCGAGCCTGCGGAACTCCAAAGCATGGTCATCACGGAAATTTTCAAGTCGATTCAGGGCGAAGGCACACGCGCTGGCCTGCCATGCATTTTCGTGCGCCTGACGGGCTGCAATCTGCGCTGTACGTGGTGCGACACAGCGTACGCTTTTCATGGCGGCAAGAAGATGAGCGTCGAGGAGGTTTTGGCGCGTGTCGATGAGCTGGCGGGGCGGTGCGAGGGGATACCCGACGCGCAAGCCTCTGTTCCTTTGGTCGAATTGACCGGCGGGGAACCGCTGTTGCAGGAGGAGATTTATCCTCTCGCCAAAAAGCTGCTCGTGGGAAAGTATTCCGTCATGATCGAGACCAGCGGGGAACGTTTCATAGGGCGGCTGCCGCGGGAAGTCGTCAAGATTATCGACGTAAAGTGCCCCGATTCCGGCGAGCCGGATACGTTCGACATGCGCAATCTCGAGGAGCTGTCCGAGAATGATGAAGTGAAGTTCGTACTTTCCACGCGGCGCGACTATGAATTTGCGCGCGCTTTTACCTTGCGGCACGGCCTGGCACAACGCGTGAAACAGGTTTTGTTTTCGCCAGTGTTCGAAGATCCGCAAGGGAAGTGGCCGGGGCTCGAGCCGCGCATGCTCGTGGAATGGATTTTGGCGGATGGTCTGCCGGTGCGCTTAGGGCTGCAACTTCACAAATTTATTTGGGATCCGGCGACCACGGGCGTTTGAGGTAAAGGAAGAAAAAGGAAAAGACTCGGCGGGAGTTGATACGGTGGTGAAAGGCGTGGAGCAGAGGAAAGCAGTAGTGCTCTTGAGCGGAGGAATGGACTCCTGCGTGAGCGCGGCAATGGCGCGCGAACGCCACGGTGCATCTAACATCGCCTTGCTCCACGCCAGTTATGGCCAGCGCACGGAGCAACGCGAACGGCGCGCGTTCGACGAAATTGCGGATTTCTACGGCGTGGGCGATCGGCTTGTCGCGCACCTCGAACACTTTCGCGCGATTGGCGGTTCTGCGCTCACGGACAAGAGCATTTCTGTACCTGAGAATGAGTTGAGCGCGCCCGGCCCGGGCGGCAACGCGATTCCTGTAACCTACGTCCCTTTCCGGAATGCGCATTTTCTTTCGGTGGCGGTGAGCTGGGCGGAGGCGATTGGCGCAGGAGCGATTTATATAGGAGCGGTGGCGGAAGACAGCTCCGGCTATCCGGACTGTCGCCCGCAGTATTACCGTACGTTCCAGGAGCTGATCCGCGTGGGCACGCGGCCGGAAACGCAGATCGAAATCGTTACGCCGGTCATCACGTTGAAGAAAAGCGAGATTATCCGGCGAGGCATCGAACTGGGTGCCCCGTTGCATCTCACTTGGTCGTGCTACCAGAACGAAGATACCGCCTGCGGCGCTTGCGATAGTTGCCTGCTCCGGTTGCGCGCCTTTTCCGAAGCCGGCACGGCCGATCCCATCCCTTACCGAAGAACCGTTACCGCCGGGCGCTGAGCTTGGAATCGGCCCGCTTGAGAGAGATAATGGGGCGCACTTGGCCCAGATACTCCGGGCAGGGCTCCCCGCGTGAAAAAGGAGAATGCAGCATGAAGAGTTTTCTTAAGTCGTGGGCGCTTGCCGCCATCCTGATGGTCGCGCTGGCAAGCGTGTTGGCACCGCGCGCTGCGGCCCAGACTGGGTCGATTGCCGGCACAATCCTGGACGTGAATGGGAATCCTTGGCCGGAGGTTGTCATTCGCAGCGTAAGCGACCAGGGCGCTAAACAGGAAACCAAGACGGATAGCGCAGGCAAATATAATTTGCCGAACTTGCGCGCGGGCATTTACACCGTCTTTGTTGTATTTCCTCCGCCGAATGACAAACAAGCGCCCTACGAGGTCAAGTGCAGAGTGCAAAGCGGTGAGGAAGCCAAGGTCGATCTCAACTTCAAGGACATCGTCGCCAAACAGGGGAGCGCTGCCCAGGAACAGGTAAAAAAAGCTGAGGAGGCCAAGGCTAAGCTCGAAGGACTCAAAGCGCACTTCAACGCGGGCAACGCCCTCATCGATCAGGAGAAACAGGTAAAGGCCGATCTGCAGAAGGCGCCCGCGGACCAGCGCGATGCGCTGAAGCAGAAGTTGGCGGAGCTTTCCGATCAGGCCGTCAAGGAATTCCAGGAAGCGTCGAAGAGCCTTGTGGAGAAGGATCCCAATGCGCACCTGGTGTGGTTCAAACTAGGAGAAGCCTACGATACTGCAGGTCGCAATGACGATGCTGTCCAGGCATACCAGCAGGCCATCAGCGCCAAGCCCGACGTGCCAGGGTATTACAACAACTTGGGCAATGTGCTGGCGCGCGCCGGGAAGATCGAGGAAGCCAAGGCTGCATATACAAAGAGCGCGGAGCTTGACCCGCCGAATGCCGCAACCGCGTGGCGCAACTTTGGCATCAGCCTGTACAACGCGAATCGGCTTGGCGACGCCGTCGAACCCTTGCAAAAATCCGCGGACCTCGAACCCAAGAATCCGCAAACCTGGTATCTGCTGGGAGCTTCACTGGTCTATAAGATGACAACCAAGAAGGTGGGCGATAAGGAAGTCGTGCAGTTCGCGCCGGGAACGATCGAAGCCTACCAAAAGGCGGTCGAGCTAGACCCCAATGGTACTTGGGGCCAGCAGGCCAAGCAGGGGCTGGAACAGCTTCAGTTGATGGCTCCTGGCATCGACACCAAAATCAACGTGAAGAAAAAGAAGTCTTAAAATCGAGTAAGCTCTTTCGGGCCGGTTCGGCGACACAGATCCGGCCTTTTTTCTTGGATGTGGGTTAGGCAACAGCCGAAATTCTCGGTAGAATGCCTATAACGGGCCAATTCTCCCGTTACGGTGTAAACAAAATGGAAAATCAAGGGCTTCCTGGAACCGCGCCGATGGTTTCTTTTACCAACCGGACCGTAACGCCGGCCCATGTATTGGTCCGCATTCTCGATCGGGAATCCGTCCTGCTGAATCTCGAGACGGAACAATACTTCGGATTGGACGAGACCGGCACGCGCATGTGGCAGCTTGTGACGGCCTCGCCGAACATCGAGGCAGCCTGCCAGGAGCTGATCGCGGAATTCGATGTCGAGCCTGAATTGCTCCGCTCCCACCTGATGGAGCTTCTGACGCGGCTCGTGGAGAGCGGGTTGCTCCAGGTAACCCCTGCTGATGTGGGAACGGCTTCGGCGATTTAGCGCGCTAGAGCGCCCGGCGCGGAGTCTTTTTCTGCGCGCGACCGTCCTGCTGCCCCTGGTCGCCGTGAGTCTGCGATGGCGTGGCTTCCGAGCCACGCAAGCGACTCTGCAGCGCTCCCTCTTAAACGACAACCAGGAACGTGAAGCCGCTCTTGTAACCAAATCTGCGGCGATGATCGCGCACATGGTCAACGCCGCGGACCGACACGGGCTGGTTCACCCTTCGTGTTTGGCAAAATCGTTGACCCTCTGGTGGCTGCTCGCGCGACAGGGGATTTCTTCGCATCTGCGCATCGGCATTCGTAAGAAAGAAGAAAAGTTTGAAGCGCATGCCTGGGTGGAACGCGATGGAATTGCGCTGAACGAACCGGACGAACATCACTATCACTACGCGGCTTTCGATGCAGCGTTTTCTTCGCCGCCGCCCGAAGAACGATGACTGCGTATTTGCGAGAGGGGGAATAAAAAAGGCCCTCGGTGGCACCGAGGGCCTGACCTCGACTGTGTCAGCTAAATGCTGGTGCGGCGAGAGAAGACGTGCTTGGTGCGCGTGGCGGCAGGAGCAGGCAACTCGACGTTGAGTGAGACCTCGCTCTTGTTGCGCAGAACGCCCAGCTTCACCGTCCGGTCCTTTTCATCGCGCTTTGCCGAAAGTTTCTCGCGAAGCTCCCCGACGGTCCGAATGCGTTCGCCATTGATTGAGGTAATGACGTCGCCCGCTTTCACGCCCGCCTTTTCCGCAGGCGAACCGGAGTTGACTTCCCGAACGAGGATTCCCTCGCCATCAGGAGCGCCGAAAAACGCCCCTAGCTGTCCGTTAAGATCTTCGGCGTCAATGCCGAGCCGCGGCTGGCCGCCGAATACCATGTTGCCACTCCACTCCATCGGCGGGATTTCCGGCATCTCCGGCATCCGGAATGCAAATGCTCCCGGCATTGGCGCTACTCTCGTCATGACGTGACGATGCTCTTCGGACTTGGCAAGAGTCGCGCTGACGGTTTGCGTGCGCCCGTCGCGCCACACCGTGAGCTGAATGGAGCGGCCCGCGGGAATCTCATGGATCATGCGGCGGAATTGCGCCGCGCCTTCGACGCGCTGCCCGTTGATTTCCGTCACTACGTCATTCTCCTTCAAGCCGGCTTTGGCCGCCGGGCTGTCAGGAACAATCTTTCCCAGTACCACGCCGCGTTCGGCGGACAGCTTCAGTGCCTTGGCTTTGTCCGCGGTCACTTCATGTGTTTCCACGCCGAGCCAGCTCGAACCATCGTCACCGATGACGATATTCAAGTCATCGGTTGCAATTCTCGGCTGGACTTCAATTTGCGCGGGTTCCTGATCCTCCAGCGCAACATCTCCGACGGCTTCCTCAAGCGCGTCTGCATCAGCAAGTACCGCCTGTTGATCCTGCTGGCGCTCCATTTGCGCCTGTAATTTTGCTTCTAGTTCATCGATTCTCTGTTGCAAGCGGGCAATTGTGGAAGCGTCGGGCTTTTGCGGTCCTGCGGAACTAACCGGCAGCGCGATTAGCGCGAGCCCCAGGGCCGCAGTTCCGGCCATCGTAAGAAAAGTTTGTTTGTTCATTACCGTCCCATCCTCCTCAGCGATTAGACGCAGCAAACGGAAAAGTGTCAGACGGTCGACCGCAGAACGATCACGCGAATCCCGCCATTCACGGTGCGCAAATGAATCGGCGCCCCGCCGCGGCCCAGCTTGCCGTGCATCTCCCGGGGACGCTGGGTGCTCTCCATCGTGATGGGGAGCTCGGAAGAGAAGTTTCCATTTAGGCAGCGAGCTTCGACGTCCGCCTGCATGTCGGAAGGGACAGCGAGGACGAGGGAGCCATTGGTAGTTTCCCCCGTCGCGCCGGTCTTATCGGTAAGACGCGCCAGTTCCAGCCGCACGTTGCCGTTGATGGTGTGCGCGTGGATGCTCCCGCCGGCTTCAAAGACTTCGATATTGCCGTTTACGGTGTGCAGATCTTCTACCGAGTCTACGCCAGCGATGCGTAGTGTGCCGTTCACGGTGCCGATATGCTCCACGCGCGCCCCGTGCGGAACGTGGATGGTGTAGTCGACCGCCACTTCCACGCCTTCGTTTTGCGGGTAGCGCGTGGTGATAGAGACCGCGTCCGGCTTGGCGTCGACCTCGATAGAGACGCGCTCAAGATCGGATTCCTTGTGCTTCGCGGTCTTTACCGCGTGGACTTCGACCTCGTTGCGGTCCCAGCCCTGCACGTCCACGGTTCCGTTGACGTTTTGCAACTCCAGGGAACCGCCGGCTTGCAAAGCATAGGATTGATTGAACTCCTTGCTGATGGCGAAGCTGGGAACGGCCCAAACAACGGCTGCGAGCAATGTAGATAAAGCAATGGCGCGAAGAGCTGGACGAAGCATAACGTTCTACCCCCTTCGAGTACTTGCTACAAATCGGAACTGAGGACCCCAACGAATCTAGCGCGCACCGAGCCGGCTGCGCTCAGTGCAGCTGGAAATTAAATGTCACCGTCGAAATCACTTCGACAGGCTTGCCGTTGATCCAAGCGGGTTTTGCCCGCCACTGCTTGACGGCGGCGATAGCGGCATCGGCCAGCGCCGGCTCGCCTTCCAGAAGTTTCTGCACCTCGACGCTGCCGTCCTTCTTCACCCGCACCTGGAGCTTCACGAAACCTTGCAAGCCCGCGCGTTGCGCAAGCGCCGGATACGATGGCCTCGGGAAATTGACGAGGCGCTTCTGGAAATCATCGGTATCCTCAGTCATGCCGCCCCTGAATTTGATTTCCAGACTGGTGAGCCAGCTTTCCAGCCAGTCCGTTTTGATCTCGCCAGGTCCAACGACAGGATTTGTATCGACCTTCCTGTCCATATAGTGCGGCTTGAAGTCCGGAATACGCTGACTGATACGCTCAATCTGTTCGCGGATCAGCGAATCACGCAGAGCGACTTCCGAGTCTAAGTATTGGAGCCGAATTTTCCCCGCTGTGCTGCGCAACTTAAGCGGAGGACCACCGCCGTTCAAGACGACCGTTGCATGCACCGGGCCAGTCAGATTGTTTGAAGTCTGAACTATGAAGTGCAGCTCGGGATCCGCTTCGATGTGGCGCTCGTCCCCATTTGCGACGACGGCGTCAATGTTTGCCGCCAGATTTCGCGGCAGAAATACGATGATGTCGCCGTTGCCCGAAGCGAGCTGCGATGCGCCCGCAAGCCGCACGTTTCCGCCTCCGGCAGGCGGATCGGGATTAATCCACGCGGTAATCGTGCCGCCGGAAGTCGCCGCCTGCAGGGCGCCAGCCACGCGAGTCAGGCAAATGCTCCCGCTGCTCGATTCCAACTCCATCGGGCCGGAGACGTACATGACGCGGATGCCGCCTCCGCCGGTCTGCGCGTGTACCGAGCCGCGCACCTCGCCGAAATCGATTTGTCCGCCGCCGGTGCGTACGCTGACGTAGCTTCCGGCATGAGCGACAGTGATGTTGCCGCCGGCGGTGTCCAGTTCCGCGCGTCCCCCGATTTGGCCGGCGCGGATATGACCGCCTCCGGTGCGCAGTGAAGCATCGCCCGCAATGTTTCCAACGTTGATGTGGCCGCCCCCGGTGAAGGCTGTAAGGTCGCCTGCGACGTCCAGCACTTGAATGTGCCCGCCTTCTGTTTCCAGTTTTGCGGCGCTGCGCCCCCATGCGGCATCGCGGATTCCCGAAGCGCCGATTCGCCCGGTCTTAATGTTTCCGCCTAAAGTGTGAAGAGAAGCTGTGCCGCCAATATCGCCTGTCGTAATGTCGCCCGCTTCGGTGTTCACTTCCACGTTGTAACTGCGCGGCACGGCGATCTCGAACTGCACCCAGAACTGCGCATTGGCGGAGCGCGCCGCTTGCGACGGAAGTGCGCCGGTGATTTCTACTCCTGACGGCGTTGGCCTTGCCTTGAGAGAATAAGCATCGAGAAGCGGTTGCGCGGCCGTGCCTCGGGCATCGGTTTCGATCCGCACGGTGTACCGCACGACCGGCGCAGCGCCGGGCTCGAGTTGTGTGATGTTGACTGGCCCAAAATCAGTCGTCAGCCGGAGCGTCAGGCCGTCCCTGGTGGTCAGCACGCCAGTGCGAACAGCCGAGGCGTGTTGCGAACCCGGATCAGCGGGCAGGGCGAGGGCTGTTGGCTCTCCATGATCAGCTTTGGCCGCAAAAGCCGTCGGTGCGAAACATACTGCAGAAACGAGGAGCGCCACATTGCGGAATAACGCCACGCAGCGCAAGAGTTTTTGATTGAATTGCGTGTTCATCGTCGAACGAGATTTCTTGCCGTCAAAGCAGTTACTGCACTTCACGCGGGCCAATCTGCCTCAAGGCGGCGGCGCTGCGCAACCGCACGTAGCGGCTGGGATCACGGTGTTGCAACTGCTCCAGCGCGCGCACCACGCGCTCCAGCGACGGGTCGTCATCGGGACGACCTGCGATCGCTGGCGTTGTCGGAGCCGGTGCTTCCGGCGCCATCTCTTCGGTATCGCCGTGCTGCAAAGATCCAACAAGCACGTTGACGGCTTCAACGCGAACACCCGGATTGGCGTCACGCTCCAGCGCATCGAGCAGAGTCTGCCGGACGTCATCATCCGAAGCCGCAACCCGGAGCGACTCCAGGGCCTTCATGCGCACCGCGGGGTTCTGATCCCTACGCGCCGCGGCGATCAACGCCCGGCGCACTTGCTGATCCCGCGCGGCGGCCTTCAGCGCTTCCAGGCAATCGAGGCGCACGCCCGCGTCGAAGCGCTCGCCATTTTCAACCACGTAAGTCAGCACTCCGCGGATGTCACTGTCCTCAACGTTGCCGCTCAAAACCATCGGTTGCTCCGCGTTGAGATGCACTTGCACGTTCGGAGCTCCTGATTCCGAGGAAGGCGAAAAATTAACGCCGGAGAATGTAATCTTGGATAGTTGGTCAGGCGTGAGAGGTCGCTTGGCCGTGACGTTCATGGCCTGACCGTTTGCGTCGCCGTTACGGCCATTCTGCAGCCATGGAACAATCTGAGTTCCAACCATGATCCCGACGAGCACCAAAAGCGCGCCGCTCCATGCTGGACGCAGCGCCATCCAGCGGCGCAGCCACCCAAAGGGACGCCAATGTTCCTGGATCGGAGGCGCGGAAAGATCGTCGAGGGCTTCGGCAAGTTCGCTGCGGCACTGCGCGAGGAGAATTCCGGTGGCATCGAGTTCATCGGCAGGCTGCAAAGTAGCGGTCATGGCTTCCTGAAGATGGTTCTCTTCGGCGAGCTGAGCGGCGCACGCTTCGCATTTCGCGACGTGGGCCTCAATCTGTTTGCGTTCCTTGTCGCTGACTTCGTCGCACGCGTAGAACACCAGAAGCGGCGCAATGTCCTTGCAACTCAAACTTTTTTCAAAAACGCTCATCGCAGTCCTCCCAGTTCATGGCGGAGTTTGCGCGTGGCGCGGAAAAGCGAATTCTTCACGGTTTCCTCGGTGGTGCCGAGGGCGTCCCCGATCGCCCGGAGCTTCAGCCCCTGATAGTGCTTCATCTCAAAAACAATCCGTTCGCGCGGCGAGAGCCGCTCCATCGCCGTGGCGATCCGCGCTTTGATCTCCTTGCCGATAAATGTACGCTCGGGATCCAGCGTCGGGCGGTGTTCACGCTGGCGCTCGAAGAAATCAGTAATGCCTTCTTCGTGAACTCCAGAATTCAGCTCCGGAGACTGGTCTTCTGGGCGGGCTTGGCGGCGGCGCAAGTGGTCCAGGCAAACGTTGGTAACGATGCGGTAGAGCCAGGTGTAAAAGCTGCACTCAAAGCGGAATCGGTGGAGATTGCGGTAGACCTTAAGGAAGGCTTCCTGATATACGTCCCGGGCGTCCTCGGGCCGCTTCATCAGGTTCAGCGCCAGGCGCAGCACGTCCCGGTCGAACCGGCGCACCAGTTCCTCGAAAGCCGCGCGGCTGCCCGCTTGCGCTTCCGCGACCAGGGCCCGCTCGTCGAGGTGGGACAAGGAGATCACCGAGGCCAAGACGGCGTCTGTGCTACCCGAGCGACCGTTATCATCGGCCAAAGCCAAAGCCCATCTGGGGAGCGGCATGTTTCGCTTTCTATTCGCGTGAATCGGCGTTGCCGCTTGTAAAGCAACACCTTAGCGCAATTCCGGCCACTCTGCTGAACGTTGCGCGCCACACGACCACCCAATTTGGACGTACTCCTCCACCCTTGGGTGAGCACCGCCTCCCGCTATAACAACGCCCAATCTGTGGATTTTGTTTCAAGAATAATCCCGAGTTTAGACCAGCCAAGCCGTGGTTTCCGTCCTCGTCTTATCGCTTAATGAGCCATATCGGCTTGTCCAGCGACCGGCGCTGAATTACCCATCCGCCAAGCAGCAAATGGCCAGCCAAATAGTAGAATCAACGCGAGCAGAACTGCGTAGCCGTTTGCCTTATAAAACGAATCCGGCTGGGAAAGCAGTTCGTTGGCGCCGCCGAGCAGGAAAGTGGCCGCGACCACCAGGAAGCAGCCGAGAATGTTGAAGCGCATCACGCGTCGCACCCCGAATGCGAGAACGCTAAGCAGAATTAGCCGGGCCAGAAATTGCTTTGCGAGGTCACCGGGACTGCCCCAATTCCCACCGGCGAGGGCGAGCGAACCAAAGAGCAGAAGCAAGACGCGCAACGCAGTATGACGCACATGCGCGGCCACGAAGGCCGCAGTCGCCGTGACAAGTCCCGTGAAAAGCAAACCGCGGAGCACTGTTCCTCCAACGATGGATGCTGCGGGGAACAAAGCGTCAAAGTCCAAGCCGAACGAAGCCTCCAGCGAGCGATGCACCGTCGGCCAGTAAGTTGACGCGACTGCGAGGAGGCGCTCGATGCCGAGCAGGCCCCCGGTTCCTCCCAAACCGATCCACAGGGCGTCGCGGTAATAACTCCCGGGCATTCCGGCCCAGCCCGGCAAACGGTCTTCTCCGAACGCCCGGCTTGCGTAATACCACGCGATGGCAAAGAGCAGCGCGATTGCGCCGAAATATAATGGAGCGCCGAGCAGCGCGCCAATGGCGAGCCCGCCATACATGACTTTAAGCGGAATCGCTGTATTGTACGCATTCAGGAGACTAGGGACGCGGTTGCCAAGAAAGAAGACCGACAGATAACCCAATAGTCCCCAGATCGACCAGAACGCGATGCGCCTCCAGGGAATCGAGCGGGCCGCCTCTGATTTCAGGTTCTTGAGAAAAACAATGAGCGCGGTGAGCCCGAGGCCGAAGAAAAACAGGATGGGGATCACGTAACTGAATACCGCTCGAAAGAGCGAGAGTTCCCCTTGCTTGCGGCGCCAGTCGTCGGGAATCTTGATGTACGTGCGATAGTTTGCGACTTCGTCGCCCAATACTTGCACATCCACACGTGCATACGCATGATCGTCTGCTTTCGCGGACGAGGACGAAGATGAAGTGGCGTCGAGTGGTTCATTTTGCTGCCATGTCAGCGTGTGATCAGTGCGACGCGGCCGCTTATCCGAATTGGATTCGACCAAGGCCCACTTTTTCAAATCAAGTTTCTTCTCGTCGCGCAGAAACTTCTCTGCGCGCGCAACGGCCTCTTCTTTTATGAGCGACGCGCCGGGCGTCTCTTCCGCCAGCGTGTGCCGCACCGAGTGCAGCGCTCCATCGGGCTTCAAGACAACCGCGAACTCTTCGGCCTGGCTGTCGCGGAAGTAACGCACGCGCCACAGCGCAGCCGGAACACGCGCCGCATAGATGACGTTGACTCCGGCAATACCCACGCGCTGCCGCAGATATTCGTTCACAAGTGGATCGGCAATGTCGACAAAAACAGCAGCATGGTAATACGAATTTGGATCGGGGCCTCGCCGCCGAATGATCTCGTCGGCCCGGGCCCGGGCCGTTCGTGCATTCACAGACAGTTTCAGGTATTCGCCGATGGACGCCGGCTTCAGCCGCCACGCCAGCAAACCTCCGCCAAGCAGGCAGATCGCGAGGAATGTAATCATGCCAGGCGCAAGCGCGCTGTAGCTCCTTGATTTGACCTCTGAAGTTTTATCTTCCTGTCCGCTAGCGAGGACGCTCTCCGGAACAGGCGCCGCCTGATTCAAGAGATCTTCGACATTTTCAAACCCCCCGCGCGTCAAATACGAAATGCAAGCAAAGACTAAGGGGGCAAGCGCGGCGGCGCCTACCACCACGCCGGATATCTTGAAATACAGGCTGTTCGAACGAATGAGCAGCAATCCCACGAGGGAAGCATCCACGGTGTAATGCCAGATGAGCGTCGCAACGATGCCCCAGCGCAACATCACGATGCCGGCAACAACGCCGATGATGCCGACCTCGATCCCGCGAATGTAGCCGGGCTCCTGCGGATACGCGCTGTGCAGAAAACTCCAGGAAAACGCCGGCAGGATAACGGCAAGAACCCGCGACTTGGTCATGCGCTCAACAAACGGTATTGCAAAGAGCCGAAACAAAAACTCTTCGCTTGTCGAGGCCATCAGCCCGATGGCCACGCCTGCGATCCACGGGAACGTCGTGTTGACCGTATCGGAATAATTCAGGTCCTGCGGCGCCCAAACTCCATAACGGCTTCCCACCATGTAGAAGGCGACGATGAAGCCGATGTGCGCCGCTGCCAGCGTCAGCCCTACCACAGCCGACGAAAAAAATTCCTTCGAACGAAGCCCACGCCGTGTGAAGGCCTTCGAAAGCTGCATGCGATCCGGTCGATAGGAGCGGTAGAGCGGTTCGCCGCCCGGAAGCACTAGAGTCACCATCAGGGCCGTACCGAGCGCCGAGGCCACCGCAATCCCCACGCGGAGCAGCACGAAACTGCCATAGGATTCGCGCGTGTCGTAACCTGCGCGCTCGAATTGCCATTGATTCAGCTCCATCAAGAAAAAGAGTGCCGCAACGACCACGCCCAGCTTGATGGCCCCGCCCCAGCTTGTTTGCCCGTGCTTCGTGAGCGTGATGCCCGCCCACAGCGCGCTGCCCATAAACAAAATGTAAGGAATGATGGCGATCTGGTTGTAAAGAATATTCGACGAGCGAAGCTGCTGGTAGCTGCGTTCCCACGCTTCCGGAACTTTCAAAAACTCTTCGCTGCCGCCGACTCTGTCTCCTTGCAAGGTGACTTGCAGACGGTACGGCGCGTCCTTCGCGCGGAAGCCGTGCTTTTCCCAGGTAAAAGCCCAATCCCGGCGATTCGGCCGCTTGCTCGAATTGGCTTCCTCCGGAAGAAAGTCCCAGCCGCTCAGATTGAGTCCGAGCTTCGCAGCTAGATACGATTGCGCGGCAGATTGTGCAGTAGCGCGATCGAGCGACGCTCCGGCGCGCGATTCTTCTATTTTGTGATTGTAGCCGGCGATCTGCCCCGCAGGGCTCACGCGCACGCGGAACTCTTCTTCCTGTTGCGGCTTGAAAAAACGCACGTCCCAGAACCAGATATTCAGTTCCGAGGACATCAGCTTGTTCGCTTGCTGCAAACCGAGTCCGCGCTCCAGGTAAACCTTGGCGTTGTCGTCCACGTCGAAAACAATGGTGGATTGGTAGCCGCCGACGTTTTCACCGAGGCTGGTGACGAATTTCTGTGCTCTTGCGAGGGCTTCTTCGCGGGAGATTTGGAAATTAACGGACGCTTCCGGGAACGCCCGGAAAAAATATTTGTAGGCGAACAATGCCCCAGCGACTCCCGCCATCACCCACAGAATCAGCGCGCGCTTGTCGGAACCCGTCAGGCGCTCTCCCGTCACACGAACCTCCCCGCTTGGAACAAGGAACACTCACTCTATCGGTACGCGTGCCAGCGGCGCAAGTTTCGCCCCCGTTTTGCGGGCGTGCTTCTGTTTGTTCGCAGGGGGAATGATATAAGAAGAAGGCGTCCCGGCTTTCCGGTCGCACTTGCCGATTGCCCGCTTTGCGGGCGTACATATCCAATGGCGATGAACCTCAGCACCGAAGTACGCATGATCAAAGGCGTTGGCCCGCAGCGCGCCGAACTCCTCGCGCAGCGCGGCATCCACACGCTTGAGGATCTCCTCGGCTACTTGCCGTTTCGCTACGAAGACCGCATCCATTTTTCCAGAGTGAAAGACATCCAGCCGAACGGCGTTTACACCATTCGCGCTCGCGTGATGAGTGGCCAGGCTGTCCGCACCATGCGCGGCCGCGATGCCATCTATCATCTGCTCGTCCAGGACGAAGCCGGTGGCTTGCTTCCCGTCAAATTTTTTCACGGCGGGTACCTCGAGGGGCGTTTAAAACCCGGCCAACTCCTCATCCTTCACGGCAAAGCCGAAATCGATAAGCTCCGCCCCGCGCGCCTCGAAATGATCAATCCGCAGATCGAAGTTCTCAGCAACGAAGAACTCGATTCCACCGAAGTGGGCCGCATCGTTCCCATCTACGAAGCCATCGGCACTTTCGGCTCGCGTCAAATTCGCCGCGCCATGTACGCCGCCGTGCAGCTCATCGATCAGCGCATGCCCGACGTTTTGCCGGAAGCCTTGCGCGCGCGGCTCAGCTTTCCCACGCGCGGCGAAGCTCTGATTCACACACATTTTCCCGAACCTGGCGAATCCCTCGACGCCCTGAACACCTTCCGCTCTCCCGCGCAGCAGCGCCTCATCTTCGAGGAGTTTTTCCTTTACCAACTCAGCCTCGCGCTCGACCGCAAAGCCTCTCGCAAGGAAAATGCCATCCCGTTTCGCCTCCGCGAAGACGCCATCCGCGAAGCGCTCAAGCGCATCCTCCCCTTCAAGCCCACCGCTGCGCAAAAGCGCGTCCTCGCCGAAATCGCCGCCGACCTCGAAAAGCCCTCACCGATGAATCGCCTCCTCCAAGGCGACGTTGGCAGCGGCAAAACAATCATCGCGCTGCAAGCCGCCGTCATCGCTATCGAAAACGGCGCGCAAGCTGCTCTCATGGCCCCCACGGAAATTCTCGCCGTCCAGCATTTTCTTTCTGCTCGCCGCATCCTCGCTAAAGCTGGCTACCGCGTCGAGCTCCTCGTCAGCGGCCTCAAAGCTGCCGAGAAATCAGCCGCCCTCGAGCGCATCCGTTCGGGCGAAGCGCAGCTCGTCATCGGCACGCACGCCCTCATCGAAGACAACGTCGCATTCGCCCGTCTCGGTTTCGTCGCCATTGACGAGCAGCACCGCTTCGGCGTTCTCCAGCGCAAGCGCCTGATGGACAAAGCCGCCGCCCACGGCAACGCGCCGCACGTCCTCGTGCTCACCGCCACGCCCATCCCGCGCACGCTCTCGCTCACTCTCTATGGCGACCTCGACGTTTCCGTTCTCGATGAGCTTCCGCCCGGCCGCACTCCCATCGTCACGCGCATGACCACCCAGCAGCATCTCCCCGGCGTCTGGGAATTTCTCCGTCGTGAAGTCGCCGCCGGCCATCAGGCCTACGTCGTTTATCCGGTCATCGAGGAATCGAAGCTTGAGCTGAAAGCCGCCATGGAAGAGTACGAGCGCCTCTCGCGCGAAGTCTTTCCCAAGCTGAAGCTCGGCCTCTTGCACGGCCGCCTCTCCAGCGACGAAAAAGAAGAAGTCATGCAGCGCTTCCGCAAAAACGAAGCGCAAATCCTCGTCGCCACCACCGTCGTGGAAGTCGGCGTCGATGTTCCCAACGCCACCGTCATGGTCATCGAGCATGCCGAACGCTTCGGCCTCTCCCAGCTCCACCAGCTTCGCGGACGCATCGGCCGCGGCGCGCAGAAATCCCACTGCATCCTCGTCGCTCCCGCCCGCATGACCGTCGGCCGCCCAGCGGCCGCCAAAGACGACGTCGCTCGCGCCCGCCTCGAAACTATGGTGCGCACCTCCAACGGTTTTGAAATCGCCGAAACCGATTTGCAGCTCCGCGGCCCCGGCGAATTTTTCGGCACTCGCCAAGCCGGCAATCTCGGCTTCCACATCGCCAACCCCTTGCGTGATAAGGAACTCCTAGAACTCGCCCGCCGCGAAGCCTTCGCCCTCGCCGGCGATTCCGCCCAGCAGGACGCCATGCAGCGCCTCCTGCGCATGCTCCCCGCCGAATGGCAGCGCCGCTACCACCTCGCCCGCATCGGCTGATGAAGTAGCGCGATTTCGCTCGTTCGACCAGCACGTCATAAGAAAGTGTGATGCACGGTCGATTGTTGTCGACCCCTATTTATGCGAGAGTTAGACGGTTTTCCACGCAGCCATTTTCGCGTCGAATTCTTAAGTGGATGGTGCTTCCGTGTTTGAGCCCATCAATCTCAGTATCTGCAAGTTTTGCCAGGATCCTCGTTCTATGACAGAGGTGGTCTATGAACATAACAATTAGTGGTGTCGTCAGAAGATGCGCACGGGCTGGACTATTCACTCTCTGCTGTTCGCTCCCGACTTTTGCGCAAACTCCTATTACGGTCCCAACGTCGGTCAACGCGGGGCTAGTTATTGACGCGGCCGGACCAGAACAGCGCAAGTCTTTGAATGCAATATATTTAATCGCATGCCCCAACGTGGGGTTCGGTTCTGGGTTTCTCTTAAATACAGGGATCATGGTGACCAACGTCCACGTGGTTGCCACGTGCACACAACAAACACTATACGGAATCAGTACGGCAAATAAGCAAGTGAAATTTTCCCGCATCATCTTGGACCGTGAGCGTGACCTCGCACTTCTGGTGCCTGAGGAAAAGTTAACCGGCGGCTTCAAACTGGCAGCGAAAGACAACCCTGTACCCGGAACCACTGTATCCACATGGGGATATCCCTTTGGATATAACGGGATTTCACCCTTACTGAGCGTCGGCTACGTCTCTGGTTATCGCGTCGATACCCAGAGCGGCGGAGCAGTCAAACATATCGTGGTAAATGGGGCTTTCAACCACGGCAATTCTGGCGGCCCACTTCTGATTTCACACGATAATGAAGTCATCGGGATCGTCGTATTGACGTTCCACTTTTACCCGCCGGAAGTGAAACAGATTATCGATGCGCTTTTGAGCCCCCGGGGCGGAATTGGGTTTGGAGAGATCACTCGTCCAGACGGAAGCAAACAGCCAATAATGGAGTCCCAAGTAACCGCGATGGTCCTCAACGAGTTCTACGAGAAAACCCAGGTGATGATCGGCGAAGCCGTAGCATCTTCAGAGCTGGCGGCGATGATAAAGGCCCATTCTTCGGAACTGCCTACTCCAAACTCAGAAGCAGCTGATGGGTCAAACAGATCTCCGGCGCAAAAGCACAACCAATAGCATTCGGCCTCTCCATTTGCTGTGCGGCCGCGCCTTGAAACTTCTTATAAGTCGAATAGCCCCACAAGTGCCGGTCACCGGCCACTAAGTAAGAACTATAAGTTCGCGACTCATTGCATACTGCAATGAAGTCCACAGCTCCAATTCTTTGTTCCTTGACTAAAAACTAAAAACTGACAACTAATAACGGCACTCATGCGCGTAATCGCCGGAACTTACAAGAGCCGCATCCTGAAGAGCCTCAAAGGCCTCGCCCTGCGCCCCACCAGCGACCGCTTGCGCGAAACTCTCTTCAACGTTCTCGCTCCCAGCATCGCCGGCTCTCACTTCGTCGATCTCTTCGCCGGAACCGGCGCCATCGGCATCGAAGCCCTCAGCCGCGGCGTCGCCGAAGTCGTCTTCATTGAAAATCACGCGCCCGCCGTCACCCTGATTCGCCGCAATCTCGAATCGCTTGGCATCGATACTGGCGCGACCGTACTCCCTGTGGACGCTCTTCGCGGCCTCGCGCTGCTGTCCACGCGAAAAATGGAAGCCGCACCTGGATTCGACTACGTTTTTCTCGATCCTCCCTATGCTGCTGCCGAAGACTACTCCCGCGTGCTAGAATTTCTTGGTTCCACGGAACTTCTCGCACCTGGCGGCATCGTAATCGCCGAGCATCGCCGCAGCTTCGATTTACCCGAAGAATTCGGCGCACTGAAGAGGTTTCGGGTTCTGAAACAGGGCGACGCCGCCCTGAGCTTTTACCGCCGCTAGCCTTTGTAGAGGCCGGGCTTTAGCCCGGCTAAGTGGGACAGGCTTCAGCCTGTCTCCTCGCGGGCGGCAAAAATAACTCGGCCGAGTAAACCCCCCGCACGCCGAGTTTCGTCTATCATAGGGTGTTCACGCGTCTTTCTTTGTAGTGGCGGTCCTTTAGACCGTGGTTTTGCCCGTGCGAACCCGGCCGCGCAGCGTACGATCGACAAAACGAAAATGTCTCTGAACCACGTCAGCAACGCTCTCAACCTTCTTGGACAGGCCACCAAACCTGCCGCCGCCCCAGTCCGACTCGAAACAGGCGAAGGCCCCAAACTCGAAGTCGCCTGGGGCTCTTTCCACCAGGGCATCTTCAGCAGCATCGCTGCCGTTCTGACCTGGACCCGCGTCCCCAAGAACTTTCTCGACGGCAGCTTCTTCAAGGAGTGCTGGGTTGAGCGCCGCGTTCCCCGCCGCGCGATCCTTGCTGCCGCGTTGTGGCATGTCGTTTTTCTCGTCATGCCGTCCCCGCGGCTCCCCAGCGCACCGACTCATTTTCACGAATTCGATAACACCGAGCTCACCTGGTCCGGCCCAATCGCCGATTTTCCGTTGGTGGAAATGAAAGCTCCCAAAGCCAAACCCACGCCGCGCGGCGAACCGGAAAAGCCTCTTCCCCCCGAAGGCGCCGACGCCTTCCATCCGCGCCAGCGCATCATTACCGATCCCGTTCACCCAAACCATCCGCGTCAAACGTTGATCAATTCAGCCGCGCCTCTCGAGCCGCCGAAGATTCTTCCAAACCTTCCCAACGTCGTGCAATTCCAGCAAATGACGGCACCGGCGCGTCCGCGCCTGCAAATCAGCCTAGAAACACTCTCCAAGCTTCGCCCACGCGAAGTTCGCAAAGTGAAGCTGACCACCGAACCGGCTCTCGATCTGCCCACGCTGGACCAGAAACTCGCGGAGATCGCGCCGTCAATGTTGCCGCACGCCGCCCCTGCGCGGCCTAAATTGGAATTGAACGCTGGCGGTGCCCCGCGCGTCGCGCAACGCGCGCAAACGGGAGAAGTCGAGCCTGCGCCGGAAGTCGTCTCTGCGCAATCCGGCGTGGCGAATGGAAATGCCACAACGTTTATCGCACTGTCCGCGTCACCCGCTCCGCCTGCGCCTGTCGTCCTGCCGCAGGGGAATCTCGCTGCACGCGTTTCCATTTCACCCGAAGGCAAGCAACCCGGCGTTCCCGGCGGCTCGCCAAACGGAACACCCGGCGCAAACGGAGGAGCAGCCGGCGGACCAGCGAGCATGAGCGGCGGAAACGCAACTGGCAATGGCAGCGTGAAAAATGGCATCGACGTGAGCATCAGCGGAGGCCATCCACCTGCCAACGGCGCAAGTTCTGGCCTCGGCGGACCCGCGAAAATCAGTGCGCCCCCTCCGCGTGCCTTAATCACCAAACCCGATCCACACGCGAAGTCCGATGACGCTCCCGAGCGAACTGGCCCGCCCAATTTTTTATCGCTTCCTGCTGGCGCGCAACCGGAGCAAATCTTCGCCTCGAAGAAAATCTATAAGATGCTCGTCAACATGCCCAACTTGAACAGCGCCACAGGAAGCTGGATTCTCAATTTCTCCGAACTGCGCACCGGCTCCGAAGTCCCTGGCTCATCTTTCTCCGAAGTTTCCGCCCCCGGCCCACTCAGAAAGATCGACCCAAAGTATCCGCCCACGCTGATCAACGAGCACGTCGAAGGAGAAGTTGTCCTCTACGCCGTGATTCGCCGTGACGGCTCGGTCGACAGCATCCAGCTCGTCCGAGGCATCGACGAACAGCTCGACGCCAACGCCATGAACGCTCTCAGCCAGTGGAAGTTCCGCCCCGCCACCAAACAGGGCGTCCCCATCGAGCTCGAAGCCATCGTCCACATCCCCTTCCACGCCCCGCCCGAACATTAGCCTGACTTCTGCGTGAATCTCCACAGCGCACGATTTGTGACGCCGGAGGGCCCACCCCCCATGAAAATGCATGCATGTCAAAAGAAAGGACTTACAAAAAAGGCAATTCGTAAATGGTTGATTCTAAAGGGCGGAATTTTGGTTGTTTGGTGGCAGCAAAGGGCGAAACGACCTGGCCTAAAAAGAAAAACGGGAGCACGCTCCCGTACGTCAAACGCAGTTTTATACCGTATTAAGCATAGCTGGAAATACTAGAAAGTCAAGGATAATTTTGGTAGCGGTTCAGTTTGAATTTTGCCCGCTACTGTCACGATTAATAAAATTCAAACCGACCCGCTACGATAGTTTTGGCGCCCTCAAGCGGCTGAAACTACAAACGTCCTTCCGCCAGCTTTACTAGGGCGAAGAGGGAATGGTTTACAGGCGTCGGGACGCCCAATTCCGCCCCGCGGCGGGAGATGTAGCCATTCAGAGAATCGACCTCCGTGCGCTTGCCGCGATTCAGGTCTTGGCCAGTTGAGGAAAGCGCCTCGGCCATTTGCGTGGCAATCTTCAGCGCGCCTGCCAGCGCCGCCTTGGGATCCTCCAGGCCGGGCGGATGAATTCCTGCGGCCCGTGCCACAGCCAGCACTTCGTAGACCGCCGTCTCGACCACTTTCCAAGCATCGGGGCTGGAGGCGATTAGGCCGTACTTTGCGCGTCCCAGCGCGGAGACGGCGTTCAGAGCGCAGTTCCATACGAGTTTGGTCCAGAGCTCGCCTTCAATATTTTCGGAAATCCGACAAGGCACACGGGCGCGAGAAAATATTTCCGCGATTCGCTTGGTTTTCTCGCTTTCCGGTCCGACAACCAAATCGCCCCGGCCAACGTGTTTCACGCGCCCTGGTTGCGGCACCGAAGCCGCAACGTAAACGACAGCGGGAAGCGCATCAATCTTTGCCGCCGCAGCGCGAATCTGCTCCACGTTGTCCACGCCGTTTTGCATGCTGAGGACGAGAGCGCTGGGCGCAAGCAGCGAACCCAGCACGCGTGCGGTTGTCGCATTGTCCGTGGTCTTCACGCAAAACAAAACAATTTCCGCGGCGCGCACCGCGCTGAGTTCTGTGGACGCTTCGACTCGGACGCTTTCTTGAAATTGCAATGTGTCGAGGAAAAGTCCGTTCTTCTTGACCGCCTCGACAAAGGCGGGACGCCCTATCATCACTACTGGCGCGCCTGCGCGCGCCAGCAGTCCGCCGAAGTATCCGCCTACGGCGCCTGCACCAACGACGGCAATTTTTGGCCAGTTTTCCTGGGCGGTCACGGAGTAACCACGCTGATCAGCCGGTCGATGTCGCGCTCGGTATTGTACAAATGCGGTGAAACGCGAATGTTCCCTTCGCGCAGGCTCACGATTACATTCTCTTTCCGCAACCGTTGATAATATTCCGCTGTTTTCTCCGCGCTTCGTGCGGAGAAACACCCGTACGGTCCGCGCCGCGTGGGATCCAGGGGACTCGTCGGCACGAAGCGATCCTTCGGCAAACGCGCGAACATCAACTCGATCAATTTCCGGTTGTGCGCGCTGACCAACTCCGGTCCCATGCGCAGCACAAAATCCACCGAGGCGTCCATCGCCACCAGATTGAAATTGAAGTAACTGGCCGACTCCGGCGCATCCCAACGTTTCGCGTTGGCCGCGGGTTTTGGATCAGCAAAGTTCAATGCCGAGAAATTGTCCGAGCCCATCATCGCCATCCAATAAAACGGTCCCGGCCGCACCATCGCAAGGTGTTCGCTCTTGGCCCAGAAAAATCCGGTGCCGAATGGTCCCAACAGCCACTTGTATCCGGCGGACACAACAAAGTCGGCCCCCAGTTGCTTCACATCCATGGGCATCGCGCCGCAGGACTGGCTGGCGTCCAACAAAAGCAGCGCTCCCTGTTTATGGCACGCGTCTGCAACGCGCGCGGCATCGAGCAGCGATCCGTCGTCGTAGCGCACCATGCTCACGGAGATCAATCGCGTCCGTGGAGTCATCGCGGCGATCAAATCATCCGCGGTGATGAACCGCTCGCGAGGCGAAACAATTTTCAGCTTCAGCCCCTCGCGTTCCTCCATCGGTTTCCATGTCGCGAGCTGCAGCGGGAACTCGCCCTTTGCCGTGATGACCTCGTCGCCCGGTTTCCACGTCAGCGCGTACGCGACTGCCGCTACGCCCGCGCTTGCTCCGCTGGTCAGCGCAACCTCTTCCGGTTTGCCGCCGATCAGCTTTGCGATGGACGCGCGAGTGCGGTTCGGCACTTCAAAAAAAGTGGCATCCGGTTTGTGATGAGGATTTTTCTTCGCTTCGAGCGCCGCCTGCACGGCGCGAATGGAAACCTTCGGCATCGGCGACTCGCTCGCCAGATTCAAATAGGTCGCGTCTTCAATTTCGAACCACTCTTGCCGCCAGTCGGTTTGCGTTGAAGTTACGGTAGTGGCCACGGGTCACTCCTTATGGAAACTACAAGAGCTTAGATTCGCGCAGGCAATCGGGGGTGCAACGTCCAATTTGGGCAGCGTCCGGGCTAGTCTAATTCAGATTAGTTTGAACTAGTCTAGAAATGCGCGCGGAGCTCGCGAAACGCCGGCAGGATCACCAGTTTTCCAGAGCCTGCCACGACGGGTTCATGCTCCAACGTCCAGGTGTGCTGGTGCGGGATGTACACCGCGTTGAGGCCAATCTTCATGGCTGGATTGATGTCGCTGCGCGGACTGTTGCCGATCATCCAGCCGTGGGTCTTCACGATTTTGTGCTTGTGGACCAGCCCGCCGTAAGTTTCAGGATCTTTTTCCGTAACGATTTCGATGAATTCAAAAAATCCCTGCAAGCCGGATCTTTCCACTTTGGCGGCCTGTTCCGCGGGCTCGCCCTTCGTAAACAAAATCAGCCGATGCCGCTCCGTAAGATACGCAAGCGTTTCCGGAACTCCGTCCAGGATTTTCGGAGGCGTTCGCTCCAATTCAACGACGCGGCTGTGAATCAACGCCAGCGTCTCGCGTTTCGCCATCTGGTCCGCAAGCTTGATATAAGTTTCTTCGAGCGAACGCCCAAAGCTGCGCACGCCATAACCGAACTGGCGGATATTTTTGCGTTCCGTTTCATTGAGGATGTGGCGAATGTAGGCGCGGGTGTAACCGTACGGTTCGACGATGCTGATGAAATCCTCGATCAGCTTCTCGAAGAATACGTTGTTTTCCCACAGCGTGTCGTCCGCATCAATCAGAAGTGTATGCCGTCGCATCGATCCTGCGGCAGGCGGCGCGAGCGCCGCAGACCGCTCCCCCAGCCTCTTTCCCCTGCGTTCTCAGTCTAACAGCCGCAGGGTATCTTCGGCGATGGCCGCGGCGGCTCCCGGCCGGCCCAGGCTTCTGGCCGCATCGCGCATCCTCTTCAATCTTGCAGCATCATCGAGCAAAGCCGCAATCTTCCATGCCGCCGCCGGCAAATTGTTGCAGCGAATCGCTGCTCCGGCCTCCAGCAAATGATCGGCATTGCGTTCTTCCTGGCCGGGAATCGGTTCGATCAGCGCCATGGGCAAAGCCCGCGCGAGGGCTTCCGAAGTCGTCAGCCCGCCGGCTTTGCCGACCATCAAGTCTGCCGCCGCCATATACTTGTCCATCTCGGTGGTGAATCCAACGGGGCAAAGGCGTGGCGAGCCTGAGGGCAAATCTCCCGCTTCTTTCGCCAATTCCTCCAAACGCTTCCGCGTCTTTTCGGATTTGCCGGCAATCGCGGCAATTTGCCACGGCCGTTGCAGCCCCAGTAAATCTTTGACCAACTGCTCGACGGGCCCGACGCCGTAGCCCCCGGCGGAAATGAGTATCATCGTTACATCGGCGTCAAGTCCCAATTGCTTCCGCGCATCCGCTCGAACGACTGGCGCCGCAAACAGCGGATCAATTGGAATGCCGGTAACGCGCAGTTTTTCCCGCGGCACGCCGATGCGCGCCAAGTATTCCGCGGCTTCCTCGATGGCCACGTAATAACGGTCGACCGTGCGGCAGAGCCACATGGCATGCACGTCGTAGTCGGTGACAACGATGGTATTGTGCGCACGCAACTTCCGCTTGGCGATCAGCCAAGCGATGATCTCCGCGGGCAGAAAATGCGTCGCCACGCACAGATCCGGCTGGATGCGCTTCAACAGGCGGATCATGGGACCGGTGTTCAGCCGGTCCAGCGCCAGACGCCGCCGGGGGTGATGCCACGGCTGGTCCGTGCGTTCATAAAGCACGCCCATCAGCTCCGGTGCGCGGCGCACCATCGAAATATAAGCCTTGTCGTAAACGCGCTGGAAAAGTCTGCTGACATATTGCAGGGCGTCGATGTGCTCGACGGCGCAGTCGCCGCGCGCCAGAAAAGCTTTTTGAAGCGCTTGGGCAGCGCGAACGTGTCCGGCTCCGGATGTTGCAGACAGCAACAGTACGCGCGGCTTTGATTTCATTTTCCGGGAGTTCCTGCGAATGCGAGCCGCATCAGGAAGTTTTTCGCTGTCCGGCGGCGATTTTTTCCAGAATGCCGCGCCCGATTTTTTGCAGTTCGCCGAAGCGTGTCAGGTAGTCCTGAAAATCGTGATTCAGGAGTTGCGCGTCCTGCGGGCCCAGCTTCGTCCGCAGAATCATGTCGCGCAGTTTTACGGGATGCGGAAGCAGCGCGTCTTCCTGCAATTCCTCGAGCGCAATCTTGGCATCGTAGTGATACATGGCTTCCCCCGGCAGAAAAGCGTTTCCACAGTATTGTACCCAGTTAGCGCAGCGAGAGGTGAGTTACGGGAATAGCGGAGGAAGCAGCCCTACGCGGCGGTTGCCGCAATGGGCACGAATTCGTAGCGCGCGATTTTCGCGGCGATTCCCACTCTGCCATTTTCGGTGGGCTCGATGCGCACAACTTCGCCGAGGCAGCGGATATTCACATCGCCCGCCTGCGTCATTTGCTGTGGAAGCGTGATAACGAATTCAATCTCGTTGCCAATTTCGAATTTGACGTCAGTAAGAAAGTAAAGGCCGCGGTAACTGAGATCCCGCGTGTGCGCGTCCAGTTCGTTTCCTTTGGCCTCTCGCGGCAACACCCGCATGGGCAGGCTCATTGTGAACCGCCGCGCTTCGCGGCGTTCCTCTCCATCAGCCATCGATACCCCCTGGGGATTGTGAGACTGGCGCAAAGCTAACATTGGCCTGTGCAAACTGCAACGCGAAATTCAGGGATTTTTGTCCTAGTACGAGGTCTTGCTCATTTCAGTACTGCCACAATATACTCTCAGGCACGCCATCCCCGCGGGCAGTACTGTTACGCCTATGGACAGCCGCCAGCACCGCCGGGTACGCCTGCGCCTTCCGGTACGCCTGCGCTGGACCACACCTTTTGGCCAGAAAATCGAATTAGCAAGTACGATCGACGTCTCCCGCAGCGGAGCTCTTGTTTCGACCAAGGAACCCCATAGTAAGGGCGTAATGGTGTGGCTCACCTTTCCCTATGACGCGTCGCTCTCCGATGGCCAGCCGGAGATCCTGGCGCGTGTGGTCAGATGTGCGGAAGCGCTTGAGGTGATTCGCGGCGCCAACGCGCGCGAGAAAGTTCAAACCCCGAGCGCTGTGGAACAGGAGCGCTCCGCGAAGCTGGATCAGCTTACCCGCGCTATCGGATTCTTCGACACGCCGGCGACGTTCGCAGTCGCTTTTCAATTCGAAGAGCAGCCGCACTCTTCAGCCAACGGACATGCTCAGCGGCACGAACCGGAACGACGCGGCAGCGCCCGGAGGACGCTGGCTGTCCCCGTCCGCGTGCACCACGAACGGATTCCCTGGTTTGAAGAGGCCATGGCCATGGACGTTTCGGCAAAGGGCATGCGCTTTCGCAGTCACCGCGAGTACGCGGTCGGCGATCACTTGAAAATTTCGTTTCAAAACGGCGCTTCTGCGCCCTGGCACGGTGCCGGCGAATTCCTCTCCAAAGTCGTGCGCGTCGCTCCCGTACTCGGCAGTATTGCCCTCGATGTCAGCGTTTGCCGCGCGCAATAAACAATTCGAAAATTTGGAGTAATGCGTCAGTTTGAATCCTTGACCCCTATTGTCACGATTAAGAAAATTCAAACTGGCCCACACCGAACTTCGTCCCGATTCGGTCTTTTCTCTACAATGCGCTAAACTGCAAATTTGTCCCTGGCCCAACGATGACCACGACCCACCACGACTCACGCAATTTTTTCCTGGAAGGACCTGCCGGACGCCTCGAAGCGATTCTCTGGACGCCATCTTCCGTGCGTCCACCGCTCACCGCCGTGGTCTGCCATCCGCATCCGCTGTTTGGCGGGACGATGCACAACAAAGTGGTCTATCAGACCGCAAAATCGCTGGATGGCAGGGGGATTCCGGTTCTGCGATTCAATTTTCGCGGCGCAGGACTCAGCGCGGGCGTTCACGACCGCGGCCAGGGGGAGAAGGACGACGTTCGTGCCGCGCTCGATTTTCTTGCCGGGGAGTTTCCGGGGGTTCCAATTTTGCTGGCGGGATTCAGTTTTGGAGCCTGGGTAGGTTTGCGCGTCGGCTGCGAACACCCGCGCGTTTCTCACCTGATCGGTTTGGGTCTCCCCGTCAACAGCACGGATTTTTCATTTCTGCGCCAGTGCAACAAGCCCAAGTTATTTGTGCATGCGAGCAACGACGAACACGGCGCTATCGACAAAGTGAAAGCGCTCATCCCCACCCTCGCCGGCGAAAATCACCTGGTTGTCGTCGAAGGTGTCGATCATTTCTTTGCCGGCAAACTTGATGAGCTCCATGCTGCGATCACCAACTGGCTTGCCGACAGCGTCTTTCAACTTCGCCATTGAGTCCCGCTCTCCTGGGTTTCTGTTCCGGCCCTCTGCTTCAAGCGCCTTCGCCGCGTGAAAAAAGTCTGCTGAATTCGTCCACGGTTGCGGGAGCCACGCCTACCAGCCGCGCGTTGGCCTTCGCGTGTTCCACGCAGGACATTCCCACCAGCGCGGTGGTGATCCCTGGCGAGGAACGCACGAATTGCAGCGCCCGTTCCGCATCGTTCTCCAATCCCATCGCTTGGGCAACAAACTCGGGCAGATTTTTGGCCACTTGACCTTGTAGCAGGGAAGCGCTGGCAATGAGCGTAATGTCGAGCTCGCTCGCCGCCTCCATCACCGTGCGATGATGCCCGCGCAGCGATTGATTGCCAAGCGTCAGGGCTTCCGTCATCCCCAGGTTGAACGGCAGTTGCACGAAACGGAAATGATGTCTGCCACCGGCAATTTCCTGCGCAATTTGCGTAATTTCGGCAAGCTGCATAGCATCGCGCGCTCGGGCATCCTGCCGGAACCCATTCCACGTTGCCATGCCGTAATACTGAATCTCCCCGGCCTCCACGGCAGATTCGAGAAATGTAAATGCTTCGCGGACGCGGCTCAGAAATTCTTCCTTCGACACTTCCGAGAGCTGCGTCTCCGGGTTGTGGAGGTAATAGACGTCCACGCACTCGACCCCTAGATTTTTCAGGCTGCGGCCAAGCTGATTTTTCAGAAATTTCGGCGTCATGCAATGACTGCCGGCGGCGATATCCTTGGCGTTGAAAACTCCAGGCTGGATGTATTCGCGGAAAAAATATTCGTTGGGATCGGCGGGCATCGAACCATCCGGTGTCAGGTAGCCGCCCTTGGTGCACACGACGATTTCGTCACGATCGAAGCCTTCCGCGGCAAGCTGCCGGATGGCCGCGCCGATACTGCGCTCGCTGCGCTGAAACCGGTAGTTAATGGCGGCGTCGATCACGTTGATGCCGCTCTCGACCGCCGTGACGGCCGCTGCGGTATAGCCCTCATCGGTTTTTGCGTCCGGCTGTCCGAGGTAGGTGCCGATTCCGATCGAGGCGAGCATCATTCTCTGCGTTTCTCGAAAATGACCGTCGGCGGCGCGGCCCGCAAACTTCTGCGCGTAACGTATCGTTCCTTCTTTGGTGGCGGATTTGCTCATGACGCTCCTTCAGGCGATGGCGCTGGTCCGGGCGCTGGATTCGTTTCCGCTTCGTTGGCCTTCGGCGCGAGCAGGCGCGAGCACGCCCGAAGAATCCTACGATAGGGCCAGTCCTTTTCGCGGAAGAAAATCTCGCCTTCGCGCGGATTGCTGTAGAACCAGCGAGCCACAAGCCAGAGATGTTCGCCTAAGTCGCCGTCTGCTGCTGTAGAGTTTGAGTCGAATTGCTCGCGAAAGATATGTTCCGCGGAACGCGGCTGGCTGGCGATCTCCGCGAAGCGCAGAAAAAACGGTTCCGCCAGCCTTCCACTTTGCACGCGAAAAACGCCAATCGTTTGTTCCTCCGCGGTGCGTTGCAGAATCACGGCGTCGAGATCCTGAATGCGCCGAGTGAGTTCCGGCCTCCCGCGCAGGACTTCGTCGAGCTTCTCGACTTTTTTGTGCAAGGTGGCGGCGCGTTCGAAGTCCAATTGCTCGCTGGCTTTTTCGCGCTCTTCCTCGATCGTAGAGCGGAGGGAGCCGCCGCTTGTTTCCAGGAAGTGTACGAGCCGCTGCACCTCGACGTCGTATTCTTCTTTCGTGCAACCAGCAAAGCAAGGCGCGAGACACATTTTCATTTCGGAGTAAAGACAGCCCGGAAACGTGGGGTCGCGGCGAATCTTGATCTGGCAGCGCCGCACTTTGAACAAATCGAGGACGCGTTCGGCGAATGCTTGCGCGGAGCGGCGCGATGCGAATGGGCCGTAATACGCGCCGCCCGTGGGCGCGCCGCCCTCGTCGACGGGAATGCGGCGAGTCACATAGCAGCGCGGATAGGCATTACGCAAATTCACTTTGAGGACCGCGGCGGGGCGCAGACGCATCAAGTCACGATAGCGTTTGGGAAAGAGTTGCTTGGCGTGCTGGTAGTAGGTGAGCGTCTGTTCAAAAGGCGAGGCCGTCAAGCGATAGCGAATGCCGCGCGCGAACTCGCTCAGATTCAGTCGCTTGCTGGCCGGATCAACCGGCCCGAGGAGACGCTGCAGGCGGCGCTGCAAATTCTGGGTGCGAATCAGGAACGGCTCGGCTTTTTCTTCGCGAGGTTCGATCAGGCAAACCGCGGGTTGCGGCAGCAGAGCAAGGAAGAAGTCTTCCTCCGTCCGTGCAGCGTCGAATTCAAGTGCGCAATCCAATTCCAGCACGTTCTAAGAATACAATGCTTACGTGCCATCGAGGGGGCGGCGAAATCTCTGCGCTAGAAAACGGATTGCACCGACCAAAATGAGCAAGGAACCACAGAGCAAGCAAATGACGGGTATGAGTAGAAGCGCAAACGTCCAACCGTGAACGTTCGCGATGGGCGAAATGACTTTCCCGGACGCCGCAGCCGCGAGCAGGGTAGCGATGCCTGTGACGACAGCGCGAACTACAGGAAGCTTTCGCGAAAGATAGCCAGCGGCCGCAACAAAAATCACACACGGCAAGAACAGAAGAGACAGACTGACATAGTTGAGATAGCGAAGAGGGTCATCAGGGCCGGAATATATATGGTCGACATACAGCTTGGAACACCAGAATCCCAGCAACATGAAAACGATGGCGAAGGCGAGAATCAGCCAGACTTTCCGCATCTTTTCACTCCTAAGAACGCAGAACCCAGGAGGCGATAACCAGTCGCTGGATTTCGCTGGTGCCTTCGTAAATTTCGGTGATGCGGGCGTCGCGGTAGTTGCGCTCGACGGGATATTCTCGGCTGTAGCCATTGCCGCCGTGAATCTGGATGGCCTTGTGGGTGACGCGCGTGGCCATTTCGCTGGCGAAAAGTTTGGCGATGGCCGCGTCCATGCTGAAACGAGCGCCGGTATCCTGCTTCCAGGCCGCCTTTCGAATGAGCAAACGCGCGGCGTCAATTTCCGTGGACATGTCCGCGAGCATGAACTGGATGGCTTGGAATTGTGAAATGGGGTGGCCAAAGGCCATGCGCTCCTGGGAATATTTCAGCGCCGCTTCGAACGCGCCTTGTGCAATGCCGGTGGCTTGCGCGGCGATGCCGATGCGCCCGCCGTCGAGCGTCGAGAGCGCCACTTTGTACCCTTCTCCTTCGTTGCCGATGCGATTCGCAACCGGCACGGCGCAATCGGTGAAGACCAGCTCGCTGCAGGCTGTCGCGTTGATGCCGAGCTTTTTTTCTTCCTTGCCGACCTTGAATCCCGACGTGCCTTTTTCCACGACCAAGGCAGTGATCCCTTTTTCGCCTTTGGCTGGGTCCGTATTTACGTAAACGATTGCTGCGTCCGCCGCGCCGCCATTGGTGATCCAGGCTTTCGTGCCGTTAAGGACGTAAACGTCGCCGTTCTTGATGGCTTTCGTTTGCAATGCGGCGGCGTTCGAACCGGCTTGCGGCTCGGTGAGCGCGTAGCAGCCGATCTTTTCGCCGCGGGCGTAGGGCAGGAGGAACTTTTTCTTCTGTTCGTCAGTCCCGTAGCGGTGAATCGGATCGCAGTAGAGCGAATTCTGAACGGAGAGGATCACGCCCGTCGAGGCGCAGCAGCGCGAAATTTCTTCTATGACGATGGTGTAAGCAATGTGGTCGAAACCCGCGCCGCCTTCCGGCTCCGAGAAGGGAACTCCAGTGAGGCCGAGTTCCGCCGCTTTCTTGAAAAGTTCGCGCGGGAAGCGCCCGGTTTCGTCGAGTTCCTTTGCCAGCGGCCGGACTTCCGATTCTGCGAACTCGCGCACGCTCTTCTGCAGCAGCTTCTGTTCTTCTGTCAGTTCCAGATCCACCATTGTTGCTCCCGTCGGTGCAAACTTTTGAATTGTGTATTCTATCGCGGCAAAGCTGGCTTCGCGAATCAGGCAAGCGCCTTGGAGAGGCGTTCGTAGGTGGTTTTCAAATCTTCCGGGTGGACGCGAGTTTCGCCGGTGACGGTCATGAAATTCGAATCGCCGATCCAGCGCGGTAACGCGTGCAGATGCAAATGTCCAACGACGCCAGCGCCAGCGGCGCGGCCCAAGTTCATTCCCAGATTCATCCCGTCGGGCTTGTAATTCGCGCGCAAAGCCGTTTCCACACGCTGGGAGAGCTGCATCATTTCGTTCAGTGTTCCCGCTTCGCACAAATTCAATTCCGCAACGTGTGCGTACGGCACGATCATTACGTGGCCGGAGGTATAGGGGAAGCGGTTCAGGATGACAAACGCTTTTTCGCCGCGATGAACGATAAGAGTTTCCGCGTCATTGTTGCGCGCCACGGCATCGCAAAAAATGCACTTCGGCTGGTTTCCACTTGCCGCCTCCTTCATGTACTGGTAGCGCCAAGGAGTCCAGATATAGTCCATTCGCATCGCTTCCTTTTTCCCAAATGCCGCGCGCACAGCATAGCGCAAAAGTGACGAACGAGTTACGAACAAGCTCTTGTTCAGGCTGAGCGAACCCGGAGCCTACCTATGTTTTGTCAGTGAAATGGAAACGATTCGAACCGGAATTCTTCTGTTTGCTGCCTGTGCCTCTACTCAGCGCTCGCGGGCGCTGCCTGGGCCTCGGCGCTATTCACGAAATCTTTCAACTCTTTGCTGGGTTTGAAGAAGGGAATTTTCTTGGCGGGCACTTCTACTTTCGCTCCGGTTTTTGGATTGCGGCCAACTCGTCCGCGGCGCTCGCGGGTGCGGAAGCTGCCGAATCCCCGGATTTCGATTTTTTGTCCTTGCTGCAGGGATTGGATGATGCTATCGAAAATAGTCTCGACGATGGTCTCCGACTCCTTCCGCGGAAGCTCGGTGATGCGCAGGACCTCTTCGATGAGGTCGGCTTTCGTAAGTGTGGGTTGCTTGGTCATCGTCGCTATGCCTCGTCGCGCAACTCTAGATTAAAAACCGCTTCGCTTGGTCCACCCTCTTACGGGCGCCGGGAGCGCCGGCCGTCCCGGGTCGTCAGGAGCATTCGCCGCTTTTGCGCTTTCCCTAAACAGTGGAACCAAACGGCTTACGGGGGCTGGCCCCGTGCCGGAGTGCCCCCTTCCTATCATTAAAATGACCCGCAGGTAAATGAAATTATGAAGGCCGGCCACCCTCCGGACCGGTATTGAACCAGCTAACGCGCCGACAGTTTGGACTTCAGCGCGTCCCCAATCGTCGCCGTCGACGAGGACTTCGACGTAGAACGATACTGTTCAATCTCTTTGCGTTCGATCTGCTTCACGGCCGCGCGGTAGCTCAAACCGATGCGCCGCGTCTCCGGGCTGATCTTGATGATTTTGAAGTCGTATTCCTTACCCGGCTCGAGAGGGCCGGCGCTCTTCAGCGGCCCGGTTGTCGGACGGAAGCTGGACATGCCTTCGTCGCGGCGCTTGCGCTCCTCAATCTCGGTGTTATGGCAAAGGGCTTCGATATTTTCGCCCAGTTCGACGAACGCGCCGAAGGTGGCGATACGCGAAACTTTGCCCTTCACGATTTGCCCGACCCTGTGATGCTTGAACCACTCGCCCCAGATGTCGTTGACCTGCTTGATGCCCAGCGACACGCGGCGGTTCTCCGGATCGATCTTGAGCACCTTGGCGGTGACGTCTTCGCCCTTCTTGAACACCTCGTGGGGATTCTTGATGCGTTCGGTCCAGCTCACATCGCTAACGTGAACGAGCCCGTCGAATCCGTCTTCGATTTCGATGAACGCGCCGAACTCCGCAATGTTGCGCACCTTACCGGTCACTACCGTGCCCACGGGATATTTTTCCGCAATGAGCAGCCAGGGATCGGGTTGCGCCTGCTTGATTCCAAGCGAAACGCGCCGGTCACTTGGCTTGATGTCTAGCACTACGACGTCGACTTCATCGCCAACCTTGGCCACCTTCGACGGGTGCTGGATTTTCTTGTTCCAGCTCATTTCGGATACGTGCACCAGGCCTTCGATTCCTTGCTCCAATTCCACAAATACGCCGTAGTCCACGATCCCGACGACTTTGCCCTTGACCTTTCCGCCGGCGGGATATTTCTCCGCAGCTCCGACCCAGGGATCGGCCATCAGTTGCTTCAGTCCGAGCGATACGCGCTGCTTTTCCTTGTCAAACTTCAGGATAATGACGTCGAGTTCTTGGTCCGGCTTCACCACATCGGAAGGATGCTTCACGCGGCCCCAACTCATGTCGGTCAAGTGCAGCAAGCCGTCAATTCCACCGAGGTCCACGAAAGCGCCGTACTCGGTCACGTTTTTGACGTGGCCGTGCACGACTTGGCCTTCACTCAGCGTTTCCATCAACGCGGCGCGCTTGGCGTGCAGTTCTTCCTCCAGCAGGGCGCGGCGGCTGACCACCACGTTGCCGCGACGGCGGTTTAGCTTGGTGATGCGCACCTGAATTTCCGTGCCGGTCAAGTTGTCCAGGTTCTGCGCCGGCCGCAAATCGTACTGTGAGCCCGGCAGGAAGGCGCGCACGCCGATGTCGACCACGACGCCGCCCTTGATGCGGTCCACCACTTTGCCGGTAATCGTTTCTTTGGCCTTGAACCCTGCTTCGATTTTTTCCCAAGTCCGGCGGCGCAGCACTTTCAGGTACGACAGGATCGTGAAGCCGTCCTTGTTTTCCCCGGTGCGCTGCACCTCGATGGTGCTGTTTGGCTCCGGCCGCGGAATCTCCGTGTCCGCGAACTCGGCAGCCGGAATCAGTCCCTCCGTCTTACCGCCCAGATCCACTACTACGCCATGTTCCGTGTACGCGACAACCTTGACCTCAATCACCTCGTGCGACGCAGCCGCTTCCTGCTTTTCGTCGTACTCCTGCAGAAGCTTGTTCATTTCTTCCGAGCCGGCCGCTTCTTCGTCCGCGGCGGCAGATTCGGCATCCGCAGCGTGCGCGGCAGCCGCATCCGCGGACGCGCCAATCTGCTCCGGCGTTCCGGCCGCAGGCGTCTCTCGCTCAGCGCTTGCCGCTTCTGAAGACTCTGCAGTGGCGGCAAGAGCCGTTTGCTCCGTCGCATTCTCTACCGCTGAATTTGTTTCTGTGTGCGTGCTGTTCGGAGCGGTTTCAGCTTCGGGTGCAGGCGCGGCAGCAGCCGCATTGGAGTGGTTATCGTGGTCAGTAAACATGGTTGTTGGCCTCCGGAAGTTTGTTTCGCCTTGGGTAGCCGCAATGCGGCCCCGCGTTCAGTCGAATGAATTCCTTGCTGATTCCCTGTCTGGGTTTAGTGCAAGGAGGTTAACTGCAAATCGGTTACTTGGGACACAGATGCTGCGGGCGTCGAAAACGCTGCAACCTCAAAAGGATACTCGCCGCGCGAACCTTGTGTCAATCAATCTACGGTTTCGAAAAGACCTTCAATTTTGCAGCTCTTTCAATAGTTTCCGTGCTCGCGCTTTCATGGCCGCTGTGCCGGCTCGCAGGCTTTCTTCGAGGGTTCGCCGCACCGGCTCTCGTAGACATGCATCCTGCTTAGCGAGATCAGCCAGCCCCTGCAAGGCGAGAGTCTTCACGATGGAGCTGCGATCTTCCAGGTAACGCCGCAATGCTGCGGCGGCACGCGCTTTCTCCGAAGCGCTTAGCGAAAGTCTCGGCACCATGAGCGCCAGATGCCACCTCAGTTCAGTCTGTTCCGCTTCATCCAGCAGGCCGAGCAATTCCTGTTTGTGGGATTCCAACAATTCCGGCAACGTGACGCTGATTTTTTCGGCCGCATCCGCTGCCCGCATCCGGACAACCGGATCTTCGTCCCAAAGGCATTTAAAGAGTTCGGCGAAGCGTCTTGGCTGGCGCAAGACAAGTTTCTTGACCTCGTTGGACCGGCCAATCGATCGCCGGTCTGCTCCTTTGAGCATGGCGGCAATCGCGTGGCTGCGCATCTCTGGGTTACTGGGAATTGGCCGTCCTTCTTTTGTCTTACGCGGGCGCACGACCCGCCTGCGTCTTTTCCCGCCGGAAATCCGGAGCAGATACTTCCACGGTGCGGCACATCTCGTACAATCGTGAACGCATGCGCGATCCGATGCGCTGCTCCAGCGAATCTTCGCGTGCAGGCGAAATCAGCTTCCCTCCCGGGAGGCGCGCCGGTTCACCTCCCGAGGCGGGATTGTCGAGGTAATTCGTGGTGATAATAGTTGTGCGGTTCTCGTTATACCGAGCGTTCAGGATAATTCCGACGATGTCGCGCACCCAGTCGGATGGTTTGCTCGCGCCGAGATCATCGAGCACCAGAATCTCCACGATGCGAATCGGCTCGAGAATCTTCATCTCCGTGGATTCGCTCGCCGGGTTGTAACTTGCTTGAATTTCCTTCAACAGTTCGCGGTAGTCGCAAAATAATCCGGCGTGCCCGCGATGAATCAATTCCTTCAATGCCGCAACCGCCAGATGCGTTTTTCCCACCCCAGACGGTCCCATGAACAGCAGGCCCTTTTCGGACGAACCGGGATACTCACGGACAAACCCTTGCGTGAAGAGTTTGGCCTGTTTCAGTGACTGCGCGTGCTGTGCCGACCAGGTCTTCCCATCGGTCAGGTCCGTGACGTAACTCTCAAAGTCGCAATGCTCGTAACGTTTGGGAATGTGCGCGCGTTCCATGACCAGGGATGCGCGCGCCTCCATGCCGCAATCGCACGCCAGTGCGACTTTGCCGGCCCCATCCGCGCGCGGCACCAGCTTCCATCCCGTTCCCCTGCAAAGAGTGCAATTTTCCAGCGCCATAGTCAGACCGGTACTTTTCCCTGCGTCAAACAGCATACGGGCGTGTTCTTTGGACGGCAAGCTGTCTAGCTTGGGAAAACTGTGGAAGGAACTACTCAATCTCTTTGGTGAGATCTGATTGCCGATAGCTGATTTCTGATCGCAGAGTACTACCGCACGATCCGCGGCGTAGCGCGAACAATCGCAGTCCGCGGCATTTTCTCCCGCGTGTACGACGCCGCTACGCGCGACAATTCCTGCTGGACCACTTGCGCGAACTCTCCCATCTGCCGCTCCATCTCGATCATTTTCTCGCGCATGTTCAGAATAATCTCGATGCCCGCCAGGTTGACGCCCATGTCCCGCGCCAGGGTCAGGATCACATCCAGCCTTTCGAGATCCGCGTCCGTATATAACCGCGTGTTCCCCTGCGAACGCGACGGCTTCAGCAGCCCCACGCGTTCGTACAGCCGCAGCGTCTGCGGATGCAGCTTGTACAGTTCCGCCACCGCGCTAATCATGTAGCCAGCCTTGGCCCGTTTTTTTGCTCGAGGCGGCATCGTCGATTCCCTACACTCCGGCCTTGCTGAACAAATCCTTCCGCGGATCACCCGGCGCGACGCTCTCCAGCTCTTTCATCAGATTTCGCACGCGTTCATCCGTCGGAGGAGGCACTACCACTTGAATCTCCACGTACTGGTCGCCCCTTGCGCCATTCCTCGCGCTCGGGACACCTTTTTCTTTCAGGCGCAGCGTCTTTCCGCTGTTCGTACCTGGCGGAATCCTCACCAGCGCGCGCCCGTCGATCGTGGGCACTTCTATCTTGGCGCCCAGCGTGGCCTCGCTTACCGTCACCGGAATCTTGGTGTACAAATCGTCGCCGCGCCGTTCAAAGAATTCATGCGGCTTTACGACTACGCGCAAATACAAATCACCCGGCGGCGCTCCCATCGTCCCCGAATTGCCTTTGCCCGGAACCCGTACGCGCCCGCCATTGGCAACTCCTGCGGGGATGCGCACGTCAATCGTTTCTGACCGCCGCACACGCCCTTCGCCACCGCAGGTCTTGCACACGGTGCGCAGCTTGCCCGTCCCGCCGCAGCGGGTGCACGGCACGTTGAATTTCATCTTGCCAGCGATCTGCCGGATTGTGCCGGTGCCTCCGCATACGTTGCAGGTTTGCGGCGTGCCCACGGCGCCCGTGCCATGGCACGTCTCGCAAGTGTCCAGCCGCGTGATGGAAAGCTTCTTTACCGCTCCGCGCACGGCGTCCCAGAAATCAATCTCGATCTGGTATTCCAGGTCGCCGCCGGGTTCGTGCTCAGGTTCCATCGCGGCGCCACCGCGACCGCCGCTGAAAAACTGACTGAAGAGATCACGGAAGCTGGCTCCGCCGCCCGCCGCGCCGGACCCGCCGCCAAAATCAAATCCGTCAAAATCAAAGTTGACGTCCTGCTCCCCTCCGTGGCCGCCGGCACCGCCTGGTCCGCCCGGCGGAAGGTTTTCGCTGTAGAAACCGTACTGGTCGTACATCTGCCGCTTCTTGGAATCGGAGAGGACGTCGTAGGCTTCCTGCAACTGCTTAAACTTTTCTTCTGCGGACTTGTCGCCCGGGTTCAGGTCCGGGTGATATTTCCGTGCCAGCTTGCGAAATGCCGAGCGAATATCCTTAGCACTCGCTTTTCGTGGCACTCCCAATAGTTCGTAGTAATCCTGTTTGGCTGTGGTAGGCATCTTGTACCGGGAACACAATTGCAGGGGCGCCCGCCACCGTGGGCTGCGCCCCTGCCATCACTACTTCAACTTAGTTAGGACGCTTTGATTCGTCCACGTCAACGTACTCGGCGTCAATCACGTCGCCGGGCTTCTTCTCCTGAGCGCCGCCCGAGCCTGACGAATTTCCGCCTGCCGCGCCCGCCGCTGCACTGGCCTGTCCTGCCGCTTGCGCCGTCTTGTACAGATCTTCAGCGATCTTGTGCAGCGCACGCTCGACGTTCTCCTTGGCGGCCCGCAGCCGCGGAACGCCGCCTTCATTGACGGCTTTCTTCGCGTCTTCGATAGCCTCTTCGGCCTTCTTCACCTCTGCTTCCGCGATCTTCTCGCGGTTCTCGCGGATCATCTTCTCGGCTTGATACACAACACCATCCAGGCTGTTGCGCGCTTCGACCTCTTCCATACGGCGGCGATCATCTTCCGAGTGCGATTCGGCCTCTGCACGCATCTTCTCGGCCTCTTCCTTGGTCAGGCCGCTCGAAGCCGTGATGGTGATTTTCTGCTCCTTGTTGGTGGCTTTGTCCTTCGCGCTCACGTTCAGGATGCCGTTCGCATCGATGTCAAAAGTGACCTCGATTTGCGGCGTCCCGCGCGGAGCCGGCGGAATCCCGTCCAGTTTGAATTTGCCAAGCGAACGGTTGTCGCTGGCGAATTTGCGCTCGCCCTGCAGAACGTGGATTTCCACGCCCGGCTGGTTGTCCGCCGCCGTCGAATACGTCTCGACCTTGCGCGTCGGGATCGTGGTGTTGCGCGGAATCTGCACGGTCATCACGCCGCCGAGCGTCTCGACGCCCAGCGAGAGCGGCGTCACATCCAGCAGCAGGATGTCCTTTACGTCGCCCGCGAGAACCGCGCCCTGAATCGCCGCGCCTACGGCGACGACTTCGTCTGGGTTTACGCCCTTGTGGGGTTCTTTCCCGCCGAAGAAGTTGCGCACCAGCGATTGCACCTTGGGGATGCGCGTCGAGCCGCCCACCAGAACCACTTCCTGGATGTCATTGGGCGACATCTTCGCGTCTTCCAGCGCTTGCTTCACCGGCTTCATCGAGCGTTCCAGCAAATCGTTCATCATTTGCTCGAGCCGCGTGCGGGTGAGCTTCTCCTCCATGTGAATCGGCCCGCTGGCGCCCGCGGTGATGAACGGCAGGTTGATCTCCGTCTCCATCATTTGCGAGAGCTCGATCTTGGCTTTTTCGGCTGCGTCCTTCAGCCGCTGCAGCGCCATCTTGTCCTTGCTCAGGTCGATGTTGTTCTTTTTCTTGAACTCGTCGATCAGCCAGTCCACGATTCGCTGGTCGACGTCATCGCCCCCCAAGTGCGTATCGCCGTTGGTGGACTTCACTTCCACGACGCCCGCGCCGACTTCCAGCACGGAAATGTCGAACGTGCCGCCGCCCAGGTCGTACACCGCGATCGTCTCGTCGCTCTTTTTGTCCAACCCGTAGGCCAGCGCCGCCGCGGTCGGCTCGTTGATGATGCGAACCACTTCGAGGCCGGCAATTTCGCCTGCTTGTTTCGTGGCTTGCCGCTGCGCGTCGTTGAAGTACGCCGGGACAGTGATTACGGCCTTCGAGACCTTCTCACCGAGAAAATCTTCCGCGGCAGCTCTTAGCTTGCCGAGAATCATCGCGGAGATTTCCGGCGGGCTGTAGGCCTTCCCTGAAATCTCAACGCGCGCATCTTGATGGGGTCCCGCGACTACTTTGTATGGCACACGCCGCGTCTCTTCGCCAACTTCATCAAACCGGCGGCCCATAAACCGCTTGATGGAATACACGGTATTCTCGGGATTCGTCACCGCCTGCCGCTTTGCGACTTGGCCGACCAGCCGCTCGCCCGTCTTAGTAATTGCCACTACGGACGGGGTCGTCCTTGCCCCTTCCTGGTTGGGGATTACCACCGGTTCGCCACCCTGCATCACGGCGACGACCGAGTTCGTGGTTCCCAGGTCAATTCCAATAATCTTACTCATTGCTGCCGTTCCTCCTAAAATCCTTTGATAATTCCATTCGCCCGCATATCGCTGAAATCAAGCCGAATCCAACTCAGTCCTCGCGGTCCGAGCCTCGCTCGAAGGGGAGTATACATCTTGAGTGTGTCTTTGTCAAGTTTCCTTACAACATTAATATCTCTTTCATTTTCTGTGCGTTAGCAAGATCGCAACGCATCTTCTCCATGCATGGCGAAGGTTTCTTGCTTAGCCAGCAAACGACATCGAACGACGCTTCCGCGTATGGCCGCAACAAACCTGCAGGCGGAGGTGGGAGGTATGTTTTTCGGAGCATACATTCATGGCCATCCAAGACTCGACTACCTCACATTCCTGCTGTTTCGAGGTAGAATTGAATTTCGTCTCTCACAAGGGCGAATCACTTCGATAAGTTGGAGGATCGTGTGAACCGTCGGCGGATTTTGGCAGGGACTGTTAGCGTAGTCTTCCTTGGCTTGGTTGCTCTGTTTTTGCCGTCTCTGCACAAGACCGCTGAACCCGCCGCGCCAACAATGCAACCGGTGGCGCAACCGCCGACGGAAACCGCTGCCACGCGGGCGGAGTCTGAACCGCCGTCGATCCCCGCGCCTGTGGTCGAGGCTAAAGTGGCCGCCCTTCCCCCAGCGCCACAGTCCGCCGCTCTCCCCGACGTCGACCCGCACAAAACGTTCGGCTCAAGGAACGCTCCCGTGACGATGGAGACCTTCAGCGATTATCAGTGCCCTGCCTGCAAAACTCTCTTCATGACTACCAATCGCCGACTTATGGACGATTACGTGAGCACCGGCAAGGTCTACCTGATCCACCGCGATTTTCCCCTGGCCATGCACGCGCACTCACGGGTTGCCGCTCGTTACGCACGCGCTGCCGCGCAGATCGGCAAGGTGGAAGCCGTGGAACAATCGCTCTTCCAGAATCAGGAAAAGTGGGAGCAGAGTGGCGATGTGGACGGCACCGTTGCCGCTGTGCTCTCGCCCGCGGAAATGGCCAAAGTTCGCGCGCTTGTGAAAGGCGGTACCCTCGATTCCCTGATTGACAAAGACTTCGCGCTCGGCCAGACCTATCGCGTCAACCAGACTCCAACGACGATCTTTCATTGCAAGGGCCAGACCTTTCCTTACTCCGGAGTCATGACTTACGACACTCTTAAGACGTTTCTGGATCAGCTTCTGTCCCAAAAATGAGTTTGGTTTTCTAGCGGAAACTTTCAAAAATCTATGATGCAATCCAGCCCACTCAATCTGCGCAGAGCGATTCTCTGGATCGGCCGCTTGGTCCTTGGGGGAATCTTTGCGTACGCGGGCATCTCCAAGATTTTTTTCCCTAACACGCACTTGTGGCCGCTGTTCATCCTGAAATTCTCCATCTCGACTAATCTTTCCACATTTGCGCAGCAGGTTGAATCGTACAAAATGCTCTCGCCCCCCGTGGTGGACCTTGTCGCGCACACGCTGCCTTTTGCCGAACTCATCCTTGGGCTGCTTTTGCTCATCGGCTGGCAACTGCGCATCTGGGCTTCGCTGATCACGCTGATTATGCTCGGGTTTCTCGGCGTCGTTACGCGCGCCTATCTTCTACACATGAACATCAACTGCGGCTGCTTCGCCACTCCCGAACCGCTCACCGGCATGACCGTGGTACGCGATGGCGCTCTTGCCGCTCTCGCTGTGGTGATGACAGTTCTGGCGTTCATTGAGGCGCGCCAGCCGCATCCCTGGTCCGCCCCGGAGAAAGTTTGAGTTGCGCTGACTCCGATGAAAACTCTTGCTGAATACCTCGAACTGGCCACGGTTGCCCACGGCCACCTTTGCGCCGGACAGGTCCTCGGCGTGCGCCTGGCAATGCTCGGATTGCGCGAACTTGGCATCGACGATCCTGTCGCTGAGCGCAAACGCATCGTCACGTATGTCGAAATCGACCGCTGCGTGACCGATGCCGTGGCGCTCGTTGCCAACTGCCGCCTCGGCAAGCGCGCCTTGAAATTCCGCGACTGGGGCAAAGTCGCCGCCACGTTCGTCGATCTCCAGACCGGCCAAGCGGTGCGCATCGCGGCCAAAGAATCTTCCAAGCAGGCCGCGCGAGAAATGTTCCCCGAGCTTGGCAAAGACACCGGCCAGCAAAAGGCCTACGCGCAACTGTCCGATGAGATTCTTTTCGACAAGCAATGGGTAAAAGTCGAAGTCCTGCCGGAAGATTTGCCTGGTTTCAAGGGTCCTCGCGTTGTCTGCGCGCAATGCGGCGAAGGAATCAATTTCAAACGCGAAGTCGTAAAGGACGGCCGCACCCTCTGCCGCTCCTGCGCCGGAGAAAAATATTACGAAGCTCTGGCCTGACACTTCCCAACCGAATGTCCGATTTCTGCGATAAAGTATTTATTTAATGCTGAGTCTGCCACCGATTACATTGCGTTTGCGCGGTTGGAAACTGATTGACCGCGTGGCCCTCGTTTTTCTCGTCCTTTGCGCCATCGCATTGGGAGCCGGATGCGGGTTGCTATTTGTCTACGCCAGCGACCTGCCGGAAATCCGCGCGCTGGAAACTTACAGGCCGGACGTGGTCACGGAAGTCTATGCGGATGACGGCCAGCTCGCCGGCAGCTTCGCGCTGCAGCGCCGGATCCTGATGACCTACGAGCAGTGTCCCAGAGTGCTGTACACCGCCGTCACCGCCATCGAGGACCAGCACTTCGGAGAGCACTGGGGCATCGATTTTCCGCGCATGTTCAGCGCCGCGGTACGAAATCTCGTCAGGCGCAAGATCACCGGCGGGGCCAGCACCATCAGCATGCAGCTTGCCGGCAATTTATTCCTCGACCGCAGCGACCGCAGTTTTCGCAGAAAGATGCAGGAAATTCTTCTCGCGCTGCAAATCGAACGCCGCTATACGAAACCGCAAATCTTCACGATGTATGCCAACCAGGTTTACCTGGCGCATGGGAATTACGGTTTTGCCGCCGCCGCGCAATTTTATTTTGGCAAGCCCGTCACAGACTTGAAACTTCAGGAAGCGGCGCTGCTGGCCGGAATGGTCAACGGCCCGAAATTTTCTCCGCTCTCGAATCCGGAAGCCGCTCTAAGCCGCCGCAATCTGGTGATCCATCGCATGGAAGAAGAAGGGAAGATTACGCCGACAGAAGAAGGCAACGCCAGAAAATCTCCGCTCGGGCTGCACATTCAGTATCCGCGCAACGACCTTGCACCGTATTTCTTCGAAGAGATTCGCAAGTATCTCGAAGCGACGTATGGAACTTCGGCTGTCCACGAGCGCGGCTTGCGTGTTTACACCACACTGAATATCAACATGCAAAGGGTCGCCAACCAAGCCTTGCGCGACGGCTTGCACAGTTACGAACGGCGCCACGGCTGGAAAGGGAATTTGCCGAATGTGCTGCGCGACAACCTCGGCAAACTGGATACGTACGAGGACGACGATTGGCGTCACGCGATTGAGAAGGGGAGCTACGTCACCGGGCTCGTTCTCTCGGTGGCGGGCAAAGATGCGGTCATCAAGATCGGTCCGTACCGCGGAATCCTTTCCGCCAACGATTTCGCCTGGACTGGCCGCAAAAAACCCGGCGAACTGCTGAAAGTCGGCGACCTGGCGCAATTCTCGATTCAAGAGCTGCGCGACAACACGGTGCGCGTCCAGCTTGAACAACAGCCCGGCCCTCAGGGGGCGCTTCTCGCCATCGATAATTCCACCGGGGAAATCAAAACCATGGTCGGCGGCTACAGTTTTGAGGATTCCAAATTCAATCGTGCCACGCAGGCCGTCCGACAGGTCGGAAGTTCTTTCAAGGTTTACGTCTACGCCGATGCGCTGGAACGAGGCGCGACGCCTTTCGATACCATTGTCGATTTGCCATTCACGACGATCAGCGGCGGCCAGCCGTATTCTCCACACAATTACGACGAAAGATTCGAAGGGACCATCACGCTACGACGCGCGCTGGCCGGCTCACGAAACGTCCCGGCCGTAAAACTCGCTGAAAAAGTCGGCATCAACACCGTCGTGGACATGGCCAAGCGTTTCGGCATCACCACGCCGCTGCCACCGTATCTTCCGCTCGCCCTTGGGGCCGCGGACATGAAGCTGCTCGAACACGTTTCTGCTTTCACCGTGTTCCCCAACGACGGCATCCGTATCGACGCGCACATGATTCGCCGCGTTACGAGTTATGACGGAGCGCTGCTCGAAGAAGCGCATCCCGAAGTGCACGACGTGCTTTCTCCCGAAGTGGCGCGCACCATGACCGCCATGCTCGAGGAAGTCATACAATTCGGCACCGGTATCCAGGCCAAGGCATTGGGCCGCCCCGCCGCCGGCAAGACGGGAACGACGCAGGATTACACCGATGCCTGGTTTGTGGGGTACACGCCGCAGCTCACCGCGGGCGTGTGGGTGGGCTTCGACGACAAGCAGATTTCGCTTGGGAAGAAGGAAACCGGTGCTCGTGCGGCCCTGCCGATTTGGTTGGAATTCATGCAGGGGGCCACCGCTGGGATGCCCGCCATGGATTTTGCAAACGTCGTTCCGCTCGAGCAGCAGGTCGGCGAGCATCACGTCAACGTGGATACGCCGGATACCGCGCCCACCGAAGACGAACCCGCCGCGCCTAAGGAGAAACCTCCGGCGGCACCCCCCACGGTCACCCGCAGCAACTAAAGCCCGACGCGGACAGACTCCGCTATAAGCCTAAATAAGGAAACTAACTCAGTTACGAGCCTGGGGAACGTTAAAACCAAGCGGCCTAAGCGTCCCCATCATTCGACTTGCCGTAATCTGGATGAAGTTGGATTTCCAGTTTTCTGTACAGTTATGTGCAATTTCATATCAGTGCTCGGATGCTAGAGGGACTTAGATTATAAACTAGAGCTTACTTAAATCTAAGATAAGTGCCCTGTTTTCTTGACCATTCACTGAATTCTAAATCCGTGCCAAAAGGTGGTGCCGAAAATGCTATCTTCCCCCAATCATGTGACTGTGGTGGTCACGTCTAGGTACCTTTATATTCTAAAAGTGTGCGTCAATTTGGAGGCTTCCATGAGGTTACACGGTCGCGGGCTGTTTGCTCGTTTGAGAACGACTTACTGGAATCTTCGTGCGGGACTCGTACTAGCCATACTGTTATTGATTAGCTCTGCTTCTGTGCATGGGCAGGGCATTGTTACCGGCATGATCTCAGGAACGGTGATGGACGCACAGGGGGCAGTGGTTGCGGGGGCATCCATACAGGCCGTTCACGTGGCTACGGCCGCCAAGTTTTCTGACAAGTCGGACTCCCAGGGCTACTATGAACTGAAGAGTCTTCCCATCGGCTTGTATAACCTGACAATCGAGGCAACCGGATTTCGAAAGCTGCAACTGAGCAACGTTGTGGTTGAAGCTGGGAAGAGCACCGCGCTTGGGGCCCGTACGCTGGACGTCGGCGCCGCTTCGGAATTGGTTACTGTGGAGGCTTCCGTGCCCCTGGTCGAGAGCACAAGCTCGCAGATTGGCGGCACTTTCGACAGCAATGTCGTGCGAGCTCTGCCCAACGCCGGCGCGGGCTTCGATAACCTGGCACTATTCATTCCCGGAGTAGCCAACAACGGTTCGACGAACTTCAGCAACACCAACGGAGCGGCAATCGCCAACAATGGTCTGCGCGGGCGCTCGAACAATTTCCAGATCGATGGCCAGGCGAACAACGACAACTCTGTGGCTGGCCCATTAGTGTTTCTCTCCAATCCGGACGTACTGGGCGAACTCCAGGTGGTGAGCAACAACTTTAGCGCTGAATATGGGCGCAACTCGGGGACGGTGGTCAATTACATCACTAAGTCAGGCACGAACCTATTCCATGGCAGCGGCTACGAGTTCTATGAGGGCGATTGGGACCGGTCGCTTACGAACGGCCAAAAGAACCCGCTGCTAGGCTTCTGCCCTCCTGGTGTGACCGCCGGGACGGCTACGCCGTTTGCGACCAGCTGCAAGACGCCGGTGGTCCCGCGCTTCGTCGATAACCGCTGGGGCGGTACGCTTGGCGGCCCGATTCTGAAGAACCGGATATGGTTTTTTGGCAGCTACCAGCAAGAGCAGCAGCGCGCTGTCAACTCGTCTACTTCGTCGAGCCTCACTCCGACCCCGGCCGGCCTCACTGCCCTGGCTGGGGCGTTCCCCGGCAACACAGCTGTATCCGCGATCCAGAAGTTCGGACCATACGGGATTACCGCTGGCAATCCGCAGCCCTTCGGCACTGTACAAAACATCACGGTCTCCAACGGCACGACAGCGGCAACAGTACCGTTCGCATTTGTAAACCGTGTCGTGGGGAACAATTTTGACGACAAGCAGATCACCGGCCGCGGCGATTGGGCAATAAGCAACAAAGACCGCTTCTTCTTCCGGTTCATCTATCAGAACAGCAACACTGCATTGAACGGCAGTACCGCCGCCATCGCCAGTGGAGCATTTGTGGCCGTGCCGGCACAAGACCGGCAGTACGGTTGGGACTATACGCGCGCCTGGACGAGCAACTTCATAACGCAAGCTCGCGTCAGCTACGGCACGGGCTTCTTTAAGTTTGCCGGCGGCCAGGGCTTCCCGCAATGCACTATCGAGAACGTACTGGCGTGTCCGCCGAACATTGGGTTCTCTGACGCCACGAACTCGTACACCACGTTCGGTTTGGCGACGAACCTGCCGCAAGACCGCCAAGTCCACAACACGCAGTACCAGAGCAACTCTACGTGGACGCGCGGGCGTCACACTTTCAAATTCGGCGGGGAACTGGATCATCAAAGCTCGCCTAACCATTTCCTGCCCAGCATCAACGGTGGTTTCTCCTTTTTCTCCAGCCCCAACACTGCCACGGATTGCGTGAGCACGTCTGGGACCGCCGCACCATGCAACGCCTTTAGCAACTTCCTCAAGGGGGGAGCAGGCTGCCCGATAGCGAGCTCATCCTTCAACGGCATATGCACCCAGCTTTCCCTGACGGACGGCACTTTCAATTTCAATTTCAAGGAGAATGACCTGGCTTTTTACGGTCAGGATGATTGGCGCATAAGGAGCAACCTCACACTTAACCTGGGCCTGCGCTGGGAATGGGACCAGCAGGCAATCAACCTGCTGCATGACATCACTGTTCAGAACGTGGCCAACGGATTCTGGGCTGCGGGTTTGCCGACCAATGTCACGGAAATCCCGCACATTCCCGAGGACTTTAACAACTATGGGCCAAACTTCGGCTTTGCCTGGACGCCGCGCATAATGAAAAGGTGGCTTGGAGAGGACAAGACGGTCATCCGCGGCGGTTACCGAGTGGCATATGATCCCGCGTACTACAATATTTTTTTGAACGTGGCCACCTCAGCGCCGGTGGTCAACGCTGGAACGATTAACAACGTCGGCGTGCCTACAAATGCCACTGGCACGGGGGTACAGGCGGCTTACCTGAGCATCATCCCGCGTGGCGCGAATCCTGGCGCGCGCAGCCAGACGCGCGTAAGTCCTGACTTCCACAACCCCTACGTCGAGCAATGGTCGCTGGGTGTGGAGCGACTGATTTCCTCGCGCGTTTCTTTTGAGACGCGTTATGTGGGCAACCACGGCGTAGGCAACTTCCAGACTATTAATGCCAACCCGCTTATCTCTACGTGCTCGGCTTTCACGGGCGATACCTGCACTGGCACTGCGGGTGGCCTGGCGGTACAGGCACCCCAATATATTCCTTCCGGCGTAACCTCATGCACGCCTAGCGGCGCTGCGGCAGGCTCGGGATCGACAGCTTCGCGAGGGCGCCCGGATTGCAACTTTACGCTGGTCCGCCTTCGCAACAACGGCGCCTGGTCTACCTATCATGGCGTCCAGAATGAACTGAAGATCCGCGCGTTCCACGGCCTGACCGCGGATGTCGCCTACACTTTCAGTAAGGCACTGGACAATACCAGTGAGGTCTTTGCCAGCACCGGCGGCAACTCGACGCCCATCTCACTGAATCCGTTCGATCCGAATGCGAGGGAACGCGGTATATCTGCGGAATCGTATCCGCACGTGGTGACTACATACGCGGTTTACGACCTACCCTGGGCAAACAAGCAACAAGGCATCTTCGGGCGTCTCCTGGGTGGCTGGCAGGTTAGCGGTACGCACCGTTACCAAACGGGTGTGGCCGTTACTCCTGCACAGAACACCAACAACAACGACCCCTACTGCGATGCTGCGTTCAATAACAACTTTATCGGCAGCACCCTTGACTCCTGCCGCCCGATTCTCAGCAATCCCAACGCTCCGTTTAACACTACTGGCCGCTACCTGAATGCGACTCAGATAGTCAACGTCACCGCGTGCATGAGCACCAATACGGGGATCCCGGGGACGCCGGCGTGTCCATTGATCAGTCCCACGGACGTTCATTTCGTCGTCAACAACATCTTCGCAGTCAATGCGCTGTGCGGCGGAGACCCGTTTGCCTGTGCTGTCGGCCGCAACGTGACACGCACGATGCCACGCAACCAGGCGGACCTCAGTCTCCAGAAGAATTTCAAGCTTACCGAGCGCATGAACCTAACGCTGCGTGGCGATGTCCTCAACGCCTTTAACTACCAGTTCCTCGGCGTCCCGGGACTGAACGCCAACAACAGGAATGCGAACGGCCTTGCGTGCCCCGTTAACCCTGCCACACCTGCGAACTGCCCCGGCCCGTCTGTGGGAGTGCCGGCACCGAACACCTTCGGTGAGACTTGGGGCAACACCGGAGTCTTCCGCAGCATTCTGATCTCTGGCCACATTACATTCTAAAGTCCGCCGCTGAGGCAGCTCGGAGAGCGGCCGTGAAGTTCATACTGAAAGAGGCCAGTCAAGGACTGGCCTCTTTTGTTTCGTGCGCATGTTGGATGGCTGACTTGTCAAATTTCCAGCGCCGAATGCCATGACCGGGTTGGCGTGCCTACAATTTTTTCCGAAAGAGGTCCCAACCACCTGGCGCGAGTTGTTTGGAGCAGCCATTTTTTTCCAACAACAATAACTCTCGGTTCGGGGTGATTTTTCCAATCGCGGTGAGGCGCACGCCTTGAAAGACCCTTGGAAGGAATTTCGCTTTGCGCGGAGGCACGGTAAATAGCAATTCGTAGTCATCGCCACGGTGCAGCGCAAGCTGCAAGGGATCATGGCTGCGTCGAAGGGAAGTGTCCGGAAAGCGCACTTGCGGGATTTTTGACTGGTCCAGGAGCGAGCCAACCGCGCTTGCCGCGCACAACCGTGTTAAATCGGTCGAGAGGCCATCGGAGAGGTCGATCATCGCGGTCGAGAAGCCTTTTTGGGCCAACCATTGGCCTAGCGCGAGCCTTGGCTCAGGATAAAGATGCTTTCTCGTCAGCGCGTTTTTCGTGCTCGTCATTCCTTTGCTGCGTCTTATCGTCTGCAAACCCAACTCGGCCTCACCCAGCCGGCCGCTGACAAAAAGGATATCTCCCGGTCGTGCACCAGAACGCAGGATGGCGTGGCCGGTTCGCACTTCGCCGACTACGGTTATGTTTATGAGGATATCGTTGCGGCGAGTTGTATCCCCACCGGCAAGAGAACAGCGAAATTTACGGGAAGCGTGCCGCAACCCGCCGAGGAAAAGATCCAGCCATCGTCCGGTGAGCGTTTCTGGGAAAGCCAAACTGAGCAGGAAGCAGCGCGGTATACCTCCCATCGCGGCAACGTCGCTAAGCGCCCTGGCGAGGCACTTCCACCCCACGGAATGTGGCGGATGCTTGTCTCGCAAGAAGTGCGTTCCTTCGAGGAACCAGTCGCAGGTGAGGATTAGCTCGTGGCCCGGCTTTGGCCGGAGGAGCGCCGCATCGTCTCCGATTCCAAGAGCGATCGGTTTCTCAAGCCCTTGGCCCGACGACGAGCGGAACCTGTCCGCAATCTTTCGCAGGATTGAGTCTTCGTCTTGAGCTTTTCGCGCCACAGAGGTTGTAAGAGAACTCCAATCTACGGAAGGCGACAGTATAGCTGGCGGATCGCGCATTCGTCCCTGACGGCCCAACTGCCAAATGCGGTGCCGCCACCGTCGGCTAACCCCTAAAACCTGTACTGTTGGACAGGGGACAGGTTGACACGGCCTGTCCTTCAAAGTACTAAAAACAGGGTTGACGCGAAACTCTACAGTATTTAGTATGTCGATGGTCGCGAACCATGGCTCACGGTTCAGATTTTGGTTCAAACGCAGGTTCCGGCGGGCCCAAGGGTGTTTTGTCCGCAGATACACGATGAATGGCCTGAGGGGGCCCTTTGTTCATGAGGGGTAAGAGCTATACGTTCTATATCGCGTCGACTCCGGGGAAGCTCCGGAAAGTCATCGTACCGGCCTATGTACTGCATGGAGTCGCGGTATTGGCGCTCATCGGCAGCATTACTGTGACCGTCGCGGTTGGCTCTTATTCACGGATGCTCTGGAAAGTCGGCAACTACAACGCTCTCCGCCACGATCAGGAAACCCTCAAAAAGCAATACCAGCAACTGCAGAGCACCGTCAACGACACCAACCAGCGCCTCGATTCTCTGCAGTCCCTTGCGACGGAAGTAGCCATGACCTATGGGGTGCTGCGGTATCATCCGGCAGCATTCGACCAGACCGACAGCCCCGTGGATTCCCAGGATGCTTTTGACCGCTCCATCGAGCAGTACACCTTCCTGAAACGCAACGCCGCAGTGATCGCCATCTCCAGCAGTGGGCTTCATTTGCTGTCCCCGATGAGTTTTGCGAATTCTGCCTACACGCCGGCGATCTGGCCAGTTATGGGCCACATCACCGATAGCTTCGGCGAGCGTTTGGATCCATTCAGCGGTGAAGGTGCGTTCCACACCGGCGTGGATGTGGCTTCTGATTATGGCGCTCCCGTTCACGCGACTGCGGACGGAATCATCACGATCGCGGAAAATCATGCTGGCTACGGCCGGCTGGTGGTTATCGATCACGGTTTTGGAATCACCACTTGGTACGCGCACCTCTCATCGTTCTCGGCTGTGACGGGAGCGCGTGTGAAGCGCGGAGAAGTGGTTGGCTATACGGGCATCAGCGGCCGCTCAACGGGTCCGCACGTGCACTACGAAGTCCGGATGAACAACGCGCCCATTAATCCCTGGCGCTACATGAAGTCCACTCCTGCTGGCGACTAATTCTTGATTGAATCCTGCGGGTTTCGAAGTGGCGGGCTTTGGCCCGCCAGTTTTTTTAGGGCGTTGTTTCGATTCTCTGGGAGTAACCTCGGGAGGCGCGCAGGATACCTCCAACTGTTTTTCTTAGGTGTGGCCTTTTCTTGGTCTTGTAACTTTTTCTGGGAGCCGTTTGTTGCGCGTGGAGTCCGGGATCACGGACGGAGCTTTGCCCGCCGCCTCAAGGAATCCGGGCGTGATTTCGAATACGAGTCGGACGGACTTGGTTTCCCCGCGGTCGATTTTGGAAACATCGGCGCTTTTCAGTAGTGCCAGGTAAGCGTCACGCATCGCCGGATCCAACTGCTGCCTCACCTTGGGGTCATTCAGACCTCCCTCCGCCAGAATGACGACGCCATTCACCACGTCGACGAGTTGCCTCGCGGTCGCTTCGGCAGTGCATTCCCCTTCAGCGACGACCCGCAGCAGATTGCTTTCCGGTTTTCCGGCGAGCGTAATCCACTGTAGCTGATCGAGGAGCGTTGAGAGTTGCGGCGAGCGTAGTCCGCCGGGAGCCTGCGCGGCCAAGGCGGTGCCGACGGCGGCGTCTTGGCGGAACACGGCAAAAACCGGGGATCCCGCTAGACGTTCGAATCGCACGCGCCATTCCGAGACGTCCCCCGGCCGGCTTTTCGCGCCAAGCAGAACGGTGAGATCCGAATCGTTGGTCACTGCGATCCGGTCATTCGTCAAGAACGCAAAAGAAATTTTCTCTGCAGCGCCGCTTAAAGGAACAGAAAAAGTTTCGTGACCGCCGACTCTTGCCGAAGAGCCGTCTTTCAAGGCGTAAGCGGAAATTTTTTGTCGATCAAATTTTCCATCTAGGATGACAAACAGAGCGGAGTCTTGTCCGCGCCTCAGAACAGCGACCGCCATGCGATTGAGGTCACGCTCATAGTCGAACCCGGTTTCTTTGAGAAACTGTGCGTAATCTGCATCCGCTTGTGGCTTCGGCGCCCAAGCGTAAAGTTGCGCGATAAACGGGGCTTGGCGGAGTTCGGAGAAGTCGACGAAAAGAACTGCGGTCGCGTCCGAAGGCATCAGCGCAAACGCCTCTTCGCGTGAGGAGCCGTTCCGAACGTTCCATCTCCGGTATCCGAAAAATGCCGACGCACTTAGAATGATGACGACTGCGAGGAGAGCGATCCATATGCGTTTCTTCATTGGACCAACGCCATCAGAAAGAGTAAAGGCGTAACTTAGGATTGTCCCATTCGAGACGGCTTTGTGGCAGCAAAATAGGGGACCAGAAGTAATGTCCGCAACTAGGCTATTTCGGTCTGTTGAATTCGGACCTGTTCAGTCTTGTTAGGCTCTATGCTAAACTGTAGAGGACAGGGAAGATAAGGGGTATCTAGCCGGTCAAGCGTGGATAGGTTTTTGCACAGAAATGGGCATGGAAGTGCTCGTAACTGTTAACTACGCATTGCAATTCTCATACCTCTTCTGTTATTCTTACCCGGTTTGAGCGGCGCTGGCGTAGCTCAGCTGGTAGAGCATCTGATTTGTAATCAGAGGGTCGGGGGTTCAATTCCCTCCGCCAGCTCCACCAGGAATTTTCAGGGGGAGCGAGGGCGGAGCGAATCCTGACAGGAAAAACGAACGGGCTGGTGTCTCTTGACACGAGTCCTTTTTGTGTTTTTACGAGGGATGCCCGCAAGTTGTTGAAGGACAAGTTCGGGACTCGTAGTTCGCGTCCCAAAATATTTTCACGGGACGGGTGGGTGAGTGGCTAAAACCAGCAGACTGTAAATCTGCCGCTCCTTGCGGGCTACGAAGGTTCGAATCCTTCCCCGTCCACCAGGCTCTCGTTGTGGGGTTACAAAAAACCGCAGGGCAATCGCATGAGCGATGTTCGAACGCGGTTCAATTCGGGGCGCAAGCGCCGCTCAGGAAAAGTGCGCCGCGAGGGACGATTTTTGAGCGGGAAACGGGTTGGGCCTGGGTAGCTCAGTTGGTAGAGCGCGTCCTTGGTAAGGACGAGGTCACCGGTTCAATCCCGGTCCCAGGCTCCAGGAATTTGGCGGCTCGAACGTGGGAAGGGCCGCAAGTGGCAAATGGGCTGAGGCGAAGTCATCGTCAGAAAAATTTGGAGCAGCACCGGGCGGGGGTAACTCAACGGTAGAGTCTCACTCTTCCAAGGTGATGGTTGCGGGTTCAAATCCCGTCCCCCGCTCCAGATTTTGGAAGTGTAGCGCTGCAGTTCGTTACTCGCGGCCGCGGTTGCCGACCAAGCGGCCGCCAGGATGAGAGGTTAAAGGAATATGGCGAAGGAGAAATTCGAGCGTAGCAAACCGCACGTGAACATCGGGACTATCGGGCACATTGACCATGGCAAAACGACGTTGACGGCGGCGATTACAAAAGTGCTGAGCAAGCACAACCCAAAGGTGCAATTCCGTGCGTTCGATTCGATCGATAACGCTCCGGAAGAGCGGGAGCGCGGAATCACGATTGCGGTGTCGCACGTGGAGTACGAAACCGCGAACCGGCACTACGCGCACATGGATTGTCCGGGTCACGCGGACTACATCAAGAACATGATTACCGGAGCCGCGCAGATGGACGGCGCGATCCTGGTAGTGGCGGCCACTGATGGTCCGATGCCGCAGACGCGCGAGCATATTCTGCTGGCGCGGCAGGTCGGCGTTCCGGCGATCGTGGTGTTCCTGAACAAGTGCGACATGGTGGAAGATAAGGAGCTTCTCGAATTGGTGGAACTGGAAGTTCGCGAGTTGCTGAAGAGCTACCAGTTTCCGGGCGATTCGATTGCCGTCGTGAAGGGTTCGGCGCTGCAGGCGCTGAACGGCGACGCGAAATGGGAAAAAACGATTGACGAATTGATGGAAGCGGTGGACAAGAACGTGCCGCTGCCAGTGCGTGACATTGACAAGGCGTTCGCGATGCCGATCGAGGACATTTTCTCAATTTCCGGACGCGGTACGGTGGTTACGGGGCGTGTGGAGCGCGGCAAGGTGAAGGTTGGCGAAGAAATCGAAATCGTGGGCTTCCGTCCAACGCAGAAGAAAGTTGTGACGGGCGTGGAAATGTTTCGCAAATTGCTGGATGAAGGGCTTGCCGGCGACAACGTTGGATTGCTGTTGCGCGGCACGGAAAAAGAAGACGTGGAGCGCGGGCAGGTGGTGTGCAAGCCGGGGAGCATCACGCCGCACACGAAGTTCAAGGCGGAAGCGTACGTATTGACGAAGGAAGAGGGCGGGCGGCACACGCCGTTCTTCACAGGCTATCGGCCACAGTTTTACTTTCGCACGACAGACGTGACGGGTGACGTGAAACTCGCGCAGGGCGTGGAGATGGTGATGCCGGGCGACAACGTTAGCTGTGAAGTATCGCTGATCACGCCTGTTGCATTGGAAAAGGGTTTGCGATTCGCGATTCGCGAAGGCGGCCACACCGTTGGCGCGGGCGCCGTCACGGAAATTATCGAATAGCGCGAAAGGATTGGGCGATGCGCGAAATCATTACGTTGCAGTGCGGCGATTGCAAAAACCGCAACTACACAACGACGAAAAACAAGAAGAAGCATACCGAACGGCTGGAAACGAAGAAATTCTGTAATTCGTGCCGCAAGCACACGGCGCACAAGGAAGTGAAGTAGGTTCGTTTCGACAGGAACGTATTCTTGCAGGGCGAGGGAACAGGCCGGAATTGAATTCAGGGGAGTCGTCCAACGGTTAGGACTCCGGTCTCCAAAACCGGGTATGGGGGTTCGAATCCCTCCTCCCCTGCCAGAGTTCGAGAAGCGCGCAGAGAGCGCACTGGAATGAGGACTTATGGCCACGCGGGCGGTGAAAATGAGCAGCGATGAATCTCAGGGCGGAACAGGCTCTGAGCTGACGAAAAGGGTTGCCGGAACGGTAGCCAACACGCGTGAATTTCTGCATGACGTTCGCGTGGAGATGAAGCAGGTCACCTGGCCGAGCCGCGAAGACGTGGTTTCGACGACCTGGGTGGTGATCGCGACGGTGGCATTCTTTGGCGCGTTTCTGGCGGTGGTGGACAAGCTCGTACAGCTCGGCGTGGCATACGTTTTCAAGAGATTTGGTGTTTAGAGGGGACTTGCAAATTGATGGGCATGCAGTGGTACATCATTCACACGTACTCGGGCTTTGAGAAGAAAGTCAAAGAAAGCTTGGAGAGCCGCGTGGCCGCGTTCAGCCTGCAGGACAAGATCGGCCGCGTGCTGATCCCTACGGAGGAAGTGGTCGAAGTACGCAGCGGCAAGAAAGTGGTTTCGAACCGTATGTCCTATCCCGGCTACGTGCTGGTGGAAATGGACCTGGACGAAAACACCTGGCACATCGTGCGGTCGACGCCGCGAGTGACGGGATTCGTGGGGTCGGCAACGTCTCCTTCGCCGTTAACAGAGGCGGAAGTGGACGGGATTATCAACCGTGTGCACACGCCCCAGGATCGGCCTAAGCCGAGAGTGGTTTTCGAGCGCAACGAGCAGGTGCGCATCGTCGACGGGCCGTTTGCCAATTTCAACGGTAACGTCGAAGAGATCGACAACGATCACAGCCGGTTGAAGGTTTCAGTGACGATTTTTGGACGGTCGACGCCAGTGGAACTGGATTTCGCAAGCGTTGAGAAGCTGGGATAGACAGCGCATTGCGCGAACAAACAAGAGATTGAGGCAGGAACATGGCAAAGAAGATTCAGACAACCATTAAGTTGCAATTGCCCGCTGGTAAGGCCACACCGGCGCCGCCGGTAGGCACGGCGCTCGGCCCGCATGGTTTGAACATCATGGATTTTTGCAAGCAGTTCAATGCCAAGACGGCGAAAGAGCCGGATGGGATGATTTTCCCGGTGCTCGTGACGGTCTACACCGACCGAACGTTTACTTTCATCCTTAAGACACCGCCGGCCTCGGTTCTGCTGAAGCGCGCCGCGAACATCGCCAAGGGCTCCGCAGAGCCGAACCGCAATAAAGTCGGGAAGGTCACGAAGAAGCAAGTGGAAGAGATTGCGAGGATCAAGCTTGTCGACCTCAACACCACCAATCTGGAGTCCGCGATGCGCACCGTGATGGGTACGGCGCGCAACATGGGTCTGGAAGTCGTGGAAGCCTAGAAGTTCAGGCGCTACGAGGTCACAGAGGTAGAAGCGATGAAGAAGTCGGGAAAGAATGTGGAGAAGGCGCGCAAGCTGGTGGAAGCGCGTCCGTACAAGCTCAGCGAAGCGACCGAAGTGCTGAAGAAGGCGCATCACACAAAGTTCAACGAGACGGTTGAACTAGCGATCAATTTGGGCGTCGACCCCAAGCATTCCGACCAGGTCGTCCGTGGCACGGTGGGCTTGCCCAACGGACTCGGCAAAACCGTGCGCGTTTTGGTGATTGCGGGTGGCGAAAAAGTTCGTGAAGCGCAGGAAGCTGGAGCGGATTTCGTCGGCGGCGATGAAATCGTGCAGAAAATCATGGAAGGGTGGACGGATTACGATGCCGTGATCGCCACCCCGGACATGATGCGCTCCGCCGGCAAGCTGGGCAAGGTGCTCGGCCCGCGTGGCCTGATGCCCAATCCGAAGACTGGCACGGTGACTTTCGAGGTTGCCAAGGCGATCAAGGAAGTAAAGGCCGGCAAAGTGGAATTCCGTGTCGACAAGGCAGGCATCGTTCATTGCCCGATCGGCAAGATTCAGTTTGACGGCGCGAAGCTCGCCGAGAACGCCCACGCGGTAATCGAAGCGGTAGTAAAGGCCAAGCCCGCCGCAGCTAAGGGCAAGTACGTGAAGAAAATCACACTGACCTCGACCATGGGTCCGGGCATCACTATCGACCTGGCCGAAGTGGAAGCGATGGCCGCCGCCGCGTAGTGGAGCGGGCGAAGCCAGCGGAGCGAAATTATGAAGAATCGCAACGAAAAACAGCAGGATCTGGACAAGCTCAGGACCGAGCTTGCCAAAGTATCGACGGTCATTCTCTCGACGTTTCAGGGCATCACGGTCGAGGACGACACCAAACTCCGCCGCGCTGTGCAGGCTGCGGGCGGCAAATACAAGGTTGTGAAAAACACGCTTGCAGAGCGAGCCGGGGCGGGAACGCCGGCCGAGAACCTGCTCAAGAACCTGAGTGGAACGAATTCGATCGCCTACACCGCGGCTGACCCGGTCGCGCTGGCCAAGGCGCTCACGAAGGTTGCCAAGGACGTTCCGGCGTTTCAGTTCAAGTCCGGCGTGGTCGAAGGCCGCGTCATTTCCATCGCGGAGATTCAGCAGTTGGCGAGTCTTCCGTCGAAGGACGAGTTGATCAGCAAGATCATGTTCTTGCTGAACGCTCCGGCGCAACGCATCGCCACAGCCCTGAACGCTTTGCCGCGCAACGTGGCGGTAACGGTAAGCGAGGCTATCAAGGCAAACAAGTTTGGGTCCGGCGGGGGTAGCGCAGCACCGGCTCCCGAAGCGGCCCAGTAAGTTCAATTTCAAGAATTGAGAGGAGAAGAAAGAGTCATGTCGAAAGTCGATACGATCCTGGACGAAATCAAGGGGCTGACGCTGCTGGAAGCGTCAGACCTCGTGAAGAAGATGGAAGAAGCCTTCGGCGTCTCCGCGGCGGCCGCAACAGTGGTAGCGGCAGGGGGGGGCGGGGCGGCAGCGGGCGGCGCGGCACCGGCGGAAGAGAAGACAGAATTCTCCGTCGTGCTTACGGACGTTGGCGGCAACAAGATCAACGTCATTAAAGCCGTGCGGGAAGTCACGAGCCTGGGCCTGAAAGAAGCCAAGGACCTGGTGGATGGCGCCCCGAAGACCGTCAAGGAAGGTGTCAACAAGGACGAGGCGGCGGCGATCAAGAAGAAGTTCGAAGAGGCCGGCGCCAAGGTGGAAATCAAGTAGTTGCCGGCGCCGGCTCGTCCGGCGCCGTCGAGAACGATTTTTGCGGAACGGCTTTTTTGAGCGGCGGCGCGGTGCAAGAGCGTGGCGAACCGCGCCAAAGGAATTCGCTTACGCAATTCGAGGCCGGTACTTATTACAAAATCCTTGGCCCTTTGGGGGCCCCCCGCAGGCGTGTGTGCAGCGATCCTGGGCAGGTCGTCTCGCATAGCGGTGATTTGTGCTTTCTTTGTTTCTCCGATTTTGCCCACGTGGGATGTCGGCTCCGACCTGGTCGGAGCCGCAGATAAAGAGGATCAAGCATGCCGAATAGCAATCAGCACGTCCGGGAACGTCAGCGTTTGGATTTCGCGAAAATCCAGGGCTCGATCCAGATTCCGAACCTGATTGAAGTCCAGATGAAGTCGTATCAACGCTTCCTGCAGATGGACCTTCTGCCCAGCGAGCGCGATGACGGCGGGCTTCAGTCGGTGTTCACGTCCGTATTTCCGATCCGGGACTTTCGCGAGATGTCGCAACTGGAATTCGTGGACTACTCGATCGGCAACTGGGAGTGCAAGTGCGGCAACCTGAAGGGCCTGCACCACCTTCGCGCGACCTGCCGCAATTGCGGCGCGTCGGTAGTCACCAATCCGTATCAGACCGGCGACGTCATTTGCCACAAGTGCGGCACGTTCAACAAGAACACGCCGACCTTCTGCAACAAGTGCGGCGATCCGGTGGCCATGCAGTTGAAGTATGACGTGAACGAGTGCCAGGAGCGTGGCATGACGTATTCCGCGCCTCTCAAGGTCACCATCCGTCTGACCATTTACGACAAGGATCCCGATAGCGGCGCGAAGACCATTCGCGACATCAAGGAACAGGAAGTTTTCTACGGCGACATTCCGCTGATGACCGAGAACGGCACTTTCGTCATTAACGGCACGGAACGCGTTATCGTTTCGCAGTTGCACCGCTCGCCAGGCGTGTTCTTCGAAAGCGCCAACAACCGGACGTATTTCCTCGGAAAGATTATTCCCTACCGTGGATCGTGGGTGGAATTCGAATACGACACCAAGAATATTCTTTACGTTCGAATCGACCGCAAGCGCAAGTTCCTTGGTTCGATCTTTTTGCGCGCGCTGGGGATGAAGTCCAACGAAGACATCCTGCGCACGTTCTATCAGGTCGAGCGGATCTCGCTGCGCGACAAGGATCTTTACTGGAACGTTTCGCCCGGAATCGTGGACCGCAAGCTGGCCCACGAAATCCGCAATCCGAAATCGGATGAAGTGATTGTCGGCGCGCATAAGCGCATCACTGAGAATCTCTTCAAGGAACTGATCAAGGCGAAGATTACTCAGATTCGCGCCGCGCTGGCTGACCTCGAGGGTGCTTACAGCGTCGCCGACGTCGTCAACCGCCAAACTGGTGAAGTGCTGCTCGAAGCCAACAAGCCGCTGACGGCGGAACTGTGGCAGGCATTTGCCGAAGGCGGCATCACGGAAGTTGACGTGTTCTTCCCCGAGCGCGACGACATCGGCTTGGTGCTCTCACGCACGCTGGACAAGGATGCTATTCGCTCTTCGAAGGAAGCGCTCATCGAAATCTACCGCAAGCTGCGCCCCGGCGATCCCCCGACGCTGGAAACGGCCACGAACCTTTTCCGCGGCATGTTTTTCGATCCGCGCAAGTACGATTTCAGCCGCGTTGGCCGATTGAAGTTCAACATCAAGATGGGCTTAGACACGCCTCTGGATAACCGCACGCTGGATGCGCCGGACTTTGTTTCGGCGATCAAGTATCTGTTCAAACTTCGCAAGAACATCGGCGTCGTCGACGACATCGACCACCTCGGCAACCGCCGCGTTCGCGCGGTGGGCGAATTGCTCGAAAACCAGTTCCGCATCGGCCTGGTCCGCATGGAGCGCGCCATCAAGGAAAAGATGAGCGTGTACCAGGAAATGTCGACGGCCATGCCGCACGATTTGGTGAACGCCAAGCCGGTTATGGCCGCGATTCGCGAGTTCTTCGGCTCGTCGCAGCTCAGCCAGTTCATGGACCAGACCAACCCGCTCAGCGAAATCACGCACAAGCGGCGTCTTTCGGCCCTTGGCCCGGGCGGCCTCTCGCGCGAGCGCGCGGGATTTGAAGTGCGCGACGTACACCCAACGCACTACGGCCGCATTTGCCCGATTGAAACGCCGGAAGGCCCGAACATCGGCCTGATCAGCTCGTTGAGCTGCTTCGCGCGCATCAACGACTACGGCTTCATCGAGTCGCCCTACCGCAAGGTCAAGGGCGGGCGCATCATCGACTACGTTCAGATCGTCAATGCCGGCGACAGCGAATTCAAGGCCGGCGAAATCGTCGAAAAGGATAAAGTCGAAGACCTCAACGAAGAGCTGAAGCGCCGCAAGGTTGTTTATGAGCCGTACTGCTTCTATCTGTCCGCCTGGGAAGAGGACAAGTACGTCGTCGCGCAGGCCAATGTTTCGCTTGACGATCGCATGAAGATCACAACCGAACTGGTTAATTGCCGCCAGGCCGGCAACTTCGTGCTGAAGAGCCGCGAAGAAGTCGACTACGTGGACGTTTCGCCGAAGCAGCTCGTTTCCGTGGCTGCGAGCTTGATTCCGTTCCTAGAAAACGACGACGCCAACCGCGCGCTGATGGGTTCCAACATGCAGCGCCAGGCGGTGCCGCTCATCAAGGGCGAAGCGCCGCTCGTCGGCACAGGTATGGAGCGCGTCACCGCGCGCGATTCTGGCGCGGTCGTGCTGTGCAAGCGCGAAGGAATCGTGGACCAGGTCGACTCCGAGCGCATCATCGTGCGCGTGGAGTCCGACCACTCCGGCGTGCTCAGCCGCGAAGTGGGCGCGGACATTTATCAGCTCATCAAATTCAAGCGTTCGAACCAGAACACTTGCATCAGCCAGAAGCCGCTTGTTCGAGTCGGCGACCGCGTAAAGAAGGGTCAGGTTCTTGCCGATGGTCCTTGCACGGAACGCGGCGAACTTGCCCTTGGCCGCAACGTGCTCGTGGCTTTCGTGCCCTGGCGCGGTTACAACTTCGAAGACGCCATCCTGGTCAGCGAAAAGCTGGTCAAGGACGACTATTACACTTCCATCCACATCGAGGAGTACGAAATCGAAGCGCGCGACACCAAGCTCGGCCCTGAGGAAGTCACTCGCGATATCCCTAACATCAGCGAGTCGTTCCTTCGCAACCTCGACGAAAGCGGAGTCATCCGCATCGGCGCGGTGGTGAAGCCGGGAGACATTCTTGTCGGCAAGGTCACTCCCAAAGGTGAGACTACCTTGACGCCGGAAGAAAAACTGCTGCGCGCTATCTTCGGCGAAAAAGCCGGCGATGTTCGCGACGCTTCTCTGTACTGCCCGCCGGGCATTGAAGGCACGATTGTGGACGTCAAGATCTTTACCCGCAAGGGCGGAGAAAAAGACGAGCGCCACAAGGCCATCGAAGCCACGCAGGTTTTCAAGCTGGAAAAGAACCTCGCCGACGAAATCCGCATCCTCACGGATGAGCGTCTGAAGCGCCTCACCGATCTACTTGGCGGCAAGGTGCTCCAAGCGGACCTGCACGACGAGAAGACCAACAAGCGCCTGCTGACCAAGGGCGTCGAGCTGACGCGCGAGATCATCGAAAAAATCTCCACTCGCAACCTCAAGCGCCTGAAACTCAACGAAAAAGATCCGCTTCTCATCGAGAAGATCGAGGAAGTCGAGGAAATGACCTCGCGCCAGATCGACGTGTTGCGCAAGATCACCGAAGAGCGCAAGGACAAGCTCAAGAAGGGCGACGAGCTGCCCCCTGGCGTCATCAAGCTGGTCAAGGTGTACATCGCCATGAAGCGCAAGCTTTCCATCGGCGACAAGATGGCCGGCCGCCATGGCAACAAAGGCGTCATTGCCCGCATCGTGCCGCAAGAAGATATGCCGTACATGCCGGATGGCACTCCGGTCGAGATCGTTCTGAATCCACTAGGCGTTCCTTCACGTATGAACGTCGGCCAGATTCTGGAGACGCACCTCGGCTGGGCCGCCAAGGAGCTTGGCAACAGCCTCAAGCGCCTGCTCAGCAAGGAAGTGAAAGCCGAAGCACTGCGCCGCTGGTTCCGCGAAGTATTTACGGACACTGCGGTGTGGAAGACGCTCGCGAAGCTTAGCGACGACGAGTTGCTCGAATATGCGGAAGGCTTCCGCGAAGGCATTCCCTTCGCCACGCCGGTATTCGACGGCGCTCGCGAACCGGAAATCCGCCACCTGCTGGAAGTCGCGGGCCTGCCGCACGCTGGCAAGATCAACCTCTTCGATGGCATGAGCGGCGACCAGTTCGACCAGCCGGTCACCGTTGGCTTCATCTACATGCTCAAGCTGTCGCATCTCGTCGACGACAAGATTCACGCGCGTTCGATCGGCCCATACTCGCTCATCACGCAGCAGCCGCTCGGCGGCAAGGCGCAGTTCGGCGGCCAGCGCTTCGGCGAAATGGAAGTTTGGGCACTCGAAGCTTATGGTGCAGCGCACATCCTGCAGGAGCTGCTCACGGCGAAATCGGACGACGTCTATGGCCGCGCCAAGATTTACGAGGCCATCGTCAAGGGTGAACCGGGCATCGAGCCTGGCGTACCGGAATCGTTCAACGTGCTCGTCCGCGAGTTGCAGTCGCTCTGCTTGGATGTCGAATTGATGAAGCGGCAGAAGCCGCAAGCGGAAAAAGCGGCCGATTAATCGTGACACGGGGGCTTTAGCCCAGCATTGTAGCGGCCAAGAGCAATTTGCAGTATTCGGTAATTGGGTTCTCAGCCGTCCCGGTCAGCGATTTCAATCGCTGACCGAGGACGCGGCCCCGGCGAAAGCTGGGGAGGGAGGAAACAACCTTGTATCGCAGCAGCCCTTATGATCGCGCCAGTTTGATCGCTGATTTCGATTCGATCCGTATCAGCCTGGCAAGCCCTGAAAAGATTCGCTCATGGTCTCATGGCGAAGTAACCAAGCCGGAGACCATCAACTACCGCACGTTCAAGCCCGAGCGCGACGGCCTCTTCTGCGCCAAGATTTTTGGCCCGGTCACGGACTGGGAATGCCTGTGCGGCAAGTACAAGCGGATGAAGCACCGTGGCGTTATCTGCGATAAGTGCGGTGTCGAGGTCACCCTAAGCAAGGTCCGCCGCGAGCGCCTCGGCCATATCGAGCTGGCATCCCCCTGTTCGCACGTGTGGTTTTTCAAGGGCCTGCCCAGCCGCATCGGCTACTTGCTGGACATTTCGATGCGCGATCTCGAGCGCATTCTTTACTTCGAGGCTTTCGTCGTTGTGGATCCCGGCGAAGTCGCCATTCTCCGCGAACGCGAAGTCCTGCTCGAAGACAAATATCGCGAACTGCAGAAGGAATATCCGGGCCAGTTCACCGCCAAGATGGGCGCCGAAGCCATCAAGGAGCTTCTGCGCCGCGTTGAAGTGGACAAGCTCGCCGATGAGCTGCGCGAGAAGATGAAGGCCGATCCCTCGCTACAGAAGCGCATCAAGTTCGCCAAGCGCCTGAAGGTTCTCGAAGCTTTCCGCAAGAGCGGCAACAAGCCGGAGTGGATGATTCTGGACGTGATTCCGGTACTTCCGCCGGAGCTGCGCCCGCTGGTGCCTCTGGACGGCGGCCGCTTCGCGACTTCCGACTTGAACGACCTTTATCGTCGCGTGATCAACCGCAACAACCGGTTGAAGAAGCTCATGGAGCTGCGCGCGCCGGACGTGATCGTTCGCAACGAAAAGCGCATGCTGCAGGAGGCCGTGGACGCCCTGTTTGACAACGGACGCCGTGGCCGCGTGCTGCGCGGAACCAACAACCGCCCGCTCAAGTCCCTGAGTGACACGCTCAAGGGCAAGCAGGGGCGATTCCGCCAGAACCTTCTCGGCAAGCGTGTGGACTACTCCGGCCGCTCGGTCATCGTGGTCGGGCCGGAGCTGAAGCTCCACCAGTGCGGCCTGCCCAAGAAGATGGCGCTTGAGCTGTTTAAGCCGTTCATCTATCACAAGCTCGAAGCGCAGGGCCACTGCACGACCATCAAGCAAGCCAAGGAAATGGTCGAGCAGCAAGAAGCCGTCGTTTGGGACATCCTGGAAGACGTTATCCGCGAGCATCCCGTGATGCTCAACCGCGCTCCGACGCTGCACCGCCTCGGCATTCAGGCGTTCGAGCCGGTTCTCGTCGAAGGCAAGGCCATCCGCATTCACCCGCTCGTCTGCACCGCGTTTAATGCGGACTTTGACGGTGACCAGATGGCCGTGCACATCCCGCTTTCGCCGGAATCGCAGGTTGAAGCATCCGTGCTAATGCTTAGCTCGCGCAATATCCTGTCGCCAGCTCACGGCTTGCCTCTTGCCGTGCCGTCGCAGGACATGGTCCTAGGCATCTACTATTTGACCAAGAACAAGCCGGGTGCCAAGGGGGAAGGCCGCGTGTTCGGCGCTACCGAAGAAGTCGTCCTTGCGCTGGAAGCCGGCGAAGTTGAACTGCTCACGCCCATTCGCCTGCGCTACACCGGCGAAGTCATCGACCTGACCACTGCGTACGACAACCAGGACGTGCCGCATACCGTGCCAGTGAAGATGGAGCGCCAGTTCATTCAGACGACCGTAGGGCGCGTCATCTTTAATTCGCACTTGCCGGAAAAATTCCCTTACGTGAACGGCCTGCTCAAGAAGAAGGGCGTCCAGCAGCTCGTTTATTACGCCTATTTGCGCTTTGGCCTCGAAGACACCGTCGTCCTGCTCGATCACCTGAAAGAGCTGGGCTTCACCTACGCCACCAAGTCCGGCATTTCGATTGGCATTGACGACATGCTCATTCCCGGCGACAAGAGCAAGCTGGTCGACGGCGGCGAAAAGGAAGTCGTGCGCGTCCAGCAGCAGTATCTGGACGGCGCCATCACGCATGGCGAACGCTACAACAAGATCGTTTCCATCTGGGGCGACATCACTGAAAAAGTCGCCGACGAAATGTTCAAGGCGCTTGAAAGCCAGGACAAAGAGGGCAGCATCAACCCCGTTTACGTAATGGCAGACTCCGGCGCTCGCGGATCGAAGCAGCAGATTCGCCAGCTTTCCGGTATGCGCGGGCTGATGGCCAAGCCTTCGGGCGAGGTCATGGAAACGCCAATCACTTCCAACTTCCGCGAAGGCCTCACGGTGCTCGAGTACTTCATCTCGACGCACGGCGCGCGCAAGGGCTTGGCAGACACAGCGCTCAAGACCGCCGATTCCGGCTACTTGACCCGCCGTCTCGTGGACGTGGCGCAAGACGTGATCATCAATGAACGCGATTGCGGCACGAACGACGGCATCTACGTCGAGCCCATTATCGAAGCCGGCGTTGAAGTCGAGCCACTTCGCGACCGCATCGTGGGCCGTGTTTCGCTCGACAAGATCAAGGACTTCGAGGGCACGGTCATCGTTGACGTGAACCAGGAAATCACCGAGGAACTTGCGAACCAGGTGCAGGGTGCGGGTATCGAGCGCGTGCGCATTCGTTCCGTGCTTACCTGCGAATCCCGCCGTGGCGTTTGCGCGCTCTGCTACGGCCGCAACCTTGCCACCGGCCGCATGGTGGAACTCGGCGAAGCCGTGGGCGTCATCGCCGCGCAGTCCATTGGCGAACCGGGCACGCAGCTCACCATGCGCACGTTCCACATTGGTGGAACCGCTACGCGCGTCTCCGAGCGCTCCACGCTCGAAGCGCGCAACAACGGCGTCATCAAGTTCGTGGATCTCAAGCACGTCGAAGGTCGCGGCGGTACAGCCATCGCCATGAACCGCTCCGGTTTGATTGCCATCGTGGATGAAAAGGGCCGCGAAAAGGAGCGCTATCACGTCGTTTACGGCGCGCGCCTCCGCGTTCAGGACGGCGAACACGTGACCCACGGCCAGACCCTTGCCGAATGGGATCCCTTCACCTTCTCGATCCTCACGGAAACTGCTGGCGACGTGAAATTTGACGACCTGCGCCCCGGCTTGACAATTGAAGAGCAAGTCGACGAAGTCACTGGCCTCTCCCAGGACGTGGTCACATTGCCTCCGGGTGATGAGAAGCACCAGCCCGCGATCCTGGTCCGCGATTCTTCGGGCAAGGTCCGCAAGAAATACCTCATGCCTTCGCGCGCCCACTTGATGGTCAAGGACGGCGATGAGGTGCAAGCCGGTGACGTGCTCGCGAAGATCCCGCGTGAAACTACCAAGACGAAAGACATCACCGGCGGTTTGCCGCGCGTTGTCGAACTCTTCGAGACCCGCAAGCCCAAGGATCCTGCCGTCATCAGCGAAATTGATGGCAGCGTTCGTTACGGCGACATTGCCAAGGGCATGCGCAAGGTCTACGTCGAAAGCGAGGATGGCAAGACCACCAAGGAATACTCCATCCCCCGCGGCGTGCACATCAACGTTCAGGAAGGCGACCACGTCAAAGCCGGCGAGGCCCTCATCGATGGCCCGCTCAACTTGCACGACTTGCTCGCGGTCCTCGGCGAAAAGTTCACGCAATCGTACTTGGTCAATGCCATTCAGGAGGTTTACCGCCTCCAGGGCGTGAACATCAACGACAAGCACATCGAGACGATCTCGCGCCAGATGATGCGTTGGGTCAAGGTTGAGGACGTCGGCGATACGACGTTCCTCCTCGAAGAGCAGGTGGACAAGTTCCGCTTCCGCGAGGAAAACGATCGTGTCATCGCCGATGGTGGCCGCCCCGCAACGGGCCGTCCGCTGCTCCTTGGCATCACCAAGGCGTCGCTTTCGACCGACTCGTTCATCTCAGCCGCAAGCTTCCAGGAGACTACCCGCGTCCTTACGGAAGCAGCCGTCGCCGGCAAAGTGGACTACCTTCGCGGCCTCAAGGAAAACGTGATCATGGGCCGCCTAATCCCCGCTGGTACGGGTCTCGAACACTACCGCAGCATTCAGTTGTTGACGGAGATGCCCGCGCCGGCTCCAGTCGAGGAGATTCCGGAGGCCGCTGAACTCACCGCTGAAGAAGCAGCCGCGCTGGACTTCCTGCAGAAAGACACGGAGGCGGACGCGGCCACCGAGGGATAACCTCCTTTTTGACCGGTCTTCAAAGCTGGTTAGAGCTCAAATCTAAACGGCGTCCCGGTGTAGCCGGGACGCCGTTTTTGTTCTATGCCTCGTGTACAGGTATCGTTCAGGAACCTGTTATCTCTGCTGCGATTGCCGAAATCCAGAGTCAGTTCTTACAATATAGAGTTATAGCTCTTTCTGACGAAAGACTCCTGATTCTGCGGAGTCCGTCCACTTGAATGCACGAAGACCACCAACGCGCCAAGCAGTCCGCCAACCCCTCGACGCCGCATACTGACAAGCATGCAGTGATCTCTGACCGCTTCGAACAGTTTGAGAAACGTCAGAGGGAACTCTGGCTGATGGCCATCCTTGTCATTTTTCTACTTGGGGTGGCCTATGCCTGGACGTCTTGGGATTCCATTCGCTCGCTCGCGCACCATTACGAAGCACTCCCTATCGGCTTCGTCGTTCTCATTGTCCTATTCGGCGTTTACATGTGGAACAAGACGCAGGAAATCTCCGAACTGCGCGGTCTCATGCGCGGCATGGAGCATCGCGATGAGAACCCTCCGAGCGAAAAGCAGCTCGACCAGCTCTTCGAGATTATCTCCCGCTCCCAGCAGGGTTATCGCGATCTAATCGATTCTTTCGACGACATCCTTCTTGCCGTCTCTCTCGACGGCCAGATTCGCGCTGTTAATCGCAGCTTTTCCGATCTTGTGGATACCCCCTTTCAGCAAATTATCGGCAAGCCGTTGGCAGACTTCGTCCAGGAAAGCAGCGGAGAGGGTGCAAGGCTGGTGGAGCGTGCCATGACGCGTTTCATGGAGCGGCGGCAGTGGGCCGGTGTTATTCAGGTCCGGCTGAAAAGCCAGTCATCGCCTTTCTTTTTTGATTGCGTAGCCCACGCCATGATGCGCGGCGACAAGATTGGCGGCATCACCGTTCTTGCCCGCGACATTTCCGCGCTTCGCAAGAACGAAGCGCGCTTCACTGAACTTTTTGAATCGCTCCAGGAAGGCATCTACATCACCACGCCTGACGGAACCATTGTGGACGTCAATCCAGCCCTGGTGCGCATGCTGGGCTACGATTCCAAGGAAGAAGTTCTGAAAAGACGGGTTCCAGAAATTTTTGTCGACCGCGAAGAGCGGAAGCTCATCAAGGAAGAGGTCGAGCGTCAGCCAATGATTCAGGGCAAAGAAATTACCCTGATTCGCAGAGATGGCACCTCCATCGTATGTTTGAATACCGCTGCTGCCGTTCGCGACAATTCCGGCCGCGTTCTGCGCTATCAAGGCGCGCTCATGGACATTACCGAGCGCCGCGAGATGGAGCGCCGTCTTCATCAGCAGCAGGAATTTGCCCGCCGCCTCGTCGACAGCTTCCCCGATCTCATCCTCGTGCTCGATGCCAACGCCCACTACACCTTTGTCAGTCCCCGTTGCAAAGACGTGCTGGGGTACGACATCGAGGAGGCGCAGAACATGGCATTTGGCGGCCGCACCCATCCGGAGGATTTGCCAGCGGCCGAGTCCCTTTATCAGGACATCATCGCTGGCAGGCAGAGCTTTGCCTCCCTGGAAATTCGCGTACGCCACAAACTGGGAGAGTGGCGGCGGATTCGTTTCAATTTCAGTCCCCTAGCCGATGAAAAAGGGAATATCGAGGGCGTAGTTCTCTCCGGGCGCGATGTTACGGATCTCAAGCGTTTGGAGGAGCAACTTATCCAGGCGGAAAAACTCGCCGCAATGGGGCAGATGCTCGCCGGCGTCGCCCACGAGTTGAACAATCCCTTGACCGCCATCCTTGGCGTCACCGAGCTTCTTCGCGAGCGCCAGGGAGAGGATGACTCCACCAAACGCCAATTGGAACTTACGCACCGGCAGGCCCGCCGCGCGGCGCGTATCGTCCAGAATCTTCTCGAATTCTCGCGCCCCGCTTCCCCTCAGAAAAAGCCTCTTGACCTCAGCAATCTTCTCGAGCGCACACTCCAACTTCACGAACATTCTCTGCGCCGCAACAATGTTGAGGTGGATTTCCGTCTACAACCAGATCTTCCCAGCGTTATTGGGGACGCCAACCAGCTGATTCAGGTTTTTCTGAACCTAATTACTAATGCCGAACAGGCTATCCGCGAAGTCCGCGACACTGGCCGCATCCAGATTCGCGCCGGCAGGAACGGCAACCAGCTCGCGATCACGGTCCAGGATGACGGCGTGGGCATCCGCCCCGAATCGCTCCCACGCATTTTCGATCCTTTTTACACCACCAAACGTCCCGGCGGAGGCACCGGCCTGGGACTCAGCATCTGCATGTCCATCATTCGCGAACATGGCGGGAACATCGAAGCGGAGACTCTTCCGGCTGGCGGATCGGCCTTCACTATCTACTTGCCCATTGCACCCGTTGAGAGCCCTGGGACACCTTCCGCTCCTCGGGAACCGGCATCTGCGCCCTCCGGTGAAGTTCGGCAGGCCGCGGATCTTCTCACAGGCCGGGCGGTACTCGTTCTCGACGATGAAGAAAGTCTCCGCATGCTTCTTCAGGAAGGCTTGTCGGCTCACGGTTTGCGCGTGGGCTGCGCGGCGACGACCGAGGAGGCTCTCGCCCTCCTCGAACGTTCCAGCTATGACGCGTTTCTCTGCGACCTGCACCTTTCTTCCGGCGGCTTCTTTGTGAACGGCCGCGAGTCCGCCGCCCGCATCCTGGAAGCTGCGGGAGCGCAGAAACCGGCTCTTATTTACATGACGGGCGACCTGGTTGAAGCCAGTCAGGAAGCTGAAGGCCAAAGTGAGCCCGTTTGCCTCCAAAAACCCTTCCGAGTCTCCGACGTGCTGTCTCTCTTGAGAGAAGTTCTGGCAGATGCTCCGGCGGAAACTCGCCAGACCCGTTGATTTTTTGTGATTTCCTTGGACACGCCTTAGGTAGAGCGCAGGGTTCGTTTGTCGAGGAAGCTCCTTGCGCGCCACGACTGAGGAATTAGTCCTTCTTTTTGAGTGTCGTCGTCGTTGCCTTGCTGCCAGTTGCGGGGTCCACGCCAAAATCCCAAACGTAGAGGTTCATTCCATCGGGCAGAATTTCCGCCAGAGCATATTCGCCCGGTGGCAGCGGCTCGCTCATCGTGAAGCGAAAAACAGTAGGCGCGATCTCCCATCGCTGGATCGAGATCGAATTGCGCTTTTCCTCCACTTGTTCCCCGAATAGATTCTTGATTGATTCTAATTGCCGCTTGTTGCCCTTGACAGTTGCGCGCACGAGCTCTACTTCAGGCCCGGATTCACCCGGTCGGCTGCTCTTCACGATAGGAGTCGTCCGGTCCGGATCCGGCGGCGCTTCCCGCAGATAAAACTCCGCCTGCCTGTTAGTTATCCGGATATTTGCCTTGTCACCTAGAATTTCCACGTTTCGCTTGCTGGGAACTATCGGAATGGGTGAAAGCACCTTTTTCAGAAACTGTTTCTTGTCCGTTTTGACCTGGGAGCCGACTTGCTCGAGTGGCCTTACGGATTTTCCGTCAATCAGGAACATCCCTTCCCCCGGTGGCAAGAAGACACCCGGTGCCACTTGCAGGCTCGCGTCCACATCCATCATCGTCTCAATTTTCTGGGCTTGCTCCTGTGCATGGATCTTCTTGGCGAGAGCGTCTTCCTCGGCCTGTTCAGCCGCGGCGGCTTTGGCGGTTGCGTCCCAATCCACGACGGCGGCGGGGATTTCCTCCCAATCACCTCGCTCCGCGCTCAAATAGCGGACCCGCTCCCCGTTCCGCCGGTAGTCCCTCACCAGCTGAAAAGTACCGTCCTTCAGGACGAGCTTCTTGCCTCGCGGCAAAGCAGGCACTCCGGCCTGCGCGTCTTTGCCCCTGGCTTGCGTCTCTACGGGGATTTGCGCTTGACTGGGGGCGGCACCGCTAGACGATTGGGCGCCATCGGTTGTGCCAGCCCAGCCCGCAAAGAACACGCTACCCATTAGCACGACGAACGTCCTGGGTGATCCCATTGGCTTTACCTGTGGTATGCGATGCACATGGACTGGCCCAGTTTGCCTATAGGGCGAGCATACGCCCGGGCATTCCGGGCATGCAATACGCGGGTTGTGTACATTCCAAACAAAAATGGCCCCCTGGCGCCAAGCCAGGGAGCCGATTGAAAAGTCCGTTTTGATCGATAGCTATCTTAGTGCGTGCACTTCGGAAACAGGGTCACCAGCACCATCAGGTCTGAAAGCGTAAACAGCCATTGATCGGCGCTCAGGCCGGCGGCTTCCGCCGCCCGCGCGATGAAGCCCAGATGACGGCTCTTGGCAAAATTGTGCACGTGCTCGACGCAAATTCCGGTCAAGCTGGCAACCTCTGAATCGGTGAAGATTTTTTGGCTCGACTTTACCGTAACCATGGCCCGGCTCCTCTGCTCCGCCACCCTAATAGCCCACACGTACTTAGATGCTGAAAGCATCATATGTGCTGCACCATTGCCGAGCAATAGTCGTTCCGTTCTGCCATCCAAAAACGAACTGTCTAGTACTTTCTCACTAAAGCCAACAATAACGGCCCTTTTCCACACATTTTCATATTGCGGCGGTTGTAGTACGGGCCTAACCATAGGCGGGAATAGTGGAAAGAATATTCTACTTTTCCAAACTTGTTACGGTTTTCGGTAGAGTTTCGGAGATCTCTTGCATCTGTTCGTATGCCGTATTTCATGGGAGGCAATAAACTGTAGCCATTCATAGGCGTTTAGTGTCCCGAGAAACGCATAAGACATCCGGTATTTACTGAGACCGCGCTACATGGTTTCCTCGATGAACGCTAAGGTTCTTTCCCGAACTCACCGCAGTTCCGCCAGCATCTCTTCTTTTTCACCAACCATCAGTGGCTCCTGCGGAATGGGCTGCCTTGCGCCGGATTACGCGCGCCTCGACAATCATCATTGGAACGTGAAATCGTTTGAAAAAAGGGACTGACTTCGCAGGTTCCTGGAGCAGCCTGTCACTCCGGCTCAGGATGGCTCGCTCGATCGCGCTCAAGTGGCCGACCAGTTCGCCAGCCGACCAGCGGCCTTCAGCAGGTCTTGTTTTCCATTGCCTAGCGGGAACGACATCGGCGGCGCGCAAGAGCTCGCCCTTCGCGCGTGCTAGATTTTCGATGATGATCGCGAGAGCTGGCACGGATTCATCGGGGCAAACGTGACGGTTCAGACAGCGGCCCCTCCCGCTTGCTCGAAAGCATGGGCCAGTTGCAGGACGCGCGCCTCTCCGAAAGGCGCTCCAAAAATCTGCAGGCCCACGGGCAGTTTCCCATCGATCTTGCCGCATGGCACGGAGATGCCTGGTACTCCCGCCAGGGATCCTGTAACTGTATATATATCAGCAAGATACATCTGTAGTGGGTCGGCGGTACGCTCGCCTAACTTGAAGGGAGGAACCGGAGAAGTTGGCGTCAGGATCGCGTCCACCTTGGTAAACGCGTCGCGGAAGTCCTGGGCAATCAGCGAACGAACCTTCTGCCCTTTCAAATAATAAGCATCGTAGTAACCCGCCGAAAGCACGTACGTACCGAGCACGATGCGGCGTTTTACTTCCGCCCCAAATCCCGCGCCGCGCGTTTTTCGGTACATCGCGAGCAGGGAATCGTCATCTACGCGCAATCCATAACGCACACCGTCGTACCGTGCGAGGTTGGAACTCGCCTCCGCTGTCGCGATGACGTAGTAGCTCGCGATGGCATAGTCCGTATGCGGCATGCGAATGTCGACCAGTTGACACCCCAGCTTCTTGAAAAGGCCGATTCCGGTCTCGATCTTTTTTCGCACTCCCGCATCCATGCCTTCACCGAAATACTCTTTAGGGATGCCCAAGCGCAACCCCTTGACCCGCTTCTCGAGTTCCACCCCGTAATCGGGGACCGGCGCCGTCGTGGAAGTCGAATCGAGGGGGTCTCGACCGGCGATGACTTGCAGGATGGCAGCGACGTCCTTCACATTGGTGGCAAAGGGCCCGATGCGATCTAGGGAAGACGCGAACGCGATCAGTCCGCACCGCGAAACGCGGCCATAGCTCCCCATCATGGCGGGAACCCCGCAGAACGAACCCGGTTGTCGGATGGAACCGCCCGTGTCCGTTCCCAAGGATGCTACTGCCAGCCCCGCCGCTACCACGGCCGCTGAACCGCCGCTGGAGCCGCCCGGCACCCGATCCGGCGCCAGAGGATTCTTGACCGGACCATAGGCGGAGTTCTCATTCGAGCTGCCCATCGCGAACTCGTCGCAGTTAGTCTTTCCTAGAATGACCGCGCCAGCCGCTTCCAGCCGCTCAACCGCCGTTGCATCATAAGGCGGAACATAGTTCTCCAAAATCTTCGAGCCGCAGGTGGTCTTGATCCCACGCGTGCTTATGACGTCCTTGATGGCCACCGGTACTCCTGCCAACGGCGGCAATGGCTTTCCTTGTGCCACCAAACCGTCGATTTTGTCGGTTTGCCTGCGGGCTCGCTCCGGCGATAGCGTCAGGTAGGCGTTCAGCTCCGGATTCCGCGATTCGATCCGCTTGTAAAAATCCGCGGCCAGTTCGCGCGCAGAAATCTTCTTCGCCGCCAGCGCCACTCTCACCCCGTCAATCGTCCAATTCGTCCCCATGTGTATTTTTCTTGTGGGACAGGCATTCTTGCCTGTCCGGCCTTCTTGAAATTCAAGAAAAAAGGACAGACACGAATGTCTGTCCTACTATCTCTCAATCACCTTCGGCACCCGGAAATATGGCGGCTCCGCGTCAGGAGCGTGCTTCAGCACGTCTTCCGCCACCGCGCACGGCACAATCAGGTCCTCTCGCAGCGTGGCATCGGCTGTCTGGTCGTCGCTCAAAACTTGCGCCATGGGCTCGACATTAGCAGTGTCCAGCTCGTTCAGCTTTCCGATGTACTCCAGAATCTCGTCAATTTGCGCACGGTACATCTCCAGCTCGGCCTCGCTTAGGTCGAGGTAAGCCAGCTCTGCCACGCGCAACACTTCTTCCCGGCTAATTTTCACTATGGATTCCTCACCGAGCCGTCGGCCCGACGTCGGCTGTCTTGCGCGCGTACTTCTTCGCGATGTAGTTGTCGACGAGCGCTTGGAACGCGGCGGCCAGCTCGTCGTAAGTGCCTTCGAGCGTTACATCTTTGTGCCCATCGATGTAAACGGGGCAGCGCGGCGCCTCGCCTGTTCCCGGAAGGCTAATGCCGATGTTCGCGGCCTTCGATTCTCCGGGACCGTTGACAATGCAGCCCATCACGGCCAGCGTCATGCTCTCAACGCCTTCGTATTGGGTCTTCCAGATTGGCATGCTGTCGCGAATGTAGCCTTGGATCGCTTCGGCCAATTCCTGGAATGTGGTGCTTGTCGTTCGTCCGCAGCCGGGGCAGGCTGTCACGCTGGGCGCAAACGAACGCAATCCCAGCGCTTGCAGCAATTCGCATGCAGCGTAAACTTCTTCCCTGCGATCGCCGCCTGGTTTGGGGGTCAGTGAAATGCGAATCGTATCGCCAATGCCTTCGTACAACAGAATGCCGAGCGAAGCCGCCGACCAGATTTGTCCCTTCATGCCCATGCCCGCTTCGGTGAGGCCCAGGTGCAAAGGCTGTTCTGTTTTCGCGGAAAGATCGCGGTACACGGTGATCAGGTCGCGCGGCCGCGAAGTTTTGCACGAAATAATGATCTGGTCGTGCCGCAGCCCGGACTCCAGCGCCAGCTCTGTGGACTCCAGCGCCGAAAGCACCATGCAGTCGTTGATGATCTCTTCGGACTCTTTGCCGAGATTCTTGTCCGTGTTCTCCTGCATCTTGCGCATCACCAGCTCTTGGTTAAGGGAGCCGCCATTCACGCCGATTCGAACAGGCTTGCCACTGTCGCGTGCGATTTTGCAGATCGTGGAGAACTGCTCGTCGCGGCGCTGTCCCGCGCCAACGTTGCCCGGATTGATGCGGTATTTATCCAGCGCCCTTGCGCATTCGGGAAACTTGGTCAGCAGCATATGCCCGTTGTAGTGGAAGTCGCCAATGATCGGCGCGGTGCATCCTGCGTCCAGCATCCTTTTCTTGATCTCAGGAACTGCGGCGGCCGCCTCCGGCACGTTTACCGTCCAGCGCACAATCTCTGAGCCCGCCTCGGACAGCTCCAAAGTCTGCTTCAATGTCGTCGCGATATCGGCTGTGTCCGTGTTCGTCATGGACTGCACGACGATGGGCGCGCCTCCGCCCACGCACACATGTCCCACCTTCACGCCATAGGTTTTCCGGCGCGGGTGGCGGCTCGCGGCAGCGTCAAATCCTTCAATCTGTGTAAGCATTCCCTTCAATTCTAGCGTGATTTGTCCCTTCCGCGAAATCAAGTATCCTAATCGCTGGCTACGCTGAGGTCTGCGAGTCTTCTATAGGATTATTCGTGCCAGGCTTACGATCCGCAGCCTTGCCGAGTGGGAACTTCTTTCTGAGGTTTTTCCAGGTCGACGGCTATGTGAGCGAGTCTGTCTAGCTCATTTCGAAGGTTAAGCCAATATCCTGAACCGACGGTTGCGACGAATCGCTCCTGTGCATTTCGCCAGGCGGGCAGGCTGCGTGCCAGCACGCGCTCCCCTTTGGCCGTAATGGTCAAAAAACGCTGTCGCATGGCTGCGCGATTTGAGATGGCGATGAATCCTTCCGTCTGCAAGAGCCGTAGACTCCTCGTCAGCGTGGTGTCGTCAATGACCAGCAGGTTCGCGAGGGCCCCGATGGAAACCGGCTGACTCTTGGCAATGCCCACTAGAATGGCGAACTGTGTCGAGCGTATACCGGACTTCTGTAACGCGGTGTCGAACAAACTTGTGACCGCGCGCGCCGTTTTTCGAAAATTGAACGAAGCGCAGTATCCCGTTCCGCTCAGGTCCAGGGAGGGATTTTTTTTCACTTTCTGCATCTCAGTCTTGACATGTATATGCATCTCAAGATATAACTGACCTCAACGTGATGTCAAGTGACGGCGCATCGCCCGTGCGCCATTTTGTGAGTGGAATAAGAAAAATGTTGCATCAGCGGAAAGCTGCTGCCAAGGGGATTTCCATGAGCACGCAAATGGTTCCCATGCATTCTCCGGAGGGCGCGAGTTCAAGTAACACTACCTTCGGTTCCAAACGTTTCGTTCGCTTTGGCGCGTTTCATCTGGACCTGAAAAAAGAAGAATTATACAAGGATGGCGCGCGCGTAAAGCTGCAAGGCAAAGTCTACCAGGCGCTGGTCGCACTTCTGCAAAAGGCCGGCGAAGTCGTGAAGCGCGAAGATCTGCGCGTGGAGCTCTGGCCTTCGGATACCCACGTCAACTACGACGCTAATGTGAACACGACCGTAAACAAGCTTCGGCAGGTTCTTGGCGATTCGGCGGATCAGTCCGCGTTCGTGGATACCATCCCGCGCCAAGGCTACAGCTTTATCGCCAAAGTAGAATTCCTTGACCGCCCGGTCGTGCCCCAAGCGCCGCAGCCGTCGAAGCTCTCAGCGGTGGCGGCGTTCCAGGATCGAGCGGCATCGTTGTTTCGAACGGCTTTCCTTTCCAAATGGCTTACCGCTGGGGCGCTTGCTCTCCTAATCGCCAGCATGTTGTTCGGCGCGGCTCTCGTGTTGTACGCGCATCGTTGATCGAGTCCGGCTCACGCTTGATTCAACCTGGTCAACTTTCACCCTAAAGCGAGCCGCGCAGCCCCAGCGCGTCCGCGTGCTCGCGCAGAGCGGCGATGCAGAAGGCGATGTGCTCTTCCAGTGGCACGCCAAGTTCTTCGGCACCCTTGCGCACGTCCTCGCGCGAGACGCCCTTGGCGAAGAGCTTGTCTTTCATGCGACGCTTCACCGAATCCACTTCCAGATCCAAAATACTCTTCGACGGACGCACGTAAGCGCAAGCAGTGAGGAATCCGGCGATTTCGTCGCAAGCGAAGAGTGTGTGCTCCAACGCCGTTTGCCTTGGCACACCGCAGTAGTCCGCATGCGTGATGATGGCACGCACGACCTCTTCGGGGTAGCCCTGCGCCCGCAGAATCGTTGCCCCCTCGGAAGGATGGCCCTGATCCGGCGAGTGCTCGTGATTGGGCAAGCGCTCGTAATCGAAATCGTGCAACAGCGCGGCGAGCCCCCAGGTCTCTTCGTTGGCACCGGCTTTGCGCGCGTAGGCGCGCACACATGCCTCCACAGCCAGCATGTGCTTGCGCAGGCTTTCCGAAGCGGTGTACTCGCACAGCAGTTTCCAAGCGTCCTCGCGCGTCGGCATGCGGTTCTCCCCAACAAAGAACAGATAGTGTAGCGCAGGAGGCGCCAGTCGAGCGTCGACACCACCGTCAGCGTCTGTTGGGGAAACGATTCGAGCCTGGCTGAAGCGGGAGTGCACCACAATTGGTGTGGCGGGCGTAGAACGAGTACACAAGGACTCGCGGAAATCGCGGAGAGTAGAGGCTTGGCTGGCCGGACGGACAGGCGAAAACCGGGCGTAGAACGGCGAAACGCATACAGCAAACGTAAAAATAGTTCAAAAATACTCTTGACAGAATTTGGCGATTCGCACGATACTCCCACTGCGCCAGTCACTGCCTTCCAGTGAACGTTCCAGCGTTCCTCCCCTATCCGCACGCCGGAAAAACAGTCAGCAAGGAGTGCCGGTGTCCGCACAATTAGAAAAAGAGATGACCTCGTTAGAATTGGATCGGGAAGTCATTCGCTGTAAGACTTGTGGTCTCGTCCAGTACCGGACGCGCACTGGGAACTGTCGTCGTTGCGTGCGCGCCTTACCCCAGCGTCTGGAGTTCCTGATTCCTCCACCGGCTCCACCGGAGGAAGCAGCCGCTGAGCCAACCGCAGAAAAGTTCGTCAACCAGGAGACCGTCGAGAATATCGGGCAGCGCATTCGCCAGTTGCGCGAGTCGCGCAGCATGACCCAGAGCCAGCTTCAGTCGCGCTCGAAGGTCTCGCGCTCCTACCTCTCCCGCATAGAGAGCGGCCAGATGACGCCGAGCCTCGGCACGCTGGAGAAGATCTCTGAGGCGCTGAACGTCGGCCTGAACAGGTTCTTCATCCCGGAATCCGACGGCGAAGCGCTGCTGGAAGATCCCTTTATCCAAGGATTGCGCCCGTTCCTACGCCAACTGGATTGGGAACAGTGGCAGTCCATACTGAAGAGGTTGCAAGCCATCAGCGACCACGTTCATACAGCGCCGAGCAATCTCCGCCCTATCGGTAATCCGGCGCGGCTGCCGCAGCCCGCGTCGGCGAATGGCAACGGTCACATCGGCATTGGCCATTCGAATGGGCTTGCGCATTCGCACGCCCATGGTAATCCGCAGGGCTATCCGCTGCGGCGTCCGGGCGCGCCCTTTGGGGCGCAGGGCAAGCCCGTTTTTCAACGGCCGCTCGCGCGCTAGTTTTTTAAGCTGCAAGGAATCGTGGGACAGGCTGATGTGTCTGTCCCACTTTTTTTAGCGTTGGAGATAAGGCTGACTACTCGCGGACGACTGAAACCTTCGCATCTGGCACTTCCAGCCGCATCAGCCGATGATTCCCGTCGAGCAAGAGTAGAATCTCGAGGTCAGAGGTGTTGACCTTGAGGCCTTCGTAGGTCTTACCGTCGGAGCTGGCCGATCCCGTGGATTGCACGGTGATCGTGCCAGGTGTCAGTTCCTGCGGAATGAGTACGGGAAAAGTCTGCACGCCGCGCTTGGACCAATCGTAAATCCGAGCCAAAACCGCGTATTGATGGTAGAGATTGTTGTCCAGAACAGCGATGAGCGGCGTATTGAAAGTGAGGTCTTGTTGAAACGGGCGCGCGCCCTGCATCTCTAGTGTGATACTGGCCACGCCATTGGCGAAGAGGATGTGCGCTCCGTTTGTCTTTTCCGCCTGAGAGCTCCAATCGTAGCTGATCGGTGCCCCGTTGCCCTGCAGCGTTAGCGAACCGGAGACCTTGCTGGCGCCACCATCCGGAGGCTTGATCTCCGCGAGGCCCTTGGCGAGCCAGCCGCCGCCGGATGGCGAGATTTCAAAGTCCTCGTGGCCGACGGTTTGTCCGCCGAGCTTGATAGTCAGCTTGCCCTTATCCTGAACGAAAACAACGGGGCCGGATGTGGCCGCGGACTTCTTCTGGGCCGCAATGGAAACGGCGCACGCCACGATTCCAAATGTCAGTGCAATCGAAATGATTCTGAATTTCACGGTGCCTCTTACCCCCGCGTCCATTCTCTCTCAGGGAAGGGGTTTCTCAACCACCAGATGCGGCGCGTTTCCACCGGATGCAACAATGCCCCGGCGCAGAATTTCCGCGACCACTTGTGTGGGTTGGCCGGAGCTATCCACGCGATAGTCGGCAAGTTGATAGGAGGGGAGGCGTTGAGCGTAAAGCGCGCGGAAGCTCGCTTCGTCGCGGAAAAGCGGGCGGCCAGTCATTGTCATGCACCGTGAGAGCAGAACTTCGATGGGCGAGTCCAGCCACAAAACGGGAGCGCTCGCGGTACGCAGAAATTCAGGGCAGCCCGGCTGCGCGTAGGTGCCGCCGCCCAGAGCCAGAACGGTGCTTTCTTTCATCTCGGTGGCACGGCCAAGAGCGGCGCGCAGTTGGTCTGCCTCAAGCTGGCGGAAAGCCGGCTCACCGAGGCGCTCGAAAATTTGTGGGATTGTGAGGCCCGCAGATTCCTCAATGCGGTCATCGAGATCGACAAAGCGCCAAGCGAGTTGCCGCGCCAGGAGCGTGCCAATGGTGGTTTTCCCGGAACCCATAAAACCGGCGAGGCACAGAATCGGGACGCGCGCTTGCGGGCCGCGAAAAGGAAGTGTTGTTGTCACGCGAACGCAGCGCGAAAAAACTAGTCGCGCTTCAAAATGCGTATTGTACCACTGTAGGAGGAGAGCTCGACTTTAGCCAGGCCTTGCCCGACGGTGCCGAAGAGTCCCTTGGTGAACTTTGATGCTCGGCGCATCATGCCGTGAGAATCGGGCTTGAGGTACGCCGCCGCCTGATTGTCAACCGTGCCCGTGGCAGTTTGCGCCTTCAGGTCAAAGGAATCGTTGCCCGAGAAGCGAACCTCAACAAGGCCTCGGCCGCTCTTCATGGTGTAAAGGCCAGTGCGGACAAAGTCGCCGTCAAAAAGAATATTTCCTGAAGTGGTGAAGAGACTGACGTTGGTCAGGGCCGGCTGGAGAACTTGCGCGCCGCCGCTAATGGACTTGAAATCAAGTTTGCCGGCACATTGGGTGCAGACCAGTGAACCTTCCGTGGTCTTAACAATGATGTACCCGGAAACCTCTCTTAAGTGTACATCACCGGCCACGCTCTCCAGCGTCATATCGCCCATGACCTGCTCGACATAAATGAGTCCCGTCTCCGTCTTGAGCTGCAATTCCGTTTCTTCCGGCACGGTGAGCTGTAGACTGGCCGCCAACTCCGGGGCTTGCGCCAAAGCGTCCAGAACATTAGCGGTGACGTCGATGCGGTCTCCAGCTTGCTCCATGTCAAAGCCAATCTTGTCGGACGTCTGGCTGGCGACAACGTCGACTTCCTTGTTTTTCCAGGACTTCACTTCGATGCGCCCGTTGGCAACGTTGTGGATCACCACGACCGGGCGGGTGTTGACCGCGAAATGCCTTTCGACGTGCTGGCTTGCCGCCGCATGCGCGGGCGAAATACCCGAACAGAAAAAAGCCGCCGCGCCAAGTACCGGCAGCATGCCGCGTTTCATATCTGAGGGTAGAGCGGACAAACTCATCATTCCAATTCCCATGTTAGTTGACACTCCCTCCGCGATCCATCATCGCGGACAGCAATTCGGCTTTTTGCTGATAGGCATTGGACAGGTATTCACGCGCCAGATCATCCCGCGGTTCAGCGCTCACACGGCGCTCGCAGTCAGCAATAAAATCATCCACTTGCTTCAGGTTCTGCCGGAAAGAGGCGTCCACCGCCGTGGTGCTGGCAAGCTGCATGTTGGTGAGATCGATTTCCTGCTCGTTCAGGACCTTGGCGGTTTGCGCGAAAGGAATTTGCCGAGCGGGGCCAGCAACCCTCAGAGGAATTTCCGCGGAGTCATCCGGCGGTTGCCGCAATTGCAGCACGCCAGCAACGACGATCAGCAAGCCCACTGTCGCAGTGGCCAAAGCGCGGCTCCGGAATAGATTGTTGAATCCGTGCCACCACGGAGCGCGTTCACTGCGACCAGCCACGACGGGCGTCTTGATAATCCCTTCGAGTTCCAGTTGTGTCCGGAGGGAAACCCACACCCGGGCAGGAGGTTCGACTTCGGCCGGCAATCCATTCGCGGCAGAAACGATCGTCTCGAGATCAGCCACAAATTCCTGGCAATGGCTGCACGTAGCCACGTGCGCTTGTGCTGCTTCCGGCAGCGGCGCCAGACCTTCCTGCTCTACTGCGAATTCCACGTCCCTGCACTGCATGACCCTTCACTCCGCGAGGCCGACGCTGGATGCCTGCCCCGTTCGACTTCTCTCAATTCGCTTCGGCGCAATTCCTCGATGTTTCGCCGTGAAGTCGCACACACCCTTGAATTGCACTCATTGTAGCTCAATCATCGTGCGCCGTCTGCGTTTTTGCCGCATGCCGTTCTTGCCGGGCCTGCTGGCGTACCTCTTCCTGTAGCAGGTCCCGCAGACGAGTGCGCGCTTTGTGCAATTGCGACTTCGAATTTCCCACCGAACATCCCATAATGTCCGCGATCTCGTTGTGCTCGTACCCCTGGACGTCGTGCAACACGAACACAGTGCGGTAACCCGGTGGCAGCTTTTCAACCGAACGTTCCAGATTGACCCGGTCGACGGCGCCGCTCAGGCGCAAATCCGGTGCGCCGATGTCTTTCCTGGGGCCGCTCGTCTCATCGTCGGGATCCATCGTTTCTTCGAGCGAAGCCACAGGGAGCGACTTCTTGCGCAGCCGCATCAGCACCACATTGACCGTCATCCGGTGCAACCAAGTTGAAAAGGCCGACTCTCCCCGGAAGGTCCCAATCTTGCGGAAGAGCTGCAGAAAGGCTTCCTGCATCAGGTCTTCCGCATCGGACGGGTTATTCACCATCCGCAGGCACAAAGCGTAGACGCGGCGGCTATGTAAGCGGTACAGAAACTCAAAAGCCGCTGCATCTCCAGCCTGGGCCAGACGTATGGCCTCCGCTTCAGTCACCTGTTTGGTGGACTGCCGAGAGGTCGACGCATCGGGATCGCTTGGTCGGTTTCGGGCCAACGGTCCATTAGCGGCGCATCCTCCAATTCGGATGCGCCTCATGCCTCCAAGAGTTGTCCTGTCAGAAGCCCGCATGTACTAGCAAACACCCCTGCGGGGCGCTAGTTCCGGTCCAATTGCGCCGGACGTCTACGGGCAAGCAGGTTGGATCATTCTCCCGCGATTGTGGTCGTTCGTCTATGGTGGATCAGGCCCTGGCGGGACGCCACGGTTTCCTGGGGCTCGGATTGCTCGCGAACGGTGTCTTGAAACGTCCCGAGCTGGCTCTGGGGCAGGGCAATCAAGAAAGATTTGAGCACCACAATAGCCTCTCTCAAGCAGGTGTTCAGGTCGTAGTGGTCCGTGTCCACCTCGTCCCACATTTCCTTGGGATTTACAGTGAGTCCTTCGGCGAGGTCCTCCGCGGCATGGCGAAAATCCTTGCCAAGATCCTCGACCATCTCCACCAGCGTACCAACTTTATGGAGGAACTGGAGCCGTTGGGAGAGCAGCACGTGATTGAGCAGGTTGCTCATGCGGGCAGAACGTTGCCCTTTTTGCCCTTGAAAATTCGCGGGATCGAAAGGCGCGGCGTTGGGAATGGTTCCGTAGTGCTTGGCATGCTCCGACAATGCACGAAGCAAGCCTCCGAGCGCATGAGTCAGCAGTCTGCAAAGGCTCGAAGTGATGCCCACCGCTTGGAGGGATTTGCCGGGCTGTCCCAACTGCCGCAGTTCGATCGCCTCATCCAGGGACACACTCAACATCACGTAGCTGGATTCGAGTTCATGGACCTGTTTATTGAACACCACTGCTTTTGCTTCTGGAAGCCAGGCGCGCCAGTCATCTTTGACAGACTTGCCGCGGGCTGAGAGGGGGCGGACACAGTCGTTCACGGGATTCTCCGTATGGGACAGGTTCGGGAGTATAGCAAAAAGCTGTGGTCAAGCCATAGTATTCTTCAAACGAAGCGCTGATTGGGCGGATTTTGTCAAAAGGTTAACGGGGACCGAGCCATTAGAAAGGGTGGGGCGCGAAACGAAGGGAAGTAGGGACCGTATTCCTTGCTCAGTCATAACGCGCGCCGTTATACTCAAACTCCGTCGCTTCCGAAAGGATTTTCCCCTTGCAATTTGAGCCGCGCGACCAGTTTGAGCAGCGCCAGAAGAAACTCGAGCAGATCCAGGCGCTGGGGCACGATCCTTATCCCCGCGAATTTCGCTGGACAGATACTCCGGCTTTGCTGGTGGAGAAATACAGCCAGTCCACCACTGCGGAATTAGAGTCGGCCAATCGGGAAGTGCGGGTGGCCGGCCGAATTGTATCTTCCCGGCTTATGGGTAAGGCGGGCTTTGCGCACCTGCAAGGTGCTGGAAGGCGCATCCAGATCTACGTAAAGAAAGATGTTGTCGGCGAAAAAGGGTTTCAACTGTTTCATCTGCTGGACTTGGGTGATTCGATCGGCGTGCGCGGGCGCCTGTTTCGAACCAAGACGAATGAGCTGTCCATTTGGGTCGAGGAAATCTTCTTCCTTTCGAAAGCCCTGTTGCCATTACCGGAGAAATGGCACGGTCTGACGGACGTCGAGCTGCGGTACCGCCAGCGGTATCTGGACCTGATCGCCAATGAAAAATCGCGTCAGGTGTTTGTGACACGCGCGCGCATCATCCAGGAAATGCGCCGGTTTTTCGACGCTCGTGGTTACATAGAAGTCGAAACACCGATGATGCATCCCATCCCTGGGGGCGCGGCCGCGCGGCCCTTTGTTACCCACCACAACACGCTGGACATTGATCTCTATCTGCGGATTGCGCCGGAGCTTTACCTGAAAAGGCTGACTGTCGGAGGATTCGACCGCGTATACGAGATCAACCGCAATTTTCGCAACGAAGGCATTTCTACGCAGCATAATCCCGAATTCACGATGCTGGAGTTCTACGAGGCCTACAGTAATTACCGCGATTTGATGGATATGAACGAGCAGCTCTTCGCGCTCCTGGCCAAGAACATCACCGGCTCGACGACGGTGAAGTATGGCGGCGTCGAGCTTGATTTCTCGAAAACGCAGCGGCTTTCGATGCGCGAAGCCATAATAAAGTATTGGCCAACGGCGGCAGGCGAAGCTCCTGCGCTGGAGAAGCTGGCTTCTCCCGGCGGGGCGCGTGAAATTACGGCGCGCTATAACGAATGGGCTAAGCGCACCAGCGCGCCCTATGCCGTGGCCAAAGGCACCCTCACGGACGGCGAATGGACTGGCCTTCTTTTTGAAACGATGGCCGAAGACAAATTGGTTCAGCCAACCATCCTCTACGATTTTCCGACGGATATTTCTCCACTTTCGAAACAGAAGCCCGAAGACCCATCCCTTACGGAGCGATTGGAGATCTACGTTGCCGGAATGGAAGTGGCCAATGGTTTCTCCGAATTGAACGACCCTGTCGAGCAGGAACGCCGCTTCCTTGCGCAAATCGCGCAGGGCGGAGTGGAAGTGCCGAAGCAGCTCGATGTGGATTACATCCGCGCCCTTTGCCACGGAATGCCGCCGACTGCCGGCGAAGGCATCGGCATCGATCGTCTTACGATGGTGCTTACGGATTCCCCCTCGATCCGCGACGTCATCCTCTTTCCTTTGCTGCGCCAGGAAGGCGGAGAACCATCTTCCGCTTCCGAAGCGCACGGCGCATAACGTATTCTTCCAACCACCATGCGATTTGAATGGTTTGTGGCCCAACGGTACCTGCGGTCGCCGTACCGGCCGGCGGTCCTGCGGCTGGTCACATTGTTTTCCACGGTGGGCGTAGCTGCGGGCGTGGCCACGTTGGTGATCGCGCTCTCCATGAACACCGGATTCCGTGAGACGCTTCAAGACCGGTTGCTGGGCGTGACTGCCCACGTTTCTTTAACACGACCGGGAACTTCCGGAATCAAGGATTACGAGGAATTGGCCACGAAACTAGCGCGGATAACCGGCGTGCGCTCGGTCACGCCGGCGGTCTATCAGACGCTACTGCTTTCGTTCGCTGGGCAAGCGCGTGGTGTGGTCGCGAAGGGCGTTGATCCTGAGCGCGAGAGAAAGAGCGACGACGCGCTCCAGCGGATTGTCGCGGGCAAGCTTGATTTTTCTCCCGATGCGGATGGCATCGACGCGGTGTTGATTGGAAAACAGCTTGCCGAAGAGTGGAAAGTCTCTCCAGGCGACTTCGTGACCCTCACAAGCCCGCAGGGGCGTTTGACCCCTTTTGGATTGCTGCCACGGACGCGGCGGTTTCGTGTTACAGGAGTTTTCGATTCCGGCTTTTATGATTACGACGAGAACTGGTGCTTCATGACACTGGCCGCCGCCCAAGGTCTTTCTGGCGTGGGCGATGTTGTTAACGTTCTGGAATTTCGTTTGAACCAGCCTGAACGCGCGGGCGAAATTGCGGAACAGATCCGGCAAGCCGCCGGACAGGGCTTTTCAACGACGACCTGGATGGAAGAAAACCGTGCGTTGTTTCGTGCCCTGCGGCTTGAAAAACTCGTTACGGCGATCTTCATCGGACTGATTACCTTCGTCGCCGGCCTTAACATTCTGGTGGTTCTTTCCATGACGGTCACCGATAAAGCGCGCGATATCGCCGTGCTCCGCTCCTTGGGCGCGCGCCGCGAGCAGATTCGCACGATTTTCCTGTGGCAGGGAATCAGCATCGGAGCGACGGGCACGCTGATTGGCCTGTTCACCGGTTACCTGTTTTCGTTCGTGGCCGGGAATTATCATCTGATTCCTCTTGATCCCCAGGTGTACGCGGTTCCTTATGTGCCTTTCCATCCGAGTGTTTTCGACGGTGTGTGGATCACTTCCGTGGCCATGGGAATCTCGATCGCCGCCACAATCTTGCCCGCGCACGCTGCGGTACGCCTCCTGCCCGTGGAAATCCTGCGGTACGAATGACTCGCAGGCGTGGGTGGGCAATAACCATATTCTTCGGCCCATTTGGCGTGAGATTTGCTCCTATCAGGAGGAGTAGCCGGAGGGTAAGACCTGGGTATGTCATCGACCCTCGGTCGCACCAAAGGGCCCACCGCAAGGTGTTGAAAACAGAAAGATTATAAGTGCATTAGTTTTGATCCAGAAGTGCCCTCTTTTCGGCAGGCAATGGACTGGCGGAAAAAGGAAACTCTGTGGGACTTTGGAAGTTCGAGGGGGCTCCGCGGGTCGCACGGCACGAAGGTTGCTGAAAACGCATCTAAGTAAGTAGCAGGAACGGGCCTAGTAGACGAAAGGCGCTGCAAAGGGATGAGCCAGGGTGCACAATTCGCGGACGGGGTGGGGGCAGAGGATCCGCGCAACGCGGCAGTTGTTCTGGAATCGAGAGGCCTGAAGAAAACTTACGGCAGCGGCGAGAAAATCATCTCCGTATTGACGGATGCAAATTTGCTCTTGCGGCAGGGAGAGATGGTTGCGATCGTCGCGCCGTCGGGAGCGGGCAAAAGCACTCTGCTGCACCTGCTGGCTGCGCTAGACACACCAACGAGCGGTACAGTATACTTCGCAACGAAAGCCATTGAATCGATTCATGACGCAGCGCTGGCGGAATTTCGGAATCGTGCCATCGGGTTTTTGTGGCAACGCCACCAGTTGCTGCCAGATTTTACGGCTGCGGAGAACGTAGCGATGCCGCTGTTGGTGCGAGGCAACGATTTCACGACTGCGCTGGAGACGGCGCGGAAGTGGCTCGCGGAGGTTGGCTTGGAAAACCGGGCCGATCACCGCGCAGGGGAACTCTCTGGGGGGGAACAGCAGCGCGTCGCGATTGCCCGGGCGCTCGTCACTGGGCCGTCGGTGCTGCTGGCAGATGAACCTACCGGGGATCTGGACGAGCAGAATGCTTGGGCTGTGTTCGAGTTGCTGCAACGGCTGCATCGCACGCACAAGTTGACGTCGCTGATCGCGACGCACAACTTGGCGCTCGCCGCGCGATGCGACCGCATATTGGCGCTGGAACATGGCGTTCTGCAAACTCGCGAGGCTGCGGCTTCAGCGGGCGGGGTCCCAGGGGGAGAAGCGAGCTAACGTGTTCGAACGTTATACAGAGAAAGCGCGACGCGTCATATTCTTTGCAAGATACGAAGCCAGCCAGTATGGCAGCCCGTACATCGAGACCGAGCATCTGCTGCTTGGCTTGATGCGCGAGGACAAGGCCCTGGCCAACCGTTTCCTGCGCCAGCAAGGCTCGATCGAATCGATACGCAAGGAGATCGAAGCCCGCATCACCATCCGCGAGCGCATCTCGACTTCCGTCGAAGTGCCGCTCAGCGCGGAGTGCAAGCGCATCCTGAATATGGCGGCGGAAGAAGCGGAACGCCTCGGCCACAAGCATGTTGGCACCGAGCATTTGCTTCTCGGCATCCTGCGCGAAGAAAAGTGTTTTGGCGCGGAAATTCTAATGGAGCGCGGCCTGCGTCTTTCTACACTGCGAGAAGAGTTGGCACGCACGTCCGGCGAAAAAACAGCCGCGGCGCGGCCCAAGGAAACATCCTTACTCGCGGAATTCAGCCGCGACCTGACGCAAGCGGCTTCCGAAGGCTCGCTCGATCCTCTCGTAGGGCGAGAAAACGAAGTCGAACGCGTCATTCAGATTCTTTGCCGTCGCACCAAAAACAATCCCGTTTTGATTGGCGAGCCCGGGGTGGGCAAGACCGCCATCGTCGAAGGTCTTGCGCAGCGTATCTCCGATGGCGACGTCCCCCCCTTCCTAGCAGACAAGCGCATCCTTTCTCTCGACCTTTCCTTGATCGTTGCGGGCACCAAGTACCGCGGTCAGTTTGAAGAGCGGCTGAAAACCATCATGAAGGAATTGATGGAGAGCCAGAACTCCATCGTCTTTATCGATGAGTTGCATACGCTCGTCGGCGCTGGTTCTGCGGAAGGTTCTCTTGACGCCGCCAATATTCTGAAACCCGCACTCTCTCGCGGGGAAATTCAGTGCATCGGCGCGACGACGCCGGGCGAATACCGCAAGTCGGTCGAGAAAGACCGCTCGCTCGAGCGCCGCTTCCAATCTGTCAAGGTTCCCGCGCCGGATGAAGACCAGGCCGTGCAAGTGATTCAAGGTGTTCGCGAGCGCTACGAAAAATTCCACGCCGTCAGCTACACGGACGAAGCGCTGCGCTATTCCGTCTATCTTTCCAACCGTTACATTCCCGATCGTTTCCTTCCAGACAAAGCCATCGACTTGATCGACGAAGCCGGCGCCCGCGTGAAGTTGCGCCAGGCCACTGTCCCCGAAGAAGTCGGCGAAGTGCAGAAGCGTGTAAAATTCATCACTCACCGCATGGAAACGGCCATCGCCAATCACGAATTTGAAAAGGCGCGGTTTTATTCTGAGGAAGAGCGCAAGGAAAAGGAAAATCTGCGCGGCCTTCGCGAACGTTTCAAATTGGACGACGCCTCTACCGGCATCGTCACCCGCGAAGACATTGAAGAAGTCGTTTCGCGCTGGACCGGCATCGGCGTCACTTCCATCAAGGAAGACGAGCAACAAAAACTGTTGCGCATCGAGCCGGAACTTCACAAACGCGTCATTAGCCAGGACAAAGCTATTACTGCGCTGGCCCGCGCCATTCGCCGCAGCCGCGCTGGTCTCAAGTCGCCATTGCGCCCGGTAGGCTGCTTCTTCTTCCTCGGTCCCACGGGCGTGGGCAAAACGGAAGTTGCCCGGCGCTTGGCGGAGTTTTTGTTTGGTTCGGAGAAGTCGCTGGTCCGCTTCGACATGTCGGAATTCATGGAAAAGCATTCCGTCTCGAAGCTGATTGGCGCCCCTCCAGGGTACGTGGGCTACGAAGAAGGCGGACAATTAACGGAGCGTGTCCGCCGGACGCCTTACTCGGTCATCCTCCTCGATGAAATCGAGAAGGCGCATCCGGACGTCTTTAATATATTGTTGCAAGTCTTTGAAGACGGTCAGTTGACGGACGGGCTCGGCAACACCGTGGATTTCCGTAATACCATCATCATCATGACCTCCAATCTCGGCGCGCGTCATTTGCAAAAGCGCACTGCGTTGGGTTTCCAGTCCGGCGCGGATGAAGTCGGGCAAAAGAGCATGGAAGATATGGTGATGAACGAAGTAAAGCGGGCGTTCAATCCGGAGTTCTTGAACCGGCTGGACGAAGTCATTATCTTCAATCCGCTCGGCGACGAAGATCTGCTCCGCATCATCGATTTACTGGTGGGCCAGCTGAACGACACGCTGATTCACCGCCAGGTGCAGATTGTCGTCTCGCCGGAAGCACGTCAGTGGATACTCGAGAAAACGTGTGCGGACCGCAGTTATGGCGCGCGTCCGCTTCGCCGGGCTTTGCAGAAGTATGTAGAGGACCCGCTCTCCGAGGCCCTCATCCAGGGTGGAATTCAAAGGCCGGCGACATTGCAGATTTACGTTGCAGGGGAAGGCCTCTCGTTCCGTCCCGTCGGTGAGGCAACCCCGGTCGTCCATTAGCGAATCTGAACCAGCGCACGGCCGGCCCACACCGGGTCCGGCGGGAGAATGACAACTTGAGTTTGGGGGCGCGGCCTTGACGACCTCACCGGCCGCTCAAAGAAGAGTCTGTTTGCCGTTCGGATTTTTTGCGGCTCGAGTGACGTGGTTGGTCGCCCTTGTGTATCTTTTCGCGATCCCGTCACCCGCGGCGCCGAGCGAAAATTCCCACGCGAGCGCGTCCTTATCGACCCGTTCTTATCTTTTCTCTACTACCTTTGATTACGCAACTGGCAAAGAGGTTACAGAAGATCATTCCGCGGAGCTTCCGCAGGCCGCCCAACAGCAGCAGTTTGTCATCGACCGTATCGAGTTCATCGGCAACCGCCGCGTGCGCAGTGACACACTGACTGCGCGAATCTTCAGCCGTCCCGGAGATGTCTTCAATGAAGAAACGTTGCGCCGCGATTTTCAGGCGCTGTGGAACACCCAATTCTTCGAGGACGTGAAACTCCGCGTGGAAGATTCCCCCAATCGCGCTAACGGTAAAATTATCATCTTTGAGGTCAAAGAACGACCGCAGATCCGCCGCATCCGTTACGACGGCATCCACTCCATTTCCGAATCCGACATTCTCGACCGCTTCAAGGAACGCAAGGTCGGTCTGAGCGTCGAAAGCCAGTTCGATCCCACCAAAATCAAGAAAGCGGAAGTCGTGCTGAAGGAATTGCTGGCCGAGCACGGCCGGCAGTTCGCGAAAGTCACTCCGCAGTACGAGCGCATCGCTTCCAGCAACGCCGTCATTCTCGTTTTCAAGATCGAGGAAGGCCCGAAAGTCAAGGTCGGCAAAATCAAATTCAAGGGAAACCATGCTTTCAGTGACCGCAAGCTGATTCGCGCCATGCGCCACGATCGTCCCTACGCGATCCCGCTTTATTTCTGGTACATTCCGGTGCTCACCAAGACCTACGACCGCGAAAAGTTGAGCGAGGACCTGGAAGTCGGCGTTCGCGGCCTCTATCGTGACAACGGTTACTTCAAGGTTTCCGTCGGCGAACCCATTCTGGAGAACATTGACACCACGCATTCACGCCTCGGCGTTCCCCTCGTCACCGGAAAAGGCCACGGCAAGGCCGTCAACATCACCATCCCCATCGAAGAGGGAGAACGCTACCGCATGGGCACGCTGAAGATCGTCAGTGCCGATCCGGACAAGGCCCTGTCCCTCAAGGTCGATGCCCTCAAGGCCGCTTTCCCTCTTAAACAGGGCGACATCTTCTCCACCGAAAAAGTTCGCAAGGCCCTCGAGACCTACGGCAAAATTTACGGCGAATACGGATTCATCGACTTCACTCCCGAGCCGGACACCGAAATCGACGAAGAAAAGAAAATCATCAACCTCACCATGAAGTTTGACGAGCAGAAGCAGTATTTCGTCAGACGCATCGACTTCAGCGGCAACACCACCACGCGCGACAAGGTCATTCGCCGCGAGCTGATGATCGATGAAGGCCAGCTCTTCAACAAGCGCCTCTGGGAGCTCAGTATCCTCCGCCTCAATCAGCTCGACTATTTCGACAAGATCGAGGCCGACAAGGCTGCGGAGATTAAGCGCAACAGTAAAGAAGGCACCGTAGACATCAACCTCAAGCTGAAGGAAAAGGGCAAGCAGTCCATCGGTTTGCAGGGTGGCGTCAGCGGCTTGGCCGGCAGCTTCATTGGCCTTACCTATCAGACCAACAACTTTCTGGGACTGGGCGAGACTCTTACTTTTTCCGCGCAGTTCGGCGATCTTTCGCGCAGTTTCCTCTTCGGATTTACCGAGCCTTATCTCTTTGACCGGCCCATCTCCTCCGGTTTCACGATTTTTTCCAGCCGCTACAAGTTTGACCAGGCCCGCCAGGCCGCTCTCCTGACCGGCCAGTCCGTCAGCATCAACCCGCAATTCATTCAGAATTACAATCAGGACAGCACCGGCTTCACTCTTTTCGCCAGCTATCCCGTCCGCAAGCTCTCTTTCACCCGCATTGGCTTGCAGTACGGATTGACGCGCACCAACATCACCGCGTTCAACGACGCCTCCAAGCTCTTGTTCACCCAGGTGCAATTCCGCAGCATCGCCGGTCCCAGCGCGCTGAATGGAATCGTCTCCAGCACCATCACTCCCACGATCACCTATAACACCGTCAACAATCCCATCAATCCCACCGGCGGCAAGAGCTACTTTTATTCGCTTGGATTTTCCGGGCTCGGCGGCAACGTTAAGAGCATCACCAATGTTGTTGATTGGAAGTACTACCATCCGGTGAACAAACACCGCAACGTTTTGGGCTTTCATGCTTCTGGCGCGTTCATCACCGGGTATGGGGGAGGGGAACCGCCTCCCTATAGCCGCTTCTATATGGGCGGCGAGTCGGATGTTCGCGGCTTTGACATTCGCTCCATTACCCCCGTCACCTTTATCCCCGTCGCCACCGCGCAGCAGTTCAGCTACACTTGCGGAACTTGTTTGAATGGTTTCGGCCAACCCACTCAGCGGACCGTCAGTGTTCCGGTCCTCGGGTATACCATCACGTTTCCAGGCGGTGACACTCAGGGCTACGGAAACGTCGAGTACCGCATTCCCATCATCGGCAACACCTTCCAGACCGTGCTGTTTTTTGATGGCGGCACCAACGGCATTCTCCGCAAGGGCGCGTTGCGGCTTGACCCTACCGGGTTCAACAATCTACAGACGAGCTTTCCTAACGCCGTTAGCTCCGGCGCGCTCGACGCCAACCGGCAGCTGGGCATCGCTCCGAATACTAATTTTCGCTTGCGCGGTTCTACGGGTATCGAATTTGTCGTACAGTTGCCGATCATCCAGGCGCCCTTCCGCGTCTACTACGCATACAACATCCACCGTTTGCACTCGCAGCTTTTGGCGCCCCCGGATTTCATCGAGTCCAGCGAGATTTGCGATCCAAGCCTGGGAGACAAGTGCGGCACTCTGGGCCGCCTCCCCGCCACGCTCCCGCCGGACGTCTGGAGGTTTCAGGTCCGGCCCACGATTGAGCAACTGCTAAAGAATCCGGGGAGCCTCAACTATTTCGAGCCGGCGCGGACATTCCGTTTCACGGTCAGCCGGACCTTTTAGGGTGTGATGACTTTTATGGTCTTTGATAAAACCCGGGAATTCACCAGCGCAGTAGAGGCGAAACGCTTGCAACGTGCGCGAATGTGGGGGAGTGGGTATGAAGTGGCATAAACGTACGAAAAACATCCTGGTGGCGGCAGCTTTAGCCGGTCTTTGGATCAGCGGCTGTGGCAGCAGCGGCACGGCCAATCAGATCGTTGTTACCGTCACGGGCACGGCGTCCATCATGGTCCCGACGCAAACACAGACCATTACATCCACTGTCACCGGCGCCACTGACGTGTCTTCCACTTTCGACTGCTCCTACACCACCACGCCGAATCCTACGACGGCTGTGCCGAGCCCCAAGCCTTCCGCTTCCGCGTCCTGCGATAGTGCCAAGACCGCCAGCGGCGATCCCGCCGTCGGCGCTCTCTCCAACATTCAGAACACCAGCACCACTGTCTCTTCCACGGCTACTTTTACCGCTCCGAGGGTTTTTCCCGATCAGACCAAGCTTCCCAACGTGATCGTTACCATCACCGCAACCTCCAACGCCGACAAGAAGAAGACCGGAAAATTCAACATCACCTTTGATTCCGGCATTCGCATTCATATCATCCCCGCGACCGCGACCCTCGCCACCAATGCAACGCAGTTGTTTCTCGCCGAGGATTTGAACAACACGGTCATTGATCCCGCCCAGCTTACTTGGGGCGTAACATTCGAAGTTACCGCGAAGATCGATAGCGCGGACTGCAGCACTGGGAGCAACGCTTGCGGCTCCGTTGATGCAACCGGCCTCTACAAGGCTCCCGCGGCTGTTCCCACTGCTGCGCCGGCCTCGACGACCACGCCCGTCAATGCGGCGGGCATCGTCACCGTCTTCGCTTTCTCCAAAGTCGACAACGCCCGCATCGCTCAGGCCGCCGTCACCCTGGTCACTGCGGGCGACATCACCTTCAGCGGCATCTCTCCCTCTATCGCTCCCCAGGGCGCTCTACAGCAGGACATCTTTCTCGCCGCCGCCAACGCCGACTCGCAGATGGGTGTTAACCTCATCGATTCCTCTGGGAATGCCACTACCATTAATCCCCAAACACAGATCAAGGTGGTCTTTGCTGCGGGATCGACTTCAACTTCCATTGGTGCTCGCGTTCGCCTGAACTCGGAGAATTTGAAGACCCCCGGCCACTATACCGTGCAAGTGACCAGCAGCAATTCCTCCGTCAATGTGACAGGCGGGCCGTTCCCGCTGGACATTGTCCCGGTACGCCCCACCATCGTCGGCTCCTCCCCGGGCAGTTTTCAGGAAGCCACGCTGGGCCAGACGGGCGGCGTGCCGTTCATCATCGACGGCGGTTTCTTTGGCCCCTCGGACTCGCCTACCGTCGCCACTAATTTCAATGGACAGGCCTTGCTTACGAATTCCTCGACAGTGTCCGCTTCCACGGCGCGGCGAATCTCGGGCTTCTTGCCCGCTCCCAGCGGCACCGGCCACACTGCAGGTTTGTATTCATTCGGCGTCCAGTACACCACGTCGCCGGGGCCGTTCACTGCTCCCACGCCGGCAACTGCCTTCACCAACGTCGCCATCATCCCGGACTACGGAAATTCGAACAAACCCGGCACTCCTTCACTGCTCACGCTTCCCGCGTCTTCAACTCCCAGCGCGATTGCCTTGGACTCCGGCCTCGGTTACGCCGTTGTGACGCTCGCGGGTCTGAATACGCCCGGCAGCAACACCAATACACAGAACAACGTGCAATTCCTCAATCTCGCTAGTGGTACTCCCGTCTTAGCGACAGCAGTTTCTTCCGGGGGCAACGTCGCGACGGGCGTAGCCGTCGATGAGCACTTGCATGTCGCAGCCGTGGTGAACTATGCGAGTCGGTCCCTCTCGGTTCTCTCCATTCCAGCAGGCACGTTGCTGGCTACCGTGGATTTGAGCGCCGTGATTCCGCAGCCTGTCCCAGCTAACCCATCGTTCGTGGAGCCGTTTCCATACTCCGTGGGTGTTGATCCATTTACGGATCGCGCCCTGGTGGCCTTCGCTTCCACAAACGTAGGGCTCATCATCAATTTGGATCCCAATTTCACCTTCAATCCCGATCCCAAGGTTCCTCCGCAGTGCATACTTCCGGGACCGGTTTCAGCTCCAAACTATTGCCCCATCGGCTACGTCACGCTGAACAGCGGGCCAAATCCCCAGGTTGCTTTCGAGGCCGGTGCGCGCATGGCTTACGTCACTCCTGGTGGGGCGGGGCTTCTCTCGGCGGTGGACCTCTCCAATGCTTCCAAGGGTTCACTCGGTGTACCCATCGCCAGTGCCACCCGCGCTTCCAACGTTGTCACCATCACGACGTCCTCTTCTCACAATCTCAATCCCAGTAACCCCGGCACTGTGCTCGTCAGCGGGCTGCCGAAAGGAACCACCAACGGCACGAATTTCGATGGTTCTTTCTCCGTTGGCGCTGTCCTTGATGCCACGCACTTTCAGTATTTCCAGGCGGACAAAGATGACACCACCACCTGCTCCGGCTCCTGTCTTGCCAGTTCCGGAACTCCGTTCCTCACGTATACGATATCTCCGTCAATCACGGGCATTGCGTTCAATCCCGTCACGCGGCAGGCCGTTCTTGCCGACCCCAACGTTACCTCCAGCCAGATTAATTTCATCGATCCGCAGAGCCAGTCTGTTGCTTCGATGACCCTTTTTGTGGGTGCCACGGGCCAGGTAGGCACGGGTTCACCGGAGCTTGGCGCCGATGATGTTGCATTCCAGCCCTTGTCCAATACCGCAGTTTCTTTTAATCCAAAACTCAACCAAGTCTCTCTCCTTGATCCATCTCTCTTGCAGCGCGCCGCCATCGTTAGCACTGGCCAAAACGGCCTGGCTACAATCTGCGCGGCGAATTGCACTTCCACCACACCGGCGAATGTGTCCATTCCTGGAGCCCTCGCCGTCGATTCCGTCGACAACCTGGCTCTGGCCGTCAATTCTGGCAGCGACAGTATTTCTTTCTTCCAACTCGGTACTATTAAGGCTGTTCACATTGAAAGCGTTCAAACGCCCGCGATCGATGCCGGCAATTCGAATCTCACAACCCCCGCAAGCCTCAGCCCTGCCGTGAAAATCACTCTGGGCACGGCGCCATCGGCCGTCAGCGGCGTGAAAATTCTCGGCACGGGTTTTGACTCCGGCTCCCAAGTCCTTCTGGACGGCGTTGCTTTTGCCTCGACTGCGTTGGGCAATTTTTCGCTCGTGAGCGGTCACGAAATTGACGTAACTATTCCCGTGTCCGTTCTCAATGCCGGCCCGCGTCACTATGCGCTCAGCGTCGCCAGCAGCTCAGGTGTCGCTTCGAACGTCATCGACTTCACTGTCCTCGAGGAAATTCCTTTGGCTCCCTGCAACGTAACCTCCACGTCGGCAGGCACCGCCGCCGCGCCGGGTGGCGTCGCCATCGACGAAATCAATAATCTTGCGGTGGTCACCAATACGGGCTCGGGCTGCAATCAGGTTTCTGTCTTCAGCCTGAATCCCGCCAACATTTTCAGCCAAACCCTCAAGACCATCGCCACGGGCGACACGCCTACTGGCGTCGCTGTTCTTCCCAGGCTCGCCTATACCGGCCAAGCTGCCGGAACCTCCGGGGTCGCTGTGGTTACCAACAGTGGTTCAAACTCCGCCTCTATTCTTGACCTCGTAAACGGCGTTCCCGTGGCGGATGCCACCGGAAAGGCCATCACTGTGACTGTCGGCACTGGTCCCAGCGGCGTGGCCATTGACCAGGAGACTAACCTCGCGGTAGTCGCCAACACCAGTTCGAATACCGTTTCCACCATTGATCTCACGCCCCTGACCGCCAGTCCCATCGGCACTCTCACACCGGGCACTGTTGCCGTCGACCAAAATCCCATTGCCGTCGCCATTGACCCGGATCGCGGCACCAACGGCCGCGGCCTCGCCGTCGTGACCTGCCTCCAGGTTAGTGGGGCCTCCAGTCCGCAAGGCGCTTTGGACGGCGTGGACATTGGCGCGGCCACCCCTGCTAGATCGGCATCTGCAACTGCCTCTTTCCTTTCTGCTACGCCGACGGGCATCGTCTTTGATCCAAGCGTGGTTACTGGCACTACGAACCCTGGCCTCTTTTATGCCGTCTCCACACAGGGCAACGTCATCACCGAATTCAATCCGGACAGCGGCCAGACTCAAACAATTAAAGTCGGCATTAATCCCAACGCCATTGCCCATAATTTCCAGACGAGCACCATCCTCACCGTGAATTCGTTGAGCAATACCATCTCGATTGTGGATTCCCAGACTTTCGCGACCAAGGCAACTCTCGGTATTGGCGCCACATCGAAATTTGCAGCAGCCATCCAGACTTTTACGAACCTGGCGGTCATCGCCGACCAGGCCAACAACCGGGTCATCCTGTTCCCGCTGCCGAAATAGATGGACACCGGGAGAACTCTTGATACGCGAGCCGTCTTATCGTTCTGGGCTGTCGGGCAAAGGGTGCTTTCTGATTGCGGGAAGCAAATGGCCTCGGCTATACTTTCAGGTTTACGACAGGCTCGCAAAGTCCGCAGGGTGTGGAATCAGTTTTAAGCCAAGCTGACTTGGCACGGGTTCGCCCCGGTTTTCCGTGGCGGGCCACAACAAGGAGAGAAAAGTGAATTCTAGATTGTTGACCGCTTTGCGGTCGCCAAATACGTTGACCGCTTTGCGGTCACGAAATATGTTGAATCGTACAGCAGCCCTCACTGCCGCGTGCATATTGAGCACCGGAGCCGCCTGGGCACAGTCGCCCGCCGCTGCCGGCTCGGCCGCATCGGGCAAGGTCGGCGTCATCAGCATTCGCCAGGCCATCGTTACCACTGCGGAGGGAAAGGTCGCTTCCGCGGAGTTGCAGTCGCAGTTCGCTTCACGCCAGAACGAGATCGAGGCTCTGAACAAGCAGATCAGTGATTTGCAGCAGCGTCTTCAAGCCGGCCAGAACAAGCTGAGCCAGGAAGAAGAAGCCCGCCTCCGGCAGCAAGGGCAGCGGCTAACGCAGCGCCTCGATCGCATGAACACGGAATACCAGGAAGACGTAAACGCCGCGCAGGCTGACGTCATTGACCGCATCGGCCGCAAGATGGTCGACGTGCTGGACCGCTATTCCCGCGAAAACGGCTATGTCGTCGTTCTCGATTCCTCCGCGCAGAACACTCCGATTCTCTTTGCTTCCACGCAGATCGACGTCACACAGGACATTGTCCGCCTCTACGATCAGGCTTACCCGGTTAAGGCTGGGGCATCAACACCGGCGAAGCCGGCTGCCTCAAAACCCGCTCCGACAACGTCTCAGCCGCCTGCTTCGAAGCCCTAACAAACATAGTTTTTCACCGCGGTTTGAACTTCGGCAAAACGCTCCCAACGAAGTTGGGAGCGTTTTGTTTTTTTGCATATCACTGCAGGCTTACCTCGAAGAATGCGTCATACGCGCGTGTTCCGTTGCCAATTCGCTGCTAGCGAAATTCCCTCTGACCATTCGGTCAGGTTCTTGAATGCAACGGCCCTGTACCATTTCTCCGTTGCCTTCTTTTGCAGCAGCGTCTTACTGTTGTGGTGTACCGCTCCTCTCCCGGGAATATGCGCTCAATACTCGGCACTCGCCACACCATACAAAGTTCCTCACCGCTGGAGGGATCGGATTCTTTCCGCGCGCAGCAAGCGGATTCCAGCCTGCGGAAACTGGCGCGGCGCGAGTGGTGGCTGTGGTTCTCCGCATTTTTTGTCGCCGCGCTCTCCGCAGTCGCTTTTGTGCTTACCTCATTCACTTCTTTGTTCCGCCACCACGAACATTTTTACGAAATCCGCTCCGATCAAGCGCGCTGGGGAATTCTTTCCCTGCTGTTGCTTTTCAACGGCTGGATGCTCTACCGGCAATGGTTCTTCCGCCGTGAACGGAAACATTTGAGCGGATACAACGCCGGCAGCGCGGACGAAGCGGCGGTGCCCGATAAAATTTTCACTTCTTCCTCGGGCGTCGATTCCGTCACCGGACTGCACACGCGGGTATTCATCGAGCAGCAGCTCGGAAAAGAAATTGCCCGCGCGCGGCGGCAAAATACCGCGCTAAGCCTGGCAACCGTCCATTTGGACGAATTTGCCGAGCTCACCAAACGCTACGGGCAATCCGCCGTGGACGAAGCGCTGAAAGAGCTTGCGCGGCGTTTGAAGAAAGCGTGCCGTGGCTCCGACTTTGCAGCGCGGCTGGCCAGCGACGATTTCCTGTTGGTGCTGCCGGAATGCAACCTCGGCGAAGTCAAGACCGTCTTGAACCGGCTCGGCGCCATCGAAGTGGTCTGTTCCGGCCACCGGGTCAACCTCGCCTATACGACCGGCTTTGTGGACTATCAACCGGGCGATCTGCCCGCTGATTTGCTCAAGCGCGCGGCGCAGCTTTTACACCTTTACGAAAATGCCGCCAAGGAAAGTTTCTCCGCCACGCTGACGCCGCACTAGCCTCCACCACCACGAAATTCAAAGACAGCGAGGCCCGCCGAGAGGCGCAGAGGTTCTCGACGGGCCAAACATTCTCAGCAGGCGACTGCTTGCCGCTCGCTCGGATCAGCTTGCGGCCAAGCTTCCCGAACAGCTTCCAAGCTAGCTTGCCGCGAGCTTCTAACTAGCTTCCCGCTAGGTTGCCAGCTAACTCCCCGCTAGCTTCCCGCTGGGGACCGCAGCCAATTGATGGCTTTACGCCACGGGGCGGTGCCGCTGCTCTTCATCATCGGAGTGTTCAACCACCCCACCAGGCCGTGCCCCGCGCTCAATATGGGGCTCGGGCTGCTTTCCACGGGCGCTGGCTGGTCAGCAGGAGCCGATTCCGATGGCGTAAGCCAGTACGAACCGGCGCTTGGGGCCGGCCGCTCGGCGACGGCGCTCGGAACCTGCCGCTCGGGAACCGCGCCGCCAACTGACAGCCTTATAAGCGCTCCAACCTGCTCCTGGGACGCCCTGATGGACCTCAGGATCTTTCGGGCGAACCAGATACCCGTGCTCAGGAAGACGACCTCGACAGAGAGGTTTCCTAGCTCATACCAATTGCTTTGCATCCATGCGGTAAATTCGTTCATGGCCTCACCTTGGACTGGGACAGCATCAAGTTACAACCGGGCTCCGTCCCAGGAAACTGGCAGGAGGTCCAGTAAATGGTCAGGCCGTTATCTGCCCCCGCGGCCCATCGGCCCCGTTGCGGCGCGCGCATGCCAGCGCAGTGTAGGTACTCATGGACACCCCTGCGTTGCTGCGGCGGTTGCGCGGCCGAATAATCCGATACTATGAACGTTGGAGATGGGGCGGGCTCCGTATCTTGTTTAAGCGGCTCACGATTCTGGGGATCGCGGGGATTGTGTTTGTCCTGGGGGCCAACTACCTGCTGGTTTACACGCTGAACCAGCAAGTGAATCGGCGCCGCGACCCGCAGGATGAGAGCTATTGGAGCGCCTACACTGCGATCGTGCAGTTCGCGCGGCATCCGGATAGCGCGTCTGAACAGAAGGCCAAAGCCGCGTTGGACGAAGCTTCCCGAAAAGGCGTGAGCAAGACACGCGAGAAAATCCTCCAGAATTATCTTGAAGACCTCCAGCACTGCTACCAAGGCCAGCGCGACTCCTGCAAACAAGCCAACACGGATATGAACGGAGCCATGAGAGTCCCCGCTACACGCCAGTAGGCGATTAGTCAGCAAGGCGCGTCCTTTCCGATCCAGTGGTTCGGTCCAGTGGCGAGTGGCGAGCTCCGGGAGCAAGACCCTCCCCCCGTGTTTTTTGTAAATGTTGCATCTACAGGGTTTAGCCTTGCTGTAAGTCTTTTGTCTGCAACACTTACGAGGGGGATCCATAAGTGTTGCAGTTGAAGGACTTAGAGATGAGGAAGCAGGGGCGTAAGAGGACTTGGGGAATGCCGAGGTTGACAGTTCAAAGTTGAAGGTTGAAGGGAAAACAGAGGGAGAGACGGCCAGGATCTTCCCGATAAGATCGGGACAGGCCGATTGAAGGTTGAAAAGGAAGAAGGGAAGTTAGCATCCGAGCGGGACGGGCGGCGAGGATGGCGAGCCTGAATCACATGGAAAGATAGTACGGAGACTTACAAATGTTAAGTAATTATTTGTGTATCATTCGAATGGAGCGGGAAAGCGTTGAAAAGAGAGAGGGTTAGAAGGTTGAAATTCGGGAGGGGCTGAATGCAGGGACAAAACCGCAAGCAGCGATGCGCTTCGGGAGGACTCAGGGCTGGCCGGCGCTCTGGGGAACGGCCGGAACAGAGTTTCAGGAAGCATTCGCGGGGGCGCGAAACGTACACCAAATCCTTGAGAAATGGTGTATACTTTCGGGATGGGCAGAACAAACATCGAGATTGACGAGAAACTGGTGAGCAAGGCGCGAAAGCTGACGCGGCTGAAAACGAAGCGAGAAATCGTAGACAAAGCGCTGGAACTGCTGGTGCGTTCGGAGAGCCGGAAGGGCATCCTTCGCTACCATGGATCGGGGATCTGGAAGGGCGAGCTGAAGGCGATGCGAAGGAATCGAGGTTGATCCTGGTGGATAGTTCGGTGTGGATCGATTTTTTCAGTTCCGCACCGGGGCGCGCGGGCGATGAGCTGCGGCGAATGATCAAGGACGCGGAACCGTTTGCGCTGACGGGCGTGGTGGTGGCGGAAATCCTGCAGGGCTTGACGCGGGATATCACCCGGATGGAACAGTATCTCTCCCAATGGGAAATGGTTGAGCCGCGGGGCTTCCGAACCTATCGGGAGGCGGCGGCGATTTTCCGGCTGGCCCGCTCCAAGGGCGTGAGCCTGACAACCATTGATGCCCTCATCGCGGCGATTGCGCTGGAGCATCGCGCCAGCGTGTTCACTCTCGACAAGGATTTCTCTCGCATTGCGCGCTTGACGGGACTCCCACTCTATCCACTCCCCGCACCCTAAGGACAAGAATTAGCGGCAAGTCGAAGAGAATGTGCCTATTTAAGGCTTGGAAGTACACAGCCAGGAATGGCTGTGCCACGAGAACCCGAGAAGGGCACGATTTATCGTGCCCCTACGCAGGTAAGGGCAAGATGCCGGGCCAAAGCCCGGCCTCTACAAAACCTTGGAAGACCACTTGCCCCCTTCGCAAGTGGAAAATCCCGCACAACCTGCTAGGCTGTCTTGGAGTCCACGGCGCTTTCGCCATGTTGAACAGTGTTACTCCCTTTTTTATTGTCGACGACTTGGGCGCTACGCTTGCGTTCTATCAGTCCAAGCTGGGATTCGACGTTCGTTATAAGGGAGGAGGCGACGGAAACACAGACGACTTCTGGGCTATCCTTGGACGTGACCGGGTCATGCTCATGTTCAAGGCCATCACGCCCGAGGTCCATCCACAGCCGAATCGTTCGCGTCACGAATGGGCTCGCTGGGACGCCTACATCTACACGGATGATCCCGACTCACTGTACAGAGAGTTCGTAAGCAAAGGGGTTCCCATGCAGAGGGAACTGGCCAATACAAGCGATGGACTCAGGGCCTTCGAGATCACGGATAACAGCGGATATTTGCTGTGTTTTGGGCGCCCCGTTGACAAGTAGCCGGGTGCCCCGTTCCTGCGGAGCATACCTCCCCTACCAGCCAGGAGGCTGTATACTTGTGCCTACAGGGCTTTTGCAAGGGCAACATCTATGCGCTTCCACACGTTCCCGTTTCCCACGATAGTCCTCACTCTTGCTTGGTGCGTCTTGGCAGCCCCGGCGCTTCCGCAGGACCGGCCGGAGAAGAAAGAGGCCAAAAGGGTTTGGACCAACGACGAGCTCCAACATCTTGCCGCCCGTCCGCTGGCGAATGCAGCTTCGCCACCGGCCTCCGAGGAATCCGCTCAGACGGCCTCCGTTGAAAAACACTACGTCAGGGCAAAAGACCCCAAGTGGTACGTCTCACAACTGAAGCCCCTGCAGGCACAAACCGAACAGATTGATCGTGAGTTGCGAACGCTTCGCCGGGCCCGCAAAGACGGAAGGGGCACAACGGGAACCTTTGCGCTCGACCAAGACACCGAAGGCGTTACGACAGATGCGGAGATTCAAGTCCTCGAAGTGCGGCGGAAGCAGCTTCTTTTGCGGATAGACGAACTAGAAGAGCAAGCCCGCCATAATGGGCTTGATCCGGGCTCCGTGCGGGCGGATATTCCTGAGGCTCCCGCTGAACCAACCGAAGCGCCAGGAACCGCCTTGCACTCTGATAAGACTGCCACTGACGAAGAAGATCCGCAGATAGCGGAGACGGAGAGCTCAATCGAACAGGAAAAAAAGCAGTTGGAACGCGCTCAGAAGGAGAAGGAGTTGCTCCAACGAACTCTTGACCTTCAGCGACGGCAAGTCGTTGCTAATCCCGAATACCTAACGCGGCATGTCGGGAGGTCAAAGCTCTTGTGGGCCGAGAAGGAAATCAGGGAAAAGGAAGAGGAAGTCCAAGCAGAACAACAAAAGATTGCAGACCTGGAAGAGCATCTTGCAGACCTGAAACTCAACCGTCCTCCTAAAGAAGCATCGGAAGCAAAGCGCGCGGCAACCGAAGAAACCGGCGCCAAGAAAGACAAAGAGGAGAAGAACGAAGCTTATTGGCGGAAGCGGTTTTCTGAAGTCCACTACAAGATGCGCATCGCTCAAAAGGAGCTTGACCTCTTGCAGCGGGAATGGAATGTCCTGCTACTTCAGGACGATCCCAATCCGGCAAAGGCTTTGCGGCAATCGATTACCAGAAAACAGATCAACGAACACCGCAAGAAAATAGGGGAGAAGAAAGCAGAAATCCGGCAACTGCGGCAGGAACAGTCAGACTTGGAAGATGAGCTGCGCCATTCGGGGGGCGATGCCGGCTGGTCGCGGGAGTAGACGATGCGGCAACCCTCTCGCCCTTGAAAGGGCCTGCCCTAAGGATGGGGAACGAGCCACGCCGATCCAAAGAGTCTTATCAGAAGAATGTATAGAATCTATACCGAAGTATAGAATCTTTCCCCAGAGTTTGTTAGACTTTCTTGATGGAGGGCAGTGCGAACTTCAATAGAGAGCGAATCACATGCCGATTAGCATTAAGAACGCGGAAACCGAAGAGTTGGCGCGGGAGCTCGCCAAAGAGACTGGAGAGACCATCACAGAGGTCATAAAGAGGTCTTTGAAGGACCGGCTGCAGCGCGTGCGGGGGCGGCGGCACGCGAGGGGGCTTCCCGAGCAAGTGGAGGATATCCTGGAGCGTATTGATGCCCTACCGACTCTCGACAAACGAGCCGAAGATGAAATCCTGGGCTACGATCAGGACGGCATTCCGGCGAGTTTGTCCAAGGATGGCACTTCCGGTGGTGATTGACACTTCGGCTCTGCTGGCAATCCTCCTAGGTGAGCCGGAACGAGGGAAGTTTCTCCAACTGCTCAGCGAATCAGAAACTCGCCTGCTGTCGGCTGCAAACGCCCTGGAAACGGCGATGGTAGTGGAGTCGCGCCGCGGGGAAGCAGCAGGCCGGGAACTTGACCTATTCCTGCACAGGACGAAAATCGAGATTGTTGCGGTTGATGAGGAGCAGTTTTCCATTGCGCGCTTTGCGTGGCGAAAATTTGGGAAAGGCCGTCATCCCGCGGCGCTGAATTTTGGAGACTGCTTTGCCTATGCCCTAACGAAGACTTCCAGCGAACCGCTGCTTGCAAAGGGCGACGATTTCCGGCGAACTGATTTGCAAATACTGTAAGCGGTGGGAGGGTTGAAGCGGGGGCATGGTTCGGCTGCGGTCACCTTAGGCGCACCCCCATGCAGAAGGCCCAAGAAGGGCACGATCTATCGTGCCCCTACGCAGGTAAGGGCAAGATGCCGGGCCTCCCGACTCAAGCCGTCGAGACTCCAGGAACAGGCAGAAAGCCCGCCGCTACGGGCGGGGGCCGTATCTTGCATTTACCGTGCTGCGGGAATATACTCTTGTTTCGCTCTGAAGCGGGTCGAACGGATGAGTGGGCGCGAGCCCACTTTTTTGTTGGGCCGGTGGGAGTGCATCGCGGACCGGCTAGGGTCGGGGAGTCTCTGCGTGGATTTGGAAAAAATCCGCGGCGCGGCCGAGCGAGTGGCACGTTCGGAAGGCCTGGAAGTCGTTGATGTCGAATGGAGAATCGGCAAGCAGCGGTTCTTGCGGGTGTACATCGATCGGATCGCGAAGCCGGCAGCGGTAATGAGCGATGCAGCGGGGACGATCGGGGCGACGGAAGTTGTACACGACCCCTTTCCGAAGATCAGCCACTCCGATTGCGAACGCGTCAGCCAGCAATTGAGCGTGATCCTCGACGTGGAGGATCTGATTCCTGGCCCGGCAGGGTACACGCTGGAGGTCAGTTCGCCGGGGATGGACCGCGCGCTGAAGAAGGCGGCGGATTTTGAGCGCTTCAAAGGGCGGATGGCGAAGATTTCCACCAGCGAGCCGGTGGGGGAAGCGAAGTTTTTTGAAGGGCGTCTGGCGGGATTTGCGGACGGGAAAGTCCGCATGGAGTTGAAAGGGAAGGAAGCGCGGACCGTCGAGGTGCCGCTGGAGGCGATTCGGAAGGCGAATCTGGTCGTCGAGTTTTAGCGGAGAAATTTTAGGAATCTAGACATGGCGAATTTGCTCTACCAACAGATTGAAATGCTAAGCCGCGAGAAGCACATCGAGCCGGAAGTAGTGGTGTCGGCGATTGAAGACGCGATGGTGGTGGCGGCGCGGAAGTTTTACAAGTCTGAAGAGGACCTGCGCGCGAAGTTCAATCCGGAAACCGGACAGGTGGACGTGTACTCGGTGTATACGGTGGTCGAGGAAGTGACCGACCCGAAAAAAGAGCTCACAGTGGCGGAAGCGAAGAAAAAGAATCCGGAGGCGGAAGTCGGCACAGAAATCGTGGCGGCGAAACCGACGGACGTGCTGGGACGGATCGCGGCGCAGACGGCGAAGCAGGTGATTTTGCAGAAAGTGCGCGAAGCCGAGCGCGACACGATTTACAACGAGTATCACACGCGCGTGGGCGAGCTGGTGACGGTGATCGTGAAGCGCGCCGAGGGTCCTGACTTGATCGTGGACATGGGGCGCACGGAAGCGCGGCTGCCGAAGCGCGAACAGTCGAAGCTGGAAACATACAACATCGGCGAACGGCTGCGCGTGGTGATCAAGATGGTGGATCGCGCGGCGAAAGGGCCGCAGGTGATTGTTTCGCGCGCGGATGCGAGCCTGGTGCAGCGTTTGTTTGAGATGGAAGTGCCGGAAATTTATGACGGCACGGTGCAGATTCGATTCGCAGCGCGGGAAGCGGGCGAACGGACGAAAGTGGCGGTGGCGAGCCGCGACAAAGACGTCGATCCCGTGGGCGCGTGCGTGGGTATGAAAGGGATGCGCGTGCAGTCGATTATTCGCGAGCTGCGCGGCGAGAAGATCGACATTATCCCTTATAACGAAGAGACGGTGGCGTTCGCGCAAAAGGCGTTGAGCCCGGCAAAAGTGACGCGCGTGCAGATTGTCGATCCAGAAACGAAGAAGCTGGAAGTGATCGTCGAGGATTCGCAGCTTTCGCTGGCTATCGGCAAGAAGGGGCAAAACGTCCGGCTGGCAAGCAAGCTGATTGGCTGGGACATCGACATCAAGAGCGAGGAAGAAAAGCGGCAGGAAATCGAAGAGCAGATGACCGCGTTGACCGCGCCGGCGACGCCATTGACTTCACTGGCGGGCGTGGGCGCCAAGACCATCGAGAAGATCGAAGCGGCGGGGATTAATTCCGTTGAGAAGCTCGCGGGCATGACGCCGGAACAGTTGATGGAAATTCCGGGCATCGGCGAAAAGATGGTGGACAAGATTTATCAGGCGGTGAACCGGTTTTATGAAAGCGGCGCCGAGGCGGCGGCTGCGACAGGCGAAGCGGCTGCGAGCGGCGAGGCTCCCGCAGAAGAGGCGGCGGCTGAAGCCGGGGCCGAAGGTGAGACGGCGGAGTCTGCCGAGAGTTCAGAGACGGCAGAGGCAGTCGAGGAAGCTCCTGCGGCGGAGGAAACGTCGGAGCCAGCGGTAGAGGCAACGCCCGCCAACGATGAAGGCGATCCAGCGAAGGCGGAAGAAGCGAAGTCGTAGTCGAGAACGGAGCGCATGACCGACGCAAATCAAGTCCGAATCAACGAGCTGGCCCGCGAACTCGAGGTCAAAGCCAAAGCCATTATTGACCTGCTGCCCGGGTATGGCGTCACGGAGAAGAAGACGCACTCGAGCTCAATTCCGGCGGACGTCGCTGAGAAGGTGCGGAAAAAGATTCTGGGCGCCGCCGAAGAAGAAGCGCAAGCGGAAGCGGCGGCCAAAACAGAAAAAGAAGCGAAGGAAGCGGCTGCGAAGGCTGCACGGATGAAACCTGCCGCAGCTCCGGCGCCTGCGCAAGCAAGTGTTGCGCCGAGTGCCGTGAAACCGAGCGCGCCTGCCCAGCCCGCTGCGCCCGTGGCAAAGCCGAGTGCACCAGCAGCACCGACAGCGGCTGCTCCAGGGGCGCACAAGCCGCCGGCTCCTGCGCCCGCTGTAGTGCCGCCAGCCACGAAGCCTGCTGCTCCCGCAACTACAGTGCCTGTGGCGACGCCAATTCGTCATCCGGCACCGACAGGAGCGCCCGCAATGCCTGCCGCGGCAAAGCCTTCCGCGCCCGCGCGGCCAGCGGCCCCGTCTGGTGGCCAGCCTTCGGCAAATCGTCCTGCGGCAGCTGCGCCTGGCGGCGCTCCCGGACGTACTGGTACGCCAGCGAGAGCAGGCGCGCCCGCACGGCCATTGCCGACGGGAAATCGCGGGCCAATGCCATCAGGACCGACAGGTAACCGCGGACCACTTCCAGATGCAAGCCGAGAGTCGCGCCCCAGCGGACCGCGTCCCGGGCAGCCTATGCGTCCACAGCAACCCGGGCAGGGGCGGTCGTTCACGCCGAGATCAGGAGGCCCAGGCAGTCCAGGTGGACCGCAGTCGCGCCCATTTGAGCAACGCCGCGGCCCGATGCCGACAGGCACGCGGCCCGGCCCGCGAGCGCCCGGGCGTCCGGGGATGCTGCCGCCGCCGTTTCCAGAGAAATTGCCCCCAAAGGCGGAGCCGGGCAAGCCGCTGTATACGCGTAAGCCGCCGCAGCGCCAGCGCCCTGTTTTGGACAAGCGCGAGCAAGAGGGCGAGCGCAAACTGCATCCGACACGGCAACGTCCAGGCGCGGGCCGCAGCGCAGCCGCGGCGGTTATCGCGCCGCCGGAGCCGCGTCCGCCGCGCGATGTGACGATTACGGAAGGCATCACGATTCGCGAACTTGCCGAAAAGCTGGATGTGCGCGCGAAAGACTTGTTGAAGAACCTGCTCGACCGCGGCGTCTTCGCGAGCATCAACCAGGCGCTTGACGTGCCGACGGCTACAACACTTGCTGAGGCGTTCAGCGGAGTGGTGAACGTGGTCTCCCTCGAAGAAGAGATGGTGCTGGAAGTTGCGAAGGAAGAGACCAAGGAAAGTTTGAAGCCGCGTCCGCCGGTGGTGACGGTAATGGGCCACGTCGATCACGGCAAAACGAGTCTGCTGGACGCGATTCGCGAAGCGGATGTGGCGGCGGGCGAAGCGGGCGGCATCACGCAACACATTGGCGCCTACAAGGTGGTCGTGAATGACCGCGCCGTGGTTTTCGTGGATACGCCGGGTCACGAGGCGTTCACGCGCATGCGCGCGAGAGGCGCGAAGGTTACGGATATCGTGGTGCTGGTCGTGGCCGCTGATGACGGCGTCATGCCGCAAACGAAGGAAGCGATCGACCACGCGCGGGCGGCGAAAGTGCCCATCATCGTAGCGATCAACAAGATCGACAAGCCGGAAGCGCAACTGGAGCGCGTGAAGCGGCAACTGACGGAAAACAGCCTGATGCCGGCGGAATGGGGCGGGGACACGGAGTTCGTGGAAGTTTCGGCAAAAAAGAAGCAGGGCATCGATAAGCTGCTGGAAACGATTTTGTTAGTCGCGGATTTGCGGGAGCTCAAGGCCAATCCGGACGCGCCCGCGACGGGAACAGTGCTGGAATCGCGCGTGGATAAGGGACGCGGTCCGGTAGCAACGATCCTGGTGCAAAACGGCACGCTGAAAGCCGGCGACTTTTTCATTTGCGGGTCGGTATTTGGCAAAGTGCGCGCGATGTTTGACGATCGCGGCCGCGTAGTGAATGACGCGCCGCCGTCGACACCTGTCGAAGTGCTTGGTTTGCAGGGCGTACCGGATGCGGGCGACCTTTTCCAGGTTACAGATGAAGCCAAGGCGCGGCACATCGTGGAGTACCGGCAGAACAAACAGCGCGACGCGGCGATGGCGCGCATCAGCGGCTCGCGTATCACGCTGGACCAGCTGCATGAGCAATTGAAGGCCGGTGACGTCAAGGAATTGGGAATTGTCATCAAGGGTGACGTGCAAGGGTCCGTCGAAGTGCTCAGCGAAATGCTGCCGAAACTTTCGACTGACCAGGTGAAGCTGAAGATCATCGGCTCAGGCGTCGGCGCGGTCACGGAAAATGACGTGCTCCTTGCCTCCGCATCGAGTGCCATAGTGATTGCGTTCGGCGTGCGGCCAGACCGCAAGGCGTTGGACCTGGCGCAGCAGGAACACGTGGACATCCGCACGCACAACATCATTTACGAGGTTTCCGACGAACTTAAGAAGGCCATGGAGGGCCTGCTCGAGCCGGTGGTCACGGAAACATACCTGGGCCGCGCGGAAGTACGCAACACGTTCCGCGTCAAGGGCGCAGGAACGATTGCGGGCTGCTACGTGGTCGACGGTATCCTGAAGCGCGACGCGCAGGTCCGCGTGCTGCGCGATGGGGCGGTGATTTACACGTCGAAGCTCAACTCTTTGAAGCGATTCAAGGATGACGCCAGCGAAGTACGCACCGGTTTTGAATGCGGCGCGGGCGTCGCCAATTTCAACGACATCAAAGTTGGCGATGTACTGGAATGCTTCAGCGTTACCAAGATGAGCGCCGCAGAAGCCGCCGGACAGGCCAGCGCGTCCGCCGGCAAGAAATAATCCGCCAAGCTGTTCCCCGGAGCTGCTCATGCCGGTTGGTTTGCTTACCCTCGAGCTGCACATCCCGGATGCGCAATCGCTGAAGGACAAGCGGCAGGTGCTGCGGAGCTTGAAGGATAAGTTGCGGCGTGACTTCAACGTGGCGGTGGCGGAGCTAGAGCATCATGACACGTGGCAGAGGTCGGTTGTTGGAATTGTCACGATTTCGAATGAAGAGAAACACTTGAGGGAAGTGCTGCAGAAGGTCTTGGACGAGGCAGACGGCATCCTCGGCTCAGTCTTGATCAATCAAGCGATCGAGATTGTTTAGAAGGTATTTCAGAGACGCCAATGAGTCCAGCGAATCACAGGCACGAACGCGTGGGCGAGGAGATCGCGCACGAAATCAACGCCATGCTGGCGGGGGAACTGAAAGACCCACGCCTGGAAGTCAGCGTGGTGGCCAGCGAAGTGCGCGTCCAGCCGGACATGAAGCACGCGCGCGTGTTCATCAACGTGAAGGGGACAAACAAGGAGCAAACCGATGCGATCAAGGCGCTCGAACACGCTTCAGGTTACATTCGGCGGGAGCTGGTCGAGCGGTTGCAACTCCGGCGTGTTCCGGAACTGCATTTTATTCTGGATCTTTCGCAAGAGCATGTGGAGCGCATCGAACGGCTCTTGAAGGAAATGAAGAAGGACAATCCGCCCGCGCCATGAGTCTTGCGTCTTTAATGTCAGATCCAGTGTAAGAAGTCCTAACCGCGAGAATGACACGTCAACCACAGCCGGCGCCGAACGACGGTGCGCTTGTCATCAACAAACCGAAAGGGAAAACGTCGCACGACGTGGTCGATGCGGTGCGCCACCTTGCGGGCTTCCGGCAAATCGGACATCTGGGCACGCTCGATCCTCTTGCGACCGGTGTTCTCGTGCTGTTGCTCGGAAGGGCCACGCGGCTGGTGCAATTTTATGCCGGGCGCCGCAAACGATATGAGGCGGGATTCCGTTTTGGCTTTGCGACGGATACGTACGATTCCGATGGCGAAGCGCAGGGCCCGGACGCGACGCCGGCGCTGGATGCCGCGATAATTGAAAAGTTTGCGGCGGAGCGTATCGGGCGTTTCGAGCAGATACCACCGTCCTTTTCCGCGAAAAAAGTGAAAGGGCGTCCTGCGTACGAGCTGGCGCGCAAGAAACAAGCTGTCGTGCTGAGGCCTGTCCAAGTCGAGATTTTTGAGTACAAACTCAACGAGATAGAGGGCGGCATCGCGCGGTTCGTCATCGAGTGCTCGTCCGGCACGTACATCCGCTCGCTCGCGCACGAGATGGGACAAAAACTTGGATGCGGCGCGCATCTGGCGGAAATCACGCGCACGGCAGTGGGAGAATTCTCGCTCGAGCAAGCCATCACTCTCGAGGAACTCGCCGAAGCCAAACAGGCCGGAAAATTCGCCGATTGCCTGATCCCCCTGGAGAGTTTGCTGATGAATTTCCCACGAATCAATGTCCTGCCCGTGGTCGAAAAACGCGTGCGTCATGGCACGAAATTCAACATCATGATCGCGCAGCTTCAGCCGGGCCGTGTTGAGCCGCCTCCTGGCGCGACGACACAGCTCGATGGCGGCGAACCAAAGCCGCCACGGCTGCGCGTCTTCAGCCAGCAGGACAAGCTTATCGCCATCGCCGAAGCCGTCGTGCCGCGGACGTACCAACCCATCGTAGTGTTCGAAGCTTTGCCGTAGTCAGAATTATCAGCCACGAATTTCTGCCACATCTAAGCCTAGACTCCCAGGTAAGATCCTTCGAGTCCGACTTCGTCGAACCTCAGGATGACAGGCAGCTTTAGCGTCGGTGGCAGAACGCCAGGCCTGCGATCGTGGCGCTCTCAGGCTTACTGTTGAGGCGGTGGCGCGGGGGATTGCAGAGTTCCCGGACTCGCGGCTCCGCGGCCGCCGGTATCGCCGCGGCCGGCGAAAATTGTCCGCGTGAGGTGATCCGCCAGCCGCAGTTTTCGCGGGGTGACAAGAATCAGAAGTTCCGTGTCTTGATTCGAATTCTTCCGTCCGCCGAACACATAACCCGCGATGGGGAGATTAGCGAAGCCCGGCAAGCCGGTGATCGAGCGGGTCTCTTCCGTATCGGTGAGCCCGCCAATCACGGTCGGTTCGTCCTGTTTGACGCGAACAGTTTGCGTCAGCGTACGATTCGAAATGATGGGAATGCCGTTCACGCTGGAGCCCGACAGGGAGCGGATTTCGAATTCGAGCAGCAAAGTAACTTCATTGTTGGAATGCAGCGTGGGAGTCGCTTTTATTTTCACGCCGAGATCGACATATTCCGAAGCCGGATAGGGCGTCTGTGCAACTCCAACCGTCGAGCTGTTGGCGAAATTCGTGGAATCCTGAATGATCGTAACAACGCCTTGAGTGGCGGCGGGATCCTGAGACACCAAAGCGACGTCGGGCAGTCCGCTGGTGGTCAACGCGGAGGCGATGAGTGCGGAAGGCCTCGTGGGGGTGTTGAGCTCAATACGCGAGGCAAACGTGCCTTGTCCTTGACCGAGATAAACTCCGATCGTGTTGGAGCCTTTGTTGGTTACAGCGAGGTCCGGGACGGTTCCGTTGGCAAAATTGGCGATCACGATTCCGGCAGGAGTTGACGAGGTTGGCAGGGGAGAGCCGGTCGCTTCTTTGAACATGCCGTCCAAATTGCTGCTTCCGAGCAAGATCGAAACGGTAGCGCTGCCCTGGTTCACGACGGCGAGGTCCAGCACGCCGTCGGCGTTCAGGTCCCCCGTTGCAATGGCCACAGGAGTAGTTCCCACGGAGATTGGAGAACCGGCGGCTTCGACAAGAGTGACATTCAGGTTTTGATCGACGGAGCTGAGGAGAATGGAAATGTTGTTCGAACCTTGATTGACGACGGCAAGGTCTTGCTCAGCGGCGTTATTGACGGTGTTGGTGCGGTTGCGAAAATTCCCGCTGACCATGGCAACGGGAGCGGCTTCCGAAATTGCGGTGGTATTCGTCAGCTTGAAGGGCGAGCCGGGGAATTCCGTAAAGGTGCCATCTCCCTGTCCGCGGAAAAGGGAGATGGAATTGTCACCTTGATTGGCGACTGCAAAGTCCAGAAGTCCGTCGCCGTTGAAGTCCGCGACGACCACCGATCTGGGATTATTTCCAACAGCAAAAGGAGAGCCGGGCGCTTCCGTAAAAAGCCCATTGGCTTTGCCGTTGGCGTCGACGCTTCCCAATAGAACCGAAACATTATTCGAAGTGGAATTCACCAGGACCACGTCCGGCGGCTGCGTAGTGGGAAATTTTGTGAGGTCGTTCCGGAAAACCCCCGTGCCAATAGCGACCTGCCCCGTTTCTTTGGCGTCCAAAGTGATCGGCGACGGCGTTACCTGAGCGAAATTCCCATTGTCTTGATTCTGCAAAATGACAAGAGTGTTGGCCTTGGGATCATCAAAAACGACCGCCAGATCAGGCAAAGCGCCGCCGGTAAAGTTATTGGCAACCAGCGCGGAAGGATTGGCGCCAACGGTGAAACTTGTTTGCGGGAAAACCGTGGAGCCAGGAAGTCCCGTCAATGCGGCGGAGTTCCCCACGCTTCCGGAGAGCAGGCTAAGTGTGATCGGATAGCGATCGCCCACGAAAAAGCTGGCAGGCTTGCCGCTTTGCGCGCGCAGCAGCACCTGGCGCCCGCTCTGCACCAGCGAAAGAGAGTCAGAGAAATCCATGGCGGCGCTTGGAAGCGTAAGTAGAAAAGTGGAAAGGCCGCCGCCGACGACAGCGACGGCGGGAATGCTGGAGAATCCTTTTCCCGCGAAGATTTGTTGGATGTTGGTGAGCAGGTTGGTCAGCGTCGTCGACGATTTGAGCTTGTTCACGTCGTTGGTATTCAGGGAAATGAGCTGACTGGATGCCGGAGGCGTGATTCCAAGAGCGCGCGCCTTGTTGCGATCGACTTCCAGGAATTCGATTTCGAGCATGACTTCGCCGCGGGCGCGCTCGAGCTGTTGGATGAGCTCACCGGCAAGCGCGAGCCGCTCAGGCGTGTCGCGCATGGTGATGGTGCGGCTGCGAGTGTCAATGTCGATGCGCGTTCCGCCGGTTATGTCGCGCAGGATGCGCAGCAACTCGGTAGCGTCTTCAGGCGCAACGGCCGCGGAGAGTGGAAAAGTCTGTTCGGCTTGCAGGCCGTACTGCCGCCGCTTCTCCGCCGTGTCGGGGGCGACAAAGAACAGGGTGGGGTTCAAGGGGCGCCAAAACGTTCCGGTTTGTCCGCCCAGAAGGGCAATGGCGGTATAAAAATCCACATCATCCACGCGCAACTGCACGTTCCTGGCAACTACGTCCGGATCAAAAGCCGCCTTCACGCCGAACAGTGCGGCCAGTTGTTCGTAAACCGTCTTGGTATCGCCGCGCAGATCCAGTTTGCGCTTCACGGCTTGCGCTTGCAGCCGCGGCAAGCCTGAAATTTTCGCCGTGGACTTCGCGCGGGGCGAGTCTTCCATGGCCGTGAGCTGCCCGAGGCGCTCTTCAACAATGGTGTTTCCGGGATCGATTCGGAGCGCGGCGCCCAGTTCTTCGGTGGCCTCCGTCAGGAGTCCTGCTAGAGCATCGCGTTCTGCGGCTTCCACGTAGGCGCGAACCAGCTTGGAGCGCAACGCCGCACCCCGCTCAATGATGGCGGCGTCCTGCGGTGCGTAACGTGCGGCTTCCTCGTAGGCTGCGAGCGCCTCCTCGAAACGGCCAGCTGCTGCAGCCTTGTCGCCTCGCTCGGCGGCTTTCTGAGCACGTTTGGGGTCAGGGCGCCCTATATTGTCTTGAGCATGCAAGGGAGAGGGCATCTGTGCCTTGTGGGCGGGAACCTGCGCAGACAAGAATAGCGACAAGACCAGAAACGCGCTGAGGCGGAGGATGCGCATAAACGTCAGAATAGGATAACCTAACTTCGCAGAGCATATAGGACTAGGCTGGTCCGGTTGACGGAAGTCACTGGTTGCGGTAGACTTAAATCGTAGTTGCAATTCATTTACAACTGGAGTTCTCGTGCTTTCGGCTCTCCTTATCGCACTCCGTGAAGGCGTCGAAGCTTCGCTCGTCGTCGGCATCATTCTTGTCTATCTCTCGCGAACAGGCCGCGAGCACCTTGCGCGGTTCGTGTGGTACGGCGTTGCGGCCGCCGCGGCGCTGAGCCTGGGAGTGGCCGTGGCGCTGGAACGCTGGGGCATCAGCGAAGACGGCTTCGAGGGGCTAATGCTCCTTGTTGCTTCGGTCTTCGTTGTTACGATGATCGTATGGATGAACCGCGTTGCGCGCCACCTGAAAAAAGAAATTGAGGCCAAGGTGGAGGCCTATGCGGGGAAGGCCGGCAGGGCGGCGGGCTGGGGGATTTTTCTTTTTGTTTTCCTGATGGTTCTGCGCGAAGGGGCGGAGCTGGCGCTGATTCTGCGAGCCGTGGAGCTTTCGAGCGAAGGCTTGCAAACGTGGATTGGGACGATTATTGGAATTTCCGGGGCTGTCGCGGTGGGGCTTTTCTTTTTCAAGGGCACGCTGCGGATTCCGCTGCACCGTTTTTTTGCGGCGACGAGCGTCATTCTGATGCTGGTGGCGTTTCAACTGGCGCTTACCGGGCTGCATGAGCTGAGCGAAGCGCGCTGGCTGCCTTCGAGCAAGGCGGAAATGGCGATTCTGGGACCAATTGTGCGGAACGAGCTGTTCTTTTTCGTGTTCATCTTCGGAGCCGCGGCGCTGTTGATTCTGCGCGAATGGCAGTCGGCGAAGCGTGACAAGAGCGCTCAAGAGACAATGAACGACGCAGAGAAGCGTTTGCTGGAATCGCAAAGCCGGCGGCAGCGGAATTGGATGATGGCTGCGGCAATCGCGTCCCTCACAGTGATTCTGGTGCTGACGGCGGATTTCATTTATGCGCGGGCGAATTCGGCGCCGCCGGCGGCGCGACCGATCAATGCCGGTGGCGACGTCGTGCGCGTGCCGGTCAGCGAAGTTCAGGATGGGAGCATGCATCTTTTCACCGTGAATGCGGGCGGGCAATCGCTGCGGTTCATGATCATCAAGAAACCGAACGGATGGGGAGTGGCGCTGGACGCCTGCCGGATTTGCGGGGCGGAAGGCTACCGGCAAGATGGACAGAACGTGATCTGCCGGCACTGCGCTTCGGCGATTTACATTCCGTCGATTGGCGATCAGGGCGGATGCAATCCCATCGGCGTGCCATCACACTTGGATGGCGGAGAGTTGGTAATCGATATTTCGTCGTTGACGCAGGCCGCAAAGGAGATTCCGCAGTAGGGGCACGAACGACCGCGCGCCTAAGGCTGTCTTTTACATCATGTTTCTAAGAATTGTTGCTGATTCGTTTGGACGCCGTCCGCGCCATAAGCTCCTTACCGGGGCGGCGCTGGCGCTGGGCATGGGAGTAGTCACTGCGGCCTTGAGCGTGTCGTTGGATGTGGGCGACCGGCTGGCGAAAGAATTCCGGAGTTTGGGCGCGAATCTTGTGGTGACGCCGCAAGCGGATTCGCTGCCATTGGAGATTGGCGGCGTGGACTTCCGGCCGGTGAATGCGGGCGCTTACCTGCCGGAAGCAGACCTGCCAAAATTGAAGACCATTTTCTGGCACAACAATATTATGGGCTTCAGTCCAATTCTCGAAGTTCCGATTGAGGCTTGGTCGCCGGCTTCCCAGACTTGGATTACTCCCGCTGTCGCAGGCCATACGTCCTTGATTGGGACCTGGGCGCAACACCGTGTCGAAATTCCCGACGGCGCGACATTTCTCACTGGAGTGGTGAAAACAAATCCTTGGTGGGGTGTCCAGGGACAGTGGTTTGGCGAAGACTCGCTGCAATGTGTTGTCGGAGTGAATCTCTCAAGAAGAATTGGAGCAAAAATAGGCGATGATTTGAACGTAAGTTCCGGAGACCACGCAAAATGGGTCACCTTGAAAGTCGTAGGTCTTCTTTCGTCAGGCGGGTCCGAGGATGAGAGTGTTCTCGCTCCACTTTCAATTGCGCAACAACTTGCGGGCAAACCGGAGCAGTATCGCAAATTGTATGTGAGCGCGCTGACTAAACCGGAAGACGATTTCGCGCGGCGCGATCCGAAGACGATGAGCGCTGGCGAATTCGAGAAGTGGTCCTGCAGTCCCTATGTCTCCTCGATTGCCTATTCTATTAAACAGGTCCTGCCCGGGGCCGATGTTCGCGTGATTCGGCGCGTGGCGGAAGGTGAAGGGCAGATTCTCACGCGTATGCGCATGCTGCTGTGGCTGGTCACAGGCGCGGCGCTGCTCGCTGCGGTGCAGGCCGTTGGGGCGTCTTCGGCGGCTTCGGTGATTGAACGGCGCACGGAAATTGGCTTAATGAAGGCGCTGGGTGCGGGCTCCGGCACCGTGGGATTCCTGCTTGCGGCAGAACAGCTTTTGCTCGCGTTCGTGGGCGGGGGAGTCGGTTACTCGCTGGGGATTGTTCTGGCGCGCCTCCTGGGACAAAAAATCTTTGGCGCGGCACCGGAATCATCTTTGATTGTCTTTCTTGTGGTTATTGCGCTTGCTGCCGGTGTCACCTTTCTGGGCAGCGCGCTTCCGCTGCGTCGCGCTTCGCAATACGAGCCGGCGCCAATCCTGCGAGGCGAATGATGCCAGGCTCTCGCGCGACAAACAAAGCCATGTTCTGGCGGATCATTAGGCGATTGCTTGGAGCCAACCGCGGACGCCTTTTCGTGATGCTGCTCGCGCTCGGAGCTGGTGCCGCCGTGACCGCCGCGCTGCTCAATTTGCAAGTGGACGCCAAGCGCCGCCTCACCACCGAATTTCGGGCTTTTGGACCGAACGTGCTAATTCTCCCGAAAGGTTCATCGTTTTCCGGAACGGGGACATTGCCCGAATCGACAATTCTTTGGGTGCCCCGAAGTGTCGGGAACGCTCACGTTGCGACAGCATCCTCGCTCTTCGTTATCGCAACTGTTTCTTCGGCGCAGTCGGGCAGATCTCTATCCGCCGTGGTTGTGGGAGCGAGTCCCAGGCTCGTCGGCTGGATCAGCTCCCAGTCAGCTCTTTCTCTTCCAATGGGTCGCCCAATGATCCCCGCTGAGCCAATCTGTATGGTGGGAAGACGAATCGGTGAACAAGTGGAAGCCGAGCAAGGTTCTCGGCTCAATTTAGCCAGCGGAGACCAAAAGGAGACGTGCCTTGCTGCAGGGCTTGCCGAGACCGGCGGACCGGAAGACGACCGTCTCGAGATCGACTTGCGAGCGGCACAGCGCCTGGCCGATCTTCCGGGTCGCATCAGCACAATCGAGCTGATCGTTCCGGGCACTCCCGGTGAAATCCAAAACTACATCGCGGATCTTCAACGCCTGCTTCCCGATGTTGACGCCCGCCCAATTCGGCAATTCACGGAAGGGGAAGCGAAAATCTACAACCGGATTAGTGGGTTGCTGACGGCGACGGTGGCGATTGTGTTGCTGCTTACGGGACTGTGCGTGATGGCGGCGATGACCAACGTGGCGATGGAACGGAAGATGGACGTTGGTTTGATGAAGGCGATCGGCGGCTCGATGCGCCGCGTGCTGCGGCTTTTCCTTGTGGAGGCGGCGTTGCTTGGGTTTGCAGGCGGCATCATCGGCGCCGCGGCGGGAATTTTTCTTTCGATCGGTTTAGGCAAAGCAGTCTTTGGCGTGGCGGCGCGGCCGCGGTTGATTGTGTATCCTGTATCTGTGGCGCTCACAGTGATAGTCGCGATTCTTAGCGCATTTCCATTGCGACGGCTGGCCGGCATACGCCCGGCGTCGGTTTTCAGGGGTGAAGCGTGAGTACCCTCGTTGCAGCGCCGCCGCGAACGGCGGCGAAGCAAGTGGTCATCGAAGACCTGGTCAAGCAATACGGCGCCCTCCGCGCGCTTGGTGGAGTGAGCTTCGATGTGAACACGGGCGAATGGGTTGCGCTCATGGGTCCCTCCGGCTCCGGGAAAACAACGCTCATAAATATTCTTGGCGGGTTGGACTCGCTCACTTCCGGACATGTCGTCGTTGATGACGTCGATCTCTCGAAACTTCGCGAGAACGAGCTGGTCCGCTATCGGGCGGAAAAAGTCGGCTTCGTTTTTCAGCAATTCCATCTCGTACCGTATCTTACGGCGCTCGAAAACGTCATGCTCGCGCAGTATTTCCATAGCGTCACGGACGAAAAGCAGGCCGAAGAAGCGCTGAAGCGCGTCGGCCTCGGCGATCGTCTGACGCATCTCCCCGTTCAACTCTCCGGCGGCGAGCAGCAGCGCGTGGCCATCGCGCGGGCGCTGATCAATCAGCCGAAAATCATGCTTGCCGACGAGCCCACCGGCAATCTCGACGAAGCCAACGAAGCCATCGTCATCCAGATTTTCCGTGAACTGCACAAAGTTGGCCATACGATCCTGATGGTGACGCACGACCCGGACATTGCGCGCCAGGCGGACCGGCGCATCGAGTTGGCGCACGGGCATCTGCACTTTGACACCGCGCAGCACGGGCCGAGCCATCCGCTGAATTGCCCGCTTGCCGACACTGCGGATTGTTGCACACCTGTTTCCACTGACGACGAAATCCGCTTCGACCATCTGCTCGAGCAAATTTGGGTTTGCGGCGAGGAAGGGAAGCCCGCTCAGCCGGAACACTTGCACGCGTCCGGACCAGCGGGAAAGTTGCCGGCCGTTACGGAAGAGCCTGCCGCGCGGGTGCTTTCGCGCATGTCCGACTTGCGCCTGGTGCAAATGCAAAACGGGGAAGTGCAACTCACATCGGTAGGCAGCCAGCGCGCGCGCGACGTGGTACGTCGCCACCGCCTGGCCGAGCGCCTCTTCAAAGACACTTTTTCGGTCGACGATTCCGAAGCGCATACGCAAGCCTGCAAGTTCGAGCACATCATCAGCCCGGAACTGGACCAGCGCATTTGCACGTTCCTTGGACACCCCAAGACCTGCCCGCACGGGAACCCGATTCCACCGGGCGACTGTTGCGACGGCAAGTCCAAGAGCTGATCGCCCTCGCAAACCATGCCGACTCCTCCCGACCCGCGGAAAAAACCAACGAGCGTCAAGATTCACGTTTCGAACGGCGCAGGTGTGGACGTCACCTGGGCCGACGGCCACGCCAGCCATTACGAGTTTGCTTACTTGCGCGACGAGTGTCCCTGCGCCACCTGCAACGACGCGCGAGAGAAGAAGGCCTTCATTGGCGAGATGGGTTCAGCTCTCAAGTCGTCTCCCGCACTGCCAATGTTCAAGCCCAAGCCGCGCGCACAGGCTGCCACGCAGGTAGGCAACTACGCCATTCAGATCAGCTTCACCGACGGCCACTCGACCGGGATCTACAGCTACGACCATCTCCGCAATATCTGCCCCTGCGCCGAATGCGCCAAAGCCTTCCGCACGGTCGCGCACTAGAACCTTTCTGGCAATTTACAGGGATGTCCGGCTAGACTTAGTGCCCTAAAAATGCGAGCATTTCAACCTGCAAGTTAGCGCAACCCATACATGAGCAGCACTCCCAATAGCCCTGCTGCCGCAGGCAGCCGCGGCAACGGTATTCCGCGTGTCATCGTCGCCACCACAGCCCTCCTGACATTCATTTCGTTCTGGCGGGCGGCGGCCATCGTGCTGAATGACCTGGCCTCCTCGGCGTACTACGCCGGCGGCGAAGCGGAAGGCTATGTCGGCAAGACCGCGCCGTGGTTCATCCTGGCGATCATGCTGTTTTCGTACGCCGTGCGCGCGGTTTACGTGGAAAGCTGCAGTATGTTCGTGCGCGGCGGCGTGTATCGAGCCGTGAAGATGTCGCTGGGCGGGACGCTCGCCAAATTCAGCGTTTCCGCGCTGATGTTTGACTACATCCTCACGGGCCCGATCAGCGGCGTCGCCGCCGGCCGGTATCTTGCCGGATTGATCGATGAACTCCTGCAGTATCTTCATCTGAGTGACCCGCTTGCTTCCGGGACAATCAGTTTTATTGCCGCGAGCTTTGCCATTGCCGTCACTCTTTATTTCTGGTGGCAGAACACCAAAGGTGTGGCCGAGTCCAGCGAAAAAGCTTTGCAAATCATGAAGCTGGTCACCGTTATGGTGGTGATGCTTATTGTCTGGTGCAGTTACACGATTGCCGTGCGCCATTCCGTCCTACCTCCTTGGCCGCAACCGCGCAACCTCCGGCTGAGCCCCGGCGCCCTCGGCTGGCTCGCGCACAGCAGTCTTCCCCACATGTTCGGCATCATCGCTATCTTCATCGCCCTGGGCCACTCCGTCCTGGCGATGAGCGGAGAAGAGTCCCTGGCGCAGGTCTATCGCGAAATCGAGAGCCCAAAACTTCCTAACCTGAAAAAAGCCGGGGCGGTCATTTTCGTCTACAGCCTGGTTTTTACGTCTTTGGTCTCGTTCTTTGCCGTGATGATCATTCCGGACGATGTCCGCCAGCATTTCCTCGAGAACCTGATCGGCGGTCTGGCGATGAGTCTCGAAGGGCCATTTGTCGCCCGTCTGATATTCCATGGCTTTGTTGTCGTTGTGGGCACTTTGATCTTGGCAGGCGCCGTCAATACGGCGATCGTCGGCTCAAACGGAGTGTTGAACCGCGTTTCAGAAGACGGTGTGCTCAGCTCCTGGTTCCGGCAGCCGCACAAAAAGTTTGGCACTAGCTACCGCATCATCAATATCGTCGTGGCGCTGCAGGTCATCACTATCATTATCAGCCGCGGCGACGTGACGTTTCTTGCGAACCTTTACGCGTTCGGCGTGATCTGGAGCTTCGCGATGAACGGCCTCGCGGTCCTGGTTCTGCGCTACACCAGTCCAGGCCAGCGCGAATTTCAGGTTCCGCTCAATTTCACGATTCGTGGCGTGCAGATTCCCGTGGGACTCGGGTTAATCACGTTAATGCTGTTTTTGATCGCCGTCGTGAACCTATTCACCAAGCCCATCGCCACCATGGCGGGCGGAGCCTTTTCCGTTCTGCTCTACATCGTGTTCACGATCTCGGAACGACGGGGCAGACACGGCGGCGCATCCCCCGTCGAGATGGACCAGTTCAATCTCGAGTTGGAATCGGAATTAACGCCTGAAGCTGTGGGCGCCCGCCCGGGCAACATCCTCGTTCCCATAAGCAACCACTACGCGCTCTATCATCTTGGAAACGTGCTGGACCGCATTAAGCCCGGACGCCGCGACGTTGTCGTGCTCCATGTCCGCCTGTTGCGCCGTTCGGCTTCGGGTGAAAACGAGCTTGAGGCCGACCAGCTTTTCGGCAGTATCGAGCAACAGCTCTTTTCCCAGGCGCTTTCCATGGCCGAAAAACGAGGCAAGTCGATTCGCCTCGCCGTGGTCGCCGCAAACGATTTGTGGGACGGCATCCTGCGCGCCGCCACTTCACTCCAATCCAGCACCATTGTTGCGGGACGTTCAAACAGGGAATCGAACGAGGAGCAAGCGCGGCAGATCGGTGAAGCCTGGGAAAAACTCGGTGATGCCAAGCCGCAATTCAATTTGGAAATCCATCTACCCAATGGGGACAAGCTCTACAAAGTTCTCGGGCCGCACGCGCCAAATCTGACTGCCAACGAGGTCAATCTGCTGCACCGGCTGTGGCTGCGCTTCAGCGACGCCGTAGCGCCTCTGGAAATGCATCATCACGACGTCGTGCACTTTGCCTTGGAAGAAGTGCAAAAAGAGATGGAAGAGGGACACGAAGACATCGTGGTCAGCCGCCTGCGCCAGCATCTCGAAGCCAACCAGAAGAAGAAAGCTTCGAAAAGTTGAAGAGATCCAGTTTCACTCACCGTGGCCGGAAGATCAAATAGGAGGCAATCATGCCGCGCAGTGCGAGCAGTGCGCCCCCGGCCGCGAGCATTGAACCAACCCAGGGAAATGGCACGCGCGAAATCACGAGCATGAGGACGCCCAGCAGTACGAGAGACAACCCGCGTGTCCAGTTTTGCCAGCGCAACCACCACTGGCCCGGGCTGTACAGCGCGCGCAAGCCCCAAATGATCAGCGCCACGCTGAGGACCAGCCAGGGCACGCCGTGCCGATCGACGGTGCGGCCGTGAGCTGGGCCGGCAAGGCCCAGCCACATCAGCAGTCCGCCGAGCAACACAAAAATCAATTCGATCATGAGGCGGAGCAGTCGCTCGGGCGTGAGCATTGTAATAGCGTCCGCTTAGGCGACGCGTTCGATGCGAAGTTTCTTGATGGGCACCGGCGTTTTCGGGCGGTCGTTCGAATCGCGCGGCACATTGGAGATTTTGTCTGCCACGTCTTGGCCCTCGACAACCTCGCCAAAAATTGTGTGGCGGTTATCCAGCCACGGCGTTGCCGCCACGGTGATGAAGAATTGGCTGCCGTTAGTTCCTGGTCCGGAATTGGCCATCGATAGCTTGCCTGCTTTGGAGTGCTTCAGTGAGGGATGAAACTCGTCCGCGAATTTGTAGCCCGGCCCGCCCATTCCGCTGCCCTGCGGGCAGCCGCCCTGAATCATGAACTGTGGAATCACGCGATGGAAGATCAATCCGTCGTAGAAGGGCCTCTTTTCCCTCTGGCCGGTCTTTTCATTCGTGAATTCTTTCGTGCCTTCGGCAAGCCCGACGAAATTCGCAACCGTTTTGGGCGCTTCGTTTTCCAGCAAGCGCACCACAATGTTTCCCTGTGAAGTCTCAAAAACAGCGTAAGTTCCCGCAGGCCGGCTCATGCGCTCTCCTTGTGTACCGCATCATCGTACACGAGCCGGAGCGCCGCGTGCCACACAACTGCAGCCGAGTCCCGCGACCCTGCTACCAGCCCTTTTGTTTACGGAGTTCCGTGATATGCGCAGTGTGATGCTTCCCATGCCACTCGTAAAGGAACAGCAGCCAGTCCACCGTGCGCTCGCCGTGTTCCGGATGAATGAGAACCCTTGCAAAATGCTCGGGCTTCAACGAGCGCCACAACTGGACAAATCGCGTGTGCACCGAGTCCAGCAGCGTCTGCGAAACTTCAATCGGCGTGGACTTGGAGTCAGCGAGTTCGGCCCAGGCCGCTTCGTTGTACGGCTTAATCGTCGGTTTGTCTTCCGTGAGTGCCAGCTTCAATCGCACGTAGGCATTCAAGTGGCTGTCCGGAACGTGATGCACCACTTGGCGCACCGTCCAACCGCCTCGGCGGTAGGGTGTGTCCAGTTGCGAGTCGCTCAGACCCCTGGCTGCGGCGCGCATTTTGGCCGGAGTGGCCGCAATCTCTTCGATCGCTTGCTGCCGTCTGGCCGGCGTTACTTGCGCGGGCATTTCAAATTTTCCGATTGGGTAGCGCGGATCCATAGTGACAATCTCCTCGGGCAGCTTCGTATTTGCTTGGACTATAGCGGCAGCCATTCTTGCCGGTCAATGCCAGCCGCGTAAAGAAGGCTCTCCAAATTGGCCGCAGGCATTCCGAATCGCGTCAAAGGCGATGCTACAATACCGGGCTGCTTGTATCCGGCGGGCGCAGTGTTGAATCTAATGTCTGGAGAACGATCGAATGTACAACGTGGTCATCATTGGCAGCGGCTGCGCGGGTCTAACTGCTGCGATTTACGCCGGGCGCGCCAACCTGAAGCCCCTGGTCCTGGACGGGCACGAACCTGGCGGACAGCTCTCCCTCACCACGCACGTTGAGAATTATCCGGGGTTCCCCGACGGCATCATGGGGCCGGAACTCATCGAGAACATGCGCAAACAGGCGAAGAAATTCGGCGCGGAGTTCAAGGCTGGCGCCGTGACCGAAGTGGACGTCAGTAAGCGCCCATTCAAGATCATCGCCGGAAAAGACACCTACGAAGCGCGGTCTCTGATCGTAGCTGCGGGAGCTTCAGCGCGTCTGCTGGGCCTGAAGGGCGAAAGAGAATTGATCGGACATGGCGTTTCCACGTGCGCGACTTGCGACGGTTATTTCTTCCGCGGGAAGCCGATTGCCGTAGTCGGCGGCGGCGATTCCGCCATGGAAGAGGCCAACTTTCTCTCTCGCTACGCCAGTAAGGTACATCTTATTCACCGCCGGAATGATTTTCGTGCTTCCAAGATTATGATTGACCGCGCCAAGGCGAACGAGAAAGTCGAATTTGTCACTCCTTTCGTGGTGGAGGAGATTTTCGCTCCCCAGGGCCACGTCGAGGGCGTGAACTTGCGAAATCCGCAGACCAGGGAGACTCGCGAGATTCCGCTCGACGGTGTATTCGTGGCCATCGGTCATGATCCGAACACCATTATCTTCAAGGGAAAACTCGAAATGGACGCGAACGGTTACCTGCTCGCCAAGCACGGCAGCCTAACATCTATTCCCGGCGTATTCGTTGCCGGCGATGTGCAGGATCATCGCTACCGCCAGGCGGTCACGGCCGCGGGCTCTGGCTGCATGGCCGCGATCGATGCCGAGAAGTTTCTCGAAGAGCACAAACAGTAGTTTCGCCGCTCCCAGGCTGCCATAATTGTTCCTGCATGCTCCGGTCGACCCTGCTCAAGCTTTCCGAAAGCAAAGGCTTCGCCAATTGGGTCACTTCCAATGGCACCACGCGCCAAATGGCACTCCGATTTGTCGCCGGCGAGACGCTGGATGAAGCCATTGCCGCCGCCCGCGAGTGCAATAACGCGGGAATGCACGCCAGCCTCGATTACCTCGGCGAAAATGTTGCCACGATTACCGATGCACAGCACTCCCGCGATGCTTATCTCGAGATTTTTGAACGCATCGCCGAGGAACGGCTGCACGCCAACGTTTCCGGCAAGCTCACGCAGCTCGGTCTGGACATCAACGTTGAGTTTTGCGAAGGTTTGCTTCGCTCCATCGTCGAGCGCGCCGCCAGCTTCGAAAATTTTTTGCGCGTTGACATGGAAGGCTCTGCCTACACGCAGCGCACCATCGACCTCGTCAAACGCGTTCGAACTCGCAATCCCGCGGTCGGCACGGTCATTCAATCTTATCTGTACCGCAGTGAAACCGATGTCGCGGATTTATTGTCCTGCGGCTGCCGCATTCGGTTGTGCAAGGGCGCGTACAAGGAATCGGAAGAAGTTGCCTTCCCGCGGAAAGAGGACGTAGACGCCAATTTCGTCCGGCTGATGCAGGTCCTGTTGTCCAGCGGCTTCTACCACGCCATTGCGACGCACGACCCGCGCATGATTGCCGCAACCATTCGCTTTGCCGCGGCGAAGCAAATCTCCAAGGACGATTTTGAGTTTCAGATGTTGTACGGAGTGCGCACCGATTTGCAGCGCCAGCTGATCAAGGATGGCTATCGCGTCCGCGTCTACATCCCCTATGGCAAAGACTGGTTTCCTTATTTTATGCGGCGTCTCGCGGAGCGTCCTGCAAACCTCGGCTTCCTAGTCCGTAATCTCTTCCGCAAGTAAGTTCCCTCGTTCCTCGTGCTTCCGGTGATTTCTGAGTTACGTCTCTAGTGGAGATGCCGATCGGTATCTTTCACTGCTGCTCGGCAATGTGGAATCACCCTGATGCCGTATTTGGGACGCAGCGTAACCGATGCGAAGATTTCGATGGGATGCTCCGGGACAATTTCGAGATGAAACTTCTGCTGAATCATAGCCAGCAACAACGTAGCTTCCATCATCGCAAAGGACGCGCCAACACAAACGCGCGGGCCCCCTCCGAATGGAAAATACGCGAAACGCGGAATTTTTCCCGAGCGAACCGGGTCGTCCCTCCAGCGTTCCGGGTCGAATCGGTCCGGGTCCGGAAAGAAGCGCGCATCGCGCTGCGTCCGCCACTGCAAAATGAAAACGTTTGAGCCCGCTGGCACACGGTATCCCCCAAGCTCGCAATCCTCCAGGGCTCTCCGGCCGATGCCCCACACAGCGGGGTAGAGACGCATCGTTTCTTTGAGGACCATCTCCGTATAACGCAATCGGGGAAGGTCTTCCGGCTTCGGGAAACGGCCGCCGAGGACAGTTTGCAGTTCCTCGGCGAGTTTCGCCTCGATATCCGGATTCCGTGCAATCAAGTAGCAAGCCCAGGAGAGCGCGATGGCCGTGGTCTCGTGGCCGGCCAGGAAAAGCGTCATCACTTCGTCGCGCAGTTGCGTGTCGCTCATAGGATTTCCGTCAGCGTCGCGCGCTCGAAGCAGCATATCCAAAAGGTCTTCGCGCCGCTGGTCAGAAGAACGCCGCTCTCGAATGATGCCGCCGATGATCCCGTTCAATTCGCGGATGGCTCGCCATTCCCGGAGCGCGAATCGAACGGGGATATCCAAACGGAACAGCATCGCCAGACTCGCGTTGATAATAAATCTCCCCGTCACGACTTCCATGGCGTGGCTCACGCGTTCTGCGGCATCGGTGACTTCCGCGCTGTACAGACATTTCCCGACGATTTCAAGCGTCACCCGCATCATGTCTTCATGGATGTTGCGCTCACTCTTTTCCTTCCACGAATCGAGCATGCGGCCGGCCGCGTGTGTCATGGCAGCCGCGTAAGACAGAATGCTTTGGCGGTGAAAGGCCGGCTGGATGAGGCCGCGTTGACGCTTCCAGAAATCTCCTTCGCTGGTCAGCAAACCCCGTCCGAGGACCCGCGCCAGCGCGCGATAGTCCTCGGATTTCGTGAACTTTGCCGCGTTGGTGACGAGCACGGTCTCGATGTCAAGCGGGTGGACCACCAGGTAGACCGGAACATGGGCGAGATGCACGCGAACCACGTCGCCGTACTCGTCCGCACAGTTTTTGTAAAAACCAAGCCAGTCGCGCGAAACTTCGATCAGACTGCCGAGCAAGAATCGCCCTTTTGGTCCAGGAGGACTTCCCAGGAGAGTTTTCGGTGCGGATGCGGAGGCGGTTGCCATAACTTGTGTTTAATTCTTCTGGCACACGGTGACGCCGTCGCGCAGCGGAAGCAAAACTGGGTAGAGCTGCTTCGTTGCGTAGACGAGCCGGTTGAATTCCTGAATTCCTTGCGTGTCAAGGTCATCCGGCGCGGCCGGCCGTGCCGCTTTTCCCGACCACAGCGTGTTGTCGGTAATGAACAATCCGCCTCGGCGAAGCTTGGGCAGTGCCACCCGCAGCGCGGCAGGGTATTGGCGCTTGTCGATGTCGTTGAAGATCAGGTCAAATGTGCCCGGCGATTTTTTCAGCAGTTCAAGCGCGTCGCCGACGCGCACGTCAATGCGTTTACCGACGCCTGCCCGGCGGAAATAATCCTTCGCGCGCCGCGCTTTTTCCGGATCGCCATCCGTGTAAGTCACTTTTCCCTTTGGCCCCGCCGCGCGCGCCAGCCAGATGGTGGAATACCCAATGGCCGAGCCCATCTCAAAAATCCGCTTTGCGCCAGACACCTGCACGAAGAGCGTCAGCATGCGCGCCACGGCCGGGCCAATAATCGGAACGCGGTTCTGCGCGGCGTAATCTTCGATCTCGGTGACCACCGCATCACGTTCCGGCAGAAGCTGGTAAACATACTCCTCGACGTCGTCCTGAATGTAGCCGCTGCGCAAATTCTCCGTGCGAATCATAGTTTTTCTCCCGGCTTCAGCGCGTAAATTTTTAGCCCTTTGATTTTCTTTGCCTCTTTTCGCAGTGCTTCCGCAGTTCCTGTCAAGAAAGGGAACGTGGCGTAGTGCATCGGCACGACATGCTTCACGCCAAGCAGGCGGATGGCATACGCCGCTTCGCCCGGGCCCATGGTGAAGCGGTCGCCGATCGGCAGCATCGCGAGGTCCGGCATGTAGAGTTCGCCGATCAGTTTCATGTCGCCGAAAAGCGCCGTATCACCCGCGTGATACACCTTGAACCCGCCGGGCATGCGAATGATATACCCCGCGGGCTCGCCGCCATAATGCCGCACGCCGTTATCGTCAATCGAATTCGAATGAAACGCGTGCGTCATGGTGATCTCAAAATCACCGATTGTTTGCGAGCCGCCCTTGCCCATCGGGCAAGTTTCTTCTCCAAAACCTTTGCTTTCGATCCACAGGCAAGTCTCAAACATCGCCGCGATTTTCGGCCTGAACTGCTTGGCCAGCGCCAGAAGATCGCCCAGGTGGTCGGTATGCGCATGAGTCAGGAAAATGGCGTCCAATCGCGATAGTTTCTTCAGCGCCTCCGGGCACCAGGGATTTGTCGTCACCCACGGATCGATCAAGGCAACCTGGCCCGAGGGCGTAGTCAGCGAAAACGTGCTGTGGCCAAAATACGTGATGCGATTGCCCTTCGTATTGAGCATGAGAAACTCCGGTAGAGATTCTTCACAAAACTAAGTGATTGGGTTTTGATTGCGCAGTTCGGTGTTAGTTGGAACCCGGGACCAGCAGCGTTCGAATCGCTGACTCATACGCGTCCCGCGGGCCTTCGCCGAACATATGTCCGGCCTGCCTGCCGTCTTTGCCGTAGAAGAACGTGGCTGGCAGAGACCCATTCCAACTGGGAAACACCTTTTGTGTGAATTGTCGGAAGTCTCCGTCCTCGCCGGCTTTCTTCCGATAATTGGGAAACACTGGCTTATAGCGGGCCAGGAAACGCCGCATCAGGATCAAATCGCCGTCGTCATCCATGCTCACGCCGACGACTTGCAATCCCTGCGGCGCATATTTCTTCGCCAGTTCGTTCAGCATGGGGTACTCGTCGCGGCACGGTTCGCAATAGGTCGCCCAAAAATTGACGAGCATCGGCTTCCCGCGATTTTGCTCCAGCAGTTTCTGATAGCCCTGTGCGTCAATGATCTCTGGATCGCGCGGAGCAACCGTCTTCGAAGTCTGCGGAGCCGCCAGTGCGGTCGCCGCGGCCGCCAAAATAACTAAGAAAAGACAACTCCAAGTTTTCATGTACCTTCCTTCTCCTCTCATTCTATCCATACCTCTGCAAGTTGAGAAACTCCTTCCCCCCGCGTACAATTCCCTTAGCTGCTTGTCGCGCCGGGCAGACGCGTGATATAAGGATTTTTTGCCGGTTGAGCTGTTCAGCTGGATGAGCCACCGGTCCACTGCCCGAATAAAGGAGACCCTTAATGGCTTACGTGATTGCCGAGCCGTGCATCGGCACAAAAGACACCGCGTGCGTGGATGTCTGCCCGGTGGACTGCATCCATCCGCGCAAGGATGAGCCGGCTTTCGAGTCGGAGACTCAACTTTATATCCACCCGACCGAATGCATCGATTGTGGCGCTTGCGTACCTGTTTGCCCCGTGACTGCTATTTTCGCGCTGGAAGACCTGCCGGAAAAGTGGAACAGCTTCACTCCGATCAACGCCGATTGGTACGCAAAACAAGGGAAGTAGCCTGTTCTGATAGGCTCCAACAGGTCTTCTGCAATTTTTGGCGGCACGCTGCGGTGTGCCGCCCTTTTTTCGTGCGTGCCTTCCTTGATTCCGGCCTCCACGCCAACTATTTTTACCGAGGGATCATCTACCATCCTGAACGTGGCGTCCGGAGGTTTCGATTGAAGCTTGCAAGGAAGTGTCTGGCTTCGGCCATTTCTCTATTCAGCTTTGCTGCTTTTTCGTTGGCTTCGGCCCAGACTCCACCCGCGCACAAACCGCGGCCCCAACGGAGTTCCTTTACACTGGAAGGCCAATGGAGCGGTTCGCTTCAAGCCGGCGAAGCGATGCTCCATCTCGTTCTCCACGTCACAAAAGCCGAAGACGGTTCTCTCAAAGCCACCATTGATAGCCTGGATCAAGGCGTCTACGGCATCGAAGTGACCTCATTTACGCAAAAAGGTGCAATTCTCCGTTTCAGCGTAGCTTCCGTGAGCGCTTCCTATGAAGGAAAGGTCGCAGCAGATCAGCGCAGCATCGACGGAGACTGGATGCAGGGCAGCGTCAGCCTTCCGCTCATTTTTCATCGTCAATCTCCGGGAACCGGCGCAAGGAAGCCTTCCGACGCTGTCGCAGGCACCGAAGGAGTATGGCAGGGCGCGCTCGAAGGCAACGGCCTGCGCCTGCGCTTGCAATTGCATGTCTCGCATGACTATCGCAAGCAGCTCGTTGCTGCGCTTGACAGCCCCGACATGGGAGTGAGCGGACTTCCTGCCGTCAAGGTGAGCCAGAAAGACGCCAGCTTTCACTTTGAAATTCCCGTGGTGCGCGGTGTTTATGACGGTACGCTCAACGGCTCCAAAACGGCCATCAACGGAAGCTGGGCGCAGAACGGTGGCGAGCAGAAACTGAATTTTCAACGCTCCGACAAGCTTCTTGAACTGATTCGGCCGCAAAATCCGCTAAAGCCTTATCCCTATAAGGAAGAAGAAATCACCTTCGCGAACGCAACAGCGAAAATCTCGCTCGCAGGCACACTCACTCTTCCGCCGGGCCAGGGTCCATTTCCCGCCGCCATTCTGCTCGCTGGTTCCGGGCCAAACGACCGCGATGAATCCCTAGCTGGACATCGCCCTTTTCTAGTCCTCGCCGACCACCTAACGCGAAAAGGCATCGCCGTTCTGCGCTTCGATAAACGAGGAATCGGCAAGTCCACTGGCGATTACGCGAACGCGACAATGGAGGACTTTGCTGCGGATGCCGAGGCGGCCCTCGCCTATTTGAAAACTCGCAAGGAGCTTGATGCCAAGAAAATTGGCCTCATCGGCCACAGCGAAGGCGGCATGATCGCTCCACTGATAGCCGCGCATTCCGGTGATGTTGCCTGGATCGTGCTTCTTGCCGGGCCCGGCCTTACTGGCGAAGAGACCCTCTTGCTGCAGTCGGAACTTATCTTGAAGGCTGCGGATGTCAACGACGGCCAGATCGCCGTGGCTCGCGAATTCAACAAACAAGCGTACGCGCTGGTTCGCCAGGAGAAAGATTCCGCAGCTTTACAAGTCAAGTTAAATGATCTCGTGCACTCCAGCGCCATGAGCGCGTCGCTTCCTCCAGAAGCCTTGGAATCGCAAGTGCATCTGATGGCCACGCCTTGGTTTCGTTTCTTTCTCGATTATGACCCTCGCCCTGCCTTGCAGAAGACGATGTGCCCAGTCCTCGCCTTGAATGGAGAAAAGGACCTGCAAGTCTCGCCGAAGGAGAATCTCGCCAAAATCCAGAAAGCCTTGCAAGACGGCGGCAACAAAGACTTTCAAACCGTCGAATTGCCTGGCCTGAACCATCTCCTCCAGCACGCCCCGGCGGGTTTGCCCAATGAATATGGCGAGATTCTGGAGACCATGGCCCCGGACGCTCTGAACGCTATTTCCGATTGGGTACTGAGACACGCCACGCCCTGATCAAGGCGCCCAGTCGGCACTATGCGAGTCTGCCCCGTAACCGATTAAGTGCGCACATCGCGCATCCTCGGACCGCGGAATTCATAAATTCGCGTGACAGGTTATGATGGTAGTGAGAAAAAACTGTCCCCATGCCAGAGAAATTTCACCTTGCCCTGCTCATTCACGCGCATCAGCCTTGCGGCAATTTCGAACATGTCCTCGAGAAGGCCTACGCTTCATCCTATCTTCCATTCATCGAGCACCTTGAAAAGCATCCGAAGGTTCATCTCGGCCTCCACTATTCCGGGCCGCTCCTCACCTGGATTGAGGAACATCGGTCGGAGTATTTCGTTCGCCTGAAAAAGTTGGTCCAGGCCGGCCAGGTGGAACTTGTCGGCGGCGGTTTCTACGAGCCCATTCTGGTCTCGATTCCTCCCGAGGATCAGCACGAACAGATTACTCGTCTGGGCGCCTATCTGGAGAAGCACTTCGGCAAAGTGCCCTCCGGCGCGTGGCTCGCCGAGCGCGTTTGGGAGCCACAGCTTCCCTCCGCGCTTGCCGCCGCTAGTGTCGCCTACACGCTTGTTGATGACATTCACTTCCTCGCTGCTGGCTTCGAGCCCGAGGAACTTTTTGGCGCTTATATCGCCGAAGACCGTGGCAAGACCGTGTGGCTCTATCCCGGGCAGAAAGCTCTCCGCTATCTCATTCCTTTCGGCAAGGTCGAGGACGTCATTGCTTATCTACGCGATGCCGCTGCCGTCCATCCTGGTGGCGTAGCTGCCATGGGCGATGACATGGAAAAGTTCGGCGTCTGGCCTGGAACACACGAACATTGCTACAAAGACGGCTGGCTCTCCGCTTTCTTTACAGCGCTCGAAGAAAATTCCGATTGGTTGGAAGTCTCCACTCCCGGCCACTATCTGGAATCACATGCGCCTCTCGGCCGCGCCGATCTCCCGACCGCTTCTTATACGGAGATGATGGAGTGGGCGCTCCCCACGCGTGTCCGGCAGCGCTATCACGAGGTGGTGAAAGAGTTCGGCGCTCGCCCGGAAATCCTTTCCTTCCTTCGCGGAGGCTCTTGGCGCGGCTTCTTTCGCAAATATCCCGAATCCAACCTGCTGCACAAAAAAATGCTGCGTGTTTCCGCGCGTATCGCCGCCGCGCCCGTTCACCGCGACGGCGCGAAGTCCTCCAATGAATTGGTGCAGGCGCGCGACCTGCTCTTGCGGGCGCAGTGCAACGACGCCTATTGGCACGGCATTTTTGGCGGAATCTATGCCCCGCATCTGCGCACTGATCCCTGGCGCAATCTCATTCGCGCCGAAGCCATCGCTGACAGGGAGACCCCCGGCGCGCTCGCGCCGCGCGTCGAACTCTTGGACTACGACGCCGACGGTGCCAACGAACTGCTCTTCACCTCTCTGGAGGCTCAGGCGCTTGTGAAGCCCAATGACGGCGGCACCATCGCCGCACTCGATTTCCGTCCCGCGGCTGCCACACTCGTCAATTCCATCCTGCGCCGCCCAGAGGCTTATCACACGCGCTTGCGGGAAGCCGCGGGGAAGCCTGCCACTGGCGCGGTCGCTTCCATTCACGAACAGACCCGTGTCAAGGAGCCCGGCCTGGAGCGCTTCCTTCGTTACGACCGGTGGCCGCGCCACGCCTTCCGCGTCATGATTTTCGACCCCGATCGCACGCACGCGGACTACGAAATCCTCGAATTGCGCGAAGACGCCGGATTTGCCGGCGGCGTTTTCACCGTGAAAAACTCCGCTCCCAACGAAGCCGAGCTTTTCCGCGCGGATTCCCTGACGCTGCAAGGCAAGACGGACTCCGCGTCCTCCAAACTCCTGCTACTCAAACAATATACTTTCAGCCCCGCCACGAACGGCTTTGAAGCAACGTGCGTGATCACCCTGAAGTTAAAGGATATTCTCGAGAAGCCCGTAGCCGTCGGCATCGAGTCGGTTATCAATCTCCTTGCGCCCACGGAGCCCGACCGCTTTTTTGAAACGCCGCTCGGCAAAAAGAATCTTCGCTTCAGTGGTTGCATGCCCGGCCCAATCCTGCGGATGGAAGACGGCTGGCAACGCGTCCGCGTCTCTTTGCACGCCCCGCTCGTCGAAGAGTTTTGGGTCTCGCCGATTGAAACAGTTTCGGAGTCCGAGGAAGGTTTCGAGCGCGTCTACCAGGGCTCGCAGATTCTCGCCGTCTGGCGCCCTGCCCTCACCACCCAAAAAACCTGGTTCACACGCCTAGTCTGGCGCATTGAAGCCTTCTGATTTTTCGTCGTCGCGCCTCCCCAGTACCCGGCTGTTCGATCTGCCGCTTTCTCCTTGACTTTTCTTTAATCCATGTTATATTTTACTTGTAGATACCTACGTCGTCCCAATAGAGAACACTAACTCTCATTTTCACCGACGACAACCCCACTTTTCTGGACTAACTCTTTTCCTTTGATGAAGTTAACATATTGCTCTACCAGGTGATGCAATTTGCGGCTCTTTAGAATCAGACACTTAAGTGGAACCCATTTTGTAAGCCCTTTGTTTTGCTAATCATAATGGGGGTGGGGGGGGTACGCTCCTACTTACGTGGGGGTGGGAACACGAGTCACCAGGTCGCCAGTCGCGAATCACAAGTCACGACTCAACTTACTCCGCAATCAACAGATTTTGCGCGAAGGGCCACTCCGTATCGATCCATTGCCCATCGCAGCGGAATCCTGTGCGCGCCGCCATCTCTGGAATTTCTTCGGCTTGGTACTTGTGCGAGCTTTCTGTCCAGATCGTTTCGTCTTCGTCCAGCATGACGCGAAGGCTCGCCGCCGGAACGTGTACCGTTTGCCGACGGGTCGAGCGCAAATGCATTTCGATGCGCCGCTCCGCGAAATTCCAGAGCGCCTCGTGCCGGAAGCATCTCAAATCAAAATCCGCGTCCAGCTCCCGGTTGATGCGCGCCAGCAAATTCAGGTTGAACGCCGCTGTCACGCCAGCGGGATCATCATAAGCTAGCATTTGCAGCTCAACGTCTTTCTCCAGGTCCGTGCCAAGCAGCAACGCATCTCCCGGCTGGAGAATTTCCCTCATTTCTCGCAAAAACGTTTCGCCCGCATCGCGATCAAAATTGCCGATGGTGCTCCCGAGAAACAAAACGAGCAGATGATCCTCCTCTGCTCGCCCTTCGGCCACCGTGCGCAATCCTTCGAGGTACGGTTGTTCGTACCCCACGATGCTGACCATATCGATGTGCCCTAGTTCTTTTTCGCACGCCGCCAGCGCAAACGGCGAAATTTCGATGGGGTAGTAATACGTCTTCTGCCGCCGCGAAAGCGCTTCGAGGATCCATCGCGTCTTTTTTCCCGAGCCGCTGCCGAGCTCCGCCACCTGAACCGGCGAAGGCAGCCTGCTCACAATCTCTCCCGCATGCTTTTCCAGGAGCCGCGCGTCGGCGCGCGTGAGCCCATACTCCGGCAAAACACAAATCGCCTCGAACAGAGCCGAGCCCACTTCGTCGTACAAATATTTTGACGGCAGTTCTCTTTGCCCAGCTTTGGTGAGGCTCTCGCGGACATCTGCTGCGAATGCAGACACATGCCGGAGCGATAGTGCAGGCGTCGCCATTGGGTTCTCCCGGGCTTGGCTTGATTAGTCCTCGACGCAACGGAACGTTGCGTAGACATACGGATAATGCGGTTGGAACCAATTTCGGAAAGACCGGCGCAGCATGCACGCCGCGGTGCGCGGCGAGCCACCCTTCATCACGTAGTGCTTGCCGTCAAAGAAATTTGCCGAATAACCCGGATAGAAAGCCATGGGCGTGAATCCTGGAAATGGCGCGAACTCCGTTCTCGTCCACTCCCAACCGTTCCCCACAAGATCATGCACGCCAAAAGCGCTCGCTCCCGCTGGATGCGCGCCTACCGGAGAAGGATCCCACGACTTGAAATTGAAATTTCCCTTGGACGCACTTGGTCCTTCTTCGCCCCAAGGATAGCTGCGCTCCGATGCGCCGTCCGGCGTTCCGTATGCGGCGCGATGAAATTGCGCTTCCGTCGGCAGTTTGCGCCCCAGCCATTTTGCATACGCAGTTGCTTCGGCGTGACTTACGTACACGGGCCATTCCAGCGGCAATCGAATCTCGCCAAACATCGTTCGGTATACCCAGAGGTTGCCTTCGCGGCCCCAAAACATCGGGTGCTGCACGCCTTCCTTTGCTTTCCAGGCCCAGGCTTCATCGCTCCAGAGCGAACGGTTCTCATATCCCCGGGCTTGTACAAACCGCAGAAAATCGTGATTCGTCACGTTGTAATTGTCGATTGCGAATTCGTTCACCGCGACTTCATGAGCGCCAAATTCGTTATCCCAGCCGAACTCATCGTCGTGAATGCTGTCCAGCCCCAGCGTCGCGGTTCCAGCTGGAATTTCCACGAGGTGCGACTTCACGCGATGCGCTTTCCAGGCTCCTCGTTCCGTTCCGGAAATCTTGCGGTCGCTCGGCAGCCGGTGCAGCATGTACGCCAGCGTTTCCGCGTGCATCAGCCGGTGCTCGATCGCTACTTCCAGCATGGTGATCAGCTGCGGATGCCCTTCTTCCGGCCGCTCCAGCGCATGCGCGATCGCGCGATCCAGCTCCTCTCGCAGACGCCGGTTGTAGCGTTCGACTTCTTCGCGCGTCGGCCAATCCGCCACTGTGTCCGAAGGCACTCCGCCGTCCACCGGGTCAATGCCAAACGCAAACAGGTGGTCGAAGGTCCCCTGAAAAGACCGCAATCCAAACGCCCGTTGCGCGAGCAAATTCCAATCAAAAGCCTCAACGTGTCCGACGTAGAAAATAATGCGGTGCCTCTCGGGGATGGGCCGGTCATATATCGCCTCTTCGCGAACCACGCGAAATATCTCATCGGTACGTGCGCGAGCGTCAAGCAGTCTATTGTGAAAGTCATGCCGGATGCGGACAGCTGTGGCGAGAGCTCCCATGGCGTTCTACCCCTTCCGTTGGATGCAGCTTCCGCGCGAAGGATGCGCCAAAATTCAGCGCCGGGAGGCTAGGTAGATTAAGATGTTCGCTCCGTGATTTGTTGCTGTCAACCAAAATGAATACGAAAATATCGCCCGCAGCCACGAATAGGATCGAATTTCGCGACGTGTCCTTCCACATAAACGATATTCTTAAGCGCTTAATCGTTTCACAGGTTTCGTTAGAGATTCCTCATGGCGAGACGCTCGTGCTCCTCGGGCGCAGCGGCAGCGGCAAGACCACGCTCCTTAAATTGATAAACGGTATGCTGCTTCCCACGAAAGGAGAAATCCTGGTCCAGGATCGTCCGACCACTTCCTGGGATCCCATCCGCTTGCGACGCGGCATCGGTTACGTGATTCAAGAGGCCGGCCTGTTTCCCCATTTCACCGTTGCAGAGAATGTCGGTCTCGTGCCCAGCCTGGAAAGTTGGGATGCAGCTCGCATCGCCGGCCGCGTCGATGAAATGCTCCATCTTGTCGGCCTCGATCCGCGCGAATTCGCGCATCGCCACCCGCGCGAACTCTCCGGAGGCCAGCGCCAGCGCGTAGGAGTTGCCCGTGCTCTCGCAGCCGATCCACCCATTCTCCTGATGGACGAACCCTTCGGAGCGCTCGATCCCGTCACGCGCGCGGAGCTTCAGCGCGAATTCAGCGCCCTGGTCCACCGTCTTGGCAAAACGATCGTCTTCGTCACTCACGACCTTCGCGAAGCTCTTCTCCTCGCGTCCCGCATCGTCCTGCTCGAAGCTGGCCATATTGTTGCCAGCGCCGCGCCGCAGGAATTCCTTCGCCTCGAGCATCCCGAAGTTCGCGCCTTCACTTCGTCTCTCACCGTAATGCCCGGAGCCTCCGCGTGAATCCGCAAACCACTTGGTCCTTCTTCATGGATCATCGCGACGAAATCCTCGGCGCCACGCTCGATCACCTTACGCTCGTGATCATCGCCATGATCATCGCCATTTTCATTGGCGTCCCACTCGGAATGTTCATCGTACAACGCCCCGCGTTGCGCACCATCGCCTTGGGCGCCGCGAGTATCTTCCAAACCATTCCCAGTCTTGCCCTCTTCGGCTTCTTGATTCCCATTCCGTTTATCGGCGGCATCGGAAAGCGCACCGCCATCGTCGCGCTCGTTCTCTACGCGCTTCTCCCCATCCTGCGCAACACCTATGTCGGCCTTACCGGAATTGACCCCGCGGTCCTCGAAGCTGCCGAAGCTATGGGCATGACGCGTGCGCAAATCCTTTTCCGCGTCCGCTTCCCGCTGGCTCTCGCCGTAATCCTTGCGGGCATTCGCACCGCCACCATCATCACGATCGGCGTCGCCACCATTGCCGCCGCCATCGGCGCCGGCGGACTCGGCACGTTCATTTTCCGCGGCGTCGCGCTCGTCAGCGATTCGCTCATCCTCGCCGGCGCCATTCCCTCCGCTGTCCTTGCCCTCCTCGCTGATTTTCTCCTCGGCCTTCTCGAACGAAGGCTAAAGGTTTCCTGAAATGTCGCGCCCTAAATTCCGACCCCTTTGTTTCCTGTATCTTCTTAACTTCACTTACTTCCTTTCGGCATGCCACCAACCTGCCCAATCCAAAATCACCATTGGCTCCAAATTTTTCACCGAACAAGTTGTTCTTGCCGAACTTCTCGCCCAGCACATCGAAGCCCGCACCGGCATCCCCGTCATTCGCAAGACCAACCTGGGCGGCACGCTTCTCGTCCACAAAGCTCTTCAAGCCGGCGAGCTTGACCTCTACGTTGAATACACAGGCACGGCCCTCACCACCGTGCTCAACGAAGCTCCGCAAGGCGATTCGTCCGCCGTCTACAACCGCGTCAAGCAGCTCTACGCCGATCGCTTTCATCTCGAAGTCACCGAGCCGCTCGGCTTTGAAAACACTTTCGCCATGGTCATCCGCGGTGACGACGCCAGAGATCTCCATCTTCAGAAAATTTCCGATGTCGCGCCACTTGCTCCCAAATGGCGCGCCGGCGTCGGCTATGAATTCCTCGAGCGCCCCGATGGCTTTCGCGGCTGGAGCGATCGTTACAATCTGCATTTCGCTGGGTCGCCCAAAGTAATGGACCTCGGCCTCATCTATCGAGCCCTCGTCGATCATCAAGTGGATATCGTCGCCGGAAATTCAACGGACGGCCTCATCGACTCCCTCGGCCTCGTCGCCCTCGCCGACGACCGCCACTATTTTCCGCCGTACGATGCTGTTCCGATTGTCCGCCAATCCACGCTCGCGCAATTTCCGCAACTCCGCGCCGCGCTGGCCGATCTTGCCGGTAAACTTTCCGCCGCGGACATCCGCCGCCTTAATTACGCCGTCGACGCGCAGCAGCACGACGCCGCCGCTGTTGTCCGCGCCTTCCGCCAATCCAGAGGTTTCTAATCCAAGCCGCTATGTAGTGTTCTTGCCTGGCATTTCTCGATTTGTCTTTGGAGGAAATTCCGCCGACCCGAGACGACAATTAACAACTTATTGACAATCGCGACGCCTCGCTGGTATATCGTTACGAAAAATAATCCTTCGGCGGACCAGAAGGCAACATCCCTGTCTCTCGGTGTCCGGCGTTTTCGTGGTGCCTTAAAAGGAGCAAGCGATGAAAAAATTATGTTTGAGCGCCGCGCTGGCGGCCATAGCTGTACTATTGATCGGCAATCTCTCGACGCAAGCGAACAACAACAATGATGGGAATGCTCTCCGCTTTTCAACTCGGCTGTCGACGTTCAATGAAGTGCCGCCGAAGGCCAATGACGCCAGCGGGACTTTCCGGGCAGGGCTTAGCGAAGACGGGACCACGCTGAGCTGGACATTCACCTGGTCTGGCTTGAGCGGCCCGCCCTTGTTCGCACACATTCATTTCGGTCTTAAAGGCGCCAACTATCCGGTGATGACTTTTTTCTGCGGTGGCCCCAAGGGAAATCCGGACATCCCGCAAAAGCCCGATTGCCCGCAGACCACATCCGGTTCGATCACGGGCACAACGACTGCAGCAGACATCATTGCTCTGAACACGCCTGGCGCAACCACCGATCAGGCCCTCGACCAGCATGACTTCGCTGGCTTCCTGCGCGCGCTCGGCGCCGGGTCCGCCTATGCGAATATGCACACTACGCGTTTCCCTGGCGGCGAAATCCGTGGCCAGATCGCGGCCCATCGCGCCGACGAGGACGACGAATAGACGCCGCAAATCGCGCAGGTTCCTCTCACAACCGCGTGCGCTTCTAGTAGAGACTTGTCCACCCAGAACGCGTCGCCTTATCTCTTACGCGCGCCGAAATAGTAGACGACTCCGACGACGGGCCGGATGTCATATCTCCCTTGAATCGCTCCCGAGGCATTGAAGTAGGAGGTATGCAAAGCATCCACGCTGGCTCGCATGGCCATGGAGTCCGTGAACCAGTATTCGTACCCGCCGCCGAAGGCCCACGAAAAATCGTAGACATATCCCTGTCGGAGTACGCCTCCAATGGGAGCGATGCCTGTGACCCGGGCGCCTCCAAATAATCCATGCGCGAAAGTGACCAGGTGCCGGTCTCTCTTGGGATAGAACACCGGTCCAACAAGGTAGTCCAGGACATCGGCGTGGCGTCCTGTGCCAAGGACGTTGGCAGCGCGCAAGTATCCTACGTCCGCCTTTATGCCCAGGCGAGGAGTGATGCCCTCGGTGATGTTCGCGACCACCCCGTTCAAGTTGAGCGTCGTTGACAACGGCGTGGTGCTCCTCATGTATGAATATCCCAGGCTTACGTCCATCACCGGCGCCACTCCAGCCGGGGACGGTGCCATTTGTGCTGAAGCACCTGAAGTACAGAACAAAAGACAGAGCACAACCTTACGGACAGTTTTCATGGGATCAGAGGGGCGCAGGGATCTGCATCGGGGGAGTCGGCTCAAGTCCCCGGCGGGCTCATGCAAACGCGGAACGTCGTCGTCGCGCGCCTCATTCTTAACTCTTAGTACGCGAACAGAATTCGTTCCATCCAGCGAAACCCTACATTTGCCTCAGGTGTCTTACCTAAGTTCTTTGCATTGATTAGCCGTCTTGAGCGCGGTCCTTAGACGGCGAGAGAGGATCAGGTCGTACTCTGCTTCGTCACTCTGGCCCCTGGGGTTGTTCCTTTTTAGTGGAACTGGGGCCAGAGTGACCGCAAGCAGGGCTGAAAATAGGGCAAGGTCCTTCCCACTGGGGTGGAATTCGTAGCTTGCTCGGGATTCCAACCACGTCGAAATAAGTTCCTGCATCGCGAGGACGCGGATATTCCAGGTACCTCGCAGCCGAATGGGGAGGATTCAGACGGCTTGTCTGACGGCATCGAACCGAGCCAGCGAGAGAACGGAATCTCGGCGCTCTACCGTCTGGTTTGCAGAAGCTCGCAATTCTCGATGCACTTCACAAACTGCATCTCGATTTCAGCCTTTTTGTGAGGCACGTTGCCGGTGGCTTCCGGGGCGACGATCAGCGATTGCGGGCCGTCGGCCAGATTGAACGTGCACTGGAACTCCAAAGACTGTACGCCCCGCTGCTGGCAGGGATTCTTCTCCAGCGCAGGCTCGAACATCTCCGGCTTGGCATGCAACTGGTTGGCGACATCCGAGGGCAGCATCGCCACCACCATCGGCACGGGGGACTTGATCTTGATGCTGACCTGTGAACCGTCATGATCCGGCGTGAACCCGCCATACACTTTCAGGAACGACGTCAGCTGATATTTCTCTTTGACCTGCCAGGTCCAACGAAACTCCGGCTGGACACAGTTTTCCGCGCACAACCAGCGGAAGTATTGGATGTGCACGTCGTTAGGCGCTTTGAACTGCCGCTTGGCGGACTCCCGCCCCTCCATTACCGCCGCGACTCCCGCGATTCCCGCGCCCACTGCGCGCTCGACCCTGCTGCTCGGATCCAGCACCGCGCCGAGTTCGGCAATCACCACGTGATTGGCACTGGGACTATATCGCTCGTCACGAATGATGAGGGTCATCCCGACCGGCGGGACGAAACAAGAATACCGGGTTTCCACCACATGTTCCCTAGCGCATAACTGTTGCAAGTTGTTCAGGAGTTCGGGATGCTGCAGCGCTGCGTTCCACTCTTCCGAGTGCGCCAGAAAAATCGTGACCGGCTGCTCCGATTTGATATCCACCTGCATGTTGCCGCCGTCTCCGCTCGCATGATACGTCTGCCCGGCGTGATAGTTCCCGGGGTCCAGCCGCACATCTTCCTGATTTCCGGGCTGCCAGTTGAAAACGCGATCCGGTTGCTGGCCAGACGAGGGTCCAGCGAAGGAGCAGGTCAGCAAAAGTGCCAAAAGGGCGGGCATTTTGGAGTTTCTCATAGTAATTCCATTGAAACTCCAATGCATTACGTCCGCAAGGCTTCTGAGCCAAAGTGTCTCGTGGGAGTATCCTGACCGATAGGACAGTTGACGCAAGCTTAGTCATGAATGTCTAAAAGGGCGTCACCTGCACCGCGCGGGCGCGCCTCTCCGACACTAGCGGCGGACACTCACTAAGGCGGCATCGGCTTCGTAGCCCTCATCTTGTACGGTTTTCTGCGCGGCGGCGGCGACCGCCTTTTCGTCCGCGTTCTTTGGCAGACTACAATACCGCCGAATTACTTCTTCGCCGTTTACAATTCGAATCAGCCACTTGGCCTTGCCTGGGTCCCAGGAAACATCGACTTGATCCGCGCGCATACCCGCCTCCTTTGCGCACCTCTCTTATACCACTCGTCCGGCCCTTGGTAGTACAACCACGCCGCTGTTCGGTTGTCCTCGTTCGTGGGTGTGCAATTTTGAACAGACGGACCGCGGCACGCGGTCATAACTTTTATGCGGATAGAGTAAGGGAGAATAAGCCCGCGATGGCATCCCCTTAGACTGCTTCTGAGGATGTCGTCGCGGGCGTCCATTCACGATGATTCTCGGTTCCAACCGCCATTCATACTGAATTTTCTCAGGGACAGCACCGAATCCATCCGATTCGCATGCCAATTCTGCGCGTTGCGGAAAGAAACTTCTGGTAGAATTGCCGCCATGAAAAGACGAACCTTGCTTCAATCGCTTCCCGCAATAACGTTGCTTCCCGCTGCGGAATGGCTTGCTTCGGCTCAAGACAAGCCTGGCTCTGCGACATCCACCACAACGGTCTACGAGCTTCGCGTGTACCACGCTTATGAGGGCAAGCTCGACGACCTTCTTCGGCGTTTCCGCGAACACACGACGAAGCTGTTCGAGAAGCACGGAATAAGAAACGTTGCCTATTGGACGCCCACGGATGATCCGCTCAAGGACAAGACGCTCGTGTACATCCTGGCGCATCCGAGCCGCGAAGCTGCGACCGCCAACTGGAAAGCGTTTGGCGCTGATCCGGAATGGCAAGGCGTAAAGGACAAGTCCGAAACCAACGGAAAACTCGTCGAGAAGGTTGATTCCACGTTTATGGTGATGACGGACTTCTCGCCTAAACTCCCTTAAATCACTATCTTTGACAGCGAATCTTCGTGGGCCCTGTGGGGTCGCGCGAAACGCGTGACGCGGTCCTCAAGTCCGGCATGGAAAGCGGAGCGGCGGTGAGCTACGACCGCCTCGAAGAGTTGCTGGCATCCCATGGGACTTCCGCTAAAGAGAAAGGAGCGAGCCCTTCATGAGCGATACGAATCCTCCACGCCGTATTGGCCGCAGCATCATCGCCGTACTGGTTGGCATGGTGGTGGGAATCGCTATCACCCTCAGCACCGACGAGATCTTGCACATTGTCGGTGTCTTCCCACCCTGGGGCGCGTCGATGGTGGGCTTCGACGGGGCGCTACTGTTGGCGACGGCCTATCGCACCTTCTATGGAGTCCTGGGCAGCTACATCATGGCGCGGCTCGCGCCCGATAGGCCTATGACGCACGCGTTGGTGGGCGGCTTCCTCGGCCTTGTGGTGAGCATTGCGGGCGCCGTCGCGACGTGGAACAAAGGGCCCGCGTTCGGGCCTCACTGGTATCCACTCGCGCTCATCGTTCTGGCGATTCCGCAAGCCTGGGCCGGCGGCAGACTCCGGGTGATGCAACTGCGCACACGCGCCGATGCCTGACGCCGAGGCGCGTACCCCGGCGCCGTACGGCCGCATCGAGTCTTGGGCATAACTAGAAACGAAGGCGCTTGGAGGATTTCCCGTATGAAGAAAGGCAGCGCCGTTCCCAAAAATACAGACGAATACATCGCAAAGATCCCTGAGCCAGCTCGCAGCACCTTGAACAAGATGCGCGCTGTGATTCGATCTGTTGTGCCGCGTGGAGCCACTGAGGTTATCAGCTATGGGATGCCTGCGTTCAAGCACAACGGAGTGCTGGTGTGGTTCGCCGCCTTCTCCAACCATTGCAGTTTGTTCCCCACTGCCTCGGTTATTGAAGCGTTCAAGAAAGAGCTTAAGGGCTACACCACGTCCAAAGGGACCATCCAATTCCCGGTAGACAGGCCTCTGCCGGCTGCTCTTGTGAAAAAGCTAGTTAAGGCGCGTATCGCGCAGAATGAAAGCAAGAAACGGCGCTGATCGGCTTGCGGCTCCTCAAATTTCGCTTGGCTGCGGGTGCCTCCTTTGACGCATTTTGCCGAGGGACATAAAATCGCGCGCTGGCGAACAGAGCCAGACAGAGTTCGAGAAGGGGGAGCAAGCGCATGAAAAAAAGCCGGTATCTTTATGCAGCAGGAATTTGTTTGTGGTTCGCGCAGGCCACGCTGCCCATTGCCCGGGGGCAGGAAAGAGAAGCGAAAGCGCCGGAAGCAAAGTCCCCCGATAAGTGCGACGCGGCCACGTCGAAAGAAGAGTCATCGGTAACCGAGCACAGCATCAAGATGGGCGGCCAAACGATTCCTTACAAAGCGACTGCCAGCACGACGCTGCTCAAGAACGAAAAAGGCGAATCCACAGGATTGATGTATTCCGCAGCTTACACGCGCAGCGATGTGAAGGACTTGAGCACGCGCCCGGTGGCGTTCCTCTACAACGGTGGACCGGGTTCAGCCACGATGTGGCTGCACATGGGCGCGTTCGGGCCGCGGAGGGCGCACACTCTTGACGGCACCTTCACGCCCCCCGCGCCTTACAAACTCATGGACAACCCGGAAACCTTGCTGGACAAAACGGACCTGGTTTTCATTGACGCGATGGGCACGGGGTACAGCCACGCCATCTGCAAAGCAGAGAACAAGGATTTTTACGGTATTGACGAGGACGTGGAAGCGTTCGCGCAATTCATTGTCACCTATTTGAGCCGCAACGACCGCTGGAACTCGCCTAAATTCCTAATCGGCGAAAGTTACGGCACGTTCCGCTCGGCGGCGCTGGGCAATTACCTGCAATCGCGAGACACCGTACACTTGAACGGCATCGTGCTGATTTCCTCCGTTCTCGATCTTTCTTCACTGACCTTCGCGCCGGGAGATGACCGGCCGTTCATTTTTTATCTGCCGAGTTATGCGGCCACGGCCTGGTACCACAAACTCCTAAAAGATCGCCCCGCCGATCTCCCGGGATTCGTTGAAGAAGCGCGCAAATACGCGCAGGGCGATTACGCGTCCGCGCTCTTCAAGGGCGGGCAGCTCTCCGCCGGAGAGAAAGCTTCGGTTGCAAAAAAGGTTTCCTACTTCACCGGCCTGAGCGAAGACTATCTGATCAAGGCCGACCTTCGAGTCAATCTCAGCCAATTCCGCGCGGAATTGCAGCGCAGCTCTCGCCTGACCACCGGCCGCATTGACGCGCGCTTCACCGGCTATACCTACGATCTGCTCGAGGAAAACGCACAAGGAGACCCCGAAGGACCCGCCGTGGGAGGTGCGTTCACGGCGTTGATCAATTCCTACAATCACGACGAATTGAGATTCGGAAAGGATAAGGTTTATCACAACACCAGCGGGGCAGGTGGCGGCAGCTGGAACTGGGTCCGCAAGGAAAGCGGACCGCGGCGGTTTTTTCCCTGGCGCGCCAAACGTTGACCAGGATCTCGCCCAAGCGATGATTACCAATCCACGCTTGCTAGTGCAGGTCGAAAATGGCTATTTCGACCTGGCTACGCCGTTTTTCGCCACGGAATTTACCATGGAGCACTTGGGGCTTCCCGACGCGCTGCAGAAAAACATCAAGGAGGATTATTACAACGCAGGCCATATGATGTACCTGCATGACCAGGACCGCGTCAGCCTGCACAATCAGATCGCCAGCTTCATCGATCGGGCGACGCAGCCTTAGGAGAACTACGACGAAAAGGGTGACAGGAGTTTCGAGCGTGGTGATAGGCGAATGCTGGATCAGTAGGTCAGGGACCAGCCGATCACGGTCATGGTGAGGACCAGCAAGAGCATTCCGGTGCTAACGACGCTCAAGGTTCTACCGTGGCCCAGCAAGTAGTCGCGGGATTCGGGATCAATGCAGAGAACAATGGTGACAACCGTTACCACGCCCCAGGCCAGCAGGATGGGCACGCCCTGGTGCCGGCCGATCATAGCGAAGAATTGCGCGGGTGGCTGGCCTGCGGGAATCCACCAGGGAAGCAGCGGAGCTACGCCAGCGGCCAGCGAGAACGTCAAAAGTTTGCGCGTGAACCAGCCCTTGACCTTCGGCCGGGCCTCTTTCCAGACAAAATAGTCCCAAGCGAGCAGGGCGGCGGCTAGAGGCACCCAGCCGTACAGGGCGAATTTCTGATCGAACCAGTACCAACTGCGAAACAAGATTTGCCCGTGCTTGGCCATCGCCAGCCGGGGCAACAAGAACACCCCAAGAATGCTATTGCACAGCACGGCGACAAAAATCGTCACCAAACTCATGAATTGAAACCAGTACCGCGTGGGCACTCTTTTGCAGCGAGTACACACGGACTGTTTGGGCAGGAAGTTCAGTCCACAGCGGTCGCAATACACGGCTACACTCCCACTGGAAGGGATTCAACCCCGTAATCCCCGTCAGGTTACTGCGTTTGACGTTCCAAAAACTACTGGTCGGAGGGTCAGTTTTGGTCTTGGAGTTCTTACTTGCACAAGAGTTTGATTTGCTTGTGCCGTGGACAAAGCGAGCGCAGGCTTGCGATTGGGACGATTCCGTCCAGTTGCCGGTGTGAAACGCCGTTTGATACAGTGCCTATTCACGAATCTGGAGGTCTTAGGGTTTTCTTGTGGAGACGATCATGGCGATTCCGAAGTATGCTCTCGACATTCTGGTTTGTCCCATTTGCAAGACGCGCGTGGAACTGCTGAGCGACGGATCCGGCTTGAAGTGCGTCACCTGCCGCCGCGTCTATCCGGTGCGCGATGACATTCCCGTGATGCTGCCGGAAGAAGCGAAGATCGCCGAGGAATAATCGAAGACACTTCATGCCCGCCAACATTGCCGACGCCGTTCCCCGGTTGAAGCGATTGATCCCGCGCCTGCGCGGGAAGCGCATCGGCGTGCTCGGCGACTTGATGCTGGACCGCTACTTGTGGGGCACGGCTTCGCGCCTTTCGCCGGAAGCGGCTGTTCCCGTTGTCGATTTCGTGGAGCAGAGCGAATGCCTGGGCGGCGCCGGGAACGTGGCCGCAAACATATCGACGCTCGGCGGGGAAGTAGAAGCGTTTGGAGTGATTGGGAATGACGAGGCCGGACGCGCGTTGCAAAAATGCCTGAGCGCTGCAAATATCGCAGCCAAAGGCATCATCGCCGATTCCAAACGCGTCACCACGGTGAAAACGCGAATCATCGCGCGGCACCAGCAAGTGGTGCGCGTCGATCATGAACGGCGGGAATCGCTGCGCGCCGAAACGCAGGAAAAACTTCTCCGAAGTTTATTTTCCGCGCTCAAGAAGCTGGACGCATTGCTGCTTTCCGATTACGACAAAGGTCTGATCACGGATGACTTTGCCGACCGCGTCTTGAGCGCCGCGCATCAATTAAATGTTCCTGTCTTCGTGAAGCCAAAAACGTCCAGGCTCTACGCGTATCGCGGGGCCCGGGCAATCGTGTGCAATGCCAAAGAAGCGGGTTTCTACGTCACCCGCTCGGTAGCGGACGAGAAATCCGTGGAAGAGGCGGGCCGCGCACTGCTCGCGCATTTTGGCTGCGGCGCGGTGGTGATTACGCGGGGCGAAAAGGGCATGAGCGTGTTTGAGGAGTCCTCGCCGCGCCACCTGCACATTCCTGCGACTGGTTTTGAAGTGACCTACGCGCGCGTGGGGCAGCCGGGAATCGAGCGCGGAGCCACCGGCCGGCAGGTCTTTGACGTTACCGGTGCAGGGGACACTGTTCTCAGTGTTCTGGCGTTGGCCGTTGCAGCCGGGGCGCCGCTCGTCGATGCTGCGATGCTCGCCAACACCGCAGCCGGCGTGGTAGTCGGTAAGCTCGGCACGGCTAGCGCTAGCCCCAAGGAGCTCGTTCACGCGCTGGACGACATTCGCCAATAACCGAGATGAATCATTTTTGAAAAAACATCAAGGTCGTCAAGGAACGGGGAAGCTGAACGATTTGTCGGAAGCGAGCACCCAAACTTCGACGACTTTGGTCTTGCGGCTTTTTTCCGTGTCGGAAGCGTCGGGCATTGGCGAGAAGGGGCTGACCTCGGCCGAAATAGCAACGGCGTTCGAACCGCTTGGCGCTTTGGCACGGACAATTCTGTAACTTTTCACCGGGCCGTAATAGCCTTGCGGTCCCCAATCGGCGAGAAAATCCTTCATCGTGTAGGAGGGACCGGGCTTCCAGAGTTCGTAAGCCTTGGTGGTATCGCCCGCGATGAGGGCGTCGAAGAAACGCTCCGCAGCCTTCTTTTCCGGGTAGTAGCGAAACGTGTACCACAGCACGACAATCGCGACCACGGCAAGCGCCGCAATAGTGAAGGCCATGGCCCGCGATTTATCTGGTTTGGCAGGTGGGTTGAGAAGTGACATTCAGTAGTCTCCTGCCCTGCGAGCGTCAGAATCGTACGGTGCTGTTGCATCGGCGCCATCCCAGCGTCATTCAGCAACAGCAAAATCGTATCAGACTCACTGCGTCCGAGTAAAAGGCGGAAACCGAATTGGTTGACGCGAGTTGGTCCACCGTTCGATCGATTGCCGCGGCCGCTTACTAACTTCCTTTAGGCGGAATCAGCCTTCGAGGGCCCCGCCGGCACCGGCAGGGAGTTCGATCTGGTATTTGGTGCGGGCTTTTTCCGCGTGCTGTTCGAGGGCTAATTCGATTAGTTTGTCGATGAGTTCGCGAAAAGGAATGCCGCTGGCTTCCCAGAGTTTTGGGTACATGCTGATGGAAGTGAAGCCGGGGATGGTGTTCACTTCATTGAGATAAATCTTGCTGCCATTTTTCTCCAGGAAGAAATCAACGCGGGCCATGCCGCTGAGTTCGAGCGCGCGGAAGGCATCTACGGCGTAGTTCTGGAATTTCTTTACTTGCGGGGGTTTGAGGTCCGCAGGAATCAGGAGCTGCGTGCCTTCTTCGAGATATTTGGCTGCGTAATCGTAAAATTCGCGGTGCGGGACGATTTCCCCGGCAACGGACGCCTTCGGGTTGTGGTTACCTAGGACCGAAACTTCGATTTCGCGAGCGTTGACGGACTCTTCGACGAGAATTTTCATTGCAAACTCGCACGCCAGGTTCAATGCAGGGGCAAGTTCTTCACGCGAGTGAACTTTGGTCATGCCGACGGAAGAGCCGAGCGTGGCGGGCTTCACGAAAACGGGGTACTCGAATTGCGCTTCGATCGCAGTTTGGATCGCGTGCGTTTTACTTTCCCAGTCGTGGCGGTGCACGGTGATCCAAGGCACGACGGGAATTTTCGCGACTTGCAGCAGGCGCTTCGCGACGTCCTTGTCCATGCCGATGGCGGAACCGAGGACGCCTGCGCCGACAAAGGGCAAACCAGCGAGATCGAGCAGTCCCTGAATCGTGCCGTCCTCGCCGAAGGTGCCGTGCATAACGGGGAAAACGATGTCGATGCGCTGGCCGCCTCCGCTGCCGTCCAGCCTTACGAGAGCGGCGTCGGTCGGGTCGGCGGTCATCATCACGCGCTGGCCGCCTTTCAAGACTTCCGGCAACATTTTTTGCGCGCCCGCGCCGACAAGCCAGTGGCCTTCCTTGGTGATGCCGATGGGCACTGCTTCGTATTTGTCAGGGTCGAGGCCGCGAATAACGGAGGCAGCGGAGGCGAGGGAAACTTCGTGTTCGCCGGAGCGGCCACCGAAGAGGATGCCAATGCGAAGTCGTTTTTTGTTGTCGGGAGTCACGAGTCGGTCTCATTCTGCCGGGCTGTGCAGTTCAAAGTTATCAGTTTTCAGTTATAAGTGAAAAAGGGCGATTGGTGGAGCGGTTGTTTTTCTCCGCGTTCTGAATTGACAACTAATAAGTGGTCACAGGATTTTCTGTCCCAGGCCGGAGAGGACGAGTTCGACGCCGAGCAGAGCCGTGCGGTTGTGCTCGTCGAGGATGGGATTGATCTCGACGACTTCGAGAGAAACCATAGATTCAGTGTCGGCAATCATTTCCATGGCGAGATGGGCTTCGCGGTAGGTGACGCCACCGCGTACGGGAGTGCCAACGCCGGGCGCATCGGCGGGATCGACGAAATCCATGTCGAGGCTGACGGCGATGCCAGAAGTATCGTCCATGGCGTACTTGAGAGCTTCGGACATCACGTCGCGCAAGCCGCGCTCGTCAATGTCGCGCATAGTGAAGACGTGAACGCCGGATTTCTTGACGATTTTGCGTTCCTGGGCGTCGAGATCGCGCGCGCCAACGATGACGATGTTGCCAGGCTCGGCTTTTGGCTTGAAGCCGAGGAGATCGACAAGCTCGGTCGCGCCGTAGCCCATGATGGCGGCGAGGGGCATGCCATGCACGTTGCCCGAGGGAGAGGACTCTGGCGTATTCATGTCGCCGTGGGCGTCGAGCCAGAGGTAGCCGATCTGCTTTTTATCTTTGCGGAAATAATTGGCGACGCCGGCGGCTACGCCTGCAGCGATGGAATGGTCACCGCCCAGCACGAGCGGCAGAAACCCTTCATTTAAGGACTTTTCGGCGGCGGCGGCGACATCGCCGCATGTTTCAGCAATCTCCTGCAAGTATTTGGCGCGCTTTTCGCCGACGGGCATCTCTTCTGGCTGTTTGACGGAGAGATTGCCAATATCTTCGACCTGGAGGCCGAGCTTCTTGATACTGGATTGGAGGCCAGCGCCGCGCAAAGCTGAGGGGCCCATGTCCACGCCGCGGCGGCTTTGGCCGAGGTCCATGGGGACGCCGATAATGCGAACTTTTTGCGCCATGAAATGACTCCGTGATTGTGACTAGAAGCTGGTGAACTGTGAAAAAACCGAACCAGTGGCTCAGCGGCAGCTCTGCCACAAAATTCAGGCCGGTTATTATCTCAACAGAATTGCGCGAACAGCGGGAAAACTGCTGAACTACCCCCGGCTCTAAGGATACACGCGGTAAATCATGCGAGGGAAGGGAATGACCTCGCGAATGTGTTCGGTACCGCAAATCCAGGCGACAGTGCGCTCGAGGCCCAGTCCGAAGCCGGAATGAGGAACGCTGCCGTAGCGCCGCAGGTCAAGATACCACTGGAAAGCCTCTTCGGGCAGTTTGTGCTCGTGGAGGCGCTTGAGGAGCAAGTCGTAATCGTGGATGCGCTGGCTGCCACCGATGATTTCACCGTAGCCCTCGGGGGCGATCATGTCGAAGGCGAGGGCAAGCTCGGGGCGCTGGGCGTCCGGTTGCATGTAAAAGGCTTTAATCGAAGTGGGATAATGATGAATCAGCACGGGGCGGTCGAAGGAACTGGAGATGATGGTTTCTTCGTCGCCGCCGAAGTCGTCTCCGAATTTGGCGGGATTGCCGTTCTTGTTCAGCAATGAGACGGCGTCTTCGTAGCTAATGCGCGGGAACGGAGGCTTCACGTGTTCGAGCTTGGTCGTGTCGCGCTTTAGGGTTTCTAGCTCTCGCGATTTGTTCTTGAGGACGCCTTGCACGATGGTGCTGACGAGGCCTTCGCCAAGCGTCATGATTTCCTCGAACTCGACGTAGGCAGCTTCGGGCTCGAGCATCCAGAATTCCGTGAGGTGGCGGCGGGTTTTGGATCTTTCGGCGCGGAACGTCGGGCCGAATGTGTAAACCTTGCCAAGAGCCATGGCGATGGCTTCGGCGTAGAGTTGTCCGCTCTGCGTGAGGTAGGCTTTCTGGTCATCAATGTAGTTCACTTCGAAGAGCGTGGACGTGCCTTCGCATGCAGCGGGCGTGAACATCGGAGCGTCGGTGAGCGTGTAGCCCTGGGCGTCCATGAATTCGCGCGCGGCGCGGATGGCCTCAGCACGGATGCGTAGGATCGCGGCCTGCCGTGGCGTGCGAATCCACAGATGGCGCTGATCGAGGAGAAAATCGACGCCATGCTCTTTTAACTGTATGGGGAAGGGCGTGCTCTCGGGGACTTTTTGGACGATTTGAATCTTGCTGACGCCAATTTCGTAGCCGCCGGGGGCGCGCTTTTCCGCGCGGATTTTGCCGGTAACGATAACGCTGGATTCCTGGGTTAGGCCCTTCAGCGATTGGAACGCTTCGGGATTTTCTTTCAGCGCGCAAACGCCTTGGATGATGCCGGTCCCGTCGCGGAAGATCGGGAAGAGCAATTTGCCCGACTGCCTAAGATTGTAAAGCCAGCCTTTGAGAATGACTTCCTGGCCGTCGTAGTTACCTGCCTGCTCGATCGTGATCGCGGGCATCTGGCCGGTTTCATTCGCGACGTTCATTTTGCGGAGTTCCATGCCTTTTCAAAACGATCCATGGATTTGCGGGCGGTGGTGAGTTGTTCGGCGGCGCTTGGCGCTTCGGGGCCGGTCTTTTCTTTCAATTCCAGCAGCAGCGGCAGCTTCAGTTCCGGCGCAGTCTTTAGGAGCTTGATGGCGGCGGGCCAATCGATGGTGCCGTCATAAGGTGGAAGGTGCTCGTCCTTCTCCCCGCGGTTATCGTGAAGGTGGACGGAGGACACAAAATCGCGAAGTGGAGAAAAGCTCTTTTCGAGGCGCTCGTCTTCAGGAATATCGGAGAGGTTCGCGTGGCCGATATCGAAATTGAAGCGCAGGCCGACGAGGCGAGTTTCGTCGACGAAATCGCGGAGGTAGCTGGGATCGCCCATTTCGCTGCTGGTGTTCTCAACGCAGATGGTGACGCCCACGTGGTGCGCGTGCAAGATGAGATGCTCGAGTGAACTGAACGCGGCGTCGCGCTTGCGAGGATCGGCTGTTTCGCGCGGGCCGCCCATGTGAAGAATGAGGCGCGCGTAGGGCAAGTCTTCCGCGACGTCGATGACGCGTTTCAGTTCGTCCATGGCTTCGACACGGCGAACGCGCTCGACTTCGCAGATGGAGAGCGGAGTACCGCTTTCGCGCATGGCGCTCACGTCGCGGCTCGTCGGCGCGTGGAGCGAGACAAGCTGCAGACCGTGTTGCTCGAGCGCGGAGGCAACCGTTTGGATTTCCGGTTTCATCGCGTATTCGAAATGGCTGCGCGTGCAGAAAATCTCGACTCCTTGGAATCCAGCCTCAGAAATCTGTCCGAGCAGTTCCGGCGTCAGTTTTCGGGACACAAAGAGATAAGTTGACAGTAGTCTCTGCATGATTCGTTCGAGTTCCCCGAAGCGCCTAGCCGCAGCCGTAGCGCTTCTTTTTCGCCCGCTTAAAGGGCTTTGGTTTCGATCCTGCTTAGTATCCCACGGCTGCGCCGTCGTGGCGCGGATCGGCTGCGCCCAGCCGGTTACCGTTTTCCGGATCAATGGCGATGGCGTTGACCAAGCCCATGTGCCCAACGCGGCGCGTGGCGTGGCCGCGGGCATTCAGCGCGGCCTCCAGGCTGTCTGGAAAAGCACGCTCCATCAAAATGCGATCGGGGATCCATTGATGATGGAATCGCGGCGCATTGATGGCCGCCTGCGGCTCCATGCCGAGGCGAATCCAGTTCAAAACACTGAGTAAGGTCGCGGAGATAATCGTGGGACCGCCGGGAGAGCCTGTCACGAAGCTGAGTTTGCCGTCTCGCAGCAGGATCGTGGGCGTCATGGAACTAAGCGGGCGGTGGCCGGGCGCGATGGCGTTGGCTTCGGATTGCACCAGTCCAAAGAGCGCATTTGGCACTCCGGGCTGCGTCGTGAAGTCGTCCATCTCGTCATTCAGGAGAAAGCCCGCGGAGCAGGTGACGTGCGAACCGTAGCTGTTGTTCAGCGTGTATGTGCTGGCGACGGCATTGCCGGCGGCATCGACGACGGAAAAATGCGTTGTGTGCGGACCTTCACCGAGGCTGACGAGCGTTTTCGGATAAGTCGTATTGCTTGCTGACACGCCGCACGTGTGAGGATTGCCGGCTCTGATGGCTTTGCTCGATGACGCGTGCTGAGTGTCAACAGTGGCGAAAACTTCCTTGGCGTAACAAGGATCGATGAGACCGGCGACGGGAACGTTTGAATAGTCGGGATCGGCAAGATACGCGGCGCGGTCGGCAAAAACGCGGCGCATCACTTCGGCAACCATGTGAACGCTTTCGACATCGTCCCAGCCCTTGAGCGGCACGCTTTGCAGCATGTTGAGCGCTTCGATGATGGCAACGCCACCGGAGCTGGGCGGCGGCGAAGTGAGGACTTCCCAGGCATGGCCGCTGACGTCGTATTTCGCACGCAGAACCTCACGGACCTTCGGTTGGTATTTCGCTAGATCATCGAGGCTGATGAGGCCGCCCAGGCGGGACGCCTCGTCCACAAGTGCGTGGGCAGTTTCGCCACTATAGAATTCAGCTGCGCCGTTCCTGGCGATGCGTTTGAGTGTGGCGGCAAGTTCGGCCTGCCGGAACGTGTCTCCGGCCTGAAACATTTTGCCGTCGTTCAGGAAAATTCGGCGGCTGACGGCGAAGCGCTGGAGAGCAGGACGATGATCCTCGAACTCTTGGGCCAGCCTCTTGCTGATGGGAAACCCGTTTTCGGCCAGACGAATGGCTGGAGCTATAACGTCGGCAAGCTTCATCGAGCCGTAAGTCTTCAGCGCTAGAGCAAGGCCGGCGACGGTTCCAGGCACGGCAACCGATTGATAGCCGATGACGGAGGCTTCTTCGTCGAGCTTGCCTTCTTTGCCAATGTACATGTCACGCGTGGCTTTGTCCGGCGCCACCTCGCGGTAGTCGAGGAAGGTGGTCTTCCCGTTGGCAAGACGGATCAACATGAATCCGCCGCCGCCGATGTTGCCCGCCGCAGGTTCGACGACGGCGAGCGCGAAAGCGGTGGCAACGGCAGCGTCCACAGCGTTGCCGCCGCGCTTCAGGATTTCGACTCCGGCCTCCGAGCCGAGTTCTTCGTCGGTGGCTACCATGCCATGGCTGGCGCGAACAGCCTGGGTCGGCCAACCCTGTGCGTCGTGGGGACGGTCGCGGGAATCCGGGGCTCCCTGGCAGAGGGCCAGTGCCCGCGTCAGACCAAAGAGGAAAACTCCCAAACAAAGCGCATTTCTTGTTCTCATGTCAGCCCAAAGACACTAAGGGATTCGCGGGACAGCGTCAAGGCGCGTGCACAGAAGGAAAAAGGCAAGAATCACGCTTCGGCGTTAATTACGGGATTGCGCCTAAGGGTTTCGATGATTCAGTCTTCGCCGAGGAAATCGACGGTGGGCGGGCCGGGCAGCAGTCCGGCTTTCGTGCCGCGCTTGATCAGCTCTTTGACGGCCTTCCTACCCTTTTCGCCGTAGCCGAGCGTCCATTTGTTCACGTACATGCCTACAAACTTGTCGGCGAGATCCGTGTCCATCTCGCGGGCGAACTGCATGGCGTAGTTCAGGGCTTCTTCTCGGTGTTCGAGGCCGTAGGAAACGCTGTCGCGGATCGTCCTGGAGATTTGCCGGCCGAGCTCCGGCCCTAGCGCGCGGCGCACCGCGTTCCCACCCAGCGGGAGGGGCAAACCCGTCAATTCCTGCCACCAGATGCCCAGGTCGACTACGCGGTGCAATCCCATCTTGGGAAAGAAAAGCTGCCCTTCGTGAATGAGAAGTCCAGCTTCGACCAGATCTTTCTGAACGGCGTCGATGATCTTGTCGAAGGGCATCACCACAGGTTCAAAATTTGGCTCGTAGAGTTTAAGAGAGAGATAGGAGGAGGTCTTTAGCCCGGGCACGGCGATGCGCTTGCCCGCAAGCTCGGCGGGCTTCAGCGATTTGGTGGAAACGACGATGGGGCCGTAGCCCTCGCCGAAGCTGGCGCCGCAATCAAGCAGGATGTACTTGTCACGAATGACAGGATAGGCGGCAAAACTGATCGCGGTAACGTCGTACGTTTCGCTGAGTGCGGCTTCGTTGAGCGATTGAATATCCGACAGAATGTGTGTGTACTTGTAGCCGGGCGTGGCAAGCTTATGAGTGGCGAGGGCATAAAACATGAAGGCATCATCGGAATCCGGGGAATGCGCCAGCTTGATCTCGACCGTTTCCTTCTCGGTTTTCGAGGCTGTTTGTTGGCCGGGCATGGGCTTGTCCGTTTCCTTTTCCGGTGCGACCCCGCAAAGTCAGGTCGTTTCCTACGCAACCTCGGAGCGGCCGCCTCGCCCTGGCTTTGGTTCTTCCCAGAGAGACTTTCCCGTAAACGAGTGGTCTATCGGAGACGAACGGCAGAAAAGGCGCGCGTCGCAGGGGCTTGCTTGGCGCAGGGCCGGGCGATTTCTTGCAAAGGGAAGCCTAGCACATTGGTACCCCGCGAACAATTGGCCGATGCAGAAGCGGCAGCCGCGGCTTGAGGATTAAAGTGAAGAGACCATGCGAGCAATGGCGTCATCGAAGGAAGCGTGGCCATCGAGGTAGGGCTGCCAGAATTTTTGCAGCAGCTTGAAATACTCGCTCCAACCACGCTGATAGAGGCCCTCGCGCAAAGCGTAAGGAGTGTAGCCGCCGCCAGGGACGCTGCCATCCTGGTCTCCAGCGGTCGCACCGGAGGAGCCGAGCACTGGCCGGATGACCTCACCTGTGGTGTAGAAAACCAGAGCGTGCCAAAGGTCGCGAGGGATGGCTTTGTCACGCTGGTGGCATTCGCGGATGATGGCAGCCTGCACAGGCTCGGCGATACCGTGCGAACCCTCGTGGAATAAAACTTCCAGAGCCGCAGCGCCTTGATTGCGAGAGTCCAGGCTGGAGATCGTAACGCGCAAGGGATCGGCGGTGGTATAGGCGCCGCTCCAATTCGCATAGCCTGTTAGGTCGACGCGGATTTTCTCGCGCGGCCAGCGCGCCTGGTAAATATCCGCAAGCCGTTCTGAGAGGCCCACACCTTGTTCGCGCACAAGCGGGGCGACGCGCATAATCCAGCGACGGTTAGCGCGGTCGTGCTCCGGCCAAAGATGCGCGCGGTAAACGGGCGCGGCGGATTCCAGGACTTGCGTCAGCTTTGCGGGCAGGCCTGCGTCGCAGAATCTTCGTTTCCTTCCAGAGAGTTCATCGCAATCCTCAAAATCGCCGAGTTGATCTTTTAGCTGGATGAGCTCGGTGGAAAAGAGCAGATCCTTGGTGGCGTAGTTCGAGACGTAGTACGCGACGGCATCATCCCAGATGTGCTGTTCCGAGGAAGTAAGAGCGGGTTTCGCATCCGGCCCGGTGTTCAGAGTTGGATCTGACGTCCTGGCACCCTTGTCCGGCCGGGCGGAGGCTGCCCGCAATTTGGCTTCGTGATAGAGCGTGTGATGAAGATTGATCCAGAAGCCGCTGTGAAGTTCGAAGACGGGCAGTGGTCCGTACGTGAAATTGCTTTGCGGCCGCGCCAACGCGCGAACAGGAGCGAGCAGGGAAACGGCGAAGAGAAAAAGCGGGAGTCGCCATGGGGATTTTCGAGGCATAGTGAATCGCACGATAGTAGCGCCAAGTCTCTCGGCGCACAAACCCATGAAAGTGCTAAGCGCCTGTTACGTTAACGGGGACGATCTGGCAGAAGTTCTATTCCACCTTGGGGTCCGTTTCACTGCCGACCGCACCGTGCCGATCAGCGGCATGCGTAACACCGCCCGAATCGCGGAAGAACGAGCGGCGTCCGGTGCGCCCGTATTGCAGAGGAGTCGCCGCCAGCTCGTATTTAGCCGGAGCACCTAGCGTGCTCGCGCCGACAATCACGTAGCGAACGGTGTAGCCGTTTTTCATTCCGTTCGCGAGATCGGAATCGAGTAGCCCGGCAGCTTCGCCATTCGCTGCGCCGTGGAGCGGCGGACCTAGTCTGGCGAGCGATTCGGGCAGGTGCGCATACTTATTGCGGTAAGCTTCGACGGCGCCGGCAACTTTGTTCAGAGTTTCCAGGGCGCTTTTTTCCGTTTGTTCCACCTCGGCGGCATCCCATTCGACTTCCAGCGAAGGAAGGTCCAGGAGAAGGAGACCGAGCGAGAGCAGCTTCCATTCCCCATTCTCGCGGAGTAGGCCTAAAGTAATTCGATGAACGCTCGCGCCTGTCGTGTCCGCGGCATTGCGCAGCTCCATCGGAAAAAACACAATATTGTCTCGGAGATCGGCGCCACCGATCTGCATTTCGGTGGTGACGTCAGGAGTCTCACAGCGAAGAATGGGGCGCCCGGAGGGATTTGCCGAAACTGTGGGTTTGCCCGGCTCATTCAGCAGCACGAAGCGCTTCATGAACGCGAGGCGGGCTGGCGGCGTCATGCGGGAAAACGCTTCTTTGTTGCGAGCCGTGAGAAAACGAACGAACTCAATTTGATTTTGGGAACAAGCCGCGGAAAGTGCGCCTTTTAATGCGGCGCCGGGTCCGGCATTATTTACTGTCTCGCTTGGTGCGCTCGCTGAACTACTGCTGGGCGTGCTGCTGGTATCTTGCGCAAGCACGCTGGCGCCAGTCAGCAGAACGGCGCAGCTCACGAAGAAGATTTGTTCGAGAGCGTTCGATTTAGCCGCGTTCACATCAATCCTTTGCCGCGCTCAGGATCGCAGCCAAATTTTGAGTGAAGCTCGAACGCGGCAGAACTTCGTCACAGCCAGCGGCTTGCGCTTGAACAGCAAGATCTCTTTGCACGTGCGACAGAAAACCGACCACGCGAACGTCCTTCCGCGCCTGCCGCAACTTTTCAATCGCCGCGATGGGCTGGCTCCGCGCGTTCAAGTCCACGATGACCAGCTTTGGCTCGCTCGCCATGAGTCCCATCAAGGCCTCGCTATTCACCGCCACTTTCACTTCCACGCCAACCTGCTTCGCGGTTTCCGCCAGCTTCATCTGGAAGAACAAATCGTCCATCAGCGCTACGACTCTTCCCATTCGCTCCGCCTCTTCTGAAACGCTTCGCACCGTCTGCCTTGATAGTATGCGCTCATCCTTTCCAGCGGCGCTGGCTTCCCGTTAAGATGCAGGTGCGCACTCAAACGATGAGCGCTCATCCCGAAGACGCCCGCCTTGCTGCCTCCGGGCCCCGCGACGTTACTCTCTACTCGCGTCCCGGTTGCCACCTTTGCGACGAAGCCAAGTCTGCCATCGCGCCGCTCGTGCGCGAATTTGGCGCTTGCCTCCGTGAAGTCGATATAGATGCTGACCCTGTTCTAATCGAGCGCTACGGTTGGGATGTTCCGGTGATCTTCATCGGGCGGAAAAAAGCCGCGAAACATCGCGTGGATCTGGAACAGTTCCGGAGGCAACTTCAGGATGCCAAAGCAGACTGAAATCGCAAGTTGGAATTTCGCGGCAGAAAATCCGATCAGTGCCCGCCGCCGGCCTCGTGCGCGCCAACAGTTTCATCCGGGACTGCGCCTTTGCGCCCTTTGACGCGGTCGTAAACGCTAAGCTGGCTGACGGAACCGAGGGCCTCGTTGTAAAACGTTGGAATGCCCAGTGCCGTGCGCAGCTCTTCGTTGAACTTTCGCAGGTTTTGCAGATGCGTCGCGAGGGCCGGCAATTTTTGTCCGTCGTCGGTGAGCAAAAACTTCTGGTAGCCCGCGTCCCACAGCCTCGTGAACTTGCCCTTCAGCATAATGGTGGGAGTGACGGTCATCTGGTAAAGATCGTCAGGGCCTTTGCGGAACTCCGCGCCGCACCCGTATTTTTCGACGCGGACTACGCCGCGCGTGCTTCCTACGGCAAACCCCAGCGCCGCGAGACTTTCAATCGCTTTTGGCGAGAACCGCTCTTTGACATTCCACATGGTTTATTCAGGCTAATGGATACCTGCCCGTCTGTAAAGTGACTCAGACCACGCCATATCTCCGGGCTAGGCTGCCGCATCCAATTCGGAGTAAAATGGTCGGATATCCATAGCCCCTGGGCCGGGAGGAGCGTCTCGAACCTACACTTATGGCTACCATTGGCCACATCGCCGCATCCGCTGGCGAATCAAAGCCTCACCAAGCGGCTCAACCGGGCCGAGCCGGGGAATCGCTGCTGGACCGCATTGGGAATACGCCTTTGCTGCGGCTGGAGCGCATTAGCCAGGAATTACCGAATGTCGAGTTTTGCGCCAAGGCCGAATGGTTCAACCCTGGGGGATCGGTAAAGGACCGCCCAGCACTCAGCATGATTCAGGATGGCCTCGCAGGTGGAGCGCTGCGAAGCGGCAAGACCATTGTTGACGCGACCAGCGGCAACACCGGCATTGCCTACGCCATGGTCGGTGCGGCGCTCGGTTTTCCGGTTAAACTTTGCCTGCCGGATAGCGCATCGCACGAACGGAAGCGGATTCTGACTGCGCTCGGCGCGGAGCTGGTGATCACACCCGGTGATGAAGGCACCGACGGCGCAATTCGCAAGGTGCACGAGATTGTTGAGAAAAATCCTGAAAAATATTTCTACCCTGACCAGTACAGCAATCCCGCGAATTGGCAAGCGCACTATCGCACTACGGCTAAGGAGATTTGGCAGCAAACATCCGGTCGTGTCACGCATTTTGTCGCGGCGCTTGGCACGAGCGGCACGTTTGTCGGCACCACGCGACGGCTCAAAGAGCTCAATCCAGCAATCCGTTGCGTGAGTTTGCAGCCAGACGCATCCTTCCATGGCCTGGAGGGATGGAAGCACATGCCGACGGCCATCCGTCCGGCGATTTACGACGACACCCTCGCCGACGAGAATTTGGGAGTCTCCACGGAGGAAGCCTATAGGTTCGTGAAAAGGTTGGCGCGCGAAGAGGGCTTACTCGTGAGCCCGAGCGCGGCGGCGGCTCTGCTGGGGTGCTTTAAGGTTGCGGCTGGAATCCCGAAAAATGATCATGCCGTGATGGTCACCGTTTTTGCGGATTCCGCGTCGAAGTATTTGAATGAACGTTTTTGGGACGAAGAATGACTATGGCGGATGCAGAGGCGCTTTGGATCAGCGGACAGCTTGCGGAGAAGATTCGCGCGCATGGCGCGGAGACCTACCCGCACGAATGCTGTGGAGCGTTGCTCGGACGCGATTCGGGGCTTGTCTTGGGTCGTGATGCACGGAAAGATTTGCAAACGCCCTCACGGGAGATTCTGCAACTCTTTCCTCTGGTCAATCGGCGGGACGATTCGTCGCGCAATCGATTTTCGGTGACTGCGGAAGACGTTCTAGCAGCGGAAAAGGCGGCGCGCGATCAGGGCCTCGAAGTGGTCGGCTGGTACCATTCGCATCCGGACCATCCGGCGCGGCCAAGCGAATATGACCGCGACCATGCTTGGCCATGGTACAGCTACATCATTGTGAGCGTGCAGAACGGCGCGCCCGAGGAGATGACTTCCTGGCGTTTGAATGACGACCGCAAGGAGTTTTCGCCCGAGGGAATTAAGATTCGCCATCGCGCCGCAGTGCAAGCCTGAGATTTCCGCAGGCACAATGGAGAAATAGAAATGCCCGTGAAAGTAATGATTCCATCGCCGCTCCGTCCTTACGCGGGGAAGCGCGATTCGGCGGAGTTCAATGCCCGGACAGTCGGAGAAGCTCTCGGCCATTTGACTACGGAATTCGGCGACTTGCGCAAGCATCTCTTCACTGAGGACGGCAAACTACGCAGCTTCGTCAATGTGTATGTGAACGACGAAGACATTCGCTATCTGGCGAAAGAGAACACGCCCACGAAGGACGGCGACACGATCAGCATCATTCCGTCCATCGCTGGCGGCGTTCCGGCTATGGAATAGCATCGTAGAGGAGCAAGGAGCAACAATGGCAACTACTGTACAGCCGCAGACCGGCGCGAAACCGGCAGCGAGCCTTTCCAACGAAGAAATTCTGCGTTACAGCCGTCATCTCATCATGCCGGAAGTCGGCATGGAGGGGCAGCTCAAGCTGAAGAACGCTAAGGTGCTGCTCATTGGCACGGGTGGACTTGGCGCGCCGCTCGGTTTGTATCTTGCCGCCGCAGGCGTCGGCAAATTGGGGCTGGTTGACTTCGACGTCGTCGACTCCACCAATCTCCAGCGCCAGGTTACGTTTGGCACCAGCGACGTCGGCAAACCAAAGAGCGAAGCCGCGCGCGCGCGCCTTGCGAACCTCAATCCGGACATTCAGATTCAGTCGTTCGAGACACAACTGACCAGCGCCAACGCGCTCGAACTCTTCAAGGACTTCGACATCATCGTCGACGGCACCGACAATTTCCCCACGCGGTATCTTGTGAACGATGCTTGCATTTTGTTAGGTAAGCCAAACGTCTATGGCTCCATTTTCAGGTTTGAAGGACAGGCTACCGTGTTTGGCATGCCTGACGGTCCATGCTATCGCTGCCTCTATCCTGAACCGCCTCCGCCAGGACTTGTGCCTTCCTGCGCAGAAGGCGGAGTGCTCGGCGTTCTGCCCGGAATCGTTGGCTCTATCCAGGCGATGGAAACGATCAAGCTGATCCTCGGCCGCGGGGACAATCTCGTGGGGCGCTTGCTTTTGTTTGACGCTCTCGGCATGAAGTTCCGCGAGCTCAAGCTCCGCAAGAATCCGAATTGTCCGATGTGCGGAACCCACCGCACGATCAACAAGCTGATCGACTATTACCAGTTCTGCGGTGTGCGCGGGGAAGAAGCTCCGGGTCCAACCGTGCAAGTACCGGAAATTACTCCGCGCGAACTCAAGGCCCGCCTCGATCGTGGAGATGATTTGTTCATCCTCGACGTGCGCGAGCCCCACGAATACCAGATCTGCAATTTGAAGGGGCATCTGCTTCCGCTCGGGGAGCTGACGCGGCGTGTGCACGAACTGGATTCATCCCGCGAGATCGTGGCGCACTGCCGCAGCGGAAAGCGTTCTGCCGAAGCCGTGGACTTCCTGCGAAAAGCGGGTTTCCGCAAGATCCTCAACCTGAAGGGCGGCATCCTCGCGTGGTCCGACGAGGTGGATCCGTCCGTTCCAAAGTACTAATTCTTTCTTCGGCATTTCGCTGTGTAACTAGAGCGCCTCGATGGTTCTCGCCGGGGTGCTGGTCATTTAGGCTTGCCGCTGCGTGGAAGAGTCGGCATACTCCCAATTGCTCAGGAGAAAACATGGCGGCTACGAAAATTACGGTGAATCACAACGGATCAATCCGGGTCGAAGGCGACTTTGAAATTGTCGATCCTCTGGGCAATGCGTTTGGGCTGGCGGGCCGCACAGTGGTCAGCCTCTGCCGCTGCGGGCACTCTGCCAATAAGCCTTTCTGTGATGGTTCGCATAAGACCAGTGGATTCAGCGACACGGTGGCTGCCCGGGAGCTGCCTCCGTCAAAGCCGAAGCTGTAGCTCAGACTTTTAGGTCCGCCCACGCGACTGTTTCAAAGGTGAGAATGTCTCAGACTGAGACAGTCCCGCATTCTCTCCCTGATACTGGCCATGCGCCCGGTAACTCTAACGAAACAAAACCGATAGCGTCTCAATTAGCGAAAACTGTAGACTTTCGCAGTGTCTCGCAATATCGTAGTACTCCTCTTGCTCTAAAGCAGCACTTCTAAGTCATGTAATTTCAATGTTTTACAAGCATGAATTTCCAGCCAGAAAAGGGCACAAACTTGCATTCCTCGTTAGTTGGCAGTTTTTCTTCGGCATTTGGGGGATTTTGTGGGTGTTTGGGGCACGATCATCGGGTTTCTCCGCAGAGGCCGCGATTCAGTCGCCACGCAGAATCTTCATAAGCGTGTCCTGGTCGCGTCCGGCGCGGCTTCCTTCGCCCTATTTCTCGCCGTCGTCTTCTACCTGCGCCAAATCAGTGTCGCCGGCACCCCGCAAGGCTATTTGTATCTGGAGGTTGGCGGCACGCTCGTCAGTTTTTGTTACGCCGCCAATGCTTTGGTTCGCTTCCGTGGCACGCATGATCGAACGGCATTGATCCTTGCATTTGGATTCGTGCTCTCAGGCATCATTGAGACCGTCGGCTGCTTTGGCCTGGACGATTGGCTGCTCTCCGGCGCCCTTGCGCTGTCCCGAATACCTATGGGTTGGATGGTAAGCCGCACGTTGCTCGCTGTCCTCCTGCTCGCAGCCATCGCCGTGGAACGCTATATGCCTACGGCCCGGCAGCCCAGCAAGGAAACCGCCGCTGCACTGTTGGTTGTAGCCCTGGCTGCCTACACTACGAGCGCCGCGTTTCTTGCCGCGCCGGCCGCTCCCATTTCGCATGCTGCAAACTTTCTGTCTCGTCCCTGGGATTTGCTTCCAGCCGCGCTATTCTTGATCGCCGCAATCTGCTTTCGTGAACGCCTGAAGGACGACAGGGACAAGAAAAGCACGGCTACTCTCTTCGATCATTCTCTCTTTTTCGTGGCCTCGCTCAATGTGGTCTGCCACGCATCAGCGGCGTTTTCCCGGCAGCTTTTCGATGGCCCTTTCTTTCTGGCGGAAGTAAGCAAGACGATTAGTTACATCGTGATGCTTTCGGGCGCTTTGCTGGATCAAGCGCGCCTTTTCGAGCAAGTACGCTCGATGGCGGTCACCGATCCGCTGACTGGGTTGTCGAATTACCGTCGTCTTATCAGCGTTCTCGAGGCGGAGCTGGACCGTTCCCGCCGCACGCAGCGCTCGTTCAGTGTCGTGCTTCTCGACATGGACGGACTCAAGATAATCAACGATCAGTACGGGCATCTGACCGGCAGCCGCGCGCTGGTGCGCATCTCCAAGATTCTGCGCAATCATTCCCGGGCGATCGACACAGCGGCGCGATACGGCGGCGACGAATTCGCACTGGTTCTGCCGGAGGCCGGCAAGGACGTTGCATCGCGCGTGGTCTCTCGAATCCGCGAGCGGCTCTCCTCTGAGCCGGAGCACCCCAAGCTATCCGTGAGTGCGGGTGTCGCAGCATTCCCGGAAGATGGTGACTCGCCGGAGAAACTTCTTGGCGCCGCCGATCGCGCGCTCTATGCCATGAAGCACCATGGCAAGAGCAGCGTTCAAAATCTAACGCGCATTGCCGCGTGCCTGTGAGGATGAGCTGGAGCATGCCTGACGCGAAGAGATTTGCTTTTCACAGAGCCGAAAGCCGTATCCCGATGGAAATCCCCGTTCTTATCGATGGGCATCGTGAGGCGCCTGGCTCGGAGTCTACTTTTACTGAGAATGTGAGTGCGCGTGGCGCTCGCGTGGTTAGTGGGCGCCGCTGGCAACCAGGCGAACCCCTGGTATTTGCCTCACGCACTGGAGAGTTTCGTTCCTCGGGCCGCGTTGCATACTGCCAGCCATTGCAAGGCGACGGCTTTGCCATTGGCGTGGAGTTCCTCGAGCCCAAGGGGCGATGGGTAGTTCAATCCCCAAGATAGCTTGACGTATAAAACGGCGAGCGGATAGGAGGGAAACGCCTGGAACAAAAGAGAAGACAGAAAACTGACGCAAAATTTGTAAGAAAGCCTGAAGCGCTTAGCGGAACATAAAGTATCTGCTAAGCGCTTCAGGCTTTTTCTTACCGCGCTTCATCAAAGTCGTAATTTTAGTGGAATTTGACGGGACTGTATCGGACGTGTTTTTTCGACGCCCGGCTTGAGCTGTTCAACTCTTCTTCGTCTCTTGCAAGACATCCTCGTACATGTGAATCGTGTTTTCGACCATTCGGCCCGCTGAAAACTGTTCCGCGATGGTGCGCCGCGCGTTCTGGCCAAGTGTGATTCCCAACGAGTCGTCATTCAGTAGCCTCGACATGCTGGTCGAAAATAGCTTCGGATCAGGTTGCGCCGCCAACAATCCGTTGTCGCCGTCTCTTACATACTCTGGCACGCCACCGCTCGCCACCGCCAGCACTGGAAGTCCCCAAGCCATGGCCGCCAGTAGCGAAGTGCCAAGCGGTTCAGCCAACGACGGGAACACAAAAGCATCGAGTGCGGCGTAAACTTGGGTCACGTCCTCAACAAACCCCGCAAAGATCACTTTGTCTTGCATCCCCAGTTGTTGCACTAGCGCTTCTAGGCCAGCGCGGGAGGGGCCGTCACCAGCCAACAGCAGACGCGCTCGGGGAACCTTCGTGCCTATGGTTGAAAGCGCGCGTATGGCGATTTCCTGGCCTTTTTCGGGCAACAGATACCCGATGCATCCCAAAAGTTTTTCGTTCTCAGTTACGCTCCATCGCCGCCGTGCTTGTTGCCGTGCTTCCTGCGTCGGTAAAGGGGGAACCTCCACGCCTTCATAGACGATAGCCAATCTTTCGTGTGGCACGCCCGATTCCAAGACGCTTTTCTCCACGAAGTGGGAAATTGCCACGATGCGCCGCGCTATCTGATAGCGCTTCCCCGCCAGTCCACTGGCCGAGAGCGGATACGCCACTCTTCGAGAAACCACGATGCTAGTACGCTCTTGCGCTCCAGCCAACCACGCGGCGGTAAGCGCGTGGGGCTCATTGGCATGAAGAACGTCGTAATTCTGCAGGGAAGGCAATTTACGAAGAAGAAGAGCTGCGCTGGCTCGCCGCGCCTTTTTAGCGACGTCGTGCACTGGAATGCCAGCTGCCGCCGCGCGGCGAGCAAGCGGCGATTCCCACACGGAAAGCAATTGCGCGTCGTGCCCGAGAGCGCGGAGTCCCCTTACGGTCAGCAGTGCCTGACTTTGCCCGCCGCGCCATTCCCGCTCGAGGTCCACATACAGGATCCTCATGATGAGTGCGTGCCCGCGTGCCGCCCTGATTCAACGAGCTCCCCAAGCTTCTTGAACTTCAACCATGTGCTTCGCGCCGCCATCCGCGAGATGACCCATCCGCGAGAACCGTCGAGAAATCCGAGGTGTAGCACATAACTGTTAAACCAGTTCCATGGCGTTGCCAGCCACATCGCTGCCCGCCAACTCTGCTTCCCGGCAGCGCACATTTGCTGCGCCGCAAGCGTGGTGTACCGGTCGACCTTCTCCTCATGTTCCGAAAAAGAGCGAATCGTGTAATGAAGCAAGTCTCCGCCAAGTCGCCCCGGCTCGCCCGGGAATTGCAGTGCCTCGTGCACGATTCCCAAGAAACGTGCCGCATCGCGGCGGTATAGCCGCCGTTGACGGTCCGGATACCATCCCGAGTGATTGATCCAGCCTCCAACGTACCAGGCTCGCCGCGCAAACTCGTAAACTGCAAATTCTGGTTCTTTGTGCTTCCAGGCGAGCATTGCGTCGCGCAATTCGCTGCTCAGCTCTTCATCAGCATCCAGTGACAGAATCCAATCGTTGTTCGCGGCTGCCGCAGCGATATTTTTCTGTTCTGCAAAATTTGTCCACGCGTTCGTAATTACCCGCGCGCCGTGCTCTCTCGCAATTTCCCCAGTGCAGTCGCGGCTTCCACAATCTACGACCACAATCTCATCGGCAACTCCCCGGATTGATTCCAGAGCTCGCGCCAAGTTGTGTTCCTCATTGAGGGTAATTATGCAGACGGAGAGACGGATCATCGGGCTCCGGTTTATCTTGTACTCGGCGCTAGTATCTCACAACGCGAATCGCAGGAATCCACCGCCAAGGAGCTGCCTTGAGGAGAATGGAGGACCGGCTACTTCTTCTGGAAATTCACGCGAATAAGGCTACCGCCGATTCGAAACTCCGTGCCGTCACGCAGCATGGCCGCCCGCACGCGCTCTTCGTCGAAGAAAGTGCCATTAGTCGAATCCAGGTCCTTGAGGTTAATGTGCGTGTCCCTTACTTCTAGTAGGCAGTGATGCCGCGAAATCTCAGGATCATTCACCGGAATATCGGCCCCCTTGCGGCCCAGCAAAACCCGCGGTTTTTTCAGCGTGTGACTTTCGCCTTTCGATGGGCCTGACAGAATGTTGAGCACAACTTTCGCGTTTTCAGGGAGGCGCAACCCGGGATCGGCGGGCGGCAAATTCAGATTTGAACTTGTGGCGTTAGCCTTTGCAAACGAGGGAAGCGGGGACATCACGACTGTCGAATCCACGCGCCGCTTGATCTCCACAATCGTGGTCTTCCCGCAACTCGAACATTTGAATTGCACTTTCGTATGGCCGCCGAATCCCCCATCTTTCAGCAAGTGTTCGGCGCCACAGTGAATGCAAGCTGTCTGCATGCTATAAAATTAGCACCATTCGATTCCCTTTGGGACTCGCCCAGTGTTTTTCGGACGGAAGGGTAAAATCTGCGGCGCGCGTCCGAAGCCCATGTCCGGACCATCGGTGATCAGCCTCTTGTGCTAGAATCATACATTCCAAACCAATCAGGAGAGTTCGTGTGTCCGAACATATTTCGCGCAAAGAGCTAAAACAGGACAAAATCAAGGAAACCATCGAGCACGGCGCCGAAGCTGTCATCTCTCACGGGCAATTTACGCTCATCGTCGTGTTGGTCGCCCTGTTTGTGGCGCTCAGCTACGGGGGCTGGAAGTTTTATATCGACCGGCAGACTGTGGACGCATCGGCTGTTTTTGACGTCGCGATGAAGGCCTATCAGGGCCGCATCGCCTCAGCTCCTGACCCCTCTGACCCCAACGCCCTTTTCTTTGCCGATGAAGCAGCGCGTGCCCAGGACGCCATGCAAAAGTTCAGCAAAGTTGCCGACAAATATCCCAGCACGAATCCCGGGAAGCTCGCACGCTACTACGCGGCGCTTTGTCTTGAGGACCTCGATCGCCACAATCAGGCCCTCGAAGAACTGAAGAAGATCAGTGGAGGCAGCGACAAAGAGCTCGCGGCCATGGCGCAGTATCAGACGGCGATCATTTACTCCCGCACCGGCAAGCCAGATGATGCCATCAAAATCTTTCGCGCCTTGGCGGACAAGCAGAGTGCTCTTGTACCGCGGCCACTGGTGCTTCTAGAACTTGCAGGCGTCCTTCGCAATTCCAATCCGAAGGAGGCCGCCGGCATCTACCAGCAAATCAAAAAGGAATTTCCGGACACCACGATTGCGGATCAAGCCGATCGCGGCCTGGATACGCTTTCGCCGAAATCCTGATTTGCCCTGCGACCTGAGCATTCGCGTAGTTCAGCCGGAATATGACGGAGCGGCCCATCGAACCAGTCACCACTCCTGCTCCCTGGGCGATGCTCGCCGAACGGTCCCGCGGGCGGCGTTATCCCGAACCGTCTCACCCTTACCGCAGTGACTACGCGCGTGACCGCGATCGGATTATCCATTCCCGTGCGTTTCGCCGCCTCGAAGCCAAGACGCAAGTATTCACTACGCGCTATTCGGACCATTTCCGCAATCGCCTGACGCATACGCTGGAAGTCGCGCAAATTGCCCGTACCGTTGCTTCAGCACTGGGATTGAACACGGAGCTTGCCGAAACGCTCGCTCTTGTCCATGACATCGGTCATCCGCCATTCGGCCACGCCGGCGAACGCAAACTTGACGAATTGATGCGCGAACAAGGCGGTTGTTTCAATCACAATCTGCATGCGCTGCGCATCGTCGAACAGTTCGAGCAGCGGTACCTCGATTTTCCGGGGTTGAATCTTACATTTGAAGTTCGCGAAGGCATCATCAAGCATTCGCGCGATTATTCCGCTGCGGAATTTCCGTCGCTTGCGGAGTATCTTCTGGATTTGCGCCCGCCTTTAGAAGCGCAACTCATCGACTGGGTCGATGAGATTGCGTACAACACTGCGGATACTGACGACGCGCTTGAAGCCGGGCTTCTGGATCTCGTTGTCTTGTGCAAGGAAGTTCCGTTTTTTGGCGAAGTCTACGCGCAAGTCAATTCCGCGCATCGCGGCGCCCGTCAAAAGCTCGTCTTCAACGAAGCCCTTAAACGTGTTTTGGATGCCTTGGCAACTAGTCTAATTGAGACTACCCAGCAGCGCGTCCTGGCTTCCCATACTTCCTCCGTGGAAGACATTCGCCAGGCGCCAAATCGCCTCGCTGGCTTCAGCGATGCTGCGGCTGCCCGAAACGGTGAGCTTAAGCGGTTCCTCTTCAAACGCATTTACAACCACCCCGCCATCGCGGAGGACCGCGCCCGCTCCGTGAAGTGTTTGGAGGAACTTTTCATTTACTATGCAGATCGTCGCGGTACGATGCCGTCGTTCTATGAAGAACTTGCGCAAACGGAATCGCGGCACGTCATCGTTTGCGATTACATTGCCGGTATGACCGACCAATTCCTTCTTCGTCAGCATCACGAACATTTCGGCAGCGCTCTCGGTGACAAATCTGCTGCGTCGCAATGATGTCCGGAGAAACCATCTGCCAGACCTGAACGAAGTCTTGGATGCGTTAGAGAGAGTGAACGGCCGAAAGTCGAACGCCCCGCTCCTTCTTACTTGAAAGAGCGGAGCGTGAAATGATGACTCGGCGGCTGCGGAGAGGTTCGATCTTTAGAATCGAAGAAACGGTCCGAAGGCTATACGTGGATTATGATGAGCGCTGCCGGCGAAGTACATTTCATCGCCTGCTTCAAGTCGTAGACCCACTGGACCAATATGCCCTTCCAGTCCGGCCCCCGGATAAAGCGTTCCGCTCACGTTGTTCGCTCGCAAATTGTTCACCGAGCTCACAAACGTCGAGAAACTAGGGTTTCTGGCATCCAGCCTAAAATTAATGAAACCTCCCTTCAGTGTCAGGAAGGGACGAATCGCGCCGTGGCCAGCCACAATCTTGGGGCCAAAGAGTCCATGCAGGACTCTGAGATTGCTAGGAACAAATGTGACGCTGGTGGGATTGCTCGGGTTCGTAAATCCCTCGGTGAAGGCTTGTTCGAAGTCATAATTCATCTCGCCTTCTAGCATGACGTGCGAAAACGCCTTGTAACCCACTCGTGCTCCCAGCCCAGCCATGTTGGTTTTTGTTTGTGAGATACGGAAATAATCGCCGTAGCCGCCCACTTGATAGTGATCTTGCGCCTTGGCCAGCGGCATCAGCCAACCTGTCACAAATAGCAGAAGTGCGACACGCTTCATTCGTGTTCTCCTTGCACAGATGTAATAGGATTGCAAAAAGCAGGGCTGGCTTCGGGTGGGGTGAAGCTTCTGCCTCTTCTCCTTAGATGAGATCCCCCAACATAGAGTTGCCAGTGGACTTACGGGCCTCTCACGATCCACGGGCCAGGGTCAGCAGGAGCGTCAGGTACCGTTTCAGTTTTTGGGTGATGAGAAAATTCTCCTTTACGTGCTCGTGCCCGTGCTCCCCCAGCTTTGTGGCAATCTCCGGATGCGACAGTAGAAAGCGAATCTGATACGCAGTGCCTTCTACCGAATGCGCCAGCAATCCGGTGTGCTTGTGAATAATCTGGATTGGAATCCCACCAACCGCCGAAGCCACTACAGGTTTTTTCTTCCACAGCGCTTCCGACACCGTGAGCCCGAATCCTTCGCGCAAACTTTTCTGGAGCACAATCGTCGATGCGCGCTGCAACGCATTCACCTCCAGAGGCGCCCAGGCCGGCAATTCCAGCACTTTGATGTCGGGGTCGCCGTCGGCTTCTCGCAAAACTTCTTTTAGTACTACAGACCCTTCAGGATCATCCGACGCACTGCCCCCCGCAAGGACCAGTTGGCAATCGAAATATCGCTTTACGATACGATAGGCACGAATTACCCCAACGGGATCCTTCAGCCGGTCGAACCGGGATATTTGCGTGAGAATTGTGCGCTGGGGATCGATGCCGTAGCGCATAAGCACTTGCGCGATAAACTCCTGCTCCAATTCGCAATTCTTTTCCGAAAGCGGATCGATGGCCGGGTAAAAAAGGTATTGCGGAATAGGAAGCTGCCGCGAAAACTCCGGCGAAGAAAACATCGCACCGTCATATTTAGAGACAAATTGCTCCAGAAAATCCCATACCGCCCGGTTGGGATGCGACAAATCGATATGACAGCGCCACACCCAATGATTCGCTCCTGGCTTGCGCGCCTCGATGAGCGCCGCCGGCTGCGGGTCGTGGATGACCACGAATTCGCCATCCAGTGCGAGCTTCTCGCGATTCCTCTGGTTGTAGGCCAGGAAAATATCAAAGTCTTTTTGGCTCGCGTGATACGGCGCTCCATGCAACGCATTGTGGAACGCTTTGGTTACCTCAAAAAAATCTTCGCCGCCGCTTATTACTTCCCATTTGATGTTCAGGTCCAGCTCTTCCGCCAAAGGCACCAGACGAGTGAGGATTTCCGCCACGCCGCCGCCAACGGCTGTCGAATTCACCATCTGGATGCTCCGCCCATGCAGCGGACTCGCCAGCGCCCGCAGCTCCTCGATTTCACCCGCGCCAAGCAACTCGGCATAGTCATCCAGCGGAATGCGTCCGAGTGCCAGCGTCTCGCTCATGTTTTTCTCCTTTCACGATCGATTAGCCTGAGGAGTTTGGCGCGCGCGCTGTCCAAGGTGTTGGTGTAGATATCGATGTGGTTCACGCTTTCACTGAGCGTTCGCAATCCCAATCCGTCGGCAAGCCAGTGCGAGAAGTCGTTGGTCCGCAGCTGCAGTCTCAGCCGGGAAGAAATAAAATGAAAATAGAAACCGGAATGGCTGAGATGCGCTATGCCATCGCGAAATTCATCCAGCGTTCGGGCGTTCCGGCCGAGAGGGACAGTGACTTCCACGCTCTCGCAAAAATAAAACCGTTCCAGCGCGGACTGGCCCGCGAAGTGTGGATAGGCCGTGCAATAGTCGGCGACCACGCGGCATAGGTCGCTGCGCAACGCCGCGATCGAAACGTAGTCGCGAATGTCGAGCACCGCAAGCTGTTCGGCAAGATCGTTTCGATTCGTGTCCGAAAGCAGCCATTGCGCGAAGTCGTTCGAAAAACCCTCGGTCAGGAAGTGATGGCTGCCCAGGGTTTGAAACGTGTGATGAAAAATGGATGCGTCGCTGCAGTGCTCCAACCCGGTTAATAACTCCGCGAGTGTCCCGGCGGATTGGTTGCCGATTCGCGTGAGATACGAAACGGTGACGAATTCGAACGGGGTTTCCGCCGCGTTCACGTGAAAGACTCCTTTTCGCTGAACAATGCGGAAGCGCTCTCGCCGCGCCGCAAGATCATGGACGTAACTTGCCTGATCATGTTGCCTGGGGCGCCTCCATTCGTTCCGTCAATTCGACGCGAATCTCCGTTAGGTCAGAGAGCAGATTCGCAGCCCACCGATAGATGTTATGTTCGCGTACCGTGTGTCGCATGCGCTGCATCCGCCGGGCTTGCTCCTCTTCGGTCATCTCCAGCGCCCGATGGATGGAATCCGCGAGTTGCGAAACGTCATAGGGATTGACCAGCAGCGCGTCCGAAAGTTCGTGCGCTGCGCCTGCAAAAGTGCTGAGGATCAGCACTCCCTGCTCGTCCTCGCGCGAGGCTACGTATTCCTTGGACACCAGATTCATTCCATCGTGCAGCGAGGTCACCATGCAGAAAGACGAAGCGCGGTAAAAACGCGCGATCTCTTCGTGCGAATGGTGTTTTTTGCGAAACACGATGGGTTTCCAGCGTGCCGTCTGGAAGCGCGCATTGATGCGCTCCGCTTCGACGCTGACCTCGTCGAGGAAATTCTTGTAGCGTTCAATGTCCGTCCGGCTGGGTGCGCCGATCTGCACAAACGTCAAGCGTTGCTGGTAGGCGGGGTTTAGCTCGAAGAAGCGTTCCAGGGCGCGGAAGCGTTCGAGGATTCCCTTGGTGTAATCAACGCGATCCACGCCCACGCCGAGCAGAGAAGCCTCGATGCGCATCTCGTCGCAAAGCGCGGCGCGTTCTTCGCCGGAGATGCGCGACGCGCTGATCGCATTGGAATTCTCCGGGAACGCGACGCTGATGGGGTAAGGCCGCACGCGGGTGATGTGGCCCTGGCGGTTTACCGCGAAGCGGTCCCATTCCGTCAGCGCCTCAAGGGCGCGGTCTACCGTCTCCAGAAAATTGTTGCAGTGCGATTGAACGTGAAAGCCAATTAGATCGGCGCCGAGAAGGCCATCGACGAGCTCGCGCTGCCACGGACAAATCCCAAAAACTTCCGCGTTCGGCCAGGGAATATGCCAGAAGATCGCGATTCGAGCGTCGGGCCGCGCGTCCTTGACCATCCGTGGAAGCAGCGCGAAGTGATAATCCTGCGCGAGGAGTATCGGTGATTCGGTGCCCTCCATTTCTTCCAGAACAGCGTCCGCAAACCGCCGGTTGATTTTGTGATACTGCAGCCAGTCCTCGGGACGAAAGATGGGTCGCGTGTGCGCAATGTGCGCGAGCGGCCATAACCCTTCATTGGAAAAACCCTCGTAATAACCTTTGTCTTCTTCGTCGCTGAGCCACACGCGCCGGAGTGTGTAACTCGGCCGATCGGGTGGAACGCGCAAATGGTCGCGCTCGTCAACAACTTCGCGGTCGGCGTTGCCTGAGCCGTTGGCAATCCACGTTCCGTTGCATGCCAGGAGGATCGGCTCGAGTGCCGTGACTACGCCGCTCGCCGGCACGATCATCTCGATCGATTTGTCCTTTTCATTGAACACGTGCATGTACGGTTCGCGGTTCGAAACCAGGAAGAGCGGCTTCTCCTGGAGTTTGTTTCGCAGGCTGACCCGCAGGCGCTCCGCCGTCCAAATCGAGGCGTTCGATTCACGCAAGCGCGCTTCAACCTCCGCAACTGCACGCGCGGTGTGCAGATCATGTGCGAGGTGCGTTACTTCGCGATGTATTTCATCGAGGATTTCACCTTTCGGAAGCTCTGACGTCGGGGTTGGCTGTCCCATTCGAAGCGTTCGCAGCCAGTTGGCCGTGCGCGTCAGCGGTTCCGTGAACGTCACGCGGACAAGTACCAGCGCAAGTCCCGTGATAAGAAGCGTCTGAAACAATGCGCTGAGCAGGGAATCCCGCAGGGTGCGGGAGACCTGCACGTCGATGTAACTCGTGTCGTGGAAGAGAGCCAGCACTCCCACGACTTCTCCGTTACGGTGCAGCGGCAAAGCGTAGATGTGCATGGGAGCTGCTTCTTCTGCGTTAAGAGAAGGATTCTGCTGTGCGCTCAGGAATTCGCCCACTCCCGCGTTTTTCTGGAAAGCGCGCGTTGCAGTCCCAGGCCGCAACCTAAAAACTTGTGACAATCCGGGCGTGATCGCCAGCGCGGCGGCGGCGCCGTTGTACACAGCTACGCCCTTCAAGTGTTCCCGCTGGCCGAACCGCTCGACAAGACGCTGCAAGTTCTTTTCCGCCCCACGGTCAAGCAATGGCTCGACACTTTCCTGGAGACTTTCGCCAAGAATCTCCGCCCGGCGCGATAGGTCGTTGCGCAGCAGGCGTTTTTCCGTACGTACTTGGTAGGCTGCAAAAAACAAGGACACTGCGGCAACACTGACGATCAGGGGTATGACGATTTTTAGAGTTGTGCGCATGTGGGGCCCCCGACTAGGGATGCACGGAAAGAACTAGCGATGTATAGAAAAAGGCCGCGGGGGCTGGGTGCCGACAGCTGCAAGTTTCATTATAATGGGTGACCGGATAAACTGAAGGCACGAAATGAACCAAAACGGTATGTATTTCCACATCCCTTACTAAAACTTGCTAAATCAATGTGATACGGAGAATGCGCGAATAGGTCTGTGAACAATGACCTCGTACTAGTTCTATGAAATTCTTGCCCTCTGTGCGTGATGCAGTCCAGGATTGACCCTAACCTCGCTTAAAAGTAGGATTTGGCTGCAATTCTGAGAGTTCGCAAAGCGGCTGGAATTGCATCGAGGAGATACCGTGTACTGTTCCAAGTGTGGCGTTTCAATGGCGGATGGGGCCGCGTTCTGCTCGAACTGCGGACAGGCCTTTGCCGTTGCCACTACGCCGGTCTACTCGCCAGCGATGGCCGCATCGGTTGCGGTACCAGTAAGAGGTAGCGCAGCAGCCATTCCCGATTACGCCGGATATGCGGCGGCATCGCGCGTGGAGTACGCCGGATTCTGGCTCCGTTTTTTGGCACTACTCATTGACAACGTGGTGATGGGCATTGGTCTTGTCTTGATTCTGATTCCGTTGATTTTTCTGACGGGTTTGGGTGGCCTCCTCAGCCAAATCCATCCTGACGAAGAGCTAAATGATGCCGGCATCTTCGTGCTCATTGGACTCATTTTTCTTGCCGCCACGGTTAGCTTGGTTTTTACATGGTTGTACCACGCGCTGATGGAAAGCTCGGAATGGCAGGCCACTGTTGGCAAAAAAGCCCTCGGTCTCGTGGTAACGGATATGGCGGGACAACGCGTCAGTTTCGCCCGCTCGACGGGAAGGCACTTCGGAAAAATCATCACCAATATGGTGCCTCTCTTTATTGGATACATCATGGCGGGTTTCACCGAGAAAAAGCAGGCGCTGCACGACATGTTGGCGGGATGTGTGGTGCTGCGGCGAAACGGTTGAAACGAACTTCTTAAAGCGACAGTTTGATTGTCGGTTGTCTCGAACGTACCACCCGCACTTGCTTTTCCTTATCTCCTAGCTTAGAAGCCGCTGCCGATGGAAACCGTCGCAAAGCCGTCCACTCTGCGAAGTATTCTCCAACAGCGCTGTTCGCGCTGCCGCATCGGCGCAATTTTTCAATACTCCATTTTCCGCGGATTTCCGAAGATGTGCGAGCGCTGTTCCATTTGTGATCTCAAATTCGAGCGGGAACCCGGCTATTTTCTGGGCGCCATGTACTTCAGTTTTGCCTTGGGAGTTTTGACTATGGCGCCAATCGCCGCGCTTCTTTTGTTTCTTACGGGCTGGTGGATAACCAAAGTCACTATCTGGGCCGTCGTGTTGTTCTTGCCCTTTGCGCCGAAGATCGCGCTCTTTGCCCGCGTATTGTGGATCTATCTTGACCAGGCCATTGATCCTGAACGGTCGCCCTAGGAAGTCGCGCGGCTCAACGGAAAATTAATCGCGGTCTTCAGTGGCTGCCACCTTTCGCTGAATAACATCTCGAGATTGACGCACCAGTCTGCGATCTGGTCCGTCGGGCGCCAGTTTGAGATAGGCATCAAAGTCGTGGAGTTGCAGAGTGTACTCCTTCCTTCGCCCATGAACGTCCGCTAATGCTAGATGAGCCGACGCGAGGCCCGGATTTCGCTGAAGAGCTTCGCGGGCGCTTTGTTCCGCCTCCTCAAGACGGTTCAAGCCAAAGAACACAATACTCAGCATGACTCGCCCTACGGCCGAATTACCGTCCGCCTCCAATCCTCTGTCAATGACGCTCTTTGCTTCCCCGTAATTCCCGAGCCGGCATAGCACGAAGCCAAGGGAGAATTGTGCCCATGGGTATCTCCCACCGCTGAGATCGATCGCTTTTTGGAAGGCTTCCGCCGCTTTCTTGTCGTTGCCCAGCCTTAGCTCCGCCACGCCCAGGTGGTAATACGCTTCGTAATACTCCGAAAACTCCGTGATCGCCCGCGCGAATTGCCTTCGTCCGCCGGCAGCATCAAACTTTTCCAGACGCTCCAATCCGTTGTAGAACGCTTCGCGTGCCCTGCTAGGTATCTTCAGCTCCCGGACGGATACTCTGTAATTCGCATTCTTTCTTGGCAGCCGATTGCTGGCCCTAAGATAAAGCTCTATCGGCTGCATAGGCCCGCGCAATTGCAGGCTCGTCCAGGTCGGTTCGTAACCTGGCTCCTGTAGCACGATTTCGTAATTTCCGGGTGTAAGGCCGCGCATCTCAAAGTGGCCACTGGAGTCTGTCAAGACACCTGCAAAGGATCCACCGGCCAGCGACCGGACGCTCACAAGAACGCCGCTGATCGGAATGTTTCTGCCCTCAGCCAGCACAGTCCCGAGGATCCCTGGCGATTGCGGATCAAAACTGGCGAGTTGCGCGCGGGCAATTGGCGCGCAAATGAGAACGCCCAGCAACAGTCCCCACGACGCGCCTTCCTTGGTCCATCGTAGGATCCTGCCGATTCTTCCTGGAATAGGTAATGGAGTATTCATAAGTTGCCGGCAAAGGGAGGGCCCGGGAAGGTTTTGCCGCCTCAGACTGCCCGCGACATGCGGGCGTTTGTAGAGCGTGGGCAGACCCGTTTGCGACAGTTTCCGCTGCCGGATAAGAATCCGCTGCTCGAGTCGTTGCACCACGACTGTTTACGAGCGTCGGGCGAAGCGAACTGCAAAGGAGGGGCGGTCAGTCGCGCGGAACTGGCGGGGTCTGCTGCGCGGGCCGTTGATCCTGCATTTCGTGGCCCTTCACGTCCTGCCTCGCACTGTACCGCCTGTTCAGAACATTACAATCCAACAGGAACCTCAATTACGTTTCCGGCAGAAGCCGAATTCCAAGGTCAGGTAATGCCCCGAGAAGCCCGGCGGATTCCACGGCCAGCCGGGTACTAGGCAGGGATGATGACGAACAGGTTGCAAAAAAGCACAGGAATTAGCGGCGCTTCCTTGACTTGGCGGGAAGCCGACTCAATAATGGTAAAGCATGAGCGTACGCGCCGGAGGCGCTGAAGACATGTTCCTTGACGCCAAGGAATTGGCCGTTCACAAGCTGCGCATCCGGAAGACTTACGCCCCGGGCAGCATCGATTTTCATTCCGCGGAGATCAAGCAAATCGAGCCGCTGGAAGTGACGGCCACGGCGGAGTTGCTGGAAGGCCAGATTCGTATTGATGGTACCCTAGAAACAAAGATCGAGTTGGTGTGTGCGCGCTGCCTTGAACCGGTCGTGGAAGAGGTAAGCCGGACGTTTGACCTCTTTTATGCGCCGTTGCCCAAGGACATCAAGCATAAAGAAGACCGGCTGAAGGACGACGATACCGAAATTGGATTTTACGACGGCCCGGGACTTTTCCTGGCGGACGTATTGAAGGAGCAGGTGTTGCTGGCACTGCCGTTAAAGGTCATCTGCCAGAGCGACTGCCGGGGGCTGTGCCCGAATTGCGGTGCAAACCTGAACCACGAAGAATGCCGCTGTGAGACCCACGCGATGGACCCCCGAATGGCCCCTCTCGCGCGCCTCAAGCAGGAGTGGCTCAAGAAACAATAGTTTCGCAGGGCTGACAAGCCCGATATAATCCGCCCACTGGGGCCGGAACGAGGTGTAGTGCTATGCCTAACCCAAAACGAAGGCATTCCAAGAGACGAACCAGCACACGGCGTGCGCACGACTTTTTGTCCAAGCCCGCGCTGGCCAAGTGTCCGAATTGCCACGAAATGAAACAGCCGCACCAGGTTTGCCCGCATTGCGGACACTACAAGGGCAAAGCGGCACAAGAGGCGTCGTCGTAAGGATTCGGAGTTTCTCTCGTTTCGTCTGCGGACAAAAATCCCATGATCACCATCGCCGTTGACGCTATGGGAGGGGACCATGCGCCCCGCCCCGAGGTCGAGGGGAGTGTGCTGGCCGCGCGGGAGCTTGGAATTCGAATTTTGCTGGTCGGCCAGCCGAATGTGGTGCGTGCGGAGTTGGCGAGACACGCTTCTCCCAACCTGCCCATCGAGATCGTGCCGGCTGGTGACGTGATCACCATGGAGGATCATCCTGCCCAGGCGTTTCGGCGAAAGAAGGACAGTTCCGTGCACGTGGCGGCGCGGCTCGTACGCGAGGCAAAGGCCGACGGAATGGTCAGTGCGGGCAACACGGGCGCGGTAATGACTGTAGCGAAGTTTTTGCTTGGAACGCTGGAATCAGTGGATCGCGTGGCCCTAGCGGCGCCGTTTCCCAACGCCAAGGGCGGTGTTTCCGTGCTCCTCGATGTGGGCGCGAACGTCGATTCCAGGCCCGAACACCTAGTGCAGTTCGCGGTGATGGGCGAGGTCTACTATCGCGCCACTTTCGGCAGCAAGCGGCCGCGCGTGGGCCTGCTCTCGGTCGGTGAAGAAGAGATCAAGGGCAACGAATTGACGCGCGAGGTCTACACGCGGCTGAAGAAGAGTCCGGTTCATTTTGTCGGCAATGTCGAGGGCGGGGATTTGTTTTCGGGCAATGTGGATGTGATTGTGAGCGACGGTTTCGTGGGCAACATCGCGCTGAAGATTTGCGAAGGCCTGGCGTTTCAGATTTTCGGCTTGCTGCGGAAGTCCATGAACAGCTCGCTGGTTTCCCAGGTGGGCGGAATGCTTTCAAAAGGCGCCTTCAAGGCTCTACGAAAGACGATTGATTACACGGAGTACGGCGGCGCGCCGCTCTTGGGCGTGCGCGGCGTTTGCGTGATCGGGCATGGCCGTTCCAACGCCAACGCCGTCAAGAACGCCATTCGCGTGGCCGCGGGGCTGGCCCGCGCCCGCATGAACGAAAAAATTGAACAGGAGCTCTCGTCCGCGGCCGTCCTCGCGTGACGGCTCAAGAGAGGTTTAGCTATGGGCAAAGTCGCATTTGTGTTCCCCGGGCAAGCTTCGCAATACCCGGGCATGGGCAAGGAGCTGGCTGACAAATACCCGGCGGCCAAGGCCGTTTTTAACGAAGCCGACAGCGCGCTAGGCATCTCGATTTCCAAGATTTGTTTCCAAGGTACCGAAGAAGAACTCAAGCTGACGGCCAACACGCAGCCGGCGATTTTGACCTGCTCCGTTGCCGTGTTTCGCGTGCTGGCGGAGAAGGGCCTGGCCCCCGATTTCGTGGCCGGGCACAGCCTCGGCGAGTATTCGGCTCTCGTGGCTGCGGGTTCCCTGAAGTTTGCGGATGCCGTGCAGTTGGTGCGCAAGCGCGGAACTTATATGCAAGACGCCGTTCCCACGGGCGTAGGCGCGATGGCCGCCATCATGGGTTTGTCTCCCGCCGTGGTTGCGGACGCTTGCAAGCGCGCGGCAGGTAGCGAAGTTTGCGCGCCCGCGAACCTGAATTCTCCCGACCAGACGGTCATCTCCGGACACTCCGCCGCGGTGAAGCGGGCCGTGGAAATTGCCTCGCAACTCGGCGCCAAGCGCGCCGTGATTCTGCCAGTTTCCGCGCCCTTCCATTCGTCTCTTATGATACCGGCTCAGGAGAAGCTGGAAAAAGATTTGAGAGATACGCAATTTTCAAAATTGCAGGTGCCGCTGGTTACCAACGTGGACGCGGACACCATCGAGACCGGTGAGGAAGCACGCGAAGCGCTCATTCGCCAGGTCACCATGCCGGTGCGCTGGGAAGCGTCCGTCCGGCTGCTGATTGATGAGGGTGTAAACACTTTTGTGGAAGTGGGTCCCGGGCGCGTCCTGACCGGCTTGCTCCGGCAAATCGAGCGTTCCGTGGCAGCGCTGAACGTCGAAGACGAAAAAAGTTTGGCCGCGACCACGGAGAAAATCGCCGGCGCCAGATCCGATGCCGCCTAGAGTCGATTTGTTCAGGTGTCATCCTGAGCGCACCTAATTTAGGTGCGTAAAGGATCTCAGGCTGACAAAGTTCTAGTGCTCAAATGGCGAAGCCGAATCTATGTTCAGTTTGAAAAACAAAGTCGCGCTAGTCACCGGTGCCTCCCAAGGCATCGGCCGCGACACGGCGCTAGCGCTCGCGGAAGCCGGTGCCAAAGTCGCCGCCGCTGCTCGCAATGAAGAAAAGCTGGCCGCGTTGGTAACGGAGATCGTGGCCGCGGGCGGCGAAGCGTTCGCAGTGAAAATGGACGTGGCCGACGCCGAACAGGTGAAAGCCGGCTTCAAGCAGGTAGTCGAGAAATTCGGCCGCCTGGATATTCTCGTGAACAACGCCGCCATCACGCGCGACGGCCTGGCCTTGCGCATGAAGCAGGACGACTGGGAAGCCGTCATTCGTACGAATTTGACCGGTGCCCACCTGTGCATCCAGCAGGCTCTCGGAACCATGATGCGCGCGCGAGCCGGCCGCATTATCAATATTGCTTCGGTCGTCGCGCAAATGGGCAACGCCGGCCAGGCCAACTATGTGGCTGCCAAGGGCGGCCTGATTGGACTGACGAAGGCAATTGCCATCGAGATTTCGTCGCGCAACATCACTGTGAACGCCGTTGCGCCTGGTTTCATCGAATCGCCCATGACCAACGTTCTAGGCGAAAAGGTGAAGGACGAATTGAAAGCGCGTATTCCGCTGGGCCGCATGGGTTCCGCCCGCGACGTGGCCGCGGCCATCGTGTTTTTAGCCAGCGATGAAGCTGGTTACATCACGGGCCACGTTTTGGACGTAAACGGCGGCATGTATTTGGCATGAGCTGGTTAAGTTGACCTTGGGGAGCGGGGTAAATAGAATGGGCAGGTTGTTCAGAGGGGTCCAAACCAACGATTTTGGCGCGGCTGTACTCCGCGCGCATAGTGCAGGCAAATAAGCCTGGGAAACGAAGACACAAGTCTACAGACAGTGCGATTAACGATCGCGGAGGAAGAGGAATGGCCAGCGTAGAAGAGCGCGTTAAGCAGATTATCGTCGAGCAGCTTGGTGTGGATGAGGCGGAAGTCACTCCCACAGCGTCCTTTGTGGACGACCTGGGCGCGGATTCGCTCGACCAAGTGGAATTGGTGATGGCGTTTGAAGAAGCCTTCGGCATTGAAGTGCCGGACGAGGACGCCGAAAAAATGACCACTGTGAAAGACGCCGTCGAATACATCGACAAACACGCCAAAGGTAAGTAAGCCACGGAATTCACACCTCAACAGGGAGCATGGAAGAGTTGACTCGCCGAGTGGTGGTCACGGGTGTTGGACTGGTCTGCGCGCTGGGAATCGGCACGGAGGAGTCATGGAAAAACCTCGTCGCCGGTCAAAGCGGCATCGGGCTGATCACCCAGTTCGATACCAACGGCTTCGATTGCAAGATCGCCGGTGAAATCAAAAATTTCGACCCCTTCCAGTGGATCGAGAAAAAAGAACTCAAGAAGATGGGCCGCTTCATCCAGGTGGCGCTGGCCGCCGCGGACTTTGCCGTGAAGTCGGCGAACTGGAAGAAGGAAGATTCGGACCTGGATGAAGTCGGCGTTTACGTTTCTTCCGGCATCGGCGGGTTTGACATCATCGAGCGCGAGCACTGGAAACTGGTCCAGGGCGGCCCCGGCAAGATTTCTCCTTTCTTTATTCCTTCGGCCATCGTCAATCTTGCTTCGGGGCATATTTCGATTCGCTACGGCGCGCGCGGGCCGAATTCCGCCACTGCCACGGCTTGCTCCGCTTCCGCCCACGCCATCGGCGACTCGTTCAAAATTATCGAACGCGGCGCAGCGGAAATGATGATTTGCGGCGGCACCGAAGCGACCATCACGCCGATGGGAATCGGAGGATTTGCCTCCATGAAAGCGCTTTCCACGCGCAATGATGATCCCGCGCGCGCCTGCCGCCCATGGGACGCCGGCCGCGATGGTTTTATCGTGGGCGAAGGCGCGGGAATTTTGATTTTGGAATCTCTGGAGCACGCGCAAAAGCGCAGTGCTTCGATCCTCGCGGAAATTGTTGGCTACGGAATGTCTGGCGACGCCTTTCACATCACGCAGCCCGCCGAAAATGGCGATGGCGCTTATCGTGTGATGAAAGCCGCAATCAAGGATGCCAAGCTGACGCCCGACGACATCGGCTACGTGAACGCGCACGGCACTTCAACGCCCATCGGCGATGTCATCGAGACGCGTGCCCTGAAAAGGGTATTCGGCGAACGCGCGAAAAATGTGCCTATCAGTTCCACGAAGTCCATGACCGGACATTTGCTCGGAGGCGCCGGCGGTTTGGAAGCGGGCATCAGCGTGCTTGCCCTTCGCGATCAGATTCTGCCGCCCACTATCAATCTGGAAACTCCCGATCCCGAGTGCGATCTGGACTACGTGCCGAATCACGCGCGCAAAGCGCAAGTAGAATACGCGCTTTCGAATTCGTTTGGCTTTGGCGGCACCAACGCCGCGCTGATTTTCAAGCGCTGGTCCGGCAAGTAGCATCCCCTTCTGTGCGTCGCAAACAGTCTTTAGAGTCAGAGAAGGACAGTCTTGTGAACATCATCGTGTGCATCAAGCAGGTTCCTGCAAAAGACGCGCCGCTGGCCATCGCTGGAAACTGGATCAAGGAATCGGACATCGGCTTCGAAATGAACGAGCCCGATAGTTACGCGCTCGAGGAAGCCCTCCGCCTCAAGGAAAAGCACGGCGGCGAAGTTATCGCGCTCTCGATGGGCCCGGAGCGCGTGAAACAAACCATCAAAGAAGCGCTCGCAAAAGGCGCGGATCGCGGCATTCACGTTTTAGACGAGAATTTTGCGCAACTCGATCCTCTGGGATCGGCGAAGGCCTTGGCCGCTGCGATTCGCAGGGAAAAGGCGGATCTGGTCCTGACCGGATTGCAGAGCGACGACCACGGCTTCGGGCAAACCGGCGTTTTGCTCGCCGGCCTGCTGGATTTGCCGCACGCCACCATCATCATGGCTATCGAAGTCACTAATGGAAAAATGACTTTGAAAAGGGAACTGGAAGCTGGATGGTTTCAGCACATCGACTGCCCGCTGCCTGCGGTTCTCTCGATTCAATCCGGCATCAACAAAGTGCGCTACGCGACCCTGAAGGGCATCATGGCCGCCAAGAAAAAAGAGATTGCGACGGCCACCAGAGAGTCGCTTGGCATTTTGCATGAACCTATACAAAAGATCGAAAAAATTTACGTCCCGACGAAAACCAAGAAAACCGAATTCCTGACCGGCACGCCGAAGGAAGTGGCCGCCAAGCTGGTCGAAAAACTGAAATTCGAAGCTCGGGTGATCTAGCCATGAAGATTCTAGTTGTAACCGAACTGCGGCAAGGCAAGTGGAACAATGCAAGTTTCGAGACACTGGCGGCCGCCCAGCAAATCGCCAAAGATACTTCCAGTGCAGTGAGCGCGCTGGTGATCGGAAAAAGTGTTGTCGCATTCGCGAACGAGTTGGCGTCGAAAAACGTCGCCGAAGTCTTGACCGTCGAACATGACTTGCTCGAAGCGTACACGCCGGACGGCTATTGCGTCGCGCTGAAACAAGTAGTGGAAAGTGCCAAGCCGGATTTGGTTTTGTTCCCCCACACCTACCAGGTTCGCGACTTTGCTCCCAAACTCGCGGCCATGCTCGGCAAAGGCATGATCGGCGACTGCATTGGTTACAGATTCGAGGGCGGCCGCAAAGCGGCCGACAACGAAGGTGGCAAGCTCGTTTTCGTGCGTCAAATGTTCCAGGGCAAAACCGCTGCGGATGTCACGTTTACCGGAACTGCCCCGTGGTTCGCCTCTTTTCAGTCGGGAGCGTTTCGTGCTGATTTGCTCGCTGCGCATCCCTCGGGGAAAGCGCCCGTAAATTCCGTGGCCGTATCGTTGAGCGCGGCGCAAATTCGCACCAAGCCGCTCGATCTCTTCAAAGAGGCGAAATCTGCTGTGGACTTAACGCAAGCGCCGTTGATTGTGGCTATCGGCCGTGGCATCAAAGCTCCCGAAAATATTCCGCAAGCCGAAGCGCTAGCGAAAGCATTGGGCGGTGAGATTGCCGCATCGCGTCCCATTTGCGACGAAGGTTGGCTCCCCATGGAGCGCCAGATCGGCAGCTCCGGCCAGACCGTTGCGCCGAAACTCTACTTGGCATTGGGCATCAGCGGCGCGATTCAGCACGTCGTCGGCATGAAGGGTGCCCGCACCATCGTCGCTATCAACAAGGATTCAAACGCTCCCATCTTCGAAATTGCCGACTACGGTGTCGTCGGCGACATCTTTGAGATCATGCCCGCCCTCACTGAAGCCCTGGAAAAAGCCAAGACCGGATAGTGCCTCGTGGCGGCCATCTAGCTTATACTTTTAGAAACGTCATGGAATTCGAGGATTACAAGATCATTCTTTACCGTCAAGACGACGGTTCTTGTGTCGCCGGAATTCCCTCCATTCCGAGTTGCTACGCCCTCATGGACACTAGGGAAGCAGCTCTTGCGGAGCTTGTTCAGGTTTTCAAGATGATAGCGGAAACCTACAGGGAAAGAGGTATCCCACTCCCCGCCGACACAACTGAGATCGTAAATGCCTAGAACATCGGCACATTGGCTATTACCTAAAGGGATGGGCTCGTCTCGTTCGCGGGTGTACCTTCCCTGGCTCGAATCACTCCAGTTTCGTCTGTATAAAAATGCCAACACTTGATGCAATCCATCGGATCTGCATGAATTTGATACCCGCTCACGCTTCCCGCTTCTACTGAGATTCTTGGAAGGTAGGTATACCGATGGTGATTCTTCACTCCACTGGCTAGAATTTCATCGATCAATCGATCGGTGTGAATATCCTCGAGGGTATTGGGGAAACCTCGCTGTGGATGTGCAGTTGCATATGTGCGTGCGCTATTATTCAGAATCCGCAACGAACCTATCGCCGAGTCTATATATCCTAAACGTGACGCGGGAAAGAGTACGAAAGACAGGAAGAGCCCTACCAGTATAATTCCCACAAGCACGGAGCTGGCTGTTACAATTTTCTTCATCGCGGGCCCACCTCCACACACAATGACGGTCATCTTTTATGGTAATTCACGGCAACACTTGCAATCTCAAGATGCCAGCTACCGTGCCCGGTCAAACAATGCGCAAGTCAGTCTCGTATTTCCACTCTGTTAGAATGATTCGGTGACTGTGCAGCGCGAACAACTCGAGGCTGACGTTCTCATCGTTGGCGCCGGCCCCGCTGGCCTTTCCTGCGCGTTGCATCTCTCGAATCTCATCAAAAAGCACAACGAATCCAGCGGCGCGGGCAAGAACGGGCCGCAGCTTTCCGCGGAAAATATTTATGTCCTCGAAAAAGGCCGCGAAATTGGAGCGCACCAGCTCTCGGGCGCCATCATGAATCCGAAGGCGCTGGCGGAACTGGTGCCGGACTTTGAAAAAAGTGCGCCGCTGGATACGCTGGTCACGGATGATGCGGCACTGCTTTTTACCAAAGGATCGTCGTTCCGTTTTCCCATCACTCCGGCGCCATTCAAGAACAAGGGCAATTACGTCGTGTCGCTGAGCAAGATGACGAAGTGGCTCGGTGGGCTGGTGGAAGCCGCGGGTGTCAATGTCTTCAAGGAATTCGGTGGTGCCGAGCTCGTTTACGAAGGGGACGGCATCGGCGGCGTCATCACCGAAGACAAGGGCCTCGACAAAAACGGCAAGCCGAAAGATAACTTCACGCCGGGCTACGAGTTGCGCGCGAAGGTCACCGTGCTGGCGGAAGGCACCCGCGGCTCGCTCACAAAAAAACTCGTTGCCGCGAAAAGACTCGACAACATCAATCCGCAGAGCTACGGCATTGGCATCAAGGAATTGTGGGACGTGCAGCCGGGACGCATTGCCCCAGGCTACGTGGCGCACACCCTGGGCTGGCCGGTTTCCATGGACATGTATGGCGGCGGCTGGATTTATGGGCTGTCGAACAATCGCGTGTCCATCGGACTGGTACTCGCGTTGGAATATGCCGACCCGCTGTTCGATCCCCATGCGGTGTTTCAAACCTGGAAGACGCATCCGTTCCTGAAGAAGATTCTCGACGGCGGGAAGCTGGTGCGCTACGGCGCCAAATCGCTCCCCTACGGCGGCTGGTACGCGATGCCTCGCAATTACCTCGACGGCGGGCTGATTATCGGCGATTCGGGAAGTTTTCTGGATTCGCAGCGGCTAAAGGGTATTCATCTGGCCATGAAGAGCGGAATGCTTGCCGCGGAAACCATTTTCGACGCGCTTAAGGCGGGTGATACATCGTCGAAAACTCTGAGCGCCTTCCCAAAAAAAATCGAGCAGAGCTATATCAAGAAAGAATTATGGCAGGTGCGGAATTTTCATCAGTCGTTCCAGCATGGAATGCTCCGCGGATTTGTCCACACCGCTTTCCAACAAATTACCGGCGGGCGCGGTTTGATTGATCCCATGCGGGCGCACGCGGGCCACGAAGCCTACAAGAAAATCAACGGCCGCCCGGCTCCGGAAAGATTCAAGGGCGATGGCAAGCTAACCTTCGATCGCCTCACGGATGTCTATCACTCGGGAACGCGCCACGAAGAAGATCAGCCGTGCCACCTGAAAGTTGCCGATCCTAATGTCTGCGCGACGAAATGCGCCGTGGAATATGGGAACCCTTGCCAGTATTTTTGTCCCGCGGCCGTGTACGAAATGGCCAAGGAAGCAAACGGTGGCCTAAGGCTGAAAATCAACGCCGCGAACTGCGTGCACTGCAAAACCTGCGACATTGCCGACCCGTATCAGATCATTGATTGGGTGGTTCCCGAAGGTGGCGGCGGCCCCAACTACGAGGGGATGTAGCAGATCTTCCGCCGAGCAACGAAGGCATCTCAAGCTGACTAATACAGACTGTCAGGACCCGCTGGGCAATAGCTTGCGCACGAAGTTACGCACGCGATTGACGAAAGAATCGCTGGCTGGCGCAGTTGGCTTCGAACTGTTCGATGCAACGCCCGGAGCAGGCGTAGGCGCCGGCGTGACAGCGCTGGGGGCATCTCCTTCCACGCGGCCCTGAAAAATCAGCGTGGGCCGTACGCGCACACGACGTATGACAACGATCATTCTCGGATCGATCTCCGGCTCCGGCTGAGCTTTAGCGTTGGCCTCATAGATCAACGGCGGCATAACAAACTGATAAATGGGCTCCTCGTTCGGCGGTAACGGTTCGACGGTTGCGAATTGGGTGGCTGGGGGCTGAGGTGGAGGGGTTGCCTTTGCGATTTGCAAAGCGCAGGCACAATGGCCGGCGCTGGTGCGCAGGTGCTCGAGCTGCCCGCTAAAGAGAAAAACATCGCCGGTCTGCGGGATGATCACGTTTTGTCCGGTCAACTGCTGTTCCAGGCGGATGGCGCCGAGATTGGCGCGGATGCACATGGCCCCGGAGGAGTCGAATCCAACCAGGGCGTCCCGCGGCCCGTCGCCGATGGCAACGGTTTGTACCTGGATCAGCGGAGTGTAGATGTTTAGCGGGAGTTCGTGTTCGATACGCACGTGAACCGTGCCGGTATCGAGAGCAATGGTCAGCGAGCCTCCGGACTTGAGAACCGATAGATGGGCAGGGCCGCAAATGCTGATTTGGCCGCCTTCGACAAGATCGATGCGCGCGTTGCCGGACTTCACCCGCACGTCGCTGCCGTTGTGCAGGACGGTTTTCACCTGCCCGTTCACGACTTCCATGCTCATAGGTCCGGTGACGGCGATGGCTTCGCCGTCGATGACGCCGACGGAGTCGGAAACCGGTTGGTCAGGCCGCGCGCCGGCTGCCGCGATTAACGCGACGCAAACGATGGCCTCACAGGCCACCGCAATGGCGGCGCGGCGCCAGCGTCCGATCGAATTAGAGAACACCGTCACTCCGCGATTCTCCCAGCCACGCGGGCGGAAAGTCTCGCCTATACTATACGTCGGCGGCTCCGCAGCCGCCTAGAGATGACCACGCCAGACACAGCCGTGGAGGCCACCAAGAAGTCCGAGCAGGACGCTGTGAATGTGCATTACGACACGCGGCTGCCAGAGTTGCCGTGGTCCCGGCGCATCCAGATTCCGATCATCGCCGCTGCGGTGTACAGCGTGATTCGAATGCTGGGTCCGACGCTTCGCTACGAAGTGCTGGGCTGGCGGCATGCCGAACGCGTGTATGCGGCAAAGAAGCAATGCATCTGGGCGTTCTGGCACCGCGTCATTCTTCCGATTGTTTGGTGGTACCGCAATCATGGCGTCGTAGTGATGAACACGACAGCCTTCGACGGGCAGTGGACACGCAAAGTGATCGAGTGGCTCGGATTCGGCACGGCGCAAGGCAGTTCTTCGCGCGGTGGATTGCGCGGACTCGCCGTGATGGCACGCCGATTAGAAGAAGGTTTCGATTGCGCGTTTACGATTGATGGCCCGCGCGGGCCGCGCTACGTGGCAAAACCCGGACCAGTCATGCTCGCGCGAAAAAGCGGATGCCCCATCATGGTTTTTCACATCGGCGTGGACCGGGGAAAAACATTCGAGAAAACGTGGGACCATTTTCTGCTGCCCAAGCCGCTTGCGCGAACGGTGATACTCTTTGCGCCGCCAATTTACGTTCAGAGCGATGCGAGCGCCGAAGTCATGGAAGCCAAACATGCAGAGATGCAACACGAACTCGAGCGTGTCCGCGACCTCGCGGAAGGCTGGTTTTCACTAAGCGATTCAGAGCGAGATAAAATTCGCGCTGATTTTAATCAGTGAGCTACGAGCATCGGCTGAAGCGTGCCTCGCGCTATCGGCGGCCCTACATCATTTTTCAGCTGGTGCGTTCGCCGAGCTTCACGGGGACATCCATTTTTTTGCCGCCGCGATAGAGCGTTACCGTCACGGTATCGCCCGGCCGTTTCCGGTTGAGGAGCACGTTCACGTCGAATTGCCCTGCAATTTTTTGCGAATCAATTGCCACAATGACGTCGCCACCGATGTAGATCCTGCGCATTCCAGCTTGCGCCACGCGATCGCCGCCGCGAATTCCGGCGGCTGCTGCCGGACCGCCTTTTGTGGCCCTCTCCACAAGCAAACCTTCTTTCACGGGAAGGTCCAGCGCTTCACTGAGCCAGCCATTCACCGGCAGCGTTTCCACGCCGAGAAAAGCGCGATGAACGCGGCCATCGGTGATGAGATCATTCGCAATATTTTTCGCGGTGTTGATGGGAATCGCGAAGCCGATTCCCGCGGTGGTGCCTGTTGGCGTGTAAATCGCCGAATTGATGCCGATGACTTCTCCGTGCGTATTGATGAGCGGGCCGCCGGAATTGCCGCGGTTGATCGCTGCGTCTGTCTGAATGGCTTCGTCAATGAAGGTGGTCTGGCTGGTCTGCACTGTGCGTCCGAGGGCGCTGACAACACCGGTGGTCAGCGTGGATTGAAAACCAAAAGGATTGCCGATGGCCAGCACCTTTTGGCCCACTTGCAGCGACGTGGAATCACCCAGCGACAGCACGACGAGATGGTTTCCCTTGGGTTCGATTTTCACCAGTGCGACATCATTGCGCTGATCCGCGCCGATAAATTTTGCGGGGTAGCGTGATTGATCGCCCAGCACCACTTCGATGGACTGTGCGCCTTCGACGACGTGAAAGTTGGTCAGGATGTAGCCGCGCGCATCAATCACGAAACCCGAGCCCGCGCCTTCGACGGGAACAGGGTCCATAAAAAAATCGTATTCAGTAGTTTTGGTGAGAATATTCGCGACTGCCGGAGAGGCCTGGCGGTAAATGCGCACGTTAATGGATTCATCGTCCGTCAGCGCACGGTCGCGTTGCTCGACGGACTTCGCATCGCTTGCGCCGAGAGGCACGGCTTCGACGCTGGTGGGTTGGCGAGGGGCGAATCGCGCGCCGGCCCAAAAGGCGCCGAGAATGAGCACCAGCGCGGCAAGAATGATGCGAGCCCGGTTGGAAGTGCTTACTGCGGTCATGGCGGTCGTCCCTTCTGATCCACTCGATGGCAATAGTATAAGAAAAATTTCGAGACAGGTCACCGCGCCGTCTGGCTGAAGCGTAGCTTACTCGCGAGGGCCTCGACCTGGTGACGCGTTTCTTCGAGTGTACCGGAGCAGTCGATTTTTTCCGTGGCGAGCTGCAGTTTTTCCTCGACGGGAAGTTGCGCGGCGATGCGGCGGCGGGCTTCGGTTTCACTGAGGCCCCGGGCGAGGAGGCGCTCGAGTTGCTGCTCCGGCGTGCACCAGGCAACCACCAGGCCATCGAGTTTTTTGTTGATGCCGGATTCGATGATCAGCGCGGCTTCGACGAAAGCCGCGTCGCGAACGCCGCTGCGCCGCCAGGCCTCGAATTGGCTGAAGACAACTTCCGCGACGCGCGGATGCACGATGGCGTTGAGGCGATCGAGCTTCGCCTGATCCGCGAAGACAATCGCGCCGAGTTTTGCGCGGTCGACGCGGCCGGATGGATCGACGATCGAACTACCGAATTCCTGGACGACTTTATTGTAGGCGGGCTGGCCCGGTTCGATGAGCTTGTGCGCCAGCCCGTCGGCGTCGAGAACCGCGAAGCCTAATTCGCGGAGCATGGCGGCGACGGCGCTTTTGCCGCTGGCGATGCCGCCGGTAAGGCCGAGTCGGAGCATTTCGATCACCGCGCCGAAGCGGTCGATTGCGTGGCGGAAAATCTTGGCGATGCCCTCCGCAGGCGGGCGGCTTTCACGGTGTTGCTCATCAGCATGGTGATGGTCATAGGGCCGACGCCGCCGGGAACCGGAGTGAGCGCTCCAGCCGTGTGGATGGCGCCCGGGTGCACGTCGCCGACGAGCGCGCTGCCTTTGGCGCGGAATTTTCCGAGGCGATCGGGAAAATCGCGTAAGAGGCGTTCGGCTTCCTTGGGGTCGGTGACGCGGTTGGTGCCGACATCGATCACAGCTGCGCCCGCCTTGATCCAGTCCGGCTGGACGAAGCCAGCTTTGCCCATGGCGGCGACGACGATGTCGGCGCGGCGAACGACGTCCGGCAGATCGCGCGTCTTGGAATGACAGATCGTGACGGTGGCGTTGGCATGCATCAGCAAAAGCGCCATGGGTTTGCCGACGATGTCGCTGCGGCCGAGAACGACGGCGTTGGCGCCCTCGATCTTGATTTCGTTGCGGCGCAGAATCTCCATGCAGCCGGCGGGCGTGCAGGCGACCAGGCCGGGGCGTCCGCTGACCAGGCGGCCGAGATTGACGGGATGGAAGCCGTCCACGTCCTTGGCGGAGTCGACGGCTTCAAGAATGCGCTTGGTATCGACCTGCGCGGGAAGCGGAAGCTGGACGAGAATGCCGTCGACGTTGTTGTCGCGATTTAGATCCTCGATGACTGCGAGCATTTCAAGCGTAGTAGCGGTGGCTGGCGGCGTGAGGAGAGCGCTGGCGAGGCCAAGTTGTTCACAGGCGGCGATCTTGCTTTTCACGTAAAGCTGCGAGGCGGGATTTTCGCCGACCAGGACAGCGGCCAAGCCCGGGCGAACGCCGGCGGAAGTGAGCAGGCGGACTTCGTCGCTCAGGTCAGTGAAAATCTGGTCGCGGATTTTGGCGCCGTCGAGGATTCGCGCGGTCATTCCTGGCTCGCTTTCTTCGCCGAAGGAGAGGCAGCAAAGGCGATGATAGCACAGGGGCGCGCGCAGGCTTGTCCTCTCCGCGGTCTTCGATTTGTAAGACGCCAGCTCGATTGACTTACATTGTCCATTCCGGTATACTTTCTCCGAATCTTCCTCCTGGAGCGCGCATGAAGGCCGAAGTCTCTACCGTCACGACCAAAGGCCAGCTGGTCATCCCCTCGAAACTTCGCCGCAAATACTCCATCAAAAAAGGGACCAAGGTGGCCTTCGTCGAAGAGGAGAACCGGCTTATTCTCCAACCGCTTACCGCGGAATTTATCCGCAGCCTGCGCGGCTGCCTCGGCAAAGACTCCAAGGCCCTGGAATTTCTCCTCGAGGAGCGCCGCCGAGAGCGAAAACTGTGAAACGCCCCAGATCATGAAGCGCCCCGAACCATGAAGCGCATCGTTCTGGATGCCAGCGCCATCATTACGTTTTCGGCGAACCGACCCGGCGCCGAAAAGGTCGAGCAACTCATCCAACTCGCCTTCGATGGCAAGCGCGAACTCCTCATGTGCGCGGTCAATTGGGGCGAGGTGTACTATTCCGTGTGGCGCGACCAAGGTCCGGGATTCGCGCGGAATCTTCTCACGCAGATTGCCCAACTGCCGATCCATTTGGTCCCGGCGGATGTCGAGCTCGCGCGCCACGCCGCCGAATTCAAAGCCAATTTCAACCTCCCCTACGTCGACTGTTTTGCCGCCGCCCTCGCGGCCGCTCGCAAAGCCTCTCTCGCCACCAGTGACCGGGACTTCTCCCAAGTCGAAAAGAAGCTCCACATCGTCTGGACCGTGTAGGGACTGGCCTTCTGAGGGCAGCCGTTCCGGCTGGAAGGAGGGTACCCCGTGTTTTGTGTAAATGTTGCATCTAAAGGGTTTAGCGAATCCGTAAGTCTTTTGTTTGCAACATTTACGGGGAGGCCCGTAGATGTTGCATTGAAAGGAGTTAGCGGACGAGGCGGTTGACGGTCCAGAGCGGGCCGGGATCTTCGATCGACAGTTGAAGGTCGAAAGCGGAGGGATGGAGGAAACAACCAGACCGTTCCGACTGAGCCGGGATCTTGGAGTTCGCAAGCTCCGGCCCATGAGTAAATGAGTAGAGGACGATGATCGACGAGTCGCCGCACAACAACTCGCATGGCCGGACCAAATCGGGAAGAATGCGCGCCCCACCCCCCGGTGTTTTTCGTAAGAGTGGCAAGCAAAGGGGTTACCGGATACGGAACTTGGAAGTGTATACGGAGAACGGAAGGCAGGAGAGTAAAGGATTGGGAGAACGTCAAGTCGGCGCGGGTGGGATGCGATATACACAAAACAGAGTAGTACGAAATTCTCTGATTGTCAAGTTATTTGTTGGTATACCATTCGAATGGAATGGTAAGGTGTTGAAATGTCCCGGCTTAGACTGGGAAACGGTAGCGACAGCTTGATGCGATAGAAATGCAAAGAACAAGAGTCAAAGGCCCCGCCCTCAGACACCGAGGACGGGGCACCCGGCCCGATGCTCTCAAGAACCGAAAGCGTAGGCCATCCGCGCTCAGTCAAATCACATGTAAAAGCTATAGTGCGCCCGCATTTGGTCATGCTCCCCTACATACTTCAGTATTTTGCCGACTTGTCGGGCCGCGCGAATCGTTATCGGTTCAAACCCGTCGAATTGCGTGTTGTTCCAGTTCATCTTCGTAAGGGCAAGGATCTCCTGTGCGTGAAAGCTCTGTGTCTGTTCCGCATCCTCTAGGCGAAAGGCGAGGGACTGAGGCACGTACATACCCGGATACGTGGAAAAAAATTCCACGCTGCCGCGAGTGTAGAGAATTGCGTTTCTGTCATCCAAAGCCATCGTCGTTCCGCGCAGAGGAGGGTATTTGCCATCCCTATACAGACGAATAAGTGACTCGCGCAGACTGACCATTTCAAGAGTATGTATTCCAAATTTATCGGCAGCGGAGTGAAATCCATCCCTCTCCGCATCGTCAAATGTCGATGTCTTGTGGATTACGAGGCGTGCAGGCAGTGTGTGATGAACAGTTTTGTATGTTTCAAGTGCACTGCTAAGGAGTTCGAAAGCCACGGGGGCATCCGTGTGAACTTGCCTATCGTCCTTGAAAAGCTTGGCCGGTCCGCCGCGAACAACCATGCCCTCGCCTCGCTGGTTGAAGACTTCTGCCACGCTCGTCAAGAGTTTAGTCTTGTCGAGGCTCTCATAGAAGCTTACGCCGACATAGCAACTCGTAAACTGGCTGGGGTCTCGCGGAAGCCGCCAAGGAATGCCTTTCGCTTTGTAATAGATCGCGGTGTGAATGTTCCACGCTCGCGTTGCTTCATCTTGCAGTTTTCGCACCGCAATGGGGTTACGCTTTAGCTTCAATCGTTTCGACTCATCATAGGTCATCGGAAGTACGATTTGAATTGGCTTATCGATTGTCATCGCCTTGGCCTTGAGATGATTGTGGAAATCGAGCGAATGGCTCGTAGGTGAAGCTTCGACACGTTCATCGTTTGGCATCTGGCTTACGTCGTCTCCGATTCGTGGGACGAGGTGCATGGGGGCAGCGCACACGAGTACGTCAACCTTGTAGTTTTCATCGAGATACTTGAACCGCTCGATGAACCACGACGCTGCTTTCTTTACGAACTCATCTCCGCTCGCGGTTGTGCTTAGTTGGTCGAATTCTTTTGGTGGTATTGTTTCTTGAAGCTTTGGGTCAAGTACGAGTGTCGCGCGCCAGTTGTTGTCAGTTCGAAAGCCGGGAAATCGTGGAAACAAGTTGGGTTGGTTGCTTGTTTTTGCCGGTAGCTCTCCTCTGCACGCTTCAAGCCATCGCACAACTCCTTCGACGGTTTCAGGTGTTCCAACAATGCCGACTCGAATCTCCTTCGGCAAATCCGAATCTTTAATGTCGAGAGGCCCGTAATTCATTAAGCCAAACCGGACATCGATGTGCCGCCCGGCTCCGAATTCTAATTCCGGCTCGTGAGTGAAATCCAATTTCAAGAAAAGAGCTCCCCACTTGTATTGATACTAACCGCTTCTTCATTCTCTTCTTTGGGAAGCCATGTAGCGTCGTCAATCCCGTATCCAAACCGGAAGACTTGAAGGCCCCCGAATTCCAAATTGGAGTATTGCCTGAAGAGATCAGGTGGCTTGCTCAATAGAGCTCCCCACATAACCAGCTGTCCAAGAACAGCGCCGTTGCGTTCTAGGCGTTTAATCCCCGCCAGTCGCTCGTCGGCGTTCCCGTCCACGTGATACCCATTCCATGTGTAGCGGTAGGTGGGCGTAATCTGGAGAAACCAAGAAGCGTCGAGGGACAGAAATTGCCCCTCAAACGCTGAATGTCGGTAGTAGCTAATGTGGTTGGGCGTTACGGTGCTCTCGTACCCTCTGAATATCTCTCTATGCGATCTTCTGTTATTCAGACTAGTGTAGGGGATGGTTCGTGGTTTTAGGTCTTCGCTCGCTCGAAAATAATAATGATTTCGCTGGCGGTCGAATTTGACGCCGAACTTGAATAACTTGGCGGAAAGACATCTGTTCAAAAGTCGCACAAAATCGCGTAGTCTGTCGGTCGAATCGGAATCTGCCCACTCCTGAGTCTTGAACCGCTCAATTGATCCGTTGTCACAAATCTCGCAAAATGGAAACTCATCGAGCGGCTGAAGGCTGAAAATACGCCCTTCCTTTAGGAACCATTCCCCTCCGGCTTTAGCGTTTCGCTTGTTAAATTCAAACCATAGCTGGCTGGGTAACCGATACTGCGTGTCGGCGACATAAAGAGTCTCTGCGTATCTCGTCACAGGAAGCAGGCTAGAATAGAGCAGTTCTTTCCTAGGGATTGGCGGGCGGAATATACCGGCGTCTTTGGGAATTGCGAGGGTCCAGATCGCGTCGCGTGCTGAAACATCAAAACTGTTGGTGAATTTATTAAACAGAATTTTCCGACTCTTCCGCCGTTCTGTGTCATTGAAATATTCCTTGAGTGACACCCAATACGCTTCGTGAGTCCTGGGTCGAGAGCGTACGAGAATGACTGGCGCATTGCCATTCAACCAATAGTCTAAATCGCGTTCATCGCAGACAAAGGAAAACCCTGATTCGGTCTCTCCGTCGAAATCGCCCTCGGTTGCCCTGCTCTGGACTTGTACAATGGAATTTCGTACAACGCCTGTCATCGGATCGCGAAGTTCTATCAGCCCATCGATTCCTGCTTCCACCTGCCCTGTCGGATACCACAGGTAGCCCATGTCGAGAACGCGCTGGTGGATAAGTGCAATGCCCTGTTCTCCAATTAGGGAGCTCCTCGAAATTCGTTTCCATCTTGGCGGCATCTTTATAGCGCACAGTGTAACGGCAGACCTGTGGACTTTACCAACGAAGAATATAACCTGGGGGGACCGACAAGCTTTCTAGGGTTAGCAGAGAGGGCTGAGAGATGCCAAGCGCGTGAGTACCCATAGATTGGCGGTGGGGAAGGATCTTATGGGCCTGCCAGCCGCGAGTGCCAAAGCCAATCATTCCTCGCGCAGGAGAATGGCAGGATCGATGGAGAGAGCGCGTTGGGCGGGAATCCAGGTAGCCACTAGCCCGAGCAAGGCCATAGCCAGGACAACGCCAGCCAGGACCAGCGGATCGCGGGGAGTGGCCTGGTACACGATGAAAGCCAGGACGCGGCTGGCCAGAATTCCGAGGAGCAATCCGGCCGCGGAGCCAAACGCGAGCAATTTGAAGGCGCGCCCCAAAGCTGCTTGTAACACTTCCTTGCGCTGCGCGCCGAGAGCCATACGAATGCCCAGTTCCTTCAGGCGCTTACTGACGGAATGCGCAGCGATTCCAAAGATGCCGGTTACGGACAACATGGCGCCCATCACGCCCATGACACCGAGGGCCATCGCTGCCATGCGCGCACCAAACAAAGTGGTGCCCAGTTCTTTGTCCCACGGTCCCATGTAAATAGGAAGACCTGCATCAAGGTTCCGCACGGCACTTCTGATGGCTGCGGCCAGTTGCGCCAGATCGCGGTCCGAACGCACCGCCAGATATGTCTGACTGGATGGTTGCTGCAGGATGGGGAGAAACATCGCGGGCTGCGGGTCTTCGGTGAGGCTCGCATATTTCCCGTCTTCCACGATACCCACGACCTGGATGCGCGTTCCATCCCGCCTCTTGAAGTATCCGCCCATGGCGTTTGCCGCGGACCCAAAGACCGTGCGCGCAAACTGCTGGTTGACCACGGCCACGCTCGGCGCGTTTTTGTCGTCATGCCACGTGAAGGTTCTTCCGGAGAGCAAGGCTGTGCCCGCGGCGCGGAAGTATTCGGGAGATATGCTGAACAGGAAGGCGTGAGCAGCTGCATTCGATGGCCTCAGGTCCGTCGTTGCATCGGAAAACACGCGTGCGGCGTATGCGCTCCCAGTGACCAATGGCGCCCTGTCAATTAATCCCACGGACTTTACGCCGGGAATGGTTTCCAGAGCATCGATCATGCGCCTTTGCATTTCGGGGACGCTATCGCCGCGGTAGCCGCCCATACTCAGATCGGTGTCAGCCAGTATGGCGTTGTACGGATCAAAACCGAAACTGCTGTGCAGCGAGCGCACCAGTCCGCGCACGGCAACCATCGAAGAAGTGACCAGCAGGGCGCAGATGGCAATTTGCACGACAAGCGCGAAGTCTCGGATGGTGATGCGACGCCCGACGCCGGCGAGCGATCCCGCTTTGACGATTTCATAGGGATCGGTGTGAAGCACCTGCCTTACCGGGACGGCGCCAAAGAGGAATCCGCTGGCCAGAGTCAGGAGCAGAGCCACGCCATAAACATTGGCGTCCGGGTTGACAGGCACATGGATGGGCCATCGGGAAAATGGCTGCCACGTGCTCAGGCCGCTAAGGAGCGCAACGCTGCCCCATAGTCCGACAGCGCCGCCCATTAAGGAAAGCAGCACGGCTTCCGTAAAGAGTTGCCGCAAAATGCGGGAGCGGCTGGCTCCAAGAGCAAGGCGCAGGGCCACTTCGCGAGAACGGTCAGCGGCGCGCGCAGCGAAGAGGCTGCCGAGGTTGGCGCATGCGGCCAGCAGAATCAAGCCGGCGAGAAGCATCAATCCGGTCATGAAAGCGCGGACGGGCTTGCCAAGATAGTCGCCATAGAGGCTGGGGCGAGCCAAGGTAAAAGTTCTTTTGTCGTCGTCCTTGGGATAGGTTTTTTCGAGATAGGAGCCAATGGAGTTCAGATCAGCAATCGCCTGTGCCGGAGTGACTCCCGTTTTCAGATGTCCCATGGTCATAAAAACCCAGCGGTTGCCGCGCGCGTCCAGGTCATTCACGCCCTCGACCTGCTCCTGGTCCACGATGGGCACAAAGAAACCCGGATTGAAAAAGACTAAAGTGCCGTTGAAGCCGGGCGGCGCTACACCGATGATGGTAAAGGGATGCTTGTTGACCTGGACAACGCGGCCTATCACGCTGCGATCATCCTGAAAATGCGCGTGCCAATAGTCGTAGGTGAGAACGACGTAGGGAGCGCTGTTCGGGCCATGCTCATCGGAGGCGTGGAAGAAACGGCCAAGAGACGGCTGAAGGCGTAATACGTCGAAGTAGTTCCCGGTCACTAGTTCGATCCAGACGGGGGATGGATTTTCGCCGGTGTCCAGCCCTACCTGAGCGGCGTCATACGCGGCCAGACCATCGAAGCTGCGGTTGCGATCGCGCAGATCGAGATAGTCGGGGTAGGACTGAGACGAGGAAGCCTCGTTGCCATGCTGGATGCCGTAGAGGCTTTCGGCGTCCGGCACGTGCAGCGGGTGGATGATCAGCGCGTTCAAAACGCTAAAGACCACGGCGTTGGCGCCGATGCCCAATGCGAGCGTCAACACCGCGACGGCGGTGAATCCGCGATTCTTCTTGAGCATGCGGATCGCGTAGCGCAGGTCTTGCCAAAGCGTTTGCATGGCACATCCCTTGAAATCCGGTGAGCCTAACATGAGGTAAGGGCACATGGCCTTCCGTGCTTGCAGTGTCTTAAGTCCTTGTGCTGCCAATACTTAGTGGCTCATCGGCAGGCGGGATGAACGCAAACTGTCCGGTTGCGGGAAGAGCCGTCGCGGAACCGGACAGCGAAGCTGCGGTCAGATTCCGGATTTGTCGGCATTGCACATGGGAAATGACCGGCGACTCCGAAGATGAAAATGCCAATATTTATTGCTAGATGTTGCACTAGTGTTTTGTTAGCATCGCGTCCATTCAGACGAGGAGGTCCCCCATGGCAACCGTAAAGCGGATCGGTCCAGGATCGGCATTCAAAATTGGTCTCGTTACGTACGCCATCTTGGGACTGCTGCTAGGGATATTCATGGCGTTTATTTCCATGGTGGCGGGGACTCTGGGTTCCCTGGGACAGTCAGCGGCGCCAGGTTCGAGACTTTTTGGCTTCGGTATGGGATTCGGAGCGATCATTTTCTTTCCCATATGTTACGGCATCATCGGCGGAATTTTCGCCGCCATTGGCGCATTCATCTACAATCTTGTGGCTGGGTGGGTTGGCGGACTAGAAGTCGACATCAGCTAATCCTATCTGTTGAGACTATTCGCAACCGTCTGATCTGAATCGCCAATTCCTTTGAGGCATCTAACAGCGCGTTAGTCTTGAGCGTGTGGTTGCGTGTGTTTGGACGTGGGTCAGGAGGAGCGAGAAGAGATGGCATTGTTTGGAGATCTGGGAGACCGAAGGGAATTGGAGAAGAAGGCCAAGGCGGAGGGACGATTGCCGCCCGGACAGTCGCTGACGCTGAAGTGGCCGGTGCTGCATTACGGCAGCGTGCCGCATTTTGATGCGGCGAAATGGGACTTCAAGATTTCTGGGCTGGTGGAAGATCCGCTGCGGCTGACGTGGAAAGAATTTCGCGCGCTGCCGCATGCGGAAGTGACTTCGGATTTTCACTGCGTGACACGCTGGAGCCGGCTGGACAATCGCTGGAAAGGCGTACTGTTTACGAACGTGCTGAAACTGGTGAAAGTGAAACCGGAGGCGCAGTTTGCGCTGGTGCTGGCGGAAGAAGGCTACACGGCAAATGTGCCGCTGGCGGATTTGCTGAGGCCGAATGTGTTGTTTGCGTTCGAGCACGATGGCGAACCGCTGACTCCAGAGCACGGAGGCCCGCTCCGGCTGATCGTGCCGCATCTGTATGCCTGGAAGAGCGTGAAATGGGCGCGCGGGTTCATGCTGCTCGATCAGGATCGGCTAGGATTTTGGGAGCGAAATGGTTATCACGCGTACGGCGATCCTTGGAAAGAGCAGCGATATTCCGAAAGCTAGAGGATTGTGCATTGTGGTCAGGGAGAAATTCCGGGTTGACGAAGCGCGCAGTTTTGAATGCGCTTCGGTAGCCTGCATCGATTGACCGGGCGCATCTTTGGGATGAATTCTTTCAATTGGACACGCCGTAAGTAATCTGCAAGAGTGACAGTGTAGAGTTCACGCGTTTGCCACGCCGCAACGCACGATAAGAACTTCGTAGTTCTTCAGCAAACTTCGTCCAGCCTCTCGGTTGATCCGTTGTTTCGTGACCTCGTGGTCTAAGGCGGACATCAGAAAATGCGGTTAGCGCTCGAAGCGAAGGTTGAGCGTGTATGCAAATTCAAATGGAGGAACAAAATGGCAACTCTATTGAGTAAATCGATTTATGGCAGCACAGTAGCAAGAGTCGTATTGCTGGGACTGATGGCCTTCTGCGGAGCCTCGAGTCCCGTTCTGGGCCAGGAGACGCTCGCGGGGAAGTTCAAGCTCGCGGAAAGCACACGGTTCGCGAATAAACTGCTCCCTGCGGGAACATATACCTTTTCCGTCGAGCCCGCAGGCACACTGCAATCCGTCGCTGCGATCCAGGGAGCATGGCAGCCGGTGGTGATGGTGGTGCGCCCGGAAAGCAAGGACGGACGGATTGCGGTCATTCTTGCCAGGGCATCACGAACGGGGCACTCGATCGATGCGAGCAAGCTCGTTCTAGGGCCAGAGAACGATGGAATGGCGATGCGCGCCATGTACCTAGACCAGCAGGGACTAGTTCTGGATTTGAACTGGGCGCACCCCAAGGACAAACGTCAGATGCTCGCCCAGGCAGCACGTCCTGAAGCGGCATCGTCATCCAAGACAACCGATTGATTTGAGGTCCGCGACTGGTGCGGCGGGCCGTTCCAGCGGTCCGCCTGCACCGGGCGTTTTCCTTTCGATTTAACGGCTGCAAAATTTCAATTGGACGCCGCGATTCGGCGCCGGTAAGTTTAAGAGCTATGAATTATGATAGAGGCTCTTTGTCGGTCAAGAACGTCGAACTGGACATGCTGCATGAAATCGGCAACCGTATCGCGGTTGCCGATCCTTTGCCCGAAGTCCTGGGGCGCGCTGTAGAAGTTATTTCCGCCGTGGTGGAGTGCGATTCGTGTTTTGTGTACGTCCTTGAGGGGGATGAGCTTGTCCTGAGGGCGTCCAAGAACCCGCATTCAGAAGTTGTAGACCGATTGAAGCTGCGCGTCGGACAAGGCATCACGGGCTGGGTCGCCGAGCACAAGACGCCGGTGGCCGTCGGACGCGATGCGTTCCAAGACCCACGGTTCCGATCGTTTAACGAGCTGCCGGAGGATCTCTACCAGGCATTCCTGTCGGTGCCGGTGCTATCGCGCGACAAGCTGGTAGGCGTCATCAATCTGCAACACCGGCAGCCGCATGACTACAGCCAGCGGGAAATCCACCTGATTTCCACGATTGGATTTCTCGTGGGCGGCGAAATTGAAATGGCGCGGCTCGAGGGAGAAAATTCGGAGCTTTCGGAGCAATTAGAGGCCCGGAAGGTCCTCGAGCGCGCCAAAGGAATCCTGCAGAGAGATTTGCAATTGAGCGAAGAAGAAGCCTACGTCACGCTGCAACGGCAAAGCCGTCAACGGCGCAAGTCAATGAAAGAAATCGCGGAAGCGATTGTTCTGAGCGACGAAGTCAAACGCATCCCAAGCAAGCCGAAACCCAGTTAGGCCGTTCAATCGTTCAGACGTGGAACCGATGCATTCGAAAGCCGGGGAACATCCCGTGCGCCGGAGAGAACGGAAATCCGCCGCACGAGGATGAGAGAACCGGGCCGTACTTAGTCAGCGGCGGCTTGAGTCTTGGTTGGGTCGATTTCGATGCGGCCCTTGAAGTGGGCACCGTCTTCGATGCTGATGCGCGCCGAGGAAATATCTCCTACGATCGAGCCATCTTTCTTGATGTCGACGCGGCCGCGTGCGTGGAGGTTCCCGACGACTTTGCCGTAAACGACCACTTCGCCAGCCTGAATTTCGGAATTGAGCTGGGCGGTGGGGCCTATGGTCAGTTCGTGGCCGCGGAGCGAGACGGGGCCGTCCACCTTGCCGTCGATCCGCAGGTCCTCGGTGCCGGTAATATGTCCCTTGATTGCCAGGCTAGCACCCAGACGAGCAGTTTCACGTACGCTGGCGTTGCCGAGCCGCGTTCCTGAAGGAGCGTTGAACGGAACAACCGGCGATGTCGCGGTTTGAACTGGCGGAGCGGCGGGCGCGTCGGCTACAGCTTGCTGCTTATTCCACATACTTCCTCCCTTAATTGGTGCAGAAATGTAGTTTGTTTAGCTCCGGGTGGGAGGAGCAGTGTGCAATCACTTTAGTTGCGTGGAGGAGACGAGGCAACCCCGAAAAACTGCGGCTTGCGCAAATCAAACACTGTCCGTCGGTACAGGTCGGGCGCAGCAGGCTTCAAGCAATCTCTTGAACTCGATTCAGAAAGCTGACCAGATATTTCCACGCAAAGTAGTAGACGAGCAGCCCGACGGGCGCGGCGATCGGAAAAGCGTGTGTCACAAAGTTAGGGACGGGAAGATTGAGAAGACTCGCTACCACAATTCCCATTGGTGCTAATAGAATCGGCAAAAGAGCCCCGTGCAGACCAATGGAGAGTTGCAGGCGCGAACGCAGCGCCACGAAGAGAACGTTCCAAAGACCCCAGGCGTTGGGAACAACGGCCATGGGGAAGACGATCACGCGCTCCACGGGGACGGGAATGTTGTAAACGTAACGGGCGATCGTAAAAACAGCGGCAACGACAAGGAGAAAAACCGTGGGCACAACGATGCCCGCCATGTACGCGCGCAGATAAATGTGCTGACCCATAAGGCCTCCATCTTCACAGGTGATATAGCAGCGCCGGAATGGAACCTGGAAAGAAAACAAGCACTGCGCATAAAATCGCGGCGAGCGCCCAATCGAACCAGGGAACATGGAGCGCAGGGGCCGGCTGCCGTTCGAGCTTGCGGAGCATTTGCGGCCAGAGGTCGCGGCGGAGCTCGGTGTCCTGTGCAGGCGGGGTCGCTTGCTTGAGGAGATCTTTCATCTCTTTGTGATTCTCTTCACTGCTCATTTCGCATTGACCTCCACGCCAAAAGAGTTGAGCTTCTTGCGCAGGATTCGAACTGCCCGGAACACGCGGACTTTGACGAGGGCCACGGAAATGCCCGCGGCCTCGGCGATGTTGTTGTACGGCTCTTCTTCGATTAAGGCGAGCGTTGCCACGAGGCGGTATTTTGCCGGCAGCTCGTGGAACGCCATTCTGATGCGGTCGCGGACCCTGCGGCGGATTGCGGGATCCGCGTCGTTTGCGCAAGGGAGATCTTCGGGCAAGTCGGTTTCGCGACGCGAATGCCGGAGATGGTCGAACGCGGCGTTGGTAGCGATCCGCCGCGCCCAGGCGCGGAAATTGCCTTGCGGTTGGAACCGAGATCGAGCCTTGTAGATGCGCCAGAAAGTTTCCACGGTGAGATCCTCGGCGATACCGGTGTCGCGAACGATGCGGACAATCCAGGCGTAAACTTCCTTCTGGTGCTGCCGAAACAGCGCCTCGAAGGCTTCCAGGTCGCCCGACGCGAAACGCTCCAACAGCTCCATTTGCCACTCTCTATCACTACTTACTCAGTCGGCGCGCCTATAGTTACAGCTTTTTCTTAGGTTTTGGCGCTTTCCATTCCTGGGGGAGTCAGACGGTGGCACGGAGAAAGAACTAATCAAAGAAAGAGGTCCCGGACGATTAACTCGGCCGGGGCGATTGCGCGAGCAGTGTCAAGAAGGGCGCAGGGTTGCTGCGCCCCTTCAAAACCTTCAAGAAGACAGGCAAGAATGCCTGTCCTATTAGTACCTATCCTATTAGTAGATGTCGTACTGCTCCCAATGAAGGGTGGCGTCGGACTGGATGATGATGTGCTTGTGCGAGGTTTGCTCGAGTTCGTCGATAAGCATGGACTCGCGGGTCTTCAGAGCTTTGGCGATTTCCGGATTCACGCGGATGGTGAGGTTCGGACCTTCGTGATCGGGAGTCGCCATCTTGCGCGCTTCGGCCTGGATTTCGTAGCACAGCGTGGGGATGGACTTGACCATACCGGAGCCGGTGCAATACGGGCAAGGCTGGCAGAGGACGCGCTCGAGAGCCTGCTTGGTGCGCTTGCGGGTGATGCAGACGAGGCCGAATTCGTTGAAGGAAAGCGCCTTTGAAGGAGCCTTGTCTTCTTCGAGGGCCTGCTGCAGCGCGGACAAAACCTTTTCGCGGTTGCGGCGCTCCTCCATATCAATGAAGTCGACGACGATGATGCCGCCGAGATCGCGGAGGCGAATCTGACGGACGATCTCCTTGACGGCTTCGAGGTTGGTCTTGACGATGGTGTCCTCGAGGCGCGTGGAGCCTTTGCCGACAAATTTGCCTGTGTTGACGTCGATGGCCACGAGCGCTTCGGTGTGGTTGATGACGATGTAGCCGCCGGACTTGAGCCAGACCTTGGCGCGCAGCGCTTTGTCCAGTTCGTGCTGGATGCCAAACTCTTCGAAGATCGGCGTTTCCTTGGTGTAGAGCTTGACCTTGTTGACGAGCTTGGGCTGGAAACGGCTGACGAACTCGACGATCTTGCCGTACTCCTCTTCGTTGTCAATCCAGATGCCGGTGAAATCGTCGCTAACGTAATCGCGGAGGATGCGCTCGACGAGATTGAGGTCGCGATGAAGGAGAGCAGGTGCTTTGCGCTGCTCGCTGCGCTCCTTGATTTCGTTCCAGGTCTTGCCGAGGAACTCGATGTCGGTGCGAATCTCGTCGTCCGTGGCGCCGCCGGCCGCGGTTCGGACGATGAACCCGCCGGGATAGGCGTTTCCAGCTTCGCTGACCAGACGGCGCAAACGCGAGCGGTTTTCTGCGGAGATAATCTTGCGTGAAACCCCCGTGTGATGAACCGTGGGCATATAGACAAGGAAGCGTCCCGGCAAAGCGACGTGGCTGGTGATGCGCGCGCCCTTCTTGCCGAGAGGCTCCTTGGCGATCTGGATGACCACGTCCTGGCCGGCCTTCAGCATTTCGGAAATGAGCTGGGGACGGCGCGATGGGCCGGAATGGCCGCCTTGATAGCCACGGTTGTGCCTTGGACCACCTGGCCCGCGGCGTTCGAATCGCGGCCCGCCAGGGCGTCCGCCGCGATCGGGACGTCCGCCACGGCTGTCCGGGCGTCCGCTGCGACCACGGTCGCGTCCGCCGCTGCGGAACGGCCGCTGGAAGCGTGAACGTGGGTTGCCGCCGATGCGGGCGGAATCACGCGGGAAATCCTCGCGAGGAGCCGCGGGGCCACCAATGCGCGGCGCCCGAGTCTCGCCGGGGAGGAGAATTGCGTCGTCTTCGATGACCGCAGGCGTTTGCGCAACGGATTCGCCGTGAGCCGCCGCGGATAGCACTTCCTCTTCAACATGCTCCGCTTCGACGTATTCGTGTTCGATATGTTCCGGCTCGCCGTGCTCGTGCGAACCGTGAGCAGCGTCGTGTTCAGCATGCTCTTGAGCCACGTCCGCGGCAAATTCCGCGCGGTTGGCGGCGCGGCCGGCTTCGACTTCCTCGGCTTCTTCCGCGGAGAGCTGCGAAACTTCCGTGACGATGGTTTCTTCGGCTTCTGTCTCTTCTTCCTCTTCCTCGTCGAATTCGGCGCCGCCGACGATGGCGTCAGCTTCCACTGCGTCCGAGGTCTCTTCTTGCTTGGCTTCGACGAAACCGGAGGCGAGCGCGGCGACTTGATCCTCGTTCAGTTCAACGTCATTCCGTTGTGCTTCCACATGGTTAACAACTGGCTCTTGTAGAGGTTCAGATAGAGAGTCACCCGCGGCAGGAGATTCCCCAACGGAGTCCGCAGTTTCTCCTGAGGGCGCCGCTTCTACTTCGGCGCCGACATCTGCCAGAAGCCAACGGGGCAATCCGCCAGAGAACCGCCGAGGAATGCCGCCGGTCGCGGCAGCGGCAGGGAGATTGGAGGTTGCGCGTGGTGCAATTTCTTCGACAGCAGGACGCTCTTCGCGTGCTTCATGCTCAACAACGGGAACAGGAGCCGGCGCGACGGCAGGCTTGTTGCGGTACTTTGCCAGAGATTCGCCGGGAAGAAGGATCTCTTCCTCGGGCGCACGGGTCACGGAGGGTGCGGAGTTGCGCGGAACCTCCGCACGCCGATTGTCGTAGCCGCGAGACTGTCCGCCGCCGCGATTATCGTATCCACGGGATTCGCCGCCTTGTGGCGACGCGTACTTCGAAGGAGGAAGATTGCGCCCGCCGGGACCACCCTGTGGTCCGCCGCGATGGCGTCCGCCACGACGTCCCCAACGGCCCCCGCGGCCACGATCCCCGCCTCGGTCACCGCCGCGATCCCCGCCCCGGCTAAAACTCTGTCCTGGACGGTCGTTGCCACCGCGGGCTGGATAGTTTTGTGTTGGGTTGTAATGGGGCGCGAAATTCTGGGGCGCGGAGGCGTTGGAGTCCGGCTGGCGCTCCTCCGCCGTCTCGGCGTGCCCTACTCCGGGAGCAGAAGGAAGCGCGTCGTGATGTTCCAAGTGCTGGTCCTCGGCGGCGGGAGCGTCCTCGTGGGAAGCGTGCTGTTCATCTACGGCTTCGTGTTGATGGAACTCGTCGTGGTGTGCTTCTTCGTGGTGCTCGTTGGCACGGGCCAGAGATTCGCCTGGAAGCACTTCCACGGGAGAACCAATAGCCGGGGGCAGCGATGCCACGGAAGTTTGCGGCTGCTCGTGTGGGTGCCCGTGATCGTAGTCTTCGAGATTTTCGAAAACATCGCTGACATACAGGAAAGCGTCGCCATCCAGACCGATGTCCACGAAAGCGGACTGCATGCCTGGCAGAACGCGGGTAACTTTTCCTTTGTAGATGCTGCCGACGAGAGCGAACTCTTTTTCCCGCTCGATGTAGATTTCGACTAACTGACCTTCTTCAAGAATCGCGACTCTCCGTTCGTGGGAGGCCGCGGAAATAACCAATTCTTTCGACATGAAAACTCCTTATGCGTAATTCCAGCGCAGCCGGAATCACCCTTCTGTGCAGCCCCGGCTTGGCCGAGACTGCCAGGAAGCATCGCCGCGAGCGAATGCCCGTCGGAGTTTCCAAAAATCGGAGCCGCTCCCGGCAATGCCGGGACGCACGTTGGCCACACTGGTAGGGAAGTGGCTTGGCGTTCGAAGCCAGAGGGGTTGGTCCCGACGAGGCCGGGGCCAGTTACAAGATGATTCCTCAGTCTTTCGAGGCTGGTCCGTCGCCGGAAACGAGCCGGGCGATCGGCGGACGATGCTGTCCTCACTCTAAAAATCCTTCTTACTTGCGACCCCGGCCGAGCCGGGATCAACAAATCCAATTCTTCTCCGGTGCGTTCCGCGGAAGCGGAGACGTCACTCGGTACCGGCGGCTTGGTCAGTTGACGAAGCGGCGAAGCCGGACATTCATCACCAGGCCAATCGCCAGGAAAACAAACAACGTGGCGGAACCTCCGTAACTCATCAATGGCAGAGGAATGCCGGTTACCGGCATAGCCCCAATGACCATTGCCACGTTTACCAGTACATGGAACCCAAGCGCCGCTGCCACGCCCATGACCAGAAACATTCCCGCGCGATCTTTCGCGCGTTGAGCATTCTGCACTAAACGCAACAGAAGCGCCATATACAACCCGAGGGCCAAAAGCACGCCCTTGAACCCCTGTTCTTCAGCCCACGCCGACATAATAAAATCCGAATACCGGACGGGGATGTAGCCCAGTTGATTCTGACTGCCATTACTGAACCCTTTGCCCCAGAAGCCACCCGAGCCCACGGCAATCTTTGATTGCAAGAGTTGATAGCCGGAGCCTTTGGCGTCCTCTTCAGGGTGCAGGAAAGAAGTAATTCGTTCCCGCTGATACGGCTTGAGGATTCGCCGGCTAACGGAAGGATAGAAAACTGCGCCCACCAACAAAATCCCTGCCAGCGAAAACGCCGCCGCGTGTTGCCATTGCAAACCCGCCAGAAATGCGCCAACCACAAGGAGGGGGATCAGCACGAGGGCCGTCCCCAAGTCGGGCTGCTTGAGTATCAAAACCAGCGGAACACCTACCAACAATCCTGCCTTGATCAGGTCACGCAGATCAAGCTGATCGGAGCGGACTTCCGCAAAGAAGCGCGCCAACACTATGATTATAATCAATTTGACCAATTCTGACACCTGAAGAAGTTCTCCTATGCCCGGGACGTTGATCCAGCGTTTGGCACCGAAGCGAGTATGCCCAACAAGGAGAACTGCAATCAGCGCAGTGATGCCGAGCAGATACAGGGCGGGGGCCTGATCCAGAATCAGGTGATAGTCCAACCGCGAGAGCGCGAACATCAACACGAAACCGATTACCAACCAGCGCACCTGCTTCATGTGCATGCCCGATAGCGTGCTGCCGTGCGTGGCGGAATAAATTTCGATCACGCCAAGAGCGCAGATAGCGGCGAGGATGGCCAAGAGCAGCCAGTCGTAATCGCGGGTTCCGGGTGCGTCTTTCATCGCGGAGGTTGAAAGTTCAAGCGTGAAGGTTGAAAGCCAAGAACCAGCCAGGTGCTGTCAGCACCAGTGTTTCGCGTCTGAACTTCATAAGACAAAATCATTAGAGTCCTCTAGCGCCGTGGCTCCGCGCTGGCGCGCGCCGGCACAACTGCGGCGCTCTCCTCTGGCTTCAGGGCTGACCGTGGAGCAGTCGCTGCAAGGCGAGCCGGCGTATTCCGTGGATCAGGCTGCTTGGATTCGGCGGTTTCCTGGCCCTGGGTCTTCTTGTTCTTCTTGTCGTAGTAGGCCTTGATAACTTCCTTGACCACGGGACCGGCTGCTTCGCCGCCGTGTTTCCCGCTTTCCTGTACCAGCACGCACACGACAATTTCCGGGTTGCGGCGCGGCGCGTAGCCAACGAACCACGCGTTGTCCTCGAATTTTTTCTGTTTCCCGAATTTCTCACGGGTTGCATAACCGATCACCTGTGCAGTTCCCGATTTTCCGCCCACTTCGATTCCCGGTAGCCTGACATTTCGTGCCGTGCCGCCTTCTTCGTTCACGACGCCGTACATTGCGTCGGTTATTTTTTCCACAGTCGCCTCGGAAAGCGCAACCCGTTCCTCACCAACGTTCAGAGCGTCCTTCAAGAGGTGAGGTTGTTTGAAAACACCGCCACTCGCGATTCCGCCGATCATGCGTGCGAGCTGAAGAGGAGTGGTGATGACGGCGCCCTGACCGATGGCCACCGAAATCGTTTCACCGGCATACCACTTGCGATGATAGACGCGCTCGACCCATTCAGCGGAAGGCATCAGCCCTGGCAACTCCTCTGGGAGATCGATTCCAGTCTTGCGCCCTAGCCCGAATTTGCTGCCGTAGTACGAAAGGCGGTCAATTCCCAAGCGCATTCCCACGTTGTAGAAGAAGATGTCGCAAGATTCAAGGACCGCTTTGTGTAGCCCTGCCACACCGTGAGAGCCCTTCCCGTAAATGTAACACTTGAACTGCCGGCCGTAAAAAGTAGCGTAGCCGGGGCAAAATGTCGTGAAGCTTTCCGGAGGATTTTTGTCCTCCAACATAGCTGTGGCGGTCACGATTTTGAAAACAGACCCCGGCGCAAGCTGCGCCTGAATCGCCCGATTGAGGAGCGGTTTTTGCCGGTCCTCGTTGAGACTCTTCCAATCGCTTGCCGAGATGCGCACGGCGAAATCATTTGGGTCCAAGGTCGGATGGCTCACCATCGCCAGGACTTCGCCGGTGCGCGGGTCCAGCGCGACGGCAGCCCCAGGGCGCGCTCCCAAAGCTTGCTCGGCAACTTGCTGCAAATCGTAATCGATCGTCAACAAAATCTGCTTTCCGGAAATGGCTTCTTGCGTGGCCAGGCGATCGACTTCTTTGCCGACACTGTTCACGACCACGCGCCGCATGCCGTCGGTGCCTTGAAGCAGGTCGTTGTATTGGCGCTCCAGACCGCTCTTTCCCGCGAAGTCGCCGGGGCGGAGTCTGCCGTTGCTTGCCTCGATCTGCTGTTCGCTGACTTCACCGACATAGCCCGCAGCATGAGCAAAAAATCCCCCCGGCAAGTAACGCCTGCGGTGCACGGGGATCATTTCTAGGACCGGAATGTCCGAACGGTGCGATTCGATGAAGGCGACGTCCGCGGGTGAAGCGTCGGGCTTGATGATGATGGGCTGGAACTTCGGGAGATTCTTCGCATTGTTAAGTTGATCATGCAAATCATCCAGGGGAATTCCCAGACCTTCCGATATGCCTGCCAGATGTTTTTGCACTTGCGCCAGATCATCACGCAGGAGGAGCACGCTGAAGGACGGCCGATTGTCCACAAGCACGCGGCCTTCGCGGTCCAGCATGCGGCCGCGCGGGGCAATCACGGGAATGTAGCGCACGCGGTTGCGCTCGGCCAACGAACTGTACTTATCCGCATCGATGACTTGGAGCTTCCAGAAGCCGAGCAGCAACACGCCTATCATTCCCACGATGATGTAGGAAGCTATGGCCAGCCGCGCCTGCGGCAATCGATTGTCGTTGCGGAACCAGTACGACACGAAAACCCCGCGCGCGAGTCCTTTTTTCCAGGGCTTTCCGCCCGCTCCGGCCCGAGTTGACTACACAACCGGACTAAACTCGCGTCACGAAAAAATACACAGCGTGGGTTTCGAGTGGACCCCGAAAAAAAGCAGAGTCACGCCGAAAATGTCCTTCGAAAATTTCCTCGAACCTGGGAACCGAAAAAATCTCCCGGGACTCCCGAATCACCGCCGGACCGAAGCTGCGTAAAGCAGCAAGAGTCTTCTAAACCTACCACCTGCATCAAGGGGCCGCAAGCCGTCCGGGAGGACAGGTTCCAGGAATGCATTGGTGCTTAACTCTGCCGCGGCGCTACGCATGTTGCCGTGGCTGCGGATATCACGCTATCGTAGGCAGTTCACCTATGGCCGCTGAAACAAACAGGGAAAAGCCGCTGCGACTGGCGCTGATTGGCATGTCCGGCGCCGGGAAGACCTTCTGGACAAAGAAGTTAGCTGCCACTGGGTGCCCTGCTGTTTCTTGCGACGACCGCATCGAGCAGAAGCTCGGGTCGCGCCTTGCTGCCGGCGAGTACTCCGGCATCAACGGCGTTGCTGCGTGGATGGGCTGGCCGGATGCCGCGACTTACGCTCAACGGGAATCCGAGTACCTAGCCGAGGAGATTCACACGCTGGATGAAATCTTGACGGAACTCGAGCAACAGCCGCTCAAATCGCTGGTGCTCGATACCACGGGAAGCGTTATTTATAGCGGGAACAATTTGCTGATGCGCTTGCGGCGGCAAATGACGATTGTGTATCTGGCGGCTTCCGCGGAAGAGCAGCAACTCTTGATCGAAAGATATTTGAACGATCCCAAGCCGGTGTTGTGGCGCGGCGCGTTTCAACCTAAGTCAGGCGAAAAACCGCGTGAGACAGTGGCGCGATGCTATCCGGCGCTGATTGCCGCGCGGCGCCAAAGCTATGAAGCGCTTGCGCATTGCACGCTGCAAGTTGCGCTGTTGCGCGAGGGCTCTCTGGATGCACCCTCCTTTCTGAAAATGATCCAAGACAAAACGACGGGCCCGCGATGAGAAAGATTCGTTGAGATATCGGAGCACATCGCGCAAAGCCCCGCTGACTTCGCTTCGCGGCGCCGTGCTGCGCGGACTTGCGCCCGACGGCGGCCTATACATGCCCGTCGAGATTGCGCGCCATTCGCCGGAGGGGCTCGAGGAATTTCGGAGACTGCCGTTCACGGAAGTTTGCTTCCGTGTGGTGCGTCCGTTTGCCACGCCGGATGTTCCAGAAGAACTGCTATGGCAAATCGTGAGCGAGGCGATTAACTTTCCCATTAAGCTTGTGTCGCTCTCGCCCGGCTTGCACATCCTGGAACTGTTCCACGGGCCGACGCTGGCGTTTAAGGATTTCGGCGCCCGCTTCATGGCGCGGCTGATGGCGTATTTTGTACGCGGCGAAACGCGGCCCCTTACCGTGCTGGTGGCGACGTCTGGGGATACCGGCAGCGCCGTGGCGCATGGCTTCTTGAACGTGCCGGGAATCCGCGTGGTGATTCTCTATCCATCGAAACGCATCAGCGAAGCGCAGGAGAAGCAGTTCACCACGCTGGGCGAAAACATCACTGCGCTCGAAGTGGGGGGCACGTTCGATGATTGCCAGCGGCTGGTGAAGCAGGCGTTTTCCGACCTCGAACTGAACAAGCGCGCGTTTTTGACTTCCGCGAATTCCATCAATATCGGACGGCTGCTGCCGCAGATGTTTTATCATGTGGCGGCTTACCGGCAGTTGCCGGTGGCTTCGGTGCCGCTGATCGTTTCGGTGCCCAGTGGGAATTTTGGCAATCTCACCGCAGGGATTTTCGCCAAACGCATTGGCTTGCCGGTAGCGAAATACGTGGCTTCGACAAATTCCAATGACGTCGTGCCGGAATACTTGCGCACCGGAGAATTTCATCCGCGCGCTGCGAAGGCCACGTATTCGAACGCCATGGACGTGGGCAATCCAAACAATTTTCCGCGCTTACTCGATTTGTGCCGCAACCGCCTCGAATACGTGCAGAAGGAGATTTGGGGGCACGGCGTGACAGACGAAGAAACCTTGCGGGAGATGAAGGCCATCCACGATCGCTTCGGCTATATCGCCGACCCGCACACCGCAGTGGGGGTGCTCGGATGGGAGGCGTACAAACTCGAACATGCGGAGCCGGCGCAGGGTTTGGTTCTGGCTACGGCGCACCCCGCGAAATTCGCCGATGTAGTTAAGAAAGCTATCGGCGCTGCGCCGCCCCTGCCAGATCGTCTTGCCGCATATTTGAAGCGCGAAAAACTCTCGCTGCCGATATCGAACGTGTTCGACGAGTTCAAACAGTTTCTGGCCAACTAAGTCTCAAGAAACAACCGAGATCCAGCGGCCGAACCGAGATCCAGCGGCCGAAGCATGCCGCATCGCTAGTTCCTGCGGAGGCGGTCCAAAAGTAGGAAGAGGAGCACCGCGACCAGCCCGTTGACGAGCGCTGTAACAATGAGATGCATGTTGAACCAGGGCTCGGGTTGTCCCAGGAGAATCCCGCGCGTAACGGCAATCAGGCCCTGATGCACAATGAAGAACGCAAAGGTGAGGGCGAAACGCGCTGCGGGATGCTCCGTATCGAGCCTCGCGCCTATCGACGAAGCAAGATACCCGATGATGGTTTTCGCGATTCCGTAAAGCCCGAGCGGAACCGTGGGGCCGCTAAGACTGTCCTGAAAGAGACCAATGACCACGCCCAGGAGAAGGCCCGTCGAAGGATTGCGCCGGCTGAGGCCGAAATAAATCGTCACGAGTAAAGGAAAATCGAGTACAGCGGCCTTCGCAAAATGAATCGGGAAAGAAGCCTGGATCACCAGCGCCAGCAGCGTGGCGATGATGATGGCGCCGGCGCGAAACTTGTGAACTTCGATGTGCGATTCGCCGCGGATATCGAATGCGTCGTTCATCGTCTTACCGCCGGTGGGGGAGCAGATGCGATTGGAGCGGAAGGCTGCGCATTCGCGGGACGTTCTTCACTTTTCGTTTCGAGGGGACGGAGTGATGGAAGAACCAGCACTTCCTCCAGGCGCTCGAGATTTGCGGACGGCTTGACGCGAATCTGCTTGAATGGATTGCCGGCCTTGATTTCCATGACGGTGCCCACAGGAAGATCGCGCGGGAAGATGCGGTCCATGCCGCTGGTAATGACGCGTTCCCCCAGATTGACTTCATCGTCGTTCGGAACGTATTTCATGACCAGCAAAGGCTCACCCTGCCCTCCAACGGGGCTCTGGATGCGGGAGTCCGCCAGCATTGCGCCGACGCCGCTCTCCTTGTCAGTGAGCAGAAGCACCTGGGACGCATTCGGATAAGCTTCAACGACTTTGCCGACCACGCCGTCCGGAGTGATCACTCCCATATTCTTGCGAATGCCGTCGCGCTCTCCGCGGTCTAGTTGAATCATGAGGCTCGCTGTTCCCGCGCCCGTGCCAATCACGCGCGCCGTGATCATCGGAACGTCGGCGTGCGATTTCCGGAAATTCAGAAGTATCGCCAGGCGATCGGCTTCCGCGGCCTTGCCCTGAAGCTGCGCCACTTGGAGTTTCAGCGCATCGTTCTCGCGCCGAATCTGCTCATTTTCCTTCGTCGTGTTTTGCAGCGCGAAGTACTTGCGCCAAGCATCGCGAAACCACCCGAAGCTCGAGGAGCCTGCACGTTCAAATGGCGAGACTGCGCCAACCGTCCAAACACGAATAAGCCGGCCCTGGGACTCCCGCTTGATCTGTACGGCCAGCATCAGTACCTGCAGAATAATGACGCCTGCAAGCAGGACCAGTGACTTATGGCGCGAAGGAATGCCAATCATAGAACCTAGATTTCCTCGAAAGTCTTCAATTCTATCGGCCGCCCCAAGGAGCGCAACTCAGTCGATCGTCTCCAAGCGTTCTCCCATGAGCAGGGCGGAAACGGATCGTTGCGTGGCCTTATCCACTTTTCGGAGGTACTCGCGATGCAGCGCTTTTCCCGGACGCACCTTATCTTTCCAGACAAGCTCGTAGCGAAACTTTGTTGTTTCCAAAAGCGGGGTAGCATCTTGAATCTCACGGCTCAATTGCGATTCGGGGGGCTCGGCTCGCGCCATTTTATCGTGCGAGGAAATTCTATCAATGTCCTTGAAGGTCCACTTCGGAGCGTCTCCCGCAATTGTCAGCTCTCCGGCGCCCAACCCCGAAAGCACGAGGAAAGTGTTCTCTGATTCCTTCTCAATTCGATCGTAGCCCTGGAATTTTCCCTGCTTCTTCAGCGTAAATTTTGCCAACAGGCTCGGGTGCGCCGCGTCTGAGGTATCAAAGATTTCCAGCAAGTCCCACGTTAGAATCAGGACCTTGTCTTTGTCGTGGGCGACAGCGTCAAAACCACGCTTCGCGGTAACGGCAACGCGTCCCGTAATCTTCAAGTCGCTCGCGTCGTCGAGCACGACGACGTTGAGGCCCAGGGCGCCCGTCTTGTCGCAAGAGTAAAAAACAACACGCTTGTCGTACGCGTAGACTGCGGGGCCGCAGTCGTCAGCACGGCATACTCCAGCGCCAAACAGGATCACCAGAAGGCTGAGCGTAGCAACGGTCTTGTGTTCGGGTGCGATGGCAGGCATGGGGAAGCTCCGTCAGTCGATACAAACCTGGCGCAGAAGTTTGAAGTCGCTGAGCATTTTTCCCGTGCCGAGCACGACTGACGCCAGCGGATCATCCGCAATTGAAACCGGTAATCCAGTTTCCTCGCGAATCCGTTTGTCGAGATTCTTCAGCAGCGCGCCGCCGCCAGTCAGGACGATACCGCGGTCGCTGATGTCGGCGGAAAGCTCCGGAGGCGTGCGCTCGAGCGCGACGCGCACGGCGTTGAGAATGGTCGCGACGCATTCGCTCAGCGCTTCGCGAATTTCGCTGTCATCGATGGTGACCGTTCGCGGTACGCCTTCGATGAGGTTGCGGCCTTTCACTTCCATGGTAAGCGGTTTCTCCAGCGGATAGGCGGAACCAATTTCCATCTTGATCTGTTCCGCAGTGCGTTCCCCGACGAGCAAGTTGTATTTGCGCTTCAAATACTGCATCACCGCTTCGTCCATCTCATTGCCCGCCACGCGCACGGACCGCGAATAAACAATGCCGCTCATGGAGATGACCGCGATATCCGTAGTGCCGCCGCCAATGTCCACCACCATGTTGCCCGAGGGTTCTTCGATGGGCAGTCCCGCGCCGATCGCCGCGGCCATGGCCTGCTCGACGAGGAAAACTTCGCTGGCTCGCGCGCGATACGCAGAGTCCTGCACGGCGCGCTTTTCCACCGGAGTGATTTCGCTCGGGACGCCAATGACAATTCGCGGATGCACCAGCACGCGCCGATTGTGGGCCTTCTGGATGAAATAGGTCAGCATCTTTTCGGTGACTTTGAAGTCCGCGATGACACCGTCTTTCATCGGCTTGATGGCGACGACGTTGCCCGGCGTGCGTCCGAGCATCTCTTTTGCTTCGCGGCCGACAGCCACGACTTCTCCGCTGGCCTTGTTGATGGCCACGATCGAAGGCTCATTGACGACAATACCTTTACTGTGCGCGAACACCAGCGTGTTTGCCGTGCCCAGATCGATGGCGAGGTCGGAAGAAAATAGACTGAACACCGACCTCATGTTGTAACCGTTCTTGTTCATCCCCCATCCCCCTGCGGAGAAAGACTCTCCGCTGTCCGGCCGCCAATAGCGCTGGCCTCACCGCGGCCAGCCCTCAACTCCTATTGTCTCCGGACGCTACGACCAGCGCAAAGGCGCTTGGGTCTTTCTTCGGAACTCTTACTTCGGAACCACGATGGACACCTGCTTCGTTGCCGTCCCGCCCCGGCGATTCGCCCCGATAATCGAAATCGTGTGCTGACCCGGAGCAAGCTTATCGGTGAAGTGCCGGAAATTCCCATCCGGCGCAATGTTGGGCACGGATTGTCCATTGATAATCAAAGCGGCGCCCGGTTCCGTCCGGCCCACGATCTCTGCCGACTGTCCAACAACCTGTGTGCTGGTGATCTCCAGGACCATGTCCTGTGTCTTGCCTTGCGCCACGAGCGTGAACTTGAAAATTGTGCTGACTTCGCTGGTCTGCTTCTTTCCATCCGTTGCAGTGACGCTCCAAAAATAGTCGCCAGGATCCAGGCCTGTGACGTCTATGCCTGTGCCCTTGGTCGGAGCCTCTTTTACCGTCTTGGTGAACATTGAAGTGGTGCTGATTCGCAGCGTATAGGATACGGCATCCGGAATGGGCTTCCACTCAAAATGAACCGGGTAAAGCCGAGGATTTTCCGCGGTGATCGGCGAGAGATTCAAGGGTTCGACGAGGTCGGGAGGAGCTAGCACCGTGGATTTTTGAATCGGACCGCCCTTGGGAATCGTCAGTTTTTCGTACGGCGCGAGATCAATCTTTTCCTGGCCACGTTGCACTTGCGCGCTGCCGCTTGAGACGACGATTTCGCTTTCCTTCTTCTCAGGATCAGACTTGACCGCCGCGCGGCTGTTGGAATGCAGTTGGGCGGTAGCATCTTCCGCACTGACCGCGGCCTTGGAGTCAGGGGAACTCCAGTTTGGGGTTGCAAGGTCGACCTGGCCATGATTGATTTGCATGGCCACGCTGGTGGGCTTGTCGTTCTCCGTGGAATTCTCCTCGACGGTGACGAGCGTATCCGGCTTCACGGTGTAAGTCGTGCCGTCAGCGAAAGTGATGCGCGCATTGGCGTCGGTTCCGGTCTGAACGAGGTCGCCCTTGTCGAGGGAAGTGCGATAGTCCGCTTCCACCCATTGCACCGAATTCACCTTTTTTACTTGGACTTTGCCGTCGAGATTGACGAACTTCGCGTGCTTCAGATCGGCGGCCTGAGTTTCCATTTCAGGGTCGCTCACCGCCCGGTCTATTTTCTTCAGCATTACTTGGTACAGGTCTGGCTTCATCGCGAAAACGCCGGCGGTGATTATCGTAAGGGCCAGCAGTACGTAGACGATTACCGTTTTATAGGTGACCGCTTTCCAGTACACCTCGACGTGCGGCGCCCTTTGTTGGTCCCGAGAGAATCGTGGATCGATGGGTGTCTGTGTCGTCACGGTTGAATGTCCAGCGAACGCTCCAATTTTTCAATGTAGCACAGCGGTTTCCGTATGCAGGAATTGAGCAGCTTCGCGTAGTCAAAGTGCAAATAGCACAGTCCTTTCCCGGCCACCTGACCTTCGCCTGTACCTTGGGGCAGGCCTCATAGCGAACGTGTGGTTGCTCTCTTTCCCGGACGAAAGAGGGTGCTTGGCCATTCGTCCGCTGCTAGAGGAGAATTCTCCCGGCGCCCGGAAGGATGATTCTGTTTGAGACGTGTGGCTATATCTTCTATAATCTAAAGTTTGTCTACTGACGTGGGAGACTCATTGGATGGCTGGCGCAGATAAAAGCAAGCTCGGATACCGCATTCTCCTGGGGGTCGTCGTACTGGTCCTGGGCGGGAGCATGTTGCTTTACCTCGTCCCTCAGTCGCCGGTCAGCGGCGAAGTCTCTACGGACACGGTGGCCAAGATCGGTGATGAGTCCGTCAGCGTGCAAGACGTGCGCCAGCAGCTCAACCAGATCGAGCAGCGCAATCCCAACATGAAACCCCTTGAGGCGCTTTACGCCCAGCAGATCCTGAAGCAATTGGTATTTCAAAAGGAAATCGAATACGAGGCCAAGCGGCTCGGAATTGCCGTTTCCGATCAGGAGCGGGCCGACCGCATCCGCCAGTACGTTCCAACGGCGTTCAATGGCGGCACGTTTGTTGGCATGGACCGCTATTCCGCCGAAGTCCAGGCGCGCTTTCAACTGACGGTGCCAGTATTCGAGGAGCTCATCCGACAGGGCTTACTCGAGGAGAAATTCCGTAAGCTGGTGACCGATGGGATCAGCGTTGGTCCGGCCGAGCTGCAAGACGAGTTCCGCTACAAAAATGAAAAGGTGAAGCTGGACTACGCGCTTATCAAGCCAGAAGACCTGGAGGCGAAGATTTCACCGGAGGAGGCTGAAATCCGCTCCGCTTACGAAAAGAACAAGGCGAAATACCAGGTGCCCGAGCGGCGCGTCGCACGCTACGCGGTTGTAGACGTAAACCAGATCCGCCAGAGCCTGCAAGTTTCCGATGACGTCCTCAAGCAGCAATATATGGCCAACATTCAGCAGTACCAGGTGCCCAACCGGGGGCACGTCGAGCACATTCTCTTCATGACCGTCGGAAAGACTGACGCCGAAGTCGAGGAAATCAAGAAAAAGGCCGAGGAGGTTCTAAAGCAGGTCAAAAAGGGTGGAAAGTTCGAAGACCTGGCGAAGAAGTACTCCGAAGACGGATCGAAGGACAAGGGCGGTGACTTGGGCTGGATTACGCAAGGCCAGACCGTCGCGGAATTCGAGAAGGCTGCTTTCAGCCTCAACGCAGGCCAGATTTCGGATCTTGTCAAGTCGCAGTATGGCTTCCATATCATCAAGGTCGTGGAGAAGGAAACCGCCCACACCAAGCCATTCGAGGAGGTCAAGGACTCCCTGCGCGCGAACTTCCTGCCCACCCAAGCAGACAAGCAAGCCAACACCATCGCGGATCAACTAACAACCGCCATCCGGCAGGCGCCAAGAATATCCCTGGACGATTTGGCGAAACAGTTTCACCTGACAATAGGAGAGACGCGTCCCGTTGCCGCATCCGACCCCTTGCTGGAGCTCGCCAATTCTCAGGAGGCCAAAGATGCCATCTTCCGTGCCAGGCAGGACGAAACAAGTCTTCCGATTCGCACCGATCGTGGCTACGTCGTTCTGTCCGTGAAATCGATCCTGCCGGCGCACCAGGGATCGCTTGAAGAAGTTCGCGACCGGGTGATCACCGACCTAAAACGCGAAGAGTCTACGGACTTGGCCAAGAGTAAAGCTGATGAGCTGATCAAGCGCGTCAGGGCGGGCGAAAAATTCGATGCCGCGGGCCGTGCGCTTGGCTTGGAGCCGAAAACAAGCGATCTCATCGCGCGCGACGGTTCAATACCAAGTGCGGCCAGCGGCAAGCAACTCGGCGCGGCCTTCAGCCTGAAGGCTGGTGACGTGGCTGCTCCCTTGAGCCTGGGACAAAACTGGCTGGTCTACCGCGTCGCCGAAAAAACGGAAGCAAATCCATCCGATTTTGACAAACAGAAGAAGCAGTTGACTGAAGAACTGCTGCAATCCAAGCGAAGCTTGGCATTCGAGGCCTTCCAGAAGGCTTTGGACAATCGTTTGAAGCAAGAAGGCAAGCTCAAGCTCATGCCCGACAAACTGAAGAGCTTCGGGACGCTTGGCTAATCTAAATATAAGAAAATAAAGGATTTGTATGTTCACAATGACGCACTTGCGTTTCTTCGTGCGTCTCGCTAGGCTATTGGTGCTTTCCTTGAAGCCGAATTGCAAGCCTTGCGCCCTTGGTTAGATCTCTCGAAGTTGCAGCGAAGGCCCCCGGAATTCGGAGCAGAAGCAATTATGGCCACCCAGCGCCAGCAATCCAAAGATCGGTGATACCAACATGGCAGCACGCACTTCTTCTGTTCGTAACGACTATCGCTGCACCATCGACCGCAATCAGTCTGGCAAATACTGTGTCCGCATTCAGGCGCGCTATCCACGCCATGCCTGGACATTGGGGGTCTTCTTTCTCGCTTCATCCTTCGATCGCGCGATGAAGCGGCTGGAAGACGCTCTGGATTTCCTCCAGCGGCAGGAAGAGAAGCTATGGTTCTGGGGTGTGGATCGCGCCGAGGATATGGGTTTTTCGGCTGAGTTTTTGAAAGAGGCGGGGTTGTTTCTAGACCGCCGCAACGAATTCCCTCGCAAGGCTACCAGCATTTCGTTGGCTCCGGAGCGCGAGGTGCCCGCCTTCGTTCTGGGGCCGATGCGACGGGGTCTAGCCGAGTCCGTCGAAATGTCCCGAAGCGCAGCAGCCGTCGGCGACTGATCCTAACTCACTTGTTTTGAGCCGTTTCTACGTTTCTGGACGTTTTTGCCAGCGCGGCTTCAATCCGCCGCTTTGCTCGCCGGTGCAGGTGCAGGTTCGCGGATCAGCAGGGGAAATCTCGGAAAAGAAAAGTTTCCCGCCACGTCGTCAATCACGTTCACCTGGCAAAGGTACAGCCCCGGTTTCAAGGCCTGTAGGGGCAAGTCCATCTGGAAAATGACGGCCCTACGCTCCGGAGCTGTCACTTCGTTTGCGACCACCGGTTTTGATTCGTAAACCTTAGTAGCGCCTTGCAGGAACTCAATACTCGTGAAAACCCGAATGCTGTCCTTCGGCGGCTTGGCTGGCGGGGCATCCTTGGCGGTCCCGTTTTGGCCATTCGTGGCCGCGGGCGCTGGATTCTTCCCCTTCGCCGCGTCGTACACTTCGTACTGCAAATAGAGATGCTGGTCGGGCGCGAAAACGTGCGTAATGTTCGGCACTAACTCCATCTGGTCCCGCACGAGCGGATTCGCTCCGCTTTTCTTGCCGGTGAAGGGAGCGCGAAGGCTGCTGAGCACGACCGAGCTCATCTTGAGCGGCGTCTTGCGGAGGTCGGGGATCTGCACGTCCGTCTCGAAAGAGCCCATCCTGCCGGTTTGATTCTCGCGGATGACAAACTTGAGGTGGTAGCTGCCTGGAGCGAGTACGAAGCCCGTGTTGTACTGTACGTTCTTGCGGCGGACTTCTTGGGCGCTATTCACAGCTAATTTGACGGTGTCGCGCAATTGCCCGACGGGGAACTTCCCCCCTTCCCGAACCTCACCAATGATATCGATTGTCGCGTTGTCCTTCTCTTTTTCCGTGACGAATGGAATCTGGGAACCAGGCACCACCAAAGAAACCGCCAGGTAATAGTGGGAGTCATCGTGGCGGAAGAACGCCGTTCCTGCGTAGAGGGGCACGTCCACGCGAGGCAACTGCGCGGCTAGCTCGTCATCGAGTTGCTGCTCGCGGTCCGCGCGATTCAGGTGCTCGAAATCCCTTCCCGCGTAATAGCCCGAGCGAAAATCAAGCTTTAGGTCCGGCCGGTTGACCTGCACTTTTAGGCGCCGGAATCGTCCGTCCTTCAGAGGATTGTTGCTAGTGAAGCCTAGAACGTAATAGGCCGAACTGTCTTTCTGCACCTGCGAGAATACCGCACCGAAATCATTCGAATCGAAAAACGCCTTCCCGCCGGTATCCGACGAAAGCGTTGCCAGCGTTTCCTGTGACGCGGCGTTCCCATTGAGGTCGTTCAATACGGCCGCGCCTGAATAGGCGGATTGCCCGTGCAAGCTGGCCGACTGCGCTTCTCCTCCCGGGGGGAACGCCTGCAGGCCCCGTATATCCATCGAATAGATGGATACGTTGGCCTTCACAGCCGCTGCGGTCGCGGCCCGCACGGCGGACTGGTTGTCGGCACCCGTCTGGGTTATTCCGTTGCTGAAGTAGATGAGGCTCTTTTTCTGGGGGAGCTTGCCCAGCGCCTGCATCAGCGACTGCAGAGCCAGCAGTTTGCGGTCCGCGCTGAACGTGTTGAAATCCGTGTCGTCAGCCGAAAAGGCTCCGCTCGTTTCTGCTGCGCCTTCCGCGCTTCCCGTGTTGCCGTTTTCAAATCCTTGGCCTTGGCCGGAGTTGTACGCGGTAAGGGCCGCCAGCAGTTTGGCCTTGTCGTTAGTGAAATCCAGGTCCACATGCATGTTCGTTGCGAGCGATACCAGGGCCATTAGATCGGCTGGCTGCATCTTGGTGCTGACGAATTTCTTCGCGGCTTCGACAGATCGGTCAATCTGTTCCGGCTCCATCGCTGAAAAATCAAAAAAGAGCAAAATCAATCGCCGGTCGCGGGCGTCCAGCGATGGGGCAGCTTGCTTCCCGGCGCCTAGCACAGTTCCGCCTGCCACTCCCGGTACGGTGGCCTCCGCTGCGCCTGCGGTTGCCATCTCGTCTACATTCTCGAAATCGAAAGTGGAAATCTCCTGCTTCTTCCCGTCCTCAAAGAGCGTGAAATCTGTCTTCTTCAGATCGCGAACGAGGTTTCCTTTCTTGTCGTGTGCGACCACATTGACCAGGACAAGTTCGCTCGTCACCTGGATGCGTGATTCAGATTGCCCGGTCTGCTGGGCGGCCACCGGCGCCGCCGTTTGCAGCAGCAGCCCTGCTGCGCTGAAGATCGAAAATGCTTTTCTGGGAAACTGCATATACATTTTCTTTCAGAAGCGGAAGCGCGCCGTCATCGTCACGCGACGCATGCTGCCCGTCCCAGTAACCTCTCCGTAAGTAAACGAATTCACAACCGTGTTGATGGAAGCGAAATGCACGGTATTAAAAACATTGTTTGCCGAAATGCGCAGGTCCAGCGCGCGGGATTCTTTAACCTGAATTGTCTTGTTGAGCGACATGTTCATGGCAACTTGCCCTGGGCCCTCGATAATATTTCGTCCGGCATCGCCAAAAGGGGAGCCATTAAGATTGACGCACGTGGTGCTTGGCGCGCAAAATGCTGCCGTATTAAACCACTTGAGAGTCGTCGGGTCACTGATCGAAGTCGATTGCCCCGCAACGGCGTTTGCGCGAAGCGATCCGCTGACTCCGCGGCCGATGTCCAGCCTTCCGCCAAGAACCCGCGGCGTGAAATACAGCCCGGATCCAATCGTAAAGTCGCTGCTCCACTGCCATCCTCCCAGAATATGGCTCCAAGCACCTTTAGTTGCAAAACGCCGGTTTTCTCCGAAAGGCAGGTCGTAAGTCCAGTTTCCTGTGAATTTGTGCCGCTGGTCAAAGCTGGAGAGCCCGCGGTCCGCGGAAACGTTGAAAGGATCTTGCGCCACAACGCTTCCCCCGCCTCCGATCGACGAAGCATCGTCTATGGACTTCGATAACACGTACTGTGCGCCCAATCCCAGCCCTTTAGTCATCCGCCTGCGTACGCGAACCGAGGCCGCATGCAAAATCGAATTTCCTTCCGACGATTCGTAAATGAATGGCTGGCCGCCTGGGACAACTAGGGCTCTTTCAATATCCAGGCGTGTTCCCTTCGCACCGTTATAGTCCGCGTACATCATCACGCTACCCGGCAATTCCCGCTGCAAGTCGAGATTCCAAATCTGCACATAGCCCAGCCGATAGTCAGGGTTGACGGCAAAGTTGTTGGTCACCGTGTTTCCGGAATTGGGGAATCCATCTGTGATGGTTAAGCGGTTTGCGGTCAGGAAGCCGGTGACGTCCGTGGTATTCGTCGCTGTGTTCGCGAATGGTGGTTGAAACGCGAAGTTTTGAATCATAATGCCGTACTGCGCCAGGTTGTAATTGATTCCGTATCCCGCCCTCACCACGGTTTGCTTCTGCGGTTTCCACGCAATTCCTACACGCGGGGCGAAATTGTTGCGGTCTGGCCTCACCAGCGAAGCCGGAAATCCGGCTTGGCCCGACAGCACGGGCGCAGCCGCCGTAAACCCCGGCGCCACGTCCAGATTAGCGATGCGATTTTGCTCCTCGGTATAAGGCCCGTTGTACTCGTAGCGCAGCCCCAGATTGAACGAGAGATTCGAACGGAACCTCCAATCGTCCTGCGCGAAGAAGTCAAACGCATTGGCACGGAAGTTATAAGAATTCGCACCGGATTGCAGCGACGTCTGTTGCGGAAAGCCAAGCAGGAAGTCCGCGAAATCGTACCCCGTGTCAGTTAAAGGTTGCGTGCTCCCGGTTCCGTATTGCGACGTCGCAAACCCGGTAAAAACAAAACTGCCTTCGGCGTTTCTTGCGGAGTGAAAACTTTGCAGGATGCGCCGGTAATCTCCACCGAAACGCCAATTGTGCTTTCCATGATTCCACGCAACAGTCTCCGAGATCGAGTAGGTCTGATCCAGTTCGCGCCTCGCCGTCGGGTCATTCAGCCCGCCGAACGAAGTGAAGCTGATTCCTGGCAGTCCCCAGTCAAATGGATCGTTCGAAATCCTGGTTATCCCTGCGCCACCCGGTCCGGAGACGTCCAGGACGTTCGAATAGAGGTTGGTCGTGGAAACATGATTGTGGTTGTAGTTCACGCGGAAAATGTTTGTGATGCGGCCCCTACCGTAAGTCCATCCTGCGCTGGCGTTGAGCCCTTGTGTTCCCGTTCCTCCCGCGAGGGACGGGAACGGATTGACGATGTTGCTCGAGCTGCGCGACCAGTTCAGCCCAAAATTAATGTTGTTCTGCGCGCGCCGCCGTCCTCCGCCACCTCCACCCCCGCCTGGGCCACCTATGACGAAGGGGCCAGACCCCGGTCCGCCAGCCTGGCCAAAATTGTGAATGAGCCGCAGCATCACCGTATCCGAATTGCTCACGGCCGACGTCACGTAATGGAAGTTCTGGCCAGAAGTCGTCGTCGCAATATTTGGCAAAGGGATGTACTGCAGCAGCGCGTTTGACGCCGAACTAATCAACGAAGGATCAATCGCGTTCGAAACACCATTGAATTGATACTGCTGCCCGGTCTTAGGATCGAAAATCTGAACCGGCTTGGCATCGTTGTAGGTCGCGCCGGAGAAATTGCCGTTCCGTTCCTCCTGCGTTGGCACTGTCGAAAACGCATCGTAAGGGTTGCTCCCGCGCGAACCATTCCATCCGCCGAAAAAGAACCATTTGTTACCGCCGTTGAAAATCTTTGGAATGTTCAGCGGTCCGCCCACGTTGACGCCGAAACGCGCCTGGTTGTAATCCGCTTTAGGCGATTCAATGCCGGTCAGCGAATACGGTCGAGCGTCCAATCCCGCGTTATCGTCAGAGAAATACAGCACCCCATGCGGCTGATTGATATTGAAACCTCGCGGCATCCTGCCAATGACAACCATCCCGCCGCCGGGCCCGCCAAAACCGCCGCCACCACCGCCTCCTGGGAAGCCACCGCCGCCTTCGCGTTGCATGCGATCGCGAAACTCCTGGATCCGATCCTGCAGATCCTGTTCGCTCCCGCCGCCGAAATCCTGCGTCCGTCCCTGCGCGCCGCTGACGCTTACCGACTCCGTTGGTCCTTCTGCGCCCGCTCCGTTCAGGGGAAGGCTGGAAAGAGCGCTGTTGCTTTGGCCTCCGCCGTTGCCGTCCCCGCCGAAGCCGGAGTTTCCGCCGGCAAGCGCAGAGAGCGCGTTGTCCATCGCCAAGCTTTGAAATCCCCGGCCTGCTGTGGCAATGGCCGCAAGGTTGCCGTTCGATTGCTCCTGCTGCCGGGAAGCCAAAATCAGTTCGGCATCCACTTTCGCGGATGGGCTCTCCGGATTCAGCACGACTTCCTGCGTGAACGTGGCGAATCCCATGAACTCGACGCGCACCACGTATCTCCCGCGCGTCATGCCGGACAACGCAAATTTGCCTTCGGAATTCGTCGCCACCGAATATTTCTTCCCCGTCAGAGTGTTCGCGGCCGTAAAGCTAACTCCTGGCAGCGGAGTCTTTCCGCTTCGCGCCGAGCCACTAATTTCGTACGTTGGAGCGACGGCAGGAGTTGTCACGGAAGCTGGTGTGGGCGCAGGCGGTGTCGGATCCTGCCCTTGGACGCTCGACCCAAGAACAATCACGACGAAATGCAGTATGAAGATGCCGCGAGCGATTGACTTCAAATCTCAGTCTCCCTGAGTGAACTATTGCTGAGGCGGATTGCTCTTCGGTGCGGTCGAGGGCTTATTTGCGTCCGCCCCGCTTCCGGCAGGCCCGACTCCAGCCATCTTGCGCATTTCCTCCATCTGCTTCCATTGCTCGGGGGAAAAGAGCATCAGGTTTTTCGGCACAAACACATTATTTTCCACGGCGCCGCGCACCATCACGTGATCGCCCGGCTGGATGTCTGCCATGGTGATGCTTTCACGTCCTCTGCGCAGTGATGTATCTTCGTTCAACTCCAACGTTTGCGTGACGTTGTCCGGCCGCAACACAGTGAGCTTTGGCGCGTCCACCGATTTCACTTCGCCCACAACGAAGTCTTTTCCGAGTTCAAACCCCGTGCCGCCGAATCCTCGGCCTCCTTGCGCACCGCCGCCGGAGCGCCCGCCGATCAACTGCGCCGTCACGCTGTGATCCGCGTTCTCCTCTCCGCGTACGAACACCAGGTCGCCGACCTTGAAATCGGCCAGTTTCGCGCCTTGCCGGTCCTTGCGGTACTCCGTCTTATCCGTGAGCTTTACCGTAGCCGTTGTCCCGTCTGGCCTGGTTAATTCCAATGATCCTTTGTTGATTGCCGTAATCTTTCCGAGCAGCGGCTGCCCCGGCCCGTCATTTGTTATTCGCCGCTGGCCGCCTGCCGGTGCCGCCTCCTGCTCCTGACTGGGTGCGGCTGGCGCGGGCGTCTGCGCTCGGCCAGCGGTTGCCGCAAGTAAGAACATTAAACCTACCCGAAAGAGTTGTTTTCCCTGCATTGTCATGGCCGTCCCATTTCGCAGCCGTTCATCTCATCCTTACTAAAGACGTATGCCTAGCGCCAAAGTAACGCCACCCTTCATTTGCCAGCGCTAATTTGACCACTTCCTCATTTCCCCAAGAACGAGACTAAAGTTCCCGTTCGAAGTGCCTCAATCGCTTATACTTGCGCTCGAATCAAGCCTGGGGAAGAATGGACCAGCCGTTTCGGGCGGAGGATACTTCAAGATGAAAACAACGAACGGTTTGCGGATCGCCTTGTTCGGCGCGTTGTTGCTGTTTGCCGGTAGCGTCACGGTCCTGGCGCAAGGGGCGCAGCAGGCTGGCGATCAGAGCCAGACTGACTCCAACACAGCAAAGAAAGAAAAAGATAAGGACACGAAAGCGGGTGCTGCAGCACCTGCAACCACGGGAACCTCAAAGGCAACAACAGCGCAGAAAACGCCTCCAGCGAGCAGCGCAGGCATGGTCTGGGTCAACACGGAGTCTGGCGTCTATCACAAGCGCGGCACGCGCTGGTATGGAAGAACAAAAAAAGGCAAATACATGGCGGAAGCGGATGCCATTAAGGCTGGCTATCACGCAGCAAAGAAGGAATGAGAGGGATTTATCAGCAGCAACCACTTCCTTCTTAATATTTCCGCCAAAGCGCGCCCAAACAATCTAACGGTTATTTTTCGCGCAGAATCACTTCGCCCTGGCCCACCAGTTGGTCGTTCAGCCACAAGCGATATTTATACGTGGCCGCTTTGTTTCCGGGGCGAGGTGGGCCGCTGAGCAGCCGCATGCCGGCCGGCGCCTGAAAAACGTTCGAGGAAAACGGGCAGCGGTTCACATCGAATTCGACGCGCAAATTGCCAGCATCGGAAATCCAAGACACCTGGTCGCCTTCATCAATCACCACGACTTGCGGGATCAGTCCAACAAGTACGGGACGTTCAGCCATTTTTTCCTCGCCCAGATACCGTTCCGGGGCTGCTACTCCTGATTTTATCGGTGCACAGGGACGATAGCATACTCCCCGGAAAGAATTCTTGTGAGCATCGTCACAACGCCGCGAACCCTGTTAGAGAAACTTAATTTAGGGCTTTTCACAACCAACCTGTACTCCCGGGCATCTGTACAATGGGAACCTGTACTTTACTGCGCTTGACCGCACTTCAACGCAACCGTACACTGAAATTGTAGGTTCGTGGCGCGAAGTTCCGGCTGGATCTCTTGCGTTGCGATAGATGCTCTGAAAGGCGTCCACGTCTGGACGCGGAGGATTTTGCCGGATGGCTTCTGCTTCTCGCTTCTTGTCGATACCGCTCCCAAATGGCTCGCGGATTTCCCTACTTCTCTCTTTGCCTTTTGCGCTCATTCATGTCGCCGCGCTGCTGATTTTTTTCATTCCGTTCCACTGGTATTACCTGGTGACCTGCCTGGTCCTGCTGGTCGTGCGCATGTTTTTCGTCACTGCTGGCTATCATCGCTACTTTTCGCACCGCTCGTTCAAGACCAGCCGCGTGTTTCAGTTCGTGATGGCGTTCATTGCCATGACCTCGTCGCAGAAGGGTGTGCTCTGGTGGGCGGCCCATCACCGCCACCATCACCGGCATTCGGACCAGGAACTGGATTTGCATTCGCCGACGCTTTTCGGGTTCTTCTGGTCGCACGTCGGCTGGATCATCTCCGATAAATACAATGACACGCGGCTGGAATACATCGGCGATTTCGCGAAGTTCCCTGAGCTTCGCTGGCTGAACAAATACCACATGGTGCCGCCTGTCACGCTAGGCGTGGCGTTGTGGCTGATTGGCGGATGGCATCTTTTTGTGTGGGGTTTCTGCCTGAGCACGGTACTTTTGTGGCACGACACCTTTACCATCAATTCGCTCTCACACCTCTTTGGTTCGCGGCGCTACGAAACCACGGACACCAGCCGTAACAATTGGCTGCTGGCGCTGCTCACCCTCGGAGAAGGCTGGCACAACAACCATCATCACTTTATGGCCTCGGCTCGGCAGGGCTTCTTCTGGTGGGAGATTGACATCACCTATTACACGCTGAAGGTCATGTCCTGGCTCGGCATTGTGTGGGACCTGCGCAAAGTTCCTGCGCACCTGCTTACACAGCAAACCATCGCCGCCTAGGCGCTTGCTCATCCGAGAATTGTGGGACAGGCATTTCTGCCTGTCCCATTTTTATTTCTGCTGAAGTGAAATGAATCTGCAAGGTGCGTGCCCCGTTTAGGGAATCTGTTGAATTTGATCTGTGTCCTTATAATGAGCGATATGCTCATGGAGCGCGACAACCTGATGAAGGACCTCCACAGCCTCGTTTCCACGGCGAAGGATCGGGTCGCCACTCTTCAAGACATCGCGGAGCTTCTTAGGAGCTCCGGCAGCTACCGCTGGGTCGGGCTTTATGACGTGGACCACGCCGCGGGAGTAGTGAAAAATATTGTCTGGAGCGGCCCCAGTGCGCCTGAGTATCCGATGTTTCCTATTACCAAGGGGCTGACCGGCGCCGTCATTTCCTCCGGGAGAGCAGTAAACGTCGGGGACGTCGAGGCCGATCCACGGTATCTCACGGCCTTTGGCACGACGAGGTCGGAGATCATCGTTCCAGTATTTGACGGAACGGGCGAAAGCGTGGTTGGCACGATTGATGTCGAGAGCGAAAAGCCAAACGCGTTCACCGATGACTTACAGACACTTCTCGAGGCCTGCTCCAGGGTAATCCGCCCATTATGGCGCCGCTGATTTTGGCGTTTCGTAAACCCTGCTGGGCCACACATGGCGTGGTTAACACTTGGACGTCGCTCGGCGTCTTGGCTGGATGTACGCGGAACTCCAAGTTCCCAGGGAGACCAGCCATGCCACGAAAGCCATTGCTCCTAGCGTTTTACGCTTTGCTTGGTTGCTGCTTTGCCATCTCGTCACATCCTGCTGCTAAGGAAGCCCGTCCCGTCTATTCCGGCCTCACCGCACACGAATGGGGCACGTTTACCTCTATCGCCGGCAGGAATGGCAGTGCCGTCGAATGGCTACCACTCACGGGCTCCACGGACCTGCCCGGTTTCGTGGAACACTTTCGTTATGACGGCTTCAAGCTCGGTTTACGCGGCACTGTGCGGATGGAAACTCCTGTCCTTTATTTCTATGATTCGCGTGAAGAAACCGTCTCGGTCAAAGTTTCTTTCGCCAAGGGCGTAATCACCGAGTGGTATCCTCGCGCCACGCGCGTCGAGCCTGCCGCAAATATTTTTGACGGCACTCTCCTCCAACCGCACCCGGACGGAAGTATTGCGTGGGATTCTGTAACCATTTCGCCAAACGTGAGAGAGAAATTTCCACGCGAGAATTCAGGCAATCATTATTACGCTGCCCGGATGACCTCTTCTACGCCCCTTCGCGTGCAGTCGTCCGTCGGCGAGCAACAGGAGAAGTTCCTTTTCTATCGCGGCGTGTCCACTTTTTCCGTGCCGCTTTCGGCCACGCTTACGCCTGCAAGCAAATTACACGTCGAAAACCACGGCCAGGAAGAAATTCCCAACACCATTCTTTTCGAGCGCCGTGGCGAGAGAGTGGGTTACCGAATCGGCGGAGGGCTGCAAAAAGATGCCATCCTGGATCCACCGGAACTCACGGGCACGATCGGCGATCTCGGCAGGGAACTGGAAGGCATGCTCGTTGCCCAGGGTCTTTACCAGGACGAAGCGCACGCCATGGTCGAAACGTGGCGCGGCTCCTGGTTCGAAGAAGGCAGCCGTCTGCTGTACATTGTACCGCGAACATTTGTAGATGGTGTCCTGCCACTTTCGATCCATCCTGCTCCCGCGCAAACCGTACGCGTGTTTGTGGGACGCCTTGAAATCGTTACGCCCGCGACGGAAAGGGCCGTGGAGAGAGCATTGGCCACGCAAGACAACGCGACACTGAAGATGTTCGGCCGGTTCCTCGAGCCCATTCTGGAAACCATGATCCGGAAGGAATCAAATCGGGCCAGTGTTCAACAGTTCAACCAAGCCTTGAACGCTTACTACAGTGCAGAAACTGCTCGCAATATTCGCCGGGACTGAATCCTCGAGACCTGATATGGAAGGCATGCGGCAGAGATGACTTATAACAAGCCTAGTTCGCGGGCATGTTTGGCGCAGAGGAAGAGATTCAGGTAGTGGTTCCGGCCGGAATTCCAGTCCGTCCACCGATGCGCCCAGTCGGGCCTCCTAAAATCGCAAGTGTAATCGCCGAGAACTTCCACAGAGCCCAGCTTGCGCGATTGATTTCGCGCATAAAAAATGAACTCCGCGCGGCACTCCGTTGCAGGAGAAGTACCCATGGGCGCGGCGCTGCCTTTTTGTTCCTGCCCTTTCATTTGATGGTTGGCCTTGTGATGTAATAAAGCAAAGTAAGAGCGAGAGAGAATAGCACTGCCCCAGCTATGACACTGTCAGCCTCCGCAGCGCTCCTGCGTGCCATGGAGTTGTAGAGAATGAAGATTCCGAGCGAGATCAACGCCAGCATAAGAGCAATCGCGAACCCCCTAAATACCCGCATCTTGGCAGCTTCCCTCCGCGTTTTATGCGACGGGCCAGGGTTGCACGCCGCACGAAGAGTCTGGGAGACGTCAATCAACTAGTTTCGCGACGCCTCGAGCTTGACGCGCGCCTCCACTTCAGACTCAAAGGGACGTAGTCCCGGCTGGGTATAGGGTTTCTTCATGATCTCGCCACACGAACATCGTGGGTTGGAGCCTCCTTGCGCGCGGCTTGAAGTAGTCACGAGGATTTCGCTTCCACAAACTGGATTCTGACAATGCCACCGCTCTCCCTTTTGGATATCCACGGCGGTCCATCCTCCTGTGTGAATGTTCACTGACATAGCTGAACGATGCGGATGTTCTCTTCTTCTGGAACACAAAACGCAGGGCAATTGCAGCGCTGCCGTGGATGCCTAAAGCGCTTCACTTTTTGGCTTTCTGTACCCATGATTCAGTATTCGTTCGGGGCAAGGAGCGAATCGCCGGAATTGATGGCTTGATTGGGATCACAACCGCTGAGGCGTGCGCGGCAGAACTATATTGAAAATCGCCCGGGGGCCACAAAGGCGCCGGAGCATTCCAGGAAGTTGTTCTAAATGGCCAGACATTTACAAGCCGGTATGAGCCATGGAGTGACCGGTCATGGCGTCCAAAGCGGCAGTTGCTCCATTTTGAGGCCAAAATGACGCTATTGCAGAACCTGGCGTGCGTTGTTGCGAGCACCTCATGGGGCGTGCGGCCCCCTGACCCTGCAGTTTCGTTCACATCGCAGTCTGAATCGCGTTTCTGACATCGCACTTTTTCTTATTTTGATTTCGATCCCGCGTTATTGATCTGCCCGCGCGATGCTTCGGCCCTGGTCTTGGTTGGGATGCCAACCAGACACCTGGCTACAGCGCGCGTTTCCAGTTTTTCTCATAGCCTCCCCACAGGCTACGAATGGGGCGTCACGATCCAAGCCACCATCGTTTCTACTTTCTTCGAGGAGAGTCAAATGACGAAATCTAAAACTCAGGTAGCGTTTGCCACGTTCGTTTTATCCGCTGCTGTAGCTGTTTTTTCGGGGGCGATACCGGTTCCATTCTTGAATGCAGGGAAGCATAGCCTGCCGGCAATACAATCCAATGGAGCGGTCACCTTGATCGCCGATGGTGGTGACCCGCAGCCACCGCCGACCCCGCTACCTTGGCTGGTGTAGTGTCCTAAAGGAATGACGCGCAGTGGGGAAGACGCTCTGCGCTCTTCCCCCTCGGTCGTGCTAGCATTTGCTCCCGAGGGCCTGCCAGGCCCGCTCCGGAGGAAAATGCTCGGGCAAGCCATTTGGTGGGGCAGTATTACCCTGGAGACTTTGCTGTTAGTTCGCGGGCTCCAAGGCAGACTGCTCGCCCGATTTCCGGTTTTTTACGTCTATATTTTATTCGTCTGGTTGCAGTCTCTCCTGCGCTTTTCCATATACCATGCTCGCCCACAGCTCTATCTACCGGTTTATTGGATCACGGAGTATTCCGGCGTCTTAATCGGTTGCGCGGTAGTTTTTGAGATTTATCGCGTGGCGCTGGCCGCCTATCCTGGCACGGCGCGAATGGCCAGAAATCTCGTTACCTTCGTGTTTGTGATGGCCTTCACGAAAGGGCTGGTCGAGACTTGGAACAATCCGTATTGGTGGTCTGTAACGACCACGATAGAATTTGAGCGCGCGCTTAGAACCGTGCAAAGTCTGGCGATTATTGCTCTTGTGGCGCTTTTCCTGTTTTATGCAATTCCCTTCGGCAGGAATCTAAGAGGCATTCTTCTAGGGTATGGCCTGTTTGTGGGAATCAGCGTAATCCAACTGACGTTCGTAACCAATACCGCGAGCAGGTTTAACCGTTTCTGGGCACACGTCAGTCCTGGCTCTTACCTCATGGTCCTCGGTCTTTGGGCACTGCATCTATGGTCCTATGCTCCTAACCCTGAGCCAAAAAGAGCAGTGCGCTTGGAAGAGCAATACCAAAGAATTGCTGCTGCGACGGGTCAGAGATTACGAGAAGGACGAGCGTACCTGGCGAAGGTGGTGGGCTCGTGATCGGAACCACCACTGCACTAATCGGAGCCGCTGTCCTTCTTGTATTGATACTCGTGTGGGTCCGAGGGCAATCGGCCTCGCGACATCTGCCTGCTGTTATGGACGAGTGGCTGACTGGCCAGGACGACCTCCCGGAGGCGTGTCCGCCGGAATTTGTCTCGCAAATCTTTTCAAGCCGGGACTTTGAATTCATTTCTCGGTTGGAATCGGTCGATTTGAAGCGGCTCTTCCTTCGGGAGCGCAATGCCGTGGCGCTGCTTTGGGTGCAGCAGACCGCGGCCACCATCCGCCGAATCATGCGCCACCATTTGGAAGCGAGTCGGCTGAGTGCGGATATTAAATTCGCGATGGAGGCTAGGATACTCCTCCAATACGCACAACTCAGGCTGATTTGCGGAGCTCTTTTTCTTTTGATTGGATTGGCGGGCCTAGAGAGGCTGCGCTGGATGGCCTTGCGCGCCGACAAACTTACTCAGCGCATCGGCAATGTCCTAAGAGAGTTCGAGTCTGGAGCCCGATCGCGCGAAATGGATGGTGTGCAATCCTGAGCTGCATCGCGTCTGCCGCAATTGAAGCGCCGTAACCATGAGCTCTGCGATCAAACTCGTTCCTGTGCAAGAGGCCTACGACGACCTCTTGAACCGGACGCTCGCCCGGATTCCCTGTGATCTTGGGCGCCTGATTTATCTGGCCTCGACGCGCGATTACAACACAGGAAACTATTATCATGAGGGGCTTGCGAACCGCTTCCGTCCGGAAGTCGCGCGCAAAGCGTTGGAAATCGCCCACCGGCAGGCATTTTACAGACTCTCCGCCTTTTCGCTGGAGAGTTTGGTCAGCGACCTTGAGGCCTATCTACAGTCTACCCGGGAGAATCCTCGGGAGTTTTTGCGCGCGTGGCAGAAGCTGGAGCCATACCGTGTCGCCATTCCTACAGAAGTGAATTTGACGGTTGCGCGCCTCTTCACTTCCAATCTCAGACTCGCCTTGGCAATCTTGCATTATCGTCAGGCGCAGAATCACTTGGGTCGCTGAGTCTCATCGCCACGGCTGTCACCTGCCCGACGATCTCAGCGTCGGTTCCAAACTTGAATTTTCGCACGCTGCATGGAGAGAGAGGATGAGGCAGTAGCAGGAGGTGGTCGTCCAGAAGATCACACCACGCGCAAGCATAGCCGTCGCGCAACTCTACGAAATAGATGGCGCGGTCAAACTCGGTGCGGCGGCGAAGCGGCTGCACTTTTCTGACGCGTGAATCGATTTGCACGAAGGAACCAGGGCGTAGCAGGGGATAAAGGGTGTAATCCTGCAGGCCAACGTAACCGTACTGGCTGTGCCGGATGTCCAGGTGTTGAATCAGCGCGATGGGTACTTCTCCCCAAAGTTCCACCATGCGTGAGAGGAGGTTGGTGTTGTCCACATCGAAGGATCTATCAAACCGGATGGGAAACGAAACCGTACGGTCCGCGTCGTAAACTTCCAGCGAAGTCAGGTGCGTGTGCGGCAGCGGGGCAGCAAGCTGATGCATCCCCAGCTTCTGCAGGTCAAGCCCGTACAGGAGCAGCAGGTCGGTGAACTTCATCCTGTAAATAGCGCTCAAACTGTACAGTTTGAATATGCTCGGAACGGAGTCCGAATTCTCGATTTGCGTTAGCCAGGCGTTTGAGATCTGAAATTCCGGATTGCCTTCCGCTTCCGCAATACGCTGGCTAAACTCCGCCACATCGCGGGTAGTGATGCCCAGCCGCGAGCGTAGGTCTTTCAGCTGTTCATTGGGAAGCAGCGCCGTCACAGCTCGGTATCTTACCGCAAGCACGCCTTGAATTAGCTGCCGGGATTGGCACTTCGAGAAACGCAAGTAGACTTATTTAAAATATACGTATTCTTATAACAATGATAGTCAATTACTTTTCTATTTACCAATCAGGCTGAGTTGGCTTGCAATGCAAAGCCACTGCCCGTCCTTCTTGATCCACGTATCGGTGAACCGGCCGTGATGCGAAAAAGGCTTTCCTTTCTCCGTGCCCTTCTCGTGCGTTGCACCGATGACGACCACGGTATCACTGTGCCGGTGCAGCTTCATATCCTCGGAAACTTCAGTCGCGACCTGGATGGACTTGTCTCGGATGGTCGCCAGGAATTGGTCCTTGCTGAAGACTGTGCCATCGTAGTCCGTGAGAACAAAATCGCTGTCCAGCATTTTCCCCATGGCGTCCGCGTCGTGATTGATCTGCATCTGGTTCCACAGATTCTCCAGCGCGATGATTTTCGTCTCGTCACCCTGGGCAATGGAAACGTTTTGCAAGAAGGGCACAGAGACGACTGCAAGCAAGAGAATGAGACGGCGTAGCTTCAAGGTTGCTCCTTTAGGTCTTATGTTCCTTCAAGAATGCCACGAATCAAGCCGCCGGCGGCTGCCGAATTCCCGAACTTGCTCCCTCAGAGTAAGAGGCCTTCCGCGTACGGACGCAGCCAATTTGTCCGTTGCGTGAGTTTGGGGATTGCGCGAAAATTAAAGTTCCCGCCGCGGCAGGGAAAGTCTCCGATAGCGCATTTGCGGGGCGTTTCAGGATTCCTGAGCGAGAATCAAGCGCAAGCATAAAGAAGGGCAAACGTCATGACGCAACATGTTGGCGAACTCACTCCCCCCGTGCGGTTAATGCTGACTCCCGGACCGTCTTCCATCGACCCGCGCGTCTATCGCGCCATGGCCACGCCGCTGGTGGGTCACATGGACCCCTGGTTCAAAGGGTGCATGGACGAAACGCAAATCCTCCTGCGGCAAATTTTTCAGACGGAAAACCGCATCACCATGCCGCTTTCGGCTTCCGGTTCTGGCGGGATTGAAGCAGCCGTGCTTAACACCCTGGAAGAGGGCGACGAAGCCATCGTTGCGGTCAATGGCGTTTTCTCCGAACGCATGTACGAAATTGCGACGCGGGCTTCGTCGAAAGTAATAAAGGTGGAAGCGCCGTACGGAAAGCCGGTGGATGTGGAAGATGTGCGACGCGCAGGCAAGGGCAAAAAAATCAAGATTATCGGCTTCGCGCACGGGGAAACTTCCACTGGCGTGATTACCGGTATCGATTCTTACCGCAAGGTCGCTGACGAACTGGGTGCGCTGCTGATTGTGGATACCGTGGCGTCGCTCGCAGCTGTGCCAATCGATGTGGACAAGCAGCGCGTTGATATTTGCTTCAGCGGATCGCAAAAGGCCATCAGCGCTCCCCCCGGAATGTCGCCTATCACGGTGAGTCCGGCCGCCGAAGAAATCTTCCGCAAGCGCAAGACGAAAGTGCAGAGCTGGTATTTCGACTTGACGACCGCGATGAATTACTGGGGCAAAGACCGGCTGTATCATCACACGCCGCCGATTTCCTTGATTTTTGCGCTGCGCGAAGCGATGCGCCTTGTCGTCGAAGAGGGCCTGGAAGCGCGCTGGGAGCGGCATCGTGTGAATCAGCTCGCGCTGATCGCGGGTCTCGAAGCCATGGAGCTCGATCTGCTCGTCAAGAACCCGGCTGACCGTTTGCCGACAGTCACCGCAGTAATGATTCCCGGCGGCGTTGACGATGCGAAAGTTCGCAATCAGTTGCTCGACGAGTTCAACATCGAAATCGCTGGCGGCTTCGGCCCGGTCAAGGGCAAAATCTGGCGCGTCGGATTAATGGGCTACTGCAGCCAGAAGCCATTCGTGCTTCTATTCCTGTCGGCTTTGGAAAAGTGTTTGCTCGATCAGGGATTCCGTATGGCGAACGGCGCAGGGGTTGCTGCCGCGATTCGGAGCTATTCGCAAGTGGAAACCGGCGCGGCAGTGAGCCGCTGAAAATCGAAGCATGGAACGCCGTTTGTCATGCTGAGCGAAGCGTCTCAGCGTACTCTATTGAGCCACAAGTCAGGCAAGGAGACCGCGTGACGACACGCCCAGTGCTCGCGAATACCGGTGCGATGAGCCAATTCATCGGCGCCTTCGAAGTGACTTCCAAGTTGAGCGGGGAAACGTACCAGTGCCGCTTCTCGCACATGTGGAACGGCATCGCGACGCGTCATGCGGACACGATTGACACGAAGTTTTTCGTCGACGGGCAGGCCCATGTCGTCGGATTGGCGCACACCGCCTTCGTCAAATTCCGTGCGAAGACTGAGCGTGACCTGACGGACCGCGAAGCAAGTTTCGTCGCTGCGGAATATCTGCGCGAGCGCCTGGAAGAAGACGACTTGCGCCCTCTTTACGATGTCCCGGAAACTGAAGTTCTCCGCCTGATCAAGCAGGTCAGCATCAAGTAATAATCTCAACTTCGCGTTCAATAGTGGCGTTCGGGACTGCCCGTGCGCACGAATTTCAGTCGCCGGGTTCGGCATGGAAAGCGTCGAGCGCTGGATGGCGGAGGCCGTCGCGGCGAATGAAGTGAATAACCAGGAGCATCAGCAGCGCGCCGCAAACCATGACCGCCACGGCGATTTGCAGCCCCAGTTGCAAATCGTGAAGATCGGAGATTTTGCCAACAACTGCCGGACCAAGGCCACCGATCAGTTGGGTTGCAAACATATACACGCCAACCGAAGTCGCGTGCGCGCGGCGCGGCATCATGTCGTGAAGGACAGCGGTGACCGGGCCGTGATACCAGGACATGAAAAAGCCTGCAACAAAAAGACCCACGAGCACCATTGATTTTTCATCTGACTGGATGGCCAGCAAGAGAAACGGCGCCGCAAAAAGGAAAGCGGCAGCCACAGCGATAATCCGCCCGTAAGCAAATATTCGATGCAAGCGATCCGCAACATACCCCCCGGCCAAAACTCCCAGCACCAAGGAGAAAAGCGTAATCAGCGAAAGCGAGACCGAAGCTTCGCGCAGGCTGAAATCTTTGTAGCTCTTCGCGAAATCCACTCCCCATGAAATGAGTGACACGGTGGAAAAAGTGATGCAGATTCCTGCGGCGATCATCGCGACGAATGCGGGAACGCTGAGCAGTCGCCTGATGGGCACAACTTCGCATCGTGGTCCACGCGGTGGCTCCTCTATCCCCCACAGCGCGAGCCCCGGGAGAATGCCGGCAAAGGCCATCACAAAAAGAACGTATTTCCATCCGTAATGCGCCCCGATGATGCCGCCAAGTGCGCCGCCGCACGCTCCGCCGAGCAACATTCCGGAGGCGAAAATCGCCTGTGAAAAGGCGCGGCGCTCTTGGGGGAAAGCGCCGGAAATCATGGATTGCGCGGCCGGAGCATATGCGGCTTCACCCAGGCCGACCATTGCTCGTGCGATAAGGAACAGAAAAAATGTCGATACCAGGCCGCCGGCGAACGAAGCCGCACTCCAGAAAAAAATGCCGATGCCAATGATGGCTTTGCGGCTGAAGCGATCCGCAAGGAATCCAAACGGAATGCTCCCGGCCGCAAGAACAGCCAGGAGCCCGGCCTGCAGCCAGCCCAGCTCGGCGTCCGTGGGGTGGAAATAATCCCGCAACAATGGGATCAGCGGAACGACCGCCTGGCGCGCCGCGAAGTTGACAAAATTGATTAAAGCAAGTACAGCAAGGAGACGAATCTGGTAGCTAGTGAGCGGGATGGACTTCGTAGACATTCAGAATGGGCTCGGTGATCCGCGTGTGGCCTGGTGGAGCGTAAGCCGGAAGTTATCAGTCTTTGCCCGGCCTATCAACATTATATGACGACTCGCAATTCTGCTCCCACGAACGCCACGACCAGTGATCGTTTAACCACTGTTCTTTCTTATGGCGTACTCCTTCTGCTCATTTACCTGGTTTTCCGGATTTACGAACCTTTCCTCTCAGCGCTGGGTTGGGCGGCCATCCTGGTGATTTTTTTCTACCCCATGCACGAGCGGCTGGTGCGGAAATTCTCTGCGACTAAGGCGGCGGTCATCAGCACCGTGGCGGTGACCATTTTGCTCATCGTGCCGGCCATTTTCGTAACCACGCTGTTCGTGCGCGAAGCAGTGTCGATTTCGCGCGGCGTGCAGCATTCCATTGCCGGAGAGCACGCGCCCGTGGTGGCTAGAAAGTGGGCGTGGATCGCGCAACATGTGCCGGGATTGGATCCCAACGCCGACGTCGCCGACATGGTGGAACAGGCCGTTCAGAAAGAGGCCGGTTTTCTCGCGGAGCGCCTCGGGACCATTCTGCGCAACATCGCGGCGTTTATCTTCGACCTTTTTGTGATGATCTTCGCGATGTTCTATTTCTTCCGCGACGGCGACCGGATTATCCTTGGAGTTCGCAGCATTTTGCCCTTCGATACCGAGCACCGTGACGCCATGATGAAGCAGGCGCGCGACCTTATTTCCGCGAGCGTCACGACCAGCCTGATTATTGCCGCCATTCAGGGCATTCTTGGCGGCCTGGGATTCGCCATTGTGAAATTGCCGACGCCTCTTTTCTGGGGCGTAGCAATGGCTTTTTTTTCGCTGGTCCCTGTAGTGGGCTCCGGACTGATCTTCGTGCCTGCGTCATTGTGGCTCGGCTTCACGGGACATTGGGGGCGCGCCATTCTGCTGCTCGCGATTTGCGCGGGAGTATCCACGATCGTGGACAATGTCCTGCGGCCCCTCCTGCTGGGCGGTCGAAGCGAATTGAGCGGGCTGGTGATTTTCATCAGCGTGGTAGGTGGCGTCGGCTTGTTTGGAATGCTCGGCCTGGTGCTTGGGCCAATCCTGGTGGCCACCGCGGCGAGCGTCCTTGCGGTATATATGGACCGCCCGGAAAGCCCTCCCGGTCCGCCGATAACGTCTCGATAACACGCGGACTGTCTTGCCGCCGGGCCGTCACTTGGTTGTGCTAGAGTAACGCGCTCGAAGGAATTTCATGACCACCATAGCGGCCCCAAGACCGATGGAGCTTCCCGTGGCGAAACTACGGTGGAGGTGCGAGCTTTCGCGCATCCCCTTCGAAACCACCGCGCAAGCGGAACTCCGCGAAGGCTTCATCGGGCAAGAGCGCGCGTTGCGTGCTCTGAAGATGGGGGCGGAGCTTTCTGCTCCTGGCTACAACGTTTTCGTGTGCGGGTTGGCCGGCACCAGTCGCGGCGGAACCATCGCCCACATGATCGAAGAACTTCATCCGCCCACAAAAGAATCCCTCGACCGCTGCTACGTCAACAATTTCAAATTGACGGATCGCCCGCGCTTGCTGGCGCTTCCTCGCGGCCAGGCCAACGCCTTCAAGAAGGACATGCAGGCAGGGATCGACTTTCTGCGCCGGCGGATTCCTCAGGTGTTCGAAGGCGAGCCGTTCCAGAGGCAAAAAGGCCGGATCGTCGAGCGCTTCACCGTGCGAGAAAAAGAATTGATGGACGATTTCACGCGCCGCATCGCGCGCGAACAATTTGCACTCGGCCACATGCAAGTGGGGGCCGTTGCGCTGCCGGAGATTTTCCCTGTGCTCGAAGGCCAGATGGTGCCAATCGAGGACATCGCCAAAATGGTGCACGAGGGCAAGCTCGAAAGCCCCGTCGCCGAAGACATCGAGCGAAAGTACGAGCAGTTTCGCCAGGAATTCACTGTCGTTTACCGCAAGACTCTGACGCTTTCGCGGGAATTGGCCAGCGAGCTGAGTTACCTGGAACAGGAAGCGGCCTCCGTGCTGGTCGATGGCGTCATCGAAGAACTTAAGGAAAAATATCCGGGCAATAATGTTGCGGAATATCTCGAAGAAGTGCGCCACCATCTTCTCGATAATCTCGATCCCTTCAAGGAGCGCGAGGGCGAAGGCGAGCACGACGAAGAAACGCCCGACGGCTTGCCCAAGCCGCAAGGCGGCGGTCCCGAGCGCGATCCTTTCCGCGTATACGGCGTGAACGTCATTCTTGCGCACGACAACGATGATAAGTCCCCGGTTATTTTCGAAACCACACCCACGTACGCCAATCTTTTCGGAACTATCCAGCGCGCCTACGACGCGAGAGGCGGATGGACCAGCGACTTCATGGACCTGCGCGCTGGTTCGCTGCTCCGCGCCGATGGCGGCTTCCTGATCATGTATTCGCTGGAAGCTCTGTCGGAAGTTGGCGTGTGGCGCGCGCTGAAGCGCACCCTGAACCACAATCGGCTGGAGATTCAGCCGCTCGAAATGTTTTATCCCTTCGGCGGCAGCGCTCAGAAGCCGGAGCCCATTGACATCAATGTGAAAGTGATCCTCATCGGCGATCGCTCCTTGTACGAACTGCTTTACGAATATGAGGAAGACTTCCGCAAAATTTTCAAAGTGCGCGTCGAGTTTGACGAAGAAATGGCCATGAGCGACGGCGTCATTGCGGAATATGCCGGACGCCTGCGCGCTTTGTCCGAGAAAGAGGGTTTGTACCCGTTCGACCGCGGCGCCTTTGCGGCGATGCTGGAGTACGGCGTGCGCCAGGCGGGGCGAAGAAACAAGGTTACGGCGCGCTTTGTTGATATCGCCGACCTGGCACGCGAAGCGCATTACAACGCCGCGGCAGCAGGCGAATCCGTGGTTCGGGCTGCCCACGTGCGCGGAGCTTTGTCCTCGAAAATGGAGCGCCACAACCTGATCGAGACGCGCATCCGCGAAATGATCGAGGAAGGTACCCTGCTCGTGGATGTGCAGGGATCAAGTGTTGGCCAGGTGAATGGTCTGAGCGTCCTCGAGATCGGCGGCTACTCCTTCGGCAAGCCGGTGCGCATCACTGCGACGGCGGCTCTTGGAAAAGCGGGATTGATCAATATCGAGCGCGAAGCCAATCTCAGCGGCCGCTTCCATGACAAAGGAATGCACATCATCGCCGGGTATCTGCGGAGCAAGTTCGCACAGGACAAGCCGCTCTCGCTCGCGGCGAGTATTTGCTTCGAGCAATCGTACTCGGGAGTCGATGGAGATAGCGCCAGCTCGACCGAGATCTATGCGCTCGCGTCGGCGCTCTCCGGCTTGCCGCTGCGCCAGGACATCGCGGTGACCGGATCCATCAACCAGCAAGGCGATATTCAAGCTATCGGCGGCGTGAACGAAAAAATCGAAGGCTTCTTTGACGTCTGCCGCATCAAAGGCCTCACCGGAACGCAAGGCGTGATGATGCCCGATTCCAACGTGGAAGATTTGATGCTGCGTGAGGACATTCTGGAAGCCGTCGCGGCAGGTAAATTTCACATCTGGCCCGTTGCCAAGGTCGAACAGGGCATCGAGATACTTACTGGCAAGACGGCAGGGCAGAGAAATGGTGACGGCAAGTTTGACGCAGGAACCGTATTCGCCTTGATGGACGAGCGTCTCCGCGAAATGGCCAAGACCCTCAAGGAATTCGAATAGCCTGCCCTTAAATCAGCTAACTTACCTAGGGCGAGTCAGGCCTTCAGAGGCGCGTCTCGTCCCGCGGGCTCCCACAGTTCAATAGGATTCCCTTCCGGGTCGTTCAAATGGGCGAATCTGCCGTTCGGATAGCGTTCCCGGTTGATTTCGATGGAGATGCCCGCCGCGCGCAGTTGCGCCGTCATCGCGTCGAGGTTGCGTACTCGAAAATTGATCATCCAGTTTTTGCCGGCGTCCCCAAAGTATGTGGTCGTTGTCGGAAAAGGAGCGAATGCAGTTGGCCCGGCTTCTTGCCGCCACCCCGGCTTATCACAGTTTGACGAAACGACCGTAACCCCAAGGTGAGTGTTGTACCACTGACTGAGGGCCGCTGGCTCCCGCGCACGAAAAAAGAAACCTCCAATGCCGTTCACTTTTTCCATATCCGCCCTCAGGATCGCAAAGCTTGACACGGCAATACATTCGGCGGGGCATCGCGGCTGAGCAAAGAATCGCTACCGAGGCGCCGGTGCGACGTAAGCCTGCCGGTAATCCACGCGGTAAGGAGAGCCAGAAGTGTTCGCTGTAAGTTTCTGCGTGCCCTCCACGCGAACCTCAATGGAGTGAACGAGACCGTCGCGGACAGCCGGCCCGAACGCTAGGCTGTATTCATGCCGGACCAGTTGCGCAATCTCTGCATAAACCTCGTTGAATTCTTTGGCGTTCCCGGGGAAATACGCGCGGCCGCCCGTAGCTTTGGCCATCCGCTTCAAAAGCTGGTCAGCCTGTTCGAACCGCTGCTCCGTTTGCGTGGGGCTTGGCGCAGGGCGTTTTTTCTTGCCTGCAGCGGGCGGATTTCGCAGCCCGCCCGTCAACGAGATTGCCAATACACGCACGTCGCCCATCCGCAGCCGTTCAACGACCTCTGCTGAATCATTCGCGGAAGAAGTGTCCAGGCCTGTGGTAAGCAGGACAATTGATTTCTTTTCAGGAACGTTTCTAAGGCCCTCGAGGACCTTCAGCACGCTGGTGGACAGGTTTAGCGAGCCGTAGCCAAGGTTGAAACTAAGTTGCCCGAAGGCCGCCTCGACAGCTTGCTTGTCCGCCGTGAAATCGAGCAGCTTTGCCGGCTCTTCCGCATATTTCACAACCGCCACGCGATCATCTTGCGCAAGCCCGTTCAGCAGTGCGACGGCCGCTTGGAGATGGCCGCCTTCCAAAAGATAAACGGCCGGGCCAGCTTCGATGAGAAGGAGAACCTGCGCCGGTTCCTCAATCGATGTAAAGCCAGTGAGCGCGTGCTCGATTCCATTGTCGAATACGCGAAAGTCTTCGCGGCGCAGTCCTTCCACGAAGTGGCCGCTGTGATCGGTGACGATTACTCCAACGTTGACGCGGTCAACGCTGACGTGAATCGTTTGCTTTGGCTGTTGCGAGTTTTCCTGCGCGGCGGCAAGAGGACGCGCATACAACACGGCAGAAAAGAGCAGCGCCGCAGGCAGACCGCGAAAAAAAGTCATCGCTCCGTTATTCGACCCACTGGTCCCAATGAATGCCCTTCGAATCCTTCCACGACACGCTCAGCGACCGGTGCAGATGCCGCGAGATGACCTGCGGATTCATATGCAGGAGCCATTCGTTCACGCTCGTCACCGCTGCGCTTTGTCCCGAAGAATTCATGCTCTTCACCACGGAACTTTTCTTGCTCTCCGCCACCCAGCGATCCCGCGCCGCCACCCAATCCACTTTCTGAAAATCAAAATAGCTCATCCCAATCAGCTTCTCCGGGAATTGCTGCCGCTCGGCGGAAAATTGCGGCACGCTCGCAAGCCCCGCGTCGCCGGTCCCTCCGCCGCGCCGCGCCAGCGCTTCGCGCAACGCTTCCATCTTGCTCGCTCCCAGGATCATGTCCGGCGTCACCGCAAGGTTGAAGAAATTCCACTGCGCCACGCCTTCGGTGGCCTGCTTCCCTCCAAGCGAAATCTTCATAAACGTAACATCGCCTTCATTGCGTTCCGAAGTGATCTGATCGCTGAACACCGTGCGCATCAGTTTCAGCGTCTCCGGTTTCTTCCGTATCCCAAAAAAATACACTTGCTTTGCCGTATCCAGCGACGGGCTTGTCTGCATCGACGCGAATTCTCCGCTCAGCAACCCAAGCGCGTCCGCAACTGGCATTCCCAGTTTCTGCTGCGCCATCGCGTCCACCAAATTGACGTTGCCCTGCTGAGCTTGCGGAAACGCCGCGCTGGCCACGCGCTTCACCGTGTCGTAGATGCCCTGGAAATTCAGTTGCGCTGACGTATAAGAGACGGCGTCCGCCGGCGTAAGCGCCAGCGAAGCGGGCGCCCGTTCTCCCGCGGACCAAATGTCAAACGGCGTCCCGGGAACGGCCTCGCCCAGAATCGCGGCCTGCACGTGCGTTTTCGCTCCTTCAAACGTGATGTGCCCGCCGATCAAGTGCACTGCGTCCAGCCGCGCCGCGTCCAGCAACGGCCGCATCTGGAACATCCGCGCTTTCGAATCCCCCGCAAGATTTTTCAAGTCGGGAATCCGCAGAAAAAATTCCAGTAAGCCGCCTCCAAGATTCGCTTGCGCTTCCTGGTACGCCGCGGATTGCGCCAGCGACGCCCCGCCCGCAGCCACTTTGCCGTCCAGCCGGCTCAACAAATCTTCCATCACAAGTTTTTCGCCAGCGCTCACCGCATACTTTCCATGCTCCGCCCAGTACGTCGCGCCGCTCTTGCCTTCCACTTTGAGGACTTGCACGCCTGCGATGGCCACCTGCGACAGTCGCGGCGCTTCCTTCTCTTCCGCGCGCATCCGCAGGATCGCTTTCGTCAGCAGCATTTCTTTCCCCGTGCGGTCATACACAAAAAACATCCCGTTCCACGCCGGCGCTTTCGGATCCGCCACCGCCGCTCCGGTCGAAAGATTTCGCCTCGTCGGCTCGCTCCAATATCCCAGCGTGAACGAATTCTCCAGCAGCCCTGCAAACTCCTGTACTTGCTCCGGCGTCAGTTTTGGCTGCGTCGATTTCTCGTCCGATGACCCGAGCATGCCCGCCGCCATCGCCGAACGCACCGGCGCAAAATCCGGGTCGTCCCACAGCGCCAGCAGCGCGTTCGTCTTTCGAACCTCAGACGGCGGAACGCCGCGCCAGATCATGTAGAACATCGTGCGCGGTGACATTTGCGCCGGCTCGAGCAGAGCTTGCGCGTGCGCCACGTCCGCAACGCACATCGCCGCCAGCGCGGCAATCAATAGCGAAATTCGAACCATCACTGCTTTCATCGGATTGCTCCAAGGCGCTCGGTTAAAAGGTCAAAGGAAAGGACAATTTAATGCTAGCGCGGGGCACCAATAGACAGAAGCCCTGTCCCGCGCGGTGTTTCCAGAACGCGGAACAGGGCTCCTAAATCAAACAGAAATAAAAACGCTGTGACTACTTGGGTTTGACTACTCCGCTGTGGCTACTCGCGTTTAACCCATCACGCTTAACTACTCGGGTTTATCCTGCTCGGGTTTTGCGGGCGTGCTGGCCGCGGACGCTGGCGCAGCAGCCGCCGGAGGAGGAGTGGCGCCGCCCTCCTTGGGAGTCGCCAGGTAGCCGGTAATCTGATTTTTGCCCACGTCAAATACCACGATCTCGTACGGCGCCATGCGTGCGCTGCCCTTCACGTAGAACTGCACGGGCTCGCCGGACGTTTTGTCCTTCTTTTCGATGGTCCTGTCGTCCGCCACGACGGTCAGCGTGTACTTCGCCTTTTTCGGGTCGGTCTTGTTCAGCGACATCTGCACCGGCCCGACGCGCTGCGCCGTCTTCGACCTTTGCAGCGTGAACTCGTAATAGTTGCGGTCGCCGCGCCGCTTCAAGTCGTCCAGGTCGTCGTGGTTGTGCGCGATCAGCCCGCTCATCACGTTCATGTCGCCCAGGCTGCGTTCCAGCTTGCCTTTGGTCGCTTCCAGGTCGCCTTTTGTCGCTTCAATGTCTTTTTTGGCGTTGCCCACTTCAGAGGCCACTGCGCTGATTTTCTCGTCGCTTTCCTTAATCTGTGTGGTCAGCTTGTCGTCGGAAGTTTGCTGCTCTTTGCGGATCGTTTCGGCGCGGCTCTTGGCCTGCGCCAGCTCGGACTGCGTCAAGCCCACTCGTTGCGTGGTGATTTCCATCTTGCTTTTCAAGTCCGCGATGCGCGAATTTGCCTGGTCGAGCTGCGCGGTCACGATCTTGTTTTGTTTCTGCTGCTCCGACATGTCCTGGCTGATCTTCGTCTGCGCGTTGTAGCCCAGGTAGCCCAGCCCGCCCAGCCCGGCGATCAGCAAGACCAGCAAAATCGTAATCCACCGGGGCGTGCCCGGGGACTCATAGGCATACGATTCCTGCGGCGTCGGTACGTTTGGAGAAATGCTCATTCCCCCTCCTCTGAAGTGGGTGCTGCCCCTGCGGATAAGGTTGTCTTGAAATTATCCCCTGCATTGGCCCATCTGTCCACCGAGGACACCGCGGGGTAGTGACTCATTTTGGTTTTTGGCCCTATTGCGTTCTTCGCGCAGCCTTGGCTATGGAATCGTCGTACCAGATACAACTAGGTGGCAGAGTTTTTGCTTCAAGATGTCCACTAACTCGTCTGTATTCGTGAGCCCGAGAATCTCGGCTGGGGTGAGCACTAAGACCCGAATGCCGTTCCCAAGGGCTGTAGCAATCTCAAAGTGCGCCTGCGTGAGGTCCTGCGCGTTTCCCGTGATCCCTCCCTTGGCGAGAAGGATTCCATGATCGCACCCTCTGTGGTGAAGGCGCTGCACGAAGTACGCAACTTCTTGACTTCCGCACGGCGTGCTCCAGTTCTTGGCCTCAAGGAGAAGAAGATGCGGTAGGAAGTATAGCCCTCGATTATGGCGAGCATTCCACAGGGCAACGTCCACCTCCTCTGTAAGGAAAGCATTCAAGGCATTTCGCTGGGCGATCTCGATACCGGGAATCTGGGGAAATAGAAAGCAGATCAAGTCTTCAAGAGCTCTGCCCTTTTCGTTGACTGTTTCTACCGCATCGACTCGATTCAAGGCAGCTTGCAGACGTCGCTGGGAGATCCGCGGCAAAGCCTAGACCCCGCCGTGCGCGGCGACGTTACGGAAGCGAACCAGTTCCTGGCGGAGTCTTCCCTGTTTAAGCAGTCGCTCAAGTGTTGGTCCGCCGACCTGAAAAATGAGAGGTCGGCTGCTCGAAATCAAAGGGTACTCCCGATTCTGTTCGTCCCAATAAACGAGAAGGCCGCCCTGCCCGTGCGTCTTCTCGACATATTCTCGAAGCTGTGCAGCCGCTTGGCCGACTGATAAATCAGACAGTTCTCCAGCCTTAACCTCAACTAAGAGAGGGTTCCCAAGAGGCTCCGGAAGATCATCTATCCAGACTGCGAAGTCTGGCCTTTCTGCTGTCCCCCTCTCAGAATGCGAGACAAGAAATCCGGCATTTTGGAAGAGCCGGGCCGTCCTAGCCGCATACTCTCGACCTGGAAAAGAGAACTCCTGAACAAGGCGTTTAGACGGAGTGGCGGGACTCTTTGCGCGAGACGCCCGACCTTTTGGGACAGGCTTCTTACTAGCGTGCCTCAAAAACGTTGCAAGCGCAGATCGAATAGCGACTTCGTTCTTGGGATCAGTCCGGAAGTACGTCCAAGTCACAATGTCCATCGGCGGATTCGACGAGGGGTCCAGAAAAGCCAAGATGGGCTTCTGCCTGGCATAAGCAAGGCCCATCTCGAAGAGAATGTTGGGGTTTTCTCCCTCGGGCATCATGGCACAAATAAAGTCGCTCTTACTGATAGCCTCGTCTATGCCAATGATGAGATTGTTTGCGAAATTCAGTTTTGTGAGGTCACGCCAGCTAATTGAGTTTTCTTCGAGAATCTTGCGCAAAACTGAAGTGTCCGCGCCGAACGGTGCTGAGATAAAACATGTTTTGAAGCGTGACCGGGGCAAAACAACCTTCCTTCGACTTGGGTGAACTAGCATCCGTAGAATATCACCACGGCACTCAACCGTGCCTACACATGGCCGGTGCACCACATGGGTCAAGTTTTTCAAGTGGGTCTATACTGAGCACGGCTGAACCGGGCCGCCCCGAAGATACTTGCAAGCTAAGATGACAGATGCTATACCTCTCTTACTCTCCTGAGGCACACCCATGAACGCAAAAACTGCCATTGTTCTAATCGTTCTCATTTTGGCAGGCGTGGCTGTATATATCTTGTGGCCGCGAGATTGCTCCTTCTCTGCCCGCAAGCGATCACTGGGCATTGACTTGGAAGTTGGCCTCGACAAGGTGAAGTCCGTGAAAGGCAAGATCGGTATTTCGGATGACCAGGTACGCGATTTCGACACCTTCATGAAAGATCTCGCCCTCAAGTACGACATGGCTTGCACCGATCATAAGAACAAACGAATGAATGACGCTGAATATTCTTGCCGCCGCAAGAACATGGACGACATGCTGGATAAACTCCAACTTTTCCTGACTAAGGTAAACGCTGCCGTCAGCCTTCCTGACCCTTCAGCCCAGAAAGAGGTCATTTTGAGAGCCCTTAGCGATCTCGAGGAGGTTGAGAAAAAGGGTTACGCCTCAGGGTGCACTTCTGCGATGAATGTCAGCCCTCGTACGCTCGCATTTAACGACCACGTATCGGAACACTCTGTGCAAATCAGTAACTCCGGCAATAATCAAATTACATTCAGCGTGGCTGACGTGCCGCGAGGCTTTGTTCCTCAACCTTCGTCAGGCAACATTGTGGTTGGACAAACCGTGTCAGTGGCCGTCTTTCGCACTTCGGAGCCCATTACGAACATTCCGCCATTGACTTTTCGTCTTGTCAACAACTTCATGGACGAAGTACCAGTTGAAATCCAATTCGACCAAGAAAATACCAGCCTATACGATGACCTAGCGACCAAGGTCCAGTCGCTTTCCTCTCAACAAAATCGCCCCCCCACCGTTGGAGACGCCCTGAAGATCGTTGACGAGTCCCTCCCTAAGTCGGGCGCCTGGATGTCCATCAAAAACGCTGACTCGATGCGCTATTTCCTAGCCGCTGGTGTGCTCTCGCGTGCTGGGAGCGCCTCTGAGGCCCACCAGGCCCTTGATACCGCAACGGCAAAGAATCCCGAGCTCGAGAAGCAGCCGGCGACTCTGATCCTGCGCGGGGTTGTCCTGAATCGGGAAGGTAAGCCTGACGAAGCTCTACAGCATTTCTCAAAAGCAAACACTCTTGTTGTAGGTTCCAAGACCGAAAAAGACACCCGCGCCATCACGAGCCTGCTCTCAGGTGCTGTGGCGCAGAAGCAGGGGCAAGCTGATGCGAGCGTCTGGTTGGGAAAAAAGGAGGTCCAGGACGCTGCCAAGAACAACCCAAAAGTGGTGGACTTTGCTGCAACCGAGGTTAAAGTCAAGAACCTAAACCAGGCAATTCAGAAGGCTTCCGCCCAAGCAGCCACGCCTCATTGATCCTCATGGGGCATTACTGAACTTTTCAGCTTTCCCGTCTCGCTTCCTCATTCGCGGATTTCAACCTTCAAACTTGTAACCTGCAACCGTTTCAACGCTTTACCGCCCCATTCGAATGATATCCAACAAATAACTTGACAAGCGCTGAATTTCGTATTACTCTGGTTTGTGTATATCGCATCCCACCCTCGCCTCGTCTTAGCTTTTCCGACTCGCCACCCCGTCCCATTAGACTACTATTTCCCTAAATCCTTTCCTGTCATATCTTTTGCCGACCCCTACCCACTAAACTCTTTGGAATCATATTGTTCCAAAAACATGGGGGGAGGGGGGTATTCCAGACGTTCCTGTGGCTGAGCGCGCCAAACGGGAGCGCAAAAGCTCTGCAAACGAGAGCTGAGTGCGCCAAACGGGAGTAGAAGGGGCCATTTTCCGCCGCCAACCCCCCGTAAAAAGCCATCGGCCACCGCATCGGCCACTCCCGCGAACCGACTCCCGTAAAGTGAACAAAGCACAGCGGTTTTATCCTCCGCGTTATTACTTGGAACAATGTAACGCCACGCGCGCGGCCAAGCGCGGCTTGGCGCGGGGGTGAGGCGGCACCACCCTAAGAAAGCTGTGAGCCGACCTCCGCGCATGCTGCCGCCCATGCGACCGCATCTGCAACCGATTGCCTCCGCTCATCAAGATAGGTCTGGAGCCAATGCACCGTCAGGACTGGACCGGCTCCCATAGCGCCTACTGTATGGCGCTGAGTCTCGACGTGCTCGCCGACGATCGCCGTGATTTCATAAACGAGCGGATTCGAATCGATCTGCACGGTCTTCACAGTCACGTCGCGGCCAGGTAAATTAGCCGATCGCAGCGTCTTGTCCGCCAGGGCCTTCGGTTTCATCAGCTCACCATGCGCCTTCGTGCTGGCCTCTTCGAATGGCGTTCACGATCTTCTTAGCGCCATCCGCGTCCAGCCATTCCTTAACGCTCTTTCCGTCCCACGCGCTAAGGTGAATATGCACATCTCCGCCAGAGCTGCCTGAATTCATCTGATCGAACCTGGCGCGGCCGTAGCGGCTCACGGCTTCCGGCCGCATCACGTATTCTCCTTCGTGGAGAATCGCGGGCACTGCGCCGCCGGTGGCAAAATGCATCGCCGTTCCCGCGAACCACGAGGGGATCGGGCCGCCTGCGCCAGCGCCGACGAATCCGCCAATGCGGAATTGCGCAGGCCCGAAAGTAAGGGCCGCGCGGCGGTTGCGCTCCGCCTGCGTCAAGTCGATTTCCTTTTCCGCTTTGTCGATCCACTGGTCGACGTGTCCCACGCGCGAGCGCGAAATGTCCTTCACGCCCGCCTGTTTCAGCGCGTCCACGCCCGCTTGCCTGAGCTGCTCCAATGCGTCGCGTGACCCCGTCCAGTCGGTCTGGAATAGGTTGTAGGCGTCTTCAATCGTCGCGGCTTTGCTCTTGATGTCCGCCTCGATCGCCAGCCGCGCTTTCCTCGTGCTGTGCTGAAAAAGGCCCGCGAACAATCCTGCGATGCCGCCGACCAGCGCGCCAAGCGGGCCGCCAATCGAGAAGCCCAGCAGCGCCCCGCCCGCAGCTCCGCCGAGGCCGCCCATCACTCCGCCTTTGCCAAAACTCATTCCGAGAAGTCCGATGCCGAGCGTCGCGAGATCCGTTCCAGCGAGCTGCATCCCGCCGATCGATAAAGAATTCGAAAATATTTTGCCCATCAACTTGCTTAGGCCCGTAGCCGCCGGTCCCGCACCCGACGGCATGGTCGTTCCCGGTCCGCCTCCCATGCCCGCCGACAAACCCACTGCGATCGACGCTGGATTGTTCGTTTCGCCGCCGAAGTCTCCGTTGCCACCGCTGAAATTCGTGATCACTCCAGGCGTGCTACTGATCCCGGCCTGGCTGCCGCTTCCTCGGCCTCCGAAAATCCCGCCGAGTCCGAGCGAACCAAAAATCGCGCCAAGGATTCCGCCGCTGCCATTCATCGTTTGCTGCGAAGCGCCGCGCATCTGCTGCATCCCGAGAATCCACTGCGCGACCATCTCGAAGACCATCTTCTTGAACATATCGAGGAAGCGCTTCTTGATGTTCCCGCTGGTGATATCGTCGAAGAGTCTCTCCATCTGCGACACCAGCTCATCGCGCCGCTGCGCATAGAGTTCCTGCAAAGCAGCCGTTTGCTGGCGCGCGGCGTGCAGTTCGTCCAGGTCGCCGGTCGCAACCATTTCGCGAATTCTGGCCATGCGCTCTTCGTAGTTCGCGGTGATCGCGGCGTTGGCACGCTCCCAGGGCGGCGCAATCGCAATGGCTGCCTGCCGTTCGATGCTCAGCGTTTGGTCCTCCATGCGCCGTTGCCTTTCGGCGCGCTGCTGCTCCAACCTCTGATCCTCCGCATCGAACTCCTCTTCCATTTTGGTTTTCTTCTGGTACTCCACCTCGTAATACGAAATGCGTTTCCTGCTCGCTTCGGCTGAGATCGCAGTGACCGTCGCCGACGCCTGAGCCGCCAGAGCAGGCTCCTTCGAAAAGACTTTTTCAACCGCAGCTATTTGGGCTTGGGCGTCCGCGTCGATCTGCGCTATTCCGGTCAGACCGCCTTTCCTTGCGGCGCTGGCCATCTCGTCGAGCTTCGCGCTGGCTTCCTCCGTGGCCCGCGCTATTTTCTTGATCTCTTCGGCGCGGTCTTTCGCGAACGTCGTGTCGAATTCCTTCCCAGCATTCTTCGTGGCCTGCCCCAGCTCCATGACTGCTGCCTGCGCCCTCAATTTTCGCGGACGCTTTCCGCGCCGCCTCTGTCGATTCCGTTACGCTTCCGCCGACCATTCCCGTGGCAGGGTTGGAAAGTAGCACTTCGTGGGTTTCCTTCGACTGCTTCTGCAACTTCGCCAGTTCGGCGGTCAGGTCGGCGACTTTTTTCTTCGCCGCGTCGAAATTCTCGTTTGCGATGGCCTGCTTCTCTGAGATAAGCGGCAGCCCGCTTAGGCCGATCAGGCGATAGGACTCCCGCAGTTTGTCGATGTGGTCGTTGGCCTCGATGAACACCTTGTTCAGCTCGCCCTGCGCCTCCATTGCCTTCTTGGTCGCTTCGCCCCAACCCAGCATTTCCGCGGCGACGCCCGCGATCTTTTCCCCAGCGACTTTCGCGATTTCGATGAAGCCAAGAACGGCGAGCCCGCTGAAGGCCGCCGAGAAAATGGAACCGATGCCGGCCGCCTGCGCGATCGTTCCTCGCAGGGCGCGCGGAATTTTTACGCCAAACTCTTCGCCCAGCAGCGCCGCGCTTTCCCGCGCTCTCAAAGCGCCGGATTCTATGTTATTAAATGTTTGCTCGCTTATCCGTTGGACAGGCTGGAGCGTCGGCCCGAGCTTCCCCGCTTCGGCGTTGATCTGCTTAAACGCGTTCGTGGCGCCCTTGTCGTCAACTTCGATGATGATCTGTGCGGTCGCCGCCACGGTTTAGTTTGCCCTTCCCGCCGCGGCGGCCGCGCGCTGGCATTCGTTGCAGGTCTTGTCCCATTCATGTTCGAGCCGTGCGCCGCACCCCCTGCAACGCGGATGTGCGCGGTCGAATTCAGCGCGGGCAGCCGCGATGGATAACATTCCCCGCAGTTCCGTCATGTCCAGGTCGAATCTAAGTTGGATGCCCATCCCGAGGAACGATTCGAGTTCCATGAGATACCCGACGCGAGCGTAATACCCTTCAGCAAGGCTGCGGTTGCTCCCTATTTTTTGGAGGATTTCCTCCGGGTTGGCCGACCCACGCGCCAGCTCTTCAAGCCGCTTGCGTGCTGGAGCCGAACGCGCCTCCTCCATCAGCTCAAGCGCAGCCTGTTTCAGGCCCGAGAAATCACTGGCGACGGAAACTGCACCGTGGTTCATACTTCTTCCAGTTCCTCCACTTCCCCACCGGAGGGCTTGTCAAAGAGAATCGAAATTGCGGTGATCTTGTGGAAGCAATCCATTTTGGAAACGCACTGCTCGCGTCCACCGATGGGCTGGCCGCCAACCGAGTAGCCCTTCGCCGACAGAATCAGCTCGTCGTAAAGTTCGACATAAACGCCGTTGAGCTTCGGATGCAACGTCCGTTGCGATTGAGAACCGCCCACCGCCTTGGTGCGCGTGCTGTAGTTGTGCAGCTTCCGCCAGTGCTCAATCGTGGGCGGCGTAAAGCGGTGAATCAGGCCCTGATAATGGGGCATTCCACAGTCCCCCGCAGACCAAAACGCATCGAGAGAAACAACGTCGGCTTCCGGGTCGATGCCGAGGTCGGCGCGGTTTTCCGATTCCGTCACCTTCACCAAAATCTCTGTAGCCCGAAGCCGGTGAACGCCTGGAACGCGGTCTTTCCAATTCGGGAGAGTCATAATGTCCTGGCCGTCTGTCAGCGAATATCCAACGACGCGCTTAATCGCGCGTTCGTAGAGCTTCAAGACGTTTGTGCGCATATCGATGTGGTAGTCCATCGAATTGCCGCTTTTCCGTTCGGTCGCGACCGTCATGGAAGAAAAATATGCGTCCACGTCGGCGCGAGTGACCGGATTGAAAACATGCCGGCGGAACGTCCCTGTTTCTTTGTGTCGGAACGCAACCACGCGCTCCGCGATATCGAGCGGAAGAAGCTCGGGCTGTGGCGTGGCCGTGATGCCCTGCCCTTCGCGGTCGATGCTTACGCCCGCATTCGAACTCGTTGATTCGCTCACTGCGGCACCTCCAGCGTTTGAAATTCTTTGGGAAAGCCGATGCCCAAAGACCGTGCCAGTTCCTCGTTGCGACGCACATGCTCAATCCGGTCGAGCATCGCCGCCCTGACCGGCGATGGCTCAAGCAAATCTCGAAGTTCCTGAAGATTGTTCTGGAGAATTTGTTCGGACAATCGGACCATGAGAACACCTCTCTTAAAATCGAGATGTCTCAGGCTCGGAGTCCACGCGGGGTTGCGTGAAGCTCGCTCGGCTCAAGTGCTCAAAGCCCTGAGTTGTTCCCGGCCAGCTTGTTTGCACTAGGAAGTGCCCGTTCCGGGATGAAGCTGAAACTGACTATACCAGATGAGGATAGGCAAAACGAGTGCCCCATCAACTTCCGGCCTCTGGGGCGAGCGTTATTTTTTTCCTTTTGGCAAATTCTAGAATCGACTCAGCGCTATACATGGACTCCATCTTCAGCTCGCCGTCTCGGGCCAAAAGCCCCAGCTCGTTCGCGGTCAAAGAGAGCAGCCGCTCGGTTTCCTCGATGGAGTAAAGATTCTTTTTCAATCCCATTTTTGCTCTCTCTCCTATTTCCCGGCCATCGCCTGACCGCTCTCCCCGATCGAGGCGGGGAGGCGGTCAGGGAGGCCGACTCTTTTGCGCAGAGGCCGAGAGGCCGACTCTGCGCGGAGGCCGAACCATGCAAGACCAGACAATTCTTTTACGGCACGACTTCTTTGAACACGCCGCGGAAGTCGATCGGCTTGCCGCCGAACACGAACTTCGCCTTGATCTGCAACTGGTCGTTCGTGAACTGCGCGCCGAACCTCTGATCCTGAGAGATGAAAAGCTGCGGCGTTTGATAGCCGTCGAGGAAGCCGATTTCCAGAGATGGTGCCGACGATGAGAAGCAGCCGCCGTACCAGTCGTTCGTGTCCGTCAAGAGTGGGTTCACGATGACGTTCTCTTCGTTCGGGCCAAACCTTGCATACCAGTTGTTCGTGGCCAGCATGTTGCGGTTGATCTGCATGGCCGCTGGCCGCAGGTCGATTGGGATCATGATCCAGTCGAGCGTCAAGCCCAGCCGGTTGGCGGAGTCCTTTTCGGACTGCTTCGCTAGAATGATGGCGCGGGCGTCGAGCTCGGCCGAAGAGAGTGCCGTCACCCCCGTATTGTTGTGCGTCGCGTGGAACCACGCCAGCCCATCGGGGTCGTAGTTTGGCGGCGTGATATAGAAGTTGGTCACGAACGTGGCTAGCGAATGCCTTGCCGCGCGCGCCATGCGCTGGGGGAATTGTGCGATCTTGCCGAGATCATCGTTGCGGATCGTCTCTTCCGAGATGGTCAGCAATCCGCCCTTCTTCACGAGTGAATAGGTGACCTTTTCGTCGGTGGGTTTCGTCAGCTCCGTGTAGGGCCCGGCTTCGGCCACCGTGGGCAAGTCCTGCAAATAGCCGAGCCTCACGCGATCCTGAGGCTTATAGTCGCCCGCAGTCGTGGTGACGTACAGCTTCTCCAGGCCAGGGATGATCTGATATTCCGCATAGTCCTGTAGCATCTTCTTCGTCAGCGAGTTCAGCAGAATGTTCGGGAAGTCCGTCGTCGCGATCGCCTGCGACGTGCGGTAGAGGCCACCACTGTCAAGCAGTCGGAGGTCGCTGTCCTCCGTACAAAACGAGTAGGCCTCGCGGATTCCACGGAATGGACGAATGCCGCTGCTTCGGGCCTCTCTCACTCCCATCAGACCGTCCATCGCGAGCTGTACTTTATCGCGGGTATCACGTTGGGTTCGAATCATGAAGCTCTCCTTAGGTTCGGCCTTTCCTGCACGCGAGGCCGACTCGCGAATGTCGGCTGGGGCCGAGCCACTTCTGCCCTGAGTTTTCGACCGCCAATTTCCTGGCCGTTCAAACAATCGACGGCTCTCTGCGCGTATTCGCTCGCGACATTGGCGAAGGCGTAGCCGTGAGAATGGCCATGATGGTTACGCGGAATATTTACACGCGAAGGCGTCACGCCGACCCCGGAGAGCAATTCGCGGATGCTGGCCTCCGTCATTGAGAACGGGATATTCCCGACGTAGAGCCTCGTTTCCCCCTGCATTACTACGGCGCGTTCCAGCGTGAGCATTTCTTATTTCCGCGCTTTCTTAGTCCTGCGCACCTTTGCTTCCTCTTGCCCCCGCTCGTTTGAGTCCGCAGCGGCGAGCCACCCAACCACACGCCCGAGCACAACTAAATCGGAGATGATAACCTCGGCGGGATGATGAGGCTGACGGGCGGGCAGCATTTTATTCACCGGCAGCCAGGGCGCCTCCAAGAAAAACCAGCCATGATTCACAACCTGCGGCTGCTCAGGAGTTAGGAGGCCAGGAAGCGATTCCGAAGCGACCCCTCTAACCACGGTCGTGGGCTTGATCTCCTTCCGTAGCCATCCAACGTACAAGCCGATTTGGCCCCAAGGATAATTCATCATTCGGCGGCGCTCGGCCACGTCCTCGGGCGGATGTTCCTTCTCAATTCTCTTTCGAGCTTCCCAATGCTGCTGCGCTGCATACTGGGGGTCCGTATAAACCGCCACGCACGCCCCTTCTTCCAATTTCCAAGGGTCTTTTTGTGACTCGTCGATGACCAGGATGTCACCAGCTTTGTAAATCGGCTGCATGAAGTTGCCGCGCACAGTCACATATTTCGTCGCTATGGGATTCGGGATTCGCTGCTTGGTAATTTGCAGGTCGTGTCCGCTTCCTTCCAGTGTCCGCATCGGCTTGATGGTAACGACTTCTCCGGGCTTTGGAGGTTCGCTGCTCTGCTTTTGAAAACCTGCGGCTAGAAATTCGATCGTCTCTGGCTCCATGCCAGCCTTGCCGAGAAGCCATCGTATTTCTTCCAAGGATAGCGTCGGGAATGACGACAACCTTATAAGGAGCCAGGACGAAGGTCTGCGTGTTCCTGCCTCCCATGCAGAGATGAGGGGCTGCTCAATCCCGAGTTTATCGGCGAGTCTCTTCTGGCTCCAGCCCAACGATTTGGTTCGGATTTCTTGGAGCTTAAGTCCGTCAGACTCTGTCCAATCTTCTCTCTGGACCTTTATGGAAACACCCGTTTTGGCTCGCTTGACAGTCATACAATTTTGTTATAGTGTAATCACAAATGTTTTCGAGAGAGCGATGGCAGCATCCAGGCAACATTACGGCGCGAGGCCGCGGAGCGTCAATGCAAAATTCACCCTCACTTTTTGCTCAGCTCCCCGCAGACGCCTCCAGGCACGACCTGGCTATCCGACAGCTTCTGGCGCTCATCATCCGCGTTTGCTCTAAATCACGGGAGGAGATCGCCGAAGGCATGTCCGAGATGTTGGGGATCACGGTCACGGTCTCGATGCTGAACCTTTGGACCGCGCCAAGCCGTGGTGGTTCTCGGTTCCCCTGCGCTTTCGTGGAAGCCTTCTGTGCTGTGACAGGGGATGACCGTCTACGCCGCTTCCTGCTGGGGCCGAATCTGTGTGGTCTCCTAGAGGTCGGCGAGTCAGTAGTTCGCGTCTCGCGCAGCCTGGCGGAGCGGCGAGGGGAATGATGCGCAGCCAACCAAGTTCACCTCGACTCAGGGGAAGCGGCTCCGCGCGGAAGCCCGCGACGAATGCGAACCGGCCGTGTCCCTTGTGCGAGCGCAACGCGCAATTTCATCTTCACTGCCAGGTCTGCCGCGCTCCGCTGGAAGGCTTCAATCGTAAAACGTGTCCGGGGAACTGCAAGCAATTCGCGAAAAGCGAGAAACGCAAGGCGCGGACAGTCCTCTGCTGGATAATTCCCGCAAATCACCCAGACAAAAAATACCGTCGTTGGTTGCCTAAGCGGCTCCTGCACACCGGGGTGTCAGGGGTCTGCGGGGCGCGTCGGCGCACGATCTCGAAAGGGACGAACCGGAATGGCTGAAAACGGCAAATCGACTCAGCAGCCCCAGCGAGCAGGGAAGCGCGCGCCCCATTCGACGGAGTTCAAGCGCCACGCTCTCAGGCCGCTGCTGCGCTATCTCGCCGCACTGGCGTCAGGAGGCAGGGTCGCTGGAGTGAATGAAGCGGCAGAACGCCGCGCGCGACAAGTCGGAGTTTCCAGTCGCACCGTTTTCCGCTGGCTTCGTCTAGTTCGAGATTTTGGTGAAGCGGGTTTGCAATCCGGGGCTCGGCGCGACAAGGGAATCTCCAGGCGATTCACCGATCGTAACCTCGCCGTCGCGTTCGTCTGCGCCAGGCTCGCCGAGGGCATGTCCGCAGAAGCCATCCATACCGAACTCCGAGGCAAGTGGCGCGAACTCTCCGCGGATCGCCCGCCTTGCTACGACACGGTGCGAAATTTCGTCCGGTCAATCGCTTTGCACTCGGTCGGGGGCCGCCGTGGCTGAGAGCTTGCCCACGACCGGGAAAGTTCGCGCGGCGCTCTGGCTGACGGCGGCGCAAATCGGTCATGTCGAACGGAAACACCCTCGCGGAGTGCGCCTCCGTCTCAATCATCTGCTCGAAGGGATGAACGGAACGCGCGGACGCTACCAGCGGTCCATCGCCACAAACGGCGGACCTAGCTACGAATTCAATTACTCGCTTCTGGCCGAGGATTTTCCCGCCACCGTGACGCCGGAGGCGCTGCGCGCCGCAATCGAAAAGTACTCGACGCGAGAAAGCCAGGAGCAGCTCACGCTCGAACCTGCTAGCTCTCCGGTCCTTCAGCCAGCGCCGGTTGAGCAACAGGCTCTCGCGCTGCCATTTCCAAAAGAGATCGCGGAGATTCACGAAATCCCGGAGCGAATGCGGCGACTGGCGGAAGCGAGGTTCCGCGCGATCGAGCACGCCAACGAAGACGCGTGGCGAAAGTGGGAAGGCCAGACCATTCACGGCATTTTTGTAAGGGTGAAGGATGATTTCTTTGGCGCGCTCGCGCGCGACCACAGCCTCGCAGCGCGCGGCCAGGCTTGCCTCGTGAACTGGAACGCCATCGAGGCGGAATTGGCGTACGGAAGCCGGAAAGGCGACGAACGATCGGAGGTTGCGTTCAAGAGCAGGCTTTGGACTTGGCACGGCTGGTACAAGAACGGAAAGCAGACGAAGGCATTCAAGTTCGCGCCGGGAATAGCGGCGTTGCAGGACGCCCCCACCGCGAACGCGGGGAAATCCAAACTTTTCGGCGAAGTTCCACGCACGCTCGATTTCTACGATGAGGCCAAGATAGCTGCCGAGTTCGAGCGAATGAACCGGCCGGGGAAGCGCCTGGTCGAGCTCATGCTGCTCGGAAATTGCAATGCTCAGATGACGCAGGAGATTCTCCTGCGCGAGCGCGCAAAACTCGGGCTTCCAGAAACGTTGTCCCTCACGACCGTGAATCGGTTTTGCAGAAAAATTCCGAAAGCGCTGCGGCTGTGGGCAAGGGGCCGCGCGAAGGATTTTCACGATCAGTGCGCACCCTATGCTCTGCGGGACTACACGACCTGTGAGGTGATGCAATGGTGGGTGCTCGACCACGGGCAGGACGATTTCTTTGTACGCAACGACTACATCGAAGAGCTCGACCGCCTGACTTTTCCCGATGAGCAGCGCGACGCGAAATTGCGGATGTGGATTACGGTGGTTGAAGACGTTCGCTCGCGCGCCATTCTGGGTTACACCTTCTCTGCCAATCCAAACTCAGACGCGATTTGTTCCGCGCTGCGGATGGCCATCCTGCGCACTGGGCGCGCGCCGCAATTCGGGCTCATCGACCGTGGCGAAGACTTCAAAAAGGTCGGCAAGGAAAAATCGAAGCTGCCATCGGAGGCGCAGGGCGCATTCCGCCGCCTGATCCAAGCGGCGTGGGGAGAAAGCGGACGAATCATCTTCTCGATCGGAGAGCATCCGCAATCGAAGCCGGTGGAACGGTGGTTTGGAACAAAGCGAGCCCGCCTCGACTCGCAGGAGCCTTCCTACTGCGCCCGCCGTCCAGTAGACCGACCCGACCATTGCGATGAGCTGCTCAAGCAGCACGGGCAATTCCTGCTCGGGAAGCGCGAAGAGTCTCCGTTGCCGCCAGCCAGCGAAGCGATCCTGAGAACAGCCCAATGGATCGACAACTGGTACAACCGTGAACATCGCCACACCGGGCAGGGCATGGGACGAAGAACGCCGGAAGAGGTCTTTCGACGCGGCTATCCCGATTCTCAGCGCCAAGAGTCTTTGGCAAAGCTCGACCATAACGCACTCGACGTTTTTCTCCGCCATCGCGAGCCTCGCAAGGTTTTCAACGGCGGGTGCGTGCGAATGTTCGGGCAAGAGTTCGAACCGGGCCGACGAAAAGAGTCTCGGCCGACTTTTTGCATGCATAGGGCAGGAAGTGCTGGTCGCCGCAGATTCTCACAACGTCGGCGACGCAGTCGCATTCGATCCGAAGACGGGCGAACGACTGGGCGCTCTCCAGTGCAAGAAATTGCTCGCCTGGGGCGCGGATCGAAATGCAATTCGGGCAAACGTGCGGCATCAGCGGCGCGCAGCCAAGAGCTGCCGCACGTATCTGAACCATTTGCAGAATTCGTATGGCGCTCCAGAGCGGGAAGCTCTCCGCGCGACAGGAACGGATGGTATGCGTGCATTGCCGCCGGGCCGCCCGCTCAATCTTGCTGGGGCTCCCGCCGTGGAAAGTACTGCGGTCATCACGTCGGATTTCGTCAAGAGAGACGGGGATTTTGGCGACGTGAAGTTCGAGGAGGACTAGATGCCAATCCCTTCCAACGTAAAACATTCTCTTCGCGCGGATCATCTTCCATCGCACCAGGACTGCGTGAAGCGCGCCAAAGAGTTCTGCGTGCGCACGGGCCAATCCGCGACGCAGTTGGCGGAACAGCTCCGCAAGGAATATGGGCGCGGCGGCCGGCCGACGATGCGGACTTCGATCCTCTGGATGTTCTATCTGCGCGGGGAACACCTGGCGCGGATCACGCCTGAGGAAATTTCGTACATGGATGAGCTCGTGCTGGATTTCTGCAATCGCAATTCCCCTAAACCGAAAGAGCGCGGCTATGCAGAGCCGCTGCTGAAAACCGCTGGCTATCGCCAGGAGTGCGAGGCTTTCACCGCTGCGATCGAGGGAACGAATTCCTTAATTTACGGGCCCCCCGCCAGCGAGAAATCATTCGTGCTCGAAACACTGGTGGCGCAGCGGTATCAGTCCGGCAAGAATGACGCGCACTACATCTACTGCGACGCGAACATCGCGCCGTTCCCCTTGCTCGAAAGAATCGCGAGTGAAGCCGAGGTTTGGATTGGCCGCGCGTGGACCCGCGAGCACTACCTCGGCGCGCTCATCGAAGCGTTCGGCCGTAGAGCGTATCCGCCAGCGCTCATTTTCGACGAGGCGCAACACTTGCCCATCGAAACCCTGGAAATCATTCGCGGCTTGCACGACCGCACGCGCCGCCGGGATCGCCCCGGATGCGGAATCATCCTGGCTGGCAGTCACACTCTTTTCCGCGATTTCATGCATCCGTCGCGGCGGCCTCGTCTCGAACAATGGCTGCAACGCTTGACGATCCGCATCCAGCTCGCCGGGATGAAGCGCGAGGAAGTCCTGGAGCTCGCGGCCAAAGCCTGGGGCAACGGGAAGAAGGCCAAATTCACTGCGCAGCAGGAGAAGATGCTGCTCGAATCCTGCCGCGTGACTGACCCTTACGCGATGGACGCGGGCGGGAAGCCCCTCGCCGAGATGCCAACGTATTACTCGTCCCGCATGCTCGTTCACTACATCGCCGAGCGAAAAAAAGCCGGGCTCGGCAAAGTGCTCGCTGAGGAGGTCGCATGAGCATCCCGAAAAAACTGTCGAGGGGCCAGCTCCAGGCTCTACACGCACTCTTTCATTTGTACGGGCCGCGCTTCCTGGACGCGGCGGGCGGCGGCGCTGGCAGCGACGGTGCGCACAGTGCGCGGCTGGTGTGGGCTTCGGGAATCATCGAGCGCGAGCTTTCCTCGTTCAACGAACTTCAGCCGGACGAAGCCGCGCGACTGATCGAGACAATGAAGGAGGCGCTCGGCCAGGAGGTCAATCCGGCGAAACGATCCCGCCAGCGGCGGCCTGGCCGCGATCTGGCGCATGCCTACGGAACTTCCGGGCGGCGCACTGAAACCTCGAACCAAATTCAGATGGTGGATGCGCCGACGTTGGAGTTATTGGACCGGCTGCGCGAGCAGCTCGGCTGGACGCGCGAACGCCTCGATGGGTTTCTCCATTCGAAGCATTCTCCAGTGAGGAGCGGCGCGATCCGCACGCTCGCGGAGGCCAACCGAGTGATCTGGGTTTTGAAAAGTTTGCTTCGCCGTGGACGGAATTCCGCGTCAATGAATGCTCCCGTCTCCGGCCCAGGCGTCGACGCGGCAACGTTCAAGCGCGCCGTGTGATTTGTAATTTGTTTTTTTCGAAGACGCGGGGTGCGTCTTCAGAGGCAAGAAAGAGTCGGTACTATGATAAAGTCGCCAAGCCGAGCGCCCTTGAAGGTGGAACATACCATCGCTCAGGAACGCTTAGAAGACCTGTTTTTGGGAAGAGAAACAGCCCGCGAAGTGCGCGCTGCTCTCCGCAAATTGGAGGACTACATCAGCGTGGCTCTTCTGGCCGGTGCGCAAGTTCAGCCGGGCGAATATGCCGCGACGTATGCGCTGTCACGAACGGGGAAGCCCGGTCGCGGCCGTCTCTCGGTTTTCCAAGCTGGTACGCAGAAGAAATCGGTGGCGAAGACTCGTTCGAATTTAATTGTTTTTCAGCCGAGAGGCGCGACTTAATGCGCCGATCTGGGGAAAGAGGACCGGCGGTGAGGCTCCCGCGCTACAACGTGACGATCACCATCAGCGACCCGGACGATCCGAAGACGAAGGCGGAGTTTACGCTGGAACGCTTTGCCAGGGACACGCTGCTGCGGATGGAGTTGCTCGGAATGCTGGTGGAGGACTTCGAGCGCGGCGGCGACAACGGCGACGATGCGGAAAATAGTGACGGGCCAACAGGCTGAGGAAAAAGGGAGGTTTGTCATGGATGCGATCTCAACGAAACTCACTTTTGCTCTGTCTGTCTGGTTAGCTCTCGCTGGCAGCGTATTCTCGGCTCAAGGTTCGACTGATTCCGGTGCGAAAACCGAGAAGCCCCGGAGGACTTCTCTGTCTCCCAAGTTCAGAGGTCTCGCAGAGGACACGCTGGACGCTATCGATCGCCTGTGGGGCGAATCCGGCATGTCTGACCAGATATTCGAACCGGCGAAGCTGGAGGCCGATCAAAAATTGCGAAGAGCTGCTGTATCGAATGACGAGAAGAAGGTTTCCGATGCAGTCGGCTCGTATTTCGGCCAGATTCAGATTTGCCGGATCATCGGTCCATCGAACGGCTCGTACGCGGAATGTCTGCAAAAGGAAAAGGAAGTCAGGCTATCTGCATTTCGGTCGCTAGGAAGAGAAGCCGCCGCGCAGCCGGGCTCCCGATGAAAAATAAGCCCTCCGTTTTCGTTGCGCTTTTCGCCCTCGATGAGCGCGACGGTTGGTTTACTCCGGCGATTGCACAATTTCTCGTTTCGCTGTCGAACGCGAAAAGTCGCGCGCTCTGCCTACAGGTTAAGGTCAATACAAAGCCGATCGATTACGCGCGCAATTGCATCGTGAGGGACTTCCTGGCGTCTGGCTTCGACTGGCTGCTCTGCATAGACAACGACATGGCGCCACCGCCGAATCTCCTCGACATGCTGGATCGTGCCCAGGAACACATGAGCATCCTGGCTCCGAAGTTTCATCTCTTTGCGACCTGCCTCCAGAAGCAAGCGAAGAATTCTAATCTGCCACTTACGATTGGCTGGCAGCCCCTAGAGAAGCCTCCGGGCGAAAATGAATGGTGCGAGTTGGCTTGGTGTGGGACCGGCGTCGTGTTCATTCACCGGCGAGTCTTCGAGCGCATGGGGAAGCAGGACTGGTTTCGGTTTATTTATGGCGACGACGGAGTCATGGTCAACAGTGAGGACGTGAATTTTTTCCAGAAGGCGCGGCGGCTCGGTTTCTCAGCATGGGGCAATCAGGAATTTGAAGCGGACCACTTCAAGACGGTTTCGCTGTCGGCGCTTGCGCGCTCGATTGGGACGATGGTTCCAACGCCTCTCACGGTGCTGCGTCAGAAAGGAGTCTCCGTAACCGGAGAGGCTCCGCAAGAGTAGTGGGCTCCGCAAACTCCGCACGGGGGTTTCCGCTAAAGGGTTCATAGGTGAATGCGGAGACTTCGCAATCGGAGAACTCCCCAAGAAAAACAGTTGCGGAGATTGCGTAGTTTGCGGAGATTGCGTAGTTTCTCTTTTTCGCTCGTCGCATAGGCCTTGTTTTCGATTAGGAAACCCGCGTCCATCATCCACCATCCAATCTGGTATCCTGACGCAGTTTCCGAAAATGCTCCGCTCTCCGCGCCGTCAGTCGGAACCGATCCCCCACTCCGGTAACTCCAAACGTCTTGAAGCCCAGCCGCCGCACGGCGGAGCTGCGAATTCCAACGCGCTGATCGCCCGGTCGGAACTGAACGAATCTCTGCCCGAGTGGGACGACCTGGTAAATATCGGCGATGCTGCGCGGGAGCTCGACCTCTCGTTTGAGGAAGTTTCGGAACTCTGCGAAGCTGGCGCGCTCCAGGCCCAGCGCACCAGGAACGGTTTCTGGCTAATCGACCATCATTCTCTCACGCAGTGGCGTGAAGCGAATCCCGCGAAAGAGGCGATGCAGTCGCCGTGTCCTCCTGGCATGTGCGAGGGTCACTGGGAGAGACGCGGTGAGCTCATTCCCGAGTTCCGCGCGGGTCTGTGTCAGCGATGCTATTCCGGTAGGCCGCTCCCGATGAGGGTGGACTTATGACCTCGACCGGCGAGTCGGATGCCATCAGTACGAGCGCGGCGGCGCGCATCGCGGGTGTTTCACACGACACTATGATGCGCTGGGTGGAGGAAGGCCGCGTCGAAAGCTGGCGAGTGCTGCCGCGCGGTTGGTGGAGGATCGATCGCAGCTCGTTGCTCGCTTATCTGAGCAGGACCGCAAACGGGTCAACGGGCGCGCCGCTCGAAACTTCCCCGGTAAAAATCGGTTCCATCACAGGGTAGGCTCTTCCGACCTTCCGACCTTCCGACCCTTTGGTGCCTTCCGACCTTGCGCTAAGTCCTTTAGATTGGAGCGCCTTCCGACCTTTACTCTCGTTTGGCGCGAAAACGCTCGCGCTCGGCCCGCGCCAGGAACCCCTGCCGAGGAGCCCCTGCCAAGACCCTGCAACAATAACTATTCACTCGACTTATCCCAAGCCTCCCCGCCGCTTCCCGCCTCCTCCCGCCACTCAGCCCCAACTATTGTTTGACACGACAAACCACAGTTCCCTATCCACGGGTCAGGGATCACAGTTCACTTTCCCGTATCCTCGTTCTTTTCATGCTCTTGCGCACTCTTTTGCACTCGCGCAAAACTCAACTGCTTTATTTTCAATGGATTCCGCACTCTTTGCGCAAAACCACCGGGGGTGGGGAGGGGGTCACATGTTTGGCGGGAGTCAGCTCCCAGAAATTACGAAAGCCCCGCCGCTGCAGGCCAGACGGGCGCGTTACTTGCGCCCGCGCTTGGACTTCATGATGATTTCCGGCCAACGGGCGAAGATCGAGGTGGTGAGGCCGCCGCGACTAGCCAAGAAGAGTGTCAGCTGTCAGATCATTTCAATGAAGTCGGCGGCAGAGCGCTTCTCGGGGAGCAAGGACAGAACGCCTCGGTCCATCGTTGCAAGCTTGCCGCGCTTGTGCATGGCAAGCCCCAGCAAGTAGGCGTCAGTGACTTGTTGGTGGCCGATCAGCCTCCGGACAAACGGCTGAGTAGCCGCAACAAAACCGATTTCGTCGGCCCAGAAACGATGAGAGGAGTGATTCAAGTTAGCGTCGAGGAGCTTCACTGCTTCTTGTGGTGTTACCGCGTCGCGCGAAAACGCAGGGTTGGTGATGATTCTCACAAAAGCTGCTTGCGTGAGCGGACACGTTGCCCATCCCTCGCGCGATTCACGGCTGAACCAGGCTTGGGCTTGCGCGTGGCCCTCGTGCGCGGGCCACATCAAGGCGATCAAGACATTGACGTCCAGCAAGAAGGCCGTCATTTCTGGTCGGCGTCCAGCTCACGGACTTTGTTCATGGTCACGCGTGGCGATTCAGGCGGCAGATCGAAAACCTGCACACCATTTACCACGCGCGTGGGACGCGGGACGGCAAACGCGCGGCGAACTAGCTCCGATACGGCTTTGCCCAGCGCCAGCGAGCGGCTGGCAGCATACTGCTTTACAAGGCGAAAGACGTCATCATCCAGCGAGAGTGTAGTTCTCATAAGACATATGATGCTAGAGGACGTGAGATGATGTCAAGCTACAAAAACAGCACTACCAGAACCAGAGTGATGCTATGGAACAAAACCTGCATCGGATGTTTTGTTTGGGAAGTCGTCCCTACTTACGCCCGCGCTTGGACTTCATGATGATTTCCGGCCAGCGGGCGAAGATCGAGGTGGTGAGGCCGCCGCGCGGGGTGAATTCGCCGCGGACGACGCACCATTCGGGGCGAAGGGCTTCGACAACGTCGCGGAGGATTTTGTTTACGGCGTTTTCGTAGAAGATGCCGAGGCTGCGGTAGGCGAGCAGATACATTTTCAGCGCTTTCAGCTCGAGGCAATCTTTTTTCGGCATGTACTGGATGGTGATGGTGCCGAAGTCTGGGAGACCGGTCTTGGGGCAGACGGAGGAGTATTCGGGAAAGCGCGTAGTGATAATGTAGCCGGGAAATTGATTGGGCCAAGTCTCGAGCGCAGGCAATTTTGCGTGGATGCCGGCGCGAGCGTGCTCTTCGGTGTAGTCGGGCATGAGGGCTCCTCACGCTCATTGTATCGCGGGTCTTTGCATGGCGTATTGCGGCCGGGACATCACAGCGATGAGTCTTGCCAAATGAAGACTGGGTAGTGGCCAGTTTGAATTTTGACCGCCATGGTCACGAGTAAGAAAATTCAAGCCGCACCACTAGCGAAGACTGCGCTTGCTTGCGCGTGATTTGCAGGCGTGCGAAAATGACTCTCTGCCTGAACGGCAATGGCGATATCGTCTAAGGGTTAGGACATAGCCCTCTCAAGGCTAAAATCCGGGTTCGAATCCCGGTATCGCTACCAAGCCTGTTTTCTGAAAGTTGCGCGCGGCAAGCCAAAGTGGACTGCGGCTGCTGCAAACTTTTCAATCCTTTGCATCAGGTCTTTTGATTGACGCTCCGAATACCCACGCGATACCCTAGTGGGCCGGCTGGTCCCTTGCCGGCGAAGAGTGCCCCGGTGTTGTGTCTTATCCCACATTGAGGAGATTCATGTCGAACGAACTGCGAAATTTTCTTGCCCTTTCCTATGATGAGCTGGAGCAATTGAATCTGAAAGCCAAGGAGCAACGCCAGAAACGAGTTGCGACGCACAAGATTCAGGAAGAACGGCTGAAGTATTTGACGGATGAAAAGCGCATCAAGGCCGTGACGGTATTGTTCAGCGACCTCGAAGGCCGGCTGCACATGCTCGATTACGACAAGAAATTTTTGATCAAGAGCTGGGACAATTTGACGTTCGACGGATCTTCGATTCGCGGATTTACGGCGCAGCGCGAAAGCGATTTGCGCCTGGCGATGGATTGGGGCGCGTTTTACTGGGCGCCTGCGGATGTTTTCGGATCTGGCAAGGTCCTGGTTTTCGGGCACGTGATTGACAAAGACGGCTCGCCTTACGCCGCAGACATTCGCGGAGTGCTGAAGGGCTACGCGGATGGCCTCCACGAGAAAAAAGGCTACACCCTCAATGCCGCCAATGAAATTGAAGGATTTCTTTTCAGGGGTCAAAACGCGGAGCGGAGTTACAACGAAACCGGCAAATTCGAATACGTGAATACCGGCGGTTACTACCATTCGCTGCCCGGCGATCCGCTGCGCACGTTTATTGATACCACCGCGGAAGTGCAGCGAGCGATGGCTTTCCAGAACGAGAAAGATCACCCGGAAGTCGCGCCTTCGCAATTCGAAATCAACTACGGGTATGGCGAAGTGGTTTCCGCTGCGGACCAAATTCAACTTTACAAACTGATTTGCCGCCAGGTGGCCACGAACATGGGCTTCACGGCGTGCTTCCTGCCGAAGCCGGTGGTCGGCGTGAATGGGAGTGGCATGCACACTAACGTTTCTGTCAGCAAGGAGGGCAGGAACCTGTTCTGGGATCCCAAGGGCGAGGAGAAGCTCAGCAAACTTGGCTGGGACTTCGTGGACCGCATCCTCACGCATGGCAACGACATTTGCCTGCTCTTCAACTCCAGCGTAAATGCCTATCGCCGGCTGGACCCGCACTTCGAAGCGCCCAATCAGCTGAATGCTTCGGCGGTCAACCGCGGAGCGATGGTGCGAATTCCCATTGGCAACGAGCGCAGCATGCGCACGGAAGTGCGCGCAGTCGCTCCAGACGCAAATCCGTACATGGTGATGTACTCCATCTTCAAATCCGGACTGGACGGGGAGATTGCGAAGATCAAGAGTCTGCGGTCGGCCCAGCGCTACCTGCCGGACAACATCTACACTGCACTTGAAAACTTCGAAAAGGCCGAGTGGACCACGACCCTGCTTGGCGCGGACGTCAAAGGCCGCTACGCGGAACTGAAGCGCGTCGCCGCGGATCGTTGCCCGCGTTCGCTCGGGACGGTGGTGAAGGTCCCGGAGGTGCAGTTCCACCACGAGGTGTACAACCAGTTCCTGTGGAACCAGTTCTAGCGACCTTGTAGTCGCGAATCTTGCATCAGATTCGTATAGCCCCTGAAAAAGCGGGCCCCGGTTGGGATGAGTTAGGAGCGGAAGCTCCGTGCCGGCTTCTCCTCTTGACAATCAGTAGGAGAGGTGTATCCTTCCACTTGATTCTCAGGAGGAAGGCGTCCATGGGGGACAAGTCCGGTGATCTCGTCCAAGGCACTCTGGACATGCTCATTCTGAAAACGCTGGCGCTCGAACCCATGCACGGATATGGGATCGCCGTGCGGCTCGAACAGATGAGCAAGGGCGTTTTCCGTCTCAATGCAGGTTCGCTGTTTGTAGCTTTTCAAAGGCTGCAACGAGATGGACTAATCCGAAGCGAATGGAAAGCCACCGAGAACAGCAGGCGCGCAAAGTATTACGCCTTGACCGAGCAAGGACGAAAGAGGCTCAACAGCGAGACACGAGAATGGGGGAGGCAGGCGGCGGCGATCGCCAGAATCTTGGAGGCGTCGTAGCGTAAGGGGAAAAACCGATGTCCTTACTCCGAAATATGGCAAGCGGGCTCCGGTCGCTGTTCCGAAAGGAGCAGGTCAGTCAGGAACTGGATGAGGAACTAAATGGCTTCCTCGATATGGCAGCCGAAGAAAAGATGAAGCAGGGGATGAACCGCAAGGAGGCGCTTCGCGCGGTGCGTTTGGAGAGGGGGAATCTCGAAGTTACGAAGGAAGTCGTCCGCTCTGCCAGCTGGGAATCTTTCGTGGAGGGGTTGTGGCAGGATCTGCGGTATGGCGTCCGCACGCTCCGCAAAAATCCGGCTTTCACCGCGATAATCATCCTCACACTGGCGCTCGGAATCGGCGCCAACACCGCGATCTTCTCTGTGGTCTATACCGTTCTGCTGAAGGCTCTGCCATACCCGCAAGCTGATCGTTTGGTGATGGTCTATGAAAACGTCCATCTTCCCAATTACCAGAACAAGCACAACACGCCTTCACCGGGGAATTTCTCGGACTGGATGGCCCAGAACACCGTGTTCGAGAGCATGGCGGCCTACAGCAATCGGAGCTTTAATGTCACCGGCACGGGCGAACCGCTGCGCGTGGAAGGTGAACGGGTTTCTGGCGAGTTTTTTGGCTCGCTTCAGGTGAATGCCACTCTTGGCCGCGTCTTTACTGCCGAGGAAGATCGCCCCAGCACGTCACATGTGGTGGTCATCAGCGACAGCCTCTGGAGGAGCCGCTTCGCATCTGATCTCCGCGTTCTGGGCCAGAAGGTTTTTCTGGACGACCAAGGCTACGAGGTCATCGGCGTCATGCCGCCGCGATTTCATTTTCCTGACCCTGACGATCAGCTCTGGGTGCCGTTGGCATTGACTCCTGATGAACTGATCAACCGCGGCAGCCATTATCTAGACGTCTTCGCGCGGCTCAAACTAGGCGTGACGCTCGCGCAAGCTCAAACGGAAATGAACCTGATTGCGCGCCGCCTCACGCAACTTTATCCGCAGTCCAACACCGGCCAGACAGTCGATGTCGTGCCGTTGCAGGAAGATATTGCTGGTCCCGTGCGGCCTGCGCTGCTCGTTCTTGTCGGCGCTGTCACGCTGGTTCTGGTGATTGTATGCGCTAATGTCGCGAACCTGCTGTTGGCCCGCGCCTCAGTACGTTATCGCGAAATCGCCGTGCGCCTCGCGCTGGGCGCTGGCCACGCGCGAGTTGCGCGCCAGCTTCTAACCGAAAGCGTCCTCCTGGCCTTGCTTGGCTGTGCCGTAGGCGTCCTGCTGGCGCGCTGGAGTCTTGGCGCGCTCAAGTTCCTTGCCGCCTCAAATCTTCCCCGCACAGAAGAGTTCGGTCTGAGCGCGCCGGTCCTCCTGTTCAGCATGGCGATTTCGCTCACGGCTGGCCTCGTTTTCGGCGTGTCTCCTGCTCTCCATGCCGTTCGCGGAAACATCCAGGACACGCTGAAGTCCGGTTCCCGCGAGCGCGCAGCATCGTCCAGACTGCGCACGCGCAGCTCGTTGGTCGTCCTCGAAACGGCGCTTGGTTTTGTCGTGGTGATCGGTGCCGGGCTTCTTGTCCGCAGTTTCCTACGGATCGAGCAAGTGCAATTGGGATTTCAGCCCGGAGGCGTACTCTCTTTTCGGGTCATCCCGCGCGGCGAGCGATATTCCCAAGGCGCCCAGCGCGTAGTCTTTTACCAACAGGCAATTGAACGCCTACAGGCACTCCCGGGAGTACAATCCGCCGCCGCAGTCACGTTTATTCCTCTGACGCTGGCCAAAGGCAGGAAAGGATTTACCATCGAGGGTCGAGCGCCAAGCGGCCCGGGTCAGATTCCAATAGCCAGCTACGATATCGTGACGCCGACATACTTCCAGACCATGCAGGTTCCGCTCCTGGAAGGCCGGGATTTTTCCTGGAGCGATTCACCGCAAACGCAACCAGTCGTTATCGTCAATGAGGCGATGGCCAAACGCTATTGGGCTGGCGAGGATCCCCTCGGCAAGCGCTTCCATCAAGCGGGACCAGATGACAAGTTTCCTTGGATGACCATCATTGGTGTGGTATCGGACGTCCGCGAGTTCAGCCCGACTGTCGCACCCGAACCGACCATGTATTTCCCCATCGCGCAATTCACTTATGCTGACGCAATCTTGCGCGATTGGGTCGTGCGCACCAACGGCGATCCCGCGCGGGTCGCCTCGAGCGTGCGTAGCGTGATTCGGCAAGTTGACAAGAACCTGCCCGTTACGCGAATCCGAACGATGGAGGAAGTTCGCTCCTTATCCTTGGCGTCGCAGCGGATGAACCTGCTGCTTTTCGGACTCTTTGCGGTGCTCGCCTTGGCCCTCGCGACCATCGGCATTTATGGCGTACTTGCTTACAACGTAGCGCAGCGGACGCGCGAAATTGGCATTCGTCTGGCCCTCGGGGCAGACGGCAATGCCGTGCTCCGTCTTGTCCTGCGGCAAGGCATGCGTTTGGCTGGGCTTGGCGTTTTGCTCGGATTCATTGGCGCTTTGGCGTTGACGCGCCTGATGTCCGGGATGATTTACGGCGTCAGCTCCACTGATCCGGCGACATTCTTCGGTGTGGCAACCTTGCTCGGATTCATAGCGGCCGCCGCATGCTACATCCCGGCGCGGCGGGCGATGCGCGTCGATCCCATCGTGGCCCTGCGGTACGAGTAAATCATGGTCCGTCTGAGGATCACAATGTAAGGATGACAATGGGAGCAGCGTGAATGGGGGCGCAGAGTCACGCGTCGATCACTGCTTGCCGAATTGTCGCGTTGAAGAGATGCCTTTGGCTTCGGTGACAGTGATGGTTTGGCCTGCGGGAACGTTTGAAAGATGATCGAGTTGGCCGCTAGGCCAGCGGATTTCGATGGTGTCGGCTTTTTCGTTGCGGGCGAGGCCGAAGGTTAAGACGAGTTCGCTGGCGGAGAGGTAGCTGGAACCACTGCGAAGCATTTGCGATTGCGTTTCGCCGCTGGCTGTGAGTCTGACGGTTGCGCCGATGCCGTTGCGATTGGATTTTGTGCCGATGAGTTTGATGCGCAGGCTGCGATTCGAAGCGGCGGCGCCTTGGGCTTCGTTGCGGAACAGATAAACCGGGCCACCATTGGTGGAGAGCAGCAGATCCAGGCGACCGTCGTTATTGATATCGGCGTAGGCGGCGCCGCGGCCTACGCGGGGTGAAGCGAAAGCGGAGCCTAGTGATTTCGTGACCTCTTCGAATTTTCCCTTGCCGACATTGCGGAAGAGATGGGGTGGCATGGCGTATTTCACGTTGGCCTGCACGCGCTGAATGTCGGCATCGATGTGGCCATTGGCAACGACAACGTCGGGCCAGCCGTCGAGGTCGTAGTCGAAGAAGAAACAGCCGAAGCCGAGAGTGAGCAGGGAAGCGCGGCCGATTTCTGAGCGTGGAGCTTCGTCGACGAAGAGGCCTTTTCCTTCGTTGTGATAGAGCGAGACCATCTGGTTTGAAAAATTGGTGATCAAGAGGCTCGGGAAGCCGGAGTGATCATAGTCGGCGGCGTCCACACCCATGCCGGCACGGGCTACACCGTCTTCGCTGAAAGCGATTCCCGCGACGACGGCTTTTTCGGTGAAGGTGCCGTTGCCGTTGTTGCGATAGAGCTTGTTGGGCTGTGTGTCATTCGAAAACAAGAGATCGGGCCAGCCGTCATTGTCAAAATCGAGCACGGCGACGCCGAGAGTTTTTGAGGTGGGATCGCCGAGACCCACTTTTTGCGTCGCGTCTTCAAACGTGCCGTTGCGGCGATTGCGCCAGAGACGAACGGAAGTACCTTTGTAGGATTCCGGCGTGCAGTAGGATTTATTCTTGCCGTCGAGGGTGCAATAAAGATCGGTTTCCGGCGACCACTGAACATAATTGCCGACGACGAGGTCCAAGTGGCCATCCTTGTCGTAGTCCACCCAAGCGGCGCTGGAGCTGAATTCTTTTGGTCCGAGCAGTCCTGCTCTTTGCGTGACATCGGTGAACGTGCCGTTGCCATTGTTATGAAAAAGGCGGCTTTGGCCGAAGGCAGTGACGAAAAGATCGTCGTAGCCATCGTTGTCGTAGTCGCCGACGGCCACACCCAGTCCAAACATCTCGACGTCGAGTCCAGCCTTGTGCGTGACGTCAGTGAACGTGCCGTCGTGATTGTTGTGGTAGAGCCTAGGAGTGGAGTGTTTCTGGACGTGGCCGGGCCAGTCCATACCGTTTACAAGAAAAATGTCCGGCCAGCCGTCGTTGTCGTAATCAATGAACGCAGCGCCGGGTCCCATGGTTTCCGGCAGGAATTTCTTGCCGAACGCGCCATTGTTGTGGGCGAAACGAATCCCGGCGAGTTGCGTGACGTCGCGGAACTGAATCGCGGAGGTTTCCGGCGTCGCTCCTATTCCTGTTTTTCCGGCGAGAATCATGGCCAAGGCAAGAACTAGAATTGCTGCAAGCGAACGCTTCACCATTCCCCCAAGATTCATTCGCGGCCAACGCCGAGAGCATCGGCGGCGCGATTGATGTAGTTAAACCAAGACGCGATCAGAGTGATTTGCAAGATGCCGCGATCGTCGAAACCAACGGCGCGCAGGCGGGCATGATCTTCCGCGCTACATTTCGTCGCGTCTTTTGTGAGTTTCACGACGTAGTCCAACATGGTGCGGTCCTGCTCGCTGATGGGCGCGGTGCGATAGTCGCTTTGGAGCGCTTTTGCCATGGTTTCATCCAGCGTGACGCGACGCAGAAACTCTGCGTGTGACTCGATTCAATAGTGGCAGCGATTGGCGACCGAAACCATGGTGGCGATCATTTCATGCTGATAGCGTTTTAGAGGAAGATCCGGCGACATGAGCGCGCCATAGGTGCCGAAGGCATGGAAAAGCACGTCGGGGAGAAGAGAGTGGCTGGCGACGATGCCGGACGTCTCACCGCCGCTCATGGGATGGACGGGGGTAGCGTATTCGATGGGATACAGCTTCCGCTGCGCCTCGATTGCGTTTTTGACGCGGGGGTCTTCTTCCATGGGAACGGTTTTGATCCAGGTCATACTTCGCAGCTCCTTCAACCGGTTGTCGTGCAACTCCTTGCGAAATGCCTCCAGAATTAAATGAGCGAAAGGTTTGGAGTTGAGATTCTGCGAGCATCCTCATCGGATGCTCGCAGAATGACAAACCATACTGTTTCGGCGGGCGGGGCAAAGCCCCGCCTCTACAAAGGACATAGCACGATTTGAGGGAGCCAAGCACTCAGTCCTTGCCGCTGGGCGATGCCGTTTGTTGAGTTGCGTGGGCCGCTGATGATTTGGACTTCTTACTAAGTTGCTGGCTGGGCGCCGGGGCGATGCTTGTGTGTTCGTGGATGGCTTGGCGTTCGTTGTTGTCCTCGGGATGCGTCTGACGATAGGGGCCGGTGATGGCTTGCGCCGATTCGTCGGCTTTGAAGCGTAGATAGCGGGCCTTGTGTTCGTTGGCTTTGACGTCGTCGCCGAGTCCGTTGTAGCAGAGCATCAGATTATAGTGAGCTTGGAGGTCTTCGGGATCGATGAAGAGAGTTTGCTCGAATTCTTTGACGGCGTCGGCGTAGCGCTTCTGAAGAAAGAGGACACGGCCAAGCTCGTTGCGCACGACACGGTCACGTGGGAATTGCGCAAGCACGGTACGCAAATGAGTGATCGCGCCGTCGTACTCGCCTTCTTCTTTGAGAGCGCGGGCGTAGAAGTAGTTGGTGCGCGCCAATTGCGGGCTGATGGCGAGGGATTTCTCAAGCACTTTACGTGCGCCAGCGGTGTCTCCTTCCTGAAGCAGGACGCGGCCAATGTTCGTCCAACCGTCTGGATTTTGCGGATCCGCTTCCGTGATTTTCTCGAAGGCGGCAGCGGCCGCTTTCAAATCACCCTGCAAGAACAAGCCGATGCCGTAATCGTTCCAGCGCGTCCAGTCTTCCTTGGTCGTGAGAGTCTTTGGCGGGGGCGAGGGAGCGGTTCGCGGGAGAACGCGAAGAGTCTTGGTGTCCTCGGCAATGATAGTGATGGGAAGGTCGGGAATTATCTTGAGGTTGCCGGACACACGCGAGGTGTCGCCGTTGAAAGTCCACTGGCGGTCATCATAATCAGGCGAGATCTTAATGCTATTAGTCAGCGGAGTATTTGGAAGAATTTTAGATTGCTCGACACCCGCGAAAGAGAAATGCGTATTGAACCAACTAAACTTGCGATAGTTGAGTTTGGCGTGAAGCGTAATCTTGTCGCCGGCATTGTCCGGAATGTGGAGGCGATAGTGCGCAGCGTCCGCGGCCCCCGGCGGGATCAGATGGACGTAAACCACGGAGCGAGTGGCCCAGGCATTTCGTTTGTTGATGGGATTGCCGTGGCCATCGATCTGGAGAGAACGGTAGAAGTGGGCGCCAGGCTCGACCGGACCTTTGCCATCGTCTTCGACTTTGCCGCTCCAGAAAATCGTCTGGCCTTTTTCATCGGTGGCTTGCAACTCGAGCCAGACATCGAAGGCGTCCACTGTGCCGCCGGGGAAGAAGTGGCCGACCTTGCGCGTGCGCACAACCACATCCACACGGGCGTCATCGCCGCGGCGAACGGCGGCGTCTGCACGATCGATGGGAGCAGTAATGGGGCGGACTTCGCCGGCGGGGCCTTTCGGAAGGGAAGTATCCGATTCTTCGCCAACGGCGAAGGTGGTCGAGAGTACCGGCTTTCCAAATTCGCTGTGCGCCGGGACGTTTCTTTCTTTGCCTGCCGGCGAAATCGCGAAAATATCCACGGTGAGCTGCTTGTCTTGCAAGAATTTCTTGGCGAACTCGTATTGTGCCTGGTCCTGGTTGGCTGTGGGAACAGCCGTGTTCGCGCCGGGGAAGCGATGCGAATGCACGAGTCCTTTCACATTTCCGTCATCGAGCGAAGGGACCGCAGGCATGTGACAATCGGCGCAGTTCATGGCCGACTTTGGATAGTAGAAGGCGCGCGCTCCCTGGCCGGAGACGCCGCTGGCTTGCCAATTGTCATATTCATTGAAGCCGCGAATCCACCGGTAGCGATTCACCGGGACATCGAGGTGGACTTTGTGGCAGGAAGAACAGAACTCCGCAGTATCCGCGCGCATGAACGGCTTCAGGAAAGTGCGGCGATGCGGTTCCGGATTGAGGCGAACGACAAAATCGTGCAGCTTGCGGACGAAAAGATTTTCGCTGGCGGCGAGTTTATGGAGCTTCGGATATTCCAGGAAGAAATCGCCCTGGCCCATGGTGCTCTTCACTTGGACGATGCTGTGGCACATCAGGCAGCCGAGGCCGGCGCGCGCTTCCGGGCGGTCAACGATCTGCTTGATGGGCGTATCGAAGAGGCCGCTGTAAAGCAGCGCGGGATCGTGGCAGCCGGCGCACCACTTGGAGGAACGAACGCCGGCGACATCCTGCATGTACTCGATACTCTTGCGGTACCACTGATTGTTGAAGGAAGAGAAATGGTGCATCGAGCTGTCCCACTGCTTGTAAATGTCCGCATGGCAGCGCTGGCAAGCGTCGGATTTCATGAAGTACTTGGAGGGAATGTTGCCACCATGTTTAGTTTGCGCGGAACTGGGGAAGAATTTTCCCTCGGGGCCGTCGCCTTCGCGGTCCATGGATTCCGGGGGCATCAGAGGATTGGAAATGTGATTCGCGTTCTTCCAGGCGACCTCGCGGGTCCACCATGTGCCGGCGGCGATGGCGGTGGTTAGGAATGCCAGCGCGGCAAATCCCAAGCCGCGCGCGAGGACGCTGTCGCCAAGCCATCCCTTTGAAATGAGCCAGGAGGTTGCCAGGAAGAGCGCGCCGATAACGCACAGCGCAATATGCGCATACAGCCAGGGTTTCAGCCGAAGGGGCGCGCCGATTTTGATCAACACGATTCCGAGAAGCGCTCCCGCAGCCAGCGAGGTCCAGCCCAGGCGGGTCAGAAAAGATTCGTGGCGGAGCAATCGAACCGCGTAGAAAAAGAGGAGAAGGGTAAGAGCAATTCCGAGAGCGACGTGGAACAAGTCCACGACAAAGTAAGAGATGGTGGCCGAGGGATATCCGTACAGGTAGACGGCGCTGAGCGTTAGCGCAACGAGGATTCGCGATAACCACCGCTTTATAACTTCGATTTGCGTCATCTCCACCTGCAAGCGCGGTTTGCGGTTATCAATAAAGCGGCCAGATGTGTCAGGAACATCCGGCCGCAATTCAGTTTGGGGTGCCCCGAAGCGAGCCAGAAACTGGCAGGGTTGGAGGCGATACAACTTGTGGGAACACTTATAGGCATTTGCCCAGAAGCTGGCAATACCATAAAAGGATTAGAAAGCTGGATTTGCATCTATCCCCTTTGTTTCTATACAGTTATACATCTTTCCAGCTCGCAAATCTTTATATTCCTCGGTGCGGCCGCTGGGCCAGTCGATCACTACACGATCGATTTTTTCCCGCGAGCCGAGACCGAAAGTCACCGGCAATTCCGATTGAGAAAGATAGCTGGAGCCGCCGCGGACGATCCGCGATTGCGTTTGCCCGTCGAGGAAAATGCGGACGGACGCGCCGATCCCATCGCGATTCGATTTTGTGCCCTGTAGATAAAATCGAATGCTGCGGGAATGCGCCTCTCGGTCGTTGCGATACAAATACGCCGGGCCGTTGTTAGTTGTCAAGAGGATGTCGAGGTCGCCGTCGCGGTCGAAATCGCCGAAAGCGAGGCCGCGACCAACTTTGGGAGATTCGAAACCGCCTCCAACCTGGCCGGCGACGTCACGGAATTTTCCGCTACCTGAATTCAGAAAAAGTTGGGGTGGTTGCGCGTAGCCGACGTTGCCGCGGATGTTTCGAACAGTTTCGTCAATATGGCCGTTGGCGACGGCGAGGTCGAGAGCGCCATCGAGATCGACATCGAGGAACATGCAACCGAAGCCTAGAGTGTTTCTGGAGGCCGCGCCGACGCCGGAGGGAATAGAGATGTCGTCGAAAACTCCTGGAGACGTGACGTGATAGAGGCCAATCATTTCGTTGTCAAAATTGGTGATGGCAATCCCGGCCCTGCCAGAACCGTCTAAATCGCCGGTGTCGACGCCCATGCCCGCACGGGCTTTTCCTTCAGTGCTGAACGCCAGGTCGGCTTCGACGGCGACATCCTTGAATTTGCCGTTATGCAGATTGCGGTACAACTTGTTGGGTTGCGTGTCGTTGGCGACGAGCAGATCGGACCAGCCGTCCTGGTCGTAGTCAAACATTGCCACGCCGAGAGATTTTGAGCTGCTATCAAAGATGCCGCTGGTGGCGGTGACGTCTTCAAAAGTCCCGTTGCCGCGATTATGGAAGAGCCAACAGGTGTCGCCACGATACGCTTCGGGCGTGCAATAGGATTTGTGCGAGCCGTCGAGGCTGCAAAAGACATCATGCTCGGGTGACCAGCGAACATAATTGCAGACGAATAGGTCAAGCAAGCCGTCGCGGTCGTAGTCAAACCATAGAGCGGAAGTGCTGAAGCCATGATGTCCGAGGAGGCCGCTGGAACGCGTGGCGTCCACGAACGTTCCCTTGCCAGTGTTGCGAAAAAGATGGCTCTGGCCGACGCAGGTGACGAGAATGTCGGGGAAACCGTCGTTGTTGTAATCGCCGACGGCCACGCCCATTCCGTAAAGCTCGATGTCGAGTCCTGCGCCGCGCGTTACGTCCGTGAATGTGCCGTTGCGATTGTTGCGGTAGAGGCGAAGAGTAGAACGCTGGCGCTTGTGACCGGGCCAGTCCATTCCATTGATCAGAAGAATGTCTTGCCAGCCGTCGCTGTCGTAGTCGAGGAACGCGCAGCCGGAGCCCAGCGTTTCGGGTAGCAACTTGCCACCATAGGCGCCGCTGTTGTGACGAACCTGGATTCCGGCGGCGTTGGTAACGTCAGTCAGACGAAATCCAGGGGAAGAAGCTGAATTCGCAAATGCCCAGGCTGGGGCGGCTGCGGTAGTGAGTCCTGCGCTGAAGGTTGAGAAAAGAAAATCGCGCCGGTTCACGGCAAGTTCACCAGACCGTTCCGAATCGCGTAGACCACCAGCTCAGCCGTCTTGTGAATTCCCAGCGTGTCCATGATATTGGCGCGGTGAACCGCGACGGTATTCACGCTGAGATTTAAGTCAGCAGCGATTTCCTTGTTCGACTTGCCAGCTACGATGTGTTGCAGGATTTCCAGTTCGCGTGGGGTCAAGCCGCCGCCACGCTCGCCTTTGAGAGCGTCCGGGCGGGAGACTTGCGGGTCGAGCACGGTCATTCCAGCCGCGATGCTTTTCACGGCGCTGACCAGATCGAGGTCGCTGGCATTTTTCAAAACGTAGCCGCGCGCGCCCGCTTCGAGCGCCTGGCTTACCAGCGTTTCTTCGGAGTGCATGCTGAGCATTAGGATGCCAGCTTCGGGAAATCTCTCGAGGATTCTTCGTGTTGCCTCGATGCCGCTCAGTTCGGGCATCGCACAATCCATCACCGTGACTTTGGGACGCAATTCGCAAGCCAACCGGACAGCTTCTTTGCCGTCGCTAGCTTCACCGACAACCGAAATTCCACGGTCGTCTTCCAGCATGCGGCGAAATCCGCGGCGGACCAGCGCGTGATCGTCCGCGAGCAGAACGGTAATCTTAGGCGCCATTGGCATCCACTTTGACTCGAGGAATCTGGAGGCAAACTTTGGTACCGCCTTGCGGATGCGGCGAGATCACCAGCATGCCCCCGATTAATTCGGCGCGTTCGCGCATGGCGACCAAGCCGATCCCCCGTTGCGATTTTTCTCGCTCGAAGCCCTTGCCGTGATCTTCCACTTCGAGCTCCAGTGAATCCGGAGAGAATCGCAGCCTGATCCAGGCATCGCTGGCCCCGGAATGCCGGCTCACATTGCTGAGCGCTTCCTGTAGCACACGATAGATGTGCACTCCGGTATTTGTATCTACAGGAAATGGCTGTCCGGTTTTCTCGTAATGAAGGGCGAGGCCAGTTTGCCGACGTGCCGTGGGAATATACCAGTCGAGGGCGCTTTCCAAACCGGCTTCTTCGAGTAACACGGGGTGAAGGGCCTGGGAGAGTGTCCGGATATTGTTTAGCGTCGATTGCGCGATTTCCTGCACTTCTTTCAAATCTTCACGCAGAGGCGAGCCTTCCGGGGCGTGCTTTCCTGCGCGGCCCAGCATTGAACCGATCGCGGTGAGTACTTGTCCAAACTCATCGTGGAGTTCGCGGGAAATGTGACGAAGAGTGGATTCCTGCGTGGAAATCAGTTTCTGCGCGAGATCGCTGCGCTGCTCGGAGAGTTCGGCGAGCCGCGCAAAAATCTGGCGGTTGCTGCGGATGAGATATAAGCTAGTCAGAACGATGGCAATGAGCGTCGCCCCAAGAAATGTATAGAGCTGGCGCTGCACGCCATCATAAATCTGAGCGATGCGCGCGGCGGCTTGCTCCTCGCCTTCGTTGTTTTCCACGAGCAGACGCGAAACAGCGGTGCTGAGAGCTTGCTGGCGAGCTTGCAGCGACAAACGAATTTGCTCACGCGCTTCCGCAACTTTTCCGCTCTGCGCGAGCGCAAACATTCGATTTACAGCGTCCCAGAACTGCGCAATTGATTGAGAGAGATAGCGCCGCTGATCCGGCGTGCGGTTCGCCCCCGCGAGGCTTTCTTCCAGTTTCAAGCCGGCGTCCAAGTCCTGGTGAATGCGGTCGAATTGAGCGGTCCATGCCGTCAGCGGATAACGTTCGGTGGTGTCCAGCATGTCGCGCATGGCGAGCGCGATGGAATTGAGATCGTTCTGGACGCGCAGGAGTTGCAGCGAGTCTTTCCGGTTGCGGTCCACCATTTCGCTCTGAAGTTTGCGCAGGCCGGCGAGCTGAACGGTGATGTAGGAAGCGTAGGCCACTACCGCGGCCAGCGTGATCACCAGCCCCAAGAGCAGCCCGTTCGTGGGGGAACGTTGTGAGGATGCGGCATTCTGCACGGGCTAAGAATACCTCAGGCTGCCGTCCGTCGGCGCAGCAGCAGCACGAGGCCAATCAGGATAATCGCGCCTGCCAGCGGCACGAGCAATCCTACGCGCAAGCTTCCGGAGTATTTGGAGACGGCGCCGATCAAGCCAGGGCCTGCCGATCCTCCGAGAGAAGCGAGCGCAAAGAGGATGCCTCCAATTTTTTTCGCGGCTGGCCCATACCATCGCGAGAGCCAAGCAATGAAAATGGGATAGACGCTCGCGCATCCCAGGCCTGCCAGAAAAACTGCTACGGTAGCAACCGGGAGCGATCTGGATGCGATCAACAATGCCGTAGCTGTTGCGGCCAGACTCAGAGCGCCCAACACTATTTTTCTTTCGTGTAGGTGGCGGAGAAACAAAGGCGCAGCTGCACGGCCGGAGGTGAGGCCGGCATAGAAAAACATTGGCGCAAGCGTAGTCATGCCCGTAATGCCGTTCGCAAGCCGCTTGGCGTATTCTGCGGACCAGATTCCGACGCCGTTTTCCATCGCTACATAAATGAAAAACATGGCGGCCAACGCGATGGTAACTCCAAGTCCAATCGCAGCGGACGCAACGCCGGCCGTATTCACATCGTTGGCGTGCTTCTGCACGTCGAAGGAAACGAACAACAGGCCCAGGACGAGAACTCCACCGAAGACAGCCGTTCCCGCCAGCAGGATACCCAGGCCGTTACGTTTCAGGGCAAGGGCAATCAATGGCGAACAGATCATCGCTCCCGCTCCCCACGCAAAATTGAGCTGGTTCAAAAGTGAGGCACTCTTTACTCCTCCCAATTCCGCAACGAAGAGATTTGTTCCCGGAGTGATTAACCCATAGCCCAAACCGAAAGCCGCGGTCGCGGTCAGAGCTACTCCGTGCGTGTCAGCATTAAGGGCCGCCAGGCCTCCACCCATGAGCGCATACCCCATGACCAAAGCCGGGCGATACCCCCACCACGCAGCAATTGCGCTGGATGCCAGAGTGCCCCCCAATGCGGCCAAAAACTGAATCGAGGAAAAGAGACCGGCTTGGCCGTCATCGAGAGACCATCTGCGAATAAAGATGGGCAGCATCGGGCCGACGATTGTGGTTGCAATTCCACTCAGAACAAATCCTGCGAAGAGCAGGATGAGCAGATTGCGGTGTCCTTGCGCCTCTGTGATGGCTGGATTTTGCTCGCCCATGGGTGATCCGTCATTCTGAAGGACACCGCCCTTTCAAGCAACTTCGCGCTTCTGGAAAATCCTTCTGCTTGAGATTTGAAAGTTCGATACTCTTTAGCGTCCACTTTTCTGGAAAGATGAATACCCATGATTGAAGTCGGACTCATAGGATTTGGACTTGCGGGACGGGCGTTTCATGCGCCGGTGATTCGCGCCGTGCCCGGTCTGCACCTTGGCGCGATTGTGCAACGCAGCGGAGCCGAAGCGGCGGAGAAATATCCCGACGTTCGAATTGCGCGGAGCCTGGACGAACTGCTCTCGATTACGCAGATTCGCCTCGTGGTGATTGCAACTCCGAACGAGACGCACTACCCATTCGCACGGCAATGTCTTGAGGCGGGCCGCGATGTGATTGTCGATAAACCGTTCACGACAACTCTTGAAGAAGCCAAACAGCTCGTGGAGGTTGCCAAAGAAACAGGCCGCTTTCTGACCGTATATCAGAACCGACGCTATGACGGTGATTTCCAAGCTATCCGCCAGCTTGTAGAGGCTCGCACGCTGGGGCGTATCGTAAGGTTCGAAACGACATACGACCGTTTTCGTCCGCAGCTCAAGCCCGGAGCCTGGCGAGAGGCCGCTCGTCCGGGCAGCGGAATCCTATTCGACATCGCGCCGCACCTGATCGACCACGCTTTCGTTCTTTTCGGTTTGCCGGAAGCCGTGACGGCCGACGTTCGAATCGAACGAGAAAACGCCGTCGCCGACGATGCTTTTGATATTACGCTGCACTATCCGAACAGTATGCGTGCGGTTCTTCGCTCCAGCATCCTCGCCGCCGCGCCGCGCCCGCGGTTTGTGTTGCTCGGCACGCTGGGCAGCTTTGTGAAGCAGCCTTTCGACCCGCAAGAAATGAATCTTCGCCAAGGGTACATTCCGGCGGACAAGCCCTGGGGATATGAGCCCGAAGAAAATTGGGGCGTTCTCACGATTCCCGAAGGAGGTGCGTTCGTACAGCGGCGCATTCCCTCGGCCACTTGCGATTATCGCGATTACTACGCGAACGTTCGAGACGCCATTCTGGGGCGCGTCGTGCCAGCGGTGACTCCCGAATATGCGTTGGATGTCATGCGAATTATCGAGCTGGCACGGGAGAGCAGCACGAAACGCTGCACGATTCCGTGGTGAAGTGCGAAATTTCGTTCGGATGTCACTTTTCAGCAGCACGAAGAACTTCCGCGTATAATCTCTTTTCTCTGAGGTGGGAAGGAGCGGCCCAGGGCCCATGACCATCGAACTGGCACCATCGATACTTTCCGCAAACTTCGCGCGGCTGGGCGAAGAGGCGAAAGCCGCGCTGGACGGCGGCGGCACCGTGCTCCATTGCGATGTAATGGACGGGCACTTTGTGCCAAATATCACGATCGGGCCGCTGGTCGTGGCTTCGCTAAGGAAGGCCCTTCCCAATGCTACCCTCGATTGCCATCTAATGATCGAGAATCCCGATGAATTCATTCCTGCTTTCGCAGCGGCGGGGGCGAGCTGGATCTCCGTGCACCAGGAAGCGTGCGTACACCTTTATCGCACGCTGCAGCTTATCGAGTCGCATGGATGCAAGCCGGCGGTGGTCCTGAATCCTGCTACGCCTGTACACATGGTGGATGAAGTGTTGGACATGGTGCATCACGTTCTGATCATGTCTGTGAATCCGGGATTCGGCGCGCAAAAATTTATTCCTGGCGCGCTCCACAAGATTAAGACTCTTGCCGAAGTTCGTGAATCGCTGGGGCTATCTTTCCGGATCGAAATCGATGGCGGCGTGGCGCTCGATACTGTGGGCGACATTGTGCGCGCCGGGGCAGAGCTGCTGGTTGCGGGAAACGCCGTGTTCGGCAAAGGCGACATTCGAGAAAACGCGAGAAAGCTACTGGAAGCAGCACGCACCGCCACCCTTACCCGCGCTTGACCCAACACTCCAAGCCAGTTTTCGTCTATAGCTATGGCTCATGAAGCAGTCAACTAGAAGCCACGCGAGGGGCTTTCGTTTGATTACCGACGGCCCGCGGCTGGAAAACCCCGGTTCTAGGCGACGGTGACTTCGGGGCTGAGGTAGACGTCCTGGATGGTGTTGAGGAGCTGGACGCCTTCCTTCATGGGGCGCTGGAAGGCTTTGCGGCCTGAGATGAGGCCAGTGCCGCCGGCGCGCTTGTTGATGACAGCAGTGGCGACGGCTTCCTCGAAATCGTTTGCGCCGGAAGCGCCGCCGCTGTTAATCAGGCCAGCGCGACCCATGTAGCAATTGGCGACCTGATAGCGCGTCAGATCAATGGGGTGATCGCTAGAGAGATCAGTGTAGATGCGCTTGTCAAATTTTCCGTAGCTGGAATCACCCATGTTGAGAGCCTGGTAGCCACCGTTATTTTCCGGGAGCTTCTGCTTGATGATGTCCGCTTCGATGGTCACGCCGAGATGGTTGGCCTGGCCGGTGAGGTCGGCGGATAGGTGATAGTCCTTGTCCTTCTTAAAGGCATTGTTGCGCAGATAGCACCAAAGAACCGTGGCCATGCCGAGTTGATGGGCGTGAGCGAAAGCCTGGCTGATCTCGACGATCTGGCGCGTGCTTTGGTCGGAACCGAAATAGATGGTGGCGCCGACGGCAGCAGCGCCCATGTCGTAGGCTTGCTGAACGGTGCCGAAGAGCACCTGGTCAAAGCGATTGGGGTAGGTGAGCAGTTCATTGTGATTCATTTTCACGATGAACGGGATTTTGTGAGCGTACTTGCGCGCGACGGAGCCGAGCACGCCGAACGTGGAAGCGACGGCGTTACAGCCGCCTTCAATGGCCAGCTTGACGATGTTGCCGCCGTCGAAGTAATCGGGGTTTTTTGTGAAGCTCGCGCCGCCGGAGTGCTCGATGCCCTGGTCCACGGGAAGAATTGAAAGATAACCCGTGCCGCTGAGGCGCCCGTGGCCAAACATGCGCTGGAGATTTGTGAGCACGCGTACGTTGCGATCGGACTCAGCGTAAACCCGATCGATAAAATCCGGGCCCGGGAGATGCAAGCGCTCCTTGGCGATTTTTGGTGATTTGAATCCCAGCAGTGAATCGGCTTTTGCGCCGAGGTAGGTTTCAATTTTTCCAGTGATTGCAGTGGTTGCCATCTCTTTTCCTCGTTTTCCCCCCGCCACAGCGGACAGCTATTCTCGAATGCCTCTTGAAAGAATTCCACCGGCAGCCGCATCCACCAGCCACAGCAGCCTGCCGTTCCTTGGATTGATCAATTGCGCCGGCAATTGCTCCGGTTCGTACGGTCCTTCCAGCACAGCTTTCAGCGCCAGCGATTTATCCGCGCCAGCGACCATGAAAATCACCAGTGCCGCGTTGTTCACAGCAGGCGCCGTCAGGGTAACGCGCTCGGCGAAAAGCTTGCCGACCCAGTTAGGCACCACTAGCCCACCATTATCGCGCAAAGCTTTCGTTCCGGGAAAGAGGGAAAGCGTGTGACCCTCGTTCCCCATGCCGAGAAGCACAAGGTCAAACCGGGGAGCATCGCTGGAGGCCAGACGGAAGTGGGAACGCAAGACCTGTTCGTACTCGCGGGCGGCTTGCTCGGTGTCTGGGTTCTCAGCCTTGATGCGATGCACTTGTTCCGGCTTCAGCGGTGCTTTGGAGATCAGGGTCTCCGTCGCCATGCGAAAATTGCTATCGGGATGGGTCGGTTCCACGTGGCGCTCATCGCCGAAAAACAACTGCATTTTGTCCCAAGGAAGTTGCCCGCGGAGTGGATCGCTGACGAGCAGTGCATACAAAGCTTTTGGCGTGGAGCCGCCAGCGAGGCAAATGCTGAAAGAACCACCCGCCTTCGCCGCGGCGTTCGCAGATTTGATGAATTCTTCCGCGGCACGCTTGGCGATTGTTGCGGCATCTTGCAGGATTCGTGCGTCGGCGTTTGCGCGATCGTCGGTCATGCGACGCCCGCCTTTGCAGGGATTCCCATTTCTCGATCCAAACGCGCGGCTCTCACGTAATGATTCCGGCTCTGTCCGGCAAGGCGGTGCGGCCGCGCTTGTCGACTTCTTCTTCGCCCGGCCGGCGCCATGAGCGACCATCCTTCTCGAGCAATTCTTCGGCTTCGATGGGCCCCCAAGAACCGGCCGCATAATTGGGGAATCCACGCGGGGGCAGAGCATGCCACACGTCTAGGATGGGCTGAATCACGCTCCAGCCGGCTTCGACCATGTCTGCGCGTTGAAAGAGCGTGGCATCGCCGGCCATGCAATCGCGCAGTAGGCGTTCGTAGCCGGTGCTGTGCTCGGCGCCGAAATAGGTGCAGTAGTCGAAGTCCATGTTCACGAGACCAAGCTTCATTACGGAGCCGGGAACTTTTGCGCCGAAGCTCAGAGAGATGCCTTCATCGGGCTGAATGTGAATGACCAAGCGGTTAGTTTCGAGATTCTTCACCGTGGTGTTGCGAAAAAGAACGAAAGGCGTGCGGCGGAACTGGATGACGATCTCCGTCATGCGCTTCGCGAGGCGTTTGCCGGTGCGGAGGTAGAAGGGCACGCCGGCCCAGCGCCAGTTGTCGATCAATAGTTTCAAGGCGACGAACGTTTCCGTATTGGAATCAGGAGCCACGTCAGGTTCGCTGCGATAGCCCACCACGCGCTGGCCGTCGATCATGCCCGGGCCATACTGGCCGCGAACCATGTTCGTCAGAACTTCTTCCGGATCGAGCGGTTGAATGGCGTGGAGCACCTCCGCCTGTTTGTTGCGGACTTCATCGGCATCGAAGGAAATCGGCGGCTCCATGGCGGTCATGGTGAGGAGTTGAAAGAGATGATTCGGCACCATGTCGCGGAGCGCACCTGCTGTTTCATAAAAGCTGCCACGATGCTCGACGCCGACGGTTTCCGCGGCGGTGATCTGGACGTGGTCGACGTAATTGCGATTCCACAGCGGCTCGATGATGTTGTTGGAAAAACGGAAGACCATGACGTTCTGCACAGTCTCTTTACCGAGATAGTGGTCGATGCGGTAGATCTGTTTTTCGGTCAGGACCTGCTGCAATTCCTGATTGAGCTTCTTCGCGGACTCGAGATCGTGTCCAAAGGGCTTTTCGATAATCACGCGCGCCCAGTGGCCAATTTCCTCTTTTGATAGACAGCACTGGGCCAGCATCTTCGCGATAGAGGAAAAAAAACGGGGCGCGACCGCGAGGTAGAAAAAGCGATTGCCGAGAGCGTTGTGTTTCTTGTCAGCTTCGTTGATTTGCTGTTCCAGACGCTTGTAAGCTTCCGCGTCCAGAAAATCGCCTTTGACGTAGTAAATGCGCTCGACCATCCAGTCCCAGAGCTTCGGATCGAGCGGCGCGGAGGCGAATTTGGGGATTTCTTCAGACAGCATCTTGCGGAAGCTGGCGGTGTCAAAGTCATTGCCGGCGAAGCCGATGATTGCGAACTGTTTGGGCAGGACATCGTCCTGAGCGAGGTTGCAGAGCGCGGGGATGAGCTTACGCTTGGTGAGATCGCCGGTGGCGCCGAAAATGACCATCACACATGGGGACGGCGTGGGGTTCATGTCCGAATGGTTCAGGCTCATGAGAGAGGTTTCCTGTCTTCGGCCGCCGGATGGCAGCCGAAATCCTTAGTGCCCCGTTTTTTTTTCGATGTGTCCGCCGAATTGAAAGCGCATGGCGGACAGAACTTTGGCCGCGAAATCATCCTCGCCACGCGACGTAAATCTTTGGAACAAAGACGCCGTCAGCACCGGGGCGGGAGCAGTCGATTCGATGGCGGCGAGAATGGTCCAGCGCCCTTCGCCGGAGTCAGAAACGCGGCCGGAAAAGCGGTCGAGAGTTGGCTGATCGAGAAGAGAAATAGCGGTCAGGTCGAGAAGCCACGACGCGACAACGCTGCCGCGCCGCCAGACTTCCGTGATGTCCGCGAGATTGAAGTCATACTGATAGTGCTCTGGATTGCGCAGGGGAGTGGTTTCCGCGTCGGCCTCGCGATGAGATTTGCCGGCGTTGGCGTGCTTGAGAATGTTCAAGCCCTCCGCGTAGGCCGCCATCAGACCGTACTCGATGCCGTTGTGAACCATCTTGACGAAATGGCCGGCGCCGGAGGGGCCGCAGTGAAGATAGCCCTCTTCGGCGGTGCCACCTACTTTGTCGCGTCCGGGAGTGCGCGGAACGTTGCCACGGCCGGGCGCTAGCGTTTTGAAAATCGGATCGAGGCGCTTTACCACGTCGGTTTCGCCGCCGATCATCTGGCAATAGCCGCGCTCAAGGCCCCAGACGCCGCCGCTCGTTCCCACATCGCAATAGTGAATGCCTTTGGCGGAGAGTTCCTGCGCGCGGCGAATGTCGTCGATGTAATACGAATTACCTCCATCAATGACCACGTCGTCTTTTTCGAGCTTGCCCACCAGATCGTGAAGCGTGGCATCCACCACGGCCGCGGGAACCATGAGCCAGACCGCGCGAGGTCTCTGGAGCTTCTTGACAAAATCGTCGAGCGAAGCCGAGCCGGTCGCACCTTCACCTTCTAATTGCTTGACGGAATCTGCGCTGCGGTCATAGACGACGCATTTGTGGCCATTTTTTTGCAGACGCCGGACCATATTGGCGCCCATTCTTCCCAGCCCGATCATCCCGAATTGCATCGTCCGCGCTCCTCACAACTTCCATGAAGTAGAAAAGTTGATTGCAGTTCTAGGCGATTGCTTTTTGCACGGCCTTCGTTAGAGTGGCCAGTCCTGCCTTCAGATTCTTTCCGAGATGTGCGCGCAAGGCGCGACGGCCACGTTCGGAGAGAACGGCAAAATCGCCCCTGGCCTGAGCTGCTTTGACGATACCAAAAGTGTATTTCTGCCCCGGCACCGGGAGATCGTTGGCATCATCCCAGGTAATCTGCAGAAAGACGCCGCTGTTCGGCCCGCCTTTGTACGCCTGCCCCGTGGAGTGCAGGAATCGTGGGCCGAAGCCGAGTACGGTTGCAACTTTTTTCTTATCGCGTACCGCATGCCGCATGCCCTGCAGCGCTTTTTCATTTTGGTCATTCATCGTTATGTAGCCGAGGACGGCAAAATAATCACCAACGCCGAGCCGCAAAATATGGGCCCTCAGAACGTGAGCAAGGTTCGGGCCGTGCACAGCGGCCACGTTTTTCTCGTCGGCATAGAGCTTGATGCCGCTTGCTTCGAAAAACGGCACTTCCGGAGGCAGGCTTCCGGTAGCCTCATACTGGGTGGTGAGCTTGCGCGTTTCGATTTTGCTGGCCTCGACGTCAGGTTGATTAAACGCGTTGATTCCGATAATTGAGCCGGCGACAGCAGTGGCGATTTCCCAACGAAAGAATTCCTGGCCGAGATTGTAGATGTTCGGCAGCGAGATACGCACGACCGGATGACCCACTTTTTCAAGCGCCTCAACCGCGGCATCCTGCGCCTTATTGGGTTTTGATGCCAGCCGCAGGTAAGCAAAGACGCGATCGTTGCCATACGCGGCCGGCTTGGCAAGGCGCTCGCGATCCACCGGAATGATGCCTTTGCCGGCTTTTCCGGTGGATTCCGCGATCAACTGCTCGAGCCACGCTCCAAGGTCAAAAATTCCCGGCGATGTGATGATGGTGAGTTTGTCCCGGTCTTGATTCGCAGCGGTGCCGAGAATCGCCCCGAGAAGCACACCAGGATTCGCATCGGCGGCCGAAGTAACACCGCAAGCCTGCACCATCTCTTTGGTGTTTTTCAGAAATTTCAAGACGTCGAGACCCATCACAGCGGCGGGGACCATGCCGAAATTAGAAAGGGCAGAGTAGCGTCCCCCGATGCTCGGCACCCCAAAAAAAATCTTTCGGAATTTGTCGGCTTCCGCCACTTGCTGCAGCTTCGACCCCGGGTCGGTAATTGCGATGAAACGGCTGCCGACTTCCTTTTCACCCACCTTCGCCTTGATGCGCTCAAAAAAATATTGTTTGTAGATATTCGGCTCCAGCGTGCTCCCCGATTTACTGGAGACGATGCAAATCGTGCGCTTGAGATCCACCTTTGCTTCGATAGCTTTGATTTGCGCGGGATCGGTAGAGTCCAGCACGTGCAGCTCGGGAAATCCCTTGATCTTCCCAAAGGTCATCCGCAGGACTTCCGGACATAAGCTGGAGCCACCCATGCCAAGCAGGAGCACATGCCTGAAACGGGCCTTCTTCACGTCCGCAGCAATTTTTTTCAGAACTTCAAGATGCGCGAGCTGCTCCTCAACGATGGTGAGCCAGCCGAGCCAATTACTCTCGTCCGTTCCCGTCCAGAGCGAAGCGTCCCGCTGCCAGAGGCGCGCTACTTTATTGTTTCTTTTCCAGTCTCCGATGCATGCGGCAACCGCACCTGCAAGCGGGCCGGGTAACTTGTAGGTCTGGCGGTTCAGGCTCACGCGGGAACACCTGCAGTCTTGCTCACGGCATCCAGAAGCGTTTTGAAAGCATCCGAAAAGAGCTTGACGCCGTCAACCATCAGCTTGTCCGTCACTTCCTTCATGGAGATTCCGGCTTTGGCTAGATCGGCCATGGTCTTCGCGGCGCCCTCCACGTTTTCGGTGAGGCTGGGGCGAAGCTTTCCGTGATCGCGGAAGGCATCAAATGTCGCGGGAGGAATGGTGTCCACGGTATCGGCACCAATGAGCTCTTCCACGTAAATCACGTCGCGGTACTTCGGGTTCTTGGTGCTGGTGCTGGCCCACAGAAGCCGCTGCGTCTGCGCGCCCTTGGTGGCCAGGGCTTTCCAACGCGGGCCGCCGAAGAGTTCCTGATATTTCTTGTAAGTGAGCCGAGCGTTGGCAATCGCCACTTTTCCCTGGAGGCTCTCGAATAGAGACCTTTGCGCCTGGTCCGTCGCGGTCTTCAGTTTTTCATCGAGTCTGCTGTCGACGAGCGTATCAATGCGGCTGACGAAAAAGCTGGCCACACTCGCGATGTGGCTGACGTCCTGACCCTTCGCGGCTCGAGCTTCGAGAGCGGAAAGGAATGCTTCTGCAACCTGCTCGTACGCGGACTGCGCGAAGAGCAGCGTGATATTGATGTTGATTCCATCTTCGAGAGCCTGTCGTATGGCCGGGAGGCCTTCGGGCGTGCCGGGGATTTTGATCATGACGTTCGGGCGGTCCACGGCCTTCCATAGGCGCCGAGCCTCGCCAAGCGAGGCCTTGGTGTCGAACCCAAGAAACGGGGAAACTTCCAGACTGACGTAACCGTCGTGCCGCTTCGTTTCCGCGTACACGGGCTTGAAGATGTCGCACGCATCCTGCACGTCGCGAATCGCGATTTTTTCAAAGATGCCGTTGGCGTCCAGCTTCTTCGCTTCAGGTGAAGTCAGAATATCGTTGTACAGATTGCTGCCGGTGATGGCTTTTTCGAAGATGGCGGGATTCGAGGTCATTCCGCGAAGCCCGTCGTTATCAATGTATTTCTTCAATCCGCCGCTGGTCAGCAGATCCCTGCGGATGTAATCCATCCAGGGCGACTGCCCATAAGCCAGCAGCCCCTTCAGCGGATTCGTCGCTCCGCTGGCCAAAAAGCCTGGAATCGTTGTTGTTGTGGTCATGCTAATTCTCCTCGCACATCAGAAAAACCTAAAACTCTATTGTACGCTCCGAGGCGGCTGGTCTGCTCAAGACCAGAAATCCACAGATGCCTTACGTTTTTCTTGCCGCGGCAAACTTTGCTTCCAGCGCTTTCACTTTACCCAAGCGCCGCACGTGCCGTTCTCCGTTTGTAAACTTCGCCCCCAGGAACGCTTTCACCAGATCTTCCGCCAGCTTCACGCCAATCACTCGCGAGCCGAGCACCAGCACGTTGATGTCATCGTGCTCCACGCCCTGGTGTGCCGAGTACGTGTCATGGCACATTCCGGCGCGAATTCCGGGCAGCTTGTTTGCGGCTACGCTCGCCCCCACACCGCTGCCGCAAATCAGCACGCCTCGCTCCGCCTTGCTGCCCAGCACGGCGCGTCCCACCGCTTCGGCGAAGTCCGGATAGTCCGAAGGGTTTTCATTGAAGGCGCCTACGTCCAGCACTTCGTGCCCCAGTGACCGCAATAGATCACCCGTGGCCTCTTTCAACTGAAATCCAGCGTGATCCGAACCAATGACAAGTCTCATCGCCGGTCACTTTCCAAGGACTTCCTTTGCCGCCGCCACCACGTTGTCCGCGCTGAACCCGAATTTCTTCAGCAGGTCTTTCAACGGAGCCGACGCGCCGAAACTCCGCATCCCGATGATTTTGCCCTTCGGCCCGGTGTAACGCTCCCACCCGAATGTCGAGGCCATTTCCACGGAAACGCGCGCCGTCACATTCGCTGGAAGAACGCTCTCCTTATATGCCGCATCCTGCCGCTCAAACAATTCCCACGAGGGCATGCTCACGACTCTCGCCTTGATGCCTTCACCCTTCAGTTTCTCGTAAGCGTCCACACAGAGCGAAACTTCGCTTCCGCTAGCCATCAAGATCACGTCCGGCTTTCCTCCCGCAGCGTCCGCTAGAACATAAGCGCCTTTCGCCACACCTGATGCGGGGGCGTACTTCGTGCGGTCAAACGTCGGCATGGCTTGCCGCGTCAGCACCAATGTGGAAGGTCCGTGTGTGTGCTGCAGGATCACCTTGTAGGTTTCCACGACCTCATTGGCATCGCCCGGCCGCAGGATCAGCATATTGGGCATCGCGCGCAAAGATGCCAGCTGCTCGATGGGCTGGTGTGTGGGTCCATCTTCGCCCACGCCGATCGAATCGTGCGTGAAAATATAGATCGAAGGGATTTCCATCAGCGCGCCCAGCCGCATGCTGGGCCGCATATAGTCGCTGAAATTGAAGAACGTCGCACTAAACGCGCGCAGCTTTGACAGTGTCATGCCATTTACGATCGCGCCCATGGCGTGTTCCCGCACGCCAAAATGTATGTTCCGCCCGCGATATTGATTCGGGTAGAAGTCTCCTGCGCCTTCAAACGTCAAGTTCGTCTTGTTGGATTTGGCAAGGTCCGCCGAACCGCCGATCAACCAAGGAATATTCTTGGCGAGCGCGTTCAAGGTTCTGCCGGACGATTCGCGTGTCGCGATGCCTTTGGGATCCGCCGGGAAGTTTGGCAAATCCTTGTCCCAGCCATCCGGTAACTGTCCGCTCCACATGCGGCTCAGTTGATCGGCGAGCTGCGGAAATTGTCCCTTATAGTCTTCGAATCTTGCCTTCCACGCCGCGCGCGCTTCCGCACCGTGCTTCCCCACGCCATTTTTGAACTGATCGTAAACGCCTTCGGGCACGAGAAACTTGGCATCTTCTGGCCAGCCGTAATTCTGTTTGACCAGCTTGACTTCCGCCTCACCCAGCGGCTCGCCATGGGCTTCGTAGGAGTCCTGCTTGTGCGGCGATCCATACCCTATATGGCTGTCCACCACGATCAGTGTGGGCCGGTCGATCGTTTTCGAGAAGACCTCGTACGCTCGACCGAGCATGCGCAGGTCATTTGCATCGTGTACGCGCGTGACGTTCCACCCATAACCCACAAAACGCGTCATCACGTCTTCGCTAAAGGACCACTCGGCCGGACCGTCCAACGTCACGCGGTTGTTATCATAAATCCAGCAAAGGTTTGACAGTTTCAGATGGCCCGCGAGCGAAGCGGCTTCGCACGCCACGCCTTCCATCAAATCGCCATCGCCGCAAATTGCGTAGACGTTGAAATTAAGAATATCGAAGCCCGGGCGATTGAAATTTTCACTCAGCCACTTGCTGGCAATCGCCATTCCGACGCTGTTCCCGGCTCCTTGGCCCAACGGCCCGGTTGTGGTCTCAACACCAGTGGTCAAGTGTGATTCGGGATGTCCAGGAGTGCGGCTGTCAATTTGACGGAAGCGCTTGATCTCCTCCATCGGCACGGCGGCATCCTTCGTCACTTCGCCTTTGGCATTGACGGCTCGCACTCCAGCAAGATGCAGCGTGGCATAGAGCAGCATCGATGCATGGCCAGCCGACAAAACAAAGCGGTCGCGGTTCGGCCAGGTGGGGTCGGCGGGATCGTAGCGCAAGAATTTTTGCCAAAGTTCGTAGACCACGGGCGCCAGGCCCATCGGCGCTCCCGGGTGCCCGGAATTTGCCTGCTGCACCGCATCAATCGCCAGAGTTCGGATGGTATTGATGCTTAGCAGGTCAGGGTCCAGTTGACTCTTCGGCTGACTCACATTGGCTCCTGTCGCGGGCAGGAGGACGCCCGCGGCTCAAGGTCAGATTTTAGATGCACCGCGCCACCAAACGGGTTAGGGGATTTTACGCCAAAATGAAACGACCTGCTCGTTTGGACGTGGAATTGAGGATTGACGGGAACCGGTGCAAGCATCACGTCGACAGGGTGGCCTACTTTTGACGGCTCGGTCTACTTACTCCATATTAGGTTTCCGCGTACGCGAAGTCAAAGTTGCTTCAGCTCTGAATGATCTTGTTGCGAACTGCATAGCGGACTAATTCCGTGATGGAGTGAAAGTCAAGCTTAAGCATAATGTTGGCGCGGTGAGTCTCCGCTGTCTTTACACTAATTCCCAGCAAGTCGGCGACTTCCTTATTGCTCTTACCCTCAGCGAGAAGCTGCAGTATTTCCCGCTCCCGCGGAGTCAAGCGGCTTCTTGAAGACCGACCGAACGAGGAGCCTTCCGAGCCCACTGCACTTGCGGCGGCTTCCGAGACCCGTGAGGATAAATAGGGTTTGTGGCGGCGAAGGGCATCGACGGCGGCGACCAGGTTGCGATCCGCATCGTCCTTCAAAATATACCCAGTAGCGCCAGCTTCCAAAACCTCCTGGACCAACACTTCGGAATCGTGCATGGTCAATATGAGGACTTCCGTGTGCGGAGAGACTTTGCGAATCTGGCGAGTGGCCTCGACCCCGTTCAAGAGTGGCATACCGATATCGAGCACGGCCACATCGGGCTTGAGCTGACCAGCCTTCTCGACAGCTTCTCGGCCATTGGCAGCTTCCGCACAAACTTGCCAGCCCGACTTGGACTCGAGGAGCGCGCGGAGCCCGGTCCGAACGACCTGGTGGTCATCGGCTATGAGGATGCGAACCGGCACTGGAAACCTCGGTCCTCAAAGGCATGGAAACTCTCACGGTGGTCCCCGACGAACTGGATTCAATCTCAAGTTTTCCGCCAAGCTGCGTCATTCGTTCGCGCATGCCAAGAATTCCCACGCCCAAACGGGCTCCGGAGCCGTTCCCGCGCTCGATGGCTTTCTTGTCCATCCCGCAGCCTCGATCACTGACCTCGAGGTTGACGCTGGCAGAATCGCCGCGCAACTGAATCTTGGCCGTTTGTGCGCCAGAGTGCCGCTGAATGTTTGCCAAGCTTTCCTGCACGATGCGGAATAGCGCGGTTTCCGCTTCCTGCGGCAGACGGCCAAATCCTGCCTGTACATCGAGCTCCAGTTTGATCCCGCTGCGCTCACTAAATCCCTCGGCATATTCCTTCACCGCGGAAACCAGACCCAGCTCATCCAGTAGCGGCGGATGCAGCAGATAGGAAAGCGTGCGAATTTCTCGGGACATTTCAGCGAGTACCCGCCTAGCCTCAGCAAGCGAATGACGCGAGCGTTCGTCGAGAGCGGTCAAAGAACGCGTCGCTTGAGCGAGATTCAAATTCACTGCGAGGACACTCTGCGCCAGACTGTCATGGAGTTCCCGGCCGAGGCGGCGCCGCTCTTCGTCCTGCAGTTGCAGCAAGCGCGTGGAAAGCTGATGTAGCGCCTCTTCTGCCTGTTTGCGTTCGGTGATGTTCGTAAACGTGTTGATGACTGCGGAAACGGAGCCGTCCGCCCCAAATTGCGGCACAGCGTTTCCCAATGTCCAGAGAATCTCGTTTGAGTCCTTGCGGCGCCACCCGATCACTTCACTTTGAATCGGCTCCCGCGCCTCTATTGCGCGCGGGCCAGGCCGCATCGAAAACGGGATCTCGGTTCCGTCTTCGCGAACTGAGATCAAATCGAGCTGTGAAGTGTTCCTTCCCTTGGCCTCCTCGAGACCAATCCCGAACCATTGTTGTGCCACCTGATTTGCAAACTGGATTTTCGCGTCCGGTCCAAGCAAGACGACCCCGACGTGGAAATCTCGAACCAGGGTGCGAAAACGCTCCTCGCTGGCGCGCAGGGCATCCTCGGCTTGCTTGCGAGCGGTGATGTCTCGAACGATGACCAAGGCACAGGGCCTTCCATCCAATTCGATCAGTGTCCCGGAAAACTGAGCGATGCGGACCTCCCCGGACTTCGTCATGCAAACAAACTCCTCATCTCTGACTTCCGAGTCTTTTTGGAGTTTGGCCATAACCTCCACCCGGCGACCAGGGTCCTTCCACAAGTTCATTTCCAGCGGTGTTCGTCCAAGAGTCTCTTTGTGTGTATAACCCGTAAGTCGGGTGAAGCTGTCATTGGCTTCCAGAAATTCGCCTCCGGGGATCGTGCTGATGCCAACCGCATCGGGGCTCAAACGGAACGCGGTCGAAAACATGTGCTCCGACCGCAGTAGCGCTTGCTCGGCCTTGAGAATATCGTCCGCAAGACGGCGCTGCCTTTCATTCGTTAGGATGAGACGCGCGGCAGAAAGCATGAAGGAGGCAGTGATAGCGATCCAAGCGATGGTCATTTGCTCCACGACTATGCGGCGGCCCATAAAAAGGACCAACAAAGGCACGAGAATCGGCAAGGCCTGAGAGACGATGATGGTACGAAATCGGGAGCTAACTATGGGGGATACGGATTCCTCTTCGCGGTTCCACGTAGCGGCGATGACAGTCGCAAGCAAGAAAGGCGCGCACCAGATGACGTCAGTCCAAACCGCACCGGCCCGGGACGTGTACGGAGCAAGAAGAAAGACAACCTCAGAGGCTCCGGCCACGAGGAAAATACCGGTCATCCTGCCGAAGAAGGCCCGAATGGTATCCTTGGAGGCCGTCACGGCACTAATCAAGAAACCTGAGGCAAGCGCCGCGTCGCGAATGAATTGCAGGCGACTGATCTTGAGAACCATCTGGGGCCCTTCGGCCTCCCAGCGAGAGGGGATATAGAAAAAATAAAGGTAGGCGGTGAGGGCCACGACTCCAATCTGGGCGAAGTCCAACACCTGTTGCCAATCGATTGCTCCCGACTCTTTTTCAGGGCGAGGAAGCAACATCATGACCGCAGGAGTCACCCAGAGGAGGAAAAGGATGTCAGAGGGCCAGGGAGTCAATGATGATGCGTGAGCGAAACACTGATAATAGGTCTCCAGTGCTTGCGCGGCAAAAGCTAGGAAGAACGCCGCGGCCAGAAGCATCCAAAGTTGGCGCAAGTAGGCCGAGGATCGCCTGGCTACATAAACCGAACAGAGGACAGCCCAGAGGATGATCGCGGTCTGCAGGAGATCCGAGAGCAGGAGACTCGTCGCAGGCTGGCGAATTTCTTCGACAACAAAGAAAAGGACACCAGTCAGGAAACCGGCGACGGCGAGGGCGAGCCAGGAGAACTTGCTAGACGGACGCAAAGAGAAACCCACGATCTAGCTTCAGTTTATGTCGAGTCAACCTTGTATACAATCGCAGCGTATGCGTTTGGCACTATTAAGAAACACTCCGAGCTGAGAATGCTCGTCGTGTAGCAGAGAATTGCATTTGGCCGGCGAGCGATCATGTTTGACTTGTTCGCTCGATGATCCTGCCTCAACATGAACTGGAGGATGGGCGAAAACGTTCCAGCACATGATAGCCATTCTTGAAATCCAAGATCTCCACGTTTCGTATCGCTCCAGCGGAGGCGGACTTTGCCCGGCCCTAACCAGTGTCAGTTTCGGCCTCATGCCGGGCGAGATCATGGGGGTCCTCGGCGAATCCGGATCCGGAAAGAGTACTCTTGCGGGATCGCTTGTGCGGCTTCTTCCCGCCAACGCACGCATTACTCGCGGGGCCGTCCAGTTTGAGGGGACGGATCTCCTGAGGGCAAATGCCGATGAACTTCGACAAATCCGCGGCCGGCGCATTTCGCTCATTTTCCAGGAGCCGTCACTTGCTCTCCATCCAACCATGCGCGTTGGCGAACAGGTTCGTCAGGTATTGGCCGCTCACGATTCCTTAGGGAAAGGTGCGCTGAATGAACAGACGCGTCAAGTTTTCGACCAGGTTTTTCCTGAAGAACCAGACCGCATTTCGCACTCATATCCTCATCAGCTCAGTGGAGGGCAACGGCAACGGGTGCTGATTGCCCAAGCGATTGCCTGCGGCCCTTCCGTAGTGATTGCCGACGAGCCGACGGCCTCGCTCGACCCCACAACGCAAATGGAAATCCTGGGAGTATTTCGAAATCTGAGAGAAAAACTGGGTCTCGCGATGATCTTCATCACACACAATCCAGCTCTGCTCTGTGGCTTTGCCGATCGTGTGCTTGTTCTTTACGCCGGGAAGGTCGCTGAATGCGGTTCGGCTGAGACGGTGCTCGCGTCGCCCCGCCATCCCTATACAAAGGCTCTGTTTCACTCCATCCCTACAGTTTTCGATAGGCCCGGAAATACACGAAAGACGAAACTGCCCGCAATACTTGGCGACTCCGCACGCTCATTACCCATCCGAGGTTGTCCTTTTGAACCGAGATGCACGGAGAAAATGGACATTTGCAAGGAGCGTGAGCCCGCAGCGGTGAACTTGAGTGCGTCTCACACGGTTTCCTGTTTTAAGTATGAAAGTTGAAGCGACGATCGGCAAAAACATGCAACCACTCCTGAGAGTCGAAAACCTGGTGAAGCGTTATGCGAAGCAGAGTCTTGCTGGCACTCCGGAGGAGTTCCTTGCCTTGGATGGAGTGTCCTTCACAGTTTTTCCAGGGACGACTCTGGCAGTAGTCGGGGAATCGGGGTCGGGCAAAAGCACTCTTGCCGCTTGTCTAGCCTGTCTTGAATCCCCTACGGCAGGAAGTATTTGGTTTGCGGGAAGAGAGATTGCCAAACTTGAGGAGCGCGCGAGCCGGCAAATTCGCCCGCAAATTCAGGTCATATTTCAAGATCCCGCAAGCTCTTTGAACCCAAGATGGAGCGTGATGGAGGTACTTGCTGAGCCGTTGATTCTGCAGCGCAAATTCACACGCGAAGAAATAGACCGGGGCATCTCTTCGTTGCTCGAACGAGTTGGTCTTTCTCCAGACATTGTGGAACGCTCTCCGACGGAGTTGAGCGGCGGCCAGCGTCAGAGGCTGGCCATCGCTCGAGCATTGGCACTCGAACCCAAGCTTCTGATTCTGGATGAGGCGCTTTCGGCTCTTGACTGTTCCGTGCAGGCGCAAATAGCAAACCTCTTGGTGGAGTTGCAAGGCTCTCTGGAAATGACGTATCTGTTCATTACGCATGACCTGGCCATGGCAGCTCACCTTGCTGACGAGATCGCCGTCATGGACCGTGGCAGGATCGTTGAGCAGGGACAGGCGCAAAAAATCTTGAAACAACCAGAGCAGGAAACCACGCGTCAACTGCTGGCAGCCGTGCCTAGACTCACTCTCGTTCCGCCGTTGTTGGAGCAATGATGCGCTACTTGCTGCGCCGGCTCGGTCACGCCTTGCTCTTATTGGCTGGAGTGTCTGTTCTTACGTTTCTCTTCACGGCCTTGGCTCCCGGAACGTACTTCGACGAAATGCGTATGAACCCGCAGATTGCGCCGGAGACAATAGCAGCGTTGCGTGCTCAATACGGTCTCGACAAACCGCTTCCTCTTCGATATGCATCCTGGTTAAGTTCCTTAGTTCATGGAGAGATGGGATTTTCTTTCGCTTACAACAGTCCCGTAGCGCCACTTCTGCTGGTGCGCGCGGGGAACACGCTGCTCCTGACAATCACATCCACGCTGCTTGCTTGGGCGATCGCTCTACCACTCGGGACATGGAGCGCGGAACGTATGGGGCGACTGCCGGACCGCTTGCTCTCTTGGGGAACCGCGATGCTCTTGGTAATCCCCGACCTGGCGCTTGCTCTTGGACTCTTGGTGCTTGCTGTACGAAGCGGATGGTTTCCGACGGGAGGAATGGCGTCTGTCGGTTTTGAAACTCTCTCGCCCTTCAATAAACTGCGCGATGTGGCCTTGCACATGATTCTGCCCGTCACGGCCCTCGTGCTTTCAACTCTGCCGTTGCTCTTTCGTCATGTTCGTGCAGCCATTGCGGACATTCTCGACGCCCCATTTCTTCTCGCCGCATTGGGGCATGGGATCCCGAAACGCACGCTTCTATATCGCTACGCGCTTCCGGCCGCAGCGAATCCTCTTATATCTCTGTTTGGTTTTAGCATCGGTATGTTGTTGAGCGGATCGCTGCTCATTGAAGTTGTGATGAGCTGGCCGGGCCTGGGCCCGCTATTGTTGGAGGCCATTCTGGCGCGCGATCTATACGTAGTTATCGGAGGTATCCTTTTCTCGACATTTTTCCTGGTCGGAGGAAATTTGTTCGCCGATTTACTTCTTTATTGGGCGGATCCCCGAATCCGGACAGAGAGCAACGCCCAATGAAGATGCAGCGCGCTCTTACGAGATGGCTTCTTGCCCTTGGCGCGCTCCATGGGACTGTGGTCTGTGCGGGTTTCTTCGCTCCGTATGATCCAGCGGTGCAAGATCGCATGTACCCGTATCTGCCGCCCATGAGGGTTCATCTTGTGGATACCCAAGGCCATCTCCACGCCCGGCCTTTTGTCTATCAGCCGAAATTGCGTGTAGGCTCGTTCGACCAATATGAGGAAGACATAACGGATCCTCGGCCCGTAAAATTTCTTCCAAGTGGAGACTACTACCGCTTGTTAGGATTCTTGTCGTGCCGAAGGCACCTTTTCGGCGCTAAGAACGCGCGAATCTACCTTCTCGGCACAGATGCTTATGGCCGCGACCAGCTTTCGAGGCTACTTTTCGGTGGCCAAGTGTCTCTCGTCGCAGGTCTGCTGGGCGCGGGAATCACGTTACTCATTGGCATGTGCATTGGTGCCGTAGCGGGTTACTTCGGTGGTTGGAGAGATGGCCTGCTCATGCGCCTCTCCGAGCTTTTTATGGCGTTACCGTGGCTGTACCTGCTTTTCGCAATACGTGCTTTCCTTCCGCTGGCGGTAAGCCCGCTCAAGGCTTTCTTCCTGATCATCGCTGTAATCGGAACTGTGGGCTGGGCACGGCCGGCCCGGCTCGTTCGTGGCGTGGTACTCAGCGCCAAGGAACGCGACTTTGTCCGCGCCGCTCGGGGCTTCGGAGCAACCAACGGATACTTGCTCCGGCGCCACATTTTGCCCGAAACTTCCAGTGTGCTTTTGACACAGGCGGCCATTCTGATACCACAATACGTGCTGGCGGAGATGACGCTGTCGTTTCTCGGCTTGGGCGTACCTGAGCCGGTGCCGAGCTGGGGCAACCTGCTCTCAAGCCTGCAGCAATACAGTGTTTTGATTTCTCATTGGTGGATGTATTTGCCCGCGGTGGCAATAGTGCCGTTCTTTCTAGGATACCTGGGGCTGGCGAGTTCGTTGCACGAGCGAGGCGCAGCGTACAAGATAGAATCGAGAATTCTGGGGAACCTAACGTGAAGAAACCGACAGCAAATTTCAAACCCTGCTGGATCTTCTCGACCCTGCTCCTTTCAGCTTTCACGTTTATTGGCCGTCGAGCTATTGCTTCTCCTCCGGAGAAAACTACAGAAAAAGAAGAATTACTCGTGCTCCCTGGGGAAGTGGGCCAGCGGGGGGAGCGCCTCGTCGTATCGCTCCGTGGTGAACCGAAAACCTTGAATCCGCTCATCTCGGTGGATACTCCGTCGCGCGAAGTGATTGGCACCATGCAAGCGGACTTGGTGCACATCAACCGCGCAACGCAATTGACGGAACCTGCCCTCGCAAAATCCTGGAAAATTTCGCCGGACGGATTGCGATACACCCTGGTGCTGAGGCGCGGCCTGAAGTTTTCTGACGGATATCCAATGGATGCCGACGATGTGCTCTTCACGTTCCGCTTGTATCTAGACGAAAAAGTACACGCGCCGCAACGCGATCTTCTGATTTTTGATGGCAAGCCTATTTCGCTGCAAAAGGTGGACTCACACACTATTGTCTTTCAGCTACCGAAGCCCTATGGGGTGATGGAAAGGATGTTTGATGGATGGGCGATCTTACCGCGGCATTTGCTCGAAAAGCCTTACGAGGAAGGGAAGATTGCTCAAGTCGGAGCGCTGACGACGCCGCCAAATCATTGGGCGGGTCTCGGCCCTTTTCGTTTGAAGGAATATGTTGCGGGACAACGATTGGTCCTGGAGCGCAATCCGTATTATTGGAAGACAGACGCGAAAGGGAACCGGCTGCCCTATCTTGACGAACTAGTGTTTCTCTTTGTTCCCAGCGCGGATGCGCAGGTTTTGCGGTTTCAGTCCGGGGAGACCGGTGTGATCAGCCGATTGGGCGCGGAGAATTTTTCGGTGTTGTCCAGGGACCAAAAAGACTACGCGATGGTGGATGCCGGGCCAGGCCTCGAATACAACTTTCTCTTCTTCAATCTCAATGATCTTGGCGAAAAGGCACCGCCGGAGATGATCCAAAAACAAAAATGGTTCCGGGACCTGAAGTTCCGGCAAGCCGTTTCCTCAGCCGTGGACCGCGAAGCCATCGTGCGTCTGGTTTATCAGGGACGTGGCGCCGCTTTGTGGGGTTTGGTTACGCCCGGGAACCGCCGCTGGGCGGATGAGAAACTGCCGCATTCGCCGCGTTCGCTTGAAAAGGCACGCGAGCTTCTGAAGGAAGCGGGCTTTTCTTGGGGCGTGCCGGGGAATGGCGATTCCTGGCTTCAGGACTCCGACGGCAAGCCCGTGGAATTCTCCATCATCGCCCAATCGTCGAGCTCCGAACGTTCCAAAATGGCGGCCTTGATCCAAGACGATTTGAAGCAACTTGGGATGCGCGTACAAGTTGTGCCGCTCGAGTCTCGCTCGCTGCTCGATCGCGTCACGCAGACGAAACAGTACGACGCCTGCGTGCTGGGAGCTGCGAGCTACGACGCAGACCCGAATTCCGATATCAACGTTTGGCTGTCGAGCGGTGGACTGCATCTTTGGAATCCCTCGCAGGCCCGTCCCGCCACGCCTTGGGAGGCGGAGATCGATCGTTTGATCAACGAGCAAATGTATGCGAGTACCTTCGAACAGCGGAAGAAACTCTATGACCGTGCGCAGGAGGTGCTCGCTGAAAATCAGCCAATGATATTTCTGGTGAGCCCGAATATTCTTGCAGGCGCCAAGAACACCATCGGCAATTTCCATCCCGCTGTTCTGGAGCCCTATGTGTTCTGGAACGTGGAGCAGCTCTATCTCAAGAATGGGACGGAGAATGCCACTCGATGAGTCCGTCGTTGACCAAGGCCAAGAAGCCGCCGGCCGCGTGGAATGACACACGCCTGGTTAAGGCGTGTCTTGCGGGCGATGAAGAAGCGTGGTCGGTGCTCATCGATAAGTACAAGGCGCTAATTTATTCGATTCCTGTGAAATACGGATTGTCCCGGCAGGAAGCTGCGGACGTTTTTCAGGCTACCTGCACGGAGCTTCTCATCCGCCTGCCCGAATTGCGCGAACCGCGTGCGTTGCCCAAGTGGCTGATGCAAGTGGCGCACCACGAGTGCTACCGTTGGAAACGGCACAACCAGCGCGTGGTTAGCCGCGACGGGGAGGAGGATCTTCCGGAGCCGGCAACGCCCGCAATCGCCGAAAACCTCGTTCAGCAAACGCAGGAAGAGCAGATGCTGCGGGAAGCTATGGCGATGCTGACACCGCAATGCCGTCGCCTGGTGGAGCTACTGTTCTTTGAAACTCCATCGCGGCCATACACGGAAGTTGCGGCGGAACTTGGCCTTGCCGTCGGCTCCATCGGATTTACACGGCAGAAATGCCTTGAGCGATTGCGCGGGCAACTCGAACAACTGGGTTTTGGCTGATGCCCGCAACTCAAAAGAAAAACTCAACGGACTCCTTGATCGCCAAACTGGGGCAGTTATCAAGCGAACCGGCCCGCCGCAAGTTTCTTGGTCAACACAAGGCCTTGCTCCGTCAGGATATTGTCGAGCGCCTCGCCCAATTGGTCGTTGAGAAAGTCCGCGTAAGCAGGCAAGAAGCGTTTCACCTGGCAGAAGCTGCCCTGCTTATCGCGAAACGCCTGCGTCGCAAAGAGGCCTTGGCGCTTGGCTTGCGCGCGAAGGCAAACGCTCTTTGTTATTCCTCTGGCGAAAATCGCGCCGCCATCGACCACAATCAGCAAGCTGTCCGGCTTTATGAATCGCTGGGTAATTGGAACGAAGCCGCGCGAACTTTGAGCACTTCTATCCAGCCGATGATCCTGGCGGGCGAGTACGACCAGGCATTTCAGGCCGCGGAGCGTGCTAAGGAGATATTTACTCGTCTGAACGACTCCTGGCGCCTGGCCCGTTTGGAAATCAACGTCGGCAACATCTATCACCGTCAGGATCGCTTTGAAGAATCGATCGCTCACTATGAGCGCGCCTATGCGGGCCTGCTGCCGTACAAAGACACGGAAGGAATCGCCGTCGTTCTCAGCAACATGGCCGTCTGCCTGATTAGCCTCAACGATTTTCCGCGGGCACTGGCGGCCTATCGCGGGGCGCGTTCCTTCTGCGAACAGAACAACATGCCACTTCTCGTGGCACAGGCGGATTACAACATTGCCTATCTCTATTATCTGCGCGGTGAGTACAGCCGCGCCATTGAGGCGCTCTATGCCGCTCGCCGCGCTTGCGAAGCGACCGGCGACGCTTATCACTTTGCGTTATGCCATTTGGACCTTTCCGACATTTATCTTGAACTGAACCTTAGCGAGGAAGCCCGAGAAATGGCTCATGAAGGATTCCTCCGGTTCGAAAAGCTTGGCATGGGCTACGAGGCAGCGAAAACACTTGCCAATGAAGCGACGGCCTTTGGCCAGCAGGGAAAGACGGTCCAGGCACTGGAGCTGTTCTCAAAAGCGCGAGAAATGTTTGGACGCGAAAAAAACCTTGTTTTATTACTCTTTCATGAAGGCCGCTATTTTGAAGCTCGGCGTCTTTGCCTCGCAGCCTCCGCTTTCTTCGATCAATCAGCGCTCGCTGGGAAAGCTGTGCTTGCGCACCTGCTGCTGGGTCGCATCGCTCTGCAAGTGGGAAATTCTGCCGGAGCAGAAACGGAGACGGCTGAATCCCTGGCACGGCTGGAATGCCTCCAGACGCCGGTGCTTGCTTATCAAGCTCACTTGCTTGAAGGGCGGATCGCTCAGGCTCGCAACGATCGCCAGAGAGCGCGTCAAGCCTACTTGGAGGCCAGAAAAGCGCTGGAGACTTTGCGCAGCCGATTGCAAGGCGAAGAGCTGAAAATCTCCTTTGTCAAAAACAGGATGGAAGTCTACGAAGCGCTCGTTGATCTATTCGTTTCGGGAGACGGAACAGACACCTCCCCCGAAGAAGCGTTTGGCTGCATGGAAGCTGCAAAATCACGAAGCATGATCGAAATGATATTCCAGAGCGGGCAGAGTCTTCCGTTGGGAGACACGGGGCAGAGCGATCTTGTCCGCAGAATCAGGGACCTGCGCGAAGAGCTCAACTGGTATTACCACCGCATCGAGCTTGAGCAACTGCGTCCCGAAGAAAAATCCCACGAAAGAATCGAGGGCCTGCAGGAAAAAGTTCAATCGCACGAGAAAGAATTATTGCGGACTCTCCGCGAGCTCCCGGCGCATGAGCGGGAAAACGCCACGCTGGAAGCTCCCGCGGATTTTTCTCTTGCAAAGCTGCAAGCTCATCTTTCGCAGGATGCAACCCTCGTTGAGTATTTTGTGGCTGGCGATCGCCTCGTTGCCGCCGTTATCACGCGCGAGAACATCCATATTCAACCTGTGACGGTGCTCTCCCGAGCCGCTCACTTTCTGCAGTTGCTTCGCTTTCAACTCTCCAAGTTTCGCATGGGCAGCGAATACGTCCGGCGCTTTGAAGAGCCTCTCTTGCGCGCCACCCATAGCCACCTGGAATCTCTCTATGACGAACTTGTTGCGCCTCTGCGCCCCTATTTCCAAGGAAAGCATCTCATTTTCGTGCCCCACGGCCCTCTTCATTTCCTGCCATTCCACGCCCTGCGAAATGGAGAAGAGTATCTCTGTGATGCTTTCACGGTTTCCTACGCTCCCAGCGCGACGGTTTTCTCCTGGTGCCAGGAAAAGTCGGCGAGCGCGAGCGAGAATTCCCTAATTTTTGGAATCGCCGACGAGCGAGCGCCCCAAATCTTGCAGGAAGCCCAATCCGTAGCGTCGCTCCTTCCCAAAGCTTCGCTCCACGTGGGAGACCGTGCAACCTCTTCGGTTCTTCGCAAACAAGGTCCTCAGAGTGGCTTGCTTCATGTCGCCACACACGGCGTCTACCGGCAGGACAACCCCATGTTTTCGGGGATTCGGCTGGGCGATGGCTACTTGAATCTGTATGACCTCTACCAGATGCGGCTGAACGCCAGGCTGGTGACGCTAAGCGGTTGCGCCACGGGAATGAATTTTGTCGCGGCTGGCGATGAATTGCTCGGGCTTCAGCGTGGTTTATTCTGTGCCGGAGCTACCACGTTGCTGTTGTCCTTGTGGGACGTGCACGATCAAAGTACCGCGCACTTGATGCAGCACTTTTATCGGGACTATATTCGAACTGGCAACATGGCAGGTGCGCTCCAGCACGCCATGCAAGAACTTCGTCGCCAAAATCCCCACCCCTACTTCTGGGCGCCTTTCGTTCTAGTCGGCAAACTCGCTGATTCTACAAGACTTACCTGATCCTCGAAACTGTTATATTTCCTGGGCTTTTGCCTTCCCTTATGCCGCGAGGGTGTTTACATTGTCCCTTCTACTGGGGAGTGATGGGGCGCAGAAAGGAATCTGGGGGGAAGAAATGGAACATTTCACGACGGAGAATTGGATCGATTTTGTAAATCAAGCTGTTGACGCCAGCAAGAAAAGCTTGATGGAGCAACACTTGAAGCAGGGCTGCAAACGCTGTACGGAGACAGTTTCCCTGTGGCAAAGAGTCCGGCAATCCGCGGCCTCGGAAGCGAGTTATCAGCCTCCGGAGGACGCGGTCAGAGTCGCCAAGGCAACCTTTGCAGGAGCGGGGTTGGCGGATCAAAGAAAGGGAGCCGGCAGCCGCATCAAGGTTCTCTTCGACAGTTTTCTCCAACCGGTATTCGAAGGAGCTCGATCCGCAGGTGCTGGGACGAGGCAGATGCTCTATCGCGCGGACCCATTTCAGATCGACGTTCAAGTGGAAGCCAAGCCCGGTGGGAACCGCATCGTGGTCACCGGCCAGCTTCTCGACATGACCGATCCTGGAGTTGTCGGTCGCGACGCCCGCATCGTTCTTTCGAACATGCGGGGACATGTCGTGCACGCCATCACCAATCAGTTTGGCGAGTTCAGTGGGGAGATTGAGAACAGTGGAGATCTGCAGATGACGTTCTCAAGCGGCGATGGCCTTCCCATCGTGATTTCGCTCCGGGATGCGCTTGGCAATTTGGAGGGGGGCAAGCGATGAGCGGCAACCAATCTGTGCAGTTGCCCGGCATCGCAGCCTTGGTACGAAAGTCCCAAGACCGCTGGCAATTGTGTTTAGACGGGAAGACACACTCGTACTATTGGCTCGAAAAATCTGTCCCATGAAACTGAGAGGGCCGGTCTTCGCGCCAGGTTAACGAGCAATTTGTTCCAGGAGAGCCCATAAGGCTTCAACTATGAAACGTATCCTCCTTGTCGTCGCGATGATCGTCCTCATGCTCGTTGCTGCAAAACCCGCTGCAGCGCAAAACCGTTACATCGTGCGCACCACAGGCGGCCTGTCCTCTGTCCTGAATCTGTGCAATCTCCTCGGATGTCAAGTGCAGGGTGGCTTGGATGGCTCGGTCGGCCAGAACTTTCTAGTAACTTCTTCGAATAATTTACTCGCAAACATTGTGAACGGTGGCCTGACGCTCGTTGAATCCCTGCTCGGTATCGTGAGCGTGGAGGCCGATCGCATTCTGCCCATCCCTCAACCATCACTCGGCAGCATTCCCTCCGGTCTGTACGACACCGCCCCGGTGAATTACTACGGAGCTGTCGTTTCGCACGGCTATGCCACGCAGCCCGCGGCCCAAATCATCAGGCTTCAGGATGCTCAAAACGGTTTTCGTATTGGTGGCACAGGTATAGTAGCGGTGATTGACACGGGCGTAGACGTCAATCATCCCGTCCTCTACTCTGTTCTTCTTCCGGGATATGACTTTACACGCAACCAGCCGGGCGCTTCGGAATGGCTCGATGTGTCCGGTTATCAAAACGGCTACGTCGACACGCAGAATCAGCAGCCCGGTTACGTGCAACAGTCCACGGCGGCCGTTCTCGACCAGTCTACCGCCGCAGTGCTCGATGGCGGACCGTATACCGCATTTGGCCACGGCACCATGACAACTGGCCTTGTCCACTTGGTGGCACCCAATGCCCGAATCCTTCCGCTAAAGGCCTTTTCCTCTAATGGTGTTGGCTACCTGTCGAATATCGTGGCCGCTCTCTACTACGCCGTTCAGCACCATGCCAATGTCGTGAACATGAGCTTCGATCTCGCCTCTTCTTCGCCGTCGCTGACTCAGGCGGCCGCCTACGCCAATAAAGCGGGCGTCGTTCTCGTCGCTGCCGCGGGGAACGAAAGCACCAGCTCGCCGGTCTATCCGGCGGCGCTGAACAACTACGTTGTTGGAATTGCCTCGACGACGAACTGGGACAGCCGTTCATCCTTCTCGAACTACGGCGTAACCGACGTTTGGATCGCCGCGCCCGGAGAGAACGTCATCAGCACTTTTCCTGGCGGCACTTACGCTAGTGCCTCTGGCACCTCGTTCAGCTCTCCCATCACCGCCGGTACAGTGGCTCTGATGCTCAGTGCAAAGTCGTCATCCTTAAATCAGAGCCAGGCAGCCAGCGCGCTGTCCCATGCGATTAAGCTCACTCCGGACCTCAATCGCGGGCGCCTGGACGTATACCAAGCTGTCTCCGCCTGGGTAAACAATTCCGGCTCAACCTCTGGCGGTTCTGGCTCCTGCTTCTTGTTCTGCTTGTAGCTGCAATGTCCTCTACTAATCAGATTCCGGCGCCAACGGAGAGTTCCCCTTCCCTTGGGGCGGCGGAATCTCTCCGCATCAAACAACTTGAAGAGCAAGTTGCCGCGCTTCGCAATTCGGTCATCTGCGCGTTCAATCAGCTCCTCGACTTGAAGGATCTCAACACCGGCGTCCACAGCACCCGGCTCGCGGAGTGGGGTATGCGCGTCGGACAGGAACTGGGCCTGGAAGAAGCCGACCTTCAGAATCTCGAAGTTGCCGCGCTTTTGCACGACATCGGCAAGGTAGGCATCCCGGATTCCATCCTCCGCAAGCCCGAGCACCTCGATGCAGAGGAATACGCGCTCATGAAAAAACACTGCGAGTACGGCTGGGCCGTCCTGCGCATGCTTCCCGGCTTCGAGCGCGCCGCTCTTGATATTCTCCATCATCACGAATCTTTTGATGGCAAGGGCTACCCAGCGGGGCTCAAGGGCACCGAGATTCCCATTGTTTCGCGTATCGTCTGTGTAATCGATGCATTCGATGCCATGGTTTCTTCTCGTCCTTATCGAAGAGGCCTGCCCTTCCGGGAAGCTGTGCGCCGGCTCAATGAGGCAAGTGGCACTCAGTTTGACTCAGTTGTCGTCCGGTCCTTCCTTTCTTTCGCCGAAGCAGAAATTTCCACCGTCTTCGCCGCCGCTGGGACTTCCGTCTCGTCGGCCTTGTAGTTACTGCTCGCAAGTTTTCTCCCGGTCTTAATTTCGAGTCTAAGGTTTCTGGTTCGGAGCAGTCTCTTGCTTCCATGCTGACGCAGGCTTGTGCAGATTCCTTACCCCTTGCAGAACATGTTCTTTGGGCTTCCCGGCGTTGAACATCCCTTCCATGTAATTCAGATAGTTGCAGTACTTCTGCAAGTGCTCTATGTGCTTGGGGAAACCCGTTTGGCACGCAGGATTGCGTGCAATTCCGATAGCAGTAATGAACAAGGGAAACGACGCATGAGCGGAGGTATTCAACATGTCCATTGTGGTAAATTCTCCTCCACTCAGTCCGGGTTGCGGAGTTTCCAGAATGCCGCGACCTTCAAAGACTGTTTTGTTTACAGCCCGGTAGATTCCACGAAAGCCGTTCGGCATTTCACCAGAGAACAAGTGAGGCAATTCCTCGGGCTTGGCAATGAAGAGTGCATACAATGCACGACAATAGATTTCTTCCGGCTGACGCCAACGTGCTAAATAGGCAAAAATGCGACCTTCTTCTAAATCTCGCTGCATGGATGCCCTCAACTCTGCTATTCCGACCTTGAACCACATGGCGATTTTCTTCGGATCTGAAAATTCTCGGTGGATACCCTGCATTATCGGATCGGCCAGGTGCGGTCGTTTCGTCTGACAGCCGGGGACGGGACAATGCGGATTGGCTTTTTTCTTCGCCATGTCTACCTCCAGGAACCCAGTAGACCGAATATGAGACTCCTGAAGGACATTCTACTTTGCATGTCCAATACTGATATGATTTCCCGCCATAGGACAGCCTTTGAAACCAAGAGCATTCGAGTCAATTAAATCTTGTTTGTGCTATGTTTTAGAACACTGCCCTGCCCGGGTGGCGGAATGGCAGACGCTGAGGACTTAAAATCCTCCGAGGATTTTTCCTCATGTGGGTTCGACTCCCACCCCGGGCACCAATTCTGTTCTAAACAAAATACTTAGCTCGCATTTGCTGTACCAATCGGTATTACTGTACCGATTGAAATGTTCTCCATCGCCTCACGCTGGCTTGCGGGAATCGCGTGGGCGTAGATTCTAAGCGTGGTCTTCACGTCGGCATGACGTAATTGCTGCTGCAAGACGCTGAACGGTACGCAGGACTCCGCCAGCTCGGTTGCCAACCCATGCCTAAAGGCGTGGAGACCTGCTCGCTTCGCAGGTATGCCCAAACGCTTGAGGATTGGCTTCAACACGAACTGGACGAGAGATTCGCGCTTCATTGAGCGTGTGCCCTGCCGATTCGTAAACAGTATCCCGGCAGGGTTTGGTTTGTAGTGGTGTTCGAGATAATTCCTCAGCAATGGCTCCAGCGCGGACGGCATCGGAAGCGTGGCTATGGAATTCTTGGTCTTGGGTTGGCGAACTTCCCGCGTCCGGTCATCAGCAGATTTGTTGACCCGGATTGTTTTGCGATCAAAATCAAGGTCGCTTACCGTTAGAGCAAGCAACTCCCCGGCACGCAACCCCGTACTCCAAGCGACGGCGAAGAGTGTCTTGTAAGGTTCCTTCGCCGTGTTGATGATTTGGATCGCCTGCTCACGGGTGAAGAAAGGAACGATAACCGCTTGCTCCGAGCCGAGTTCAAGGTCTTTGAAACCGACAGTGGGTACTCGGATTTCGCAGCGAGCGGCATAGTCGAAAACAGCAAACACCGAACTAAGGAGGTTGATGACAGTTTTTCGAGAGACCTTTTTCCGTAGTTCAGTGGCAAATTGTTGGAGTTCCTGCACGCCTATTGCGTGGGGTGCTGAGGTGCCAAACCGCGGCAGGACGTAAAGCCGCAATCCAGACTCGCGAGCCCGAACCGTGGCAGGTGAGAGGTTAGGGGCAATGGCTTGCCGCCATAGATTCACCGCATCGGTGAAAGTCTGCCCACGGTAAGCAGGCGCGACACTACCACGCCTGCGGTTTACTTGCTGCATGATCCGGTCGTGTTCTCGACGAGCAGCACGCTCGGAGGTTTGTTGAAGGCTACCGAGAAACTGACGCACTCGTTTGGTGTCGCCCTCAATATCGTCGTAGAAAATTGAGTACATCCTACCGTCTGCCTCTTTTATGAAGCAGCCCTTCTGGAATCGTCGTTTCGCCACTGGCCCTCTTTTGCCTGTGGGTAACGGCGTTGCGGTTATAGGGTATACGGGCGAGCTTGCAGCTACAACGGTTTCGGGCACGGGCACACGAATCCTGAGTTGGATTCGGTGGCATTCCCCGCGTTTGCAGGTGATGCTAAACCGTCGGTAGGGGTCGCGCTGCTGGAAGTCCGGGTAACTGCTTGCACCCGCCAGCGCGTGGGGTGCTTACCCTTCCAGTGACACAATTATAATTTCGTCGTGAAGAGTCTTCAAGATTTATTTGCAGTTTGTCGCCGCAAATAATCGAGCAAAATTTCAGCGCGTCGCCGAGTCATCTGTGCACCAGCCCCGTCACAAATTTCAGCAACGGACAATTTGCCATTGTTGTGTTCAAAAAGCCATTTCATATAGCTGAAAGAAGGCAGGCGCGTGGGGTCAACGCGGACCTTCCGCGACGGGCATGGAATTCCCGACTCGTGCCGAGCTTCCCACCGCTCCTCCTCTTCATAAGAAGGATGTCTCCACTCCCAGTAAATTCTTGGCTTCGGCGGCCTGGCTTTAGCGAAAAGGTGGTTTGCTATGAGGCGAAACTTTTTTATGTAGAACCGAATGTCTCGATTGAGGATCCGGCTAATTGGTATAAAAGCGTCGGTGTAAATGGGAGAGAGCGCCCAGTCCATTACATGGAAATACTTTCGTATAGCCTCTTGCTCGTGCTGGAAAAGGTCGCCAAAAGCCTTCTCGACCAGCCGTTGCTGTTCTGGAGGGATTTTTCTTCGTAATAGGAATTCAGCTAGCGTTCGAGAGTATGGACGACCACCAAGTTTTCCGTTAGCCCGAGCAGCCGCTCTCTTCCTTCTCGTCCGGGCACTCCCGCCTTTTCGTCCAAAGTCTGCAAAAGTCGTCATAAACCCAAGCCCAGTCTAGAACATTGGCTTGGGTTTTTTACGGTTTATGCTGTTTGCTGTGCCTGCTTCGTAACCGGAGCTTTGTTCTTGAACGGAATCGTGAAGCAATTTCTAGTTGATTACGCTCCACGATTAGTCTACACTCTATTTTGACGGTGAGATGCGAGGGTAAGCGGCTCACCGGGTATTCCCTACCAACAAGCTCCCAAACAAACGAACCGCAGTCAAATTGGCGCGCGTAAGTGTGCGTGATCCCCGTTGAGAAACGGCCACGATTCAGTACGGTTAAGTGAGGGAGGCGACCATATGACACCAAAGATGTTGAAAGAACTGCAAGACCTCTTCGCCGAAGCAGCGCGAACAAGAATGTGGGGCTCCCTCGAAATCAGTTTTCAGAATGGCACCCCTATGACTTTGAAACAGACAATCAGCAAGAAACTTGAGGAGAGCAACTCCCGTGACCAAAGAAATTTCCGCTAAGACCAAGCGGGTCTATACCTGCCCTCCCGACAGATGCAACGCCAAACGGCACATGCCTGCCACTACCGTGATGAAGGTATGGGACGTCATGTCGGGGTTTGCTGCCTACTGGCAAAAGCAGAATGAAGGTCGCCTGATATTCTCTGCATCGGTTCGCCCGACGCTTGCGAACGCTGTGCCATGCGAGCCGCAGACCGCCGATGAAGCCATTGCTTGGCTGCTCAAGAATGATTGGATTGTGCTCGAAGAGGCGAGCCGTCGCCGTAAGGACAACACACTCGGCCCCAACACCTACCGGCTCCGCACTCACGAAGAGTACGTGAAGCTTCACCCCGGTAACTGTCCGTCATTCCCTTGCAGGCCAAATGATGAGGCAGAGCCCATCCGTGTGCCCGCTCGCCAGATGTCGATGAAGGAACGCGACCAGTGGCTCCAGTATTCGCCGCAAGCTGCTCCCATCCACAAAATCTTTACCGAGATGGCTGCCATTTGGGAAAACATGAGCCCTCAGGAGCGGACCGCTTACCTTGAGAGCCTGAAAGATTTTGAGGCTCCTGACCTACCGGAGCGGGCCAAGTCAGAAAACTGGGCCTCCATGACGTTCGCCGAAAAGCTTGCTTGGATGGAGGAACCTTATACCACTCCGGTTCTAACCGGAGAGGGAGCCACTCCGGTTATGGCAGGAGCCACTCCGGTTCTAACCGGAGAACCCCACTCCGGTTATGGCACCACTCCCACTCCGGTTATGGCAGGGAAACCACTCCGGTTAGAACCGGAAGTATCCCCTCTTATTACACAAACACATCACACACAGCCTATCCCTGTGCCTTCGGCGACCCCGTGTGATGTGTGTGTAGACTCGTCAAAACCTTCGGCCAAGGGAGAATCGACCCTAGTCGCCAAGACCGACCTCGCCCCGGAGAAACCGCAACCCCAGCGCCCAGTGGTTGAAGCTGAATTGGCCCCGCGCGCGGCGGTGGCGCGGCTCATTGCTCACGGCGACGGTAAGTTTCCGCTGAACATCACACCCTCTCAGAGAAAGCAGCTTGAGGCGAAGGCCGAGCAGTTCGGGGGAAACGTGTTCCTGAATGCGGCGATGCTTTGGGTAAAAGATGAGCCGTGGAACTCGAAAACCACCCACCCATACGTGACGCTGATAGCGGGCTTTGAAGGCTACGTGAAACGGACCGATCGTGTCGCCAAAGAGAAGCGCGATGACGCACAAACCAAACTGGCCGGTGAAGTGTCAGGTTTCGTGTACCAAATACAGCACCACTTCGGCCCTGAGTTTATCAAAACACTCTCCCAGTCTGAGCAAGAGCTTTTGAAAACGCCGTATTCAAACCCTGAGCAAATGAAAGAGATAGCGAATAAGGGGTGCGCTTGGTCTGCGGAACAGCATAAGCGTGACCAGAAAGAAAAAGCGGACATCCACGCTTCGTTGCTAGCCGCCGCCGACGATTTTATCAAGAAGAGGGAGTAACACCGGGGGAGTAGGTTAGACATGTCCACGATGAATTTTACACGACACAGGGACACGCCTCGGAAACCGGGCGGCATAGTGCTGCCTCCAGAACTTGACCGCCTCTGGGATGAACTCGAATGGGGCGAGCCGCGAAAGAGGAAGACGCGCCGGGGCACGCATCACCCGGGCAAGGCATCAACGGAGCGTCACCGTATTCGCTGCGCTGAAGTCAAGCGTGACCAATGGCATCGAAAATGTGCCGAGCGACTTGGGCGAATCATCGCCGCCGAGTATGAGCGCGAGAGGAAACGCCTACTGGCCGAGACCAAACAGAAGCTAGCCGCCGAACTGGCCGAGATTGAAGAGATTGAAGAAAACGAGCGCCGTCAAGCCGCTATTAAGGCCGACCTTGAGGCGAGCCGTAAAGAGACGCAAGCGTACCTCCAAAAGCTCATGGCGGCAGCACCAAAGAAAGCAGCGTAAAAATGTCGAACTTTATTGGCACAAAGAGCACCGCTCAAAATCTGCGAGTAGCAGCGGGGGATTTCGTTCATTTCAATGACACCGGTGAAATGTTTTTCTGTATCAGCGGTGGCGCGCTTCGGCCAACTCAAGCTGGTTTAACGGTGGCCGTACTCGTGCCCACTGATGGCTTCTTGGCATCTGTTGGCATGCAAATTCGAGATGGGTCGCTTGCACCACCAGGAACCTACGCGATTCAGAAAAATCAAGACGGCACCATCAGTTTCAGTTCGACGATAGATGTCGGCACGTTTTGAGCTTCAACAAAGTTGGATAGTTATGGCGAACGAATACACGGGCAAAACTGACGAGTACTGTCTACCGGGGCAAGTCCCAGGAGAGCCGGACCCGAATAGGGTCACGTGGCATGCGCGTGGTCATGGCCGAGACGCGCAGGTCGTTGCAAGCTGCCCTATTTGCAAACTCTCAACAGAGTTCAGGAATATCTCGCTCAACGCCCAGTTCAGACATTGCGGACGGCAGGACAAAATGCCAAGCAAGGTTTACGAGGCTTACTGTCTGCTCCGCGAAAACGACGGACGACCGAGAGTGCCAGAGCAGAACTTTCGAATTCGCTGGATCTGAAACCCAACACACAGCTTAAGCCGTACTGGATAACCTCCAGCCCGGCGGATCGTGGCCTGCCAAGACCATCGAGAGCGATTCGTCGGGTTCCCTTTTGCACCAAAACTACCTCGAAAGCTCACCAATCCCATACAGAACAGGCTAATAGCCCTCGGCGTGTAGCTGGCGGCTGATATGGCGTAGTCGCCGCCGTTGTTTGGTACCGTGAGACCAAGCCAATACGGACCCGCAGGCTCAACCTGCTCGCAACGTCCTTCGTTTCAACCTGAAATCGCAGCCCATCGTCGAGTCACGCCGGACATGGGTCGCTTTTTGTTTTGCTCGGCTCCCTCCTACCGCAGCGCGAGTCTTATTCACGTATCTCCGAAACTTTTCGATTCGTTCCTTACGTGGACGCCCGTATTGTGGGTCACTTTGCGCCCGCTTTACGACTCTTTTGGCGAGCCGTAACACCTGCGGACGGAAATGCGAAGGGTCAGACTTCCTCACAAAATTTTTTACGAGTTTCGCTCTCATGCCGAACTGACCCTTTTGCGAGAGCGATTTTCTGTCGCCGAGTGGAACTCAGGCCACTCAATGGCAGAACCGCGCTAGGGACGGCATCTCTACCGTCCCCGGCGCAACTTTTGGAGATTGATGGGACGCCCAGCCAAATCCGAGCACGAACACTTCGTACAGGGTACGGAGAGCAAAGCCGCAAAGGCGCTTGACAGCGTTTACGAAGGCGGCAGGCCAAGAATCCCCAGTCACCTAGGCCCTGAAGCGCGAAGCGAATTCAAGCGAGCCTGCAAGATTCTGCTTGAGCGGAGAACCGCAACTAGTGGTGACTTCCTGGCGCTCACGTTATACGCCGAGGTTTACGCTCGGTGGATTGCTGCGAAGAAAGAACTGGGAACCCAGTTCATCGTGACCACCACCGTGACTGACAATCATGGCAAAGACCACACGGTTGATCGCCCGAACCCGCTCATCAAGGTCGTGGAGAACTGCGAATCTCGGCTGCTCACCCTAGCCAAGAGCCTTGGCCTGACACCCGACGCCCGCGACAAGGTTCGTAAGACCAAAGCAAAGCAGGAAGAGGGTGCTCCGGTAGACCCGATGGCCAGCTTCATGAGCCGCCCACGAGCGGTTCGCCCGATTTTCAATGTGGAGAAACAACGTGAAGAACTTGCTGCGCGACAGAATCTCAAAGAAAACGCTGGAGCAGGTGAACAGTCCGCTGTTCCCGGTGACCGAACTGAAGGCGATGGTTCAAGCGGTGAACGCGGCGAACAAAGCGATCCGCAAGTACAACCGCGAGAAAGGTCTCAAGAATTTCCCGCGTAACTGGTTCGTGTTGATGGAATTCAAGCCGGAGCTTGAGAAACTGCTCGGCTCCATCATGGCCGAAAAGTAATAACACCCGGAGAGAGAAACATGGAAACGGCTGTTGACAAGTCGAAGCTGGTCGTAGACGACGACGATTCCGTCCCGACCTACACGCCACCGGGCCATGACCCGAATTGCGTTAACGCCTTTTGCTACTGCCAGTCTTATAAGCCGAAGAAGAAACAACAGGAGCAGCCCGCATGATAGCCGAAGAACGCGCATTTGCATTGAAACCCGATGAGGCGGCACCGAACTTCCCTGAAGGTGTTGTCTGGAAATTGTGTCTCACGGAATACGACAGCAAACCCTATCTTAAAGTTTCCTGCTCGTACTGCAAGCAGACGGCGCAGTTCTTGAGCATCCGCGACCTTGACAAGGTTGTGTTCAAACATTGCGACGCGAGCACAGAGAACTCCCTTGCCGGGAAGTCCCGCCCATCGAAGGAACAGTTGGAGCAGTTGGTTCAGCTTCAAATTCGTACAGGTCAACGCAAGCGCCCGAATATTATCGACCGCGTGGCCGACAGAGTGCCGGAGTTCGTTAGCAGTTCTATTTTCTGATGTAGCAGTACAAACCCAAACCCGAAAGTAGGCAACAATTGAGTGAGACACGGACAGTTCTGTGCGATGTAAGAAGCGCCTCCCAAGGCGCTGGACCGATGCGACTCGCTGGCATGGCCGCAAGATACGACCAACCGGCAGTCATTAGACTAGAGAACGGCAAGCGGGTAATTGAACGCATTATGCCCGGTGCCTTTCGTAGTGCCCTCAAGCGCGGCGACAATATTGCGCTGCTCCTCAATCACGATCCAAGCAAAATCATGGCGAGAGTTTCCGCAGGTACTTTGCGCCTACACGAAGTATCGAGCGGCTTGGCATTCACCGCCGAACTGCCCGACACCGGATACGCGAGAGACGCTTATGCTTCCGTCAAGCGCGGCGACATCAACGGATGCAGTTTCGCGTTCAATGACCCCGATGCTGAATGGGATATGGAAGGCGACGACCCGCAAGAGCGCGGTCGCAAACTCCCCCGGCGGAACATTCGCAGCTTTGGTGCGGTTAACGACGTTTCCATTGTGACCTTTCCCGCTTACACGGGCACGAGCGTTGAAGCTCGCGCCGAGAACATGACGATTGTTGAGCAGCGCTCGAACATCTTCATCCCGACGAATTTAGTTATCCCCGAAATACCAGACACAGCGGGCGTGCAGTTCCGACGCCGGCAGTTGCTGTACCTCGCGGCCAACTAGTAGCACAAAATCCAAACCCGCAACACGAAAGGTAATACCATGTCTAAAATTGACGTAAAGGGCGTCGCAGTTTTGATGGAGAGTGCAAGCGCACTTGCCAATAAACCGACTCTCACCTCGCAAGAGCAACGGAGTTACAACCTCCTGCTTTCTCAAATTGCGATGCTCAAGACCGGAGAGGTAACTCTCGACGACCTCAACCAGCAAATGGTTGACGAATCTGCGCGCAAGCACGGCTTTGAATCGCGGCGAATTAACCCCACCCGAATGACCTCTGAACAGCGTTCCAAGGCGGAAGGCTGGTCGGCAATGGTCCTAAAGGCGGCTGAAATCCGAACGAACGAAACGCAGGGGAACATCCTCGCGCGTGTCGGGTCGTATTCTGGTCTAGGTTTCTTTTCCCCCGTTGAATTTATTTCCGAAGTCTACGCTGCAATGGCCGCGCATGACGCAGTGTTTGACCCCGAAGCGGTGAGCTATCAAGAAACTGCGAACGGCCGCATCGAACAGATTCCGGTCTACGGCGACATCGAAGCGATTGGCGTTCCTGTTGGTGAAGCCGCTAACACGACTTCATCCGAACAGAACCTCAGTGCTCCGGGCGCTGCGTTTAACGGTGTCTACTCGTTCCGTTCTCCACTCTGGCGCGTACCCATTGAGGTCGTGCAGGATGTGGAAGCAATGGGCGGGGCGATTGAGATGTTCAAGAAATTCGCCGCCGACAGAATCGCTCGTGGTGCCGCTGCAAAACTCATGAACGGCTCCGGTGTTGGCGAACCGCTTGGTTTGATTCCTTCGCTGCTCGCTGCGGGAGTTACCCCGGTGAGTGCCGTTGGCTCCTCTTCCAACACGGGAGGCGCTGAGACCGCCGCGAACAGCATCGGCTCGAAGGACATTGCCACGCTGTATTACAGCTTGAATAAGGCTTACCGAAACTCCCCGAAGGCCGCGTTCTTTATGTCGGACGACACACTCGTCTACCTCGCACAACTCGTCAACAAGCAGGGCAATCCACTGGTTCAGTGGCAAGGCCCCGAAGCGTTCATTTTCGGCAAGCCTGTTCGCGTTGCTCCGTCAATGGATGGCATCGGTGCTTCCAAATACCCCGTCGTCTTTGGCGATGGTAGTTACTGGCTCACGCGCATGGTCAGCGATGACCTCACCCGTGTGCAGGTCGTGAAGGAAGCCGCTGGCTTGATTGAGAAGGGTCTCGTCGGAATGCGGATGTTTGTGAGATATGGCGGAAGCCTACTCTTCACCGACGCCGGGTCACCTGCGCCGTTCGCGGTTCTGCAAAACCACAGCTAACAATTTCTTCCCGATGGCCTGCGGCATTCGGGCTAGATAACGGAGAGAGCCGGGGCAACGTTCGATTATGGCGGACCTTCCCCGGCTCTTTCCATCTGTGAACGTCACAGCTCCATGTCACCTTGAGGTGAACCAAATGGGGCAATACGACAAGGCTCATACCGATGACATCAGACGTTGCGAGCAAAAGCGGGATTGGTTTCTCGACCAGTCCGGGAGACCACGTTTCACCACACCAGAAGAAGAAGCCCGCCTGAAAGAACAAGCCAAAACCTTCCCGATCACTCGACTCCCCTATCGCGGACCCCGGCGTTATGCACGCGTGCAGTTCGCCAAACGGACACGCGCGGTTTCTTCGGAAACGGGACTCGCCTTCAGCGACATGGAGAGAATGCGCATTCACCGCCGTTCAGACCGTGCCGACCTGTGGGTGCCTGACTTTACCAACAATGACAAGCAATTTCGGCTCGTGCTGGCACAGAGCTTGTGGAATTACATGCAACGGCAGGGTCGCGTCCCGGACGAGTTTGCCGAGAATCTCGGTGACCTGAAACAGCTGGCGGATGCCCACTTCGAGCGTTATGCAAGCGCACGGTTCGGGGAAAGCCCACGTCGGCGTCTGGAAAAGCTCGGAGATAAGCTTGTCGAGACCATCATTCCTTGCGATGAGCAATTTGCGAATCACGAGACCCATGTCATCACTGTGAAGAAAGCGGGCGGGTACCTTGAGCGGGATGCCGCAGTCGCCTACCGTTCATGGCGGCTTCGTCACGACTCAACAGTCGTTGGCAAAGAACTGGGAATGATGCCGAGTCTTGTTCGCCACATTCTGGCGGGTCTGTGTGCCTCAGCACGGGTTCTTGGGTTTGAGGCGACATCACCGCAATGCGCCTGGATGCGTGGCAAACTCAGAATGTATCGACCGAATTCGCGCATAGCCAAATTGCCGCAGGGAGAAGAACTTGTCCAACTCGTCTTGAGCGGGCAAACATTTCGGGAAATCGCTGACCGCTTTGGCGTAAAGCGCGAAAACTCGGTCAAGAATGGCTATCAACGGGCGAAGCGGCTTGTCACTCAGCAAATGCGGGAGAATGGCTCCACGTGGGAAGAGATCGCCAAGAGATTCGGTATCATCCCCGATGATGCCAGGTATTATGTCGATTTGGCCGCTCAAAGCTAATGCCAAAAATTGTCACCAACTTAGCAAGTATCTGCCGTTCTTTGACACATCTCTTACAGTAGGCAGGGCTAAAGGGAACGACGTAAACAATGTCTCGTCAATGACATACGGGAATTAGACCCATGCGTTGTAGGTGGCCCGACACGTGCGCATCCAAAGGACGCGGCCAGCATCTAAACTCTTAGGCGACGTGTAGAAATGCCGAACTTGACATTGAGGACCGCCAGGAATACTGTGAACACGCTCGACGGGTCGGGCGCCTCTGGGGAGGGATCTATGGAATTCAGTGAAAATGATTCTGGTTAATCTTTGTTGGACAGCTTCTGGGATGGAATCCACGAAATGACGTATTTCAATCCCAGTACAGGATAAGCCACTTTGAGGCGGAGAAAGGATCTATTTTGAATCTTTCCCGCCTCTAGTTGTTTTTCACCCAATCGCTGGGCTTCCCTAGGAAGCTCAAGCCGCGCATCACCCATCCAGACATCAGGTCGCGTTCTTTCAATCCGCCAGTTCTCCGGGAACGAGACACAGATTTCAAATTGTTCTGTAGGGTACGACACTTTGCTAGAAATGTAGTCGAATGGCAGGCCGCGCTGATATAAGGCTTTTTCGGAATCGAGAAACGTACCCGCCGGGCATTCGACCTTGTACCCATATTCAAGGTCCATTCCGGCTTTCAGTGGCGGACTGAAAAGCAATTGATAGAACAGCCTGGTTGGCGTCGCCAAGATTAATTTCGGGCTGACTTCGACGTCCTTACCCTTGACCTGCGCAGTGATTCGAAACTCACCGACCAGTCGTTCAGGCTCACTGGGGATGCTAGTATGATGTTCGATTCCTTGAAGATCGGAATTAATTACGTGCAGAGTCTCGTCGTAGGTGACAGCCGCCGAGCCGTCTGACTGGATTTCATAGTTGACCCGGTAGATTGTGCGGCAGAATCCGTACTGCTCGCCAAGCAGGCGAGTAAGGTATTTGACCGTGCGAAAGCGTTCCCTCCAAATCGTGGACATGTAGGCCAACACCGTTAACGCAGCCGCGAAGAAGGAAATCGCGACCAGCAGTGGCTCGATGCTGTCGGCGATAATAAAGGCAAAAGCGAGTTTCGTCATGCCATTTAGCTCACGGGTCGCGACCTGAAGATTTTGACGATCTCGTACAAACTTGCGAGAACAACGTAAAGGATACAAAGTCCTAATCCGAAGTCATATACCCTAGATACATCTGGTGGATTTGGCTCGTGCTGGACAGCATAGGCAAGTCCGAGAAGCAGAAGACCAAGCGCAGATGCAATGGATATCAGTGTTCTCACAATTCCGACCGGTATTTCGCGCACATACAGGAGCGGCAATAGGAAAGCATAAATTAAGATTTTCTCGTCGTGGAATCCGACACTTTTGTACCCTAAGAGTTTATCAATTAATCTAACTACTCCTAACGGCGCCACGGGGACAACAACTTGCTCGATAAACCAACCGAGGAACGCATATATCTTGCTGGCAAACTCAAGCACGGGCGCATATTTCTTGTGGACAAACTGAAGCATCGGCGAATACCACTTTGGTTTTGGCCCGTTCAGTGGTTGTTCATCGGCCACAGGATTTGCACCTATGCTGTCGCAGCCTAGTCGTTTTCTGAGTGGAAGGACGGCAAAAGCTACCTAATTATTTAGATATCTGTCAAGCAAAAACTGGAGTTGATCTGGTATCCACTTTCGTTTTAGCGACGTGCGAATTTCAAACTGATGCCCACTTCGCGAAAAATGTGCGCGTTGCGGCGAAGCACGCTGGATACGACTGATGCCACCGGAGCAAGACGGGCTGCCGAATACGGAGCCGGTGATACGGATTGCACCGGGTTCGGGTTAAGGAACTGAGGCAGCACCGGGAATTGAACCAGAGGGCGTGGCTGCACTCCGGCGCTGTCTGTAATCGCTTATATGTTTCGGCAAGTCGTACAGGTACATCAGCAGGAAGTCAAGGAATTGCACGATATCTCTGGCGTCTTGCGGGTCAGTTGGCGGTGCTTTCGGATCAGGGTGTGCTGAATCGTTTGCTAACTCACGCACCTCATGCGACCAGTCCTTCATCAAGGGATGCAAGACACCCTTGTTCGCAAGGTCCTCGATTTCAGCTTTTAGATTCTTACTGGCCGCTCCTTTGTCGCGCATGGCAAATTGCAGCGCACTTCGCGCCATCACCGTGGCCGCGTCCCAATTCTCGCCCTTCACTGATTCCTTCGCTTGGATCCAAAATCGCTGTACCGCGTCTGGCCAGTTCTCCGATGGGTCGGCTTTTCCAATCGGCCACGGAAGAACATGAAAGCCGTATAAACCCCCCCGCATCGAACGTCCAAACTCACTGGCAGACCACAGGACGTGAGCGAAGCCCATGCAATTCCTGCACTGGTACATATCAAAGTTCAGTTTCTTGGTAGAGTTCGCTTTCTTTTTCTCTTCGTGATGGGCTAATCCGAAATTTCCTTTCTCTCCGCAGAACGCACAGGTAAGGCGCCAGACTTCCATTCTGTCCCCGCTGAAGCCCATACACCAGTCGCTGATGAAACAAAAAGGGCCGAACCCGCCGCAGAACCCGCTGCCGTACCCGATGCTGCCCCGGCCCCGGCAGAAGCCCCTCCAGGAATGAACTAGGCCCTCAACACCCTTTCAATCCATCAGGCCCGAACCTCGCGATTCGGGGCTTTATCCTTTCTCGTCGTCATTGCCGGCCTGATGTATGCTCCCGTCTCGCTAGGAGGGACGATGAGCGATTGGAAGAAACTTGCGATGACTTGGGCCACCTCTACTTTGGTCGGCTTCTACACCGTGTTCGTGCTCATGCAGTTCTGGAACTGGTTCGCCGTTCCGCTGCTGCACGTCCCCGAGGCAAGCTACTGGCTAATATTCGGACTGAATATGCTATTCGGACTGATGACCGGAGTCGGTGAGCAGGAAAATCCTGCGCATGAGCGGCGCTGGAACGCTCTGTTCATCATTCTCAACGCGTGCGTCCCCGAGCATAAAATGGAGGACGTGAAAGAGGAAGTCCGTTCGGAGACGGAAAGTATATGGTCAGACATCGGCATAATGATTTTCAGCAGGGTTCTTTCGAGGAGCCTCACACTAGGGCTGGGCTTTGTGGTTCACCTGCTGGTTTAGGCACGCAAAGAAAATGCCTTATACCAAACACGATGAAGATGAGTTCAAGCGCGAACTGAAAACTGCTATTGACCTGGTCGTGCAGTCGAATCATCCCAAGAAAATAGTCGTTGCTGGCCCCGGAGCGGGCAAGACTTCGCTATTCAAGACACTTCTCGCAAAGAGTAAGGAAGCCAACAAGGAGGCCAGCCATCTCGTCGTGACATTTATCAGTGCCCTCGCGGATGAGCTGAGGCACGATCTGTCAGGGCTCGCTGATGTATTCACGTTTCACGCACACTGTAAGCAGTTGTTGCATCAGAATCCCTACTTGAGAGAGGGGCTCAGCGAAGATTTCACACTTTTTCCGAAGCTGCCGACCGTGATAAAAAGCGACTGGTCGTTTTTGCACGCAGGTGACCAAGCGCCGCCTCATTTTGTAAAACTCATGCGCCAAGCGGTTGACGGCATTGAGACGCGCTTTTTTCTCGAGCGGTCGAACTACTATGATGCTGTTAGTTTCGATGACATGGTCTTCCGCGTCTACTTGCAGTTAGCGGTCGCACCGCACGCGGCCGAACGCCACGAACTCATCCTCGTCGACGAATACCAAGACTTCAATCTGCTGGAAATCTCCTTGCTCGACCTGCTTGCTCGGAAGAACCCAATTGTTGTTGCGGGTGATGACGACCAAGTACTCTACGGTGCCTTACGCAGTTCGAATTGGAATTTCATACGAGACTGCTATTCGTCACCGGATTTCAAAGCATTTGAACTGCCATTCTGTCTCAGGTGTCCCGAGGTTGTCGTGGGTGCCTTTGATGATGTGGTGCGCGCCGCGACAGCGGCTGGACTTCTCAACGGTCGGATTCCCAAAAAATATCGGTATTTTCCACCATCTAAGGAGCGCGATAGCGCAGCGCACCCAAACCTGCAAGTGATAAAAACTTCGATCCAAAAGAGCGGTGGAGGGAATTATTTTGGACGCGTGATCGCGGAGGTCGTAAGGTCGATTCCTTTACAGTACATCAAAGACTCTCGAGAAGATGGGTATCCGACTGTTCTGGTCATCGGCAACAAACAGTATTTGAGCCAAATTTCGGCACACTTAAAAGACCTAGGATATGTCTTGGATGAAAAGGAAGGCACAGAAGGAGAGGAGGACCAGATAACGCGCGAAGATGGCTTGAAGGTCTTGAAGGGAGATGCAGGGTCAACTTTGGGCTGGCGAATCATGCTCGAAGTCGATAAACCAACATTTTTTACCAAAGCTGTCGCACGAATGCTTTCCACAAAACCGCTCGTCACTATCATACCGAAGGCCTACCGTGTTAGCGTTCTTGCGGAAGTGCAGAAATTTGAAGAGCCCGCCGCTAAGACAAAGGGACCTCAGCCCGAATTCGGGAAACCAACAATAAAGCTGACGTCATTTCAGAGTGCAAAGGGATTGTCGGCGCAGTACGTGTTTGTCGTCGGATTACATGATGGCGATCTGCCCAGGAATCCGGCGAAAATCGATGACATTGAGATTTGTAAGTTCCTTGTCGCGTTAACGAGGACGCGCAAGCAGTGTTTCCTTTTGTTGACGCGCCGCTTTGCAGGAGTGCCGAAGAATCCGTCTCTGTTTCTGAGCTGGATTGATCATTCCAGGAAAAAATCCGTCTATGCTGATGCAAAATACTTTAAGGAACTTGAGAAGCATGCGCGTCCGCACACTTCGTGACCGGCTGTTGCCGAATCAAGTCTGCAATTTGGTCGTCCCCGCCATCCACCTCCGGATGGATATCCTTTGGACTTTGGAGTGATATCGATCCCCACGGCCCCACTCGACTCGATAGCCGTCTCTCTTCACTCTACTTGGCCTCCTTGTTCTTGCTACCGGGCTTGAACACGCCAGCCTTGACGCACTGCCAACGCGCCCACGGGTAGGAGCAGCCGACCTCTTTCATGATTTCGGGAATCGAGTGGCCCTTCTTATACATGGCGACGATTTTCTCGTTGTCGTATTGGCTCTTCCTCTCCGACTTGGCTTTCTTCGGAGCCGCTGCTTTCTTCGGCTCACGCGTTGCTTGTTTGGTTTTCATTCTTCATCTCCTCTTTGGTCTGAGTTTGAACAAACAGCCACTTGCCCGAGACCCGAACGTAGGTCGTCTCTACCGTGCGTTTTACGGTCTCGATTTTGATTGGCTCTTTCACCGTGGCCTCCATGTTCCAAATGATAACTAAATGTATTATAATAATCAAAAAGTACAATCGTACTAAGGTGAATGGACAGGGGTATAGGTGGACGAAAAGTTAGTCAAACCGTCCCAAAACAACGCTATTTACTGCGCGGGCAAGCCCGGTACGCGAACCCGTTGAGCATTGAGGCTAACGGTGGAACACTCGCTTAAGACGCTCCAGAAATGCCAGAAGCTCCCAAAAAGCAGGCCGCAGGACGCGGATGGTGGCCTTCGGTGGAGACCGAAGTAGAGGCCAAAGGAGCCGCTCATCAAGGTGCTGGCGCTGCCGTTTTCGTTGCTAGCGTTACTGCACTGTTCTCTGTGCTTGCCATTTTCAATATTCGAATCCTTCCCGGCTTTTCTCCGCTCTCACTTGTTGACGCGGGGCTGTTCGCAATCATAGCGTGGAGGGTTTACAGGATGTCTAGAGCGTGGGCCTTGGTAGGATTGCTGGGTTATGTCGGGGAGCGCGCCTATTCTATCTATGCACATGGTGCCGCGGCGACGGCAGGCTGGGTCGTCGGGGTGATCATTCTACTGGGCTTCGTCAACGGCGTGCGTGGTACATTTGCCTATCGCAAATTGTCCGCGCCGGGAAGTGTGGCGGTGTAGGAACTGTACCGATTCCGTACCACTTGGCCCTTTGGTGGGGTGCAACGCCGTTCCAAACACAGGACTTATTAAAAGTAGTGTTTATTCGACTCCCACCCCGGGCACCATTCTCTCTTATTGAGGATGAAATGAGTTGTTGGCGCGCAACCCTCGAATAGCGTTTCCAACCCAGCGAAATGCACCTTGACGGTCTTTTCTTCCTGTGCTACTATACTTTCAGGTAAGAGTGCGAATATCTCCTGATTGCGGCGACTTCTCGCCGCTTTTTTCATTTGACGTGCCGGAATTTCTAGCCCCCAACCTACCAGATGCGGGCGCGCTCTTGTGGACCGGCACTTTGGAGCGTAGCGGCTTGCCGCCGCTTTTCTTCCATCCGTAAGCCCATGCCAAACTCTCTGTCGTTCTTGTCCGGCTGTGCTGCCGGCCTAGGTAAATTGTTTAGAATCAACACTTGCAGAAATGTATGAAAATCACGGATCTAACTTAGTTTAGAATCAACACTTGCAAAACTCTATCAAAACAAACGACTTTAACCGGGATTATAACCTTGACACAAGGGCTTAGTCGCGGCTATGCTCCCCGCTTAAAGTCTAAAGCCTTAAGTGTGAGGAGAACTTTGTGCGGCATTGCTTTGATGTTTTTCTGGGTTTTGTCTATCAACATTTGCCGCCAGGATGGCTCACGGTCATCTTGGCTGTGGTTGCAGCCGTGACAGCCCTTCCCCTCGTCACGAAGAGATTTGACCCAGAGAAAAGCAAATGGGGAGGATGGATGCATGCATTGGCCATTCTTGTTTTTTGTAGCCTAGCAGCATTGGAAATGGCCGTAATCAATCATGCTGATAAGGTCGGCGAAGAACGCATTACCCGATTAATCGCAACAACCACGGAAATACAAACAACATTGAAAGATTCCATTCATACGCAAGCAGTTTTGGCTCAAGCCCAAATCGAAAGGCAACAGCGGCACAAGGGATTTGATGAGTTGCTTGAATTGAAATATAGGGCGGCAAAACTATCTTCCGAAATTTTCAGTCTTTTGCTTTCTAGAAGTCGCGGAGACCCATCATCCGTCACGCCGTTAGATATGGCTAGGGCGAGCGCCTATATGCAGCAGACTGTTCTTTACTACGACCAAAATTATGAAGCAGAGGCGAGACGTATAACCACAGATTTGGTCGCACATGGGATTCGAGATAAATTCTTGGAGGATATGGTTCAAGCTTCTCCTGTCGGCACCCTCATGGTCAGAGAAATAGCAAGTCATTTGGCAGCGCAAGCAGAGCGTATAACGCCATCTGGTATAAAGCCGCCTCCGCTCTTTATCCCCTAGGCGGCGTCTTGTACTTTTGCAGTGAGGTGTTTGTATTCGAGATTCGGAGAGTCAATTAGTTTGAGCATAGTATCGCGGAAAAGAAAAGGGTTCTTTCGGTTGTTAAAACGGAAGCACATTTCGTCCAGATAGGCCGGGAGATGCTTCGCAGAGACTTTATGCCACGTTCCCACAATGCCGCGCTTGAGAAGGGAGAAAGCAGATTCGACGGTGTTGGTGTGAACATCGCCATGCGCGTATTCCCGCGTGTGATTGATGGTCTTGTGGAGATTCTTCTGCATCTTGTCGAGTGCGTAGGGGTAGATGGCCGATTCGTCCGTCATAATCACTTCCACGTGGCTGCCCACGTTGGCGTTGATAATCTCTCGTACCGTCGCAGACTTCACATCCTCGGCGCGGATCAACCGCAAGTCTCCGTTGCGCTGCCGGATGCCGATAACAACCGACACGTCGCCCTTTGCACGCCAGCGGCGCTTTTTGCCCGCGACGTATGTTTCGTCTATTTCTACCGTTCCGCCCAGCTTCTCCGGTGCGACTTCCAGCATGGCTGCACGGATGCGATGGCAGAGGTACCATGCGGTCTTATAGCTCACGTGAAGCATGCGCTTCATCTGATTGGCCGACATCCCCTTGCGGGATTCGCAGAGCAAATAGACCGCGAGAAACCAGTTCCAGAGCGGGAGATGTGTGTCATGGAAGATGGTTTTCGCCGTCACGCTGAATTGATGCGAACAATCGTCGCAAACAAACTGATTGCGCTTGAGAATGCGGTAGACCTTTGCAGAGCCACATTCAAGGCACTGGACACCATCGGGCCAACGGAGGCGTTCTAGGTATGTGCGGCACTTGCTTTCATCTGCGAAGTCTTTTATTAGTTCAACGAGGTTCATTTCGTCCATAGGTCACCTTATGCCAAAGAAAAAACACCCGAAGGACATGACGAACGATGAGGCCATGCGGCATCTGTTCAAGCGCAAAGGCCACAGCATCATCAAGAAGCACATCAAGAAGTTTGTGAAGGACTTAAGCACAAAGAAAGGGTAACAGAGATGCGAGGTGGTGTCAAGTATATAATCCCGCTTTAACCACGTTTAGAATCAACACTTATGAAAAACAGGGGGAGGGGGGGTCCCATTATTGTTAACCAGACATCTGCGATCGAGGATTCCGACCTCGGGCCTGCCGGCCACAAACTTCGCGAGGGCTAACTCCGTGCGCCCGATGCTCCTCGCTCTGTTCAGTCTCGTGCTCGCCGTGCCCGCTACTTCGCAGCAATCGTCCGACGTGCGCGCCTATCTCGGCTTTGATCGAAACGACTATCCGGGCGATGTAGCGCTGCCTATTCTGCGCAAATCCTTTTCCTTCGCCGGTTACTGGCTCGGTCCTCCGCCCGGCGCTAAGTCCAATTCCTGGTCCGGCAAACGCGAGCTCCTTCGCTCGCTGGGCTTTGGTTTCTTGGTTCTCTACAGCGGCCCGCAGAGCAGCGAACTTCAACAGAAATGGTCGGAGGAACACGTCTTCAACAATCTCAAAAGCCGAATGTCCTCGGCCGGGAGAAAGGGAGCAAGCGACGCGCGCCAAGCCGCGGAGGCCGCAAGAAAGGAAGGCTTTCCATCTCACACCGTGATATTCCTGGACATCGAAGAGGGCGGCCGCCTACCTGCCGTGTATCACGCGTATCTTCGCGCTTGGGTGGACCAGTTGGCGCATGCCGGTTATCGCGCTGGCGTCTATTGCTCGGGCATGCCCGTCGACGAAGGCGGCGGCATCACCATCATTACTGCCGACGACATACGCAACAACATCGCCAAGCGTGAACTGGCCTACTGGGTCTTCAATGACGCCTGTCCTCCCTCGCCCGGATGTGCTATCCCGCAAAATCCGCCTCTTCCATCCGCCAGCGGAGTTCCTTATGCCACGGTCTGGCAATTTGCGCAGTCGCCGCGTCGCAAGCAATACACAGCTCGTTGTGCCGCCACCTATTTCGCGGATGGGAATTGCCATTCTCCCAGCGACAACGCGCATACCTGGTTTCTCGACATGAATTCCGCCGATTCGGCAGATCCTTCGCATGGAAGGTGACTCTCTATATCAAAAAAAAAGGCGGCCCTATGGCCGCCCTTTGTATCCTGTGAACGTCGCGACTGAATTAAACTTGTCCCATTCCGCCGTCCACGTTGATCTCAACTCCGGTAATGTACGACGCATCTTCAGAAGCGAGGAATGCCACCGCTCCGGCCACTTCTTCGGGCTGTCCAAATCGCTTCATCGGGACCTGCGTCAGGACACCCTTTGCGAAATCGTCGATGGCTTCTTGCGGCAGTCCCGTTCGTCCAAAGATCGGCGTAACGATTGGGCCTGGGGCTACGGTGTTTACGCGGATCCCACGGCCCACTAATTCTGCCGCAGCCGTCCGTGCGAAGGATCGCAGCGCCGCCTTGGTGGCCGCATAAGCGCTGGTATTGGGGCTGCCCAAGTCATCCACTACGCTGGTGTTCAAGATGATCGAGGCCCCATCGTTCAGAAAGGGAATTGCTTTTTGAATGGTGAAGTAAGCTCCTTTGGTGTTGATGTCAAACTGCTCGTCGTACAAACTTTCGGAAGTCTCCGCAAATGGGGCGAACTTCGCGACTCCCGCGTTCACGAACAACACGTCAATCTTTCCCAATTTCTTCGAAACCTCTGCATACAGCTTGTCGACGTCCGCGAGCTTGGCCACGTCCGCCTGCACGGCCACTACGCCATTCCCGATCGTTTTCACCGCCTCGTCTAGAGTCTTCTTGCTGCGGCCTGCGATGGCAACGCGCGCGCCCTCTTCCTGGAAACGCTTTGCTGTTGCCAGCCCGATGCCGCTGTTTCCGCCGGTCACTACGGCTACTTTCCCTTCGAGTCTCTTCATGGTCCTCTCCCGTCGCTTTCTCTCTGGTTCAGAAAGCCTTGCGCAGTCTGCTAGTGTCCTGCAAGCTGTCCCTGCTTTCTGAAGTTCGATACTTAGATGAACATCGAAATAATCGGTTGCATCTATTTCCGGAGTCTTCGCAGGAATCAATCCTTGTGGCGGATAGCAACGCAGGTCCGTTACACTGAGGCAAGACCAATGGACCGCTCTCACATTGAAAAAATATCGAAAGCTCTGGCCGACGGGACGCGCCTCAAGATCTTCGAGGCCATCTCCGCCAGCAAGTGCATAAGCTGCGGAGAAATCGTCTCGATGCGAGACGTCACTCCCGCAACGGTTTCGCATCACTTGAGAATTCTCAACGAAGCCGGGCTAATCGCCTGCCGCCGTGAAGGCCAGTTTGTTTACAGCCAGGCCGTCCCCGAAACTATCGAAGCGTACACGCGCGCGCTCACAAGAATCTCCAGCGGCAAGAAAACTTCACGTCGAAGAGTTCTCTCCCATGTCATAAAATGCGCCTTGGCCACGGTTTGCTCTCAGTTTCTTCCGTCCGTCGTTCGCGCCTCTCTTTTTTTACAGAGCACTGCGCCAAAAGCCTCTCCCAACAATTCAGCGCGCCCGCAGCTCGCCCTCACGCTCGACGACCCGAGGCTCTCCCTCGGATTGGCACTGAAATGGCCGGAAGCCAACAACCGCATTTTGAAAGCGATTTCCGAGAGAGACATCCGCGCCGCGCTTTTTGTTTGCGGCATGCGTGTCGATGAGGCCGACGGCATAAAACTGCTTTCCGCCTGGGATCAAGGGGGGCACCTTATCTGCAACCATTCCTATTCACACAAATTCTATGGCGAACAAACGAGTTACGCGGATTTTGCCGCCGATTTTCTGAAAAACGAAAAGGTCATCGCTCCCTATCGCAACCGCACCGCTCTATTCCGCTATCCCTTCCTGAAGGAGGGCGACACTGCGGACAAGCGCGATCGTTTTCGCGCTTTGCTCAAGGAACGCGGTTACCGTGTCGGCCACGTCACCATCGACGCCTCCGATTGGTACGTCAGCCAGCGCTTGGTTGACCGGCTTGCGAAGCGGCCCAATGCTCCCATTGCTCCCTACCGCGATTACTTGATCGCCCATCTCATGGATCGCGCGGCTTTCTATCGGCAACTCGCTCTCGACGTTCTCGGCCGCGACATTCCCCACACGTTGTTGCTGCACTTCAATCCACTGAATGCCTTCGTTCTTCCTGAGGTTCTGAAAGCCTTCGAAACCGCTGGGTGGCAATGGATTGATGCGTCACGAGCGCTTGATGATCCCATCTTCCGCAGCCAGCTGCAGACGCTTCCCGCCGGAGAAAGCCTGGTGTGGGCTCTTGCCAAGGAGACAGGGCGCTTTGAGAATCGTCTCCGGTACCCCGGGGAAGATGATGTGTACGAAAAGCCCAAAATGGACGCCTTGGGCCTATAGCCCTTCAAGGTCAAGGAATCGTCTCGATGCTCATTCTTTCTCCTATTCTTCGCCCTCGCTAACTCTTTCAGCGCACGGAATTTGCGGCGTCTTGTTGCTTTTCGGGGCACTCATCTCCTTTCCTTTGTGCCTTTTACCACTACGCCGCATCTAATCAAGGTATAATGGATTGTTCACATTTTTAACGCATAGCACCCATCAAAATAATTCGTGGGGCAGTAATGGGAGAATGCAGTTAAGGTGTTTCTAGAGACGGTGAGGAAGCTACCCAGAGCGTACCACCAAGAAAGGCAGCAACGGGAGTACCAGTACATGACCAAACAATTTCTACTCGCCAGTGACTTTGACCAGACGCTTAGCTTCAACGACTCGGGAGTCGTCCTTAGCGAACTGATCGGCTTTCATGGATTTCACGACAAGGTGAAAGGCCTTGCCGAGATGAACCTCGTCCAACAGGGCGCGGAGCTAAGCTACCTGATTCTGCACGATCCCGATTTTCGAAAAGTGCGCCGGGAACATCTCGCCGAAACGGGCAAGCGTATCCGCTTGAAGCACGACGTCGCGCTGTTCGCGCGGGCGCTCGACAATCTCGCTGAGGGCTACAAATTTCACTTCAATGTTATTTCTGCCGCGCCGCAGGAGATCATTGAATCGGCGCTCGAGGGCATCGTGCCGCCGGATCACATTTTCGGCACGCGCTTCCGTTACAAGGAAGCAACCGGAGAAGTGGACTCCATCATTCGCGCTTCGGCGGGATGGGGCAAGATCACCGTGCTCGAGGAACTCCGTTCCACACTCGGTATCAGCCATGACAGCATCATCTACATGGGCGATGGCAGCTCCGATCTGCCGGTCATGATGCACATCAATCAGTACGATGGCCTCACGATCGCTGTCTCGGAAGCCAAGTTCATCTCCCGCGTCGCCAAGCGCACTGTCCTCAGCGATAACGCCATGAGCGTTCTTGTCCCGGTGTGCGAAAAGGTCCTGCATTGGGACTCCGCCAAGATTCGCCGCTTCTTTGGATCTTTCGGCCTCACAATGCTGGAGTGGGAGAAGGTGCGCACGGACGTGGTCACCATCCAGGACTCCAGCGAGCAAGTGCCTGTAGCCGCGGCGTCCCAACTCAACGCCTAACTGTGTCTGATTCTGAAGGGGCCGGGCTTCAGCTCGGCCTCTCTTTTTTTTGCTATTCTCTTTCACGCGCGGAGGTCCAAATGTCCAGGAAATCCATTCTCATGATCGTCGGTGATTATGTGGAAGACTACGAAGTGATGGTGCCATTTCAGGCGCTGCTGATGGTCGGCCACTCGGTTCACGTTGTCTGTCCCGGCAAAAAATCCGGGGACGTCGTTCCGACCTGCATCCACGATTTCGAAGGTGATCAGACCTACACCGAAAAACGTGGCCACAATTTTGCGCTCAACGCTACTTTCGACCAAATCAAGCCCGAAGAGTACGACGCTCTCGTCATCCCCGGTGGCCGGGCGCCGGAATACATTCGCCTCAATCCACGTGTCATCGAAATCGTCCGCTACTTCTCGAAGGCCAATAAGCCGATCGCCGCCATCTGCCATGCGCCGCAGGTTCTGGCCGCGGCAGGAATCCTGCAAGGGAAGAAGTGCGGCGCCTATCCGGCCATCGGCCCAGACGTTACTATCGCCGGCGGCACGTACGTCAATCTCCCGATGACTGACGCCTTTGTCGACGGCAACCTCGTCACCGGTCCTGCTTGGCCCGCGCTCAACTCTTGGCTCGCCAAGTTCCTCGTTGTCCTCGGAACAAAAATCGAAGTGTAAATTCCGAATTGAAGATTTGAATCCGTCCACGCTGGAAAAAGAATGCCCTCTTGGCTCTTCCTAAAAACTCATTCGTAGAGGATAATTTTCTGTTCGGCATTCCACGAAAGGTCAATTCGTAATCTCATGGCAAACGTTAGTACGAAGAGAGGTGTCATAGGCATCCTCACCGGAGGCGGTGACGTTCCCGGTCTCAATCCAGCGATCCGCGGCGTCACTCTTCGCGCCATTCGCGAAGGCTATCAGGTTATCGGCATTCGCCACGGCTGGGCCGGCCTTGTCGATATGGTCCGCGAAAAGGACTACGACAACTCTGACAATTTCTTTCTTCTCGACGAAGAAATCGTCGATCGCTCCGGCCGCACTGGCGGCACTTTTCTCCATTCTTCTCGCACCAATCCCGGCCGCGTTACCAAATCCAATGTCCCTTCGCATCTCAAGGATAAATTCACCGCAGAGAAGAATGACCTCACTCCGGAAGTCCTCAAGAATCTCGCCTGGCTCGGCATCGACACTCTCATTCCCATCGGTGGCGACGATACCCTCAGCTACGGCGTTCGTCTCCACAAAGAGGGCTTCAAGGTCATCGGCATTCCCAAGACCATGGACAACGACGTCCCTGGCACGGACTATTGCATCGGCTTCAGCACCTGCGTCACCCGCACCATTCAGATGGTCAACAGCCTGCGCACTTCCGCCGGCTCTCACGAACGCTTCATGGTCCTCGAAGTCTTTGGCCGCTACGCCGGTTTTACCGCCATGCTTCCTACCATGGCCGGCGCCGCCAATCGCTGTGTCATCCCGGAGTTCAAGTTTAATATCGAGCATCTTACGGAGCTGCTGGTCGCCGACCGCCGCAAGAATCCCAGCCGCTACTCCATCGTGCTCGTCTCCGAAGGCGCTATGTTTGAAGGTGGCGAAATGATTTTCGAAAGCGAAAGCACCGACGCCTACGGCCACAAAAAACTCGGCGGCATCGGCGATGTCGTCGCCGAAAAAGTGCGCGACATCTCCGCCAAATTCAACAACGGCAAAAAAATCGACGTCATCAATCAAAAGCTTGGCTACCTCGTTCGCTGCGGCGATCCCGATGCCATTGATTCCATCGCTCCCATGGCCTATGGCAATCTCGCTCTCGATCTACTCCTGAAAAAAATCAGCGGCCGTCTCGTCGTCCTCAAGAACGGACACTACGACAACATTCCTCTGGACACCGTCACTGCCACCAAGAAGGTCGTCAACGTCAAGGAGCAGTACAATACCGACCGCCTTCGCCCGCAATACGCCAGCTTCGAGATGCGCCCGCTCTTCCTCATGACCAACGAAGTGCGATAGTCTCTCTGCCGATATCTTGCGTTGATAACTGTGGCTGTCGAGGGAGGCCTCATCTACGTACTCGGGATTGACGTTGGTACCGGAGGAACGCGCGCCATCGTCATCGATGGCAGTGGCCGCGTGGTCTCTTCCACCACGGAAGAGCACCAGCCCTTCGCTTCGCAGCAAATCGGTTGGGCCGAGCAGCACCCCGAGGATTGGTGGCGTGCCACCTGCATCGCGGTTCGTAAAGCCATCGCGAGCGCCAATCTCAGCGCCGAAGAAATTGCTTGCGTCGGCTTCTCCGGACAGATGCACGGCGCGGTCATATTGGATGAGCAGGGAAGCGTCGTTCGTCCCGCTTTGATCTGGTGCGACGTGCGCACAGAAAAGCAGTGCCGCGACGTGACCGCCAAAATCGGCCAGGAGCGCCTGATTCAGCTCACCTGCAATCCGGCGCTGGCAAATTTCACGCTCACAAAATTGCTTTGGGTCCGCGAAAGCGAACCCGCGAACTGGAAACGTGTTCGCTCCGTCATGCTTCCGAAAGACTACGTTCGCTTCCGCCTCACCGGTGAACGCGCCACCGACATGGCCGACGCTTCCGGCACGTTGCTTCTCGATGTGGCTCATCGCCGGTGGTCGCGCGAAATGTTGCAAGCCGCCGAACTCGACGAACGCTTGCTGCCATCCCTCCACGAGTCTCCCGCTGTCTGCGGGGAAATCTCCGATAAAGGAGCCGCCGAATCCGGTCTGTGCGTTGGTACGCCGGTCGTCGCCGGTGCCGGTGACCAGGCCGCCGGAGCCACCGGCATGGGCATCGTCTCGGCCGGAACCGTCAGTGCCACCATCGGCACGTCTGGAGTCGTTTTTGCCGCCACCGATCGTCCCGCGCTCGATCCTCATGGCCGGGTCCACACTTTTTGCCACGCCATCCCTGGACGCTGGCACGTCATGGGCGTTACACAGGCGGCCGGGCTCTCCCTGCGCTGGTTCCGCGATACCTTCGCAACAAATTCCAGCGGCATTCGCGAAACTTACGACCAGCTCACAGCAGAAGCCGCCAAAATTCCCGCTGGTTCCGACGGTCTGTTGTGGACTCCCTATCTGATGGGTGAGCGCACGCCTCACCTTGATTCCAGCGCACGCGGCGCGCTCGTCGGCCTCAGCGCTTCGCACACGCGCGCGCATGTCGTTCGCGCCATTCTCGAAGGCGTTACCTTCAGCCTCCGGGACACGTTCACTCTTTTCCGCGAAATGAAAGTTCCCGTCACGAGCATCCGCCTCGGCGGTGGCGGAGCGCGCTCTCCGTTATGGCGCCAAATCCAAGCCGACGTTTACGGCCACGCCGTCGAAATCGTCGAAGCCGAGGAAGGCGCGGCCTACGGCGCCGCCATTCTTGCCGGCGTTGGCGCGGGCCTCTGGCCCACCGTCGACGCCGCCTGTGCATCCACTGTCCGTGTCGCTACGCGCGTCAATCCCCAGCCCGCCGCCGTAGCTACTCTGAATGCCAGCTACTCCGCCTTCCGCCAAATCTATCCCGCAACAAAGGGCATCTTCACCTCCCGCTGAGTGTCTCGGTCCTCTCCTCGAAGATTCTCCGGCACGGTTTTCAGTAGTTCTCCCGATTGCTGGCCACTCCGCTCGGGAGTACATACCTGATGAGCTATAGTCGGCCGTCTATAGCCGGGTTAGTCGTTGAAACGTGTCACAGCTGGGGTGTCCTATGGGCACGTGCTCTTCGATGACGTCTCCGGTTTTTCCGGTGACCACCTTCACCTTTCGCAGTGATCACCAGTGCTGGGCCAGAAGTGCTTGTGCGTCCACTGAAGCTTCCTTGCGCGTTTCGTGACGCCGCCAGTCTGCCTTTGGAAGCTTCCAAAGACTTTTTTGCCGCATCTTGATTCGCATGTTCCATCGCCCAGTTTCGCCGCTACGGCGGCGCGTTCGCGGAAAGGGGTTTGATCATGAACTCAAGAAAATTCATCGCCAAATTGGTTTACTGCGGATTGGTGTTGCTCCTTGCCCTAGGAATTTGTTCCCCACGAGGAGTGGCAGGGCAGATCTTGTCCGGCGTCTACAAAGTGACGGAAACCACGGATCTCGGAACGCAGATGCGCGTCACGATGCACATCCGATTGATGAACGCTGGAGGAGACAGAATTTTCGTCAATCAGGCCCGCTTGCGCGGTCCCCTGCACCCCGGAAGGAGCGAGGACAAGGCTGTAGGAGTCATCCTCGAACCGCACGGCAGTGCAGAATTCACCCAAGACTTCATCATTCAGAAACAGGATTACGAACTTTGGAGCAAAGGCGAACTGCCCCACCTTGGTCTGAGAATGCAGGTTTCCGGAGCTGCGGAAACCACTATGACGATCTCGTTGATGCAGCTTCCTGGATCGAGGTGAACCTCATGCGCAGAACATATTTGTCGGCTTTTTCATGCATCGGGATTCTGTTTTTTCTGGCGCAGACCGCCCGAGCGCAACAGCAACATACTATAACGACCGTGGCCGGGGGCGGCGTCCCGAACAACGTACCCGCATTGCAAGTGGGAGTGAGCCATCCCACCGGAGTTTTTAAAGATTCTGTCGGTAATTTGTTCGTGTCATCGGGCCACTTAGGAAGCGCTGTCTATAAGATTGACCCATCCGGACAGCTGACGACCATCGCTGGGAACGGAGCTGAGGGGTTCAGCGGCGACGGCGGCCCAGCTACCAGCGCCGCACTCCAAGACCCTGGCGGTGTGTCTGTAGATAGATTCGGCAACATTTTCATCGCCGATACCCTCAACGATCGTATCCGGGAAATTGTGGCCGCCACTGGGAACATTCGGACCGTCGCAGGGAATGGAACGTATGGCTTCAGCGGGGATGGCGGTCCGGCCACAGACGCTGAACTCGACACCCCCAACGGCGTATTCGTCGACACCTCTGGAAACATCTTCATTGCAGACACTGGCAACAGCCGTATCCGGGAGGTGGTTGCGGCTACGGGGATTATTCAGACCGTGGCAGGGAATGGGACCTTTGGGTTTAGCGGGGACGGTGGACTAGCCACGGGCGCAGCCCTCTACGATCCCGACGGCGTATATGTCGATGGATCTGGAAATATCTTTATTGCTGATTTTTGGAACAATCGCGTGCGGGAAGTGGTTGCGACCACGGGAATTATTCAGACTATTGCCGGAAGTGGATCCCATGGCTTCGTCGAGGGTGCCCCGGTTTGCGACGGTTACCTGGGGTCCGGCGACGGCGGCCCGGCCACCGACGCTCACGTCTGCGAGCCTAGCAGTGTATTCGGGGACAGTTCAGGGAACGTCTTCATTGCGGAGTCCAGCTACTCTCGCATCCGCGAAGTGGTTGCCGCCACGGGCAATATTCAGACTGTTGCTCCGGCAGCGGTCCCCTACGGAGTTTTCGTGGACAATTCGGGCAATATCGTCATCGCCGCAACATACAGCAATCAGGTCTTCGAATTGCTTGCGGCTACGGGCGCTACTCAAGCTGTTGCTGGGAATGGAACTTGTTGCTTCGGCGGCGACGGCGGGCCAGCCATCGGCGCTCAATTCAATTTGCGCCTTGGTGGACTATCTGCTGATCGTTCAGGGAATATCCTGATTGCTGATTCGTCTAACAATCGCATCCGAAAAGTGGACGCCGCCACGGGGACGATTCAGACAGTTGCCGGGAGTGGATTTGGTTCCTGCGGCGGTTGCTTTGGTCTCACAGGGGGCTTCAGTGGTGACAGCGGCCCGGCCACTAGTGCTGAACTAAATGCGCCCAAAGGCGTGTTCATCGAAAGCAGCGGAAACATCTTCATTGCGGATTCCGGCAATGCCCGCATCCGGGAAGTGGTTGCTGCGACAGGGAATATTCAAACAATCGCCGGGAGCGGCATGCCTGGGTTTAGTGGTGACGGCGGTCCCGCCGCCAACGCGCAACTCGATGAACCCAGCGGCGTATCGTTGGATACTTCGGGGAACATCATCATTGCTGATGACGGAGAAGCTCGCATCCGGGAAGTGTTTGCGACCACGGGAAACATTCAGACGATCGCAGGCAACGGAACTCGCGGTGCGGGCGGGGACGGCGGCCCGGCCACAAGCGCCGCATTGGATTCTCCGGCCGGTGTGTCCGTTGACGGTTCCGGGAATATCCTTATCGCTGATCCAGCAGTGAGTCGCATCCGGGAAGTGGTTGCCGGGACGGGCATTATTCAGACCGTCGCTGGGAAAGGAGTCTCCGGCGGTTTCAGTGGCGACGGAGGTCCAGCCACCAACGCGGAACTCGGTGGCTCCTACGGGGTGTTCGTCGATAGTGCAGGGAACATTTTTATTGCAGACTCCTTCAACAACCGGGTACGGGAAGTGGATGCGGCCACGGGAATTATTCAGACCGTGGCTGGTGGTGGCGACTCTTTAGGTGACGGGGGTCCGGCCAGGAGTGCGCAACTTGACTTTCCCGTCGGTGTCTTCGGGGACCGCCTAGGCAACCTGTTTATTGCCGAACGGGCCGGTGCAGGGGGCGACCTCGCGGAGGGTAGTCGTCGCGTCCGGCGCGTGACCGGTCTCGTGGCGGTTGTGCGCATTGGCGTTGCCCCGGGAACGTCAACTGTGACTCCCGGCGCAACGCAGCAGTTCACGGCCACCGTCACTAACGCCATCAACACCTCCGTTACGTGGAGCCTCTCTGGGACGGGCTGCTCTGGCAGCGGCTGCGGCACAATTTCTTTGCAAGGTCTTTATACCGCCCCTGCGGCCACCGGCAGTCCGCTCACTGTCATGGTGACAGCGACTTCCGTTGCGGATGACACCAAGTCCGCCACGGCAACAGTTACCGTCCCGGCCAAGCAAGCCAGTTCGGTTGCGGTATCTTCCTCTGCCAATCCTTCGGTTCTCGGACAGGCAGTCACCTTAACGGCGACGGTCCATCCTTCTTCCGGCTCAAGCATACCTACTGGAACGGTCATCTTCCAGGACGGGACGACGACCCTAGGCACAGCCTCGCTTGACTCCTCTGGATCAGCAACGCTCACAGCCTCTTCGCTTGCCGTTGCCGGGCATCCGATCACCGTGACGTACAGCGGCGACAACGGGTTTTTCGGCAGCAACGGAAACTTGACCGAAGATGTCTCCTACGGGATCCACCCGCTGTACAGCCCGACAAGGGCGGTTCCCAGCGGCGCGGCGTTCCCCATCAAACTCTACCTTTGCGATGCCGGGGGCAATGATGTTTCTTCCGCTGCCGTCGCGTTGCACGCCGCGCAGATCACCAGCGCGTCCGGCTATTCGGGCGGCATGACGTCGCCGGGAAGCTCCAATCCCGGCGGCAATTTCCGCTTTAACGCCACGTTGGGACCGGCGGGCGGATACATCCTCAACCTCAATACCGCCGGCCTCGCGCCCGGCACGTACACCCTGCAGTTCACCGCCGGAAACGACCCCGTTCCTCACGCCGCGAATTTCGCCGTGAGGTAGTTCCCGCGCAGGAACCAGGCGGACGCCGCTAATAGCCCCGCGAACGGGCTTCAGCGTCCACTTTCGGAAACAAGCTCGCTTGGAAACCCATATGAAGTCGCTGCGAAAGCTCGTTAAGCGTCCGTCGCGCAAACGCACAACGGGACAATTCAATGGTTTGGCGGATTTAGGATTCAAGGTTTCACCCAATTGGCAAAGCCATAAGAAGAATTAAGAATCGCCCGTGCTTTTGGTCCAGTGTGTCGGGCAGGAGGCACGGGGCAGGACAATCCTCGACCTGTTGGGGTCCGGTGTGTTCGCAAGAGAGTTGCTTAACCCGATTCCTGCCAATTATTTATTTTGCATTTTTGTTTAAGCTTCAGACGCCAAATCCCTCAGGTCACACCTAACAGATCGCCGGGTGATTTCTAAAGGCGATCCAACAAGTCCTTTTGATGAACCCGCTGAATAAGGAGGACGAATCATGTTCAAGTTCACGCGCAAGATGAATCCGAATTTCGAAGGAGTAAAGTCGTTCTGTGTCAAGGGAGAAGCAAGCAGGAGCCGCAAGAATTTCGGAAGTGGATGGGCTGTAAGCGCAGCGAGGAAAATGAGGCTGGGATGGTTCCTTTTGACGCTGCTGTGTCCAGCCTTTGTCTCGGCGCAAGTGAGCGAACTATGGGTTGCTCGGTACCATGGATCGGTCGATGGAAGCGCTGATCGCGCCGTGGCCATGGCGCTCGACAGCGCCGGCCATGTGTACGTGACGGGGCAGAGCCAGGACGCGGGGACGGGCTTTGATTATGCGACGGTGGCCTACGATCCCAAGGGCAACCAGCTTTGGGCGGCTCGCTACAACGGCACCGGAAATGGAAATGACCTTGTTAATGGCATCGCAGTAGACAGTAAAACGGCCCATGTGTACGTGACCGGGCAGAGCCAGGGAACCGGAACCGGCTCGGATTATGCAACGGTGGCGTACGACTTCCAGGGCAACCAGCTTTGGGTTGCTCGCTATCATGGATCAGTCATTGGGAGTAGCGATGGCACGTCAGCCATTACTGCGGACTCCAGCACGGGCAACGTGTATGTAACCGGGCTAAGCGAAATCCCTCCCTCCTCTAACTCAAGCGGCTCCATAGGTTCGCGTTATGCTTCCAAAACTGTAGCCTACGATTCCAGAGGCAACCAGCTTTGGGCGGCCATGGACTGCAGCGACCAAGCGCCGTTTAAGTGCGGTGATCCCAAGGCCATCGCCGTCGACAGCAAGTCGGGAACTGTGTATGTGACTGGCGGTCGTTATAATCCTATGTTAGGTGATACATCCTTTGGGACTCTCGCCTATGACAGCACGGGAACCCAGCTTTGGATAGCCGAGGTACATGGCGAATTCGCTGAGGCCGTTGGCATCGCCTTGGGTCCCACAGGAAATATTTATCTTACAGGGCCGAACCTCCTTCCCTCAGGGCGGATCTACACGACTGTCGCGTATGATCCTGGTGGCACGCAACTGTGGCGGAAAGCCTATCAAATGGCAGTAGGCCCCGACAGCATTCCCAGCGCCATCGCAGTCGACAGCAATACAGGCAACGTGTATGCGACAGGGCAAGGTGGGGGATTTGGAAGCACGGATTTTGCAACGGTGGCGTACGATTCCAATGGCAACCAGCTTTGGGTGGCCGACAACAGCGAGGGCCTAGCAAAAACTATCGCGGTGGACAGCAGGACGGGAAACGTGTACGTGGCTGGGCAGAGTCAGGGCGCGGGAGGTGGCCTTGATTACGCCACCGTGGTTTACGATTCCAGTGGGCACCAACTGTGGACAGCCCGCCACAGTACAGGCACCGCCAATGCGATCGCGGTGGACGGCAACACCGGCAATGTCTACGTGACCGGGCAAGGCCAGGGAACAGGCTCAGGCACTGATTTCACAACCATCGCCTATTCGCGGGACAACACTCCACCGGTGACGACGGCAACCGCTTCCCCCGGCCCCAACGCCAATGGCTGGAACAACACCAATGTCACCGTGACACTGAATTCCACGGACAGCGAAAGCGGCGGCTCAGGCGCCAAGCAAATCCAGTACGCGCTCAGTGGCGCGCAGAGCCTCGACGCACAAATGGTGCCAGGAGGTACCGCCTCCGCACTGATCACAGCCGAAGGCATGACCACGCTGAACTACTTCGGTACGGATAACGCTGGAAATGCGGAACAGAGTAAAGCTCTCACCGTGCAAATCGACAAGACTCCACCAGTCGTTTCCGGCATGCCTGCATCCGGCTGCACGCTGTGGCCGCCGAATGGCCGGATGGTCGAGGTTGCCGCAGTAACGGCAGCGGATGCTCTGTCGGGAGTTGCGCCGGGCTCATTTCAATTGACGGGATCAAGCAATGAACCATCTGACCCGAGCAACCCCGATGTGGTCATTACTCCAAATGGCTCCGGCGGTTACGTCATCCAGCTACGAGCCCGGCGGCTGGGTTCCGGAACAGGCCGGATCTACACATTGAACGCGACGGCCACCGACTTGGCCGGGAATACCGTCACATCCACAGCAACTTGCAGTGTGCCGCGCGACGGAAGCGCGGCCAAGGCCCACTGACGCGTGTATCAGATCGCGCTGAATAACGATACGGCGATCGTGTTCCAGTTCGGATTGAAATAAAAATGCGGGAGGCGGACCATCGGTTTCCCTCCCGAGTTTTTCAATCCACATTTCAGTGAAAATATTTCCTGAACGAATAAAACGCCACGAGAAAAATCGTCGCCAGCACAACCGCGGAATTTCTTGTTCGGTTCGTTTCTTTCTTTTTCTCCAGCAGGTCGCCAATCGCCGAACTCAGGAAAAAAACTTGCAGCGCCGTAATGATGCTCGCCGCCACTTCCACCAGCGCAAATTGCTCGAACAGCGCGACCACAAAAACCGTTCCGCTGACTAACACTGCGACGCAGCTCATTATCACGGACACTGCGTGTCGCTTCATTCCTAATCCTCGCTGCTTCGTCGTAACATCACGCCGCGTTCTTTGCACGCACGACGTCCATTACCTGTTCGCGTAGCGTGTTCAGGCTATTCACGATCCGGTCCGCTTCCACATTGACCAGCGCGTAGCGTTCGATTTTCGGATCGCCGGACTGCACCAGAACGTGATAATCCTCGCGCAGGTCTGGGAATTCATTCAGGTGTACGTGCTTGCCGCGGAGCGCCGCGGCAAGCAATTCGAGCGTCTTCTCCACGTCCGCGGTAAACGCGCCGAACGCCGTTCGCGCAGGAACTGCGGATGTATTCAGCCAAGCCGCGTCCAGCGCCATCACCGCGTGCACAAAACGGTGCGAGCTCGCCAGCAGCGCGTTCAAGTGGTTCATCTGTTCCGTGGTCGTCCCTGGTTCCGCGCCCAGCCGGTCGATCGATGCTTCCAGGTTCGTGCGAGCCAGGCGCGCTCTCAGCCGCAGGCGATCGAGTTCGCGCGCGCTGCGCGTTTCGTTCCGCACGTAGGCCTCCGCCAGACTGTGAAAATATACCCGGTAAGCATCAACCATTTCGGCGATCCTGTCGGAAACTTGGGTGCGTTCCCACGTCGGCCAGATCCAATACGCCAGCAGCGCCAGCGCGCCCCCCGCCGCTGTATTGATTCCGCGCGCCCAGATCACTTCCTTTGGCGAAACTCCAGTGATGGCGATCAGAAGAACCACCAGAGCACTGATGGCCACAGCGAAAATCCCATAGTTGGCTGGACCGACCCAGCGGAGCAGCAGCGTAAACACAAAGATCAACACAATCTGCACCGTGGCGCTGTCGGGAAGAAACCGAAAGAGCGCCGTGGCCAGAAAGAGTCCCACAATCGTTCCGGCAATCCGCAAAAGGCCGCGGCTGAACGTCGTCGTGAATTCCGGCTTCAGCACCAGCGCGATCGTCATCGGCAACCAATAAGAACGGTGCCAGTAAAAGGCGCGCTCCAGACCATTGCCGATGGCCACCATGACTGCCAAGCGAACGGCGTGCCGCAACACAGAAGATTGCAGATTCAGATTGGCACTCAGCGTCGCCAGCAACCCGCTGAAACGGAGTGACCATGGCTGTTTCGCTTCTTGTTTAGCGAACGCCGCTTGGCCGGCGGGCGTCGCATTTGCAGTCAAATCCACAGCTGCCCGAAGCTGGCCGTTGAGCGCGTCCATCTGGAAACGCGCGTCTCTCGTAACGGCTGCGAGAAAAGATGTCGGCAAACCATCTGCTTCCTGCCGCAACCGTAGAGTGAGCGTTTCACAAGCGGCAAGGACTTCTTTGCACGCTTCCGCTGGCGTTCCTGAAATCAGGGAGTTGCTGAGCACTTGCAGAACCTGCGCCGCCTTTTTCAGGTAGTCGCCGAGAATCTGCACTCCAGAATACGCCGGACTCTCGCGTTGCATGCGAAGATGCAATCGCGAAAGCATCAGTAAGCTGAGCCGAATGCGCTCCGCCTGGCTGAGCAAAGCGCGGTAACGCACAGCTTCGATGGATGTCTCGCGGTCGAGGCCGGATAGAGCTTCTTGCGCTTGCGTACTGTGAGCGGTCACCGGTGGCGCCGAGGTCGCGCTCAGCGGCTGTTCCGTGGCGCGCGCAAGTTCGAGGAAGAAGTTGGCAAGGGCGCGCCGTTCCGGTTCATAGCGTTGCACTGGCCACAGCGCCACGGACAGTGCCGTCTGCAAGAGTCCGCCGCCGAGCGCGAGCCCCGAGGAAATCAATGCTTGCTGCGCGGTCAGTGGCTGCGCCGCGCAAATCAGCAGCGTAACCAGGCTGATCACTCCGAGGTCTGCGGCCGTTGTGCCTGCAGCTACCAACATTCCCGCCGCGAATGCCCACACCGTGGCGATGATCACGGCCGCCACGTTGTGGTTCCCGGAGAGCGCTCCGAGCAGAACGGCAAGCGCGCACAAAGCGCTGGAGGAGAGCATACGTTTGGCGCGCTGCGCGTAGGAATCGCTCCCGTCGGAGTAAGCCACGTTGAGCGCCCCGCTAGCTACCACCACGCCGCCACGCGGCATATCCAGAGCGAATCCCACAATGAGCGGCAGGACCACGCCGATCGAATTGCGCAGGGCCATGTAAGGAGACAGTTTCGAAGAATCGAAGCGCGTCAGCACGTGCAAGAACGCGCGCGCGGCGCCTTCATGGACGACCGGCGCCGCTGAGGGCCGTGGAGCTAATACCGTCGAGGCATCTTGTGAAGGGGAAGCCATCAACAAGCCATAAAGAGCGGACTTGGCACGCCCAATTTCATTGTAGCGAAGGATGCCAGATCATGCTGACTCGATCCTTTGTAACGAAAAGCGCGAATTGTTCATCCAACCCTTCAAAACTCTATTGAGAACTTTGTCGAGGAGCAGACCATGGAAAAGCGCCGTCTTGGGAAAAGTGGTCCCCTGGTTTCCGCACTGGGACTTGGGTGCATGGGGATGTCCTTTGCTTACGGACCGGCTGATGAAGCAGAATCGCTCCGTGTTCTGCACCGCTATTTGCAACTCGGCGGCAACTTTCTGGACACCGCCGAGATCTACGGGCCCTACACGAATGAAGAACTATTGGGCCGGTTTCTGCGCGAAGTGCCACGCGACAGCGTGATCGTCGCCACAAAATTCGGATTCCGCTTCAATCCAAACGGCATCAGAGGTGTCGACAGTTCACCTGAAAATGTCCGGCGCGCTTGTGACGCCAGCCTTAAGCGGCTGGGCATCGAAACGATCGATCTCTTCTACCAGCACCGCGTTGATCCGAAGGTTCCGATTGAAGACACCGTAAGTGCAATGGCCGGATTGATTTCAGCCGGCAAAGTGCGTGCGCTTGGACTATCGGAGGCCGGCCCGGAAACGTTGCGGCGCGCCGCCAAAGTACATTCGATCGCAGCGCTGCAAAGCGAGTATTCGCTGTGGTCCCGCGACGTGGAAACGAATGGCGTCCTAGCCACCTGTCGCGAACTCGGAATCACGTTTGTGCCTTACAGCCCGCTCGGGCGCGGTTTCCTGACGGGGGCGATCCAAAAACTTGAGGACCTTGACGCCAGCGATTGGCGCAGGACGAATCCGCGTTTCGGGGAAAAAGCCCTGCAAGCCAACCTTAAACTGGCGGAAACGGTAAAAGAACTCGCCAGCAAAAAAGGCGCAACCCCGGCGCAGTTGGCGCTCGCGTGGGTTCTCGCCCAGGGCAAAGACCTTATCCCTATTCCCGGCACAAAGCGTGTTCGTTATCTCGAGGAGAACATGGGCGCACTCGGTGTAAAACTCACGGAGCGCGACCTCAGTGAAATCGCGGCCCGCTGCGCGCAAATTCCAGTGATCGGTGAACGTTACGCACCCGATATGATGGCGCTTGTGAACCACGCATAACTGTTCTGCATCAAAATTAAGGACAGAGGCGCGGCGCACGGCGTCCGTGCTCAGCCGCAAGCACCAGTCGGACTCGCATATTGCTTCAGTGAGTTGCGCCAGTCGCGTTAGAATTGCTTGCGTTTGAATCCTGTCGAACTCCTAAAATGAATCGATACGAAACATGGCTTTGTGGGACTCGTCTGTGGCAGTGGGTGACACGACGCCAAGTTTTGCCCTGGGTTTTGCAAGGCTCGGAACTAGGCGAGCACGTGTTGGAGCTTGGTGCCGGACCAGGAGCAGCCACGAAGGAATTGGCTCGCCTTGCGGCTCGCGTGACGAGTCTCGAGTATGACCATGCGTTTGCAGCAAAGCTCGGCACACGTATGAATGGCTCGAATGCAACGGCGATTCAGGGAGATGCGGCGACGCTGCCTTTTGCAGACGGAACATTTTCTTCGGCCATCGCAATCCTGATGCTTCATCACTTGCGTTCGAACGAGCTGCAGGACCGGGCATTTGCGGAGACTTGGCGAGTGCTTCGGCCGGGCGGAGTATTCCTCGCCTTCGACATTCAGGATGGGTGGATGCACCGGGTGGCGCACATCCGGAGTACTTTTGTGCCCTTGGTGCCAGCGTCGGCGTTCGCAAGATTGACTGCCGCGGGATTTTCAAAAGTGACTGTTGACATCCAACGCGGAGGCTTTCGAATCCGAGCGCTCCGCGCGCGAGACGCTTGAGGCTTTACATTCCCGGCGCGGAACCACCTACCTGCTTGTGGCCAGCGGACCAAGTTCGGAACGCGTCTGCATCACGCGGAGGATGGAATCGCGCGTGACGATGCCAACAATTTGCGGCGCGCCGTCGTTTGCGCCGCTCACCACCGGCATTTGATTGACGTCCGCACTAAGAAGCCGTTCCAGCAAACGCAAGAGCGGTTCCTCCGGCGACGTCCAGAGAATTTTCTCGCGCGGAATCATGGCGGCTTGAACGGAGTTGTGGGCCCACTCGCTTCGTGGAACGAAGTTGAGCGTGTGAACGTTCATCATGCCGACGAGGCGGTCGCCATTGGTTACGAGATGGCAGCGGCGGCCGGTGCGCAGAACTTCAGCACCGTATTCCTCCAGCGTGATGTGACCCGGAACAGTAGGCACTTCCTTGCTCATGACGTCGGCGGCGCTAAGGCCGGCGAGAGTCTGCCGGATGGCCACTTGTGCGACGCTCTCCTGCGCAGCGTTCAGAATGAACCATCCGATGAATGCGATCCACAGCCCATTTTGCAGGTATCCATTGAACGCACCCCAGGCGCCGGCAAGAATCATAGCGTAGGCGATCAATTTTCCGCTGGCGCCCGCAACGCGAGTCGCCTTCTCGAAATTCTTGGTGGCTCCCCACACCATCGCGCGGAAAATTCTTCCGCCGTCCAGGGGAAATCCCGGCAAAAGATTGAAAACGGCCAGCGCAAAATTGGTTTGCGAAAGCCAGGTAGCCAGCGCCCCGACCGTCTGGCTGTAGGGAAAGAGAAGCGTTAATCCAAAGAAAGCGATGGCGAGGAAGCCGCTGGCCAACGGTCCGGCAATAGCGATGTTGAACTCTTGAATGGCGTTGGAAGGCTCCCGCTCGATGCGCGCCAGGCCCCCGAAGAGAAAGAGCGTGATGGAAACAACGCGAATCTTGTAATGCTGGGCAACAACGCTGTGGGCGAGTTCGTGGAACAGAACTGAGGCGAAGAAGAGCAAGCTGGTCAGGACCCCCACGGTCCAATGCTGCGTGTCCGTCCAAAGCGGGTGTTGTTGCTTGTACTGCGAAGCAATGACGTAGGTGATGGCCGCAAATATGAAGACCCAAGTCGAATGGAGATAGATGGGAATTCCGAGAATTTTGCCGATGCGTAAGCCTGAGCCGCGGTTCATTGGGTTATAGGGTTAGCCTAGCACAAGACTACTTCGGGAGCGGGAGCGGCCAAGGGCTGAAACGCAGGCAAGCTATTTTCACGAAAGACGAGAGTGGTTAGGTGTTTTCGGGTTCTGGTGTGGCGCGTCCGGCGCGACACGGCGTGTGCTTGCCCCCACAGTTTTCTCAACCTTCCTTGTCAATAAGTCCTGCATTTCCAATGTATTGAGGTTGGCGTCCGCCGTGCCATTCCCCAAAGCGCAAGTTGGGAGGCTCGTCATGATCGCCATGCTGCAACTTACGATTCTGGTTCTCATCACGATTTTTGCCGTGGCTGCTGCTTCAGGGCTGCACTGGCTGTTCTTGAAAGCAGCATTTTTGATAATGCGGCCGGCCACCGCCCGAAAGATTCCTGTGCGGGCAGAACTGGTGCGCGGGACAGAGCAACTGACACGGGCTTTTGCTTCGCGGCGGTAAACGCGCGCGAGCGGCTACAGGCGCAGGCCGTTCGTTGCAGTCGGCGAACCAAAAGCTGCGTCACTGGAATTCCCCGGCCCAACGTGAGCAGCGGAGGCGGCGGTTAGCGCTCCGCGCAGCGCACCGGAACTGGAATAAGGGGTACTTCGATGTTGGCTTTGAAATGGCTGTTGATGATAGTTGGCGCCGGCCTCTTCGGAAGCGCGGGAGCGCTAGTCGCCTACGACGTTTATCTCTCCGAGCAACTGCGACGGCTCTTGTCGCGGAACAAGACGGATGAATCCGGTGTGGAGGTGGAGCCGCTGGCTCGCCGCCCTTTACGGCCGGTGCGCTGGCGGCTGGCGTTGCAATTGACGATAGCGGGCGCCCTGCTCCTCCTGATTACGGAGAGTTTTGCGGTGATTCCCGACGGAGCGGCGGGCGTTCGCGTCAGCGAATTCTGGGGCGCGCGCCCCGGTACGTTGTATCCCGGCATGCACCTGATTACCCCGCTGGTGGATTCCATCGCGATCTACGACACGCGCGAGCAAGTGTATTCGACGGTGGCGGCAGAAAATCCCAAGCAAAAGGGTGACCTGCTGACGGTACAAGCGCGCGAAGGACTCAACATCGGCCTGGCGGTTTCCGTGCGTTACCGGCTGGACCCCAAGCGGCTTGACTCGATTCACCGGAATTTGCCGCAGCCCGTCGGCGAACAGGTTGTGGCGCCGGTGGTATCCACGATTTACCGGCAACTCGCGCCGAATTATATCACACGCGAAATTTTTGCCACCAAACGCGAAGAATTGCGGACCACGGCTGCCGATGCCATCACTGCGCGGCTGGCGAGCGACGGAATCATCGTGAGGGAAGTGCTGCTCCGCGACCTGCAGCTCCCTCAGGAATACGCCAAGGGACTCGAAGGGCTGCTCTTGAAGGAACAAGAAAACGAGCGTCTCGGCACCGAACAGGAGATCAAGGGAAAGCAGGTAAAGATCGCCGAGCTGGAAGCGGAGGCGCAGAAAGCATGTGACGTGAAACAGGCGGAGGCGCAGGCGCAAGTGCGTGTTCTACAGGCGAAGGCGGAGGCAGACGCGATGCAGTACACCCTGCCGCTGAAGCAAAAACAAATCGAACAAACGAAGCTGGAAGCGCAGGCCCGCAAGGAGTCGACTCTCCAGAATGCGGAAGCTGCGGCGCAAGCCAAGATTATCGACAGCAAAGCGGAAGTCGAGCGGCAGAAGAATCTCGCCGACGCCGAAGCCAACCGCATCCGCGTAACGGCTGCAGCGGACTCCGAGCGCATGAAGTACGAAGCGTCCGTGTTGAAGTCAAACCCCATGCTGATTCAGAAAATCATCGCTGAACGGCTGTCGGACAAACTCCAAATAATGATGGTGCCAATCGACGGAAGGAATTTTTTTGCAAATGACGTGATGCGCTCGGCGTTTTCCGGCGTGGCATCGACCGGCAATTCAGATGATTCGCCGGCAACAGCCACAGCCGCAGCGCAACGCAAGCAGCCGCGCCGGCAGTAACGCCGAGAAAAATATGCGCTGCGAGCAAAAGCTGTGTCAACAAGTTCCGCTAGCCAATACCCCTGTGGGTGGCACGGAATGCAACGCTGGAAGGAGGAGAGACTCAGGCCTTGGCGACCGTAAAACGGTCAAGCTACTGGTGACCGTAAGACGGTCAACAAGCATGGAGGCAAGCACCGCCGCGCTTAGCCCTTTGCCAGAGACTCTCCTACGCCAGCAAGGCGTTCCGCGCCACCCGGCTAGTGGACGGAAATTGCGGAGGCCAAGAGACTCTAGCCCTAGTCTTCGATTGGAGGCAATTCTTCACCATTTGGAGCCGTGATATCATCAATCCGTAACGCAAATCTGCAAAACCATGAGCTTTCGAACGAAATTATTACTCGTTGTCCTGCTGACCATTTTTGCGTCGGTATCCGTAGTTGCCTATGCCGTGACGCATTACACGCAGGCCGCGTTCGAAGCTATGGACGCGGAGCGCACCGAAGCCCTCGTTGCCCAATTCAAAAAAGAGTTTGTCCAGCGCGGCGAAGAAATTGCCCGGCAAGCAAAAAACATTGCCGAAGCCAACCTCACCGAACGCATGGCTATTGATCTTTCGCACCCCAACGCCGATCTTTCCATTTATTTTCGGGACGCAAACGGGGCTGCTCAGGACCACGGCCTGGACTTCGTGGAATTCGTCAAACATGACGGCGTGCTGGTTTCGTCGGCGCAATTTCCTTCCCGTGTCGGTTACAAGAATGAGTGGATTACATCAGTCAAAGACTGGAATGAGGCTCCGGCTTTTTTGCGCAAAGAGGAATTGCCTGATGGCGTGGCCCTCTCGCTCACGGTCGTTCGCGCCAACAACACCGTAGCGGACAAGAGCCTGTACATTACCGCAGGGCATCGGCTCGACAAGAATTTCCTCGCCTCCCTGGTCCTGCCCGCTGGGATGCGCGCGCTCATCTATACCAACCTCGATCCAACTTTTACAGCCACGTCCCTGCTGGCCGAAAAGATCGATGCGGAGCAGGCGGAGCGGTTCACCCCTCTCGTTGAGCAGTTGCAAAAGCAACCTCAGCCCATGATTCGAACGATCGAGTGGACCCGCGACCCCGCCGATGCAGAAACATTTCATGCCATTCCTTTGATCGGCCGCAACAACGAACTGCTTGGCGTTTTCTTTGTCGGTAGCTCGCGTAAGGAGCTTGTCCTGTTAACACGCCAAATCCTGAAGATCGCGGTGGCCGTCGCGGCCGCCGCGCTATTCGTGGGATTGCTCGTCAGCTTCTGGATTTCCGCGCGGATCACCAAGCCCGTCGAGGAGCTTGCCGAAGGCGCGCGCGAAGTTGCCAGCGGAAGATGGGATACGCGCATCGACGTTCGCGGGGGCGACGAGGTCGGCCAGCTTGCCGAAGCGTTCAATCACATGACGCAAACTCTTGCGGCACAGAAGGAGCGTCTGGTGCAAACTGAGCGCGTTGCCGCTTGGCGCGAACTGGCGCGGCGTCTCGCCCACGAATTGCGCAACCCGCTCTTTCCCATGCAGATTACCGTTGAAAACTTGCAAAAGGCGCGGCAACTCGACGCCAAACAATTCCTGGAAGTCTTCAACGAGTCGACGGCAACTTTGAAAGCGGAGCTTGCCAACCTCAACACCATCATTGGGCGCTTCAGCGATTTTTCAAAGATGCCCGCCCCGCAGTTTGTGCGCGTAAATGTCAATGAGGCGTTGCGCAACGCTGTACGGCTATTCGAACCGCAATTCAATGAAGTCGGCAAGCCCACCATCACGCCCGAGTTGTTCCTGACCGAGCCCTTGCCAGATATCGATGCGGATCCCGACCTGCTCCATCGCGCGTTTCAGAATTTAGTGTTGAATGCGCTCGACGCCATGCCTGCAGGCGGAACATTGACGCTAAGGACCTCGGAAAAAAGCGGGGCTATGCGCATCGAAGTCGCCGACACGGGAAAAGGACTGACGCCGGAAGAGTGCTCGCGGCTCTTCACACCGTATTACACGACAAAATCGCAAGGGACCGGGCTTGGGCTGGCCATCGTGCAGTCCGTGGTCAGCGACCATCACGGCACGATCTCGGTGACCAGCGACGAAGGCCGAGGCACATCGTTTCGAATTGATCTGCCAGAGCGCCAGGCCGGCCGCGCTTCGAAAGCGCGCGAGGCGGCCCCAGAGGCGAAGATCACGCCGTCCACACTGGCCGCGGCTTCTGACTAACGCTTCACAAAGGACCGAAGCTTGCCGCGAAAAGCTCATCTCCTCCTCGTTGACGACGATCACAATACCCTGGCATCTCTCTCCCGCGCTTTTCGAATGGCAGGGCATGAAGCGACTGTTTGCGACAACGCTGCGCGCGCACTCGATCTGCTCCGCGCCGACTCGTTTGACCTGATTCTGTCCGACGTGGTGATGCCCGGGAAAAGCGGCCTGGAACTGCTCGAAGATTTAAAGAAAGCCGGACTGAAGACGCCTATCGTGCTCATTTCCGGGCAAGCAAACATCGAAATGGCGGTGAAAGCCACCAAGCTGGGCGCGCTTGACTTTCTTGAGAAACCGCTTTCCACGGACAAACTTTTGGTGACCGTGGACAATGCGCTGCGGCTCTCGCGGCTTGAAGAGGAAAACCGCGAGTTGCGGCAGCGCCTTGGCAAACACGAACTCGTTGGTTCGGGCCCGGCGATGAAAAAGCTTCTCGATCAAATTGACCGTGTCGCGGCGAGCGAAACCCGTGTTTGCATTCTCGGCGAGACCGGAACGGGCAAAGAACTCGTCGCTCGCGCCATCCATGAAAAATCGCCGCGGCAGGGGCACCCTTTCATTACGTTGAATTGCGCGGCGGTGCCAGCGGAATTGATCGAGTCGGAGCTTTTTGGCCATGAAAAAGGCGCGTTCACCGGCGCTGCAGCCAGACATCTCGGCAGGTTCGAACAAGCCGATGGCGGCACTCTTTTTCTGGATGAAATCGGCGACATGCCCTTGGCGATGCAAGCGAAATTATTGCGCGTGCTGGAAGAAGGCGAAGTCGAGCGCGTCGGGGGCGACAAACCCATCAAGGTCAACGTCCGCGTGGTCGTGGCCACGCATCGCAATTTGGAAGATCTTGTGAAACAGAATTCGTTCCGGCGCGATTTGTTCCACCGCATTTATGTTTTTCCATTGCAACTGCCGCCGCTGCGCGAGCGGCTCGAAGACTTTCCGAATCTAGTCACGCATTTTGCGCGCCAAGTGGCCGCGCAAAACGCCTGGAAAGAAAAAATCTTCGTAGCAGAAGCCATCGCCGAATTGCGCAAGTACGCGTGGCCCGGGAATGTGCGTGAATTGCGCAACGTTGTGGAGCGCCTCATCCTGCTGGCTTCGAACGAGGACATCACCGCTGCGGAAGTCCGTCTCATTCTCCCCACTTCTGACTCTTCCTCAAGCGGCTCACCCACTTCGTCAGGGGGAAGTGCAACGGGCACACTGGCGGAGCGCACGGAATCGTTCGAAAGGGAAGTGATGCTCGCGGAAATTCGGCGCAACAATTTTCACATGACCAATGTGGCGCGTGCGCTGGGCCTGGAGCGCAGCCATCTCTACAAAAAGTGCCAGCAACTGGGAATCGACCTGCAGTCCTTGAGGAAGCCGGAATGAATTCAGTTCCGGGCAAACTAGATTGCGGGCTTGAAATTCTCGTCCCGCCAACAGTCAATTAAAGCATTTATTTTCAGCAATATAAGGAAGGCGCGAAGGAGCAACCGATTTCGCTTGACAAAATAGCGATATGTAATATTATATTTGCAGATTGCAATAAGGAGTTCTCCCATGAAACTTGGCGACAAACTCCGCTCCCTGCGCGCTGTGGAGGGTTCGCTCCGCGGCTTGGGCCGTTCGATGACCCAGCAGGAACTAGCCGCGGCGATGAAGAACGAAATTGGCCGCGGGCTGAGCCAGGCGTATCTCTCGCAAATCGAGAATGGCGCCAGGCCCCACTTGACGCACACAACGCGCGATCTCCTGGCTCGATTTTTCCGCGTCTATCCGGGCTTTTTGGTGGACGACCCGGAAGGCTACACCCCGGGCTTGCAATCTGAATTGCGAGCCATCGACGCAAAAATCGATTCCTGGCTTTTTGCCGGGGCCGAACAGTTCACGACCGATCCGATTCTTCAGCATGCGCTCCTGACTATCGCGGAGCACGAAGACTCACGCCGGGCGATTTTGCTTTTGGCGGAAATTCTTCGGACGCCGGACCTGGCCGAGCGTCTCGGGGAGGTCTTGCACCACGGCAATCATCAGAACGGAGTGCACAAGGGCAACGGTCATCCGCCGCCGTCCGCCTCACTGCGGAACTGACGGAATCAAGCGGAACAGTTTCGAGCTAGCAGTTAAGAGGGTTTGCGTCTCGAATTCCAGCTCGCGCAGCGCAACGGGAGGTTGCGCAAAGTAAATGCCGCGTTCGAGGTGACGTATGACCTGGTCTGATTTTTATCTCGTTTGCTTCATTGTGGGTTTCTCCCTTAGCGTGCTTTCGTTTTTGGCGGGCGCGGTTCACATTCCCCTTCCTTTCAAGATGCATTTGCCATTTCACGGGGCGCACCACGCCGGAGCCGGTGCCTCTCATGGCGGGCTCAGAGGCGGAACGCACATTTCCTGGTTCAACGCTTCGTCGGCAATGGCTTTCCTGGCCTGGTTCGGTGGCACAGGTTATCTGCTCACGCGGCATTCGCACCTGCTCGCAGTATTCAGCTTGCTGCTTGCCACAGTTGCGGGCCTGGCAGCGGGATTTGTCGTCTTCCGCTTCATGGTGAAACTCGTGGGCTCGACGGATGCGCCGATGAAGAGCGAAGACTATCGGATCGAGGGTTCGCTCGGCACTATCAGCATGCCCATCCGAGCGAGCGGCACGGGCGAGATTATTTTTTCCTTGGCGGGAGTCCGGCGGTGCGCGGGCGCGCGCAGCGATGACGGCAAAGCGATCGAGAAGGGAGCGGAAGTCGTCATCGAGCGCTACGAAAAGGGAATTGCTTACGTGAAGAGATGGGAAGAATTCACGAAGTAAAGATTTTCTCGGACTGGCGTTCGACACAAACAGTCCGGACAGGTGGAAAAGGAGGTTTTATGTTCGGGTTGTCAAACGAAGTGATGATCATCGCGGGGTCAATGGTTCTGGCGATTCTTATGATCATGATCGTGATCGCCAAGATGTACCGAAAAGTCGGGCCGAATGAGGCCTTGATTCGCTACGGCATGGGAGGGACGGAGGTCTACTGTGGAAAAGGTGCACTGATTTTTCCCATGGTGCAGACCTGCCGTGATCTTTCGCTTGAATTGATGTCCTTCGACGTCGCCCCGCAGCAGAATTTGTACACCAAGCAGGGCGTCGCAGTAACGGTCGAAGCCGTCGCCCAAATCAAAGTGAAGAACGACAAGGAATCCATCCTGACGGCTGCCGAGCAGTTTCTCACCAAGCGGCCGGAACAACGCGAAGCCTTGATTCGCCTGGTGATGGAAGGCCATCTCCGGGGGATCATCGGCCAACTCACCGTGGAGCAGATCGTCAAGGAGCCGGAGATGGTCGGCGATCGCATGCGTTCCACGTGCGCCGATGACATGAGCAAGATGGGGCTGGAAGTCATCAGCTTCACCATCAAGGAAGTGCGCGACAAAAACGAATACATCACCAACATGGGGCGTCCCGATGTCGCTCGCATCAAGAGAGACGCCGAAGTAGCCGCCGCCGAAGCCGATCGCGACATTGCCATCAAGCGCGCCGAGGCGACACGCGCGTCGGCCGTCGCCAAAGCACAAGCTGATCAGGAACGCGTCGCGGCCGAAACCGCCTCGTTGGCCAAGCAAGCCGAAGCCGAGCGTGACCTGGACATCAAAAAGGCCAGTTACCTCGAAATGACAAAGAAAGCGCAGGCTACGGCCGACAAGGCCTACGAAATCGAAACCAACGTCATGCAACAGAAGGTGGTCGAAGAAGCCGTGAGGGTTCAACAGGTCGAGCGCGAAGCGCAAGTGAAAGTGCAGGAAGCGGAAATCGCGCGCCGCGAAAAGGAACTCATCGCCACCGTCCTGAAGCAAGCGGAAATCGAGCGCCAGCGCATTGAAACGCTGGCGAATGCCGAACGCCAGCGCTTGATCAGCGAAGCCGAAGGCCGCGCCTCCGCGATTCGCGCGCAGGGGGAAGCCGAAGCCGAGATCATCTTCAAGAAAGGCGAGGCGGAAGCTAAGGCCATGAACATCAAGGCGGAGGCTTTCCAGGAATACAACCAGGCCGCGGTTATCGACAAGCTGTTCACTGGACTGCCGGATGTTGTGCGCGCTCTCGCCGAGCCGCTCAGCAAAGTGGACAAGGTGACCATCGTATCCACGGGCAACGGTGATGCTGCCGGCGCGTACAAACTCACCGGCGACGTCACCAGAATTGCCGCGCAAGTACCCGCGCTCTTCGAAGCGCTCTCCGGAATGCAGATGTCCGATCTGCTCAGCAAAGTCCGGATGATCGGCGACAAGGCGCCGAAGCCGGAGCAACCGTCGGCCAAGAAGTAACAACAGTTATTTCCGTCTCCGGCGGGTCCCTGGGGACCTGCCGGAGACGCTGAATGGTCTTGGGGGATGGCCATGAGTACGAAAGAAAAAGTCCTCATCGTTTGGCTTCTCGTCGTGATGGCAGCCAGTTTTGTATTCCACCACTTTGGGTTTGTACGGTTTATGCGCTCGGCAGGGCCGTCGCGCTGAACCTAGTTTTCCTGCCGCGTATGGCGAAATTGGCAGCAGTAATTGGGAGCGCGTGCTTCCTCTTCTGATTTGACTTTGGGGTCAGGAGGCGCGTGATTCTCTTTGAAGAGTTTGATTTGAAGAGTTTGAGTGGTCTGCAACATTCGGTTCGTGAAAGGAGATTCATCATGGGACTTTTGGAACGAGTAAGCACTTTGATTCGCGCGAACATCAATGACATGGTCGATCGCGCGGAAGATCCTGAAAAAATGATCAAGCAGGTCATCCTCGACATGGAGAACCAATACCTCCAGGTCAAGACGCAGGTGGCGGTGTCCATCGCCGACCAGCACATGCTGGAAAAAAAGTGGCGGGAGAACGAGGAGTCCGGTAAGGACTGGATGCGCAAGGCCGAAACCGCCGTGGACAAGGGGCAGGATGATCTGGCCCGCTCCGCGCTCGACCGCTTCCAGACCTCGCAGCGGCTGGCGCAAAGCTACCGCGAACAGGTGGACGACCAGAAGTTGCAGGTAGAAACGCTGAAGGGGGCGCTTATGAAACTCGAACAAAAGCTCGACGAAACGAAGTCCAAGCGCGACCTGCTGATTGCGCGGCACCGGCGCAGCATCGCACTGGGCAAAGCGGCACACGCACAAACCGCGATGGGTGACAATTCCAAGAGTGCCACGTTCGATCGGCTGAAGGACCGCGTGCACCTCTCCGAAGCAGTGGCCACTGCCGAAGTCGATCTCCTGACCGACGATGTCGGCGAGAAGCTGACGCGCCTCGATCGCGACGCCGAGGTCGACCGCCTGCTCGCCGATCTAAAAGCACGCCGCGGCCTGCCGCCGGCGTAATGGTGGCAGCCGGCAATCAAAGATGCCGTGTCACGGGTGTCATCATGAGCTGTAGTATGAAGAAGCAGACGTTTATGCCGGCGGAAATGCCAAACGCTTGAAGCCGGCTGATGCCTTCGACTTCTTCAAAGACCATCATCAGGACTGCAGTCCACGTGATTGCCGCGGCGAGTGTTCCTGCAATGGGAATTAGAACGAGGCAGTTTACAAACCAACCGAGCAGCAAGGGTCGCATCACGCCCAAATAACTTCCGCTGCCATCAAAGAACCACTTTGCAATGAGATGGCACAGGCCAAGCTGTACAAATGTGAGAAACGCCATTGCTGCCAGTCCAAAACTGAGGCCCACGATCGCTCCAATAATCATCGCGGGCCCGCCGAAGTGAATTGCGCCAAGAATCCAGGGAAGAGCCAAGCCAGTCATGATCAACATTGCAGCCACAACCCAAAGAACGGCACCGTAATAGATCGCATTGGAATCACGCGAAGCGCGGCGGATGGCGATGTCATCCCACCGTGCAATATTGAAAGCAAGTGCCAAGTAGTACCCTGGCGAAAAACCAGTTGGTGGAGGAGCCGATTCTTCCAGGGTCACAAGCGGAGGAATCCCCGAACAATGGTGGGACAAACCGTAATCCATGCCACACACTTCGCATTTCATGGCGGAACCTCAGAAAATAAATGCCGAGGGACTTTATCACAGCCGCAAAGTAGTGGACCAAGATGTGGGATAGATTCTTACGGGGCTTGCACGGATTGAATCCCTTTGCGCTTCAAGGGCTTCCACTCGTGGTCGCCGCGGAAATACTGCCAGAGTCCCTGCAGCCTCCAGATCATGTGCATTTGCCGGTAAGGAAAATGTTCGAGGAAGCAGTAGCTGACGAGCCGCACGACATCTTGCCAATCGTTATACCGCTTGTAGGTGATTTCTTCCTGCAAGACCGAGCCGATGGAAATCACGGTGGCAAACGCATACCCGAAGATGAGGAACTGCAGAAAGAATTCGCGGCTCAAAACACCGAGCGAAACCGCAAGAATGATGGTGGCGATCCCGGCGAGCTCGAACACCGGAGCGAACAGCTCAAAGATCCACAAGTAGGGCAGGGCAAAACAGCCGATCTTGCCGAAACGCGGCCGGAAGAGCATGTCGCGATTGGGCCACAGCACGTCCAATAAACCCTTTTGCCAACGCTGCCGCTGCCTTCCCAGCGACTTCAGGTCGGAAGGAACTTCCGTCCAGCACATGGGATCGGGTACGAAGCGGATCTGATAGTCGATCCGTTTTTCAAGTAAATGCCGGTGCATGCGTGCCACCAGGTCAAAGTCTTCCCCGATGGAGCTGGCGCGGTACCCGCCGACGGCGCGCACCAAATCGGTTCGAAACAGGCCAAACGCCCCGGAAATGATCGTCAGCATGTTTCCTTGCGCCCAGGCCTCCCTGCCAATCAGAAACGCGCGCAGATACTCGATGACCTGGATCACCTCGATACTCTTACGCGGCAAACGCACGCGCCGCAGCGTACCGCCTTGTATTTCCGAGCCGTTCAACACGCGGATGATCCCTCCCACGGCCACAACGCGTTTCGGGTCCTCCAGAATAGGGACCATGATGCGCAGCAGCGCGTCACGTTCAAGGACCGAGTCCGCGTCCACCACGCAAACGTACGGGGAGTTTGCAGCGTTCAAGCCGGCGTTCACTGCATCTGCTTTACTGCCTGCGGCTTCTTTGTCGACAACCAGCAGTCTCGCGTCGGCATCACTCCGGTACAATCCACGCACCAGCGCGCTCTTGACTTCCGGAATGTACACTGCGCGGACCAGCCGCAAGCGAAACTCGTCGCGCATTTCCTCAAGTGTGCGATCTTCAGATCCATCGTTGACAACAATGACCTCGAGTTCCGGGTAATCCAGCTCCAGGAGATTGCGTACTGCCACGCGGATGGAGCCTTCTTCGTTATGTGCCGGTGCTATGATCGCGATGGGCGGCGCCATGGGAGACTCATTGATCCAGCTCAGGCGATGGCTCTCCAAACTGCGCTGATGCGCCGCGCTGGTCTTCAAGGCAATCATCAGCATAAGCAAATAAGCGAAATTGCTGGCCAGGTAATACCAGAAAAGCGTGTGATTCGCGATGTCCAGAAATCGAATCATGGCAACAATGCTGCTTTATCCGGCGAGCTTTCGCTGACCGCAGGCTCTCCGGCTGGAAGAGTTCCCGTGCGCAGCACTTTCTGCAGACGGTCCCGTACTTCTTCCCTGAGTTCCGTGCTGCTCTGAAGTTCCTGCTCCAACTTTGCCCGCAAATTTGCATTTTCGAGCGCAGTCAAGTAGGCGTGTAATCCGTAGCGATCGCCTGTCTCCACAACCTGTTCGAAGATCGGAGCCATGCGAGTGTCGAGTTCCACAAGGGCTTCTGCAGCCCGCAATCGCACCAGGCGGTTGGAATCCATCAGTCCGCGCAATAAAGAGGGAATCGCCCGCGGATCGGAGAGTTTTCCCAGGCTCACAATCGCGCGCAGGCGAACAAACCAAATCGGGTCCCGAGCCAGCTCATTGAGAAGGTCAAACGCCAGCCCAGACTCGGTGTGAGACATGGCGCGGGCGGCAGCTGCTCGCAATTCGTCAAGGTCGTCGCCGACAAATTGAAGCAGATCCAGGCCTAGGGACGGAGTTGCGACTTCCCCGAGAACCCGGCCGAGCACTTCCCGCAAGGGACCCTCGGCATGTTGTACATACGGAAGAAGCAACTGCGGGCGTTCCACACAACACTGGATCAACGCGCTCTGTAGGGGGAGCGCGGGCACACACAATCCTTTTTCGCCAACCCATGCGAGAATCTCTTCTCCCGCCTCCGGGCAGGCCGTACGTCCCAAACCTCGCAGTGCCGCCAGCCTTACTTCCAGATCGCGGTCACGCAAGGCTTCCGCCAAAGCGGGAATTCCTTCCGGCGCGCGCGTTCGCCCCAGGGCCACAAGCGACCGCATGCGCCTCCAGCCTGTTTGCCGCCGCGCTTCAAAAATGCGCTTCTCGATCAAACCGCTTTGCCGCAGGAATTTCAGCAGCCGAGCCGATTCTCCCGCCCCGGATGCTTCAAAGGCATCCAGCGCCATGGTCTCGACAATGCGCCGGTCGAACGGCTTCTTACGCCAGGATTCGTAAGGGATCTTGCCGGAAACCAAAGCGTCCCATTGCTGCCGCAGTTCGAAGACGCGCGCGTCGCGCCTCGCGAAATACCGTTTGCGGTATGTTCTTCGAAGCAGAATAAACGCCAGCAGCAATGCATCCGCGACGATTGCCGCGACGATAGCCTTCAGCACAAACGCCGACGGTCCCAGCTTCCAGAGCCGTTCAAAAATGGATTCCATAGCTCAATCCGAAATTCGTGTCCGTTCTGTCTTGGTTGCGCTTCTGGTATGAGGCGAAGCCCGTCACGTCCTGACGGGCGCTAATCTGGAAGCGCAATCCGCCGCCGTACGTTTGCGAAGCGAATCTCCCGATCTGGTCGATTTGCGCGAAATCTTCCGTACCGGCGGCGAAAAACATATTTCCAGACAGTCGCCTCTCACTCCAATTCGCCAGAGGAAATCCCAAGCGCGCCAATCCAGAAGGCTTCCACTCCGCGGCGGTCCCTGTAAACGTGCTGCGAGCGCCGGTGGCTCCCAGCGAAAGCGTCCACTCGCGCGGGAGGTAGACAATAGCCGTGCCATTCAGAGTCAGAATTCGCGATTGTCGGTACCAATACCAGTGCTGCGCGTAGGAGAATTCCACGGAACGCACGAAATTGTTTTCACCGGTCTTCCATCCATGATCGACGTCAAAAAAAGCTTCGCTCTTCGGGATCACTCCATTGTCATGTCCTGCTGCGCCGCCTGCGGTAAGAGCTCCCCACCGGTGTGAACGTCCGGTTACGGCAGCGGAAAACTTTCCCGCGCGAATTCCTGCCCGCTCGTAGAAACTTCCCGCGAAGTTTGTGCCCCAATGCTGCGTCCATTGCGACGCCAAGCTGACCCATCCGGCGTGATTCGTACTCGTAAAATTGAAGAGGTCGTTGTCCTCGCTGAAGCGCAATGCGTGCCTGGGTTCACCGCGAAGGGAGATCAGCCCCGCCTGTGCCTCTGAGCTGTCGGGGTCCAGTCTTAGCGCTTTCTGGAATTCCATTCGCGCTTCGATTCGCTCTCCCTCGGCGCGCAGCGCCCGCGCTCGCGCGGCATGCAGGTCCGCGCGTTGCGGATCGAGCTCCACGGCGCGGCTCAACGCTCGCAAGGCGTCTTCCGATTTCCCTTCGCGAGAGTACACGCCGGCCAGCCCCATCCAATCGTCCGGATCGTTCAGCGCGAACCTAAGAATTTCCAGGTACTCCTTTTCCGCTTCCGGTAAACGTCCGGACCAGCTCAGAACCCGCGCGCGCCACGCGCGCACATCCATGTCCTGCGGATCTGCAGCGGCTTCGCGGTCAACAATCCTCATCGCCGAAATCCAGTCCCGCGCTTCGGCATATTCCCTTACTACTGCTCGCCAATCCGGCCGCTGCGTTTGTGAACGCAGTGGCGCAGCCAATAGCGATACTCCGGCGACCAGCGCGGAGAATCGGAGCAACCGCAAGCGGAGCCGTTTCCGAATAACGCGAGCTCTGGAATTCCTCGATGTAGATTTCTTACACACCACAACGTTCACTTCTACAGCAATAGAAAGTCCAATCCTTGGAAGAAGCCCGTTTGCAGGAAAGCGGTAAGTTGCCCAATTTCTTTTGCTTACAGAATGCGCAATCGAAATCGAAGGAATCGTTTCCCTGGAAGGAACACTCTCCTGAATTTGAACCAAATTGGTACAATCAGTGTCCCGATTCTCGATGTAGCCTGCCGAATGAACTATTGCAGGACGCGGATCGTTACGATTCTTGTAGAAGGAAGGCGGCATGAATTCGCTGTTAATCGCTGTGCCGGGTGCTGCCGCGGCCCTGGGAGCTGCCGCCGCCTACGGCGCCGCACATCCGCGCTCGCAGCTCTTCGGGCGTACGATTTGCCGTACATACTCCGCGCGCAAGCTGGCGCTCACCTTTGACGATGGACCGAATCCTTCGATGACTCCAAAGCTGCTCGACCTGCTGGACCGTTACAACGCGAAAGCGACATTTTTTCTGATTGGGCGATACGTGCGTGAATGTCCAGAGCTGGTGAGAGAAACTGTCGCGCGTGGACACTTGGTGGGCAATCACACGGAGACGCATCCGAATCTTTTCCGGCTTACCCGCAGGGAAATCCGCATTGAGTTGCGCCTCTGCCATGACGCGATTTCCAGTGCGCTGGGCTCGCCGCCAAAATGGTTTCGTCCGCCTTTTGGGTTTCGCAATCCGTGGGTTGTTCCATCGGCCCGCGAGCTTGGCTACCGCACGGTGATGTGGACACTGCTTCCTGGTGATTGGAAGGAGCGGCCGTTGGAGTGGCTGATTCCGCGCCTGCAGCCCATCGCCGACCATGCGCAACGGGGCTCGGGAAATGACTCCAGGCCCACTGCGGGAACGGGCGATGTCCTCTGCCTGCACGATGGCACGCATCGCCAAATGAATGGCGACCGCTCTCGCACGCTGGCCGCGCTTGAACATTGGCTGCCCCGCTGGCGTGACCTCGGCCTCGAATTTGTTACAATCGAGGAAGCGGTGAGCGCACCCGCTCTTTGATCATGGACGAGCGCCAGTTTTACACCGAAAAAGAAGAAACCCGGAAGGTGAAGCTGGTCTGTCCCAGTTGCCGCGGCGAATTTGAGGCTCCCGTGCGCTGGAAGGTCTGCCGGAAGAAAAAGGAATTGCCGCGCGGAATCGGGGAAGAAGATAAGAAAAAGTTTGCCAAAGCCAGTTCTTATATGGTCCGGTTGGATGACCTGGTGGCTTGCTACAAATGCCGGAAGCGCTTCGAGTTGACCGGCCAATCCACGGTTCTCATCAACGATAATCTCGGCGATCCCAACGCCGATCCGGAAAACTTCGGCAATCGCTGATCCCGATTTCGACCTCTAACCGCAGCTTCTAAATGTCCGGATACATCTCAAAAAACGCTTCGATGGACTGGCGAAACGTGTTCTCAATCTCTTCCTTGCTGCCTTCGATCAAGTGCATGGTCACACGCGCCGTGCGGCCGTTCTTCAGCACGACCGTGGCGTCCTTCACTTCGCCAAGATCTTCCTCGGGCAGCAGCCTCATCCCATAAATCAACGCCAGCTTCGCCATGCCATTCTCCTGACTGTCGCTCAAGCGTAGCCCTCGTTTACTCGCCGGTCAAACCGCGACTAAAAGAGCGTGTGGGGTTATACTCAGGCATCCGGGATCGCTGCTTGGTGCATCGCATCAAGCAGCGCGGAGGGTTGCCATGAGAGAGCTGCTGCGCCAAGAGTTTCGTAAAACCCTGCTTTTGGTCGCAAGCATGCTGGCAATAGGCCCGTCTTGCGCCGCTCAACAGCCCGAAGGCCCACAGTCCGACGCGCCGCCTCCGGTCGCCCCGAAGCCTGCTCCGGCACAAGCCGCAGGCTCCAGTGAAAAAATCACGGTTCCCTCGGGAACGCGAGTGGGTGTTGTCCTCCAGAACGGTATCTCCACGCGCAGTGCCAAAGCCGGTGACTCCGTCTATCTTCAAACCTCCTTTCCGATTACCGAGAACAATCGCATCGTCATCCCGGTCGGGTCCTATCTTCGCGGTGAATTGCTGGAAGCCAAGCGCCCCGGCCGCGTCAAGGGCCGTGGCGAATTTCGGATGCGCCTCGATACCTTGATCCTGCCAAACGGCTACACCGTCGATCTGCGGGCCGCCCCGCGCAGCGCGGATTCTGGCGGCAAGGAGACCATGGATTCGGAAGGCAAAGTCACAGGCGGCGGCAACAAAGGCGAGAAAGCGGGGACGGTCATATCCACAACTACTGCAGGAGCTGGCATAGGCGCCATCGCCACACGCACCCCCAAAGGCGCTGGCATTGGCGCAGGAATCGGCGCAGCGGCTGGCCTCGCTGCCGTTCTGCTCACGCGCGGCCCGGACGCCGAGCTTCCTCGCGGCTCCACCATGGACGTGGTCCTCGAACACGACCTGTCGCTTGACGGCAGCCAGATTCAATTCAACAATCTCGGACAATTTCAGCCCGTCTACCAACCTCCCGTGCGCCAGCAGCCCCCGGAACACTAGGTTAGTTCAACCGCCGGGCGCAATACGACTTCGGCGCAGTGGCGTGAAGAGGTTGTCGTCTCTGTCTGACAGCGATGCCTGCCTTCGATTGCTGTCTCGATCCCTGAAATGCGCCCCGCTAATTTCTGCCCCTGCCAAGCCTTCCTTCACCTAGCCGTAACTACTTGCCAGAAAAGGTTTTGCACAAATACGACCGAAATTCGCACGCTCTTCAAACTTTTTCGGCCTGCTGGAGACTGCCATGCATTTCACTTCGGCGGCCAAGTCAGCCCTTGAGGTGTTCAATGCTCTGCCGACTCCTAATGCGCACTACCATCTACAGTTTGGTTGTTTCAATGGCTCCGGCGATGCGCATTTCTGCGCAGCAACCTTCCTCAACTTCCGCGCCAGCGTCAGCGCTCCCATCGCAAGAATCCACCAACTCAGTCGCTCTCGTTTCAAACGGTACTCAAGTCTCCGTCCCAATCGGCACAAGGCTCCCGCTCTTGCTTCGCAACGGCATCAACACCCGCACTGCCAAAGCCGGCGATTCCGTCTACTTCGAGACTGCCTATCCTATCGCGCGCAACAATCGCATCGTGATTCCGATGGGCTCGTTCGTCCGCGGGCAGATTCTCGAAGCCAAGCGGCCCGGACGGATTCGGGGACGCGGCGAGTTTCGCATCGCCCTCGAGCAGATGACCCTTTCGAACGGCTACACCATAGAATTGAGGGCCACGCCTAGCAGCGTGGATCGCGACGGAAAGGAGGGCGTCACTCCCGAAGGAGTCGTCACTGGTCCTGGTGCCGTCGACAAGGACGTGAAGACAGTTCTGCTTGCTACGGCCATTGGCGGCCCTGTGGGAGGCTACGCAAACCTTTTGGCGGGCAGTCCGTCAGGGGCAAGCCTCGTCATTGGGCACGGAGCCGGCGCCGCGGCAGGTTTGCTGGCAGTTTTACTCACACGCGGTCCGGAAGCGGAGCTGCCGCGCGGCACGACGTTGGATGTCATCCTCGACCATGCGCTCCTGCTGGACGCCGAACATTTGCCGCCGAACGATCCCGGCAAACTTTCGCAACCATTCGTTCCTGTTGTCTCTCGTGAGGAGCCCCATCGCCGCGAGCGCACTCCAAGGCGAACACTGCCTGGATTTCCGTTCCCGTTTTTCCGCTTTTAGCTCAAGGACTTGTACTGTCGAGCATCTCATTAAAGGAACGTCAGGCCGTTGCTCTCACGCGGGCATTTTCTTCGTTGCCCCAGCCTTTTCCGCTTGAAATCGCATCGGGCTGAAGCGGTCCCAATCCACGGTCACACGCTGTTCCGTAATCCATTCGCGAACCAGTCGCGCCGTGATGGGGGTCAGCAGGATTCCGCTGCGAAAGTGGCCCGTGGCCATCAGCAAGCCATCGATGTCCGTGGGGCCGAGTATCGGCAAATGATCGGGAGAATCAGGCCGCAGCCCCGCCCAAGTTTCTTCGATGCGCGCGTTCGCTAGGCCTGGCGCAAGTTCGATGGCCGCCGAAAGAATTTTCTCGATCCCGCCCGCCGTAGTCCGTTTGTCAAAGCCGGCGTACTCGACGGTCGCCCCCGCGACGATTCTCCCGTCGTTGCGCGGCACCAGATAGATTTTCTCGGACCACAGCACGCGATCTATTTTCAATTCATCCGCGCGCAGCGCGGCCATCTGTCCTTTTGCAGGACGTACAGGCGCATATGGCGCAACCCCTTCGATCGCCGCCGAAAAGCAGCCTGCGGCGATGATTGTCCACTGGGCTTCCACTTTTTCATTCTGCAGAATCAAGCCGGCGCAGCGATTCTTCTCCCGCCAAATCGCTTTTGCGCCGTTTCCAGAAAAAATCTGGGCACCGCTGTGTTGCGCCGCTTCCAGAATGGCCGCCATCAGCGCGCGGTTGTCGACGGATGCTTCGTCCGGTCGCAGCGCGGCGGCTTCGGCTTCTTCGCTCAGCGCCGGTTCAAGCTCGCGGGCATCTTCGGCGCGCAGCGCCTCAGCACGCAGTCCCAGCCCGTGGTGCAGCGCGATAATCGTGCTGAGCTCTGCCTTCGTATCGTGCGAAAACAGCGCCTCGAGCGTCCCCTTAGGCCGAAAGCCTGTGCTTTTTCCAGAAATCTCTTCGACTTCCGCAACAAATTTAGGATAAAGCGCCAAGCTCGCCTTTCCCAGTGGCACCATCACAATCATCCCCGGACTTTCCGGCGCCGGAGAAAGAATCCCCGCGCTGGCCCAGGACGCTTCCTGCCCCGGTTGTTGACGGTCAAACACCGCCACGCGCAAACCCGCTCGCGCCAGCTCCACCTGCGATGGCCACATCGAACTTCTTCATACTGCCATCTTAACGCATCTAGTCGAGGGCATACTTCGCAGCCGGACGTCTCGCTCAGCAGACTCTGTCCAGCGCGAAGTAAAGTGAATGTGGATCGCAAACTAGAGCGAACTTGCAAGTTCCTCGGAGAGCACCTGCGCTTTTTTCGCCAGGCTGCGAGCGCGGCTCCAATCCGTGATCTGTGCGGCTTCCCGCGCGTCCTTGATGAAGCTTCTGATTTTGGACACCAAGTCCGTCTGCGCGGCGGTCAGCGTTTTTCCCCGCGCGGCCCCAAGATTTCTCTCCGCAATGTTTAAACTCTCGTTCGTCTGTTGCTGGGCAACCGCGGATTCTTGAGGCGTAAGCTGTGGGGCAATCGTTGGCGCTTCCGGCTTTTCGGGATCGTTGCCCGCTGTCGCGTTGGACGCTGTGCCGTTGCGCGGCCGCGGCGGCACGGGACGTATACCTATCAAGCGACCGGGTACAGTCGGCAACTCGAACCGCAGATCTGGTAATGGATCTTCCGATGCGCTGTTTTCTTCCGCCGAGCGCAGTTGCGCCGTGGGCCTCACCATTACCGCCGTGGCCCACAGTATATCCGGCCGTCTCCTTGCGCTACATCCCTCCAGTATCAAGGTCGCGCAACAAAGAGGAACGAAAAAGTGCGAAGAATAGCGTGCCAACACCACCAAGGATCGGACTGGGTTTTCCGTCATGTTCAGGCCGCGAGTGGCAATTCGATTCGGAACGTTGTGCCCCGGCCGACCTCCGAAGTAAAGTCTATCGAACCATTGAGAAGCTGCACAATCCGAAACGTGCTCGCGAGTCCGATTCCGCTACCCCCCGGACGCGTGGTGAAAAACAGTTGAAATATTTTCTGCCGGTTTTCCAGTGGGATACCTTTGCCGGTATCGCCCACGCTAATTTCCGCCATTTCACCGCGGCGGCTGAGGACGAGCCGCAATTGTCCGCCGTTGGGCATGGCTTCCGCGGCGTTCAGCACCAGATTCAGCACCGCCTGCTTGAGCAAAGCGCGATCCACGTAAACCTCTGGCACATCGATCGGCAGCAATTGAGCTAGTTGGATGTTGGATTTCTGCAGCTGCGGCCGCGCGAACTCCAGCACTTCCTTCAAAAGTTCTGCAAGCTGCGTTTGTTCCAGCCGGATATCCATCGGCCGTGTGAAATCGAGGAAGCGTTTCACCACCGCGTCCAGCCGGTCGATTTCTTTGTCCAACACTTGAACGGCCTGTTGCGACGCGCCATCGGACTCCGCGGAAAGCGATTCCTTCAGATTTTCCAGCCACAGCCGCATGGAATTCAGTGGATTCTTCACTTCGTGCGCCACACCCGCGGTGATGCGCCCCAGCGCCGCCAGCCGTTCGCTCACTTGAAGTTGCGTATTGATGCTTTCCAGCGAATCCAGGTCCCGGAGCGTCACCAGCGCTCCCATCCGCTCACCATCTTCCTGGATGGCTTGTACGCTGACGCTCACGCGCTTCGGGCCTTCGCTCGTCTCCAGTTCCGTTTCCGCCGCCACTTCGCTCAATTCGTCGCTTTCAATGTGCAGCGCCTCGTGCAACGGATGCCCGGGAGGAAAAATTTCCGTCACGCGCCGTCCCAGGAATTGTCCTGCTGGTTCACCGAGAAATTTTTCCGCCGCCGGGCTGATCATCACCGCGCGCGCATCCCGCGTGAACAGCAGCAATCCATCTTCAAGCCCAGCCATCACCGAATTCATGTTTTCGCGCATGGTGCTGAAAATTTCGTGTACTCCGCGCAATTGCTGGCCGACCTGCGTAATTTTCCGGCTCACGAGTCCCAGTTCGTCCCCGCTTCCGCCGAAACCGGTAACCTCCGGCGAAGGCGCGTCGTATTGCCCCGCCGAAATACGGTCCAGTTGCGCTGAGATGTCCTGCAAGGGCTCAAGCGTTGCCCGGCTGACCACGGCGGCGAGCAACGTTGAAATCGCCAGCGCTGCCAGTGCAAAAATTCCCGACGTACGCAGGGCGGGAGCCATTTCGTCCAGGAGCAATCCAGTCGATATGGCCACTCGAATATCGAAAGGTTGGCCCCCGGCTTTGAAAGGCAAACTGTACTCGTAGATCCTTGGTTTGCCCCGCAACACGGTGACCTTGTGCAGGAAGCCGCGTTGCATCAGGTCCGAAATCGCGCTGCGCCCCAGGTGAAATTTTCCCTCTTCCGACTTGTCGCTCGAAACCAGTACGATGCCGTCCTTGTCGATGATTGTGACTTCGTAAATAGCCGGTGAACCAATCGCGGCCTTTAGTTGCGCCTGCAGCCCTTCGCTCGATTGCAGCGCGTAACGCACGTAGTCGTGGATATCTTCCGCGGCGTTCGATTCCGGCCGCCAGCCGTGGCTGCTGGCATCGGCGAGGGCGCGTTGCACCCATTCAAAACTGTCTCCCGCCAGTTCTACCGTGCGCTTGTTGGTCTCGCGCAGCACGTGTTCGAGCAACTGCCAGAAGGACACACCTGACAGGACTGCCGCGACGAGCAGCACCAGGCTCGTCATCACCAGCGTAAGTTTTGTCCGCAGCCGCAGCTGCATTCTGCGTCCCTACTCTGCTTCGGCGCGGTCGCCGCCGTATTCTTTCAGCTTATTATGAAGTGTTTTCAGACTGATGCCGAGCAGTTCCGCCGCCCGTGTTTTATTGTTTCCCGTTGCGCTCAGCGTCTGCAGGATCAGTTCGCGCTCCATGGCATCCACCGTCGTTCCCACGGGAAACTTGATCGCGGAAAGATCGCTCGGCCCTTTCGCTCCCGTCTTTCCGAATTCTCCCGGCAGGCACGAGCGCGTAATCAGATCTTTTTCGCACATGATGGCGGCGCGCTCCAGCACGTTGCGCAGCTCGCGGATATTCCCCGGCCACGTGTGCCCCATGAAAATGTCCAGAACCTCCGCGCCGATCCCGCGCACGTGCTTGCTATGCTTGGTGTTGACGTCGCGCAAAATATAGTCGACCAGCAGCGAAATGTCTTCCTTATGTTCGCGCAGCGGCGGCAGGTGGATGTGAAACACGTTCAGCCGAAAATATAGATCCTGCCGTAATTGGCCGCTACTGACCGCCTGCTCCGGTTCCTTGTTGGTTGCCGCAATAACGCGCACGTCCACCGGGGTCTCACTCTTGCTCCCCAGCCGCCGCACTTTGCGGTCCTCCAGTACGCGCAACAGCTTCGCTTGCGTCGGCGCCGGCATTTCGCCGATTTCATCGAGCAGCAGCGTGCCTCCGTCCGCCAATTCGAAGCAGCCGATTCGCCGCTCGGCCGCGCCTGTAAACGCTCCGCGCTCGTGGCCAAAAATCTCGCTCTCCATCAGCGTTTCCGGAATCGCCGAGCAATTGATCGCCACAAACGGTCCGTTGGCGCGCGGCGAAAGCTTGTGCAGCGTCCGCGCCACAATTTCCTTGCCCGAACCGGTCTCTCCCGTGATCAACACCGACGCCGAGCTTGGCGCCGCCGTCTCTACGATGCGCATCACTTCCTGCATGTGCTTGGACGCTCCCACGAGGTCACCCAGCCGTCCCGTCTCGCGCAATTGCCGCTGCAGCACTGCGAGCTGCCGCGCGTCACGCGCTTTGCCCAGCGCCCGGTCCAGCAGCGCCCGCAGCACTGGCCCCTTCAGAGGCTTTTCGATGTACCAAAACGCTCCTGCCTCGATCGCCGCCACCGCGCGTTCTTCGCTTCCTTTGCCCGTAATGATGATGGCGGGCACGCCGTGGAGTTCCGCCCCGAGCTGCTTCAGCAGGTCCAGCCCGTTCATCCCGGGCAATTCCACGTCCGCGATCAGCGTGTCCGGCTGGTAGCTCGCGAATTTTGCCAGCGCTTCTTCCGCCGTTCCCACGCCCACCACGTCGCAGCCCCATCGCTGCAAAAGTTGTTCATAGCCCTTGCGCGCATTGTCTTCATCTTCGACAATCAGCACGCGGTCCTTCCGCTCCACCATTTCCATCGCCCGCACCGCTGCCCGCGTTTCTTCCGGCATGGCTCCCAGCCTCTCTTCGGCATGTTTTAGATGATTGGCGTAAACACTGCTGAGCTGGACACTTCGACTCTAACAATCTGCCCGCCGCTTGCCAAGTTCTCTGCCGTTCTCTAAATCTGCGCGCCGCCGGAGTCTCCGCAACATGCATTTCGGGGGCTGAGAAGACCAACACTTGTCCCCTGCCTGCTCTTATCGGAATTGTGAGACCTGCGGAAGTGTTCGCGATGTGCAGCCATCAGGTTGGCAACGCTTTATGGCATTTTCCCAGTGCGTCGAGTACACAGACGAACGCTCAGCCGCTAAACGTAATCCGGGGTCAGCGTCGTTCTTTTCCCTGAGGGCAAGTACTCGTTCTCTCTGCAGACTTGCGAAAACTTCAAAACCACGGAAGCATCGAGCCAGCCGTTCCGTGCTTCGGTGAAGAGAATCTGTGACGCTTCCTCGGAAGGGAGAGCTCCCCGGTAAGGACGATTGGTAGTCAGGGCATCGTAGATGTCCGCGATCTGTAAGATCCTCGCTTTCAGCGGAATGTCCTCTCCGCGAAGACCATCCGGATAGCCGCTCCCGTCCATTTTTTCATGATGATGCCGGATCACAGGGAGGATTCTGCGAAGCGACTTGAGAGGCGCGCAGATTTTTTCTCCAATAATCGGATGCTCCTGCATGATTCTTCTCTCCTCCGCGTTCAAAGGCCCGGGTTTGAGAAGGATGCTTTCTGGCACGCCAATTTTCCCTATGTCGTGAAGCCAACTGGCGATGCGGAGTTCGTGCAGGTCTTCGTCTCCAAGGCCGAGGCTTTCTCCCAGTTCCCCCGCGAATCCCACAAGACGCTTCGAGTGGCCGTTCCGCAAGTTTTGTTTTGAATCGACGCTCCGTGCCAGCGAAAACACCACGGACTTGGCCTGCTCATCCATGTATTTCTTGAGCCGCAGAAGTGTCTGGACGCGGCCGAGCAAATCCCAGAGCGATGGAGGGGTAGCCCAGATATCCATTGCCCCGGCTTCGCGTCCGCGCTGTACGTCCCACTGATCCGGCGAGGGTTTCACCAGAACGACTGGCGTGAGCTGATTGAGGGGGTCTTCCTTCAGCAGGCGGCAAAGTTCGAAACTGCCGATGTCCGGCAAACTATCGTAGAGGAGAACCAAGTCCGGCTGCATCTCCAGGCAGCAGCTCAAAGCGGATTCGCCATTTGCTGCTGTATCTAGATCGCATTGCTGGCTCTGCAGGAAAGATTGCAATTCTTCGCGATCCGCCGAGACAAAATCCACTAGCAAGATGGCCGGGTTCATGCTTGCCTCGCTGTTTGTCCGCAATTGGGGTCCTGAACGCGCCACCCCCCATGCCAGACAACAAGTTTTTAATGGATTGGTCTTCCCTCGATCTCCAATCCCTGTACTCGGAGGCCCCCGCCTCCGCTTCCCGGGGAAGAGAATGAATGCCTAGAGTTCGAGCATGCTCTTGAAGTTCCAAAAGGGGAACCACCATAAGTGGCTAAGAATTAAGCTCTTACGACGCGCCTGGCGGATATGGGGAGATTGGCACAAGGAATAATTTTCATAGCGGCTTGCAGTGTTTACCTGATGCCGCTTTCGCGAATCCTCCTTTCGAACTCTCTTCGCCACCTGGAATTGCTTGACTCTTGCGGTCGAAACGCCCCGTAAGTCGCGTTTTGGGACATATGGCCCTCGCGCCCACGGGCAGCGTTCGTGGTAACCTCTTTCGCTGGGTGGAAACTTCTTGCGCCTTGCCCGCGCGGCGCGATCCCGTTTCGACCTTTGCATAAAGGGAGAAGGTTCCCATGACTGCTACCGTGCAGCGAATAAGCGCCCTTGGGGCATGTCTCCTGGCCGGAATCGCCGTGGTTTGCTGGCGCGCGGAAACGAGAGCCGCCAGCCCATGGGACCAGAGGGCCGCCGCCGCTTACCTGGATCAAAGGGCCGGCTGGTGGATGGCATGGCCCAAGGCCGCCCGCGATCACGAAACCTTCTGCGTGTCTTGTCATACGGCAGTGCCGTACGCGCTCTCGCGGCCTGCCCTTCGTAAGGCCCTTGCGGAAGAAGCCCCTTCCCCGAACGAACGCAGGCTCCTGGAAAACGTCACCAAACGGGTGCGCCTTTGGAAGGAAGTTGCGCCGTTCTACAGCGACGCGGATCGCGGCGTTTACAAGACCGTCGAGTCTCGCGGCACCGAATCGGTTCTCAATGCGCTGATTCTCGCCAGTAATGACGCGCGGCGCGGCAAACTAAGCAGCGACACGCGCATGGCCCTGGAAAACATGTGGGCAGAGCAGCAAACCACCGGAAACAGAAAGGGCGCGTGGTCCTGGCTGCGCTTCGCCAATGAGCCCTGGGAAGCCGACGATTCGGACTACTATGGAGCCGCTCTTGCCGCCGTCGCGGCCGGCACCGCCCCCGGGAATTATCTCGCCAGACCGGAAATCCAGAATAACCTCAAGATGCTGCGCGAATACTTGAATCGCGAATCCGCGGCGCAACCTGCCATCAATCGCGTTGCACTCTTGTGGGCTTCGGCGAAACTGCCCGGACTCCTCGCGCCGCAACAGCAGAAAGCCATCATCGATGAAGTTCTTGGCAAGCAGCAGGCAGACGGAGGCTGGAGTCTGTCGTCACTCGTTGTCGGCTGGAAACGAAACGATGGCACGCCGCAGGAAGCCATGAGCGACGGCTACTCTACAGGGCTGATCGCATTCGTCCTGCAACAAGTGGGAATTCCCCGGGAGAATCCCCAACAGAAGCTGGCGCTCGCTTGGCTTACTTCCAATCAGAACAAAACAGAAGGTTTCTGGCTGGCCTACTCCTTAAACAAAAATGAAGCCCATCATCTGACTCCCAGCACCGCGCTCTTCATGAACGATGCCGCCACCGCCTACGCCGTTCTCGCCCTCACCGAGGCCACCCAGCACTGAATCCGACCGCGCCGTTCAGCAGGAACTTCCCAATTCGACCTTAGCAATCTGCCCACCGCTTGCAAGGAACAAGCCGCTGCGCGAGCCGATAAGGAGTGGAGAGCAAACTCAAATACTTGTGGTGTGTCTCCAACTCAGTGCCACGCTCCTAACGGATTCGTATTCTGGTAGCGCCCTAGGAATTAAGATGCAGCCCCAAAGCCGTGTTCCGAATCTCCCATATTTTGAAATCTCCAGACCCGCGACACGGAAAGCGTTACCCTCAATTTCCGTAACTGACTTTATTTCATTTTTTCGTAAGGACTTCTCACGACTAGGGTAAACAACCCTAATACAATCATCGGAAACCACCAATGTATGTGGAAAATTCCTTGCAACCTCCCAAAGCTCGGTTAGCAGAGCGACAACAACGCCACTGATTACCGATAAAACGAAGCTAAGGTGCTTTCCAGAGTGCGCATTCCACTGAATATTGAATATTTCGGCGGCTGTAATGCATACGACGATGAGCAAAATTCTCTTTGGCATTTGCTTGCTGCCATAGCCAGCCATCTCCGATGTGACGGTATAGGACTGCATGCTCCCCCCTTTCTACATCGGGAGAGAATAACTTTCCAGCAATCTACAAAATGGGAGGAGATTCCAAAGTTCACCACCACGTAAGGCCAGATAAGTCGCGAAACCGGACAAGTGCCCTGTCACCTTTCGTGCTGGGTTTACTGGGAGCTGCCGCCCGTTCGACGGCTAGCGTTTTCCAGAGCCTTATCCAGTCGGTCCAACTGGTCGCGAAGGTCACCGAGTCTGACCTCTTCCGCTCGCAATTGTTGCTCGGCGTCTATTTCTCGTGTTTGCAGTTGCTGTTCTTGGCTTTCTAGCGACTCGAGTCTTGCCTTGCTCCGGGCAACAACACCCTCAAGCTCTTTCCGCTGCGTGGCAGGATTCTCCAAGTTGCTTGTGAAGTCCTCTTGCTGCTTGACGTCAGCGGCCACGTGCTTCCGTTCATCTTGAATTCTCGCCAGCTTATCCCTGGCTTCATCCATACGTTGAGACGCGCGCGCGACAGCCGCTTCCTGCCCTTGCAGCCGATAGATGAGAATTTGTGCCCTTTGCCCCGCAATGGTTGTCGTCTGCAAATCCTGCCGCAGTTGGCGTACTTCGGATAGCAGAGCCTGCAGCGTTTGAGAATCCCCCGGGGTTGACTGCCCAAAACAATCGGGTGAAATAAGCAGAAGGCCCAACACAATTAATGGTAAGCGATTCATCGGTCACCCCCGGACGAATTGTATCCGAGATCACCAACTCTATTTGTGATTTGGGCTGCCGGGCCAGCGGTTAGTGAAATGTAATGAGACCATCGCGCATTTTCCGGCCACATCGACAAGGGCAGCGTTCTCACCGGAAATGCAAACCGCCCGCCTTTCCGAGCGAATTTCACGGGCAGTGGGCTAATTTCTCGCCCACCACCAATTTCACCAAATGACTCTTGCCTTTCGATGGCCATGTGATACAATTCTCTTCAGGTAAATCTGCGTAGATCCTTCGGCTTTTCGCATCGCAACCCATTCCCGAACTCCACCCGCAGAGGGTGCTATAAATTAAGTAGGGAAGGAGTGTCTCGATATCATGGCGTGGCGTGAACAGACGGAACGCTATGGCGGGGCCGCATTTCTCGGTATCCCAGCGTTTGACGGTTTTGTGTGGATGCTCGATAATTGGGCGCGAATGGAGCTGCTTGTAAGGCTCCACAGCTATCTCCCAGCATTTCTAGTTAATCCGGGCACAGCATTCATTTGCACTTGTACAGGTTTGTGGTTGTTGTATCTTTCACATGCCAGACAACTTAGACGTGTGGGCGAGGGTTCCAGATCAAAATTAGTAGACACGTCTGGGACGGAATATCAGAGCATAGAGAAGCCTGGATGGTTGATTCCTGTTGCTATCGTTTTCGGACTGGCGCTTGTCGCGACGCCAATTCTGGCGATTGGATTTTCCTTCGCATACAAAGGCAACCCACCGAGTGCGCGAAGTACTCCACGCCCACCGTATTTCGCCTATTTCAAAACTCCGCCGGTGAAAGCGGCACCAAGGACTCTAAACCCGCCTCCGATCCAAATCGCACCGGGAGGAATAAATATAGGCAGAGACAACAGAGGAACGGCAATAGTAAATAACCTTGGTCCGCCATCCCGCAGAATACCTGCAGCGGTCCGGGCGGATGTAATAGCAGTTCTAAAGAGGAAGCCTGGCAAGATCACAATCAACTACATCATGGGAGATGAACCTTATCAATTTGCAACAGATATGTACGAAGTCTTGCAAGCTGCTGGCTGGAATATCGTAGGCATGCGTGCCGTCATGTTAGACAAACCCTGGAAGGGTGCAATGGTACGCTTCCATGTAAAGGAAAAACTAAATCTGCCAGATAGGGCTCGTGTAGATGTTCCGGACGACAGTCTTGCGGGTATCCTTATCGGCGCGCTAATGCAAGCAAATATCAGGGAGGTAACAGTTCAACCGACCCCGGATGAACCGGAAGACTCCCTCTCATTTGTAATTGGGCCGTATCCAAAGGACTAAGCTTACGTCCCATTTTGCACTGTTTTGGTGCAACGCAACCACCTTTAGAATCAACACCTACACGACCGCCCGCAAGTGTTGATTCTAAGGCACTTACAGAAACACTAAACCCTTTAGATGCAACACTTACAAAAAACACGGGGGGTGGGGGGCCTCGACAAGTTAACTAGCGTCCCAGCCACCCAGGAACGAAGGGAACCGACAAATAGCCGAGGTCTGCCTCACTCCTTCACAAGATACAGCGCCCGTTCCAGCTCCAACTCGAGCTTGGCGCCCTTTGGCAGGTTCAACTCGTGGCCGCGGCCGGATTCCATGAGATACGCCGTCAGCGCTCCGAGTGCAGCACCCTCGGCGGCTTCTTTCTTGTTCTTGTCCTTTACACCTTTCACGGCTCCGACGGCTGCGCCTGCCGCTGCTGCTTCGGCAGCGTCATGCTGGTTGCTGGATCGCCCTTCGATCAGTCCTTCTTTGGCAGTACTAGGTTTTACGCTGTGGTCACCAGGCACGCTCACGACTTCCGCCACGATCGGCAGGCTGCCAAATTTGGTGCGAATCTCGTCGAACGTCAGCCAAAGTTTCGCGCGTCCGGCCACTCCTGCCGGTTCCACGTGGCTGATGTGCCCCTGAATCTCCGCTCCCGGCGGCAGATAGATCCCGTTGCCAGCTTCGAGCGGCTCCAGCGTCTTCACTTTGAACTTGGCGTTTTCCTGTGTGCCTTTGGTGCCCAGCTCCTCTTCGAGCCGCACCAGAAACTTCGTCCCCGGCGCCACGGCGTAGGTTTCAATCGGTAGCCCATGCCGTTCCCCGTCCGCCTTCTGCCGCTGCTGGTCTGGCGCTTGTGTTATCGCTTCTCGTGGCGTTTCTGAGGACTGATCCTGCGCTCTGCACGTGCCAGCCAAACTGAGTGCCGTAGCCAAAATCGTTACGCGCACAGTTACACTGCTGAGTTTCCTTCGTTCCATGGTCTCCTCCTGCGAAGTGCTGGGGCATACAAGGAATGCACCTGAGGAGCCATTGAACGCCGGTTGCGTGCGCCGCAAAGACTTGAAAAAGGGACACTTGGAGGCGCCATACGACAGGCATCCCGGATTGCCGGGGCCCTGTCGGCGAATCCCGCCATAGCTCCGCAAGCCTTTCCCGACAGTTCGCTGCCTCGGCTAATCCCACACTGCGAACCCGGCTCTATATGTCAGTGCAACCATTGACCGACTGGCCTTTACACCTGATATGATGTGCGCCCAATGTCAGAATCCCAGTCACTCCTGGGGCAAACTGTTTCCCACTACCGCATCCTTGAAAAAGCTAGGCGGCGGCGGCATGGGAGTTGTCTACAAAGCGGAAGACACGCGGCTTCATCGCTTCGTCGCACTGAAATTTCTTCCCGATGACGTTTCCAAAGATGCTCAGGCTCTGGCGAGATTTCAGCGCGAAGCACAGGCTGCTTCCGCTTTGAACCATCCCAACATCTGCACGATTTACGATATCGGTGAGCGCGATTCCAACGCGTTCATCGCCATGGAATACCTTGATGGCAAAACGCTGAAACACAACATCACCGGACGTCCGATGGAGTTGGAACGCATTCTGGACGTGGCCATCGAAGTGGCCGATGCGCTTGACGCCGCTCACGCCGAAGGCATCATCCATCGTGACATCAAACCCGCAAACATCTTCGTGACCAAGCGCGGCCACGCCAAGATTCTCGACTTCGGCCTTGCCAAGCTGGCTCCTTCGGGCACAGCAACAGCAACTACCGACGGCGCCGCCACGCTCGCTGCGGCGGAGCATCTCACCAGTCCCGGCACAGCTCTTGGAACCGTTTCTTACATGTCACCCGAGCAGGTCTTGGGCAAGGAATTGGACGGCCGCTCGGACTTGTTCTCTTTCGGAGTCGTGCTTTACGAAATGGCCACCGGTGTTCTTCCTTTCCGGGGTGATACTTCGGGCGCCGTCTTTGATTGCGTTCTGCATAAGGCGCCCGTCGCCCTCGCGCGCCTCAACAACGAGGTTCCCGCGGAACTGGAACGCATCATCAACAAAGCTCTCGAAAAAGATCCGCGCCTGCGTTACCAGCATGCCGCGGAGATGCGCGCCGATTTTCAGCGCTTGAAACGCGACACGGATACCAGCCGTTCGGCAATCTTCTCAGCCGTGGCTGCGCAGCGAGATTCCAGCGCGTCCCTTCCGGTGCCTTCCGCGGGCCGGTCTTCCTCTTCCGGCATCGAGGCATCTTCCGATTCGGAAATCGCTGTTGGCCTTCTGGCGCGCCACAAGAAAGCGCTCCTCGTCGCGATTGCCGTTGTGCTCTTGGCCGTCGCTGGTCTGGGATTCGGAGCTTACCGTTGGCTCGCGCCTCGCTCCGGTTCCTCGATAGATTCGCTCGCAGTGCTGCCCTTCGCCAACGTCACTGCCGATCCGAATTCGGAATACTTGAGCGACGGATTAACGGAGAGCCTGATCAGCAGTCTCTCGCAACTTCCGAACTTGGCCGTGCGCCCGCGCAGCGCGGTTTTTCGCTACAAGGCCAAAGACGTGGACCCGCAGAAGGCCGCGGGCGAACTGCAAGTCGCGGCAGTCGTGACGGGGCGCGTCACGCAGCGCGGCGATTCGTTGCTCGTAAGCGCCGAGCTCACCGACATTCGCACCAATCGCAACCTGTGGAGCGAACAATATGACCGGAAGCTCTCCGACGCGCTCACGGTACAGCGCGAGATTTCGGGAGAAATCTCCGCGCGCCTGCGTGAGCGGCTCACCGGCGAGCAGAAAGCGAAGCTGAACAGCGGCGGGACTTCCGACCCCGAGGCTTACCAGCTCTATCTCAAGGGCCGATACTACTGGGACAAACGCACGCCGGACACGTTGAACAAATCGCGGGACTATTTTCAGCAAGCCGTTGATAAGGACCCCAACTACGCCTTGGCCTACGTGGGTCTTGCGGAGTACTACGCGGTGATCTCGGACTACACCTACGTGTCTTATAGCGAAACCAACCCAAAGGTGAAGACTTACGTCACGCGCGCACTGGCCATCGACGACTCACAGCCGGAAGCTCACGCTTTGCTCGCGATCGCCCACGACACGGACTGGGAGTGGGCGGCTGCTGGGCGAGAATTTGAGCGGGCCCTTGAGTTGAATCCCAACCTGAGCCGCACTCATGTTTTGTATAGCTTCCACTTTGTTTATCTCGGGAATCATGAGCAGTCCCTCCTGCACCGTCGGCGCGCTGTAGAGTTGGATCCGCTCAACCTGAACGCGCTTGATAATTTGGCGACCGAGGATTTTCACTCTAGGCAGTTTGACCAAGCCATCGAGCATGAGAAAAAGATTCTGGAAATAGATCCCACCTTTGCCAACGCTCATTTTCATCTGTCGGATGCTTACCGCTTTACGGGCAAATATGACCTGTGGCTGGAGGAATGGGAGAAGGCGGCTAGGCTCAATAATGATCCCGAAGATTTGGCCCTCATTAAAGCTGTAAAGCAGGAGTACGCCAAGTCTGGATATCGCAGTGCCATGAAACGCCTTGTTGCGCTCCAGGAAGAGCAAGCAAAACGCATCTACATTGACCCAGCGTGGATTGCTGGGGGCTATGCCCTTCTGGGAGAGAAAGATCGTGCGTTCATCTGGCTGGAAAAAGCTTACAAGGAAAGGAGCGGCGGCCTGTCGTTCATCAAGAGCGGCCTGGTGTTCGATTCTCTACGCTCCGATCCCCGCTACGCGGACCTTGTGAAGCGCATGGGCCTACCGCCGTAGCACCTCCGCCCCTCACTCCAAGTGACCAGGCGCTCTCTCAGCCTGCTTCAAGAAAACGCCCGATACGGCGCAAGACGGAGGCATACATGGAGAGCGTCACGCGACCAGTCTGCGTATTTTGCTGGCTTGGGTGATAGACGCCAAACAATCGCGGAACGCCGGCGGCCACTTCCGCTTCCGCGCCATGCGCAAACTTGTACAGCGCGCGTGATGCAATCACGCCGCGTTGCTTCAAGATTTCGAGGTAGGCATCCCAGGCGATTTTTCCCAGCGCGAGCAACGCCCTGGGTTTCAAGATTTCCAGTTCGCGCTCGAAGTAGCGGCGGCAATTTAATATCTCGCTGGGGAGTGGCTTGTTGTCGGGCGGCGCGCAGCGGCAAGTCGCGCTGATGTACACATTTTCCAAGCGCAGCCCATCCTCGCGATCTTTTGAAACGGGCTGATTCGCAAAGCCTGCTTTGTGCAACGCCGCATACAAAAAATCGCCCGAGCGGTCGCCGGTAAACATCCTTCCCGTGCGATTCGCTCCATGCGCCGCTGGCGCAAGGCCAAGTATCAAGAGCGCTGCGTGCCCATCTCCGAATCCCGGGACCGGTCTTCCCCAGTAGGTCCACTCGCGATACGCGCGGCGTTTTTCCCGCGCCACTTTTTCGCGGTAACGCACCAGCCGCGGACACTTGCGGCAGGCCACAATCTCTTCATTCAGAACGTGAAGCGGAGAGCGCGTTTCAGGCACTGGCCTCATTGGCGCGACGATTCATCATGCGATTCAACTCGGCATGGGGAATCGCTCCCGCGAACAGGGCCTCGCAAGAGGGCGCTTGCAACATTTCTTTTCCAATCCGCCGCACGGCCCCCATCGCGGCGCGCATGATCCCCGAACCCGCACTTACACGAGCGACTCCGATTTTTTCCAATTCTGCCATCGGAGGGCATGCCGGGTTCGCAAGAATATTTATGGGAGCTGGGACTGCCTTCACCAGCTTGGCGATCGTTTCCCGGTCGTAAACGCCAGGCGCAAACAGGCAATCGGCTCCGGCGTCGCGGTATGCCCGCAACCGTTCCACAGCTCGCTCGAACCGCGTGGCCTCCGGACCGATAGGCATCAAGTAAACATCCGTCCGCGCATTCAACACGAACGGAACACCGACGGATTTCGCCGTCTCGTGGATCGCGCGAATCTTTTCCACTTGCAGCGGCAAAGCCACATGCGAACGCTCGTCATCGCCGGTCACGTCTTCGAGGTTCATCCCGATAGCGCCGGCATCGATGGCTGCTTTTGTCATTTCCGCCATGTCCTTCGCAGTAGTGCCGTAGCCCGCTTCCAGATCCGCCGTTACCGGAACGCGCACGGCGCGGGCAATTCGCGCCACAACGTCCAGCATCTCGTCCCGCGGGATTCGCTGACCGTCGGGATAGCCACGGGAAAAGGCGACCGCCGCGCTGCTTGTTGCGATTGCTGGATGGCCGCATTCTTCCAGAATCCGGGCGCTCACCACGTCCCACGCGTTCGCGAGCACCAGCATTCGCGGCCCGTGATGAAGTTTTCGGAACTGTTCAGCCTTTTCGGCTTGCTGTCGCACGTTCATCGGAACCTCCAACGGAAAGATGCAGGGAACTCGCACTTAGAGCCTAAGGTTCCTTCCCACCTGGCGAAACGGCCAATTTGGAGGGCATTCCGCTGGCGAGTTTGCCGCGTCCGTGCCGATTGGCGCGCGGAAGTGTTCTTTCATTTTCCTTTCAAGACTTCCGCAAGAACCACGGCTTGATTGTGTTCCGTATCTTTCGCTCCAAATAGAAGCGTCAACGTTCCATGCTCTTTTTCCATTTTCTTCAATTCCGCGAGCAATTCTTTTTTCTGTTTCAGTTGAGCGCGATATCTCTTCTGAAATTCCAGCCACTTTTCCGCGTCGTGACAAAAAGATTTTCGCAGCACGTCGCTGGGAGCAACATCTTTCATCCACAAATCAATCTTCGCCGCTTCTTTTTTCATGCCCCGCGGCCACAAGCGGTCTACCAGCACGCGCCCGCCGTCTTCCTTCGCCGCTTTGTCGTAGACTCTCTTGATGCGCAACATCACTTGCTTCGCCGAAGAATCTCTAGCACTTCGTCGTGAATGATTCCGTTGGTGCTGACGAGTTGACCCGTATAAATTGTCCGCTCGCCGCGCACGTTTGTCGAACGGCCTCCGGCTTCCTCGACCATGATTCCGAGCGGCGCGAGGTCCCACGGCTTGGAAGTCCAATCGAGGGCCACCTCGACCGCGCCTTCCGCCACCAGCATGTGTTGCCAGAATCCGCCGAACGAGCGGCTGTTGCGCGCAGCGTCCAGCAGAGCGCGGATTTTCGCTTGGTCGCGGGCATTCTTGCTTGGCCCCGTTCCTGTCGTAAATACCATCGCCTTGCCCAGGCTGGTCACGTTCGATACATGGAGTCGCTTTCCATCGCGGTACGCGCCCTCTCCGCGATAAGCCCACCACCGCGAATGCAATCCCGGCGCGCTCACCATCGCGGCAACGATTTCGCCATTCGATTCAATTCCCATTAGCGTGCCGAAAGTGGGGATGCCGCGCGAAAATTCCTCCGTGCCATCGATCGGGTCGATAATCATGCGCGCCCGTTCAGCGCTCGGCGACTTCGCATCGCCGCCGCCCATCTCTTCTCCAAGAACGTCCAGCGGCAATCCGCTAGCCGCCACTTTGGCCCGCGCCATCTCTTCCACGCCGCGATCCGCCTGCGTCACCGCGGTTCCGTCGCCTTTCCTGTCGATGCGTAACTCGTCGCCGCGAAAATACCGCATCGCAATCGCATCCGCTTCCTCCGCGATTTCGTTCAGCAATCCTCCATAGACTTCTCCGTATCCCATTGCCTCTCCCTATCCGAAGCACATCATCGCCGCGGCACTTCCCAGCCACCCATCACGAGCCGCAAATCACCCGATTTGACTCTGTCTCCGCACACCCCTAGCATACAAAGTTATCGCCGTGTCTGCTCAAGCCAACACCGGAACCGTGCTGGACCGCATTCTGGAAGCGCGGCGCGCCGAGGTGGACCACCGCAAGCGCGTCTTGCCGGAGACCGCGCTAAAGTATGGCGTGAAAGCGGCCACGCCGCTGCGCGATTTTTCCGCGGCGCTATGCCGCGACGGCTTGAACGTTCTCGCGGAGCTGAAGCCGGCTTCGCCTTCGCGAGGCGTGATTCGCGAACCATTTGAACCGGTGGAGCTGGCGCAGTCGCTGCAAGCGGCAGGGGCTTGCGCGCTCTCCGTTCTCACCGAAGGCGAATTTTTTCGTGGCTCGCTGAAAAATCTGCGCGATGCCCGCAAGTCCATTCAGATCCCTGTCCTACGCAAGGATTTTATCTTTGACCCCTGGCAAGTGTGGGAATCCCGCGCCAATGACGCCGACAGTTTTCTACTGATGGTGGTTGCCCTCGAAGATGCGCTTCTTCGCGACCTTATCGCTCTCGGCCGCGAGATTGGCATGGAACCGCTCGTCGAAATTCACACCGCAGAAGAATTGGACCGCGCCCTGGCGGCCGGCGCGCGCATTATCGGCGTCAACAATCGCGATCTGAAGACGATGACCGTCAACGTGGAAACTTCGTTCGCATTGGCAGGACGTATCCCCGACGAATGCATCGCCGTCAGCGAATCCGGCATTCGTACGCACGGCGAATTGCTAAAACTCCGCTCTGCCGGATTTGACGCCTTCCTCGTCGGCACTCGCCTTATGCTCTCGCCCGACCCGGGCGCTGCCCTTGCTGCTCTCCTTACTCCGCCTGCGAGCGGCTCGTAGCTAGCCATGGTCCGCGTCAAAATTTGCGGAATCACGAATGCAGCCGACGCGCTCGCCGCCGCCGAAGCGGGAGCGAATCTCCTGGGTTTCAATTTCTACGAGAAGAGCCCACGCTACATCGCCGAAGTCGAAGCCGCAATAATTCGCCCGCAGCTTCCGAAGAAAGTCGAAGCCGTAGGAATTTTCGTGAACGCCTCGGCGGCGGACGTCACGGCGCTTTGTAGATTGCTGAAGCTCAACGCGGCCCAGCTTCATGGCGACGAAACGCCTGAGACGGTTGCGGAAGTTTCCCGCAACGTTCCCGTTTGGAAAGCTTTTCGCGTCGACCCGGATTTTCATTTGAAGGCGCTCGATGAATACCCCGAGGCCTTCGCGTTTCTGTTTGACGCCGCGCACACAGGCCAATATGGTGGTACAGGGCACACAACGGATTGGGATGTGGCCCGGCGCGCCGCAGCCAGCCACCGTATCATTTTGGCAGGCGGGCTGAAGGTCGAAAACGTGGCTGCGGCGGTGCGCATTGTGCGGCCGTACGCCGTGGATGTGGCCAGCGGCGTGGAATCCAGGCCGGGGAAAAAAGATCACGGGCGCATGCGCGAGTTCATTCAGGAAGTGCGCCGGGGCGAACGGAAATAAGCGGCAGAAAATGGGGGTCAGAAATTAGAGAATAGAAGATGAGCTCGATTCTACAATCATCGACGACAGCACCGGGGCGCTTTGGCCCTTACGGGGGCCGGTACGTTCCCGAGACGCTGATGGTACCGCTGTTTGAACTCGAACGTGCCTATGAGGCTGCGAAGTCGGATGCGTCGTTTCAATCGCGATTCCATGATCTGCTGAAAAATTTTGCTGGCCGCCCCACACCGTTGCAGTTTGCTTCGCGCCTTACGGAAAAACTCGGCGGACCGCGCATCTATTTGAAGCGCGAAGATTTGCTCCATACCGGGGCGCACAAAATCAACAACGCCATCGGACAGGGCTTGCTCGCGGTAAAAATGGGCAAGCCACGCATCGTCGCGGAAACCGGCGCGGGACAGCACGGAGTCGCGTCCGCCACGGTCGCCGCCCATCTCGGCCTCGAATGCGTCGTCTACATGGGCACGGAAGACATGGCGCGGCAGGCGCTCAATGTTGCGCGCATGCGCATGGTTGGCACGCAAGTCATAGGGGTGGAATCTGGCAGCCGCACGTTGAAAGATGCCATCAACGAAGCGATGCGCGATTGGGTCACCAACGTGCGAAACACGCACTATTTGCTCGGATCTGTTCTGGGCGCGCATCCGTATCCTACGATGGTCCGGGATTTTCAGGCGGTGATTGGCCGCGAAGCGCGCGAGCAAATCCTTGCTGCGGAGAAGCGCCTGCCCACGCATCTTTTCGCCTGCGTTGGCGGCGGCTCGAACTCGATTGGTTTATTCCATCAATTTTTGGGGGACGCGAGCGTGAAAATGATTGGTATCGAAGCCGGCGGCCGCGGCGCCGGACTCGGTGAGCACGCGGCGCGGCTGGCTGCGCGCCAGGGTTTCAGTGGCGCTAGGCCCGGTGTGTTGCAGGGGACGTACACCTACGTTTTGCAGAATGAAGACGGCCAGATCGCCACGACGCATTCGATTTCCGCGGGCCTCGACTATCCCGCCATCGGTCCCGAGCACGCCTGGCTTGCCGATCAGCGCCGCGCCGAATACTCCGCTGTTTCCGATCAAGCCGCTCTCGATGCCGCCCGCTTGCTCTCTCGCACCGAGGGTATTATTCCGGCGCTCGAATCCGCACATGCCATCGCCGGCCTTGTCGAACGGCTCCCGCAATTCAAGAAGGACGACCTGGTGATCCTCAATCTCTCCGGCCGCGGCGACAAGGACATGGACACTTACTCCCGCCTGCTCTAATCTTTAGGCTTCCCAAATTTCATGTCCGTCGCTGCCTCCAATTCGACCCGCATCTCCAAACGATTCGCCGAACTGCGCGCGTCTGCGGAACTCGGCATCGTGACGTACATCACGGCGGGCGATCCCTCGCTCGACGCTACGTTGAGATTCGTTCTCACACTTGCCGAGGCCGGCGCGGACGTGATCGAACTCGGCGTGCCGTTTAGCGATCCGCTGGCGGACGGGCCGACGATTCAGCGCGCTTCCGAGCGTGCTTTGAAATCCGGCGCGACGCTCGCCGGTGTTCTTGATCTTGTTCGACGGATTCGCAAGTCGTCACAAGTCCCGCTGGTGCTCTTCAGCTACTACAATCCCATTTTGCAGATGGGCTTGGAGAAATTTGCATCTGCTGCAGCATCAGCCGGAGCCGACGGCGTACTTGCCACCGACCTGACGCCCGAAGAATCGGAAGACTATCGTCGCATCATGCGCCTTCACAACCTCGACACGATTTTTCTTGGCGCGCCGACTTCCACGGATGAGCGGCTTGCGAAAATCGCGGGCTGTTCTTCCGGGTTCCTCTATTTGATTTCACGCACTGGCGTCACGGGCGCGAAAGATTCCTTGCCGGATGATCTCCCTGCACTATTGCGGCGAGCCCGCAGCGTTACGGTACTTCCTATCGCCGTCGGCTTCGGGATTTCACTTCCCGGACATGTTTCTGTTCTTGGCGGCTTGGCCGACGCGGCAGTGGTGGGCTCGGCGCTCGTTTCTGAAATCGAAAAGGCAAAGTCCGTGGATGCAGCTGCCACCGCGCTCGCTGAACGCGTGCGGTCGCTCAAAGAGGCGGCTCGGCATGGCTTGTCGCGGCGCGAGGTGGCGCCATGAACTTAAGTGATTGGCGACGCCGCATCGATGAAATCGACAGGAAATTGGTCGAACTGTTGAACGAGCGGTCACAGTGCGCCCTTGAAATCGGCAAGCTCAAGCAGGAGGCGAAAATTCCACTGTACCAGCCTGACCGCGAGAACGAGGTGCTGGCGAACGCCGAACGCAATAATTCCGGCCCGTTGACGGACGCGGCCATTCGGCGCCTGTTCGAGCGCATTATTGACGAGGCTCGCGCTGCGGAACGCGACGCCATGCATTCCGGCGATGGCGCGAAGAAGGGCAAGAAATAAGGACGGTCAGCTTCCGGTTATCAAAGGAAAGTTTCAGGAGAACTGAGAGCGCTTATGGTCATCGTAATGCAAGAAGGGGCCACGGACGCCCAAATCCAGCATGTGATCGACCGGCTGGTCGCGAGCGGGTTCAACGTGCACCGCTCGACTGGCGAATCGCACACCGTCCTCGGGGCGGTCGGCGTTCACCGCGACTTCGATCATCGTGACTTTGAATTGTTGGATGGCGTGCGCGAGGTCATGCGCATCACCCAGCCTTTCAAACTTGCCAGCCGCCAGTTCAAACCCGAGGGCACCATCGTGGATCTTGGCCGCGGTGTGAAAATTGGCGGCACGGAAGTCGCTGTCGCCGCGGGGCCGTGCTCGGTCGAATCGCGCGAACAAATTTTTTCCGTCGCCGAAAGTGTTGCCAAAGCCGGCGCAAAAATCCTGCGCGGCGGGGCGTTTAAGCCGCGCACTTCTCCGTATGCCTTCCAGGGCATGGGTGAACCGGGCCTCAAACTGATGCGCGAAGCCGCCGACAAGTTCGGCCTCTTCACCATCAGCGAAGTGATGGACGCCTCGCAGATTCCGATGATGCTGGGTTACGTCGACATCTTTCAGGTAGGCGCGCGCAACATGCAGAACTACTACCTGCTTCGCGCGCTCGGCGAAATCCGCAAACCCGTTCTGCTGAAGCGCGGCATGTCCGCCACAATGGAAGAACTTTTGATGAGCGCCGAGTACATTCTTGCCGGCGGGAATTACAACGTTATCCTCTGCGAGCGCGGCATTCGCACTTTTGAGACTTATACCCGCAATACCTTCGATATTGCGGCCATTCCGGTGATCAAGAAACTTTCTCACCTGCCAATGCTTGCCGATCCTTCGCACGGCACAGGCCGCCGCGACAAAGTACCACCAATGGCCCGCGCTGCCGTCGCTGCCGGTGCCGATGGCTTGCTCATTGAAGTGCACAATGATCCGGATCACGCGCTTTCCGACGGCGCGCAATCTCTCGAGCCCGGCCAATTCGCGCAACTCATGGGCGAACTGCGCATCATCGCTCCCGCGATCGGCCGCCGCATCGCTTGACCATGGCGGCCGGGCATCTCATTTCGCGGATCACGATTCTCGGCACCGGCCTGATTGGTGGGTCGTTCGCGCTGGCGCTGCGCAAATACACGACGGGCATGCATATTTCCGGCTGGGACCGCCCCGAAGTTGTCCGCGAAGCGCAAGCGCGCGGAGCGCTCGACGAAGCGTTCTGTGCCGAACTGGCGCCAGCTCTGCAAAACGCGGATTTGGTTTACTTGGCGCTTCCTATCGCGGCGACCATCGATCTGCTTCCGGAAATTGCGCGCCACGCCCCCTCTCACGCGCTGGTCACTGACGCTTGCAGCACAAAAGTTCGCATCGCCCAAGCAGCCGCCGAACTTTTCTCCGGTGAAAAAGGCCCGCTCTTCCTTGGCGGCCATCCTATGGCTGGAAGGGAACTGCCTGGGATTGCGCATGCGGACGCCGACCTTTTCCGCGAAAACACTTACGCGCTGATCGCCGAATCTACCCAAGCCGTTGTGGCGGGTGTTAAAGCGGGTTCCTCCTCTGTGGAAGAACCAGATGCTACTCACGATCCGCGTATTTCCGCGTTTGTAAGAATCCTGGAAAAAATTGGCGCGCGGCCGCTCTGGCTTGGAGCCCCGCAGCATGATTACGCCGTCGGCCTGGCATCGCATCTTCCGCAACTTGCCGCCGTGGCGCTGGGATCTTTTCTCTACGATCGCCTTGACGAAAATGGCTTGCCCATTACACTCGCCGGCCCAGGTTTGCGCGATTCGCTGCGACTGGCAGGCAGTTCCTATTCCACCTGGCGCGATATTGTTCTGACGAATCAGGAAGTTCTCTCCGCCGCGCTCGATCTTTTTGCCCGCCGCCTGGACGAACTTCGCGAAAAGCTTGCCTCTCGCGAGCTTGAGGGTGACTTTGACGCGGCCAACGAACTCTACAAACTCTTGCGCAGCTTGTAGGCGTGACGCCTTCACTCTCCTGCGCTGGATGCAGTAAACTGCCCCGAACAGTTCGGAGCACGGAATGGACAAACGCATCGCCTCGGCTGACGTCGGAATTGAAAAACTCCGCGATGGCGCCACGATACTTATGGGAGGCTTCGGGCTTTGCGGGATTCCGGAGAACCTCATCGCGGCGGTCCGGCGCAAAGGGGTGAAAGATCTCACTATCGTCAGCAACAATGCGGGGGTCGATGATTTTGGGATTGGCGTGCTGCTCCAGCAGCGCCAGGTCAAGAAAATGATCTCCACTTATGTCGGGGAAAACAAACTCTTCGAGCAACTGGTCCTGAGCGGTGAATTGCAAGTGGAATTGAATCCACAGGGAACCTTGAGCGAACGGTTGCGCGCGGGAGGCGCCGGCATTCCCGCATTTTACACGCCCACAGGTTACGGCACTATGGTCGCCGAAGGGAAAGAGACGCGCGAATTCGATGGCCGCATGTACGTGATGGAGCGCGGTCTCCGAGGAGATTTTGCGTTCATCAAAGCGTGGAAAGGCGACCGCTGGGGCAACCTCATCTACCGAAAGGCGGCGCGCAACTTTAACCCGATGATGGCGACTGCCGCGGATTACGTCATCGCCGAAGTGGAAGAACTCGTCGAACTCGGCCAGCTCGACCCCAATCACGTACATACACCGGGAATTTTTGTGGATGCCATTTTCCGGGGTCCCAAATACGAGAAGCGCATCGAGCGGCGCACGACGCGTAAATAACTCGGTGGGAAAAACTGAAAACTTCATGCCACTGACTGACGACCAAAAACGCGAACGGATCGCACGACGCATCGCGCTGGAACTGCGCGACGGCTACTACGTCAATCTCGGCATTGGCATGCCCACGCTCGTCGCCAATTACGTTCCTAAAGGCATGGATGTCATTCTGCAATCCGAAAACGGGATGCTCGGTGTCGGGCCCTACCCGCTCGAAACTGAAGTCGATCCCGACCTCATCAACGCCGGAAAGGAAACGGTCACAGAGCTTCCCGGCACTGCTTACTTTTCTTCCGCCGATTCTTTTGCCATGATTCGCGGCGGCCACGTTGACCTCACGGTTCTTGGCGCGTTGCAAGTCGATGAAAAGGGCACGCTCGCCAATTGGGCCATTCCCGGAAAAATGCTGAAAGGCATGGGTGGTGCCATGGATCTCGTCGCTGGCGCCAAGCGCGTCTTTATCGCCATGGAGCACGCCACACGCGACAATAAACCGAAGATTTTGAAAAAGTGCACGCTCCCGCTCACTGGCGTGGAAGTCGTCGATCACATCGTGACCGAGCTTGCGCTCATCGACGTCACGCCCAATGGCCTGCTCCTCCGCGAGCTGGCGCCGGACGCCACTCTCGAACAAGTCCAGTTGCTTACCGAGCCGAGGCTAGTTCTTCCTCCTGGCGGCCCCAAACACATGCCGGTGTAGTGTTGCAATGTTGCCAAACGAAGGCTTGTCAAATGAAACCCAAGAAAAAAGCTGCCAAGACTAAGTCCAAACGCGCGAAGATGCCGAAATGGTTCCCCGTCGACGATGAGATGAAGGAACTATCGGCCATGCTGGAAAAAGAAGTCTCGGACTGGCCCGGTGTCTCAAAGAAGCCTATGTTCGGATACCAGGGACTCTATCGAGACGGGGCGATTTTTGCTGCGCTCCCCCGCTCCCGTGCCATGAAATCGCCAAGGTCTCTCATGTTCAAATTTGCGTCCATGTCCCCGGCCCTGCTGGACTCAGCCAAGAAAGATTCCAGAATAGACACAATTTCGGGTGTGCCCGGCCCCGGATGGTTTCTCTTCGAGATGGATGAGGCCTCGGCCATGCAGAGCGCTCTTGGCTGGCTCGGCCGCGCGTACGAAGCCGTTAAGAAATAGCCGCCTCACCGCCCGATTTGTTTTCACCTCTCTTAAGGAGTGGGGCCGCTGAGGTATCTGGCAGTGGTAAACGAATAGTGAAAGCCGGACACGACGCTCAACGCGGTAACCGCGTAAATGAGGACGCGATTGAGAGCGTCCATGTGATAATTGGGATAGGCAGCGCCTAAAACTACGAGGAAGACCAGGATAATCTCCGTAGCCGTGGTGAGCTTGCCGTAGATGCTGGGCGGGAACGGCCGGTAGCCGGAGACCAGCAGAACCACGACCGCGACAATGAGAATCAGCACATCGCGGCTGAGAACAAGAATCGTGAGCCACCACGCCAGTTGCTTCTTAAACGCCAGAAGAACGAACGAAGAAGACAGCAAGAGTTTGTCGGCAATGGGATCAAGATAAGCGCCGAGGGCGGAGCGCTGATTCAAACTGCGTGCGAGCAAACCGTCAATCCCATCGGAAAGGCCGGAGACAACAAGAACCAGGAGCGCCCAGCGGTAACGATCGTAAGCGATGAGCATGAGAAAGACCGGCAGAAAGCCGAGGCGCAGAAACGTGATTTGGTTGGGGACCGTCCAGATGCGGCCTTTCATTCTGATTCAGGATAACGCAATTCAGGCGAATTGCGCGAGATAGTCGGAGAGGGAACGCCCGATTTTTCGCGCGAAAAGCTCGTTCATCGAGGGGATAGAGCCGGAGGGTTCGTCGAGAGAGATGCGCTCGACGCGGTTCATGGGAAAGAAAATCGTTGGGAAGCCCATGCGCTCGCCGTCCGGCTCATTGATCTGGCGGATGAAGTGGTCGAAAGAATTCAGATCGATGCAGCGCAGCGTGATTCCGGATGGGTTGATGGACAGCAGTTCGCCCCACACTTTTTCCTTGGGGGTGTGCAGACTGACGACGACGATCGAGTGCGGGTCCATGGGTGCCTTGAACTAGAATATCGCAAATTGCGCAGTGTCGGACGCGTGACTGCTGGAAAATTCGTGTAGACGTCGACACAGGCGATCCTACACCGTCATCCTGCTCCGACAGGTTCTTTCACCTTTGCCAGGGCAATGCGTCGCGATAATGCACGATCATAAATGCAAAGCTAGCAACCACAGCCAAACCCGCAAGCCATCCTAATGCATATGCTGTCCGGCGTTCCCTGGAATTCATAGGCTGGCGATCTGCCAAGAATTTTCCGAGGCCAAATCCAGCCACCAATCCAGCGAAGTGCGCGTAGTTATCGATTCCCACGCCGGAAAACCCCAGGATAAAAAGGATAACCACGGAGCTGACCAACCTCGACCGCAAGTCTCGCATATAAGCGCCACCGCGCTTCGTAGTGATCGCCAGCATCACTCCAACGAGCCCCAAAAGCGCGCCGCTCGCGCCTAGCGAGAAATTGCCAAACCACGCGCTGACGAGGAAACCAAAAGCCCCCGTAACAACATACAAAAACAAATAACGCGCCGAACCATAGAGCTCTTCCAGCGCCGGGCCAAGCTGCATCAGGGACATCATGTTGAATCCAATGTGGATTAACCCGCCGTGCAAAAACATGGCGGTCACAAGCCGCCAGCACTGGTGTCCAATAAAGATCGGATAAGGATGGCTCGCGCCCAGGCGGTACACGGTCTCGCCGCCCATTCCCCAAAGGATTCGAAAACCGCCGCTCCTCCCTTCGCTGGCAAGAGCTACAAAACTGATACCGAACATCAGAATGTTTGCGACGAGCAGCGCCGAAGTCACCGGAGTTTCCTGCTCGCCGAAAACACTGGATAGTTTCTTGCTTAAAGCGGCGAGAGAAAACCGCATGCTCGCGCCGCATTCGTGGCAGCGCGTCGCGCTGATTCCGACCAGCGCTCCGCAGGCGGGGCAAATTTTCGGCCGTGGCTGCTGCTCGCCGCCAAAAAAACCGCGCATCGAATTTTTCCACCGCTCCACACGCCACTGCCACCAGTAGGGAAGCGCCAATGCTCCTCCTTGCGACCCGCAAACGGCGTTCCTATAATACCCAAGTCGCCGCGGTTCTTCTCTGCACGCCGATTTTTGCGGGAATTTGGCGCCTATGGACAAATTCGAGGAGTTCGGAAAGCGCATCGACGAAGAGTTCGCGCGGCTCAAGAGAATCAAGAACTTCGAAGATTTTGGCAGGCGTGTGGACGAGGAACTCGCGCGCGTGAAGAGTTTTGTGAAGGAGGAAGTTGCGCCGGAAACGGAAAAACGCACAGCGCAATTTTTGCGTGAAGTTTCCGAAAAACTCAGGGAAGCTGCCTCATGGATTGAAGCGCGCAACGCGGCGCGCTCCGCGCAAACTCCGAAGGATTCACAATTATGATTTGGGCAGGCTCGTGATTTTCACAGGGACTTCCTTTCGTCATCGTATTGTCCTTCATCGCTTTTATCTACTTAGCTTGCTGCTTTTACTGACAGTGTCCGGTTGCGGTTCTCGCAGGCCGGTTGCTGGCCCACAGCCGCCTCCGTCTCAACCCACGGAAACACCGCGCGCAACGGGGGAGGCTGGGAAACGCTCGACCAATGTGCCCGAAACTTCAGCGTCGCGGCCGCCGGCCGCGCCTGCTGCGAAACGCAATAAGGCCGCCGCCCCGCCCGCTCCTTCAGGCTATACGGAGGAAGGCAACGCGTCTTGGTATGGCGTGCCGTTTCACGGACGGCGCGCTTCCAACGGCGAGATTTATGACATGTATAAGCTCACGGCGGCGCACCGCACGCTGCCGTTTGAGACGATGGTTCGCGTCACCAACTTGAACAACGACAAGTCCACGGTGGTTCGAATCACCGACCGCGGTCCGTTTGTCGACAATCGCATCATCGATCTTTCCTTTGCCGCCGCGCGAGAGGTCGAATCCGTCGGCCCCGGCGTCGTGCCTGTCCGCGTGGAAGTAATTTCTCCGGGCGTCGATCCCACGTCCGGCTTCTTCACCGTGCAAGTAGGAGCGTTCCGCGAACGCACCAACGCTGAGCGGCTCCGCGACCGCCTCAGCGCGACTTACTCGCCCATCTATATTCAGTTATATGATTCTCCCGACGGCGTCTTGTACCGAGTGCGCGTGGGCAAGATCTCAGGCGAGGATAGCGCGCATCAATTCAGCGATCAGCTTCGCGCCCGCGAAGGCTTCACGCCATTCGTTACACGATTGGATGAAGGCACATCCGCAGGAGGAACCCGATGAGCGCCGACTGTTTGTTCTGCAAGATTGCCGCGAAGAAGATTCCGTCGAAGATTGTCTACGAAGATCCCGACCTCTTCGCGTTTGAGGACATCAGCCCGCAAGCGCCCACGCATATCCTGATTTGTCCGCGTAAGCATTTTGAATCGCTGACCGAAGCCGCGCCTGAAGATCAAGCCGTACTTGGTAAGCTGCAGTTGGTGGCCGCGCAGCTCGCGCGCGAGCGCAAGCTCCTCGCGGGTTACCGCACGGTCCTGAATAACGGTACCGGGGCTGGACAGTCGGTGTTTCATCTGCATTTGCATCTGCTCGGCGGACGTAATTTCCGTTGGCCGCCGGGGTAGCTTCGGCCCAAATCTTTTGTTCTTCTCGCTGCTCCAGATTAAACTAGCGTCCCTTCTTAGGAGGATTGCATGTCCTTGCCGCACCGCGTTTCGGGCTTCTCTGCGTTTCTTGCAACCTTGCTCTTCTCGGTATTCTTCGCTCCTTTTTCAACTGCCCAGCAACCGACGGGCGCAGGAAAAGCGCTTACGATTGAACGTATCTATTCGCAGCCGAGCTTGAGCGGGCGGCTGACGCGGGGGCTGGCGTGGGCTCCCGATGGAAAAGGTCTCAGCTATTTCGAAACAAAAGGCTCCGGCAAGGAAGCCATGACGGAACTTTGGGTGATGGACGCTGCCTCAGGAGAGCGACGGCTTCTTGTGACGGCTGACAAACTCGAAGGTATTTTGCCGGTGGACACCTCGCGACCGACGCAAGCCACGGGACTTGGCCGCAGAGCGCCCTCTCAATATCAATGGGCGCCGGATGGAACAGCTATTCTGTTTCAAGGCTCGACGGCGCTCGCGTGGCTGGATTTAAAGACACAAACGGAGCGCACACTGGTTTCCGGCAAGGCTACGCTTGCCGACCCGAAGGTTTCTCCTGATGGCCGGAACGTGAGCTTTGTTCGCGATCACAACGTTTGGCTCGTGAATCTTGCTGACGGCAAAGAACGCGCGGTCACGCAAGGCGGCACGGAAGAGATTCGCAAAGGCGAACTCGACTGGGTGTACCCGGAAGAGCTGGATATCAAAACAGCGTACTGGTGGGCGCCGGATTCTTCTTCGATCGCCTGTCTCGAAATGGACGAAAGCAAAGTCTCGCAGTATCCGCTGGTCGATTTCTCCTCGCCGAGTGGGGAAGCGGAAATGGAGCGTTATCCGGCGGCTGGCGGCGCCAATCCCACCGTGCGCGTGCTCGTAGTTTTGCTGAACGGCGGGGAGCCTCGCGCGATGGATATCGGAGCGGGGAGTGATATTTATATTCCCCGCGTGAACTGGCTCATGGATTCAAAGCAGCTTGCTATTCAACGCCTCAATCGCACGCAAACGAACCTGGATCTCCTCATTGCAGACGCGGCTACCGGCAAGACGCGTGTTGCCCTCAGTGAAAATGATCCCAATTGGATCAACGTCAGCGACGATCTTTATTTTCTCAAGGATGGCAAGCGCTTTCTGTGGTCCAGCGAGCGCAGCGGGTATCGCCATTTGTATTTGCACGACCTCGATGGCAAGCAACTTGCCCAGCTCACCAAAGGCGAATGGGAAGTCTCTGCTGTAGATGCCATCGACGAAACAATAGGCCTGGTCTATTTCACTGCCGCGGAAAAATCACCTCTTGAGCGACATCTCTACCGAGTATCGCTTGACGGAACCGGCTTCGCGCGGCTCACCAAAGACGCAGGGACGCACGCCGTGGTATTTGCGCCCAACGCGGCCGCTTTCTACGACACCTATTCCAGTGCCGCCACCCCGCAGCGCCAGGATCTTTATCGAGCCGACGGCTCGCACATTGCCACCATCAACGAAAACAGAGTGGCCGAGCTTGCGGGCTACCATCTTTCGCCGACGGAATTTATTACCGTGAAATCGCGCGATGGCGTACCGCTCAACGCCAGCATCATCAAGCCGACGGATTTCAACCCGCAGAAGAAGTATCCCGTGCTGGTCTACACGTATGGCGGGCCGCACGCCCAGGTCGTGCGCAACGGCTGGGGCGGCGCCACTTTTCTCTGGCACCAGCTCATGGCGCAAAGGGGCTACATTATTTTTTCACTCGACAATCGCGGCTCGGCGGGGCGCGGCCATGCTTTTGAAACGCCGCTGCATTTCCGCATGGGCGCGCAAGAGCTTTCCGACCAGCGCGATGGCGTGCGCTATCTCAAGTCGCTTCCGTACGTCGATGCGAATCGCATCGGGATTTGGGGATGGAGTTACGGCGGCCACATGACCCTGCACGCGATGTTTGAAGCGGGCGATGATTTCAAGGCGGGTTTTGCGGGCGGCCCGGTTACTGACTGGCGCTACTACGACTCCATCTATACCGAGCGCTACCTCGGCCTGCCGCAGAAAAATGGGAAAGGCTACCAGGACTCTTCACCTGTGAAATATGCCGCGCAGCTCAAAGGCAAACTGCTGATTGCTCACGGCACCGGCGACGACAACGTGCATTACGCGAACACGCTCGCGGTGATTAACGATCTCATTGAGGCGGGAAAGTACGTCGAGGTTTTACCATTTCCTGGCCGCGGCCACGGCGTCAGCGATCCAGCAGCGCGCCGCGTCCTGATGCAGCGTGTCACCCAGTTTTTCCTCGATAATCTCTGATCCGGGAGTCGGACGCGCTCGACTCTGAGTTCGTCGCTGCTGCCACAGGCGTAAATTAAAGAGGGGCAAAGTCATTTGGCTTTGCCCCTTGTTCGCAGCCTGTGCAATGCACCGCTTTTCTGCGGTTCGAATTATTTACTGCAGACCGAAATACTCGACGTGAACGTAGCGCCCGAGCCGGGCATTGAAGAGCAAGTACCAGCCCGGGTGATGATCGTCGTCGTAGACATACACGCGATCGCGGTCCCATGCCCAATCGCGGCAGCGGTCGAGGTCGTAATTGGCAACCACCCAATTCGAGTTGTCGTAGAGCACGACGCGGCGCGTCCGGTAATCAATGCGCCGGGCGACAAATACCTCTCGGACGTGTTCGTAGCGTCCTCGCGGATAGGCGCGGCCTGCTTGGAAGCGGTCGTGGTCGGCATCCCAATTGGCGTGGGGGTTGCGCGGATTGTCCCAGCCTTTGTGCTTGCCATTATCGTGGCGATCGCGGTCGTCATCGCGATCTTCGTGCTTGTCGCGGCCTTTATGCTTGCCATTGTCGTGGTGGTCGGCGCGATCTTGATGCGGGGCGGCGACCGACAGCGTTCCGGCCAAAGCCATAAAAATCATACCTGCCAAGATTTTTCGCATACGTTATTTCTCCAAGATTTGCGCTGGCGCCGATCTTACTTCTGCCAATTGATCCTGATTGATCGGAGCAACCGCTTCGCAGGCGCATGAATGCCTGATTCTATTGTGGTCCTTTACGCTTATCCCTTCGATAGCCAAAAAATGCCGCGTTCCGTATCAGGTACGCCCCTGTCGCTCGCTTCCACAGTTCTGACCAACTCGCTTGCCCGTTGCGGAAAATTGCGCGCACGACTTTTCCGTTGTTCCCCGCCATTCAGCCGTATAATCCCGCTGACCCGGAGGTCACCGTGCTGAAACGATTGTTTCGCCTTAGTTTTCTCGCCGTCATAGTTTGGGCCCCGATACCCGGATTCGCGCAACAGAGTTCCCAAGAAAAAGCGCCTCAGGAGAAAGAACAAATTCTGTGGCAAAAGCTGGAAGCGACTATCGGCGGGGTGGACCACAATCTTGACGGCGTCCTGGGTGTCGCCATCCTTGACCTCGCCACTGGGCAAAAATATGTTCTCCACGCCGATGCAGTGCTTCCTACGGCCAGCTCCATCAAGATCGCGATTCTTGCGGAGCTTTATCGCCAGGCACAGCAAGGCAAAATCAAGCTGAGTGACCTTTACACATTGCAATCATCCGATCTCGTGGGCGGGAGCGGCATCGCCGGCGCGCTGACTCCCGGCGTGACGCGACTCACCATTCGCGACGTCGCCGCACTGATGATTTCCGTGAGCGACAATTCCGCCACAAACATCATCATCGACCGCGTCGGCATGGAAAACGTGAATACGCTCCTCGATTCACTCGGCCTGACGCATATGCGCCTTCGGCGCAAGATGATGGATGTGAAAGCCGCCGCGGAAGGCCGCGAGAACATCGCCACGCCGCGCGAAATGGTACAGCTGCTGGAAGACTTGTACCGCGGAAAAGTATTGAACAAACAAATGACCGAAGATTTTTTTGCGATCCTTAGCGTACACAAGGAAAGCTACATTCCGCGGGAATTGCCCGAAGATTTGCGCATCGCCAACAAGCCCGGTGAACTCGAAGGAGTGCGCAATGATTCCGGCATCGTTTTCACCGGGAATCATCCGTTCGTCATTAGCGTGATGACCGCGTATCTGCGGCGGGAAAAAGACGGCGGGGATGCCATCATTCGCATCGCGACGGCGGCATACCAGATGTTTGACCGCCTCAGCCGATCTTCGCAATATGGGCGGGTTGTTTCGTTGCACGACACGGGCAACCCCTGAATGGGTTGCTAATTGAAGGTATCTTTTTACGGCGCTACAACGTCTTTCAGCTTTGACTTCACTTGAACCGCTGAGAGGCTTGAAGCATCCCAGCCGCCACCCAGCGCCTTGATAAGGAGCACGCTCGTCACCAGCCTCTGGCCGTGAATCACGGCGAGCTGCTGCTCATTGTTCAGCAAATTCTGCTGCGCGTTGACGACATCGAGATAATTCACGAGGCCGCCGACATAGCGGCTGTTCGCGATGTCCAATGTACGCCGCGCCGCATCGACCGCCTGCTGCTGCGATTGATTCGCCTGGTCCAGCACGATCAATCCGGTTACGTCGTCCTGCACTTCGCGAAAAGCATTCAGCACGCTATCGCGGTAAGCTGCAACGCTGGCGTCATACCCGGCTTTGGCGAACTGCACCTGCGCGCGCCGCGATCCACCTGTGAAAATGCTTTCCGCGACGTTGGCGCCGACCGCCCAGAAAGTGCTCTGTACGTTCATCAGCTTGGCGATATCGGCGGCCTGCCATCCGCCGTTTCCAAAAAGATTTAGCGACGGATAGTAAGCAGCACGGGCAATTCCGATTTGCGCGTTCGCCACGGCCATCTGCCGCTCAGCTTCCGCGATGTCCGGCCTTCGCTCCAGCAAATCCGAAGGCAAACCCGCATTGAGTCCGGGTGGCTCCGCATTCAGCTCCTTGCTGGACAGATGGAAGTCTGGGGCGGGTCTCCCGACGAGGACCGCAATCGCGTCTTCAAACTGTTTCCTCTGCTGCAAGAGCAGGATCGCCTGCGTCCGCGTGGTATTCAGCAGCGTTTCTTCCTGCGCCACATCCAGCCCGGAGGCTACGCCGCCTTTGTGCCGCTGGTCCACCAATTGCAAGCCGCGCTCCAGGGTTTCCACAGTGCGATGCAAAATCCCCAGCTCCGCATCAAGCTGCCGCAGAGTGAAGTAGTCGCCCGCGAGCTCCGCAGTGATCACCAGCCGCACGTTTTCAAAGTCGGCAGCGGTCGCCTGGTAGGACGCCTGTGCTGACTCAATGCTGCGCCGCCTCCGGCCAAATAAATCCACTTCGTAGCCGACCGTGAATGGCAAAGAAATGTTTGTTTGCGAGACGGGACCAGTCGTGGGAAAGTTGCTGCTCGTTGGACGATTGCCGGAAAGGCGTTGGCGCTGAACACCCGGGGCCGTCGCCACGGTGGGGAATTGCGTGGCAATCTGAATTCCAGCGGACGCGCGGGCTTGTTCCAGGCGTGCCGCAGAAACTTTGATGGTTTGGTTCGCATCGAGCGCCTGTTTTTCCAGCGCACTTAATTCGTCATCGCCGAAAACGTTCCACCATTCGCCTTTGGCAACACCATCTTTTGGAGCACTCTCGCGCCAAGGCTCCGCCACGTCCCATTTTGCAGGCACGGACGCCGTGGCACGCTGGTACTTCGGCCCCACCGTGCAACCACCAATGAGGACAGCAAGAGCGAGCCCGATCAGGGCGGGGAATTGCCTGGTGTGCATCATTATTGCCGCTTGGTTCCTTGCGCCGGGTTTGGCTGCGCAGTGGGTTGATTCGGCGCGACGTTCAACGCAATTTCCTTGACGCGAACTTCTTGGCCCTCGTCGAGAGAATCCGCGGGATTCAGCACGATCCAGTCGCTGGCGTCGAGACCCTGCAAGACTTCGAGACTTGTGCCGTAGTCGCGGCCGACGGTGAGAGGTTTGAGGTGCGTTCTGTGATTGCCATCCACGACCACGGCGCGAAGTCCTTCCGAACGAAACAGAAGCGCGTTCACAGGCACGGCAAGCCGCGCCCCGGTCACTTTTACTTGCAAGTGCGCCTGCGCGTAACCGCCAGGGAGCAGCGCGCCATTGTGGTTTGGCACGTCCACTTCGGTGAGAAGAGTACGCGTGCCCGGGTCAATCGACTCCGCCGTGCGCACTACTTTGCCTTCGAATTCCTGACCGGGATACTGAGTCAGTTCGAGAAAGGCGCCAAGTCCAGAACGAATGGAAGGCGCGTAGGCTTCCGGGACGCTGACGTACACGCGAATGGGATCCGTCTGCGCGAGGGAAAAGAGTTGCTGCGAAGCGCCGCCGTTTCCTGCGTTGATCAGCGTCCCCGTGTCCACATTGCGCCGCGTAATAACGCCGCTGAAGGGCGCGTAAATGTGCTTGAAGGATTCCAACTCTTCAAGCCGCCGGACGTTGGCTTCCGCTGATTTTACGTTCGCGACTTTGGCTTCCAGATCGCCCGTGGCGTTGTCGACTTCTTGCTTGGACACGCCATCGGTCTTGATCAGTTCCTGGTAACGCGTTGCCGTGATCCTGGACAGGTTCGCGTTGGCCTGGGCGGTATTCAGGTCGGCGCGTGCCTGGGACAATTGCTGATCCACTTCTGGGGTATCGATGTCCGCGAGCAAATCGCCCTGCCGAACGCGGCTGCCGATATCGTGATACCACTTTTTCAAATAGCCGTTAGTCCGCGCGTAGATCGGCGATTCGACATACGCTTGCATGGCACCGGGGAGGACCAGGTCTTCCTGCGTCGATTCCATGGAAGGATGAAACACGGCTACCGTGGGGATCGCGAGCGTTTCCGTTTCCTTGGCGAGCGCCTGATACTGCGCGCGCCGCTGGAACAGCGTCAGCGCCCCCAGGACCACCAGCACAATCACGACGAGGAAAAGTATCGTGAAGATCCGGCTGCCCTTCCCGCTAGGTTGCTCTCGGTCTACTGCGTCCATCTGAACTCCGCCTTCCATCATGCCCCCATCTCTGCTTTCACTTCCAGTGCGAAAAATTTCAAACCGTTTACAGCGAGAGCGGCTCCGGCGGAGACGGCCTTCGCGTCCGGCGCCCATGGATCATGGAAAAAACGCACGGCACAAAAAAGAGCGTGGCGAACGTGGCAAAAACCAGCCCGCCGATTACCGCGCGGCCAAGAGGCGCGTTTTGCTCGCCGCCTTCGCCGAGGCCTACGGCCATCGGCACCATTCCAATGATCATCGCGAGCGCGGTCATCAATACCGGCCGGATGCGCACGAAACCGGCTTCGCTGGCAGCATCTATGGCGCTTTTGCCTTCATCCATTTGCTCGCGTGCAAAGGAAACCATCAGGATGCTGTTCGCCGTGGCCACGCCCATGCACATGATTGCGCCGGTCAGTGACGGCACGTTCAGCGTCGTATGTGTCAGAAGCAGCGTCCAGCAAATGCCCGCGAGCGCCCCGGGCAGCGCGGTAATGATAATGAAGGGATCGAGCCAGGACTGGAAATTGACGACGATCAGGAGATAAGCAAGCACGATCGCGCCAAGCAATCCAAAGCCTAGCCCGGCAAACGAACTTTTCATGGTCTGGACTTGGCCGCGAACGGCAATGTGACTGCCCTTCGGTAAATCCTTTTCGATGGCCTGAACGCGCTTCTCGACTTCGTCAGCGACGCCGCCGAGGTCGCGGCCATCCACGGCCGCGTAGATGTTGATCATCGGCTGTGTAGTGTAGTGCGAAACTTCCGCGGGCCGGGCGATCGTCGACGTGGTGACTAGGTTTCCCAGAATCTGGGGCCGCGAACCAGGAGCGCTGCCGCCGATGGGAGTATTTTGCAGAGCCTGATAGTTTTCCACGCGATACTGCGGCTCCTGCACCGCGACGTTGTACTCCACGCCATTTTTCGGATCCAGCCAGAAAGCCGGGGCGGTCTGGAAGCTGGAGCTAAGCGAGACAAGAACGTTTTGCGCCACGTCGCGCGACTGCATGCCCACGGATTGCGCGCGGGCCCTGTCGATCTCCATAAAGAGCGTGGGGTTGTCAAAGGCCTGCTGAACGTGGACATCCACGGCACCGGGAATGTGACGGAATTCGCTGGCGAGTTTCTCCCCGACTAGATAATTTCCGCGCTGGTTCATACCCGTGACTTCCACGTCGATGGGAGCGGGAGTGCCGAAATTCAGGATTTGCGTCACGATGTCCGCCGGCTGAAAGAAGAACTGCACTCCAGGAAAGCGCTGCGGAAGTTTTTCGCGCAAGTCATTGATATACGCCCCGGTGGGCTTGCCGCGCACTTCCTTCAACTGAACAAGAATTTCAGCATCGGAACTCCCGATGGTGCCGGCGTTGCTGTAGGTGAGGTTGATGCCGCTGTAAGGCAAGCCGATATTGTCGAGGACCGTGGTCAGCTCGTCCTTCGGGATGGTTTCGCGGATGACACCGTTTACCTGGTCGGCCAGGCGCGCCGTCTCCTCAATGCGCAGACCGGTGCGAGCGCGCAAGTGCAGGCGAATCTGTCCCGCGTCCACCTTTGGAAAGAAATCGCGCCCAAGAACGCCAACGAGCAAGATGGAGAAGACGCAGAAAGCCAGGAAACAAGCGGAGAACAGCTTTGGCGAATGCAGCGCCACACCCAGTGCTCTCCGATACCCTTCGCGGAATTTTTCAAAACTTCGCTCAAAGCCCTGCTGATAGCGGCGGAAGAAGCCCATCTTTTCGCCGGCGTGTTCCTCAGCTTGGTATTCGTCTTCCGAGCTCAGGAGATACATGGCCAGGGTCGGCACGATCGTGCGCGACCACATGTAAGAAGCTAGCATGGCAAAGCTGACGGCTTCAGCCAATGGAACGAACAGGAATTTCGCCACGCCGGAAAGGAAAAACATGGGGATGAAGACGATGCAAATACACAGCGTGGAAACAAAAGCGGGCACGGCAATCTGCTGCGCGCCGTCCAGGATGGCCTGAACGGTTTCCTTGCCCATGGCCAGATTGCGGTTAATGTTTTCGATTTCAACGGTGGCGTCATCAACGAGGATGCCGACGGCGAGCGCGAGGCCGCCGAGCGTCATGATATTGATCGTCTGGCCGAGGGCGCTGAGGCACAGGATGCTGACGAGAATCGACAATGGAATCGAGATCGCAATGATCAGCGTGCTTTTCCAATTTCCGAGAAAGAGCAGAATCATTACGGCAGTCAGGCAGGCCGCGATAATCGCTTCGCGGATAACCCCCTGGATGGAAGCGCGCACGTAGAGCGACTGGTCGAAAAACGTGGAGATGCGCATGCCTTCGGGAATCGAGCCTTTGTTGAAATCCAGCATCTGCTTAACGCGGTCGACGATGTCGATGGTCGATGCCGTGCCCGTCTTGTAGATGCTCATGAGCACGCCGCGCTGCCCGTTGGACAGGACAATGTTGGTCTGCGGAGAAAAGCCATCGCGCACGTGAGCGACGTCCTTCATATAAATCGTCGCGCCATTCACGGTCTTGACCGGCAGATCATTCAGTTCCTCGACGGATTGCGGGCTGCCGTTCATCTCTACGTTGTACTCAAGCGTGCCGAGCTTTGCAGTGCCCGTCGGGAGAATCAGATTTTGCGCATTGACGGCATTTACGATGTCCACCGCGGAAAGCCCTTTGGCCTGCAGGGCCGTCGGATTGATATCAACGCTCACAACGCGTTGTTTGCCGCCGTAAGGAAATGGCGTGGCGGCGCCGGGTACAGTCGCAAGCTGCGTGCGGATAAAATAATTGCCGAAATCGAAAAGCTGCTGCTCGCTGAGCGTGTCGCTGGTCAGGCCGATCTGGATGACCGGCACAGTCGATGCAGAATAAATAATGACCAGGGGCGGCGTGGTTCCAGGTGGCAGAAAGCGCAAAAAGGTTTGCGAGATGGCTGCGGTCTGGGCCAACGCCGTCTGAATGTTGGCGCCGGGTTGAAAGAAAACTTTGATGACGGCGATCCCGTTGAGCGATTGGGATTCGATGTGCTCGACGTCGCTCACCAGCGTCGTGACGCCGCGTTCGACGTTCGAGGTGATACGTTGCTCCATCTCCTGAGGTTGCAGGCCGTTGTAGGTCCAAACTAGGGAAATGACCGGGATGTTGATGTCCGGGAAAATGTCGACGGGAGTGCGCAGCAACACTACCGGCGTCAACAGGATGATCGCGAGCGCCATCACCACAAATGTGTATGGCCTCCGCAGCGCTAATCGTACAATCCACATAGAGTCTTAGTTCGTTCTCTTACACAGGTGGCGCCATTGTTCGCGCAGGCCGCTCACCCATCACCGATTCAACTTAGATTCCTGAGAGCGTTTGTTTGGGTACGTCCAGAACCGCCGGTAATCCGGCCGGGCAACTACTACCTGTGCACCCATTCACCCGGGACCTAGCTAAGCGCGGACATTCAATTCAGGACTCCATCCCTAGCCCGAATTAAGTCTCTCGCCTCGTATTATTTACGTCCCTCGAAGGGCACTGTTTGCTCCCTGTTTCCACTCCTTTCGATGCGGGCATTCTTACACAAGGCACACGGACGGCTCCATCCAAATTGGACGGCGATTCGCAGAGGTGGGGGGAGCGCGAGAGAGGAAGAAGAGAGCGCGAAGCAGCTGGCGCTATTTGTTGGCTATAGAGAGCACACCGTCCCAGCCGAAGGGAGACGCGGCAAAGGTATTCGCCTAGGCGGCCTGTGGTAGGCGCGCGATGAGCCTCGGGTTCTATTCGCGGAAGACGAAGTTTAGCCGGACGCCGGAGACTTCAACGAGATCGCCGTCGTTGAGGCGCACAGGGCCGGTAATGGGTTTGCCATTGATGCTGGGCACTTTGTCCCCAGAGCCGAGATAGTAGCCGTCGTCGCGCTGATTGATCTGCGCGGCCATCTGCGGTTTGAACCATCCCTGAAGGCGAACGGTGGCCATCGCTGACTTTCCGATGACCGTAAGCTTGTTGGCCAGAACATACTCTTTCTGGTCGGTCCTTCCGCTCAGAACCACGAGCGTCGGGACCTTCAGGCGCGCTCCGGCAAACTGCATGGATTCGCCCATGGCGGCAGCCTGCTGGAGCATCTGACGCCGTTCCTTGGTGTCCAACACCATGGTTTCGTCGATGCGCGGCGCGGCGGCCTTGCGGCCACTGTCCCAGGGCACAGGCGCGTCGCCGCTGGCATCCACTTTGATCTTGTGCTTGCCGATATGGATGTTATCTCCGTCATGCAAAGTGGCGCGCTCGACGCGAAGATCGTTCACAAAAGTGCCGTTGAGGCTGTCGAGGTCTTCCACGACCATGCGGCCGGCCTCGAAATAAACCTTCGCGTGGTGGTTGGACACCGCGAGATTGTCCACCGGCAAGTCGTTGTCCGGGGAGCGGCCGATGGTTACGGGCCGCGTGCCCACGGAGACTTCTTTCACGATTTTGTTTTCAAACATGAGGCTGAGCTTCGGCATCTCAATTTCCTCCAGTACCATTCGATCCTGAATTTCTGCGCGTCGCTCCACGCAACCACGAAAACCATCCCTTGGAATCCTTGTCGAGCCGTACAATCACGACCGTGATGTTGTCCGGGCCGCCGCGTTCATTCGCGAGTGCAACAAGCTTCTCCGCCGATCGGATGGGGTCGGTTTCGGCCTGGAGCATTCCTGCGATTTCCGGCTCCGTGACCACGCGCGTCAATCCATCAGAACAGAGCAGCAGAGCGTCGCGCGGAAAGAGTGTGTGCTCCTCGGCATCCACTTCGATTTCCGCCTGCGCACCAAGCGCGCGCAGCAGGACGCTTTGCATGTCGCTTTCTTCAGCCTCGGCGGCAGTCAAGATCCCGCGCCGCACCTGTTCGGCAACCAGGGAATGATCCCGCGTGAGCTGGAGCAAACCGCCGCCGCGGAGCAAATAAGCGCGGCTGTCGCCTACGTGAGCGACACTGAGTCTTGCGTCATCGATCCATACCGCCGTGAGAGTTGCGCCCATGCCGCGTTGCTCGTCGTTTGCTTCGGCGGACTTGAATATATTTCGATTGGCCAAATGAACGGCCGTCGAAAGACGTTTCGTGCGCGCGCTCCAATTGGGCTCTACGGCCCCGACAACCTTGGCCGCAGGATTGGCCTCGAAGTCCAGGCAATGCTTCACGACTGTTTCAACCGCCATCGCGCTGGCAATTTCTCCGTGAGCTTCGCCTCCCATGCCGTCGGAAAGCACAAATAGCTGCAGCGGCTCAACGATCTTGAAGCAGTCTTCGTTGTTGGAACGCACGCGACCAACATCGGTCACGCCGCCGCTTGCAATCCGCACACGAACTCCCTTGCCCCCTTGAAATTACACCCCTGCCCACACCTATACCGGGCGACTCTGTTCCCACGCTAACAGAGCCCCAAGGCCCGCGAAAGCCTTTGAACCCTACTGATTACTCGCTTTTTGGCGACACCCAGGCCCGGTGCGTCTCCAGCCGGATTGACCCTATGTTGCTTTCACACCGTGAGGTTCTCCACTACAATCCCACGCATGTCTTTGCGCCGCTGGTTCTTACTTTTTTTCTCTTGGTTTGCCGCATATTTCTTTGCGCCATGGCTGGCAGCTCAGCAGCAGACGCCTGCGGCTTCCGGGGCGCGGATATTGCTTTTGCCGCGGCGAATCGTTTCGGGCGAGCGCGCCACGCTCGCTGTGCTGGACGTGAACGGACGGCTGACGCCCAGTGTTACAGTGAATTTTTCCAACGGAGACCGTCTCACGACGGATGCAACGGGCCGGGCTCTTTTCGTCGCGCCGCTGAATCCAGGCGTGATTTTTGGCTCGATTGAGGGACGCACGGGGCGAGTGGCCACGACCATTCTCTCGCCAGGCGAGGCTGCGTCGGCCTCAATTGAATTTTCCTCCGTCCCGCGAGTGGCCTCGCTGACGGACCGCTTCGAGGTTTTTGGGAAGGGTTTCCGCGGCGACGCAGATTCCAATCAAGTAACCATTGCGGGGCAGCGTGCGATAGTTCTCGCTTCTTCGCCGGCTTCGCTGATCGTACTTCCTCCGCAGGACTTGCAACCCGGCGCGACAGAAGTGGAAATTTCGTGCGCGAAACGCCAGTCGCCGCCATTTTCCGTGACGTTTGTCGGGCTAGATCTCGAAGCCGACTCTTCACCCCTGAAACCTGGCGAGCATCGGGCGCTTACCGTGCGGGTGCGCGGGACGACGGCCAAGATTACGCTCGAAGCACGGAACCTGGCGACGGAAATCGCGGAACTTACCGGGGGCAATCCACTGCGAACTTCCAGCAGTGGCGGAGTTGAAAATCTTGGCAAGTTTGAAATTGTTGGGCGGAAAAACGGGAGCTTCCTGATTTCCATCCGGCTCGTGTCGTCGTTAGGGCGTCCGCTGAAAGGGGATCTGCGGCAGTGAAACGGAACCAGCTTAAAGAAAGTTGGTGGCGTGCAAAGGAGTTTTCGCTCGGCCCCGGCAAGTAGGCCATTTGAGCTGAAAGGCACACTGCACCCCCCTACCCCCGGCATGAATTTGCATGAATCTCAAAGGAAAGGACTTACGAAAAAAGCATTTCGTAAGTCGTTGATTCTAAAGCACGCGACTCTGCGTTGTTTGGGGTAGCAAGTGCCGAAAAGGCGGACTTAGAAAGAAAAACGGGAGCAAGCTCCCGCACTCCAAACGAGGTTCTCTACAGCGTTAAGTATAGTTGGCGGTAGAGGGGGAGTCAAGGAAAAGTTTGACGAAAACGTTTATGCGTGCTCGAGGCCGGGAGGAAGGACTCGGGAAATGAGATTAACCGCCTTTCTTGGCACTGGCTTCGCGGGGGGGCACGAGGGTGGCCGGGGGATCATCGAAAGGGAGCTCAGGAACACCGGCGCCGAGCATGGTCTGAAGAGTGTTTTGCGCTTTTTCAAACAACTTGTCCGACTCGCTGTAGCTTTGCTGGGCATTTTTTAAATGCGTGCCCAAAGTTCCGAACTTGTCGGTAAATTTCTCCAGTTGTTTTTCCATGCCGGAAAGGCTTTCGAGAAGCCTCCTGGCATTTTCTTCCATCTGCATGCCGCGAAGGCCCATAGCAATCACGCAGAGGTGCGCGTAAAGAGTATTCGGAGACACGGCGATGACTTTCTTGTCGCGGCAATAAGCGTCGAGGGGCTGGCCCTTGCTATCCGTGGTCATGAGGAGTTCGTAGTAGACGCTCTCCGAAGGAACGAACATCAATGCCACATCGAGAGTGCCTTCATCGGGCACGATATATTTCTTGGTAATGGAATCGGCATGGCCCTTCACCGCAGTGATGAAGGCCCGGCGCGCTTCTTCGCCTTCGGTGCTGATCCTGCGGTAAGCGTCGAGAGGAAACTTGGAATCGATTGCCATTAACTTTTTGTCCCGAAGCTTGATTACGGCGTCTGCTGCTTCTCCGCTCGAGAATTTGTATTGTTTCACATATTGCGCGGAAGGAAGGGAATCTTCGAGCAAACGCTCGAGCGTCACTTCGCCCAATGAGCCGCGCGACTTGGCTCCGCCCAAAATGCCTTCCAGTGTCTGCGCTGTCTGGGACATCTGCTTGCCGGCTTGCTGGACTTCGCCGAGTTGGCGCTGAATCTGGCTGATCTGATCTCGCGTATTTTTGAGCTCGTCGGCCATCTTGGTTTGCGCGTCGGAAGTCATCTGGCCTGTTATCTGCGCGGAGTTTTTGATGGCGTCCTGCAGGGCGGGAGTGACGCTATCGAGCCGCTGCGCGACGCTTTTGGCGATGGTTTCCAGTTTTCCGGTGCTCTGGGCCTGCGAGGTGGCAATGGTCTGCAAGTCGCGGCGCAATTCGTTCATCTGCGATTCGATGGCGCCGCTCTTCTGGCGGCTTTGCAGATTCTGCAAAGCCAGCCAGATCACCAGGGCGGCCACAAGAATCACGCCGCCAATCAAGAATGCGTTCATTCGCTCTCCGATACGAACAAGGGAAACGGTCTTCTTACTTTAGCAGAGGTCGGAGGACGGGAGTCGAAAGTCACGGGAAGGGACCCTCAGAGGTCGGGGACTGGGCCGGCGCGAAAAGTTCTGCTACCAGCTCAACTTGAGAGCGAACTGGAATTGGCGCGCATCGTAGGAGGCCGTCGGCTGGCCCGCGCTGCAGGTGGAACCCGCCAGAGGATCGCAAAGCTGGTTGACGGCGGCAATGTTAGTGCGGTTGAGCAGGTTGAAAGAGTCGGCGATGACGTCGACCTTGAAGCGTTCGCCGAGGGGGATGCGCCGGGAGAGACGCAGATCCACCTGGAAAAAGTTAGGCGACGTGAAGGCGTTCCGGCCGAGGTTTCCATTGCAGCCCGCGGGTGGAGCAACGAGGGGCACCTGAAAAGTGGTGCCGTCATTGTTGAGGCAAACATTAGCCGGACCGAAGGTTACGCCGGGGATAAACGGCGAGGCCGTGCCGCCGCCAACAGAAGGCCGGGCCTGCGAAGCGCCCAAATCCAAGCGTGTGTCCGTGCCGGTGATGACGTTGAACGGCCGGCCGGAGGAGAACTCGACGATAGGAGACAAGCTGAAATCCCCGAATAGATATTTGAAGAAGCCATCACCGTGCTTGACGCTCCCTGATTGGAAGACGGCGCTGTTCACCCACCGGTGGCGCTGATCGTTGACGGAATTGGAGCGCTCGAGGTTGGGGAAACGGCTGTCCTGAGGCTCGAGTGGAGATTGCAGGTCGGTCGAGTCGTCAATGGTGTGGGAGTAGGTGTAGCTGGAGAGCAGCTCGAAGCCCTTTGAGAAACGCTTGGTGAGATTGAAGGTCAAGGAGTTGTACCAGGAGTTGCCGTTGGAGAGCTGTGCGTCGACGCTGTTGAAGGGAACGGGGACGCCGAAACCGCCGGGGTAACTTGCGCACTTTGCGAGCGCTACCTGTCCCGCGTAGCCGGCGGGAATGCCGCTTGAGAAACAGGGGAAGGGTACCGCGCCTGCGGGAATACCCGGAATCAGCGCGGCAAAGGATGGATTTGGCCCAGAAGGACGGAAGAAGTTGAAGAATGCAGGTGTCCCGATGAAACCAATACTTGGCGAGGAACAATTCGTTGAGCCAGGATGTCCCTGCGCAAGTACACCGGGGATCATTAGGAGGATGCTCGAGCTTCCCTCGGCGAGACAAGAGAACGCCGCGCCGTTGGATGGAACGACCACCGTCAGAGGGTTGCCGACGCTGAGACCTGACGCGGCGGCGTTGAAAGCGTTCTGCGCGAGAAGGTGCGGGTCCGTGGAATTGACATCCTGCGGCCGGTTCAAGTGCAATCCACGAGTTGACTGCGCACCGAGGCTGAATTTCCAGGAGCCGGCAATTTCGCGCTCGATGGTGAGATTCGCCTGGCGCGCGTAGCCGTAAACGAAATTCTTTCCGAGAGGGAGCGTGAACGGCAGAATGGGCAACGGAAATCCCGCGGTCAGATAGTTCTGATTGGCGAAGAGCGAGCCGGGGGCAAGCGGATCGAAGCGCTGCTGACTCGGCAGGTAAAACATATTGGGTAGAGCGTTTAGAACGCCCTGGAAAATGGAGGAGCCGTTGAGGTTCGTGGGCGAATCTTGCCCATTGCCACAAGCAGGTGCTTGAGGGAGCAATCCACAAGCGGAAGGGATGCCGCCAGTGGATAGCAATTGCACCGAGCGGCCGCCGTCGGCCGTTACGGAATCGAAAGCAGTAGCCAGCAACGGATGATCATAAAACAGACCGTAACCGGCACGGATGACAGTCTTACCGTTACCTGCTGGATCCCAGGCCAATCCAATGCGCGGAGCCACATTGTTGTAATCGCGCGGGATGCCTTCCCCAACGCCAAGGGCCTGTTCCGCGGCCGCGTTCACGGCGGTTGCTGGCGCGAAGAGCGGACTGATTTCTACGTCATAGCGCACACCGTAATTGACGGTCAGGTGGCGGTTCATGCGCCAGCTATCCTGAAAAAAGAAGCCCATGGGGATATTGTCAAAAGGGCTGTTGGAATTGCCGATGCCTTGGATGTATGAAGTCGGAACTCCCAGACCATACGATTGCAGTCCCGTGGTGCCCGGCAAGGAAACTCCGGCAGCGCTGTCAGGAAAACCGAATGTCGATGCCGAGAATCCGCCAAAGTTCACGTCGCCGCCGAAGTCCAACTCAAAAATTTGCGCCTTGGCCGAGCGCAGTTGGATCAGATTCAAATCGCCGCCCATCTTGAAGGTGTGCTTGCCGTGGACCAGACTGACGTTGTCCGTGAATTCAAACCGGCGCTCGATGCGGTCCACCGTGGAGTACGGTTCGCGCCCGAAATACCCAAATCCGGGGATATTCACCGCGATATCGGAGCCCCCCGGAAGTTGTGAAAAACCAAAGTGAATCCCCCGGCGGGCGACCTGCGTGCGGAATTCATTAAATGTGGTGTCGCCGACGATGGTGTCGTGCTGAAAAGTAAAGTTGAGATCGCGGGTTTGGTTGTAGCCCGCGCGCGAGCCGGAATTCTGCCCGAAGACCTGATTTTGCGAAGTCGAGGGAAGTCCCGTTACCAGAGATGGAGAAACACCCACGCGAAGGAACGAATTGTTGCGATTGTTCCAGCGTTGATCGAGGCGGGCGGACCACAAGCTGGTCTTCTCCATAACCGGATAGTTGCCGCGAACTCCCTGCAAGGGGGCGAAGGACGCGGGGAGGGGCGCGACATAGACGCCAAAGTTCGAGCAGGTTGCACCGTTGTTGACGGGTTGACCCGCAGGACACGCTACGGGAATCGGGAATTGGCGGCCTGGCGTAGCCGTCGGCGGAAGGCCTTTGGACTGATAGAAGCCATTCGCAACGGCGCCAAAATCAAATCCGTTCAGGGCAACGCTTGAAGCGGAGCCCATGAAGACTCCGTATTGCACGGCGAGAGTCTGGAGAGAAGAGTTGCCGGAGGTAAGGAGCGTATTCACCGCGGCTGCCTGTGGGCCGGTCAACTGCACGGGAAGCGGTCCACCGGGGGTCGGGAGGGTCACGGTTTGCATGCCGAAGTTATTGATGCCGATGCTGGAGAAGCCCGATTCTTCACGCTGAGTATATTCGTAGGAGGCGAAATAGAAGGTCTTGTCTTTCTTGAGCGGGCCGCCGAAAGCAAGTCCGCTTTGCGTGCGGGTATACGCCTGTTTAACGGGATCGAGCGCGCCAGTTATCGGATTGACTTGGCCGGAAAAGGGATTGCGCGCCTGGAACGCTTTATTCCGGAAATAGCCGAAGGCGTCGCCATGAGATTCATTGCCGCCACTCTTGGTGACAATATTGATCACGCCGCCGCTCGCGCGCCCGTACTCGGCGTTGAAGTTGCTGAGAATTAGCTGAAATTCCTGGACTCCTTCTTGCGAAATTGTCGAGCGAATGGCGTTGATGGAGTTGTCCACAGCGTCGGCGCCGTCGATGCTCACCATCGTTCCGCGCGCGCGCGCTCCGCCGACGCTCAACCCGCTGTTGGGGGCAGGACCGATGGTCGGAGACACGTCGCGAGTGGTCTGCGAGTTGGTGAGCGTAAAGTTGATGTAATTCCTGCCGTTAATTGGATAGTTGGTAATCTCGCGCTGCTGGACAGTCTGGGAGACATCGGTCTTACTGGTTTCGATGGGAGCGGCTTCGGTCGTCACCAATACACTCTGCTGCATGCCTTTCAGGTCCAAACGCGGATCAAAGGTTGCAGCCTCTCCGACGGTCAGCACGACGGAAGGATTTTCGTAGACAGCTAGATTAGCGCCACCATCGACCGTCATCTTATATTGGCCCGGCGGAAGTCCCACGAGATTGTAGCGTCCGCCATCATCCGTGACGGCTGTGCGCTGCGCGCCGGTGCTTGCATTGGTCAATGTGACCTTTGCGCCCTTGACCGGTAAACCTTGCGGGTCGGATACCGTTCCAGACAGAGTTGCGGTATTCACCTGTGCCGAGGCCGTCATGACGCAACCTAGCACCAGCAAGAGCAGGAGCGCTCCCGCTAACACGGATTTCAAAGAGGCTGATACACACCCACCCTGACTGCGTTGCATGACTCCTCCTAAGTTGTGCACCCGAAGAACTTCCGCTACCCCTAGCGGTGGCGGGACAGCCCGCCGTTCTCCAATGAAACAATTGAATACACGGCTTTTACTGCAATATAGCGTCGCTTTCAACTGAAAACTTCCAGACCGTCGCCCAGAACGAACTATCAGCAAGCCAAAATCGACGTTCGATTTCCGGGGTCTAACTTGATTTCGTCGAGAACACCCAGCACCAGCGCAGAATCCACGAGGGCGGGAGGACTAGCAAGAGACAAGGTACGAAACGGCGGGGGAAGAAGGGAATGTCGCTTCTTGTCGCCATCGGAACGCCGCCAAGGCTTGTTCAGGGATGTAAAAGCGGCCAAAAGAAACTGCAATTAAACAAGGACTTAGAGAGGGACTGGACTAGAGCTGCAGATGTCGCTGGACGAGCTTGCGGAGTTTTTCGCGGTCTTCATCGCGCATGTGCACGAACTCGATGCAACGGCCGTGAAGTTGATCTTGCGGAGACCGGCTCGGACTTCGAGCTTGATCGAGTCGCCAATGCTTAGCTTCCCCGGAGATTCCAAATAAGCGCCGCCCAGACTGATAGTCTTTACCCGGGACAGGCCCGCCGGCGCGCCCTCGATCTGTGCACGAAGCGGCGATTCGAGCGGAACTCGCGTGTAGCGGCGGGGGATTACATAGCCGGAGCTGGATTGCGCAGGCGCCCCGAAGGCAGCAGCCGCTTGCTTGAACGAAGGACGGTTCTCGATCAGGGCGAGCGCATCTTCCGCAGCGGCGCGCAACCCGGCAGGCTCCGCATAGGTGAGGCCCTCACGATTCTCCGCCAACTTGCGAAGAAGCTCGGCGGCTTCCGAAGCGCGCATACGGCCGAGCGCTTCGATGGCTTTGATTCGCACAAACTGGTCGCGCAAAACCTCGTGTTCACCGGCAGCAATCTCCATCAGTTGCGGCACGGCGGTGGTTTCCTGCGCCAGGCCGAGCTGGTCGATCATCATGGGAACGACCATGGGATGCGCGTCGGCAAGGATTGCGGAGAAGACGAAAGCGGTGCTCATCGCCGATGAAGAATTGCTTGGGCGCGAAAGTTCGCTGACGGCCAGGTCTTGAAGGTTCCATTCCCAGCTTGCCATGGCGCGTGCGAGGCCGCGCAGCAGGCGCTCCGGGTCCGCCGCCGCTAAAAGTTTTATTCCTGCAGTCACGCGCTGGCGGCGCGCTTCGTACAGTCGCGTTTCAAGCAAGTTCAGAACCGGCACACCGATCGTGCGCAGGAGCCGCGCCATCGCAGGCACCATTTCCGCGCCGCGTGGTTCAGTCAGCAGCAAAGTCATGCGATCGAGCAGCCGCTCGGGATCGCGCTGCAACAGCCGAGGCAGAACCGGATCCAGAGGACGGTTGGCAAGAGCAGCATCCACGAGCAAGAGCCAGCGATCCTGCGCCACCAGGCGGTGCGCCAGCGCCGACATATGATCGTGCTCTTTATCGTGCGGAGCGCGCTCAAGCTCGGTCAGGATGGTTTCGAAACCGGAATAGTCGCCGCGACTCACGGCAATGCGCCCGAGCGATTCCACGAAGGCTGCGAGTAGGGCAGCGGTTTCCGGAGACTTCTCCGAGTCCAGGGCCTTCATGGCGCCGCGGCTCAGGTCTTCCGGCAACTGATTTGGCCAAAGCGACTCGATAATCGGAGACAGTTCATTGAGCCCGGCGGCAACGAAGCGCCTTGCGGAAGCTTCCGCATGCTCGATGCGGCGCGCGTAATTGAGGACGATGTTGCGCGCCTCGCGACGAGGAGCGTCGGCGCCCGCTTCGGCGAGTTGGCCGAGGGTATGGCGCAGCGCCGCAACCGGAACGCACCACACGTCGGGTCCGCGCAAGACGGCGGATTTTTCACGCGGCGGAAGCTCCAGCCAGAATTTATCGATAAGCTGTTCGCGGTGCGTGTCCGTTGCCCAGGTGACCGCCAGCGACGAGAGATGCTGCGAAGAGTGAGGGCCGGAATACCCGCCGGCCTCGACAATGACGTCGCTCAAGCGGCAAATCGTAGGACGGACAGATGAAGGGGTAAGCGATCCGCTGGAAAATTCCGCGCCGAGAAATTCGAAAATGATGTTTTCAGAGAGCCGCAGCAAATAAGGTTGCGGCCGTTCGCCTTCGCGCGGGCCGTACTGCGAGACGGAACTGAGCAGCATGCACACGCTGTCGCGGCTAGCTTCTTCCATCGCCCCATGGATCGCTCGCGCCGCTTCTTCCGGAGAAAGCCCGCGAGCGCTCTCGAGTGGTGGTGTCAGCCGCGACAGAAGCCGCAGGCAGGCCACCAGATCGTCAAAATCCGGCGGCTGGATCGGTGAATCGGCTTTTTCGCGCGGCGAGTGTCCGCCGTACGCCACGAGAGCGCCGATTAAACTCGCCAGCACCGTGTCCACGCGGCGTTCTGTTTGCGTATTGATAGAAATGCCTTCCACGCGGTTCTCCAGGAGTCGCGCCGGCCACCAGGAATTGCCCGTACCGTTTGCTGGGTCTTCCGATTTTAGCAAGGATGCCTTCACCAGTCGCGCGAGCGTGTCCAGTTCGCCTACATGGAATTTCTTCAAGAAGGCCAGCGCGTGGATTCCGGCGCGCTGCAGGTCGACCGCCAGCGCCTGCATCTCTCCGCGCGAATCCGGCAGGTGGGCGTCGCCGATTCTTGGCGCCACCAAGCCGCCGCGTTCCACTCGAATCTCCAGTCCGCCCAGAAGTTCCGTCACGCTGCGGATGGAATCGTAAGCGCTGTCCAGGCTATCGAGCCGGAGTGGATGATCCTTTTCGTAAAGACGCTCCGACCGCATCAGCAAATGCAGATTGCGAAGTGCATGCTGAACTTCGCTGGCCTTTTGGTCCATTATGCTTGCTGGAACGCGGGCGACTGCGTACGCGAGTTGACGCAGCGATGTGCGCGGCGTGGCATCCGGGCTGGCCTGCGACGCTGCCTCGCGTTTCGCTTCGTTGATCGGTATTGTGGCCCTGCGGACCAAAGGATTCTCCACTTGCCTTTCCGTTCGTTTACACCGCTTTGAGCGGCGAGGAAGCCTTCTTCGAACTAGTGATGCCCGTTGGAGGGCAGATGGCCCCTATCTATAATGCAAGCACGCATCCGGCCCGGATCGAGTACGCCTAAGCCCTTTGTCTGGAACGAATACCGAGGATGGTCCTAGGACTTAAGGTGCATTTATGTAACAAAATGTTACGTTTCGAGTAGGCCTTGAGGCGTTTAGGGTCCAGAGAAGACGGGCTATTTTTCTGAAATTCCATCAATTCCGGCGATTATTTCTCGCGGAGGGACTCATCGATGTTGACGGTGCCCCCTTCGCTGACCTGGAACATCTTCTTTGCCTGCTGAAATCCATTCAAACGCAGTGTAATGGTGTGCGTTCCGACAGGCACCTGCACGCGTGACGGCGTGAACTGTCCGGTAGAAGCCCCGTCCACGATGATTTCAGCGCCTTTGGGGTTGCTGCTTACCTGCGCCCACGCGACGCGGCTCGTAGACTTTTCGGTTAGGACGACTGGGAACTGCGTCTGGATATTGTCCTTGACCTGAACGGGCCCAGCATAAGGCTCATATCCCTGGAGGCGCAGGACGAGGTTGTACTGGCCGGGTGCCAGCGGAAGAGTTACCGGCGTCTGCCCGGACTGCTTCGCCCCGTTGATGAACACGTCTGCCCCCGGAGGTTGGCTGCTGATGAAAATGCCCTTGGCCAGCGATTCGAGCTTGATCTTCTGGTCCTGTGCGTCGCCGCTTTTTATTTGCAGCGCGGTTTGTACGGGTTGATAGCCTTCCTTTTGCACTTCCAGGCTGTAGCGCGCCGGAGACAAATTGTTGAAACTGCAGGGCGTCTCGCACTTGCTCAGGATGTTACCCGCGGGGCCGCGCAGAACCGCGGTTGCGCCTATCACATCGGTGATCACGTGAATCGCGCCGCGTCCCGCTGTTGGGACGGGGTGCGCGCCTTCGTCGGAGTTGCCGCCGGCGGCGACCGGCGTGTCGTCGTATTCCAGGTGATCGATCACGCGCACGCCTGAAGGGGCGTTCCGCAATAATTTCAAGAGCCCGGCATGTTCGGCTGGCCGGAGCTTTCCGGCAAGTGTCAACGTGTTGCCGGCCGCCTGAACTTTCACCCGCCCGGTCAATCCTCTTTCGGAAATGGCCTCTTCGATCCGCCCTTTGTACTCTGCCGCTTTGGGGCTAATCGAGTTTCCTGGATTCTTGGCCACCGTCTTTTGTGGGACCACTTCCGCGGGCTTCGCCTCTGAGGCCGCATCCGCGTCGTTTGGCTGCGCAGAAGCCTCAGTTCCTTCGGCCCCCGCAGAGTTGCCCGGAGTCGTTTCTGCCGGAGTAGTGCCAGGCAAGCCCGCCCCTTTCTTCTGTGCATTATGGAGTTCGCGCGCAGCTTCGAAAACCGGCCTAATTTTGTTTGCCCCATAAACAATCACGCCCAGGAGCAGCATCGCTGCGAGAATTGTCCCCAGAACATTTTTCTTTTTCGGAGGTTCCGGAGCCGCTGCAGGCGCGATGGCTCCCGTTCGCCGCACGACCGGAGTCTGGCTGGGCCCAGACGCTCGCGCGTTCAGGGAGCGCGCCGTGGTGATGACGGTTTGATCTTCGTTGCCGTAGCCACGGCCCGCCGTATTTCCAGAAATCATGGTCGCCGCAGGCGACCCTCCGCCCATCACCATCGTTGATTGAGGGTTTCCGCCGGCCGGTGAAATTGACCGGTAATTCTTAAGATCTTCCAGCATTTCCCGGCAATTCTGGTATCGCTGGTCGGGCTCTTTCTCTAGAGCTCTCATGACCACCGCGCTGATCCCTGGATGAATCGTCGGATTTATCTGCCGCGGCGGCACGGGATCTTCGTTGACGATCTTGTAGATCACCGTTGTGATGTTTTGTCCCGGAAAAGGCTTTTCGCTGGTCACCATTTCATAAAGCATGACGCCCAGCGAAAAAATGTCGCTGCGTCCGTCGACGGCACGGCCCTTCACCTGTTCCGGCGACATATAACTCGGAGTGCCCATGACGTGCGCGGTTTGCTGCACGGTACCGAATTGCAAGATCTTGGCTGTGCCAAAGTCCGTGATCTTCACAGTGTCGTCGGCGGTGAGCATCAAGTTCGCGGGCTTGATGTCGCGGTGAATTACGTTGCGTTCATGCGCGAATTGCAGCGCGCTGCAAGTCTGCTCCATGATGCGCAGCGTGCGCGGCAGCGGAAACGCGTGGCCGTCGTCGAGCAGCGCCTGAAGGCTCTTGCCTTCTACCAGTTCCATGGTGATGTAGTAGAGGCCGTCTTCTTCGCCGGCGTCGAAAACGACTACGATGTTTGGATGCGTCAGCAAACCGGCGGCGCGCGCCTCGGTTTGGAATCTCGTCAGAAGTTCTGGACGCGAAAGGCCTGTGCCTTCTTGACTTAGCCGGATGGTCTTGACTGCCACAGTGCGCCCGATCACCGGATCCACGGCCTTGTACACCACGCCCATGGCGCCGCGGCCCAGTTCACCGACGATTTCGTATCTTCCGGCTTTTGTTACAGTTGGCATCGTTCAATCGCTGTGTCGCCCGGCAAAGACGGCTCTGGCGACACAATCCCCAATCGAGCGCATCGGGTTTCGGCTCTGGAAGGCAGGGAACCTAACAAGCCCCCAGAACTTCTATCGTCCATTTTCTGGTCTTGACCAGCGGAATGCTCCGCCGACACCCGGGACACCCTATCCTGCACAGTACCCACCGGATTTTCTTTTGGTCAACGCTACTGGGGTACCAGTGTTTCGCACTCGATACGGTCGGAGCGTCCTCACGAGTGGCCTCTCCGTTGCCTCTGTGGCAGCGGCTCCGTCTTCGCGTTCCCTGACGAACTAGGGGTTGCGCATCGTTTCCCGTGGCGACATGGTGCGTTCCGGCATCGGCACATTCGTTTCGCGGACAGGACGATCGACTTCGCCGGGCCGTGCGGGTGCTTCGAGTCCATCGGTAAGTAAGTACCCTTGTAGCGCGATGCCGTTGGTCCAAACCCTCTCGAGCGCGGCGATGTACTCGATCTGCAATTCGTAGAGCTTCCGCTGTGCGTCCAACACGCGGGGATACGACGCCAGCATCTGGCCATACTTCCCCACCATTAGCCCGTAAGCCTTTTTCGCGCGGGGGAGCATCTCCTCGCGATACTCCGACGCCATCAGGCGCGCGTTCGCGTATTGATCGACTGCCGAGGCCGCGCGCTCGCGCAGCGTCAGCGAAATGCGCTTTTTCTCCTGCACGGCGCGCTCGATATCCGCTCGCGCCGCCGTCACATTTCCCTGGTTTCGATTGAAGAGCGGAATCTCCACGGCCACTTCCGCGATCCCTTCCCACCCTTTCGCAAGCGGAACGCTCCCGAGCAAATCGTGGTTGTATTCCATTCCGCCCCGAACTTGAACATCGGGAATCGCCTCACGCCTGGCGCGGGTGAAAACGTTTTGTGCGCGTGCTTCCGCCACATCGGCGATTCGAACGGCGGGACTCTCTTTCGCGATTGCCTCCACGGCCTCTTCTTCGTTTACTTCCGGCCAGCCCTTTTCTAAGTCGCCCGCCACTGTCGCCAGTGGCAAACCCGGCTGTCCAATCACCGCCGCCAAAGAACGCCATTCTTCACGCAGCGTGTTTTCCTGCATTCGCGCGCCTATGCGCATTCTCTGCGCTTCCACTTCAGCTTCGAGCACTTCGGTTTCGTCGGCCTGCCCAGTGTTCATCAAACGCCGTTGCGTCTCCGTGCTGTCTTGCGCGATCGCAGCCATGTCGCGCCGGGCGTCGAGCAATTCCTGCACCGCCAGCACGCGCAGAAACGCCATCTTCACGGCGCTCTGCACCCGCATTTTCTGCTCTTCAGCTTCTATCTCCGCGAGCTTTACATCCTTTGCGAAAACTTCGCGGCTCAACGCGAGTTTCCTACCCGTGACCACTGCCTGCTGAACAAAAAATCCCTGTTTTCCGCCGCCGACCGATCCTCCACGGATTTCATCGCCTGTGTAAGCCACCGTCGGATTTGGATACAGCCCCGATTGTTGCATCCGTGCCTTGGAGGCACGGATCTCCGCCTCCGCTTGCCACAACGTGGGATTCGCTTCGCCCGCAATCTTCTCCGCTTGCTCCAGCGTGAACAGCGCGCCCTTCGCAATTTCCTGCGCTCTGCCCATCCGTGGATATTCCGGCCTTACCGCGGCCATTTGCATCGGATGGCCCTGTTCCTGTGCGGGCATCTTCATCTCCTGCGCCCGCACGGCGCCAGCCATCACCAGCAAGCTCGCAATAACAATCACTCGGCACTTCATCGACGGTCGCATGGTCTCTCCTCTTCTTCTCCGTGAACTCTGTGTTCTCTGCGTTGAAACTTTTTTCAACTTTTCACGACTCATGGTGATGCTCCGTTGCCGCGCCGGGTGCCTTCTTTCGCGCGAGGATGGCGTCATATTCTTTCTCCGGCAACACGCGTACCATGGTCATCATTCCCATCATTCCCGCGCTCCAATTTTTCGGCAGGCCGTAGGTTTCCGGTTTTTCTACGACTTCGTCCATACCCATTTCCATGAAAGCATCCTGCGGAAATCCCGGCACCCTCTCCGCGTTCTGAGCGATCGGTGCGTGGTGCACGTGCTCGAACGGAACGCTTTTCGCGAGCGACTCCATCTGACTCATCGCTTTCATCTCGGTCTGGTCCGCCGTTTCGATCTGCCGGTCACGCAGCAAATCCATCATGCTGTTCATCATGTGGTGCGGCAGGTGGCAGTGGATCATCCACGCGCCGGGATATTTCGCCTCGAACTCCATGACGCGCGCCTGCGCCACTCCCACAAGCACGGTGTTCATAGGAACCCACGTCGATTCCGGCGCGCGCCCGCCTTCCGTGCCGGTGACCACGAACTGGTGCCCATGCAGGTGAATGGGGTGATGATCCATTCCAAGATTGACGATGCGCAGCCGCACCCGGCTCCCCAGCCGCGCCAGCAGCGGCGTCGTCATCGGCGCGGAAACTCCGTTGAACGTCAGCCAGTTGAACTCCATCGCTGCCGTGTTCGGGACGGTATTGCTCGGCAGCACGGCCCATTCCTGCAAGATCAGTCCGTAGTCATGATCCGCGCGTGGCTTGTAATCTTTTTGCGGGTGCGCCACGAAAAATCCGATTTGCCCCATCATTTCCTGCATGGCGCTATGCGCGTGGTAGAAGAACGTCCCCTCCTGGTGCACGGTGAATTCGTAAACGTACTTCTCGCCGGGAGCGACCGGCTTCTGGCTGATGTAAGGTACGCCGTCCTGCGCGATGGGGATTTCCAGGCCATGCCAGTGCAGGGAAGTGGACTCCGGCAGGCGGTTCTCGAAAATCACGCGCACGCGGTCGCCCTGCTGCACCTGGATTGTCGGCCCGGGGCAACTTCCGTTGTAGCCCCAGGCGTCAATGTTCTTGAACGGCGCGATTTTCCTCTTTACCGGTTCGGCCACGAGGCGGAAAACTTTAACGCTACCATCCATCTCGTGCGGCAAATCCGTCAAATCCGGCGTCACCATGGGCAGCGGCGCGCCCGTAGCCGGTGTGTCCAGGTGATTTGCCTCACGCGGACGCATCCGCATGGGTTTTTCGGCCTGAGCTTCCAGACTCTTGCTCATTCCCAACAGCCCCGCGCCGAATATCGCTGCATCTTGAAAAAATCTTCTTCGTGTCCCGCTCATTTTTTCCTCCTGAACTTCCTGTTGCTGCAAGTCGCGTCCCTCGCGAATGAAAATGGGAAATATTCGGCGTTGCACGCCGCTGAAACCGTTTCTTTTGCGCACGCAGGCCGACCTCCCGCTCATCGCGAGATTGGCTGCTTTTAGTTTTTCAGGAGGGACAACTCAGATTCGAAAGACAGTGGAAACTACAGGCGTAAACCCGCTAGAGAAATCATGCGGCCGGCAAAACCATGAATCGGAAAGCATTGTCGTGGCTGCTGGATTTTCCTGCCCAGTCGCGAAGAATGTTCCATCGGACGCGCTCAAGCGCGATTCGCCGGAAGCGCTGCCAAACGGAGTGGAAGCCGAAACTACCGCGGGCAATTCCGGCAAATTGCAATTTCGAGTCCCGTGTACGAGCAGCGCCTCGTGGTGCATGGTGCCAGCTCGATGGCAAATCCCATTTCCTGTCGCAGAAGCATCGGCTCGCCCGCAATTCTGAACCGCGCAAAGCGGCGCACAGGCCGGCGCCACTACAAGGGCCCCAATCGCCAGCAGACTCAACGCCCGCAGCGCCCATCTCGCGCTTCGAATTCGCATCACCCTTGGCATCCTGTGATTACGCTACGCCGGCCGTCAGCCTGCGTCAACCTCACCGTGCTACTGCGCACAGAAAGGACAATGCTTCAATTGCCGTCTCGTCCTCGACTTTCAGTAGACCTTTTTAGACGGGATGCTCTCGTTCTCGGTTCACCTCCAGTCCACTGACAGTTCATCCCCGGTGCATTGTTCCTGCTCCCTGAACGCGAGAGAGTGCACACCGCAGTTGGACACAGGAGGCTGCCGTGCAAACGAAGCTCAAGGACGACGGTCGCAAATGGCTGTGGGGGTTCCTGGCAGTCATCATGATGTCCAAACTTTACTTCGTTCAGGAACTGCTCGCAGTGTTCGCCCTCTTCTCGCTGGGCTTTGCAGCGATCGCCTTGGTGGTCGCAAGCCTCTACACACTTCAACATTGCTGGGAACTGGCCGTGGTGCGCCTTGCAGATTTCCGCCGGCCGGTCATGAACGTGGCCCCAGTCACCCGCGAGAATCAGAAAGCCGCCTAAGAACCGAGCCCGGCTTTGGCGGGCCCAAACCCAAAGATTAAGGAAACGCTTGTTCTGACATCTCCCCGATCCCGCGCTATACTCGGACTCACTCGACACTCTTGTCGACATCGGCGTTCCTGCCGAGAAGGAGGTGATCCAGTGAGGTACGGTTTACGTTGAAGTAGTAAGGGAGGCGCTTGTGAGTTGCCGAGCGCCTCTCTTTTTTGTCCCGCCTGCCTGAATTCCCCGTGATGCGAGTCTGGCGCACACTTCCACTTAGTAAATGCTTGTAATGAGCTGCAGAAAAACTGTCTTTGCCAGCCACGCAACAATTCCTCTATTGCTACTGTCGTGTCGAGTAGAATCTCACCGTCGTACGTTTGGCGGGAAGGTGCAAATTATGCCCCAGAGCGTCGCAGTTGCTATCGTCCATGGGATTGGCAGGCAGAAAGAAGACTTTGCTTCAGCAATAATTCAACAATTGCGCATGCGTGTGAGGCAGCAGCTCGGAGAGGACCCTCAAGAAGCGCCGCGCTTCTTCTTCCAGCCAGTCTATTGGGCTCCGGTGCTGCAAAACGAAGAGGATGAGCTCTGGAGCCGCCTCCGCAAAGGGGGAAGTTTGGGCTGGACCGGGTTGCGCGAGTTCATGGAGGATTTCGCTGCCGACGCCATCGCCTATCAACCCATCGAAGGCAGGCGCGATGCTTATGACAGGGTACATGCTGTGTTCGCGGATTCCCTGCGGCGTCTGGCGCAGCAGGCTGGTCCTCATGCCCCTCTATGTGTAATCTCCCACAGCCTCGGCACAGTAATTGCCTGCAATTTCTTCTATGACCTGCAGACGCACTCTTCTGAGAAGCCATTGATTGCGCCAACTGTGCGCCAAAAACTGGGCGATGCTCCGCTCGCTTGTGGGGAGACGTTGACGCTGTTCTATACCATGGGCAGTCCCGTCGCGCTATGGAGCCTGCGCTACGAAAACTTCGGTAAACCCATACACGTGCCATCACCTAAGTTGCACAGCCACTACCCGATTCTTGCAGGCGAATGGGTGAATTTCTATGGCAAAGCGGATGTCATTGGCTATCCGCTGAAGGAACTCAACGCCGATTACCGTGTGGCGGTGACTTCCGATTGTCCGGTCCTTGTTGGGGGCCCGCTTGCATTCTGGAATCCGCTCTCGCACATGGCGTATTTTGGAGATACGGACGTCTTAGGGCCAATCGCTGAAGGCCTGGTTGGCGTCTGGCAGACCATCAATGCAGCGCAGCGGTAACCAGGCAACTATGGGCGCGAAGGTTTCGGCGCCAACGGGATCAGCGCGATGCCTACGATAATTAGGGCGGGAACATCGCCCAGCAGATGTGCATGCTCGCCCGTGTTCATCAATGCCTGCACTGCCATGATGCCAGCGTGAACAAGGCTCGACCATGCGGCGAACGCGATGAAATTCGGGGCCTAAGAGTTTACATTCCGGAGGGCCGTCCGCATGAAATACGACGCCATCATCATCGGCTCCGGCCAGGCCGGCAATCCTCTTGCTTATCGGATGGCCGACTTAGGATGGTCCGTGGCGCTCGTCGAGAAAAAGCATCTGGGTGGCACCTGCATCAACACCGGCTGCACGCCCACCAAATCAATGGTCCACCGCGCGCAAGTCGCTCACTATGCGCGAAACGCCGCGCGCTGGGGTGTTAGCGCTTCGAATGTCAGCGTCGATCTGCCCAAAATTGTCGTGCAAAAAGACGAAGTGGTCCTCAGCTTTCGCGGTGGCCAGCAGAAGCAGGTCGACAAGCGCCCCAACCTTCGCCTCCATCACGGCCATGCCCGTTTTGTTGCCCCGCATCAACTTCAGGTCGGTGACGAACTGCTCGAAAGCGACAAAATCTTCATCAACACTGGCGGCCGCCCGACCGCTCCTCCGATTCCTGGCCTCGAAACTGTTTCCTATCTCACCAACGAATCGGTTATGCAGTTAACGTCTCTCCCCGAGCATCTCCTCATTCTCGGCGGCGGCTACATCGGCATGGAATTTGGCCAGATGTTTCGCCGCTACGGCAGCCGCGTCACCGTTCTTCACACCGGCAAACAAATTATTTCGCGTGAAGATCCGGAGACTGCCGCCGAGCTGCAGAGAGCCCTCGAAGCCGAAGGAATTCAATTCCTGCTCAACACTCGTACGACTCGCGTGGAAAACAGAAATACAGCAGTCACCCTGTCATTTGAATCGCCCGCAGGTGCATCGGGCGTGACTGGCTCGCATCTCTTAGTCGCCACTGGCCGCCGCCCAAACACCGACGATCTCGGTCTCGACAAAGCCGGCATTGAAACCGACCAGAGCGGCTACATCAAAGTGAACGGCCGGCTCGAGACCAATGTTCCCGGCGTCTGGGCCCTCGGCGATTGCAAGGGCGGCCCCGCTTTCACGCACATTTCCTACAACGATTTCCAGATTGTTTACGGCAATTTGATGGAAGGGAAAAATCTCTCGATTGAAAATCGCCTCGTTCCTTCCTGCGTTTTCACCGATCCGCAACTCGGCGGCGTTGGCATGACCGAGAAAGAAGCTCGCGCCAAAGGTTTCAAATTAAAAATCGGCCGATGCCCAATGACTAATGTAGCCCGCGCTATCGAGCGCGGAGAAACCGCCGGCCTCATGAAGATCGTCATCGATGCTTCGAACGACCGCATCCTGGGCGCTTCCATCCTCGCTTCCGAAGGCGGCGAACTCGTGCAAATCCTCAGCACGCTCATGCTCGCAAGGCAGCCGTACACTTTGCTGAAAGGCGCGGTGTACATTCACCCCACGCTCGCCGAAGGTTTCTTCGCTCTAATGGAAGACGTCAAACCAGTTGACTGAGTGGAAGATCGCTTCGAAAGCCACGATAAGAGCACCAGTGGTATTCTCCCAACGGCAGTTTCGGCGGCAAGAAGGCGGAGGCCACGACAAAACTCATGGAAAGTCTCAAGGATCAAGTTGCTGTGGTGACGGGCGCAAGCAGCGGCATCGGCAAAGCGATTGCCCTCTCGATTGCAGCGCACGGCGCTGAGGTTTGCCTGGTCGCGCGCCGCCGCGAACTCCTGGAAGACGTTGCCAAGCGAATCCATGGGCTGGGCTCCAGCGGCCATGCGTGTCCCGTCGATCTCACCAACGACGAAGACATTCGCAGCCTGGGCGAGCACTGTCAGAAAGATTTTGGCCGAGTAAGTATTCTAGTGCTCTGCGGCGGCGCCATTTTCCACGGACCGCTTGCGAAAGCTTCGCTCGCTGATTTTGATTTGATGTATCGTTCGAACGTCCGCGGCCACTACCTCATGATTCAGACCATGCTTCCTCTGCTGCGCAAGAGCAGAGGGCAAATCGTTTTCATCAATTCTTCCGCCGGGCTTCGTTCCCCCGCCACCACTGGACAGTTTTCCGCCACGCAACACGCCTTTCGCTCCATCGCCGACAGTTTGCGCGAAGAAGTGAACCCTGACGGCATCCGCGTCCTTAGCGTTTACCCGGGCCGCACCGCCACTCCGCGCGTCGCGAAACTTTTCGAGAAAGAAGGCCGCGCCTACCAGCCCGATCTGCTGATGCAGCCGGAAGACATCGCGGAAATGGTCACTCACTCGCTCCGCCTTCCGCGTACCGCCGAAGTCACCGACATCAGCATCAGGCCGATGCAAAAGTCTTACTAATTTCCAACTTCCAATTTCTATTTTCTGAATCTGGTGGGGCTGGGGAGATTCGAACTCCCGACAAACGGTTTAGGAAACTGCTGCTCTATCCATCTGAGCTACAGCCCCGCTCTTCCATTGTAATGCTTCCCGGCCATTTTCGCTCCGCCCGAGTTTATCCATTGTCAAAGCGCCCTGGTTGTCAAAGGGCCTGCTCGTCAAAACTATGGTGCCGCCGCTCCCGGCGTAGTGGGCTGCGGATTCGATTTCGGCGCAGGTGTAATCTTGCTGATGCGCAAACTCCGAAAGATCGTCGGCCAATATTCTCGCAGCGCGTTACTTGCCGTGTACAAGCCGATCCGTATCCCGTAGCGCTGGAACGTCCGGCCCGCTGTTTGTTCTTTCACCGGCAAATAGCTATTTGCCAGGCTCTCCGCCAGCAGCGGTCCCAGCATTCCCGCCCAATTCGCCGCGTCTTTTCCTTCATCCGTGCGCGCCACCACGATGCGGCTCAGCGCGTAGCCCACGCGATGCCCAAACCCGCCGTGCAGCGTCACGAAGTAGCGCGGGTCGCGGTGCAGCGCGGACGAAATCACAAACGTTCCGAAAAAATTCGTCGATGCCGCCGTAGCCATCGAAGTGCCGAAACGCTTTCCGTATCCAGCCATTCCCTGGCCATAGCCGGCCAGCGAATTCTGCGCTTGCCCGATTCCGGCGCCCACCGCGGAACTGAGAAGACGCGAAGGAGCAATGCTCTGATCCGCGAAAAGTTCGAACTTCTGCTTCACGCTCAGCGGGCCGGCGCTGGTGGCGATATCGGGAAAGAAAATCGAGCGCCGTTCCAGAACTTCGATGGTCGTTTGGACACGATTTTGCCGCTTCTGCGCGCTTTCCTGTTTTGCGACGGGCGCATCGGGAAGGTCTTGCGGCTTCGGCTGCTGCTGCGCCGACGCCGTTGCGGCGACGCCCACCAGGAATGCCATTAGTCGCACAGCCGATGAGCCGTGGCGCATTCCTTCATCCTAACATGAACGCAAAATTTCCCTCTTTCCACGTCGCCCCACCCCTCTGCGTTCTCAGGCGCTCAACGACCGCGCGATGCGGAATCCATAATCCGCGTACTGAAATTCCGGGGGAATGCTGGACCGCGCCGCCGTGCGTGTCACCTTAATATGATGGCGCCAGGAGCCGCCCCGCGAAGCCTTGCGCGTGCCGCTCTTTGGCCCCTGCGGATTTCGCTCCGGCGAATGCGCGTAGTAGCCGTCGTCATACCAGTCGGAGCACCATTCATGGACGTTCTCGCCCACGTTGTAGAGCCCGTAAGCGTTCGGCTTATACAGCCCCACGGGCTCCGGCCCCAGCTTCCATCGTTTGTCGTAATCGGGAACTGTTTCCGGAGGCGCGTCTCCCCACGGGTACAGAAAACTTTCTTGGCCGCCGCGCGCCGCGCGTTCCCATTCGGCTTCGGTCGGCAAGCGATAGCGTTTGCCGGTCATTCCGCTCAGCCACTCGCAGTAGCTCGCCGCTTCGTGCCAGGACATGGCCACGACGGGCATTTGCGGATCATTGAAATTCGCGTCATTCCAGTGCGGCGGCGGAGCGCCCTTGGTGGCTGCAAGAAAGCGCGCGTACTCCGCGTTCGTAGCCTGGTAAATCGCCATCTCGAACGAATCCACCCACACGCGGTGCACGGGCTTTTCGTCGTCGCGCCCGGTCTCGCAGCCCATCGCGAACCAGCCCTCCGCGATAGGCTCCATCATCGGCTCGATCGCGCCGACCTGGGCTGCACTCTTGGACGTGGCCACCATATGCTCCGATCCAAGTCTCCCATGATTATAGCGGCCGATCGGCAGTTGAAATGAGAAATGGTTAGTCAACAGAGCCCCTCCCCCACCCGGGTGGTTTTTCGCAAAGAGTGCGGAACCGCTTGAAAACAAAAGAGTTGAGTTTTGCAGGCGTGCAAAAGAGTGCGCAAGAATATGAAAACAAAGACGATAAGATGAAAACGGGCGGTCCATATTCTCGACACGGTCGGGATCTTCGACTGACAGGCTGAAAGAACGCGGGACTTACGGGGCAGGCGGCCGTGGAACTGCTGATTCACGGGGAATGGTAACACAAAGCGTTAACTTTGTCAAGAAATGACTCACTAGTACTGGGACTATCATTTGGAAATCGAACCTGGAAAATCGAAATTGAGGGAGCCTTTCCCGACAGGGTCGGGGCAGACGGGACAAGCAGGGATTCCGTGTTGGGATTTGAGGCGGAAGGGAGATTGAAACGGAGGGGTTTAGTGCGGCGCACCTGAGGGATGGTTGTAAGTTAGAGACGAATTCAAAATCCGTACCATTTGGTGACAGTCGAGGGCTTGAACAACGCGCCCGTGCAAGCGTCACAGACTCATCTGTTTTCCAGTACTTTTGCACAGCGTTGAGGTGTAACCAGTTGACCCTATGTCAGATACTGTTATCCTTTTGAGGAAAGAGAACTAGACCGCTGGAGCTTGCTTAGGACGTGGGATTAGATACATGAGGCGAGAAGGAACTCTGTATCTTCATTTTCCCTGCTTTGACGGGCTTGTGTCGGCTGTACTAGCATCGGACTTCCTTGAACAGAACGGATGGAAATTCAATCGTCGATTCTGTCCAGTCAACTATCATCTGAGACCCACTTGGATATCGAGCCACTTGCGCCCTCCATGCGCGGTAGTCGATTTTCTTTATCATTCTGATGCACAGTTTTGGGCGGATCATCACTCGACCACTTTTCTCTCTGGAGAAATGCGAGCGGAATACGAGAGTAGAAAAAGCCTTTGGGTCCAATACGACAGCCAAGTTGGCTCGTGCGCTCTTTTGCTCTGGAAGAATCTGTCGAGTTGGTTTGTTTCGAAACATAGCAACTATCAGGAGATGGTGTATTGGGCGGATAAAATCGATTCTGCTCGGTATCTGAACGTGCAAGAAGCAATCTTGGGAGATAGTCCAGCTCTGAAGATTTACCGTAGCCTGATCCTTCGAAGTGACACTGAGTTCTGCGTCCTCCTAATAAGAGCGTTGCGCAGGAAGAGCCTAGCTGAAGTTGCGAGGCTTCCCGAAATTCTTAACAAATCCGAAGAAGTGCGCTCCTTGAATGAGGCTGGCCTAAAGCGTTTTCGTAATTATGCGCATCTTGAATTCGGTGACATCGTTGTTTTCGATCTCGACGCGAGCCCTAACGATATCGTTAGCCGGTATGCTCCCTTTTACTTCTTCCCCAAAGCTCGCTATTCCATCGGAATGACGCGCCGTGAAGGCACCGCGAAAATAACGGCGATGAGGAATCCCTGGCTTGAATTCGAAAGTGTTCCTCTGGGAGCCATATTCGAGCGCTACGGAGGTGGCGGTCATCAACGCGTCGCTTCAGTCATTTTGACGAAGATGGATGCGCACAAAAGTGATACCGTGCTTAGCGAATTGGTTTCTGAGATTCAAAAGCAAGACTCGACGTATTTTCGGCCGATTCGTCAGGCACTGGGATGATTGAAAAATTCAACTTTTACGATGTCTATGGTTATTTCCTACCCGGCTTGTCATTGTTGGGCTTGATTTTCCTTCCGTTTGGCCTCGTGAAGCATCAATGGCCAGCGACAGAACTGAGTTCCGCACTCGGGGCTATAGTTTTCGCGTATATATTGGGCCACGTTATCCAGACTATCGCTTTTAGAGCTTTCCCCTCAGCGCTTCTCGATTCTCTCGGAAACCGGAGATACCCCTCTGAACTTTTCCTGGACCACAAATACCCTGAGTTCTCGGAAGAATTTAAAGGTAGCCTCGCCAAAGTTGTGAAGGATGCCTTCGACATAGATCTGGCCATAGAAAAAGCACCGGCAAAGCGCGATGATCCTGAATTCGCACCAATTTCGCGCAGGCGACAGGATGCATTCCTTCTGAGTCGAGGTGTCCTAATAAGAGAGAAGATTGCAGCGTATGCGGAACAATCTCAAGGTATGTATACCTTAATGCGGGGACTAGCAACCTCTTTTGTGTTGGGATTTGCGTATTTTGCAGGATGGTCTCTGTCCCTTTTCAAGGGTGAGTGCCTGACAGCATTGGCCTTGGTGCTGATTGTTTTGGGCTTGTTGAGCACCCTCGTGGTTGCAGCATGCTTTCTGCGATCGAAGCCTCAGGTGCCAATTTGGGTAGATAGAATTAGTCTTATGGGGCTGATGCTGACTTCGTTGGGAGTCGGATACCTGTTCGGGCTGAAAACCGTAGAGTCACCTCTACAAGCTAGAGCGCTTGGTGTAGTGTCAATCGTTACAATCATCTTTGCCCTTCGATGTTTTGGTTCGTACAAAAGTTTTGCGCGGGATTTCGCAAAGGCAGTTTGGCGTGACTTCGCGGGCCATCGGCTGGTTCCTCCCGCAGCTGGTCACGGCTAGAGGTCGCTCGGATACTCGACACGTGCGATTCACTCTGACGGGGCCAGATAATAGACGGGCTTAAGTGGAAGCAGAAGCTTCTGGGATTCAGCCCGCGAGGAACACGGGGAGTCCCACAAAGCGGGGCAAAGCCCGGCGCTACGCAAGATGGCATCGGCGCCAGCGTCGTCCGACCGTGCTAACATCGTGCCTCCGACCTAATCTGCGCTTGTTCCTACCGGACCGGAGGCTGCCGTGAATAAGACATTGAAGATTGTGTTGATTGTGGTGGGTGTGCTGGTTGTGGTGATGCTTGTGGCGCCGTTTTTGATCCCCGTGAACCAGTTCCGGCCCATCATTGAAGAGAAAGCTTCGGCGGCGGTGGGACGCAAAGTGCAACTGGGCAATATTAGCCTCTCGCTGATCAGCGGATCGCTTTCCGCGGAAAACCTCTCCATCGGCGACGACCCGAAGTTCAGCTCTGCTCCGTTCCTGACGGCAAAGTCGCTGGATGTGGGCGTGGAAATGATGCCGCTGATTCTCTCGAAGACGCTGAATGTTACCGGCGTGACGATTGCCAGTCCTAAAGTGACCTTGCTGCATAACGGGGCCGGACAATGGAACTATTCTTCGCTGGGCGGAGCCGCCGCGAAAGCGGAGGCCAAGAAGGCGCCTGCGGAAAAGCCTTCGCCTACGGCAGGCGCGGCGGAAGTTTCCATCAAGAAACTTACGCTGAGCGACGGCAGCATCATCGTGGGCTCGACGAATTCGCAGAAGCGCAGCACGTATGACCACGTCAACGTGACGGCTTCGGCTGTTTCGCTGACTTCCAAGTTTCCGGTTACGGTCGCAGCCGATCTGCCCGCCGGCGGCAAACTCAAGCTGGACGGGACGTTCGGCCCGGTAGATCAAGCGGACACCGCGCTGACTCCGCTGAACGCCAAGCTGAACGTTGCGGGATTGAATCTTGCTTCCACGGGATTCCTCGATCCTTCCATGGGCCTTGGCGGGATTGTGGACCTGGATGCCAATCTGTCCTCGCAAGGCGGCGAAGCGCAGACCAAAGGCAACGCCAAACTGTCCAAGGCGCTGTTGGTTGCCGGCGGTTCACCGGCCGGGGTTCCCGTGACGGTGAATTTCGCTACGAAGTACAATCTGCGCAAGGACGCCGGAGTGCTCAATCCGTCGACGCTCAATATCGGCAGCGCCGCGGCGCATCTCTCCGGCACGTTTCAGTCGCCCGGAGACGAAACCATCGTCAATGCCAAGGTCGAAGGCGAGAACATGCCCGCCCGCGACCTGGAAGCGTTTCTCCCCGCACTGGGCATTCACCTTCCGAAAGGCGCTTCGCTGGCCGCCGGCGCGCTCAACACAAACCTGAATATCACGGGGCCGACCAACAAACTGATCACCACGGGCACAGTCGGTTTGTATAACGCGAAACTGGCGGGCTTTGACCTGGGATCGCGGATGTCCACGATTTCCGCGCTGACCGGCTTGAAAACCGGCCAGGATTTGGACATCGAAAAAATCACCACCAATTTGCACATGGCTCCTACCGGGCTGGAAGCTCAGAATTTCCTGGCGGCGATTCCCGCGCTCGGCACGCTGGTCGGCGCGGGAACGCTGGATGCGAAAAATAATCTGGACTTCAAAATGGCGGCGACGCTGGCGAACACCGCGACTTACACGTCGTCAGGAGGCGCGCCGGCGTCGGGAATCGGAGGCCTCCTGGGCGCTATCGGCGGAGGCAAGGGCGGGTGCAAGGGAGCGACGATTCCTTTTCAGATTCACGGCACGACGGCTGACCCGAAGTTTGTACCGGACATCGGCGGGATTGCGGCTAGCTTGCTCCAGTCGCAGTTGGGCTGCGCCGGTGGGACGGCTCCCGGAGCTAAAACCAATTTGCAGCAGCAAACGCAAAATCCGGCGGACGCGATTAATGCGTTGGGGGAATTGTTTAAGAAGAAAAAGCCTTGAGGCAGAAAACTAGAAAGTAGAAACTAGAAATTAGGAATTCAAAACAGAAACAGAAACCGTAAAGAGATTCTTCATTCGTAACGGAGGGCGACGATGGGGTCGACACGCATCGCGCGGCGCGCTGGGATCCAGCAAGCCAAGCAGCCGACGATCAGAATGAGCGCGGCGCTTCCGGAGAACGTCCAGGGATCGCTGGACTTCACGCCGTAGAGTTCGCTGGCGATGACGCGGACGGCTCCGAGCGCCGCGACGGAGCCGATGACGGCTCCGAATGCAACGAGAGTCAATCCTTGCCGCAGGACCATGTGCAACACGTCGGCGCGCGCGGCGCCTAACGCCATGCGCACGCCGATTTCCTGGGTACGGCGCGCCACAGAATACGAAACGACGCCGTAAACTCCCAGCAACGCCAGCATCAAGCCCACACCAGCAAATACTCCGAGAAGAACGGTGTGCATGCGCTGATCGCCAACGGATTCCGCAATTGTCTCCGTCAGAGTCATGACGTGGCGCACGGGTTGGTCAGGATATCCGGCCCAGATTTGCCGCGAAATCGTTCCGGCCAGCGCATCGGGATTTGCTTGCGTGCGGACGATCAGATGATGCGAACCCACGCCCCACTGGAAGAGAGCGAGATAAAACTCCGGCGTGGCCTCATCCTGTATCTCGACATCGCGGGCATTGGCGACGACGCCGACAATCTCGTTCCACTGCGGAGTTCCCTTGCCGTCCGTGGAAACGCTCATGCGTTTTCCAACGATGTCCAGCGTGCCCCAATATTTGCGGGCCATCGCTTCGTTGACCATGACGACTCTTTGCGCGCCTTGCTGGTCCTGCTCGGCGAACTCGCGGCCGCGCACGAGAGAAATGCCCAGCATGCGGAAATACTCCGGTGAGATGTACCGCCCGATGACGCTCTCCGTTACGGCGGATTGTTCGGGAAGCGCGCCTTCCAGTTGCAAGCCGGAATGCTCGTACATCATTCCGTCCAAGATGCCGTGATCGGAGGCGACAACGTCTTCGACTCCCGGCAGGCGGCGCACGCGCGCGAGCATGTCTTTCAAACGCACGATCTGGCCGGTGGCATTAGCGTCGGAATCCTCGCGGTTCCACTGCGGCGGCTGCGGCAAGTCGAATGTGAGGAGACGGGCGGAGCGGAAGCCGGGATTCTGGTGAAGTAAATGAGCGAGCGTCTGCATCATGAGGGTCGAGCCGATGAGCAGAATGAAAGCGAGGGCTACTTCCACAACGACGAGCGCATTGCCAAATCGCGAAGTGCCGGTGACACTTCCCGCGGTTCCTTCTTTCAGAGCATCGCTTGGAGCCATGCGCGCGGCACGGCGCGCCGGTGCGAGACCGAAGACAACTCCTGAAACCAGAGAACTCGCGAGCGCGAACCAGAGTAAGGTCCAATCGGGAGTTATTTCGGCGAGACGTGGTGTGCCGCTCGGGGCAATGGCGCGAAAAACCTGGACGATTCCCGCAGCCAGGGCAATTCCCACCGCACCGCCGAGCAATGCCAAGAGGCAGCTTTCGACCAGGCCTTGACGCTGCAGTCTTCCGGGCGAGGCGCCCAGCGCGGCGCGCACGGCCATTTCGCGGTTTCTGCCCCAGCTTCGCGCCATCAACAGACTCGTCAAGTTGGCGCAAGCGATCAGAAGGACGAAGGTGGCTGCTGCGAGCAGAACGAGGTAACTTTGCCGCGCATCGTGGACGCGACTCTCCAGGAGCGGCTCTGCGGAAAGTTTGTATCCCTTGCCGAGAGCCGGATCTAATTTCGCGATCCGCTGCGCGATGGTAGCGAGTTCCGCTTGCAGAGTTTCGAGCCTCTCTCCTTTCCGCAATCTGCCGAGGACTTGGAACCTGAAGAACTTTTGATTTTGCTCGATTTCCGACGTCAATGAGAGCGGCAACCAAATTTCGGACCTTTCTGGAAACGCAAAACCTTTGGCCGCGACCCCAACGATGGTGTAGACCTCTTTGTCCAGAATTAGTTTTCGGCCAATCACGCCGGAATCTGTTGCAAAACGAGTGCGCCAGAGAGCATCGCTGATGACCGCTACGCGGTTCTGTCCGGGCTGATGATCCTGTTCGGAGAGCAACCGCCCTTGCTGCGCGTAGCCTCCCAGTTCTTCGAAGAATCCGCTGGAGACACCCGTTGCGCGCAGCACTTCCGGCTGGTCCACACCGGTCAACGTTCTGTCTGTGGCCCAGAAGGCCGCTGTCTCCTCCAACATAGTGGCTTGCGAGCGAACTTCCTGGAAAGCAGGCCAGGTCAGAGCGAGCGTGAAGTTGGGGAACATAGCCGTTTTGGTATGGAAGGCGACGATTCGCGCAGAGTCTTTGTACGGCAGCGGACGCAACACCATGGCATTCACGATGCTGAAAATGGCGGTGTTCGCGCCGATGCCGAGGGCCAGCGTGAGGGCCGCGACGGCGGTGAAGCCGGGATTCTTGCGGAGCATGCGGAAGGCGAAACGCAAGTCCTGGAAAAGTGTTTCGAGAAGAGGAAGACCGCGGCGGTCGCGGTAGATTTCTTTCGTTTGCTCGATGCCCCCGAGTTTGATGAGGGCCTGGCGATATGCTTCTGCGGGGCTCATGCCGGCACGGAGATTGTCTTCGATGTGCATTTGGAGATGGCTTTCCATCTCCACCGAAAAGTCCCGATCTTGCCGCGCCTTGCGGAATAGTCCTTCGAATCGCAACAGCCATGCTCGGGTTTTTCTCATAATCATGCCTCGCGACCCTGGCCGTCTGAAAGACCGGCCACTACAATAGCTATTCGTGGCGCAGCGCCACCATGGGATCGACGCGCATGGCGCGCCGCGCGGGCACCAAACACGCCAGCAGAACCACACAAATAAGCAAAGTGGCAACGAAAACGAAAGTCAGGGGATCGGAAGCGGTGACGCCGTAAAGCAGCGAGCGAATCAGCCGCGTGGCGGCTGCCGCCACTGCAATGCCGATAGCCAAACCAAGCAAGGCTAGCCGCACCCCTTGTCCGAGCACGAGACGGACTACTTCGATCGGACGCGCACCGAGAGCCATGCGTATGCCAATTTCGTGTGTACGCTGGGCGACGAACTGCGCCATTACTCCATAGATGCCGACTGCGGCTAGTAGCAACGCCAAGCTTGCAAACGCAGTGAGCAACGCCATGTTGAAGCGATGGGGCGCAAAGGTATGCCCAAGACGCTGCTCCATAGTCTCCGGTCCCAGCAGCCCCATGTGGTTGTCGATCGAGGTCATGGTGCTGCGAACCGCAGGGAGGAACGAAAAGGGCTCAGAATTGGTGCGCAGGATGATCGCGGCGTCGTAGTCAGGCATGTTGTCCTGGAGAATTTGCGAGACCGGCAAGTACGCGGTAGGACTCCGATCGCTATCCCACCCGAAATATCGTTCATCGGCCACCACGCCCACGATGGTCCACCACGCGGCCAGATTGTCCGCCCCAAGTTTGACTCTCAGACCAACGGCGTTCTCGCCGGGGAAAAGCGAGCGCGCCGCGGCTTCATTCAAAATGACTGCCGGACTCGCGCCATGAACGTCTGCATTAGAGAATTCGCGGCCTGCAAGCAGGGGAAGGCGCATGGTTCGAAAGTAATTGGGACTTATGGGATTGTAGACGATGTCCGGAGCGTGGTTGGGATCCATGTCAGGGTGTTCAGAGGTGATCACAGGCCCGTCGACCTCCTCGCCGCCTGGAGGGATGGAGTGGGACATGGCAACGGAATGCACTCCGGGAATCGCGCTCATGCGTTTGAGCACGCGGCGATAGAAGTCCTCGGCTTGCGCCGCTTTCCGTATTGGGGGCGACAAATAGAAGGTCAGGAGGTTTCGCGAATCGTAACCGGGATCGGCGGAGAGGAGCTTAATAAAACTGCGCACGGCAAGCCCCGCGCCGGCAAGCAATACGAGAGACAGGGCGATCTCGGCCACCACAAGAGACTGGCGCACCAAACCGCGATCGGCTCCCGAAGTCGCACGCGCGCTTCCTTCCTTCAAGCAGTCCGCAAGATTCACGCGGGAGTTCCGCGAAGCGGGAACCAGGCCAAAAAGAATGGTTGCGACGAGCGAAATACCGAGCGAAAAGAGCAGCACCGGAAGATTAATTTGGACTTCTTCCAGCCGCGGCACATTCCCTGGACTAAAAACACGGAACGCTTGCAATCCGAAATGGCCAGCGAGCAAACCGAGGGCGCATCCGAGAAAACCAAGCAACACGCTTTCGGTTACGTACTGGCGCAGCAGCCGGCCCGCACCGGCACCGAGGGCGCTGCGCACAGCAATCTCACCTCGACGTCGCACGCCTTGAGCCAAGAGCAGGTTGCCGACGTTCGCGCAAGCGATAAGAAGAACGAGGCCGACCGCCGCGAGCATGATCAAAAGCGCCTCGCGAATCCGATGGCCTACCCTGGTGAGCATGGGGATTACAATGGCGCCTTGCTCGGCGTCGTCCGCGGGGTACTCCTTTTCGAGGGCGCGGGCGATGGAGTCCATTTCGCTCTGCGCCTGGCGCAGGGATACGCCCTCTTTAACTCGACCGATCACCGACATGAAATTTTCACCGCGCAAAGTTGTCTCAAGATTCAGCGGAATGAAAATCTGCGCGTCCCCCATCATGACGTAGCGAAAATCGTGGGGCAGTACGCCTACAACTGTGAACGGCTGGTTGTTGATGGTAAGTGTCCGGCCGACCCATCCCGGGTCACCGCCGAGGCGCTTCTTCCAGAATGAGTGAGTAATCAACGCAACGCGGTCATTGCCAGTGTGTTCTTCTGGTTCCAGAAAATCGCGGCCGAGTATTGGCGCGACTTCCAGAACCGATAGAAAATTAGGCGATACAGCGGCGCCCAAAATATTCTCAGGCTCGTTACCGAACATGACGGTGAAACCGCGGCCATCGAATCCCGCGAGAAATTGAAACTGCCTGGCGCGCGCCCGCCAATCGAGGAAGTTAGGCCCCGAAACGGGCACGGGATGATCGAACCTTGGCGCGGTTCGCGCGACGACCACAAGCTGTTCGGGTCGCGGGTAGGGTAGCGGCTGCAAGAGCACGCCGTTCACGATGCTGAAAATGGCGGTGTTGACACCGATGCCGAGGGCCAGCGTCAGGACCGCGACACATGTAAAGCCGGGGTTCTTGCGGAGCATGCGCGCGCCGTAGCGGAAGTCTTGCAGCATCGTTTCAAAGAAAGGGAGGCTACGCCGGTCGCGATAGATTTCTTTGGTTTGCTCGATGCCGCCGAGTTTGATGAGGGCTTGGCGCCGCGCTTCTGCGTGGGTCATCCCGGCGCGGAGATTGTCTTCGATGTGTAGTTGGAGATGGCTTTCCATCTCGGCGGCGAGATCGCGGTCACGCTGGGCCTTGCGAAAGAGGGCGGCGAGCCGGAAGAAGAGAGCGCGCAACTGCCTCATGCGGATTCCTTTCCAGGAGCCAGAAACCGCGCGAGGATTTCCGTGGTCTGCTCCCATTCGCGCGTTTCCTTTTCCAACTGCTTGCGCCCGGCGCGCGTCAGTTTGTAGTACTTGGCTTTGCGGTGGTTATCCGAGGTGCCCCACTCGGAGGAAACGTAGCCTTCCTGCTCGAGCTTCAGAAGGGCGGGGTAGAGCGTTCCGTAGTTCACGGCGAGCAGGTCGCCGCTGGTCTGCTCGATACGGCGCGCAATTCCGTAACCGTGCAGCGGCCTCAGGGCTTGCAGAGTTTTCAGCACCATCAAGGCCAGCGTTCCTTGCCAGACCTCCGCTCGTTCGCCCATCGTGTTCTCCGGTAGCTCCTATTGGATGCCCATACCCATATGCACCAGTTCCTATGGGAATGCAATAGAAGAGACGGCAGACCCCGGCATTTTGTTTCCGGGTTTCTTGAATTTTTTTTCGGCCCTGCCTTCTTGACTCTTCCGAAACTTCCCACTAGCCTCATGCGTCTACCTTTGCGGTTGCCGGGGGATGGTTGTCCTTTCAACGCCTTCGTGAGGAGTTTTGCATGCGTTCCAAGATCATTCTGTGGTGTGTCTCAGCGGTTTGCTTCATGGCGCTCTGCGCTGCGCCGCCTGCACAGGCACAAGGAGGCGAGCCGCAATACTTCGCGATTCGCGGTGCCAAAGTTGTTCCCGTTGCAGGGTCGCCGATGGAGAACGCCACAATCGTTATCGCTCGCGGACTGCTCACGGCCGTTGGAAAGGACATTGCCATTCCGCCCGAGGCGTGGGTGGTCGACGGGAAAGGGCTTACCGTTTATCCGGGGCTGATCGATTCCTTTACTGATGTGGGGCTTTCCGTCGCGCCACCGGCAAGCGGCGAAGCTGGCCCACGCCGCTCACAAGAGGGCGCGCACGGTCCCGAGGACCGCCCCTACTCCACACCGTGGCGAACCGCAGCGGATGAAGCCACCCTGAGCGACAAGCGCATCGAAACCTGGCGCAACGGAGGATTCACTACAGTTGTGTCTTCGCCAAAAGGTGGAATTTTTCCTGGGCAGGCGGCAGTGCTGGATCTCGCGGGCGAACGGGCGGGAGATTTGGTGGTGAAGTCGCCGGTGGCGATTCCGGTGACGTTCCAGACTTCGGGCGGATTCGGCGGCGGGTTTCCGAGCTCGATCATGGGCACGCTGGCATACATTCACCAGGTCTGGCTGGACACGGAATGGAGCATCAAGGCGCAGGCTACGTATGAAAAAAATCCTCGCGGCGTGGCACGGCCGCGCTATGACCGAACAGAAGCGGCGCTTGCCGAGGCGCTGGAAGATCACGCGCAGGTTTTGATTCCCGCGAACAATGCCATACAGCTCCGGCGCGCGCTAGAGCTGGTCGATCGCTGGAAGGTCAAGGATGCAACTTACGCCATTTATGGGGGGCAGATGGCTTACGAAGTTGCTCCCGAAATTGCCACGAAGAAACTTCCCGTGCTTGTGAACCTGAAGTGGCCCGAAGCCGAGAAAGACGCCGATCCCGAAGACAAGCCGTCGCTGCGGACGCTGCAGTTCCGCGATCGCGCGCCGTCTTCGCCGGGGGCGCTGGCCAAAGCCGGCGTCAAGTTTGCTTTTTATTCCGGAGGCATCACGTCGCCGAAGGATACGCTTAAAGCCGCGAAGAAATCGATTGACGCGGGCCTTGCGCCGGACGCTGCGCTTCGCGCACTGACACTTTCGGCGGCGGAAATTTTCGGCGTCGCCGACCGCCTGGGCTCCATTGAAAACGGGAAAATCGCGAATCTTGTGGTTACCGATGGCGACCTTTTCGAGGAAAAAACCAAGATCAAAATGGTTTTTGCCGACGGTCGCCGATTTGAAATTCGCGAACCGGAGAAACCGAAAGAGCCGCCGAAAGGCGACATCACCGGAAAATGGAAACTCGCCTACACCACGCCAGATGGGCCCGAGGAGTCCACCGCCGACCTCGCCATGGATAAGGACGGCACCATCTCCGGTACTCTCACGAGCAAGCGCGGCACCGCCTCGATCATCAGCGGCTATCTGAGCGTGGATAAGTTCAGCTTCACCATCAACATTTCAATTGAGGGATCTGCCGCGGATGTCATTTTCTCCGGCGCGTTTGATGGGACGTCGTTGAAGGGCACCATCCACGTGCAAGGTATCTCGTTGGATTTCACCGGCGTCAAACCCACGATCACTACTACTGCGGCGGCCACGCTTGGAGGTGCCCAGTGAAGGGCTCATTTGGATTTTTCATCAATGTAAAGAACGTGCGATTTGCGAGCCTCCTTTCTATTCTTTGCTTGCCGTTGATGGCCGCTGCCGCTCCGCCGGATGTGCCGGCGGTCATCGTGATTCGAAACGCCACGATCCTCACTGTTTCGCATGGAAACATCGAACACGGCTCCATCCTTATTAAGGATGGCAAAATCGCAGAAGTGGGCGTGTCCGTCAACGCCCCGAAAGATGCACAGGTAATTGATGCCGCGGGGCAGTTCGTGATTCCGGGCATTATCGATTGCCATTCGCACATCGCGGCGGAAAGCATCAACGAGGGCAGCGTTTCCGTCTCTTCGATGGTGAACATGGCGGAGATTCTGAACCCGGAGGACATCGACATTTATCGTGATTTAGCTGGCGGAGTCACGTCGGCGAATATCCTTCACGGTTCCGCCAATGCCATCGGCGGGCAGACACTGGTCATTAAACTGCGTTGGGGCCAGCCCGCGGCGAAGCTTCCGTTTGAAGGCGCGCTACCCGGCATCAAGTTCGCGCTGGGCGAAAATCCGAAGCGCTCGAACTTCAGCATACCGGGACAGCCCCGGCGGTATCCCGCCACGCGCATGGGAGTCGAAGAAACGATTCGCGGGGCGTTCAGCGAAGCGCGGGATTACAAGAAAACGTGGGATGAGCACAACAAGCGCGTTGCTGCTGGCGAAAAAAACCTTATCGCGCCGCGCCGCGATCTGCGCCTCGAACCGCTTGTCGAAGTGCTGGAAGGAAAACGCTACGTGCACTCGCACTGCTACCGTGAGGATGAAATCCTGATGTTGCTTCGCGTCGCGAAAGAGTTTGGCTTCAAAGTCCGAACGTTCCAGCACGTTCTGGAGGGCTACAAAGTCGCCGATGAACTGGCTGCTGCGGGCGTCGGCGCTTCCACTTTTTCAGATTGGTGGGCGTACAAAGTGGAGGCCTACGACGCGGTTCCGTATAACGCGGCACTCATGACCCAACGCGGTGTGGTCGTCTCCATCAATTCGGATGACGCCGAAGAAGCCACGCATTTGAATCAGGAAGCTGCCAAGAGCATGAAGTACGGCGGGCTTTCGCACGACGAAGCGCTGAAAATGGTCACACTGAATCCCGCGATGCAGCTCGGGATTGACAAGCGCGTGGGCACGATTGACGTCGGCAAAGACGCCGACCTCGCAATTTACAATCGCGACCCGCTGAGCGCCTACGCCGTGGTGCAGAAGACGCTTATCGATGGCCGGGTTTACTTCGATCTTCAGCGGGACATCGCGGAACGCGCCGAGCGCGAAAAAGAGAAGAAAGCGCTCATCGACAGATTCAAGAAAGCGGCGGAGAAGAAGCCGGAAGAGAAAAAGCCTGACGCTGCCGGTCAAAAGCCCGGCGAAAAGAAACCCGAAGAGAAAAAGCCGGAAGTAAAGAAGCCGGAAGAAAAGCCCAAGCCACCTCAAACGGACGGCGCCGACTCGAGCGCAACGGTTACTCTAGGGGGTGCGCTGTGAAAACCACTCCGACCGCTCTTCGAGCCGCACTGATTCTTATCGCGGTCTGCGTTCTACGAGCTATTGCAGGCGCGCAGGCACCGCCCTCCAACACCTATGCGATTACTCACGCGAAAATCTTCACGCTCGCAGGTAGCGCCATCGAAGACGGCACGGTCGTCTTTCGCGATGGAAAAATTACAGCTGTCGGTGCCGGGATTGAAATCCCAGCGGGTGCGCAGGTCACCGACGCAAAGGGATTGCAAGTCTATCCTGGGATCTTCGATTCGATCACACAGATGGGATTGCGGGAGATTGGCGCCGTCAGCGCGACTGTCGATTCGACGGAGACGGGAAACTACAATCCGGACGTCGTCGCAGCCACAGCCGTATCTCCGTCGAGCGAACACATTCCCGTCACGCGCGCGGCGGGCATCACGGAAGTTCTCGCCGTTCCCGGCAGCGGCGGATTTGATTCCGGCGGATCCAACAGCGTAATCGGCGGCCAAGCTTCGGCGATCCACATTGCCGGCTGGGCCATCGACGAAATGCTCATTAAAAAGAGCACGGCGATGGTGATCCGCTGGCCGGAGATTGAGACACAAACGTTCGACTTCGCGACCTTCTCGCGCAAAGAAAAACCATACACCGAGGCCAAACAGGAATACGACAAGCAAGTGAATGAAATCACCGACTGGCTGGAGCGCGCCCGCCACTATGCACAAGCTATGGAGAAAGGCTCGCCCGCAAAATACGATCGCGACCTGAAGCTTGAGGCGCTAGCGCCGGTCGTTCGGCGCGAACTGCCTGTGCTGGTGTTTGCCGATCGCGCGCGAGAGATTCGCAACGCCGTCGAATTTTGCGACAAGCAGGAGCTAAGGATGATCCTCGCCGGCGGCGAAGAGGCTTACAAAGTGAAGGACCTTCTCCGTTCGAAAGGTGTGCCCGTCATCCTGCGGCCGATGCTTACGCTCCCTCCCGAAGAGGATGATCCTTACGATCGGTTGCTTTCCCAGCCTGCGGAGCTTGCCGCTGCCGGCGTGAAGTTCGCCTTCGCCAGCTTTGACAATTCCTTTGCGCGGCGGCTGGGACAAAACGCCGCTAACGCTGTCGCGCACGGCCTGCCGTATGACGAGGCGCTCAAGGCCGTCACGATTTATCCCGCGCAGATTTTTGGCCTCGGCGATCAGATCGGGACCATCGAGCAGGGCAAATTTGCCAACCTCATAGTCACCAATGGCGACCCGCTCGAACTGACCACCGACATCAAGTACCTCTTTATCCGGGGACAACTGACGTCCATGGAGAACCGGCACCTGCGCCTTTACGAGAAGTACTTAAAGCGGCCGAAATCGCAGTAATTTGCTGGTATCTGCAATCGTCGGGGCGTAGCCTTCTTTCGCTTCCCCCACAATAAAACTACGTCTCAAGACCACATTCCAAGAAACTTTTTGTCCAAAGTTGCGTTTCTATAGTTGAATCTCATGCGTACACGTCTGCTTATTGCACTCATCGTTTTGATTCTCGCTGCGGGGATGCGTCCTGCCCGCGCGCAGGAGGAGCCGGGCAAGATTGTGGAGCAGTACGTGAAGGCTGCCGGCGGCAGTAAGGCGCTCGGCAGGATTCAAACCTTGATCCTCGAAGGGGCTTTCACGAGCGACGACGGGAAAACCGGGACGTACACGCTGGATACCAAGCTGCCGAACCGCTACTACTCGGAATTGCTGACCGGCGATAAGAACCTGATAGAGGCGTACAACGGGAAGTCGGCATGGCATCAGAATGCCGCCGGCGAGCTCGGCACGCTGGTAGGCCCTGAAGGAATGCAATTGGAAGCGGCGGCGCAGTATTACAACTCCCGGCTGCTGAACCTTAAGAAAAACAAAATCACGCTGGCGTTTGCGGGGCACGCGCAAGTGCGCGGCAGAGACACGCTGCAGCTCAAGGTGACCACGGCGACGGGAGTAAAGCGGCAAGTATTCTTCGATCCGCAGACACACCTCATCGTGAAGGAAGCGGCGACGGTGGGAGGCATCGAAGAGGAGATTCTCTACGACGACTACGGAGCGGTTGACGGCGTAAAGTTGCCACACAAAATCGAGCTGCACCGCGGGAACGAAAAGTACGACGTCAACGTCACACGCGCGGCGATCAATGGAACCGTTGGCGAACGCATGTTTGATTTTCCCATCAAATCGCAAGTCAAGCTGCCAGACCTGAAAGCGTTGTTCAAAGAGATTGATGACAACCAGAAGGCCATCGACAAGCTCAAAGAGAATTACGCGGGATCGCAGTCCGAGGAAGAAACGGAATTCGAGAGTGACGGGCGCGTAAAAAAACACGAAGGCAACGAGTACACGTTTTTCTATCTCAACGGGGATGAGATCACTACGCTGGTGAAAAAAGACGGAAAGCCGCTGAGCGACGCAGAACAGAAAAAGGAAAACGAGAAGACGCAAAAACGCATTGAAGAACACCAGAAACGCGCCACCAAGAAAGAAGCGAAGGAAGAAAAGGCAAAAGAAGAAGGAAAGAGCGAGGAAAAAGATGAGCCTGGGATTGAGATATTCTTGCGCGCGTGCCAGTTTGTGAATCCTCGGCGGGAGCGTTTTCGCGGGCAAGACGTGCTGGTTTTCGATTTCGAGCCGAATCCTGAATTCAAGGCGCACAAACTGGCTGAAAAAGTAGTGCAGAAACTCGCCGGAGTCGTTTGGGTGGACGAGAAGGCGCACGACGTGGCGCGGCTGGAAGCCTATTTCACCGGCGACATGAAAATTGCCGGCGGCTTGCTGGCGAACCTGCAGAAGGGCACCAGCTTCGTTTTCGAGCAATCGTTTGTGAATAATGAAGTGTGGCTGCCGACGTACATGGAGGCGCACGTTGGGGTGCGCTTCCTGCTGGTGAAAGGAATCAAGGCCAGCATCGTGACACGCTATTGGGACTATAGGAAATTCAACGTGGAGACGCTTTCCACAATCTTCAAGCCAAAGGGGGCGAGCGAAGCTCCTGCCGATCCTCCAACGAAACCCGAGTGAACGCTACCGAAGTGCACAGTGAGTCGCGCTAGATTCTCTGAGGTACAATCCTGCGCATGAACCCGGCGCACGATCCCGGCTCGGAAGGAAATTTCGGGAGAGCTTGGGTCTTTCTCTGTTTGGCGTTTTGCGCACATGTAGCGGATGAAGCGCTGACGGGCTTCCTTCCCGTTTACAATGCCACGGTTCTAGCGATGCGCAGCCAACATAAGTGGTTTCCGATGCCGACGTTCGGATTCCGCGAATGGCTGACCGGGCTTATCGTTGCGAATCTTGTTTTCTTACTGCTGACGCCGTTTGCCTTTCGAAACGCCTGGTGGTTGCGGCCGCTGGCGTATTTCTGCGCCGGCGTCCATTTTCTGAACGGAATGGGCCACACGCTGGCGACCATCTTTGGTCAAACCGTCTCAACCATTCATTTCGCGCGTCCGGCGCCTGGCTTTTATTCTTCTCCACTGCTTTTCGCAAGTTCGATCTATCTTCTGATTCGTTTGCGTGCAACGCGCCGAAGCCTGGCAGCCGTTTCTTGAAGGTGTAAGGCAAGAATTTGAGGGAGAAACATGCGAAGAAATAATCGTCCTAACTTTTTCTTGATGATCGTGGCCCTGCTGGCTTGCGCAAGGGGTGATTTGCGCGCGCAGGCGAAGCCGGAAATGAAGGCGGAGGACGCGCCGCTGCGTGTGGCGCTTGCAGGACTCGTGCATGGCCATGCGTTCGGACTCTTCGATCAGTTTCAGCACCGGACGGACCTGCAAATCGTGGGAATCGCCGAATCCGATCAGCAACTCGCTGCTCAATTTGGAAGAAAATACGGCTTGCAACCGGATATCTTCTATTCCGATCTGGAAGAGATGCTGAAGAAGACCCATCCTCAAGCGGTTCTCGCGTATACCAATACCTACGATCATCGACGCGTGGTGGAAATCTGCGCGAGGCACGGCGTTCCGGTGATGATGGAAAAGCCACTGGCGGTCAGCCTGGAGGATGCGCGCGCCATCGAGAGAGCGGCGCATGAAGCGAAGATTCAGGTTTTGGTGAATTACGAGACCACTTGGTATCGCAGCAATCAGGCGGCTTATGACCTGGCCCATGAAAACGCGATTGGAGAAATTCGAAAAATTGTCGTGCACGATGGCCATCACGGCCCGAAAGAAATCAACGTCGGGCCGGAGTTTCTTGCCTGGCTCACCGATCCCAAACTGAACGGCGCGGGCGCCCTCTTTGATTTTGGCTGCTATGGCGCCGATCTAGCGACCTGGCTGATGGATGGCCGCCGGCCGGACTCAGTGACCGCGGTGACGCAGCAAATCAAGCCGGATGTGTACCCGCGAGTGGACGATGAAGCGACAATCATCCTGACTTATCCCCACGCGCAAGCGATTATTCAGGCTTCCTGGAATTGGCCGTTCTCCAGAAAAGACATGGAAGTATACGCGCAGAAAGGCTACGCCATTACCGTTGGGCGCGATCAACTGCGCGTCCGACTTCCCGAGAAAGAGGAGACTTCAGCTGAAGCCAAGCCATTGGAGAAATCGAAGGAAGATTCCGTTTCCTATTTGAGAGCAGTGCTTTTAAGGGGGATGAAGCCGGAAGGACTGTCGTCGCTTGAAACGAATGTGATCGTTACGGAAATTCTCGGTGCTGCCAGGCAGTCCGCGGCTACGGGCAAGACCATTTCTTTGGCGGGAATTCGGTAAACGCGCTGCGAGGCGCGATTTTTATTTTGCAGAAACGGAGCGGTCCAGCACTTCGCGGACCTTTTCCGAGAGGACTTGCGGCGTAAATGGTTTTTGCAGGAAGGAAATTCCTTCCTCAAGAGTCCCGTCTTGCGCGATCACATTGTACGTGTAGCCCGACATGTACAGTACCCGCAGATTGGGATAGCGCCCGGTGAGCCGCTTGGCAAGGTCACGTCCGCTGGAACCCGGCATCACAATGTCCGTCAGGAGCAAGTGGATTTCCGCTCCGTTATTTCCGGCCAAGCGCTCCGCCTCCTCGGGTGTATGCGCTTCGATTACCTTGTAGCCGCGCTGGGAGAGAACCATTTGCGCCAGCTCGCGTACGGCGGACTCGTCTTCAACAAGCAGGATGGTTTCGTGGGCTTTGCGCGCTGTGGAAGGGAGAGTCTCTTGAGCCGGCAGATCCTGGACTGCATCCTTGACACGGGGCAGATAAACTTTGAAGGTGGTGCCTTTTCCCAGCTCGCTGTACACCCAAACGTAGCCGCCGCTCTGCTTCACTATGCCGTACACCGTCGATAGACCAAGCCCGGTACCCCGGCCGCTCTCCTTCGTGGTGTAAAAGGGCTCGAAAATGTGGGCGACCGTTTCGGCGCTCATGCCGATGCCGGTGTCCGAGACCGCCAGCAGGACATACGGTCCCGGACGGACTATCGCGTGATCGAGCGTGTACGCGGAGTCCAGATCGACGTTGCTTGTTTCAATGACGATGCGGCCGCCTTCAGGCAAGGCGTCACGCGCATTCACGACCAAATTCATGATGACCTGCTCGACTTGGCCCGGATCCGCCTTGATTGTTGCGACGTCCTTGGACACAAATGTTTTCATCTCGATGTTGGCGCTCATCAGTCGCCGGAGGAGGTGGTCGAGATTCACAACGATGGAGTTGAGATCGATGATTTTTGGCCGCAGAACTTGCTTGCGGCTGAAAGCGAGCAACTGCCGTACCAGCGTGACGGCGCGATCGGCGGCGTCTTCAATGCGCCGGATGTCGCTGTGCAGCGCAGGTTGATTCAAGCAGCGCTGCAATGCGATCTCGATGTAACCTTTAATGATCGTTAGTAGATTATTGAAATCGTGCGCGACGCCGCCCGCCAGCCTGCCCACCGCTTCCATCTTGCGCGCCTGCTGGAGCTGATTTTCGAGCAATTTGCGCTCGGTGATATCGACAATCAGGCCTTCCATGACGGGATGGCTATCACTGCCGCGCACCACGACTGCTGTGTCGCTGACCCAAATAATCTGTCCATCCTTGTGTGTAATGCGATATTCGGCCTGGAAGGGCTCGCCGCGCGAGCTGGCCTCCTCCGCGGCGTGCACTATGGGATGATCTTCGGCAGGAATGTGGCGTATCCATTCCTTGGAAGTCGAGAGCCATTCGTCCACGGAGTAGCCGAACATCGTTTCGATCTGCGGGCTGACGTACAGCCATTGGCCCTTAACACCAAGCTCCGCGATATAGCTGATGGCCGCGACCTGCTCGACGAGCATGCGGTATTTGATTTCGGCTTCGGCGCGAGCACGTTGCGCGCTGACTTTCTCCGTGATGTCGCGGCTCACGCAGATGGTGCCGCCATCGGACAGGGCGGTTATAGCCATTTCCATGGGGAGCGCGGTTCCGTCGGCATGATGTACGGTGATGGGCCCATACCATCTGCCATGTTGTTGCAACGCCCGACGAATGTCCTGTTCCACGGGAGCCACGTCTCGCTCCTGGGCGACCTCACGCCATGATTTTCCCAGCAATGTCTCCGGACCTGCGTCAGCGACCATTCGTGCGTACGCCGGATTTACGTAAATGTATTTTCCCGCCGCATCCAGGATGGCCATGCCGTTGATTGCCGAATCCATGGCCAGGGTATGCGTCTGCACGGCGTTCGCGCTTTTTGTCTCGCGAGACTGGCTAATTCCCAGGCGTGCGGCATAGCAGAGGATGGAAACTCCAAGGAGCGAGAAGCGAAGCAGGCGCCACTCTGCTTCCAGTTGTGCCACTTGCCAGAGAATGATCAATGGCGCAAGCGCGTACGTGGCGTTGGTTAGCATCAAATCGCCGACTGTCTTTTGCCGGATTCGCGAGCCAGCCTGGACCGCGGGACTGGGCTGCCATTGCGCCGCCCACATTGCAGCCACGAGAAACGGCAAAGTCCACAGCAGGTCTCGGAGCGTCCCTGTCGGAGCCGGCTTGACGACTTGCAGGTACTGAGCCACTGCCGCGCACACCGTCAAGAACAGCAGATAAAGAGCGAAACCGCCGTAGAGTTTCCGAAAGTGCTGCTTCCGCGCGCGCAGCGCCTGCAAGGCAGCCAACAGGGTGAGCGCCGCGTCTTCCACATTCTCGACGCGCATCTCCCGCAGGAAGGCGGAGTAGTGGTCAAGACGACGAGCCGGAAGGTAGTAGAACTCGACGTAGATAAAGAAAAAGACGATTCCGATCTGTACGAAGTCGAGTGCGGATTCCGCGTCGATCCGGGGCGAATCTTTGTCCTGATCCAGGAACAAAATCATCGCCAACAGCACGCTTTCCAGACCAAACAGAAAGCGCACCACCGAGGTTGCGGGCGGCTCGGTGTGCAGCACCACTTCGTAGTACATCCAGCCCAGGTTCGCCGCGCCCCACAGCGCAACGCCCGTGGCCAAAATCAGCCAGAAGGGGCGGCTCAAGCCGCGTCCGCGGCGATATGCCGCGAGTGCCATGACCGCGGCAAAACCGCAAGCGAGGATTTGCAGAAGATTTGCGAGCAGAGATCCAGTCGCAGTGGTACCCAGCGTCGCCGCTTCGCAAAGATGCAGCGCGACAATTACCGCCGCAAGGATCAGGGGCTTCCGGAGCATTCCTTGTCGTACTCTTTCGGGTTCGATTAGGGCTAATTGCCCAAATCTATTTTAGGGGGGAATTCCAAGGCTCTTGGCACAATCCGTCCCTCGGCGTGCCCTGCCAGATACGGGACTGCGCAGCAGCAACCGAATGGTGATTCTGCTTAGATTTCAGTTTGCCGAGTCTAGCGGCCCTCGAGAGGGTAGCGGTCCTGCGCCTGGACGGCAGCAGCAACGCGGCGGCGCAGCGCGATGGTGTCCAGGGGTGCGCGCTTGGCGAAACGCTTGAGCACGGCCATCTGCGTGGTGAGCATGTCACCTTCGTGAATCGTGGCAATGGCGCGCCGGGCCTCACACTCGACGCGCTCGGCGGCATCGTTGATAAAAACGCGCGCGGCATCGATCATCGTCTGCGATGCGGATTCACCCTTGGCCGCGGCAGCTTTTTGCGCGCGCAGCAGGGAAGACTCCATCGCGTAGATTTCCATCACGATATTGGAGAGCGCGCCAATCAGTTCCTGCTCGTCGGCGAGCTTCTCGCGGAATTTCTGGACGGCGCCTCCGGCCGCTTGCAGGAACATTTTCTTGGCGTTGGCGACGACGCGTGCTTCGTTCGCGAGCACGCCTTCCGGCGCTTCCTCGAAGGATGGCCCCGCAAGGATCTCATCCGCCAGCTTCATAGCGGCGGGAATCAGCGGGAGTTGCCCGGCCATGGCGCGCTTCATCAGCATTTGGATGATGAGCATACGGTTGATTTCGTTGGTGCCTTCGAAAATTCGGTTGATGCGTGAATCGCGGTATGCGCGGCAAACGGGATATTCTTCGTGGAAGCCGTAACCGCCGAAAATCTGCACCGCTTCGTCAACGACGAAATCCAACATTTCGCTCCCGTAGACCTTGGCAATGGAACTCTCGATGGCGTATTCCTCGAGAACTTTCATCGTGTTTTGGATTTTGTCGCCAGAGCCGGAAGCCGCGGCCATCGCCGCTTCGATGTTTCCCGCCGAACGGTACACCATCGATTCCACCGCGAAAATCTGGATGGCCATCTCCGCCAGCTTTTCCTTCATCAATCCGAAATCGCCAATCTGTTTTCCAAACGCTTTGCGCTCTTTCGCATATTTCGAGGAGGTCATCAGCACGTGCTTCGAGCCGCCCACGCAGGAAGCGCCCAGCGTGAATCGCCCCGCATTCAGAATGTTGAACGCCACGATGTGCCCGCGGCCGATTTCGTGCAGCAGGTTTTCCTTTGGGACCTTGCAGTTTTCCAGGAAAATCGGCGTTGTCGAGCTCCCGTGAATGCCCATCTTGTGCTCTTCGTTGCCGGGCTTGAAGCCGGGGAAAGTGCGCTCGACGATAAACGCCGTGAATTTTTCGCCATCCACTTTGGCAAAAACAATGTAGACATCGGCGAAACCGCCGTTAGTGATCCACATTTTCTGGCCGTTGAGGATGTAATGCGTGCCTTCTTTGTTCAATTCGGCGCGCGTCAGGGAGTTCTGCGCGTCCGATCCGGCTTGCGGCTCGGAAAGGCAGTACGCGCCGATCCATTCGCCAGTCGCGAGCTTCGGCAAATACTTTTTCTTCTGCGCTTCCGTGCCAAAGTAAACAATCGGCAGGGTGCCGATGCCGGCGTGCGCCCCGTGCGTTACCGCAAAGCCGCCGTAGATCGAAAGTTTTTCCGTAAGGACCGTGGTGGAAATCTTGTCCAGGCCTGCGCCGCCGAATTCTTCCGGTACGCCTCCGCCCATCAAGCCGACTTCGCCGCCCTTTTTCACCAGTTGCGGCATCAGCCCGGGCTTCTTATTCTCCAAATCCTTGATGATCGGGAAGACTTCCTTGAGGACAAATTCTTCCGCCGTCTGCCCGATCAATTTCTGGTCGTCGGTCAAATCAGCAGGCGTGAATACATCGCCCGGCTGCGGCGATTCCAGGAGAAAGCTTCCTCCCTTTGCCGCGGGCTTGGTAAGAGTAGCGGTGGCCATGTCGGGCGCTCCTAGCGGGAAGTCTTTGTAACTGATCTTGATCTAACGGCTATCTGCGGCACACAACGCAATCAATTCAATCCATTTTACTCCCGTGCCCACTCGCAGTAAACACAGTTAAGTCGCCCGTGTCGCAAGAGTTTTCAACTCCTTACAGTTGGCCACCCTTACATTGAAACTGGCCAGGGAAGCATTCCGCTGTATAATCCACGCTCATTCCACGCATCACTGAGGATCCGAATGAAACCGCTCCGCTGCTTTCCCACGCTCACTCTGCTCGTACCGATGTTCGGCAGTCTCTTCCTCGCCGATCTCGCCGCAGCCCAAGCTCCGCCGCCCGTTTCAACGCTGCCCAGTGAAACGCCGGCGCAGTTTACTCCCGTCACCGGCAGTTTCGACTACGCACGCCGCGACGTGATGATTCCCATGCGCGACGGAGTCAAGCTGCACACCGTTATCCTCGTGCCCAAAGGCGCCAAGAACGTGCCCATTCTGTTTACGCGCACCCCTTACGACGCCAACGATCTCACTACGCGGGCGCACAGCTCTCATCTCGGACCCAGCCTCCATGGCTATGACAACGCTCTCGAAGTGATTCTCGAAGGCGGTTACATCCGCGTCGTTCAGGACGTGCGCGGCAAGTACGGCTCCGAGGGCGACTATGTGATGACGCGTCCCCTGCGTGGTCCGTTGAATCCCACGGCGGTCGATCACTCGACCGACACATACGACACGATCGAATGGCTGGTGAAAAATATTCCGGAGAGCAACGGTAAAGTGGGAATCATCGGCATTTCTTATGACGGATTTTTGCCGTTGATGGCGCTGGTCAATCCGCACCCTGCTCTCAAAGTGGCCGTGCCGATGAACCCCATGGTCGACGGCTGGATGGGCGACGATTGGTTTCACTACGGTGCGTTTCGTGAACAGAACATGCCGTACATCTACGAGCAGGAAGCCACGCGCAAAAACGACGAGCACTGGTGGACCAGCCATTACGATGATTACGACATGTACCTGCAAGCGGGCTCGGCTGGCGAACTGGGCCGCCGGCACGGTCTCGAACAAATCGGCTTCTGGAGAAAAATTCTCGATCACCCGGCTTACGACGCTTTCTGGCAGCAGCAAGCGATGGATAAGATTCTCGCCGCGCAGCCGCTGAAAGTCCCGACAATGCTCGTCGACAGCTTGTGGGATCAGGAGGATATTTACGGCGCGACGGCGGTCTACAAGGCCATCAAACCGAAAGACACTGCTAATGACAAAGTTTTCCTGGTGATGGGCCCCTGGCATCACGGTCAGGAGATCGATGACGCCAGCCGGCTTGGCGCGCTGAAATTCGGAAGCGATACCGGACTCTATTTTCGCAGAGAGATTTTGGCGCCGTTCCTCGCCCAATATTTGAAAGACGGCGCGCCGAAAAGCGATGTGGCGCCGGTGTCAGCATTTGAAACCGGCACGAATACCTGGCGGCGTTTGCCCGCGTGGCCCGCCGGCTGTTCCAGCGGCTGCACCGTAAAACCGTCGCCGCTCTATCTCAACGCGGGGCTAAAGCTAAGCTTCACCGCGCCAGCGGGCGAATCGTCATTCGATGAATATGTGTCCGACCCTGCCAAGCCTGTGCCGTATCGCGCGCGACCCATTCAAGCTGTGGGCTACTCCAATGGCATGACCTGGTCGCAGTGGCTTGTGGACGACCAGCGCGAAGCGTCCGGCCGGCCGGATGTGGCCGTGTTCGTCTCCGACGCCTTGAGCGCGCCGGTGAAAATCAGCGGACAGCCGATCGCCAACCTGGTTGCCTCCACCAGCGGGACAGATTCCGATTGGGTCGTCAAGCTGATCGACCTCTACTCCGACGAAGTGGGCGCGCAACCCGAAATGGGTGGCTATCAGCTTATGGTTGCGGCGGACATTTTCCGTGGCCGCTACCGCGAGAGTTTTGAAACTCCCAAAGCTCTCGCGCCGGACAAACCGCTGCTCTATCGCTTCGCGCTTCCCACGGTGAATCACGTGTTCCTTCCGGGCCACCGCATCATGGTGCAAATTCAATCAAGTTGGTTCCCGCTTTACGATCGGAATCCGCAAACTTTTGTTCTCAATATTTTCTGGGCCAAGCCCGGTGACTATCGCAAAGCCACGCAGCGCATCTACCACGCGCCCGGCCAAGCCACTTTCATCGAGTTGCCTTTGGTTACCGCGCCCTGACCCGCAGCAGTGGGCAGTCCAATCACTCCTCCGCGGACAGTGGGTCATCGGCTTCCGAGTAGCCGGTGATCCGGCCACAATCGGAAGCAACTCCAAACGGAGCTTCCTACTTCCCACAACGGGGCTTCTGGAACGCTTTGCAGAACTTTAGTCAAGTGTCGTGTTCAACCGCTAAAGCGCAAGATCAAAAAGGCCCTTCCGCGTCTATCAGCTCTACCAATCTAACCGCAATCCGAACTGGATCAGCCGCGGATTTGCGTTGCTGTCGCTCGTGATCGTGCCCGCGGTGGATGAAGTGGGCACGCCACCCGAGAACTGCAGGTTGCTCGAAGGCAGATTGAAGTTGACCTTGTTGAATATGTTAAAGAAGTCCATCCGGAACTGAAACCGGTGCGTCTCTCCTAAGGGAAAGTTTTTCATAACGGCGAAATCCATATTTGTCAGCGTTGGCCCCGTGAAGCGATTGCGTCCAACATTTCCGATGGTTCCGGCAACCGGCTGCGTGAACAGCGGACAACCTGTATTGTGACAGTTGAAAACATTGTTGGGGTCCGAGTAATCGATGGTGATGTCAGTCACGCCCGGAGCAAAGTTGGGGCGGTCCGCAAACTGGTTCAAGCCGCTATAGTCAAAGGCAGTTCCCGCAAGGATCGTGAAGGGAAATCCGGATCGGTAGTTGAAGATTCCGGAAGTGTCCCACCCGCCGATCACGTGGCCCAACGGGCCATGAACACCATTAAGCCAGCGGCGATGCGGACCAAAGGGAAGTTCGTAGATATAAGTCGCAACGACGCGATGAGTCACGTCAAACGAGGAACGTCCGCGTTCTACTCCGCGATTGCGTGGATCCGCGTAGGAACCAAACTCACCATCGGAACCAAAGAAACTGGAGTTGTCGTCCAAGGAGCGGCCAAACGTGTAGGAAGCCGTATAGCTAATCCCATGAACAGCCCGCTTATGGAAGGTGGCCACCAACCCGTTATAAGTCGAGTTGCTGACAAATGCCCCTTGGAAGATGCCCGCGTACTGTTGGAAAGGGAAAGTTCGCTGGTTCGGTGTCTGATCGCCTCGCCTGGTCGGGTCGACCACGGCCGTGACGGTCGGCTCATTGCCGTCCAGGAACGTGCCGAGCTTGCGACCCTGCGATCCAACATAAGAAATCCCAATCGAATAGTTGGTTCCCAACTGCCGTTCGACTTCCAATGCGTAGTTCATCGCATAGGCCGTGCGGGCATTCAAGTCCCAGGCATTAAAAGTGATGATCCCGCGACTCCCGCCCGGCACCGTCCCATCCGCGGCGAAGAGGCTGCGATTCTGATTCAACGCGGTGCCCCAGGTGTAGGTCGACGTTGGAAGCGTGGTCGACAAGACCAGGGGCAAATTCAATCCCATATTGACGGGGATATTCGCAAAGATATCGTCAAAGCTCGCACGGAAACCCGTGCGAATCACGGTTTTCCCATCGCCAAACAACCAAGGTAGTATCTTCGGGTTCCAGGCAATCCCAAGCAACGGGGCGTAATTGTTGTAGTCGCCACTGAGTTGTCCACTCCGGGGCAGGAAAAAATTCACAGGAGTCAGGGTAATGGCGTCGCGACCAAGTTTCGTTGGGTCTATGTCAATTCGCAGGTTGGAATTCAGGGCCATCATGCCAATCCCCGGCACGAAGTTGCTCCCACGGTCAAGCTTTTCTCTGGATTGTCCAAAGTACTCCCAGCGAAATCCGTAGTTGATTGTCAGGTTTTTTTTGGCCTTGAACGAGTCTTGCGCGTAATACGACCAAACGTATCGCGACCAGGTGCGAAATGTGCCGCCGGGTCCAGTTCTTAATGATCCCCTTTGCGGCTGTCCGGTGGCAAATCGCGCAAAGCTCGGAAAGGAGATTGCTCCGCGATAGTTGCCGTTCAAGAAGCGATTCGTTTGCTCGTGGCGCAACCCGCCACCGACCTTAAGCGTGTGGCGCGACCAGCCGTGTGGAGCGATTAAGGAAAGGTTATCGTAGGCTTCGATGGTGTTCGTGGCGCGCCCCTGGGGCATGTTCGTTCCGGCCCCCAGACCTCCGAAACCTGTAATGGAGATATTGGGCAGCCCTCCATCGAGAGGGTCCACCTTCGTGTCCACGTAGCCGGGTAGCGGATTTCCGCTCGCGTCAGTAAAGATGCTCGCCGGATTCAGGCTGACATCTGAAGGCGCAAACTTCGTGCGATTGCGCGAAAACGCCGCATGGGCTTCATTGACGAAACTTGCCCGGGCCCAGTTCTCTTGAATGAGCATGGAATGCTGACCGGGCAGATTGGTGATATTGCCGTGGAAGGGAAAGGTCAGACTTTGCACCTGGTCAGAGCTTCCGCGGAGCCAAGCATAACGCCCGGTGAGATGGTGATTGGCAGTGATATTGTGATCCACGCGCCAGAAATAGGTGTCGTTGTTATTGATGGTGGCCGCGGTTCCCGTCCAGTTCGTGCCGCCAACCAGCGGTGTGTTCGCATCCGGGAAAAATGCCAGCACTTTCAGAGAGACCGGATCGGTGACTGTGGCCCGCTCTGCAACGGTTGGCACTCGAGCAGTAAGGGGTTGCTGAGTCTTATCCCGGAAGGCCTCGTAGCTAAACAACCAAAAGGTCTTGTCGCGAACAATCCGGCCGCCAGCCGTGCCGCCGAACTGATGCCGGCGTAGTGCGTTCTTTGCCTTCCCTGCGCGATTCAAAAAGAAGTCATTGGCGTCCAGCAGGTCGTTCCGGCCGGTGTAGAAGAGCGTCCCGTGAAGCGCATTGGTGCCGGACTTGGTGATGATGGATACTTGGGCGCCGCTGCTGCGTCCGACATCCGTGCTGGCAATGCTGGTCTGAACATTAAACTCCTGGATGGCATCCGTCAGGTGGAACAGATTGAGGGGACCGTTAACCTGCGGGTCGTTGTTGCTCACGCCGTCCAAGGTGTAGTTGTTCGACTGAGTCCTCATACCAGCCACAGAAAAACCCACCACCTGAGTCCCTGGAGCGCCCTGTATCGTTCCGGGGGCCGTGAGCGCCAGAGCCAGAATATCGCGGCCAAGCATGGGCAGATTTGAAACCTCTTTCAGATCAACTGAGCGATTGACAGTGGTCCTGTCCGTCTCGATCAGCGGAATTTCCGACGTCACCTCCACGACTTGGGTGACCTCGCCAACCTCGAAGTGCAGGTCGGCCCGAACCACGGAGCCGACGTTCACGACGATTTCCGTATGGTGCAACCGGTGGAAGCCTTTGGCCTCGGCGAGCACTTCATATGTGGCAGGGCGTAGGGCTAGAAACTCAAAGTAGCCCTCGGAACTGGTTGTGAGGGTCTTCGCCTCCCCAGTGGCCACATTCCGAAGGGTCACTTGTGTCCCCGCAACAGTCGCGCCGCTTTGATCGTATGTGTTGCCCACCACGCTGCCCGTGGGCTGTTGAGCAAACGTGACGGAGCAGACTGCGATCATCAAGGGGCACAATGAGATACTCAGCCGTAGAAATCGACGGAATTTCATGTTCTCACCTCTTTTAACTGAACGATCGGCGGGTAACGCAAAGACACAATCCGTAGGCTGCTGAGAAGACAACCGCCACTGGCCAAACACACCACCGTTGGCGATGGATTAACAAATCCAAGTATCGAAGTCAAGTCACAGATGATAAAAGAAAACTAAATTCACTGGTTATGGCCGTACTGGGAATCTAAGGGCTCATCAGCCGTGATCGAAGCCACAGAGCCAACAGCGTCGAAGAGATGTTCTGGGCGTATCATCCGTAACCCGGGAAACTGAGCCAGTACACCTCCGCACCTTCGCGTGACTCTTCCGCTCGGTCCTTGTTATGCTGACACCCTCTCAATTCGACTTAGGAGTGGATATGATGCGCAACATTTTTTTGACGATTCCTTTCTTCGCTTGCGCTGCAATTTCTTCGGCGCAGCAGAATGGTTCGGCTTCACACTTCGATGGGAACTCTTGGTGGGCGCACGTCAAATTCCTGGCGGACGATTCTCTCGAAGGACGCGACACGGGCAGCGAAGGTCTTCGCAAAGCGCAAGCGTACGCCGTCGAGCAACTTCAAAAAGCCGGCCTCGAGCCTGCAGGTTCGAACGGCTTCTACCAGCCTGTGCGTTTCAACCAATACGAAGTCGATGAAGCCAAGTCCTCGCTCGCGCTCGTCACCAACGGCCAGACGAAGCCACTTTCGTTTGCCGACGATGCCTTCATCGGCACTCGCGCCACGCATGCTTCGGTCACGCTTTCCGCGCCTCTGGTTTTCATCGGCTACGGCCTGCAAATTCCGGAAAAGAATCTCGACGAGCTTGCCGGGCTCGACCTCAAAGGCAAAATCGTCGTCTATCTTGCAGGTTCTCCTTCGGACATTCCCACCGCGCTGGCTTCGCATTACCAAACCGCTGCTGAGCGCTGGAAATCGCTGCGCGCTGCCGGAGCCATCGGCACTATCGCGATTATGAATCCCGCGTCCATGGATATTCCCTGGCCGCGCATTTCCGTCAATCGCAATCACCCTTCGATGGATCTTGCCGACGCCGAGTTCAATGAAACCCCGGGCCAGCGGCTGGGAGTAACATTCAACCCCACTTACGCCGAACAGCTTTTCGCCGGTTCCGGCCACACCTTCGCGGAAATCGCTGCCTTGGGCAAAGACCGCAAACCTCTTCCGCACTTTCCATTGGCTGTTTCGCTCAAAGCGAATGCAGTCATACTCACGAAGTCTCTCGAATCCTCCAACATCGTCGGCAAACTTCCCGGTTCCGATCCTGCCCTCAAGAATGAATTCGTCGTTCTCTCCGCGCACATAGACCACGTCGGCATCGGCGCGCCCATCAACGGCGACCGGATTTACAACGGCGCGATGGATGACGGCTCCGGCAGCGCCCTGGTGATGGACATTGCTGCAAATCTGAAAGCGCATCCGAAGAAAATTCAACGCTCGATTCTCTTCCTTCTTGTGACAGCAGAAGAAAAAGGTCTGCTCGGTTCCAAATATTTCGCCGCGCATCCTACGGTGCCGGCAAAATCCATCGTTGCGGATGTCAACGTGGACATGTTTCTTCCCATCGTTCCCCTGAAAATCTTGAAAATTGAGGGCATTGAAGAATCCGACCTAGGCGCGCGCGCTGCTGCGATTGCGCAGTCGATGGGTATCAAACCCATTCCTGATCCTGAGCCGCTGCGCAATGCGTTCATTCGAAGCGATCAGTACAGCTTCATCAAGAAAGGCGTTCCCGCCGTCAAAGTGGACGTGGGATTCGAACTCGGCACACCGGAGCAGAAAATTTTCAAGGACTGGCTCACCAATCGGTACCACGCGCCGAGCGACGACGTGAACCAGCCTGTCGATCTCAAGGCTGCTGCGGGTTACGAGGAATTCACGCGGCGCCTGCTCCTCGAGACGGCCAATACTCTCGAGCGTCCGCGCTGGAAGACGGAATCGTTCTTCCGGCGCTACGCCGCCGACTAAATTTCATTTGCATAGTTAGCCGTTCTTCAAAGCACCGATCAAGAGAGTCGCTCGAAAATACCGGCGGCGCCCATGCCGCCGCCGATGCACATGGTGACCATGCCGTAGCGCATGTTGCGGCGCTGCAATTCGCGGATGATGGTGGCGGTGAGTTTTGCGCCGGTGCAGCCAAGCGGGTGGCCGAGGGCAATGGCGCCGCCGTTGGGATTGACGCGCGAAGCATCGAGGCCGGCTTGCTGGATGACCGCGAGCGATTGCGCGGCGAAGGCTTCGTTAAGTTCGATGACAGCGATGTCGTTCAGCGAAAGTCCCGCGAGCTTTAATGCTTTCGGAATGGCTTGAACCGGGCCGATACCGAATTCTTCGGGGAGAACACCGGCGGTAGCGTAGGCGACGAAGCGCCCGAGCGGCTTGAGTCCCAGCGATTTGGCGCGCGCGTCACTCATGATGACGGTTGCGGCCGCGCCGTCGCTCATCGGGGAACTATTTCCGGCAGTCACGGTTCCCTTGGCGTGGAACGCAGGCTTGAGTTTTGCAAGGACGTCAAGGTTCGTATCGGCGCGTGGAATTTCGTCGGTCGCGAACGTAAACGTCTGAGTCGCCGGTTTGACGGGTGACTTTGGTTTGGAGGACGCGCCGTTGCCGTTCGGCAGTGAAGTGATTTTCACTTCGACGGGAATCGTTTCGTCCTTGAAATTTCCGGCAGCGACGGCGGCGAGAGCCTTCTTGTGAGAATCGGCGGAGAACTGGTCGGCTTGCTCGCGAGTGATGCCGAATTTGCGCGCGATGTTTTCCGTGCCCAGGCCCATGTTGATGTAAGCGTCGGGATAATTGTCGACGAGCCAGGGATTCGGAGAAATCTTGTTGCCGCCCATGGGCACCATGGACATGGACTCGGTGCCGCCGGCGAGGATGACCTGGGCGGAGCCGGAGCGGATACGCTCCGCGGCGAGAGCGATGGCCTGCAGGCCGGAAGAGCAAAAGCGGTTGATGGTCATCGCGCTGGTTTCGACGGGAAGACCGGCACGAAGAGCGGCGATGCGCGCGACGTTCATGCCCTGTTCGCCCTCGGGCATAGCGCAGCCGAGGATCACGTCGTCAATTTCCTTGGCATCGAGCCCGGGGACGCGGGCGAGCGCTTCCTTGATGGCGAGGGCGGCGAGATCGTCGGGGCGCGTGGCTCGGAGCGAACCTTTGTAGGCGCGGCCGACGGGAGTGCGAATGGCTGAGACGATGACGGCTTCAGGCATGGCGGGACCTCGAAAAGAGAAAAGCCTCAGGCCTAAAGGCCTGAGGTACAGGTTCATTGTTGAGCGAGAAAGGGGAAAAAGCAAATTGTCGTGATTGGTGAGAGTCACAGGGATACCCCACCCCCGGGTGTTTTGAGCAAAGAGTGCGGAAACGATTGAGAACAAAAGAGTTGAGTTTTTGGTGAGTGCAAAAGAGTGCGCAAGAGTCTGAAAAGAAAGAACTTGCATGAGAAGCGAGTTCCCTTGGCTAACTCGCGCAAGTCTTCCAAGACTTGCGAGGGCACCCCCCACCCCTGGTTTTTTGTAAGTGTTGCATCTAAAGGATTTAGGTTTTCCGTAAGTCTTGTGTTTGCCGCAACTTGCGGGGAGGCCCATAGGTGTTGCATCTAAAGAGGTTAGGGGAGCGAGGAGTTGGCGAGAACGAAACGGCGAGAAATGCGAAGAGTTTGTGACAGTAGGACGGAGCGCTCGGAGGCCGGGCACGGTTCGCAAAGCGCCCTCCTTTCCGACAGGGTTGGAATCTGTGATCCCAGCAGGACGGGATCTACAATTACCGGTAGGTCGGGCAGGCGGAAGGAATGTGCCGACTTAACGAGACGATTATACCATATCGGTAACATATGTCAAGGATTACTTTAAGTCGTTTAGATACTGAAGGATAGGATGATGTCGTTTGAGGCGAACGTCGCGTCCTTTGGGAAACCAACCGCCGTTACAGCAGTCAAGCGCGTCCACGTCTTTGTTTAAGGATGATCCATCCGCGTAAGGTTAGAGGCCGCCCAATCGCGCCAGTATGAGATGTATTTGGCCTCGTGCCCACGGAATTCGGGAAAAGCCGGTGTCCACTCGTCCTGCTTAGTTATTTCCCCCAGCCCAACCACAGCGTAATAGCGGACCTGTTCGTTGCTATTGTTTAGCAAGCGGGAGAGAGGTTCCAAGGCATCCTCAGATCCGGTCTGGCGAAGTGCAATTGCCGCTCCCTTAACGACGTACGGATTGTTGGTCTCTATGAGGCGCTTCAGTGCTGGCACTGACTTCGGGTCTTTCAAACCTCCTAGTGAACCGGCAAGATTTGAAATCACGTTGCTGGAAAGCCCATCCGGATGGAGTAATGCAGCCTCTACCGCTTCTAGGCCTGCAACATCGTTCCGAGCGACCAGAGCCCTGGCCACATCGAGACGCACGGTCCCTGAGGGACTCTTTAGGGCTTGTCGCAGTGTGTCTCTCGCAAGATCGGTCTTTAGCGTGCCTAAAGCATCAAGAACCCAGAACAAATCCGCATCCGGCACCTGGGGAGCCATAAGAACCTGCCCGAGAGCCACTGTTACCTGGTCCTGTACGTCACCTTCAGGAATCTTCACGTTGCGCACGGCGGGCAGTGACGGGTGCAGGGGATCAGTGAAACGAACGTGGTTTTGAAGTGCCGCAAGGAAAAAGAGCCCGTACTGACCTGGTACGACGCTCTGGATTCCAATTGGCATTTGCGGCAGGGCGAAGTCAACAAAGAGGTTCTGCGCATGAGGAGACCCCTTTAATAGGTGGTCCACATGTAGCACCGCCTCGAAAGCGGTTGCCGGAATCGACCCACCGCCAAGATCAAGAGTGGTCGGTCCGCGGTCAGTGACGGAGACGATCTGGCCAATGACAATAATATCGGCTTGGCTGGTGAGGGAAGCCACATCTAAGGTACGGATGACGGTCGAGTTTATCGGCCCACTTGCTAAGAGAATTACGAGAAGGACTATCAAAATTGTGGTCTTCGGGAACATTTTAGCCTCAACTCACGGAGCTGGCGTGGTGACGCCGGTATACGCCGCGTGGTCAGTGTACTTCTGAATTGTGTTCGTTTCCACGCGCGGGCCGAAGCCGGTGTTGCACGTACCGATCCGCCATTCCTGACCCCAGTGTTGCACCGCAGGCCCATTCTGGTTCACGTTGTATACTGGTGTCGGAATCCGCGAGGGTACCTCTCCTTGGATTTCATCTTCGATTTCAGCATTTTGGATTGTTGGGCATCCAAACGGGTTCGGCCCTGGTTGTCGCCAGTTTGTTCCTGGGTAATCGGCAACGAGGGGCGCATTCCAGTTCTCGTTGACATTGATGCTCGATGGCAGCGCGGTTAAGAGATTGTCCAAGACAATGTTAAACACATGTGTCTGCCATACGTAGGTAGGATCCGAGACGTACGTTGGCGTTGGATGTGCGCTGTCAGTTCCAAATGTGTAGGGAGCCCGAACGGTGAGCTTGAACGGGTCTGACGTGAGCCCACCTACCGTGACGGTTATGCTGACATCGTTAGCATTGCTGCTTTGCCCGATGCTCGTGACTTGCACACTGGCGGACGTACCCGTGGACAAGCTTACCTTATCAGAACCAGCGGTAATGGCCCATTGGTAGGAAGTGCCGGTCCCACCCGAATTGGCCGTCAAAGTGGTCTGATTTGCATAACCCGACACCCCGGCGCCTAACCCGTTGAACCACCATAGAGTGTTGGGCCCGCTGATGGTGGGAGTGACGTTGGCGGGGGCGCTTTCCTGCGGGGACCCGGTGGGGCAGGATGGCGGGGTATTACAGATTTGGCCGGTGTAGACAGGGAGCACGTCAAAAATGAAGTAAATGGTTGCCGATCCGACGCCGACGCCCTTGACGTTGCCAGAGCTGTCCACCAATCGCTATCGACTTTGTGACCAGTCCCGCCAATGCCTGAGGTATTTGCCCTGGTCCGATTTAAAGTCATCCATGTTTGGACGCCAGTCCATCTGCCCCGTGATCTCCGCGAGCCCGGTGACGCTAAAGTACCGAACTTGAAAATCCGCGTCACCGATGGCGGACAGCAAAGGATCGATGCATGAAGTGGAACCGACGTGCATGAGCGCTGAGGCCGCGGCGCGTCGTGTCTCAACGCTGCTCACGTGCAGCAACTTTGTCAACGAGGGAACCGCACGCTCGTCTTTTACACCTTCGGAAATTGCGTAAGATAAATTATGGAGAAGGTATAGGTGAGGGGGTAGGGCGGGATCCTGTTTCAGCAAGGCTTCTTCGGCAAACTGCAAAGTGGATATGTCATTATGCTCAAGCAATGCTGCGGCAACGGACAGGCGTAAGATAATATCTTTTACATCCGCGATATGCCTTAGCACGCGAATAGCCGCCGGGTTTTTGCTGCTATTAAGAGTGAAAATCGCCTCTCGCTTTTCTTCCGGGGAAGTTCTTGTGGATTCTAGCACAGCACCCAGTTCGTTGATGACCCGTTCAATCGCGGTTTCCCCTTGGGTCTCGGTGCCAGGGATAGCTGCGACGGACGGAAAGTAGGGGTCCGCAAGTCTGAGTTCGCCAGAAGATTCCGCCAGGAAAAACACTCGATACGTCTGCGGTGCGATGGACGCCCAGCCAACGAATTCGTCCGGAACAAGGAAGCGGAAGCTCAAAGACGAAGGGAGGCTCTTGGCAGTACCTTTCAGAACGTGACCCACATGAAGCTCCGCGAGCATCGCCCAGGCCGGAAGTGTTCGGTCGCCGAATTGTACAGTTGTCTTTTCGACCCGTCGAACTAACGTTATCTGGCCAACGGCGATAAGGGAGGCCTCATTTGTTACTCTGTCGAGACCAAGTGTAGGGACGACAGTTGCCTGGGCAACGAATACGCACAACAAGGTGAGCGCAACCGACGCGAATAGTGAGTTTCGTACCATGGCTTCTTCTCCAGACCTTACACATTGCTTTAGGGTGCGGGAGAAACAATTGAGGTATGTGTGGCGCGCCCAATATATTTTTGTATCGTATCGGTTTGGATTCTGCTCCCAAATCCCGTCGCTATGCTACCCACTCGCCACTCTTGTCCCCAGTGTTCAACGGCGGTGCTGTTGCCATCGCAGGTGGCCAGAGGTGTGTGAGAGGCGTCCTCACCTTGAATCGCATCAGCGAACGCTGAACCAGGTTCGTCAAACCCATTCGGGTCTCCTCGCCGCCAGTTTGTTCCGTTGTAGTCGGGAACGACTCCGGTCGTCCAGTTCTCATTTACTGGCATGTGGGAAGGAAGCGTTGAACCCAATTGGTCTTTGACAGTGTAATTCACAGTAGTCTTATAACCGTAGTCTTGGTCGCAGGCTGTTATGATTGTGCCTAGCACGGACAGATTCGGGGTGCGGGTAGTAATCAAGAACGGGGCCGAAGTCTGTCCGTTTGCAGTGGCTGTTAGTGTAACGTCGCCCACGCTTGAGCTAAAAGCTGTGCCGGAACTTAGCACGCTAATGGACGACCCCGTAAAGGATGACACGGTAATTTTGTCGCTGCCTGCGGTTATGTTCCACGTGGTCGAGGAATCGCCGCCGTTTGCAGTGAGGTGTGCGGAGGTTGTGTAGCCGGAAACTGTAAGATTACCAAAATACCAGACTGTATTGGGCCCGGAGACTGTGGGCGTGACGTTGGCGGGGGCTTGGACAGTGGGAGCGCCTTGGGGGCAAGAAGGCTGCGGACTGCAGAATGTGCCAGTGTAGTTAACGAAGTAGTTGGAGGAACTAAACTGAATGGTTGCGGAGCCGACAGAGACTCCGGTCACATTGCCGGAACCGTCCACGGTCATGACCGAAGTATTTGAGCTGGACCATGTACCCGGCCCGATTGAACCGACGTTCCCGTAGCAGTCGGTCATCTGGGTGGAGCAAGGCATGGTTTCACCGATGACGCAATAAATTGGATTCGGACTAATCCCGAATTGGTTGTAGCCACAGCAGGTAATATAGGTACAGCCGCAGGTCGCGCTGGAAACGTTGTAGAGACCACCATCGATGACGAGGGTGATATTCTCCTTGGTATCTTTGGCGCTGGCGAAGACGGCACTGCCTTCCTGGATGCCCGGCGGAATGACGTTGCCGTCAGCGTCGGGCTTAATTTCGGCGATAAGCATGGCCATGTCGATCATGGTGGAGGCCTGAGCTTCCAGGTGCACTGGAAGAACGTACTGGCCGGAGCCGTCGCCATAGTAGAAGGTAACGGCAATATCCTGTGCCGCTTCTGTTGGATTCCACAGACTAAACATGGTGTCGTTTCCGTTGGTAACGCCCCAGTAGTTGGCGAACTTGCTTTGACTGCGGCCCACCCCCTGAGCCCCGACTTCGAAAACGTACGTTCCACTCTGGTCCACGCTGCCAGAGGCAAGGACTAGGTCACCGGCTTTGCCGACGAACGACGTGGAGAGATTGATCGAGCCGTTGAAATTCTTTAGACTAACGGAGCTGAGCGCGGCTTGAATGTCAACTTGCCTGGTTTCGAACGGGGCGAGATGCTTAGCTCGAAGATTCCGAGTGACCGGAGCGTTGCCCTCCATGCTCATCATGTAATTTAGTTGCAAGCTAACGTCCAAAGGTTTTTCCGTGGTATTGCGGAGGACGAGGTAGGGGCTGAACGTAGTTTCCTTGGGAAAGCCGGGCATCATCATGGGGTCGGGTTTGCCTACCATCAAGCCAACGGTGGCGTAAGTTATGCCGGTGACAGGAGCGGAACTCATGTCATGCGCCCAAAAGGGAATGTTGGCAGAATAGCCTTCGGCACCGTTTTCGAGACCTCCCGTAACTAGCACGCTTCCCGGCTGGCCGATGTATTGGACGCGGATCCCCCCGCTCTTTGATGGGGAGGGATTGCTGGCGAAGTCTTCCAAATGGAACATCTGGGTAGTATGCGCGGAAAGGCTGATCGTGTGTGCGGCTTGCGGTTCATCCCCTTCATCCCCGTGGGCGACGAGCTGCACGCTGGCTTGCGTGTCGGCCTCGGTTACGTTGCTGAGAGCGATCCAGCCCGAAACGCCCGGGTCGTGCTTCCACCAGAGGCCTTCAAGGGTTTGCTGCATTGCGTCGCCCCTGGGCTCCAAGAAGGGAGAAGTATAGCTCAAGCTGCGCGAAGCGTCGATTACGGCCATTGATGCGGTCACATGACCGGGCGAGGGGTAGCTGTAGATTAGGGCAGCGCTGCCAAATTGCGAGGTGTGACTTGCGGTCGCAGGAGGCGCGGCGGCCAAGGCATCGTTGATATTTACCGTGGCAACTCCGGAGACGGCCACGTGAACCGAGGCAAGCATATAGGGAGTTCCGTCAGCCATGAAGAGCACGGGAGTCACGTCCATGGGCGCGACGACCAAAACATTTTTGATGCGAATGGTGGAGACAAAGCTGCCGTCGGTGCGCCAGAGGCCCGAGTAGAGGGTGTAAGTCTTGTTCGCTTGGGCGGGAGTGCTCGCGGGGCGGGATGCTTGCACGCGGTTTGATCGCGGAAGGATTGCATCATTGGCGGCAACGGAAGCGAGCGTGAACGCAACAGCCGCAAGGATTGCCGTGCCAGCCGCCAAGAATAAACGAGTCCGATTTGAACGTATTCTCTTTCCTACCGAACTTGCGAAGTGCTTGAACATGGTCTCCTCCGATTACGTGTGCCGGGCATGAACGAGAAATTTAATTGGGACCGTGAGAGGGCATTTTGGGCCGGCCGTTTTCGTCAACGACCGGGCTGGTGGTTTGCGATGGCAGGACTTGCAAGGTTTTGAGAAATTCGATGAGGCAATCGCGGTCGAAAGGGCTGAGGGCTTCGAAGGCTTGGCGTGAGGCGAGAGCTTCGCCGGAATGGGCGAGGACGGCTTCGCGCATGGTGGTGAATTTGCCGTGGTGCATGAAGGGGCCGGAATTGGCCGTGCCCCAGAGCTTGCGAGTGATGAACTTGGTGTTGCCCTGGAAGAAGGCGGCCGAACCGGCGGGCTGATTCTGGTCGAGCGGTTCGGCGTTGGGGTCAGATGGGCCCGTTGTGATGTCGTGGAGTTTCAAGTCTGTGAACGCAGGAACCCAGACGACGCCATGCGGGTCGGGCTTGAGGCGGGGGCCGGGAAGATCATCGCTGGTGAGGTCAACGGCGAGTGATGGCGCGTCGCCGACGCGCAGATTGCCGGAAGCGTTGTAGGGATTCGGTTCGGAATAAATCCAACCGTTGTTTGTCAAAGGAAGTTCGGGGATGTGGCAGTTGACGCAGCCGATTTCTGAAAAACGCTGCTCACCGATGCGCACAGCCTTTTCGATTTCCGGACCGTTGGGGATAACTCGTCCGGGAACGGGCAGCGTCGCCTGGTAGAGCGTGACGGCGGTGACATCGGCGGTCGTAAGTTCGTTGACGAAACCGTCGGCGTCTTCGTCGACTCCCAGGCCAAAGCGCTCTTCCGCCTGGATTCCGTGGTGCTGATTGAAGGCGTTGATGGTGAACTGACGAAGAGAAATTGCGGCGCCAGCCTGATGAAACGGCATGATGACCAAACTGGAAGGATGGCGGGAATCCGGTGAGGCCAAACTTGGAGTGGGCAATCCTTGAACGCGGGACGTGTCCCAGGTTCCATCCACGCCACGGGCCAAGACGCCGAAAGACACGCCCTTCGTAACGAGAGCTTTGGAAGCGCCAGAAGGGATGGAGTCACGAATGGCTTGAAGATCGGCGGTCATCTGGCGGGCGAGCATTTCGATGAAGCCAGAACCGTTCATGCCAATGGTTTTGCGCTCATTGGCGAAGGTTTGCTGAGTGACGAAGCTGCCGCGCTCGTCGAGAGCGCCCGCAGTGGCCATACTGTCGCTGTGATTGAACGAAATGAAATCGAAACGCTGGCCGAGAACGAAGACATTCGTTACGCGGTCGCCGCCTCCTCCTGTGGATGGGAGGTTGTGGCAGCCGGAGCAAGAGTTGGCGTCAGGCCCGGAGAGGCGATTGAAATTGAAAGGGAAAACCAGCGGAGTGGAAGGATCGGAGAGCCTAGCGCCGTTTGCGGTGCCCTTGGAAAGGGGCCGGCCAGCGCCTTCTTGAGCGGTCCAGCGCGCGGTGAATAATTTTTCGCCAAAGGCAAGGAGTTGAGGGATGGAGAACTGCAATTCGTCGCCGTCCTGCAAGTGGCGGGGAACGGCTACTTCGCGGCCGATCTGCGAAGGCGCGTTTTGTGCCCTTGCGGCGAAAGCCAACAAGCAGAACGAGAATAGAACGGCCAACGTGGTTGGCCACCTGCGAGGACGGCGCACGGTCGCGTCTCCCAGGCTGGGCGAACGTGAACTCGAACCTGAACTTACTAACTAACGAACATGGACATCAGCGGGGAAGAACCAGGGGAGGCTGAGGAACCGATGGAGCCCGCGCTAATTCGCGGCGCAGAATAATTTTTTGCTTGGAGTTTTGTCAATCCGGTGAATACTTCAAAAAAAGTACTAGCTGAGATTAGTACTGCATCTTTTTGGCAATACTGAAGAAATACCGTAAAGACTAGAATCCATCTCATAAATCAGAGGCCCGGGAAAGTCCGGGATGCTTCAGGGGCTAAAGCCCACTTTTTCTGAAGCGTTTTCGGCACGGCTGAAGCCGTGCCCTCCTAAAGAGCCATTTATGAGATGGCTTCTAGTATCGTGCGCACGACGAGGCTATTCGGCGCGGAGGGCTTCGACGGGGTCGACGGCGGAGGCGCGGCGCGAGGCATTCAGAAATCGAGACTGAGGCCGAGCGTCGGCGTGATGGGCAAGCCCGGATTAGTAAAGAGAGCGGGTGGAGCTGGCGGCGGGTTGATCACGAAGGCGAACAGTCGCGGATTATTGTGATTCGTGGTGTTCAAGACTTCGCCATAGAGGCTGATTTTTGCTTTGCGTAGCGACCAGGACTTGTCGGCGCGCAAGTCAAGACGCTCGTAAGGTCCGATGCGAACTGTCGAAAGAAACATTACCGCAGGGAATCCTGAGCCGTAAAAGGCCTTGGCGCTGACCCGTACGTTTGGCCTGAGACGATAGCTTCCAAAGATGTTCGCTGTGTGTCGCTGATCTTGCAATGTCGGTTCATACGGCTGGTTCAGTCCAACGGGAGAAAAAGGCGGAGGTAAAGAAACTTGATAGGTCCGAGACTTGGCGAAGACAAGCGTGTACCCAATCCAGCCCGAGAGGCGGTTTTCGCTGCGACGCTGGAGGATGAACTGCACGCCCCGGGAATAATCTCGGCCGAAAAGCGCGGAAGGCTTAAGAAGAGCGGACGGGGAGGTGAGGCTGGCGAAGGAATACAGATCCGCTCGATCTTCGTTCTGCCTGTCAAACGCCTCGATTCGGAAACGCGAGCGCTCCCCCAACCTCTGATCAACCGCGAACAAGAAATGAGAAGAAGAAAGCGGCAGGCTGCCAAATCCGAGGAACGATGCTCCGTTTGAGATTGCGAAGGAAACGCCGGCGCGCGTGGGCAACTGTGCGTACTGTCCCCAGCCCGCTTCCAACTGGGTGTTCGGAGCGACGCGCAGCGTCACGGAGGACTGGCCGCTGAACGGTTGGACTCGGAGAGTGTCGAGCCTGCCCCAGCGGAAACCGCCCTGCAACCGGAGGCGGTCTTTCCAAAACTGGATGGACTGCTGAACGTAGGCGTCCTGACGAAGATCGGAAAACTGAAACGAGACGAAGATCGGCGCTTGACCGGTGACGAAAGTGTCGGAAGCGAAAGCTTGGCTTGGGCGGCGTAGTGAGTATCCAGCCTGCAGGATGGCCCGCGGGCGCCAGCCCCAGGAAAAGTTGGTCCCGGCCGACCGCTCATAGTCCCGCGACTTGTCGATCAACTGAGCAGAGGCGTTGTCTTCTTCAAAGCGCGTAGACACGTAAGCACCGTAAACATCCAGGACGAGATTGGAGGAAGGACTCCAGCGCCAACCCAGGCGGCCAATAGCGAGATCATTGACGCCCTTGCGAAGCTCCGTCGGTGGGGAAGTTGGCGGCAGATTCGGATCATCAATGCTGAGCCGGCCTCCCGTGACCAGGAAGCTAAGAGTCTGCGCGGGAGTGAGATTGTAGGTGAGCTTGACGTCGGCGTCGTAAAAACCATCCTGGGAAAAGCGCGTACTGCCCACAGCATTCACCAAGTAGCCGATGTAGCTTTTGCGCGCGTCGACCAACCAAGTTCCTTTGTGACCAAGGCCGCCTTCGCCGAGGATCTCGCTATAACCGAGGCCTGCGGAACCGTGGAAATGTGGCGGGCCCTCGCTTCCTGTTCTCGTGCGAATGGCCAAAGCAGCGCCGATGCCGTCCGCATAGCGAACCGGATATGCCACGGGGATCAGGCGGATGTCTTCGACATCATTCCCGGTAAACAGGCTGAGGCTCGGTGCGTCCGCCGTATTTGCGACAGTGTGGATCAGATTGGGTACCAGGACGTCGTCCACATAAATGCCGACCTGGGAATACGGAGCGCCCATCACGCTGAATTGAGCCAGGAAATCATTGTTGGCGGACGGGGAGACGCCGGGGAGGGCCTGCAAAGAGCGGAAAGGATCGTCGGCCAGAACCGTTGCGGTCTGGCGAAGCTCACTGCTGGTGAGGGTAAGGTCGCCCACCGCAGGCCAGTCTTTTGCTTCAAAGACATCCCCTTTCACCTCGACGCGTTCGGTTAATCGAAAGTTTTCGGGCGCGAGACTAATGACGAACTCTTTTGCTTCGTCCAGGGATGCCAATTGGACGGAAACCTGGAAGGAGCGGTAGCCGACGCCACTCGCCTGCAGCACATAGGCTCCCGCAGGGAGATGGGAAAAGCGGAACTTTCCGTCTGGCCCGGTGACTGTTGTGATGCTGGTTCCCAGAAGCGCCACCTGGATCTTGGCCAGTGGCTCGCCACCCTGGGCATTTGTGACAATGCCGCTCACGTCCGCCGCCGGAACAGGAATAGCCATCGCCAGAGAACCGAGAAAAAGCAAAAGCGCAGCTCTGCAAAACTGCCGAAACCGTTGAGCCACCACCGGGTTACAACTCATGACACCCCGCCTTTTAACGATCGGGCAAACAGCAAAGACCAATACACTTCGAATTCAAGATGAGCCAACCGGTATTTGGGTTGCACACACGTGGGGAGGGATCGAGGCAAATACGGCCCGCACGCTGCGGAGTTGGGCCTACTCTGCGCGGAGGGCTTCGACGGGGTCGACGGCGGAGGCGCGGCGCGAAGGCAAATAGCTGGCGAGGAACGCGGTGGCGACAAGGCCGAGCGAAGCGGCGCCATAGGCGATGGGATCGACGGGGCTCACTTTGAATAGGAGCGAAGACATCAAGCGCATGACGATGATGGCCACAACGAGGCCACACGCTACGCCGATACCGGTCAGCGAAAGTCCGTGGCGAACGAACATGCCGGTGAGCGTCTGGTGCTGCGCGCCGAGAGCCATGCGAATGCCGATTTCGCGGGTGCGTTGAGAGACGGAATAGGCGATAACGCCGTAGATGCCGACGACGCCAAGCAACAACGCCATGCAGCCGGCAACACCGAGCATGATGAGGGTGAAGGAAGTTCGCGCCATGGAGCGCTTGTAGAAGAAGTCCAGAGAGTGAACGGCGGCGAGAGGAAGATTCGGATTCAGGGACCAGACCGCTTGGCGGACTTCGTTGAGGAAACTTTGCGAGCCGGTGCGGGAGCTGCGAAGGACGAAGGCCACGTCGCGCATGGACATGGTGTCGTCGCTTTCAAAATGATCCATCAGGAGAGGCCAATAAACGATAGTTGGAGCGGGTTTGCTGACGCCTTCATCGTAAACGTCGCCCACGACACCGATAATTTCCCGCCAGTCACCCTTGGTGCCGACACGGATACGCTTGCCGAGCGCGGCGGCGGGGTCATGCCAAAGTTCGCGAGCCATGTTTTCAGACACCATGGCGACGGAGATTTTCTTGTAGGTGTCGTTCCAGGTGATTTTTCGGCCGGCCACCAGGGGCGTGCCGACAGTATCCAGGTATTCCTGCGAAATGAAACGGAAGGTGCGAAGCGGAGGAAGCTGGCCTTCGGCATCAGTGTGGCCCTCAACGAAGATGGGATCGTGCCAGCCTCCGCCGGTCATGGGGAGCATGGAGACGACTCCCGCGGACGCGACGCCCGGAATCGCGGCAAGCCGGTGCAAGATTTCCTCTTCCGTGCGGGCGACCTGTTCGTTCTCTTTGACCATGGTGCTGGGAATCGAAATGCGGAAAGTTTGTAAAGAAGCAGGGCCGGAAAATCCGGGATTGACGTTGGCGAGGGCGCGGAAAGTTCGAATCATCAGGCCGGAGCAAATTAAAAGGACGAGCGCGAGAGCGACTTGCACGACGACGAGGACGCTGCGCGCGCGATGCTGCTCCTTGCTCTGGCTAAGGGCGCGGCCACCCTCGCGGATGCCAGTGCTGAGGCGCACTCCGGCGTACTTGAAGATGGGAATGGAGCCAAACAGGATGCTCGCGAGAAGTGAAATCAAAAGTGTGAAGAGCAGGACACGCCCATCAATGCCGATCTCGCGAACGCGAGGAAGTCCCGCGGGAGCGATGGCTGCAAGAACGCGCAACGTGGCGTAAGCGAGGCCCAATCCAACGGTGCTGCCGAGCAATCCGAGAATGACACTTTCGAGCAGGAGATTGGCAGCGATGCGTGCGCGGCTGGCGCCCAAAGCGCCGCGAACGGCAAGTTCCTGTCGGCGGCCTTCGACGCGGACGAGAAGCAAGTTGGCGACGTTGGCGCAGGCGATCAGCAGCACCATGCCGATCGAGCCCATCAGGACCCAGAGGACGCTGCCAACATCGCCGACGACATCGCGCTTAAGGGGACGCGCGTTGGGACCGATGTGAGCATCTTCGAAAAGCTTGAGGCTGAAACCTGGAGGCGCAGCAAAAGAACTCATAACGATGGGCAGCATGCGAGCAATGTCGGTGTTGACCTGTTCGATGGTGACGCCTGGCTTGAGCCTGGCGAGACCCTCGTAGCTAAAGTTGCCTAGGTGGGTTTTGGCGCGCTCAAACTGGAACGGGATGATTACGCCGGGCTCTTCCCAGTCCAAGAAGTGAAATCGCTGAGGCAGGACGCCAATGATTTGGCGGGATTTGCCGTCCACGATGATATTGCGACCGACGACGGAAACATCGCCGCCAAATTTGCGGCGCCAATAGCCGTAAAAAAGCATGACGGTTTCGGGGGCCCCCGGCGAATCATCTTGCTTGGTAAAGCTGCGGCCCAGCAGGGGAGGCATGCCGAGGAGCGGAAGAGCGCCATCCGTGACGCGCAAGGCACGAACTTGTTCTGGTTCGGCCACGCCGGTCACGCTCACGGAGTCGCCCGCGTAAAGACCGAGATCCTGGAGGGTGCGATTTTGGTCGCGGAAGATGAAGTAGTCGGAGGGGGACAGCTCGAATTCTTTGAGATTGATCCCGGGCGCGGTAAGCCAGACACCGATGAGCTCGTCGGGTTTGGGATAGGGCAAGGGCTTGAGCAAGACTCCTTCTAGGACGCTGAAGACGACGGTGTTGGCCCCTACACCGGCGGCCAGCGTGATGAGCGTGATGACCGTGAACATGGGGGCGCGGCCAAGCCGTCGAAGAACTTGCTTGAGCTCGTTCTTAAAAGATCCCATGTCCTACCCTCCGCGCATGCCCGCTCATTGAAAGAGACACTTTGTTTGGCTGGTCAAAAGAGTGATACGACAGAGGGCCGGAGAAGTTCCCTGGAATTTTGGCACACGCGGCCGAAGTTGGATAGTTTATCTGACTTTGAGGAATACGCCTTTGCGCGGAATGAAGATCGTTCCGGGAGGCTCGACGCCGAACTTCCTGGAGTAGTCACCTTGGTTGACGGCAATACTGACGCGGTTGCGAGAATCAATGAACAGGAGCGAATCGCCAACGGGGACATCCATGAAAGTTTTCACATAGGGCAGGACCACAGGTTTCTTGTTGATTTCGACTTTGACCAGGTCGCCGAAGTTGTAGGCCAGCTTCTTGAATTCGTCGCCGGGAATATCGGTGATCAGGGAGCCGAAGGGGTCATCGAGCGCGACAATGTCGCCGGCGATGCCTTTGTCGGTGGTGGTGGACGTTTTTGGTGCGAGGCGGACAAGTTGCGGAACTTCCGGGCCGACGAGGTAGAATTCCCATCCAGCGGCGAGATGCGCGCCCGCGGGAGAAAAAATATCGCGGCCATGAAAGGTGGAAGAAATCGGAGCCTGAATAATCCAGTTTGGATTAGTAATCTCGCGGGCGGAAGCCAGGCCGTCGCGGTCGATCACCGGCGTGATCAAGCCATTGTCGGGCAGAACGAAATACTGATCCTTCTTGGTTTTGACGATGACGGCTCTGCGCGAGGTGCCGACACCGGGGTCGACAACGGTCACAAAAACCGTTCCCGCAGGATAGTAGGGGGACACGCCTTCCAGGAAACGCGCGCCTTCTTCTACGGAGTAGGGCGTCACACGATGGGTGATGTCCATGATGCGCGCGTCCGGCGCGATGCTGAGCATGACGGCCTTGCAGATGGCCACGGCGTCGTTGGCGGTGCCGAAGTCGGTCATGAACACGATGATGGGCCGCGTGCCTGATTTGCCGGGGGCGGCTGGATCTCCCTGCGAAGGAGACTTCGAGCAGGCTGCGCTGGTCAGAGCGAGCACGAACAGAGACAGACAGAGCAAACGAATGCGGGAAAGCATTAACGCTCCGTTACGGCTTTGTGATTTTCTTTCCAGTCAGTGTAAGCTGCGCGATTGACATTCGGCAAGGCGAGTTCTAGAAGATACACACGGCGGACGGAGCATTCGAGCGAATAGAGAAAGAAGGAGGCATCGTGGGAGGATTGATTTATTGGATCGTGGTCGGGCTGATTGCCGGTTGGCTTGCCGGACAAGTCATGAAGGGCGGAGGATATGGCGTGGTGGTAGACATTGTCCTGGGAATTCTCGGCGGGATTGTTGGCGGTTGGGTGTTCGGCGTACTAGGATTCCACGCAGGGGGAACGATTGCACAAATCATTGTTGCGTTCGTTGGCGCGGTGATTCTGGTGTGGGTCGCGCGAAAACTTAAAAAAGCGTAGAAGAGTTTTACGAGAATAACAAAACGCGTTGCTTAGAGGGAGGAATCACCCGGGGTAACGCGCTTTTGTTTAGGGCAAGCCTAATGGGTCGCGCCAGGGTTTTGGTGCATAACCAGAAACCATTCGACGTTCGGGGCGCGCTGGTACTTCAGACGCAAGCGCGTTGATTTTGCCGCGACAAGATTCCCGAGTTTTTCCTGAACGAAGGCAAGTTGCTGTAGAGCAAGCGGGGAATGAGGATCAGCGGCAAGCTCATCAGCGGCGCCGAAAAGATCGCCCTGCTGGAAGAGGAGATAGCCCCGAGCGGATTCATATGCATTTGTGACGACGAGGTCGCGCGAGGAAGTGGCGAGATCTTTGAGTTTGGCGACAGCTTCGGATGCGTCATTGGCCCGACCGTTGAGAGAAGCGACACGGGCGCGTTCGCGGAGAACGTTGGCGCGATTGATATCCCGATCAGCTTCGCTCATCCCGGCAAGAGGCTTTTCCAGAAAAGCCGAGAGAGCATTGAGGCGGGTGAGTTCGTCACGAGAATCGGCGGCCAGCATCGCGCTGCCCAGCGCGATTTCGAATTGAGCGTTGGGTTCCTTCTTCCCGGCGGCCTCTTGGGCGAGTGCCGCAAGGGCTTTGCGGCCGTCGGCGGGGCGGCCCTCCCAGAAAAAAACGAGAGCTTGCGAGTATTTGGCATCGAGCTCGTCGAAAGGATTGTCCGTGAGCAGGATGGCGCGGTCATATTCTTTTCGCGCGTTGCTGAAATCGCCCATGAGAGTGCGCGTGCCGCCAAGACCTTCCTGCGAAGGCAGATACTTGGGATCAATCTTGAGAGCGGCAGCGTAGTAGTCAAGGGAGCCGGGATCGTCGCCGGCCATGCGAGAGACTTCACCGAGGGAGTCCTGGGGATTCGGAGAGCCGGGCTCGACTTCCGCATAGCGCTTCAAAGAAGCGATGGCATTCGCGGGATCGGGCGTGCCGGTGCCAATGTAAACGTAGCCAAGGCGATTCAAGACGGCCGGGAACTTGGGATCGATCTGCAGAGCTGCTTCCATCATGGAGCGAGCGCGGTCATCATCCTGTTGGAGATAGAGCCATTCGGCGGTCATGTAGAGAATGTGCTTGTCGCGCGGGTAGCACTTCAAAAGGTCATTCATGCTGGAGATGGCGGGAAGCAGGTCGCGGTCCTGGATGCTGGTCATCCAGCGGACGAGGAGTTGCTCGTCTGGAGTAGCGTGTGGAAGAAGAGACTTGGCATTGGCGAGTGCAGCGGCATCCGGCATGATCCGGCGAGAAGCGAAGGAAAGCATGGCGTAGGCGAAGGCGGATTGCGGATCCGCTTCGGCGGCGCGTCGCGCCAGAACCGCGGACTCGCGGTAAATGGCGTTTTCATAGTTGTCTACTGCTTGCTCAAGCAAGCTGCGAGCTTGTACGGAACGTGTAGAAAGCGGGATGGCGCCGAAGAGGTGTTGACCGGCACGTGCTGCACGTGGAGTGCCGGCTTCGGTGCGGGCGGCGGCATTCTCGACGTGCGGAGAGGGCGCTTGCCCCCAGACGGTGGGTGTAAAGAGCGACGGGAAAATCAACAACCAGAAGCGCGCAGCGAATCGGTTCATGGCGAAACACTCTCCGTTTCCGCAAGTCAAAAAATGAGCTTAGATTGGAAACGTAGCGTGATGCGAGGGCCCGGGGATACTGGTCTGGAGGTCAGGTGTGCGAGATTACAAAGACAGGGATAGCTGATTGGGGACAATGGAAGGGAGGCGCACAGTTGGGCACACGGAGAAAAACGCATGCTTGCCCCACGCCGCAACGAGTGAAGATACTGCAAAGAACACGCTTGAAAGTGAAAAGTGAGAATGGAAGTTATGAAACAAAATGTCCGTGGGAACTGGCTGCGAATCGCTGCCCTATTGAGCATTGCTGCGATGGCCGGATACGCGAGCTTCGCCGCCATCAAAAACATGGCGGTCGTCATTTCCGCGGGGAGCAAGCTCTCGGACGTCCCTTTGGCCGACCTCGTGAAAATGTGCCGAGGCACACAGAAGACGTGGCCGGATGGAAAGAATTTCATTCTGGTCCTCAAGAATCCCGAGGCTCCCGAGATGCGCGTAGCGGTACAAAAACTCTTTGGCGACGCCAGCGGCGACTTGAAAGCGGCCATCGCGAAGTTGAAAGAGTCCCACTTGATGGTGAAGATTGTGGGAAGCGACGAAGACTTGCTGCGTACCGTGGAAGCCACTCCCGGCGCTGTCGGGATCCTGGACGTTTACTCCATCAACAGTTCGGTGAAAGTCCTTCGAGTTGACGGCAAGCTGCCTTTTGACATGGGCTACGCTCTGAAAGGGAATTAGAGCGCCAGGTGCAGCTTCCTCAGATACACCTCCTCCGCAAGCCTGAGACTATTCCAACCTCAGACGGATTCTCTCCGCTTGTTGCTCAAAACTGGCCAGAGCTTGTAACGAAGCCGGGCGGGGAATCACCACGTAGGGAACACCTCTAAACTCCTGTACGAAGGTACAGGTTTTCCACAGGCAGTACAGGGAAAAAGAGGCGAAGACTATGGCGAAAGTCGATATGCATTTAAAGCTTTTGTTTTGTGCAATTTATAGAGTCTTGTGCACAAAAGGAGCGGTACTAGGAGACTCGTTTAGGCCCAAAAATGTACCTTGTGTACCATCGCATTTTGGGACTGGAAGGTGTCAAATAGGACAGGTACAAGGGGTGAGGTTGGACCCTTCTCGCGAGTTGGTGCATCCAAGTAAGTGGTAAAGCAACTGAGGATGCGGGAAATAGACCAGCAGCCGAAGTGCAATGGGGTAGTGCCTGGGGGATATAGAAAAAGATGAAGACCAAGGACAAGAGCCGGAAGTGGATGTGGACGTTCCTGGCAGTGCTGGTCTCGCTGCAGATGTATTTCGTGTGGGAACTCCTGGCAGTGTTTGTGCTGTTTGCCGTGGGATTCGCGGCCATCGCGTTTGCGGCTGGCAGTTTGTATATGCTGCATCGTGGCTGGGCATTGGCTGTGGACCGGGTTGCTGACAGCCAGCACCCGATCATGGTGGCCACGCGCCAGCACATTGATGCGATGGAAGACGTGGCGCGCAGGCCGTTCCGGCGTCCGAGGTCCGCGCCAGCCCGTTAAGTTTGACGACTTTCTGGCACAGCCAGAGCACACACAGAGCCTGTCACCCTGCCTCCTTCAGGAATGACATTGGTTTCTGTGACCTGAGTACGAAGGAAAAGCCAACCGCCCTGAGAGAACGGTTGGCTTTTTCTTTTGTGGGGATTGCGGATCACTCTGGCTGAGCGTCACATCGCTGAGTCGCGCCGCTTTGTCTTAGTGAGTGATGGGGTCGATGTCCGTATTAGGAATAATCCCCGCATCATCCTGAGTGCTCGATTCTTTGTCTCCCTCGAACACAGTCTTACCGTTGTCCTTGACCAGACCGTCCAATGTAGATTTTGAATGTTCATCGACGGCGCTCACTGCCGCCACGAGACAGGAGTATAGGAAGGCCTTCATTCCTTTCCGGAATTGGTCCGTGGAACGCTCGGCGGCGCGTGCTACTTCGGCCTCCACAGCCACGCGGCGTGCCTCAACCGCGGCGCGGCTTTCCGCGTCGAGTGACGAAAGGGCGGAAACCGCTCGTTCCTGCGTTTCGGAGAGAACGGCGTTTACGTGCAGGTCCGTCTGCCGCTGAAATGCCGCGAGCGCGGAATTCACAGCGCTTTGCACCAGCGCTTGCACTTCCGCGGAGCGCGCATCGATCTTCATGAGCGCTTCCTGCGTCACCGCCTGAGTATTCTCCAGCATGAGTTCGTAGCGGCGGTGCGCGGTACGGGCCGTTGCTCCCTCGAATTCCGAAGTCGCCCGGGCTACAGCTTCGCTCAGTCGAGCATTGATCTGGGGCTCCATTTCGCGCGTCATTCTTTCCACGAATTCTTGCGACTTCGCCAGTTCGCGGCGCAACTCCGCCGCCTGTTTCTCGAGCCGCTGCGCCATCTCCTCGGCCTGGCCGCGGTACTTTTCCATTTCTTCTTTCCATTGCGAAGCGATCTCTGCGGAAGATTCCGCCTTCGAGGAGAGCCGCAACGCCTCCGCACGGGTGGGGAACAGTTCCTCTATTTCTCGCACGCTTGAATTGCGCACGTCGTCGATCGAGCTAAGGGCTTCGCGCACGGCATCGTCAACGTGCTTGGTTACCGCTTCCTGCACTGCTTTCTCCGCGGCTTGCTGCAGTTTTCCCTGCATCGCGGCAATAATTGCGTCCGGAGTGATAACCACGCGCTGCAGTTTGGGGGCCTCGGCCGGTTTAGGTGCTTGTGGCTTCGAGGCGCCCGGCGACGGAGAAGGGAAGGTAGCGACCTCGGGCATTCTGTGCTCCGCGTTCTCCGGTGGCTCGTCGAGATTCACGGTCGCTGGCGGCGGATCCAGCGCAGGAGCGACTGCAGTTGCAAATTGCGCGACTGGCGTATTCGTTGTTCTAGGGTTCATCCAATCCTGTGGCGGCGTGACAATACCCCAAACATTCCCCGGGTTCTCCAATTCCACGCCGACCTGCTGCAGCTCGCGCGAACTCTGCGAAGTGTGGACAGAGCGCACCCTTGCGCGCACCGCCGGTGGCTTGGGCTCGACATTCAATCCCACAACTTGTAACGTAACCCACGATCCGACGCCATAGTCGTGCCGCGAAGGATACCGGCAGCCATGCAGATTCAGGCTGGTCGAGACGGTTCTTTCCACAAACGGTTCGCCCAGGCGGTTTTGACCGAAGACAATCAGCGGGACGGAACGTTCAATGCGCGTACTTCGCCGCGCGTCTTCCCCAACGGAATGGTCAGGAGGACTAACCAGAGAAGATTGGCTCACGTCTCCTCCAGAAGGCGTAACCGTGCGTACCTCTCGCGGCAAATGGTAGCCGAAGCGCGCTCCATTGTCGATATTCCCATTGAAGGCGGGGGGACCAAGTGTTCCGGTGACGCTCCACCTTCCATGGAGACGGGCGTCGAGTGGATGATCCTGGCTGAAAAAACCGAGTAGATCAATTCACAATGGGACCGCCGCCCTTGCCGAGAGCGGCCTCATCACCCTTGGTATGAAACACGCCAAAGTGAAATTCATCGCCTCTCTTAATCATCACAGTGACCCGGGCTCTTGCAGGAAGCAAGATATCGATGCCTGCAATAGGTTCAGTGTTCGACTTCCAAAAACGAAGGCGATAATCCTTCTTATCCTTGTTCACAAAGTGGACTCTACCTATCCAAGGTTCAACCTCAACTTTGCCGCTGGGGTAAGGTGCTTGATCGCGGATGGTAATCGTTGCCGATCGGGGAAGGGCATCCTGTTTTGCTCTTGCTGCTCCTGTTGTAGCCACGGTGATCCTCCTTTTACAGCTCAATGCTTTCCGCGGGGCCGGAAACTTGGGTCAGCAAGGAGCCCCTGCAGTGCAGGGCGCTCCTGAAGGTCTGTCAAAGTGTACCCGTTCTTAAGGCTATCGCGGGCGAATTGGATGGCGCGCTTGCGGTCTCCGAGGTCGTCATAAGTCTCCGCGATATCGGCGAGAACGTCCGGGTCCTTGGGCGTTAGGGCGAGCGCTGCGTTGGCGGAGGCAAGGGCCTTTTGGCGAAGCTTGTCTTCAGCATAGTAGGTGCTGAGCATGGACTGCACGGGAGCCTCTTGAGAATTTACTGAGGCATATTGCTCCAGAAGAATTAGCGCCTTGGCGCGCGCGGAACGCATCTTTTCGTCATCTTTTAGAAAGGTGTAAGCGAGCTGCAAATTCGCCCACACACGCCAATCCTTGTCGTTGAGCTCGAGGGCCTTGCGGGTTGCTGCAGCGGATTCGGCATATCGCTTCTGGCTTTTGTACAACCAGCCGAGATTAGCGTAGGCCTGATAATTGGGTATGAGCTGAATTGATTTTTGAAACGCCGCTTCCGCGGCAGCTGCGGACTGCGAATCGTTGAGCTCCATGTATTCGGCACCGAGGTCGCTGTAGCCCTCCGGACTGTCCGGAGTAAGTTCAATGACACGGCGATACTGCGCGAGGGAATCCTGCACGCGTTTGTGGCGGGCATAGAATGCTCCGAGAACGCTGTACGCCTCCCAGTAATCTGGCCGAAGAGCGATAGCGCGTTGGTAATTGGCTTCCGCGTCTGAGTTGCGGCCCATGTTCTCGTAGACATCTGCCAGGCCGATCAAAGCGCTTGCATCGCGTGGATTGATATCGAGCGCTTTCTGAAATTCCTGGAGGGCGAGATCGTGCTTGCCCAAAGTCGTCTGGAGATGGCCCAAAGTGACGTGCACAGCAGGGAGACGATCATCGAGTTGCAGGGCCATCCGGCAATTTGCGAAAGCTTGATCCACCCACGGCGCATAATGGTCCATGAGGAACTTCAAGCGATACGCTTCCCCGAGAGTTGCGTACCCCAGGGCAAAACGGGGGTTCTTCTCAACGGCTGAATTCAGCGCAGAAATGGCTAGGTCCGGGTTACCCGGCTTATCGAACCGCTCCATGTAGGCTAGCGCTTTGAGGTAGGACTCATAGGTGCCCGGCGCGACGCTTCCACCGCGCGTTTGGGCAGCTTCTGACGATTTGACTCTCATCATCCGAGCCAGGCCCGCGACAGCTTGGTTCTGGAGTGTGGCCAAATCACCGGTGCGATCTTCCAGTTCCGCCGAGCCGATTTGGCGGAGACGCTTCGAGTCGATTAGAGCGACCGTTAGTTGCACTCCGGAGCCTTTGCGCCGGACGCTGCCTTGCACCACCATTGTGGCGCCGAGTTCGCGGAGGGCGGACGTGGGGTCATTGACGTTGCGGCTGCGGACGACGCTAGCGGGAACCACCCAAAGCGATTGCTGAGCGGCTTCCAGGTTCGAGAGTTCGTTGGTAAGTGAGTCCATCAGTCCCTCTGCGACCGGACCAAAACTAGGATCGTCGGTGGAGTTGGCGATCGGCAACACCGCAATATGTTTTTCGCTGCCTGCGTAGGCCAGGCCCGCAAAGCGTTGCCGCACCGGAGGAAGAAAGGACAGAGCGAAAGTGGCCAAAACCACTCCAACAGAAGCAACCAACAAACGCCGGACTCTGGTTGGATTGCTGGTAGTCCAGCTTGGCGTGGAAGCGTTGTGCATGTACTGCTTGAGCTCGCGGGCATTGACGGAATGCGTGTGCGTGGGTTCTTCGGCCAGGGCGGGGCTTGAAGTGATTTCGGCAAGTGCCCCTTCCAGATCGCGAAGCATTTCATCGGCGGCAGGATAGCGGCCCTCCGGCTTCTTGGAGAGGGCGCGATAAACAAGGGGGTGTACCGCCTTTGGAACCACTTCAAGCCCCGCTGGCGGCTGGTTCAGAATGGCAAACGTCATTGCTCCTTGATTCGGCCGCAGGAACGGATGACAGCCGGTAATCATTTGCACGAGGATTACGCCTAGGGCCCAGATGTCGCTGCGTTGGTCGATGGCTTCGCCGAGGATTTGCTCGGGAGCCATGTAGGGGAGCGTCCCGGTGGAAGAGATGCTTTGCGTAGCGCTGGCGGTGGCCACGACGCGGGCAAGGCCGAAGTCCACGATCTTGGCCACCTTCTCATTGGTGATAATAATGTTGGAAGGCTTGACGTCGCG
>QHZD01000018.1:496407-517864 GCA_003225315.1 Acidobacteriota bacterium
AGCCGGTGGTCTTCGGATTCTTCGATCCCATGAATAACACCTATGTTCGGATGATCTAAGGCGGAGGCGGCGCGGGCTTCGCGGAGCAGGTTTTGCTTATCACGGTCGCTAACGGTGACATCCGTGGGCAAGAACTTCAGGGCGACGGTGCGCTCGAGCTTCAGATCAAGCGCTTTGTACACCACACCCATGCCGCCGGCGCCCAGCTTGCCCGTGATTTTGTAATGCGAGATGGATTGGCCAACCATACGGCTGGGAGGGTCTGGCGCTGATTCTAGGTGCTCAACCCCGGCAAGTCAACGAAGGCATGCGGCAGGTTTTGCAGCTTACCGGCTCTTGGGCGCCACGCCGTACTCGGGACGCGACGAATTTGGCTGTCTCTGATAGGCTTTGCGTCTTTATGGGAGGAACTTTCATGCGCCGTCTCTTGCTTGCGTCTGTGTTGAGTTTTGTAATTCCGGCAGTCGCCCTTTGTCAGACCTCACATCGTGTTGCTATCCGTGCTGGAAAGCTAATAGACGGAAAGAGCGAAAAGGCCGTCGAAAACATCATGATCGTCATCGAAGGCGACAAGATCGCCTCCGTTACGGCCGGCGGAAGCGCGCCAGCCGGCGTGGAAGTGATTGACCTTTCCAAGGCCACCGTATTGCCCGGATTCATCGATACCCATACTCACGTCCTGCTACAGGGCGACATCACGGCCGAGGAGTACGACACGCAGTTGCTGAAGCAATCGATTCCGTACCGCGCGATTCTTGCCGCGCGCAATGCGCACATCGCGCTCTCGCACGGATTCACTTCCATTCGCGACCTGGAGACGGAAGGCGCCATGTACGCGGACGTTGATGTAAAGACCGCGATCGCCAACGGCGAAGTGCCCGGCCCGCGCATGCAGGTGGCCACGCGCGCCATGACTCCCACGGGAATGTATCCGCTGCTTGGTTATTCCTGGGAGCTGAAGGTTCCGACCGGCGTACAGTATGTCGACGGAGTCGACGGCGCGCGCAAGGCCGTGCGTGAGCAGGCGATGTATGGCGCCGACTGGATCAAATATTACTCCGACCGCCGGTACCATTTTGAGAGCGACGGCGTATTGCATTCCATGGTGAATTTCACGGATGAAGAAGCGAAGGCCATTGTGGACGAGGCGCATCGCATCGGCAAGAAAGTCGCCGCGCATGCTATCGGAAGCGACGGAATCGCAGCCGCGCTGCGAGCCGGCGTGGACACCATCGAGCATGGCGACGGCCTGACCGACGCGTTGATGGATGAAATGGCACGAAGAGGGATCTACTGGGTCCCGACGATTACCGTCGGCGTATATGTTGCGCCCGGTCGCAGCGGCAACTGGCCAAAGATGGCGGAGGTACAGCGGGAAAACTTCCCGAAGGCCATCAAAAAAGGCGTGAAGATTGCGCTCGGCACGGATGCCGGCGGCTTCGATTGGAAAGTATTAAACGAGGCGAAAGAATTTGAGTACTACGTGCAATATGGCATGACGCCGCTGCAAGCGATCCGTTCTGGCACTTCGACTGCCGCTGATCTGCTCGGCTGGGGGGACAAGCTGGGAACCATCGAAGCCGGCAAGTGGGCGGACATCGTAGCCGTCAGCGGCGACCCGCTGAAAGACATAAAAGAGTTGCAAAACGTGAAGTTCGTAATGAAGGGTGGAATGGTCTATAAGAACGATCTGCGCTAGCCAGGGCCACTTGATCGGATGCTTCCGCTTGCGTAGCCTACCTTGCGGTATACGACCCAGCCTGAGCGCGCCACGGTCGCGTGGCAAGATGAAGTTCATCTTCTAAGGAGTTTCACCATGCAGACAAAATCCATTCTCTTAACGATTGGTTTGCTAGCCCTGGCGGGAGCGACTGGCGGAGCGCTCCGCAGTCAGGACACGCCACCGACATCTCCTGACTCTGATCGCGCCAGGCACATGACGGCAATCAAGCTCCTGCGGGGACTCAATAGGGCTGAATTGCGTTACAAGACGAAGCATGCCGTTTACGCAACCAGAGATGAGCTCGCTGCGAGCGACGAGTTCAAGGTAACCCTGTCTGGCTGGTCGTTGCGGCTAAATGTGACCGCTGACGGAAAAGGGTATGATGCCGTCTTGGAAGATACCACTGACAAGTCCTGCGGGTACGCGGCGCTCACCGATGAGCGAGGGGTCATTCGACAAAGCAAAACGATCGATTGCGAAATCTAGCAGTTTGCCGCTCGCGATTCAATAGAACGCGACGCCGCCGTCGACGTTGATCGATTGTCCGGTCATGGCGCTGGATTGCTCTGAACACAGGAACAGCGCGGCGCGCGCAATTTCCTCCGCTGTTTGCGCGCGGCCCTGCAGCAAGCCGTTCAGAAAGCCGGCCAATTGTTCTTCTTCGTTTACGCCCATTTTCTTCGCAAGGAGTGCACCAAGTTCTTTCGACATTTTTGTCTCCGTCACTGGTCCAGGGCAAATGGCATTCACGCGAACTCCTTTGCGCGCCCCCTCCGCGGCGGTCACGCGCGTCAGGCCGAGCATTCCCGCTTTCGCAGCGGCATAGGCCGAGCCCCACGCGTAGGCCGCCTTCGCGGAGAGGCTGGAGATGTTCAGGATGACGCCGTATTGCCGCGCGTACATTTCCGGCAACACCAGCTTCGAAAAAAGAAATGCCGCGCGCAGGTGAACGGCAATCACGTTGTCGAAGTCCGCTAATGGGTAGTCTTCCACCGGAATCACGGGGCCATAGTGGCCCGCATTGTTCACCAGGATGTCGATGTGGCCGAACTTTTCTCGCGCCGCAGCGACGACTTGCGCGCACTCAGCCTCGCGCGATAAATCCGCCGTGACGTAACCGGCGCGTCCTCCGCCGTTGGCAATCTCCGCCGCCACAGAGGCGAGTTCTTTTTCCGTGCGAGCCGTGAGAAACACAGCGGCGCCTTCTTTTGCAAATAGTTGAGCGATGGCCCGGCCAATTCCACGACCGGAGCCAGTAATAAACGCAACCCGATCCTTGAGCATCATAAGGACCATGAGAATAGAAGGAAGGAAGCCCCGGGGGCAAGCAGGGGCCCCGCGCACGGTCACATGCTTCCAACATGCTGGCCAAGAACTGTACCTCGGGTCAGGTGCAAATCCTCAGTTGCGAATCTAATCTAATATGGTCGTACAGTTTTCACCTGGGCCAGATTTCAGGCGTTTTTCTGAGGGCTGCATTTTGTGTTTTCGCTAAACTCGTTACATTCATTCTGGTGTGGTTCTCTGCTTAGTCCAGCCGCTAACTCTAACATCGAGGACAAAGCTGATGCACCGAATCCAATTCTCATTCGCAATTATAGGCATTCTCGTTGCTTTCTCTTTGGCGGGATGTAGTGGCTACGGCAGTGGTACCGTCAATGGGGGCGCAATTGCTCCCTACATCAGCACACAGCCCGCGAATCAAACTGTGTCTGTGGGGCAGACGGCTACCTTCAGCGTCGGTGCGGCCGGCACGCCTCCCCTCACCTATCAGTGGCAGAAAAACGGAGCCGACATCCCGGGCGCTACGTCATCGAGCTACACAACTCCCGCTACCACCTCCGCCGACAGCGGAGCGATGTTCCGTGTCGTGATCACCAATAGTGCCGGAAGCGTGACCAGCAATTCTGCGACGCTGACCGTCAGCACGGGACCGGTGGCCTCGACTGTGGACGTCATCACCTATCACTACGACAACAGCCGCTCCGGCCAAAACTTGAATGAAACGGTGCTGACTCCGGCGAACGTGAACTCCACGAAATTTGGAAAGCTCGGTGAATTCGTGGTGGATGGCAAAGTCGACGCGCAGCCTCTGTACCTTTCGCAGGTCACCATCGGCGGGCAAAAAAAGAACGTTCTCTATGTCGCGACAGAACACGGATCTGTCTACGCTTTTGACGCCGACTCCATCAATGGAACCGCCTCAACTGTCCTCTGGAAGACGTCGACGCTTGGCAGCGGCGAAACGACCAGCGACAACCGCGGCTGCGGCCAGGTTACGCCGGAGATCGGTATCACCGCCACGCCCGTGATCGACCGTTCGCGCAACGCCATCTATGTTGTTGCCATGTCGAAAAACGCCAGTGGAACTTATTTCCAGCGCATCCACGCACTGGACCTGACTACCGGTCTCGAACTATTCGGGGGTCCCAAAGACATCACTGCGACTTATCCCGGCACAGGGGATAACAGCTCCGGCGGAAACGTGATCTTCGATCCCAAGCAATACAAGGAGCGGCCGGGCCTGCTGCAGATTAACAGCACGATCTATACGACGTGGTCCTCGCACTGCGATATTCGTCCCTACACCTCATGGGTTATGGCTTACAGCGCGGACACGCTAGCGCAAACCGGTGTCCTGAATCTCGTACCGAACGGAAGCGACGGCGGCATCTGGATGTCTGGCACCGCGCCCGCAGCAGACGCGGCTGGGAATTTGTTCTTCATCATCGGCAATGGAACGTTTGACACGACGCTCAATGCCACCGGTTTCCCCGTGAACGGCGACTGCGGCAACTGTTTCGTCAAGCTTTCCACTGCCGGCGGCCTGAGGCTCGCGGATTATTTCACACCGCACAACACTGTTGCCGAATCAGACGCCGACCAGGATTTCGGCTCAGGCGGCGGAATTGTGCTGATGGACGTCCAGGATGTAGGGGGGGCAACGCGTCATCTCTCCGTCGGAGCCGGCAAGGACGCGATCATTTATGTTGCGGACCGCGACAATATGGGCAAGTTCAACCCGAACACCGACCAGATCTATCAGGAAATTTCGGGCCAGCTCGGCGGGCAGGTCTTTTCCATGCCCACATACTTCAATGGCACGGTTTACTTCGGCGCTGTAGGCGATGCCCTCAAAGCATTTCCCATAGTCAGCGCGAAACTCGCGGTCGTTCCTACGTCACAATCCACTCACAATTTCGGTTATCCCGGAACGACGCCGAGCGTTTCGGCGAACGGCACGGCGAACGGCATTGTCTGGGCTGTGGAAAGCAACGGCGCCATCCTGTTTGCCTACGATGCCACCAATCTCACCACGGAACTCTACGATTCCAACCAGGCCGCGAATGGCCGCGACCACTTCAGCGGCAACAAATTCATCACGCCTATGGTTGTCAACGGAAGAGTTTACGTTGGCACGCCAACCAGCGTTGCGGTATTCGGTTTGTTGCCTTGAAGATTTGAGGTTGTTCAAAACGCGGTAGTTCGGTGAACGCGGTTCAGTTTTAGCCGCTAACCTTCAACTTTCCCAGCATGTGATGTACGAATTCCGAAATCTCGCCTTGATTGAAGGTATCCCGGTGCACCGGCTTCTGGCCGACCGCGCGATACACTAGCCGCTTGTTCGATTGCTTCACGAGGTCAAAAACCACAGTGCCTTCGCGGAAACGAATATTTTCATAGCTGACTTCCGGTGGTCCCCAGCCCCACGATTCCCAGCATCCAAACGGGCCGCAAACGAGCCCCGGGTATCCGCCCGGGTAGACGCGTTCTACCGTGACGTCGTGCCGCCGCACGGCGACGTGATAATCCACCAGGAAATCCGCGGCTTGCGGGTTGCTGACTAGCCGCAATCCCTTGGATGACAGAGTCTGCTCCATCGCTGTGCGGATTCGCTCGCGAACGATTTGGTTGTTGGCGCCGGAATCGCGCGCGACCGTTTCACCTCGTGAAATCACGTCCCGTGAGACGACCGGACGCCGGTCTGCGTCCTTAGGCGGGGCACCGGGCTTCCAGGCCCAAGTGCTCCCCTTGACCACCGGGATGTTTGGGTCGCGAGTCACGATGATGTGGTCGTCGCAGCCGGCGAGTAGCAGCCCGAAAAATAGAATAGAAGCCGCCACGAGCAGCGATCTTCCAGTGCCACTCATCCATGATTTCATCGGAGCGTCCTCCAAGCAGACACTGTTCCTACGCCATAAAACCCTGAATTCTTGGGAAAGTTGCGGCCGCCAGAGGAATGCGTTTCAGAACGCTGCTTTTGTTGGTCTGCGGATCATCACGCGCTCGGAGCGGCCCAATCAGAGGGCGGAAAAACGACCGGCCAGAACTTCGGATTTGGCTGATCGAATTCGAATGCCACCGAGAAAAAATCGGGTGAGGTATCGTCCACACGGACCACTCTGCAATTTTGCTCCACGTCGTTCTTCGGGTTGACCAGGCGCATGGGCTGGCCGACGTGCACGTCCATTTTCATTTTGAGCAGGCCGCCGTGGGCGTTCACCACCAGCGTCATCGCTTCTTCCCGCCGTGGCTTGTGCTGGACGTCTTCCGCGATCACCGTGATCTTCATCTGCAGCATCACGCGCTCGCTGCGGCGTCGATTCGCCGGATTAGAAGGACTTGCCAGGCTATTCTCCTCCTACAAAGTCCGCAATCCGCAGGATTTAAGACGCGAACCACGTAATTACTTTAATTGTGAGATAAATCTTACCTTAGGTGACAGCAATGGGACGCTGGCCAAATAGTCAGCCGTTGCGCAAAAAGGCAGGCATCGTTTTACTTATGGGTTTTAATGCCTGTGGGAGGTCAGTTTCGCTTCAAGGCGCGCTTTCACCGCAGGCCACTCGGAATCGATGATGCTGAAATAAACCGTATGCCGGATGCGCCCGCTGGCCGTAATCATATGGTTTCGGAATATGCCCTCTTCGCGCGCTCCGAGGCGCAAAATCGCCGCGCGCGAGCGCTCATTCAGCGAATCCGTCTTGAGCTCCACGCGTATGCAACCCAGCGTTTCGAAAGCGTGTTTCAATAAGATGTACTTCGCTTCCGTATTCATGGCGGTGCGCTGCCAGTCGCGGGCCACCCACGTCCAGCCAATTTCTACGCGATGGTGCGCGCGGTCAATATTTCCGTAGCGCGTACTCCCAATCGCGCGACTCGTGGATTTTTCGACAATCGCAAACGGCAAGGCCTCGCCCCGCTTCTGTTCGTTAAGAGCAGTCTCGATGTACGCGGCCATTTCTTCCTGCGTTCGAACAGGTGTGGGAATCCAGCGCCACAATTCCTCGTCGAGCCCGACTTCAACGAGCCCCGCTAGATGCGTCTTCGCTAGCGGTTCCAGACGCACGTGCGCGCCTTCCAGAAATATTGGGGAAACCACCATCTCTGTCGGCAGCATGGTGGGCCAATCTTACGGCCCTCCCTTTGGCTCAGCGAGCGCCAATTTGGATATGGATGGAGAACGTTCGAAGTATGGGGAACAAGCGGATGAACATTGCGCCGCTACGCGTAGTAGGAAGCCAGCATCGTTCTTCCTCTCACCGGAAAGTATTCGCCTTCTCTGCAGATTCTCGAAAATTTCCACACCAGGGAAGCATCGAGCCAGCCATACGCGGCCTCCCGGCTCAGAGTTTCCAGGGCATTCTCCGAGGAAAGCGCGTCCCGGTAAGGACGATCGGTGACCAGCGCGTCGTAAATGTCCGCAATTTGCAAAATCCTCGCCATCAACGGTATTTCATCTCCGGTGAGGCCATCCGGATACCCGCTTCCGTCCATTCGCTCATGGTGATGCCGAATCCCCGGCAGGATGCGGCGCAGCGATTTCAACGGCGCACAGATGCTCGCTCCAACGGCCGGATGTTGCTTCACAATCTTCATTTCTTCCACAGTCAACGGCCCGGCCTTCAGGAGAATCTCGTCCGGTACCGCTACTTTTCCAACGTCGTGAAGCAAGCAGGCAATTCGTAAATCTTGCAAATCCACTTCCGGCAGTTCCAGGCTCTTGCCGAGCTGCACCGCGTAATCCACGATGCGGTCCGAGTGCCCGTTCGTAAGCGGGCTTTTCGCTTCGATGCTGCGTGCCAGCGAAAGCACCACGGACTTGGCTTGCTCATCGATATATTTCTTGAGCCGCAAGAGCGACTGCACACGGCTTAGTGCTTCTCCGAGTGATTCGCAAGTTCCCCAAAAGTCCGCCGCTCCCGCATCGCGTCCGCGGACGGCATCCTCGGGTTCCGGCGAAGGCTTGATCAACACAATGGGGATATGCTGATTGAGCGGGTTTCCTTTCATCCGGCGGCAGAGGTCGAAACAGCCGAGGTCCGGCAAACCGTCATGCAAGAGCACCAAGTCAGGCTGAAGCTGGGCACATTCCTGCAGAGCAGATTCTCCGTCCTCTGCCGTGAATACGTCATAGTTTTGATTCTGCAGGAATGTTTTCCAGGAATCGCGGTTCTCGGAAACTGCATCTACAAGAAGCAAGATAGCTGAGTTCATCAATCCCTCGTCATTCCTCAGCGCGTGGGGTGCGGAGACACCACTCCCTGCGCCTGAAAGACAATTTTTAGTGGATTGGACTTGCTAGCGATCTCCAATCCCAGTGCATGCGGAGAACTTTAGTTCTCCGCGTCCCGGGGACGAGAAGGAATGAGGTGGCTCGGCAGGGTTATCCAATGCTCCTGTCGTGCCAAATAAGGAATCCGCATAAGTCACGAAGAATTCGAGCTTTGCGGCGATACTCGCGGACGTAGCGGCCCACAGTCGCAAGGAATAATTTTCATGGTGCCTCCCAGGTTTACCCGATGCCACGCGTCCTCGGTCTTCTTTTCGATCCCTCTTCGCCAAGTCAAGAAGGCTTTCCGCAGATTTTGCAATGAACAACATCCTGAAAGCAGCAGTGACTATCTTTCTCCACCTTTCCGACCCTTAAGAGTGGGCCGGTGGCCAACGATATGCACTCTCATGGAAACGGGATGCGGCCGGGGTGCGCCGTGAGGTATGATAGAGTTTCGTGAAATCAACTCATTAGGGTGACAATGCCAACCGCATCGAATGGAAAAGTATTGTTGAGGGTAAGGCCGCGCGGTTTCTGCGCGGGCGTTGTGCGCGCGGTCGATATTGTGGAACTGGCGCTGGAAGCCTATGGCGCGCCGGTCTACGTGCACCATGAGATTGTCCATAACACCTACGTCGTTGAGCAGTTGCGCCGGCGCGGCGCGATTTTTGTGGAAGCCATTGAGGAAGTTCCCCATTGCGCAGTGCTGGTTTTCAGCGCCCACGGCGTTCCACCGACGGTCCGCGACGAAGCCAAGTCCCGCGAGCTGAAGGTCATTGACGCCACCTGTCCGCTGGTCACCAAGGTGCACCTCGAGGCTCTGAAGTTTGCCCGCGAAAGGCGCACCATTATTCTGATTGGTCATCGGGACCATCAGGAAATAGTCGGCACGTCAGGCGAAGCCCCGGACCGCACCATCGTTGTGGACTCCGTCGCCGCCGTTGACGCGCTCTCGGTAGATGATCCGCAGAAGCTCTCTTTCCTTACGCAAACGACCCTGAGCCTGTACGATACGCAGGAAATCGTGGCGCGGCTGCGCCAGAAGTTCCCATTGATCCAGGGTCCCGCCAGCGACGACATTTGCTACGCCACGCAGAACCGCCAGGAAGCGGTCGAGCAGGTTGCCAAAGACGTTGACTTGATTCTAGTAGTGGGTTCGCCGAACAGCTCGAATTCCAACCGCCTCGTGGAAGTCGCGCAACGCAGCGGTGTCAAAGCCCAACTGATCGATTCGGCAAAGGATATCGATGTGAAGTGGCTTGAAGGCGTTTCGCGCGTGGGCCTGACTGCGGGAGCGTCCGCTCCCGAAGTCCTCGTGGAGCAAGTGAGTGAGCGTCTGGCAGAATTTGGCTTTACGGATCAGCGCGATTTGGATTTGATTCGCGAAGACGTGCGTTTTACGCTTCCTCCGGAGCTGGCGACCATCGCGCCGGCGCCGCGCCGCTAAAGGGTTTGCGTTGAGCGGCAGGGGAACCTGTACATGACCGGCATGAAGTAGCGGCCCGAGCCGTAAACGATCTGGTCATTGGTACCCCGTGTAGGCGGGGAGTACAAAGCAAGGAGCCAAACCTTGGCAGTCAAGATCGTCCGTCAGCCGAAGAAAATTGCCTTGATTGGTGCGCCCTTCAGCGCCGCCGGTTTTGCGCCAGGGACGGAAAAAGCTCCCGCTGCACTGCGCGCCGCTGGAATCATCGAAAAACTGCAGGCCGCAGGCTACGAAGTTGTTGATCACGGCGACTGCGCTCCGCGCCTCTTCGCGGATGACGAGGAACACCGGCGCGCCCGCAATCTAACCGAGATCGTCGCCGGTCTCAACGATTTGAAGATGCGTGGCGAGCTCGCCGTGAAAGGCGGCGCGCTGGTGCTGGTTCTCGGCGGCGACTGCGCTCAGGTTATTGGCTTGCTCACCGGCGCGCGGCGCTATTACAAACACTTGAATCTTCTGTGGTTCGATCGCGACGCCGATCTCAATACTCCCGCGAGCACTCCCTCGGGCCGCATCGACGGAATGGTCGTGGCCCACATTATCGGTAAGGGCGCGCCGGAGCTGGTGCGCTTTTGGAGCGAGGCGCCGCTGGTGCGCGAGCCGGATGTCACCCTCTTCGGGCTCCAACGGCTCGATCCTCCGGAGCAGGATTTCCTCGGCAAGTCGCCGATGCGGCATATTCATGCTGCGGATATTCAATCCAAGGGCGCCGTCAATGCAGCGCATGATGCGCTGGCGCAAGTGCACGCTGACACGCGCGAATTTGTCCTCCATCTCGATGTCGATGTCATTGCAGAAGAAGATTTTCCTGCCGTGAACGTCCCCGGCGGCGGCGGATTGCGCTTCGATGACGTCCGGGTCTCCTTCGTCGAGTTTCTGAAGCACAAGAATCTCCTGGGTTTCGATGTGGCGCAGTACAACCCTGACAAAGATCCCGACGGCGGCGGCGCAAAAAAGCTTGTCGATTTGCTAGTCGAAGCACTATCCGCGCGCCTCGAAGCTCTGACGGCGCCTGCGGCAGAACCCGCGGCAGGTCCCGAAGAAATGTCCTCGTCAGGAACGACGGCGTAGTTCTTCTATGATTCAGTTCCAACCACGAAATATTAGCGTGCAGTTCAGGAAGCAGCAGTGGCGCGCTTGCGCACGTACCGCGCGAGGCCCAGAAACGAAAGATTCAGGCCGGCGCTGAACGCGTAGTGCTCTGCTTCGTCCGCGGGGAGATGCTGCGAGATTTCGGCGTACGTTGCCGACATGAAGGCGTCCATCGCCGCGGAATCGCTGGCGGCAGTACGCAGGATTTCTGCGGCAAGCGCGGCCCAGCGATGCAGCTGCTCCCGAAACAGAAGGATGTGTTCGGTAGGATTATCGGAATAACCGAAGTGTGTCAGAAAAAGCCGCGCCGGCTTGCGCTCCAGGATCGCGGCAAGGGAAGTATCCCAGATTCCAAGATCGATGTCCGGCGGCGGAGTCGCCGGCATGGCAAAGGCATTTCCCTCGATGCGCACGCCGGCCGTATCGCCCACGAAGGCGACTCCTTCCGCCCTGTCGAAGTAACTGACGTGGTGTGAGGCATGGCCGGGAGTGTAGACGACCTCTACTTGCCGCGACCCGAGCGTAAGCGTTTCGGCACCTTCGAGGACGCGCAAATTCTCCGCTGGAACGGGAAGAGTTTCACCGAAGAGTCGCTGCAAATCGTTGGGCCACAGCCGCTGGGCGCTGGCAAGCAGCTTGGACGGATCAATCATGTGCTGCGCGCCATTCTTGTGCACGTACACGGCCAGCTTCGGGTTCTCGCGAACCAGCGCGCCGCTAGCGCTGGCGTGGTCTAGATGAATGTGAGTGAGAAGAATAGCGTTGAGATCGCCCACACCGATGCCTCGGGCCTGGAGCGTCTGGCGCAAAGTTTCGAGCGTGGAGCCCGGGCCAGGATCGACAATAGCGCGATGCCCGTCCGATTCCAGTAGGCCCGCCGCAATAGAGCGCGGCCTGCCCATCCAGAGATTGTCCAGTGTGGTGATCGAACTCATAGCGAACGGTTAGTGTAGCTCAGGAGCGGCGACGTCGAATAATCCGACGATGTTGCGCGCCAATCCGGCAGAGCCATCGCATCCAGCCGGATGTCGTGCAGAAATTGCCGCTCGATCCCAAAGCAAAACTCTGTTCATTTACTCCGCTGCTTGAATCGGAGATTATGCTTGGGCTTATCGCGGATTTCTTGTCAGGAATGGAGCGAACCCGCATGACCAAACAAGCCACGATTGCCGCTGTCACTCTGCTTTTCTGCGGCACAACCTTGAACGCTCAACAACCCGCCGCCATTCCCGGTCCTGTCGCCACGCAGCAAACGGAATCCGACGAATACACGCGCTACGAATTGCTCGCGCCGGATACCGCCAGCTTCAAAATACATTATGAAGTGACTGCCACGACTCCCGGCGCGAAACTGTATTTCAATCCGATTCGCAAAGGCAGCACCCCAAGCGACGAAGCTGTCTACGACGTCATGACCGGCGAACCTCTGCGTTTCGACATTGTCTCCGGCGTGGAAGCTCGCAAGGATCCACTGATGGCTGCCGCAGATCCCTCCAGCAGCTACATCAAGGTGCAACTCGCGCGTCCGGTTCCGCCGGTTGGCCAGGGCCGTATTCTCATCGTCAAGACGTACAAGGACTCGAAGAGCTACTACCGTGATGGCGACACCATCGTTTTCAATCGGGGCCTGGGCATCAAGCGCAACAGTGTGGTCCTTCCGAAAGGTTTCGAGTTGATAGCCTGCAATGTGCCGTCGCAAATCTTATCGGAGCCGGACAGGCGCATCGCTGTCAGCTTTATGAACGCCGGTCCCGGCGAAGCGCCGCTGATTCTCCGTGCGAAACCCGGGGCGCAAACCGGCCCCTCCGCCGCTCCCCATGCCTTGACGCAAACGCGCAGTTGGGAAGCGCCTTTCCCTGGAGAAACCGAGCGGGAACGGCTTTCCGAACGGGCACATCAGGACCGCGATATCGTCTACTTCCTCCAGCAACCAGAGACGCACGCCTTCAGCCTGTATCACGATTACACCGAATCGCGCCCAGGCGTGGATAAGTATCTGAATGTCGTTCGTGAAGGCAGCACCGTTTCCGATCCATCGGCATACGTTCTCGATACCGGCGAAAAGCTTTCCACTCGTCTGATGACCGGCGCCGAACTCACTGCCGCAAAAATCGAATCCGCGGAGCCGGTAAAGCCCGCGGCACAGATCGTCGTGATTCCATTCCCTCCAGTACAGAAGGGACAATCGATCCGCCTGCGGATCTCGGAAACGTACACGGCTCCCGCAAGCTATCGGTTGGATGCCGACGAACTTGTCTTTGATCGCAGCCTTGGCCGTCCGCGCAACGCTATTGTCCTTCCGCCAGGATGGTATTTGACCGCCAGCGCCATGCCAGCGACCGTCGCCCAACTTTCCGACGGGCGCATCCGTCTCGATTTCTGGAATGCGCGGCCCGATTCCGTGGACGTACTGTTGAAGGCCAGGAGGCGAGTCAGCCCGGCAGACCAAGTCCACTGAATGCCAAGGGAAATTACGGCGGGCAGTGGAAGCCTTCATGAAAAGACAGGAAGTTGTTGCACCGAAAGTGAATTGTGGAATAGTCTTATTGCGCCGCCTCCTTTTGCCTTCAGGTTTCTCCATTGGTTCGGACATGAGTGTGCGGTGAAGTGAATGCCTGGAGAGAAAGCGGCAACGAGTGGAAACAATTGAAATGCGTCTAACGGAGTCCGCCACAAGCAGCGTGCCGTCGGCGGCCGAGTACCCGAACCAAACAATTTTCGGTTGATTGTGCTCAGGAGGAATGAGATGCGCAATTTGTGTGCAGCACTCGGGGTGAGCGTGCTTTTCGTTTTGCCGCTCTGCGCGCAGCAGAAGAGCAGCGGAACGGGCGACGAAACAACGAATGCCACCGCGAGCGCGGAGAAGAGCGCAGCTCCCCGCAAGAATGCGGAAGTCAGCAAACCCGCAGCGGCGAGCAGCCTATTCGCATTGCCTGCCACTCCTCGGCCGAAACCATTCCCGGGACCGGCTGCCGCCTCGGACAAGCGCGCACCCGGACATCTCGTGCCCAGGTTCGAAATCGCGGCAATGTACCACTACCTCAACTTCGGGCCCGGCAGCCCTTTCTCGAACTTCGACGGCCACGGCGGATCGGGTTCCATTACCTACAATGCGTCGCGATGGATTGGTTTGACCGGCGAAGTCGGAACTTATGATTTGGCCCGAGGCGCCATGATCAGCTATCTATTCGGTCCGCGGTTAAACCTTCGAAAGTTCGATTATTTTGTTCCCTTTGCTGAGTTTTTGGCCGGCGGCGTGCGCGGGAACGGTCAGATTACAGGTGCCGCCGAGCAGGATGCTTTTGCCTTGGCAGCGGGTGGCGGCGTCGACATGGTTCTAACCAAGAACGTCGCTTGGCGTGTGGCCCAGTTGGATTACCTCATGACCAGTCTTACCGGGCCCGCCCTAACAGCCACCGGCCGGCAGGACAGCTTCCGCGCCGGCACTGGCTTGGTTTTGCGTTTCGGGATTCCCAATCCACCTCCTCCGCCGAATCATCCGCCTGTGGCGGCGTGCTCGGTGAGTCCATCTTCCATTTTTGCCGGTTCGGGCGACAGCGTGGCCGTGCATGTGAACGCCAGCGATCCTGATAACGATCCCCTGACGTACGTGTATTCCGCGACCGGCGGCACTGTAGAAGGCACCGGCCCGGAGGCGCGCTGGAATTCGGCCGGCGTGGCCGTTGGCACTTACACGGTAAATGCCAAAGTCGATGACGGCAAAGGCGGCTCGGCCTCCTGCGCGGTGGACATCAAGGTTGAAGAGAAGCCCAATCATCCACCCACGGCGGCACTCTCCGTGGAACGCACCCCCATTCTTCCGGGTGAACGTACCGGCATCACCTGCAACGGCAGCGACCCGGACAACGATTCGTTGACCTATAGCTACACTACAACCGGCGGACAAATCGTGGGTAGCGGCTCGAATGTGCAATTTGATGCCACCGGGCTGAAGCCGGGAACCTACACGCTGAAGTGTACGGTGAACGATGGCCGCGGCGGAACTGCAGATGCTTCCGGCAATGTGGAAGTGAAGCAACCCCCCGAGCCCCCACAGGTCAAGCAATTGGAAACCAAGCTGGCGCTGCACAGCATCTATTTCCCGACAGCCATGCCGTCTGTGGCCAAGCCCAGGGGCGGTTTGCTGTCCAGCCAGGAGGCCACGCTGAATGCGCTCGCGAATGACTTCAAGGATTATTTGAAGTACAGACCGGACGCCAAGTTGATTCTCGAAGGCCACGCCGACGTTCGCGGAGCCAAAGACTACAATGTAAAGCTGTCCGAGCGCCGCGTGGAGCGCGTCAAGACCTACTTGTTGGAAAAGGGCGTGCCCGCCGACCATATCGAGACCCGCGCATTTGGCTTTGAGAAGAACATGACCGCTGAAGAGGTAAGGAAACTGATCGAAGCCGACCCCGATCTGAGTCCGGCGGAAAAGCAGAAGATCCTGAAAAACCTACTGACCGTCCGCATGGCCAACAACCGCCGCGTCGACGTCATTCTGAGTACCACTGGTGAACAGTCCGTTCGCCGGTTCCCCTTCAGTGCCAAGGATGCCCTCACGTTGCTTAGCAGAGGCGGCGGTGAAACACCCAAGAAGAAAACCACCGCGCCGGCACCGGCGAAGAAGCCTAAACCTTAACCGGCTGGCAACAGAGCAGGAAGACCGGAAGTGACTCGTGACTCTGGCGAGGCCAATGAGACTATTCGACTCAAATACGCGGGCCTTCGAGAAGCCATCGAGGAACCCGCCTTGTTTTGGGACTACTAGTACGCTGAAGGAATTTTGCCCCATTTCTTCCCGATTTGGGACAATGTCGAGGGGACCGACCCAGACTTATTCCCAAAATGGGACTTGCAAGCCGCTCGTCATTTGACTAACGTATTGACTTATAAAAGGAGCCGCGTGATTTCCTGAAACGGAACTCGAGATGCAAATAAAGCCGCAGAGCGAGGCTCTTGGGATCCCTCTTATGACTGAGGAAGCAGCAGTCCGCCGCGAGGCTGTCCCGATGAACATTCTCATCGTGGATGACGAGCAGTCCATTCGTGAGACCTGTGCCACGGTCTCCGAACAATCTGGAATGAAGGCCATCGCCGTGGCTACCGCGGAAGAAGCGCTGGAGGTTCTGGAACATTCCGCCATTGACATCCTCTTGACGGATTTGAAGCTGCAGCGAACGAGCGGCGTAGAGCTGCTCAAACAGGTGCACGGCCAGCATCCCGAAGTTGCCGTCGTCGTGTTGACGCAATACGGCACCATTGAATCCGCCTTGGAGGTCACCCGTCTCGGCGCGGTGGACTATGTGACGAAACCCTTCCTCATTGAGGAGTTGCGCTCCCGCCTCGAACGCGTGTCGCGCGCGGTGGAACTCCAGCAGGAGAACCGCTTGTTGCGCGAGCAATTGCGCACGCGGCCGGGGTTCGGCGGGCTGATCGGCGTTTCCATGAAAATGCAGCGCGTCTACAAAATTATCGAAAAAGTGAGCCAGCATGAGTATCCCGTTCTCATCCTGGGGGAGAGCGGAACGGGGAAAGAACTCGTGGCCCGCAGCATTCATTTTTCGGGGCCGCGCAAAGACCACCCCTTTGCGCCGGTGGACTGTTCGGCGCTGGTCCCCACGCTGATCGAATCCGAGTTGTTCGGCTACGTCAAGGGCGCGTTCACCGGGGCCATGCAGGCCAAGCAAGGTCTGCTCGAAGCCGCCCAAGGGGGCACGCTCTTTCTCGATGAAATCGGAGACATGCCCGTGGATTTGCAGGCCAAGCTCCTGCGCGCGCTGCAGGAGCGCGAGGTCAAGCCCGTCGGCTCCACCGAACGCCGCCAGATCAATGTCCGTATCATCGCTGCCACTAACCGCGATTTGGACGCGGCCATTCGTTCGGGAACTTTCCGGCAGGATTTGTATTTCCGTCTGAATGTCGTGCAGGTCAAACTGCCGCCGCTGCGGGACCGCAAGAGTGATATCCCCATCCTCGTCACGGCATTTCTGGAGAAATTCTCCAACCCACAAGGCCCGGTGCGCACGATTTCTGAAGACGCCATGCGCCGGCTGATCGCCTACGATTGGCCCGGAAACGTCCGCGAGCTGGAAAACGCCATCGAGCGCGCCGTGGCGCTGGGCTCCGGGCCGATTCTCCACGTCGCGGATCTGCCTTCTAACCTTCAGTATCCCACCACCGAGCGCATCCCTGAAAAAGATGAAATTCTGCCTCTCGAGGAATTGGAGCGCCGCGCGATTCTTCGCACCCTGCGCGAAACCGGGGGTGACAAGCTTTCCGCGGCCCGCATGCTCGGCATTGGCAAGACCACGCTGTACCGCAAACTCAAGCAATACCACATGGACCACAGCGAGCAGTAAGCCGCTCACCGCTCGCTCTCCCTCAATGCGCGTCCGGTTTGTGCGCGTCCTTAAGGCGCTTGCGATACCCACCGGCTGCTTTGTCTGCATCGCTCTCTCTGGTGCTGTTGGCAGCCAAGTGTCCGAGTTCATGCGCCACCCAGTATCCGAGGGAGTCGTCGCTCACATATCGGTCGCTGTCGATGAACACGCTTCGGCTGGGTAAGTGCGTGAACATGGCGCTGGTGTATCCGGCAGGCACATGGAGTCGAAATATTCTGGCCGTCTCCATGTACTTCCAGTGGGGCACAAAGAGGACTCGCAGGGGATAAACGTCGGGTTGCATGACCTGTATCTGAGCGCGTACCAACGCTTCCTGTTTGGGCGTCGCTCCGATAACCGTGTAGCTGGTTGCGGAAGTCTCAGGCGCGGTTCCTTCTGTGTTGACCAATTTTGAGTTTCCGCTTGTTTGTCCCCAGGCGAGCTGCGCCACTGTCAGTGAGAATAGGGTTGTCCAGATTCCGAGCTTCATTTGCTACCTCCAGGCATGCGCTGGAGGCGAACTTGGGGCTGGTCCCAAGGAAGCTCAATGGACCGCGGCTTGATCGCGGCTTGATTGCTTCTAAGCGACTAAGGTTTTGTATTTCTGTAACTTAGTGCTTAGCCTTATCTAAACCTTGTCATCTAGTTGAGGGGTGTTAGACTCGCGCTAACGTCTGGGGTAGATGCCAAATGGCCCTTGAAACCCGCCCGCCCGCAATCCTGCGCTTCGGAGTGTTTGAAGTCGATGTGCGTTCGGGTGAGTTACGCAGGCAGGGCGTGCGGATCAAGCTCCAGGAGCAGCCGTTTCATGTCCTCGCCGTTCTGTTGCAGCGGCCCAGCGAAGTAGTGACACGAGAAGAGCTCCGCAACCAGAACTGGCCTGCCGATACTTTCGTCGATTTCGACAACAGTCTGAACACGGCGATCAACAAGCTGCGCGAAGCGCTAGGCGATTCCGCAGATAGTCCACGTTTCATTGAAACTCTTCCGCGCCGCGGGTATCGGTTCATCGCGCCGGTCACTAGCGCCGATGGAACAACGCGAGGGACCCCCGCTGGTATGGGCGTGGCCACGCCGACTCGCGGCCGGAAGATCGCCTTGGCAGTGGCCGTTGGCGTGTTCGCATCGGGAATAGCCGGGAGTCTGCTTTGGCGCGCGCGACAGGCGCGGCATCTCACGGAGAAAGACACCATCGTTCTCGGAGATTTCGCCAATTTGACCGGCGATGCCGTATTCGACGGGACGCTTCGAGAAGGCCTTTCTGTCGAGCTGGAGCAGTCGCCCTTCCTGAGTCTCGTGTCAGAGGAAGGAATCCGTCAAACGCTGCGGATGATGGAACGGCCGGCAAATACGCGACTGACGCCTGAAATCACGCGCGAAGTTTGTCAACGGACGAGCAGTGCAGCGGCACTGGACGGCTCGATAGCTCTGATCGGCACCCGATACAACCTGATTCTCAAAGCGATCAACTGCGCGAGCGGGGAGTTGCTGGCGAGCACGGAAGCGCAGGCGAGCGACAAAAACCACGTTCTCGATGCACTTGGGAAAGTCGCTTTGGAAATGCGAAGGAGACTCGGGGAATCCTTGAGCACCGTACAAAAATACAACACACCGCTCGAGCAAGCGACAACACCATCTCTTGAAGCATTGCAGGCCTTCAGTCTGGGTGTTAAGGAACAGTTCGCGGGCGACGACGTTGCGCCGGTTGCTTTTTTTCAGAATGCAATCCAATTGGACCCGAATTTCGCCGCGGCTTACGACGCGATGGGCAGCGAGAATGAGGTGATAGGTACTGCACTGGCCGTGGAAAACATCCGGAAGGCCTTCGAACTGCGCACACGTGTGAGTGAGCGGGAGAAGTTGATCATCGAAGGAGATTATTACCATTTTGTGACCGGCGACCGCATGAAGGCACAGCAGAGCTATATCCTTGGCGAACAAATCTACCCGCGCGAGGTCACCTTCCGAGAGAGCCTTGGTGTTCTCTATAACGCTCTCGGGCAATATGAAGCGGGTCTCAGAGAACATCAAGAGGCCGTTCGTCTTGCTCCGTCCTCCATTACGTATCGATTTCTTATATACACATATTTGTCGTTGAACCGAGACGAGGACGCTGCAGCTTTGGCCAGAGAGGCGCATGGAAAGGGCCTGGACTCTAGTCTTGGGACCACTCTCTATTCGCTCGCCTTTTATCGGAATGACACCACCGAAATGTCGCGGCAAGTAGCCGCTTGGGCTGGCAAACCGGGGCAAGACTTGCTGTTGGCATTAGAGGCCGACACGGCTGCTTACTTCGGACATCTTGGAAGAGCGCGTGAGCTATCACGGCAGGCTTCAAGTTCTGCCAAGCGGGCAGGGGAGAATGAAACTTCCGCGACTTACGACGCCGTGGCCGCTTTGCGAGAAGGCCTGTATGGCAATGCAATCCAAGCTGGACAACGGACAGCGCTGGCAAAGGAACGTTCAGGTGGACCAGATAAGTATTATGCAGTAGCGCTTGCCCTAGCCTATACAGGGGACGGATCGCAGGGATTAGCGGATAATTTCAATGGGAGCTTCCCCGAAAACACGGTCGTACAGTTCAATTACCTTCCTACCTTACGGGCAAAACTGGCATTGAGCCACGCAAACCCTCAGCAGGCGCTTGATACTCTGGAGGTCGCTGCCCCGTACGAACTTGGTCTGCCCGCCCTTTGGTTTTACAACTGGCCTAATTTGTATCCCGTCTATGTGCGCGGAGAGGCCTACCTCGGGGCGCACCGGGGCAGCGAAGCGGCAGCAGAGTTTCAGAAAATCCTCGACCATCGCGGCATCGTTCTGAATGAACCTATCGGCGCGCTGGCCCATCTCCAACTGGGGCGCGCCTATGCGATGCAGGGCGACACCGCCAAAGCCCGCGCCGCGTATCAGGATTTTCTTACCTTGTGGAAAGACGCCGATCCCGACATTCCAATCCTTATTCAAGCAAAGGCTGAATACACGGAGTTGAAGTAAAGCCGATTGCTTGCGGCAATTATTTGGGGCGGATGATGGGGACGGCGAGCTCTCTAGAGATGAGTAATTGGGGGTACACCCTTGCGATACCAGATTTCAGTTCTGGTGCTCCTCCTTAACTTCGGGGCGTTGGGATCAGCGCAAACGTTTCGCGGGGCGATCAACGGCATCGTGAGAGATTCCTCCGACGCCGTCGTGCCAAAGGCGCACGTAGTTGCCGAGGCGGTTGCCACCGGAATAAAGCACGCCACGCTGACAACGAGCAACGGTGAATTTGTTTTTCAAGACCTTCCGCTGGGCAAGTATGACGTCACCGTTACCGTCAGCGGATTTGCCGTGTTCACAGCGGACAACGTGAAGGTTACCGCGGGAGCGATTTATACCCTGCCGGTAAGGCTTACTCTGGTTCAAACATCCACGACAATCCAAGTTTCGGCAACTGCTGTGGCACTGGATACAACGACGGAAACCCAGACGACCGACGTTGCGGGAGCGTCCATTCAGGATGCTCCACTGAACGGGCGCGATTTCACGCAGCTCATGGCATTACAGCCGGGATTTGGAGGCTACCCGGCAGGGGGATTCGGTTCTGTGAACGGGACGCGCGGAAACCAAGTGAATTGGCAGATCGATGGAGTCGACAACAATGACTTGTGGCACAACATTCCCGCTGTGAACCAAGGCGGCGTTTCGGGCATTGCGGGCATCGTGCTGCCGATTGACGCCATTGATGAATTCTCTCTACAGACGCAGTCCAGCCCCGAGGCGGGCCGAAATCCGGGCGGTGTGGCGAACCTTGTGATCAAATCCGGGGGCAACGACGTCCACGGCTCGGCCTACTATTACAACCGGAACGAGGCGTTCGCCGCCGCACCGTTCTTTCGGCCCGCTGGGACACCAAAAAACGAAATGAGAAACGTGCAGTGGGGAGGTTCACTCAGCTTCCCGATCATCAGGAACCGGACGTTTTTCTTTGGCGCGTTCGAAAAACAGAATTTTACAATCGGCATTCAGGGTTTGACCACTGAGCCTTCGTTGGCCTACCAGCAAGCAGCTCTTGGTGTCATGCAATTTTACGGAGTGCCGGAGAATCCGGTCTCCTCAGCCATGCTCAAGACCCTCTGGCCCAGCGGTGCTTTGCAGGGTGCTGCGGCACCCAACAATTTCTTCAGCACGGACCCGGAGTACGGCTACAGCTACAACGGCATCGTCAAACTCGATCA
>QHZD01000018.1:517883-518855 GCA_003225315.1 Acidobacteriota bacterium
CGCTGGTTTTCCGGAGAAGGCAACCAGACTGCGCCGGTTGGTTCCAATTTGAAGGACTACTACGAGGTGGCACCGATACACGTCCAGAACTACGCGCTTGTTTATAACTCAGCCTTTTCTCCTGCATTCAGCAACCAACTGCTACTGGGAGTGAATGCGTTCAACCAGGTCTTCCATGATTTCAACGACAGCTTTGATACAAAGTCTCTTGGTCTCTACATCAGTCCCAGCGCAACTTTTCGAGGAGCGCCGCATCTCGTTATCCGTGGTTTCGACGAGACCGGTTTGACACCTCCTGCGGGGCGCAACGACATCACCGGCCACGTGACGGATACGCTTTCCTTCGTCGTGAGCAAGCACCAATACCGCTTCGGAGGAGAATATCGGAAGGCGCAGATAAACGAGTTCTACCATCGCCAGGCACTGGGGGGCTTTCTCTTTGATGGGTCGCAGGGGCCTTGGTTCACGGATTTTCAGAACGGCACCGGTTTTTTCCAGAATATGAGCACGGCGAATTACGACTCCAATATTCTGACCCTTGCGGACTTCATGGTGGGGGCCGTAAACCTTTCCTTCATTTCCATCGGTCAACAAGAGCGCTTGGTCTATGTGAATGCGTTTAGTCTCTTCTTTCAGGATGCATGGCAGTTGACGCGCAAGCTGAGCGTGAATTACGGCGTTCGCTATGATTATTTTGGCCCGCTATACAATCACCAAAAAGATCTCTCCATTTTCGTTCCCGCCAAGGGACGGCTACTTTTTCAGGGAGCCGGCATCCCTTCTTTGTATCCCGCAGATTGGAAAAACTTTGCCCCACGTCTTGGGTTCGCCTACCGGCCGCGGGAAAACGGCAATCTTGTGGTACGCGCCGGATTCGGAATTTACTACGATGAACCGAATCTAAATCCGTTTCTGGCCAACAATCCAGTAAATGGTGGTCCCGCTGGCGTGCAGAGCAATCCGGCAGGATCG
>QHZD01000014.1 GCA_003225315.1 Acidobacteriota bacterium
CAGTCCGGGTTGTGACGGAGTTGTTTTGGGTGGACATGGGCTATTTACGTGGGGAGAGACACAGCGGGAGTGCTATTCGAACACTCTGACGGTAATCGATCAATTGGGCCAATTCATTGCACAGCACGTGGAAGAAAAGGGAAATGCTCTCTTCGGTGGCACGCTTTCAGCGACGCTTGAGAACCAGCGCGAACTGGCGATGGACATTTTCCCATTCATCCGAGGCCGGGTTTCCGCTCGGCAGCGCATGATCGGAAGTTTCGGCAGCAATGTGGAAGTGCTTCGATTTGTCAATTCACAGGACGCCCAGAAACTGGCGCATTTGGGAACAAGCTGTCCTGATCATTTCATTCGCACGAAAATTCGGCCGCTTTTCGTGGCATGGGAACCATCGAGCAAGCTCAGTGGTCTGCGCCAGAAGATCGATGAAGCGCTGAGGAGCTACAGGGAAGAGTACAGGCAGTATTACGATTCATTCGCGGCGCCCGATTCGCCGAAGATGCGGGATACGAATCCCACGGTTGTGTTGATCCCTGGCATTGGCATGTTCAGTTTTGGCAAGAACAAAACGGAGGCGAGAATCACCGGTGAGTTCTATACGAACGCGATTCACGTCATGGAGGGAGCCACAGCCCTGGGGGCCGGGAAGGCGCCCGAGGAATTACCGCAGGCCGGGCCCGCTGCAAAAACGCAGGCCTTTACCGTTCATGCAAATTATGTAGCCCTGCCACCATCTGAGGGGTTTCGAATCGAGTACTGGCAGTTGGAAGAAGCAAAAATTCTGCGGCAGCCGCCAGAGAAAGAACTGAGCAGGCGCGTGGTGGTCGTTGTGGGAGCCGGGAATGGCGTTGGCCAGGCCACTGCCTTGCAAGCTTCAAAACGAGGAGCGCACGTAGTGATTGCTGACCGCGATGCGGACGCGGCGAAGAAAACCACGGAGGAAGCGCAACAGATCGCAGGCAAGGAAGCGGTCACTGCTGTGTCCATCGATATCCGCGACCGTGAAGCGATCCGCAAAGCCTTCCGAGAAGTGGTTGCCACGTATGGGGGGATAGACATCCTGATCAACACAGCGGCAATATTCCCGTCGTCTCCAGACGGCGTGATTCAGGATGGACAATGGGCCACGACGCTGGACATCAATGTAACTGCAAATCATCGCTTGGCGGAGGAAGTCGCTAAAATTCTTCGTGAGCAGAATCTGGATGGGAGCATCGTGCTAACGAGTTCCGCGAATGCCGTGGTACCGAAGCGGGGTAGCGAAGCCTACGACGTGAGCAAAGCCGCACTCAGCCATTTGGTGCGCGAACTGGCCATTTCACTTGCGCCAAAGGTGAGAGTCAACGGAATCAGTCCAGCGACAGTGGTAAAGGGGTCGACGATGTTTCCGCGTGACCGCGTGATTGCCTCGCTTACGAAATATGAGATCAAATTTGATGCTGAAGCAACGGATGAACAACTGCGCGGACTGCTAGCCGATTTCTACGCCAAGCGGACGCTTACGCATCAGCCCATTGACCCGGAAGATTGTGCGGCAGCCATTTTGTTTCTGGCAGGACCGGAGTCCCGCTGCACGACAGGTCATCTGATACCTGTGGATGGTGGTCTTACAGAAGCTTTCCTGAGATAGCATGAATGTTCGCTTGAGGTTGGGCCGCGCGGCCCTAGAGATTGAGAGCAATCACGATGGAGACGGCGGGGAAAAGAACGGCTCTTGTTGCGGTGGATTTGGGTGCACAGAGCTGTCGTGTATCGCTTTTAAGATGGAAACAAGGTCAGCCACAGATTCAGGTGATCCATCGTTTCCCCAATGCACCCATCGCCACGCAAGAAGGCCTTCGCTGGGACATCAGCCGAATTTTTGAAGGAGTCAAGGACGGTCTCCGTATTTGTGCGGAGGCAGCGCCCGAAGGAATTACGTCGGTTGGCGTGGACGGATGGGCGGTAGACTATGTTCGTCTGGATGAGAACGGGGAAGCAATTGCTGATCCTTTCTCCTACCGAGATGAGCGAACACAAGGCGCGGAGAAAAAGGTCCACGAGATTATCCCTCCGTCGCGGCTTTACTCTTTGACTGGTATTCAGTTGCTCGGGTTGAACACTCTCTATCAGCTCTACGCAGATAAACTGGCGGGCGGGAATTCGGGATTAGCGTGGCTCAACCTACCTGAGTATGTGACGTACCGTCTGGGCGGACAACGCGTCGCGGAATACACGAACGCCACACACACACAGCTCGTACGTTTGGGCACCCAAGAATGGTGCGAGGAAATATTTCAAGGGATTGGGTTGAGCCTATCGGCGGCGCCTAAAATCGTGCCGACTGGTTCAATCGTCGGTACTATCAGCGAGGATCTCAGCAATCTCCCCGCCCTTCGCAACACTAAATTGATAGTTCCCGCATGCCATGATACGGCATCTGCGATCGCAGCGATTCCTGCCAGCGGGGGGGATTGGGGCTTCATCAGTTCAGGCACGTGGTCGCTCGTGGGAACCGTTCTCACGGCTCCTTGCGCCAGTGATGAAGCGCGAGGAATGAATTTTACAAACCTCGGCGGCGTGGGGAGATCCGTCTGCTTTCTGAAAAATGTGAACGGGATGTGGCTGCTGCGAGAATGCATGGATGAATGGGAAGAGCGCGGGACGCCGGTTATGTTGCCTGAATTGTTGCAAGAGTGCGAAGCTCTTCCTGCTCCCGGTTTTTTGATTGATGTTGACGACCCCCCGTTGACACTCCCTGGGGACATGCTGGGAAAGATCAACGGACAACTCCGAAGGGTGGGACACCCGCCATTTTCAGGGGAAAAGCGCGATATTCCGCTTATCGCAAACATGATATTTCACAGCATGGCCCAGCGATATGCACAGGTGCTGGGATCGATTGCTGCGATTACCGGGAAGAATCTGAAGAGGCTGTTTATTGTCGGTGGGGGAAGCAAGAACTCCCTGTTGAATCGCCTGACGGCGGAGAGGACGGGGCTGGAGGTATTGCTTGGTTCGCCGGAGTCGACGACTTTGGGCAATTTCGCCATCCAAATGACGGTGTTGCAGGGAAGTTGGAATGAGACCACCGGCGCAGACGCCTCCGCAGTGGGGCGGTGGGCCGAGGAATTTGCCGAGCCCACATTTGAAGAAGAGTGGAAGCGACAAACGGTGTGAAGAATTGCTTTGTTGCAAAGCGACATGATCAACGGCACGGCTTGAGGTCACGATGAGGAATAGGCAGACGGAGACGGTGTGGAAGGCGCTCGACAATCTTCGAATAGAGCTGCCCTCGTGGGGCTTTGCGAACACCGGCACGCGATTTGGCAAGTTCATCCAGCTCGCTGCCGCCAGCACCATTGAAGAAAAATTTAGCGACGCCGCTCAAGTACATGCGGTGACTGGCGCATGCCCGACTCTGGCACTGCACGTTCAGTGGGACCTCCCGAATGGGTTGCAAGACGCGGGCAAGGTAAAAGATCTGGCAAAGAAGCATGGTGTCAAGCCCGGTTCGATCAATCCGAACGTGTTTCAAGATCAGGAATACAAATACGGATCGGTTGCAAATCCAGACGCATTGATTCGCCGCAGCCGCCCTCACATCGAGCGCGCATTCCTGGCACTCAAAAAAATGCTGTTCAAATTCATCGCGCAGGGACGGCGGGAGTTCGCCTAGCACGTACTTTTCTACAGCGTGTAGTCGCAGAGCTTCGTTATGGTCCATCAATCGCCTCGCTGAAATTCTTGGCCCTCGCAGCCCGACCATTTGCTAGTCACTGGAATGCTCGCCCCATTTGACCGTGTGATCCGAGAATTCTACGCCCACGCAAAAGCGATCCCCCGCAGTTGGCAAACAATAAATCACTCTTCCGACTTGCCGAAATTCTCCCGTTAAAGGCGTAATAAGCGACTCTTCGCCAGACTGCCAGAACCGCTGGCTGATTACGCGCGCACCGTGGGGACTGACATTTTCAGTAAGTGTTCGCTCCCGAGAGCGCGGTTCATCTAGGCTTGCGAGATAGACGGGAACTGAAGTAGGAAGGCGTTTCTCAATCCTGCCATCGAAATGGCCACCGTTCATCGCTGGCTCCCTCGCGGGGAAGAGGGTCCCCACAGCGCGTCTTTTAGGCTGTCAAATAGCTTCCCATAATCCATTGAGCCGTCAATCGGCAAAAGACTGTAATCGCCGCTGGGGAAATTCCCTGTAGCTCTATAAGGCGGCTCCTGCCAGAATGTCGGAACGGATGGAAGTCAGTGCCCCGATTGCGGGAGACCTGACTCCAATTCAGAGGGCCGGAAATGATTGACAGTTGGACGAAGAAATCCGCCAACGGCAAAACTGTGACCTTGAAGATTGAGGGAGATAGGAAGTCCGGTTTTGTGTACTCGGCGGGGATGGCCGGGCGCGACATCAAGGAAATCACTGGTTCGCTAAAGGTACTTACGCGCGAAGATGTGGAGATTATGTTCGCTAGCTACGTCGCCGGAAGGTAGCCCACGCTGATCCGGCCCAGGTCGCAGACCGGGACTAATTCCTGGGGCGCTCATACTCCCTTCTCTTCAATCCGCAATTTCAGAGCTTCAAGCTCCTCCTTCGTCATCCCTTGCAGAGCCATCGCTGTGGCCAGATGCAAGGCGGGAACGTGTTTCATTTTGTTGCCGAGTTCTACTTTGCGACGGAGTTTCTCTACTTCCGTGTCAGCGCCCACTTGTCTCAAGGTCGTTGACAAGGGCTAGTCCTGAGTCTGTGTTCAAATCAGCAACACTACTATTCGGGTGGGATGTCCAAATTTGACCACCATTTGGACTGCGGCGGACCGCAATTGGATTTTGTGGTACGACACACGTAAGTCCGCGAGGGAGTCGGTGGCCAGCTACCGATACAAAGAAGGCTTCCTTTTCGATTTCGGCAAGGTTTTAATTGACGGTAACTGAATTTCTTGCTACGAAGAAATTTCACTCTGCAATCAGGTACTATGGTGAGTTCGCTACCGAAGTCGACTAGGAAACAAAAGGGAGGGGTTTCTTTCGATCCCCAAGTGTTTCTTTCGACGGTGGGCGCGGCAAGGACTATTACTCAGTGTCCAAAAGACTACAAAATTTTCTCCCAGGGTGATCCCGCCGAGTATGTTTTCTATATTCAGCACGGTAGGGTAAAGATCAAGGTCAAATCCAAGCAGGGCAAAGAAGCGGTCATTGCAATCCTAGGCGCGGGTGAGTTCCTTGGTGAGGCATGCTTAATAGGTCAGACTGTCTGCCTGGCGACGGCTACCGCGATTGCACCTAGCACTATTCTTAGAATTGAAAAGAACGAGATGCTGCGTGTCCTCCACGAGGAGCGTACGTTTTCAGACCTTTTCATACCGTACGTGCTTTCACGCAATGTGCGCGCCCAGGAAGATTTGGTCGATCAACTTTTCAACTCCAGCGAGCAACGGCTGGCCCGCACTCTTTTGTTGCTCGCCAATTACGGTAAGGAAGGCACACCCGAGACTGTAGTTCCGGAGATAAACCAGGAAACTTTAGCAGGAATGGTTGGCACAACCCGGTCACGCGTGAGCTTTTTTATGAATAAGTTCAAGAAGTTAGGCCTTATCGATTACAAGAACGGATTGCGAGTGCATAGGTCCCTTCTAAATATCGTTCTGCACGACTAGCCTCCTTATCGCGTAAGGCAATCTAGTGCAGTCGCAGGGTACAATTGGTTTCCGGAGGGATTACTCAATTCTGAGCAATTTTGCACACCTTCGTTTCTTACCTCCATATCTTAATTGAACAGTAACTAAATGACTACATTAGGGTATTTCCCTAGATAGCTTCGTAATCGTGTGCACCCTAGGGTTAGAGCAGCAAGAGCCCTTAATGCCCCCCTCTTGAAACCGACGCAAAAAGGCACTCAGCTCAAGAGGTGAAAAGAACATGGCCTACTACAGCGGGCCCAGTACTAATCCAATAAAAAAGAACCAGCTAAGCATCGGAAGCCCCAGGCAGATCGAACGGCGTCGCGCAACCCGCCATCACTTCGTAAGCGCCGTGGAAGTGATCAATGTAGAATCACGGAAGCAACTCATTTCCCTTACTCGCAACTTGAGTCTCTGCGGTTGCTTCGTCACAGTTAAGGTTCCTCCCCTCAAGGGGACAAGAGTTAGCCTGAAAATCTCAAATTCGAAAGCGAACTTCTCCGCGGTAGGCGATGTGACCCATAACCTGTTCGACGAAGGGATGGGCATCGAGTTTGTCCAGGTTGGGGCCAAGGATCAAGCGGTTCTCGAAGAGTGGCTGGCCGAGGCAAACGCGAATGGCGTCGGACATGAATTCTAATTGTCGACGACCATGAAGCTATACCGGCGTGGTATCCGGTCTCTTCTTACCCGGGACTCTCTGGGAATTTGCGACGAAGCCGAAAATGGCAAGTAAGCGCTTGAGAAGGTTAGGGAGCTAAAGCCCGATCTGGTAATTCTCAGCGTCAGTGTGCCCGTGATGAACGGCGTCGAGGCCGCTCGGGAAATACGTTGGTTCGCACCTCGTTCGAAAATTGACGGTTAAGCGTCTCCCACACCCAGTGGGACACTCTGCAACTGTTTATATGCTTAGAAATGCGAACACTCTCGGGGGCCAGTATGGCAAAGGGAAGGACTGGCTCCGGGAATTTTTCCGAGCCTCGGATGGCTTCGACCCCACATGCCCGCATCAAGCGAGACGTCCTTAGCGGACCGGAAGGCAGACATCTGCCTTTGCACATCCTTTTTGTTCATAGTAACGCAGCGGACGTAGAACGTTGCCTGCAAGAGCTCAACAATTAGACGAGCTTCCTGCGCTCATTGGAAGACGAGACTTGGCTTCGCGGAGCAGGGCGCGATGATCCACAGCGACGAACTTCTGGCTGTTGCGAAACGCATCTTCTGTTTGGCACTCCGGAAGAAGCGCTGGAATTCCCATTACGCTTTCTGAGCTATGCGATGACCTACGCCTCGGATGAGGACATTGAGATCCTCAAGAAGCATTTCAGTGACGACGAATTCAAAGCTGATGGATGACCCCGCACATGGGATTTTCAACCAAAGCTCCTGGACAAAATGGAATCAACGCTACGCCCGTACCCCATTCCGCGCTTCCGAAGCGACGCATTCCAGGCGTAGACCCAGCCACAGTTCCTGATTTCTTTCCCGCCAAATCCTGAAGATGGCACTATCGCAGTAGCAGGTGTCCATTTGCGGGACACCGTTCCCCGCTCCTTGCTCTTGTTAAGTTCTGTGGGCGTTTCTCGCCTTTTGTCACGAACTGTCCGGGCCTGTCGCGTAGTCGAGTCCACTACTACCTTCATCTCTCCCAGGCGGTCTCCTCGACACAAGTTCCTGCCGGCACTCCTTTTCGTTTGCAATGTCATTTTCATGGTGCTATATGCATACACCATTCAGGGAGAATGGCTACTGCCGCAGGCTCGAAAGAACTGGCACCGGAGCTGTGGATTCCCACCTCCGCAGTCGCCTAGTTTTTGCCGGGGGGAGATTGCGAATTCCATGAAGTATGCCACGAGGTTAAGCACGGAACGTCCTACCGCCGCTCGGGACCACATCTCTGCGTCAAGGTCGCGACCAAGCGACTGAGCCAAGAGGTTCTTGCGTTGCGCGATTCTGCGACACTCTCCTCGATTGTGGTACCGCGTCAGAGAAGAGGCAAATCTCTGATGAGGCGTAGGTATCAACAACGGCATGTTTTTCAGAAAGGAAGACAGAGATCAGAAAAGTGGGCATCCGATGAACCGGCCTATGTTCGCTTTTGGAAGGACATTCCGGGTCAGCCAGATTTCAAGCGGACTTATGTCCCATTGGGCGTTTGCCGCACCCGCACCATTGCCGAGCGCAAAGCCGCAGAGGAGCTTGAACGTCTCGGGATCAACTCCAACCAACACTTCATCGAAGCGACTTCTTCCATCACCTTCCACGAGCAGGGAGAGCGGTGGTTAAAGTCGCTTTCAAAACGAAAGCGTAATCCCTTGGAACAAACGACGATCGACAATCGGCAGTACGCCCTGGATAAATGGATTTATCCATTTTTCGAAGACCGACTTCTGGCCGAGATCAATAATCGATCCATGAAGGAACTCGTCGAGACGATGGCGCCGAAGCGCTCGGCGGCTTCCATCCGCGACTATGTCAATATCGTCAAAGGCGTGGTCGCCTCAGCCATCACCGAAGAAGGCGAAGAACTCTTCCCTCGGAAGTGGAACGAGGAATATATCGACGCGCCGCTCATTGGTGCTCAGCGCCAGCCATCCACAAACGCAGATGGTGTTACGGCCATCGTGAGCAGTGCGAAAGGGCAGTATCAAATGCTTTACGCGCTGCTAGCGGGCTGCGGGCCGCTCCGCGCTGGAGAGGCACTTGGGCTCGAAGTCGGCAAGCATATCTCCCCAGACTTCCGCACGCTTTACATTCAACAGAAGGCAAAACGCGGAGTTATCCAACGACACCTGAAGACTAAGAACGGCGCACGCGAAGCGATCTTTGCTCGACGCTTGCGGCGATGCTTCAGGATTTCATCGGCACGCGCACTTCGGGGCTTTTGTTTCAAACCTCGACTGGCGCGCAACTTCTTCAATCGAACACGCTTCAAGACAGCCTCCATCCCATCCTGGAGAAGCTTGAGCATGTCAAGGGTGGATTCAACATTTTCCGGCGCTTTCGGATCACACTTCTTGACAAGTCGGATTGCCCGGACGCACTCAAGCATTTTTGGTCCGAACACGCGCAGAAACACATTTCTGAACGCTATGTGAAACTACTCGGGAAACGTCAATTCCGTCTCGATTGGGCCGACCGGATAGGGCTTGGATTCTCCCTTCCTGGCTCAGTTGGGCGACTTGGGCGACTCAGCGTTGTTCCAAATGTGGCGTAAGTTATTGAAAAGATGGTGGACGAGAAGGGATTCGAACCCTCGGCCTCCTCGTTGCGAACGAGGCGCTCTCCCAGCTGAGCTACTCGCCCACGAGCAGCGAAACAATTTTAGCAAAGGCCCCGGTGCTTGCCAACACGCGTTCCGCCGCCCGTAAACAGGTAAGAGCGCAGCATGCTTGCCGGCTTGGCCGGCTGCTGCGCCCTTGACATCGAACGCTTAATCTGTGAGTTACCCTTACGGTTGCTCGATTGCCCCGCCAGAGCGTTGCGCCACAATCTTCTTCACGTTTTGATACAGCGCACGTGCCTGGGGAATCGCTTCCACAGCCTTCTGGACTTGAGGATCGGCTTCCAGAAAAACCTTGAAGCCTTCCTGCTGGTTGAACGTCGACATGAACACTTCCTGCTTAATCTTGCGCTTGATCCAGTCGCCGGCTTCAGACATCTCCGGTTCCGTGTACCGGACGTTGTGCTTGCTCAAATACTCGCGGAAGACTCGCATGACACTGTCGTCGGCCTCGAACTCTTTCGTAATCGTGGGCTTGGCGCCCAGGTAAGAGCGCGTAAATCCGCCCACGCCTGTCTCGGCGGGCCAGAACACATCGTCGCGGTAGAGCAATTGTTCGAACTTCGTCAGTTTTGGCGCAGACACGACGATGTCCGGCGTGATGCCGCCCCCGCCGGTCACCTGGCGTCCGCTGTCCGTCAGTTTTACTTCCGTCGGATGATCGGGCACCTTGCGCTCATAATGATATTCGTAGAGAGAAACCGATTTGTAGTCGCGCTGAATCAGCCGTCCGCTCGGTGTGTAGTAGCGCGCGGTCGTCAGCGCCAGTCCGGTGTTCTCGCTCAACGGCGTCACCGTCTGTACAAGACCTTTGCCAAACGTTGTTTCCCCGACGATCAAACCGCGGTCATGGTCCTGTACCGCGCCGGAAACAATTTCCGTCGCCGAAGCCGAATTGTTGTTCACCAGAATCACCAGCGGCACGGTTACGCCCTGATTGCCGCGCAACGCAAAATAGCGCCGCTCCGGCGACGACCGCCCGTGATGAGAAACGATCAGCTGGTTCTTGTCCAGGAACATGTCGCCCACGGCGACCGCCTCGTTCAGCAGCCCGCCGGGGTTGCCACGCATATCCAGAATCAGTCCATCCAATGAAGAGGCGCTTAACTGTCTCAGAGAATCCCCAATTTCACGGTCCGTCGTCTCGTTGAACCCCGACAGCCGGATGTAGCCGACGCCCGGCTTTAGCATGAAGGCAATGTCCACGGAATGCCGCGGTATCTCGTCGCGCGTTACCGTGAAAACGAGTTGTTCGGCATAGCCCTCACGTGAAATTGTGATCTTGACGACCGTTCCTTTCGGTCCCTTCAGCATGTCCGCCACTTCGGTGGTGGTCAGTCCATCCGTGGACTTGTCATCGACTTTGACAATCACGTCGCCTGGGCGGATTCCCGCGTTATACGCAGGCGCGCCGGCATACGGCGCCATGACTACCGTGTGGTTCTCGCGCGGCGCGACGATCATGCCGACGCCGTAGTACTTGCCGCGCTGGTCTTCCCGAAGCAGCGAAAACTGCTTGGCATCGAAGAAACTGGAATGGGGATCGAGCATGCGCAGCATGCCCGGAATGGCGCCTTGATAGACGGCCCTATCTATGTCGATGTTATCGGCATAGTTGTTCTGGACAACGTTCAGAACCTTCGTGAAGTCCCGCACAGCCGTCTGGTAATCATCCGCCGAGGCGGTCGTGGCTCGCACGTTAGGGCCGTAAATGCCACCCAAGACTGCGGATACCAGCAATACAGCCGCTACAACTACAAGTCCGCGACGCTCTGAATTCATCCTTGTACCTCGCGTGACAGCTCAGGTTAAAATTATAGCACACCGTATACACCGTAAAGTCCGGTTTGACAGGGACTAACACCCTTTCTATGATGCCCATGGACCCTTTAGACGGCCCTCAAACGCAATGTTGAGCATTCCTCACATGATTGTGGTGTTTATAGTGGTTCTGGTCGTATTCGGGCCACAGAAGCTGCCGGAGCTTGCCCGCAGCCTCGGCAAGCTTATGGCGGAGTTCCGCAAGGCTTCCACGGACTTCAAGAGCGCGTTTGAAGAGGAAATGCGCGAAATGGAGCGGCAGGCCCTGCAGGCCGAGCGGAAGAAGACTGCCGAGGCCGTTGCGGCCTCAGGAGTGGCCGCCGAAACCAGCCTGCTTCCAGCTACCTCAGGCTCCACTGACGCGGATGCACCGCCAAGCGAGCCCCCGATTGAATCCCACGCCGCGGAAGAGCCGGTGATCTCTCCGGTGCCAGAATCGGTTCCGCGCTCTTCGGAAGACTCGGCCGAAACCGGCTCAGAGGGTGCCACAATCACCAGTCCCCAAGACGCTTTGAATGACCACCGCTCCCCGGCCTGAATCCGTGCCAGAATCCGAATCCAATTCGCAGATCACCGCACCCGCAGAAGAGCCTGCTGGCGCGATGACTTTTTTCGAGCACCTCAGCGAGCTTCGCAAACGCATTATCTATTCGCTTTATGCGATCGGCATCGGCGCGTTCATTGGGGTGTACGTCTCGAAATACATCATAAATTTCATCATCAGGCCGATCATTAAGGCGCTCACGGAAGCTCACCTGAACGCGGAACTGGTCTACACGCATCCTGCCGGATACCTGAACACCTACATCACACTCGGCGTATATATCGGAATCGTTGTTGCTTCCCCCGTTGTTCTCTACCAGGTTTGGCTTTTCGTCGCGCCGGCTCTTTACAAACATGAGCGCAGTGCCGTCACCGGATTTATTTTTTCTACTGTGTTTCTGTTTGTCGCCGGGATCGCCTTCGGCTACTTCGTCACCTTGCCATACATTCTGCGATTCCTGGTCAGCTTTCAGGGCCCTATTAGCTCGATCAAGCCCATGATCACCGTCAACGAGTACTTCGACCTGGTGCTATTGATTTTGCTCGGGCTTGGATTGGTGTTTGAATTGCCAATTCTCATTTTCTTTTTGTCGCTCTTCGGCATCGTCACGCCGAAATTCCTTTGGAAGAATTTCCGTTACGCCATTCTGGTCATCGCCATCGTGGCTGCTATCGTGACGCCCACTCCTGACGCGATGACTATGCTCATCTTTATGGCGCCTATGGTCGGGCTTTATTTTGTCGGGATTGCCGTTTCCGCCGTGGTGACGCGGCGGCGCGAGCGGCGGCTGGCTACTCCGGCGGAGGCGCGCTAAATGAATTCCTTTTCTAAGCTACTTCTGCGAATGGCCCTAGGCATTTGCATTCTTCCCGTCGGCTTCACGGGTTGCAAAGCGAGCGGCAACGAGTCGTCAGACGGTGCGGGCCAGCCACAAGTCACGAGTGCCGACACTTCCGCTTCACCTCAGGCCGGTGATGACGCACCTCCGCCGGAAAAGACCAGCGGCTTCGATGGCAAGCGCGCTTTCGCGCACGTCGCCAAACAAGTCAGCTTCGGCCCTCACCCATCGGGCTCACCTGCTATCGCAAAGGTGCAAGACTATTTGCTCTCCGAACTGAAGAGCTACGGCTGCACCGTCGAGACGGATGCTTTCAGCGCCGACACGCCCATCGGCCGTATCTCCATGAAAAATATTCTGGTGAAAATTCCGGGCGACAAACCTGGCGTGATTCTTCTCGGAACGCACTACGACACCGCCCGCTCGGCGCGCGATCAGCGTACCGGGGAAGTGCACCCAATGCCAACTTTTGTCGGGGCCGACGACGGCGGGTCTTCCACTGCCCTCATGTTGGAACTCGCGCGCCTCCTCTGCCCCCAGCGGGGCAAGTATGCCGCTTGGATTGCTTTCTTTGATGGCGAGGAGGCCATGCACAACTGGAGTGATGCGGACAGCCGTTATGGCAGTCGCCAGATGGCCGCTCGTCTCTCCACCAGCGGCGACATCAAGAAGATCCGGGCATTCTTGCTGGCGGATATCGTCGGCGGCCGCGGGGCCCGGTTTCTGCGCGAATCCAGTTCCACGCCGGCATTGGTCGATCTCATTTGGAGCACCGCCGCCAGGCTGGGCTATTCTGTTATTTTTCTAAACGAGAGTACTTCCGCCCAAGATGACCACGATTCCTTCTTGAAGCGAAGCGTTCCTTCGGTGGACGTTATCGGGGACTTCTTGAACAACGGTTACTGGCACACGCCGCAGGATTCTCTCGACAAAATCGGCTCGAAGACGCTCGCCATCGTTGGCCACGTTTTTCTGGAAAGCGTGAAGCAGCTTCAATCCAACTAATGTAGGCTGACTTCTAGTACTGAGCGCAGGGCTTTTCTCCTACCCCTCAAACTTTACATCCTTGCCCTTTTGAACCACCGAGTGCTTCCCAAAATCCTCGTCATTCCGGTAGGGAAAATCCGAGCGGTAATGGCTCCCTCGGCTCTCTTCGCGCGCTACTCCAGAGCGTGCGATCAGCAGCGCCAATGTGTGCAAATTTCGCAGTTCGTGTTCTTCGCGTCCGTGTTTTTCCGATTTCGGTAGCTCCAACGCTTGTAACTGCTTGATCCCTTCCGCCAATTCTTTTCCGCTGCGTAAAATTCCGACTTGGCGCCACATCACGTCGCGGATTTTCGCGAGCGTCGCACAGCACGGCGATGGATTTGACGTTGATTTTGACGCTGCTTTTGGCGGTTCCTTTTGCGTAGCTGAAGAGTTTCCCGGCAACGGGGCTGGACTGCCCGGCAGCGCCGCACCGCTCCGCTTTCCGACCGGTGCGTCCTTCATCATTGCCTGCCCCGCGCGCGCCCCAAACACCAATCCTTCGAGCAGGGAATTGCTGGCCAATCGGTTGGCCCCATGCACGCCCGTCGCCGCCGTCTCGCCCGCGGCGTACAACCCCGGAAGCGAAGTCCGGCCCCACAGATCGGTCTTCACTCCGCCCATCATGTAGTGCGCGGCGGGGCAAACCGGGGCCATATCGGATGCCAGGTCGAGCCCGTAGCTCGAACACGTCTCATAGATTCGCGGGAACCGTTTCTTCAGAAACTCTTCACTCATCTTCGTCATGTCTAGAAACACATGCGTGCTTTGCGTGTGATGCATCTCACTGACAATCGCGCGCGCCACGACGTCCCGCGGGGCCAGTTCCTGGGCTTCGTTATAGCGCTTCATGAATCGTTCGAGCCCAATATTGCGTAGCACCCCGCCTTCGCCCCTCAGCGCCTCAGACAACAAGAAACGGGGCGCGCCCTGAACCGCCAGCGCCGTCGGGTGAAATTGCACGAACTCCATGTCGGAGAGCACCGCGCCCGCTTCGTACGCGATGGCCATGCCGTCTCCCGTGGCCACTTCCGGATTGGTCGTCTCCCGGTAAATTTGCCCCAGCCCGCCCGTTGCCAGCAGCACTGCTCCGGCTCGCAACTCGTGCTCTGAACCGTCGGTTTCATCGATGAAGCAAAGTCCTGCCACGCGCCCGCGCTCCACAATCAATTCCGTCGTGAAAGCATGCGCGCGCAGGTGTAAATGAGGGATCTTATGTGCCCGCGCTAGTAGCGCCCGGCTGATCTCTCTGCCGGTCGAGTCACCGTGTGCGTGCAATATCCGTGAGCGGCTGTGCGCGGCCTCGCGCGTAAAAGCCAGCTTCGTCCCCGCGCGGTCAAACTCCGTGCCCCATTCAATCAGCTCCGTGATGTACTTCGGACCTTCCTCAACCACCAGTGCTACCGCCTCGGGACGGCACAAGCCATCGCCGGCATTGATGGTGTCCTGTTCGTGTAGCCCGATTTCATCTTCGTCCGAGAGGGCTACTGCGATCCCTCCCTGCGCCCAAGCCGTCGCGGAATCGCTCAGATTCGATTTCGCCAGAACCAGCACGCTTCCCGCTTTGCTCAGCTCAATCGCCGCTCGCAATCCCGCGATCCCGCTGCCAACAACGGCGTAATCGGCACGATAGCTTTTGTGGGAGTCGCTCATGGGAGTGGAAAATCTGCCGCCTTCGTATGGTAGCACGAAGGAATTACACCGCTGAACGCCGCCGCCCGCATACGATGCAAGCGAAGCATGTGTTACATTGAAAATGCCTCACCCATGAAAATGAAACGCATTCTCGTGAAATCGTCCGCCGGTCCCTACTCAATTCTCTCCGGCGTCGGCGTGATTCACCGCGCTTCGCAGGAAATTGCCGGTCTGGGACGGTTTTCAAGTATTCATGTCGTTTCCTCTCCCAAAGTCTGGCACGCCGTGGGGAAATCCATTCAGCGAGGGCTGCGGCTTTCCAAGAGTGGCTCCATTCATCTCTTTAATGATGCAGAGGCCACAAAAAATCTTCGCAGCGTAGAAGAGATAACTCGTTCCCTCTGTCGCGCGGGGGCCGATCGCAAGTCGCTGGTCATCGCTGTTGGCGGAGGCGTGGTTGGTGACGTGGCCGGCTTCGCCGCCGCCTCCTTCCTGCGCGGCGTGAAACTTGTACACGTTCCGACGACGTTTGTCTCCCAGGTTGACAGTTCCATCGGCGGCAAGACCGGGGTCAATCTTCCGGAAGGGAAGAACCTTGTCGGAGCCTTTTATCCGCCCGCTTTGGTGCTCACGGATCCAGAGCTGTTGCGTACGCTCTCCGATCGCGAATTTCGCGGCGGTCTTGCGGAGGTCATCAAGCACGCCATCATCGCGGACGCGGACATGTTCGCGATGCTTGAGAAAAACATGGAGAAAGTGTTGCGGCGGGATCGCTCAGCGCTTGCATTTCTAATCCCCCGCAACGTACAAATCAAAGCCCGCATAGTGAGCCGCGACGAACGCGAATCGGGATTGCGGGAAATCCTCAACTACGGCCATACGTTTGCTCATGCTCTTGAAAGCGTAACGAAATACCGTAGATATCAGCACGGGGAAGCCGTAGCCTGGGGCATGATCGCCGCTGCTTTTCTCGGCCACGAGCTTGGTTTGACGCGCGCTGACGACGTATCCCGCATCGTCGCGTTGATTCGCCGCCTGGGACCTTTGCCGGCATGGCCCAGCGTTTCGCCAACGACGCTGCTAGGCGCCATGCGCTCCGACAAAAAAACGCGCTCCGGGATTCTTCGCTTTGTCCTTTCGCCCCGCATCGGCGCAGCGCGGTCGTACGACGCGGTACCTCTTCATGCCGTCGAGCGCGTTCTTCATTTCACGCCGCGCTTGATCACTGCAAGTGGCAAGCTCTCGCAAGGGCGTCATGACTGAGGCTGCCGCGCCGGTAAAAGGGACACGCCCCGAGGGCGCTGTTACCGAAGCCGATGCTTCGAGCAAAATCCGTGAAATGTTCACGCAGATTGCTCCGCGCTACGATCTGCTCAATCATCTTCTTTCGCTGCAGCTCGATCGGCTTTGGCGCTCCCATACTGCAAAGCTTCTTCGCCCCGTTTTTCTCAACCGCGAGACTCGCGTACTCGATCTTTGTTGTGGAACGGGCGACATGGCGATTGCGCTCAATCGCAGATACTGTGCACGCGTGGTCGGCGTTGACTTTGCACACAGCATGCTGGTTCGAGCCAGAAAGAAAAGCGCCCGCCTGCATAGCCCTGATTTAGTGCAGCTCCGTCCGATCACCTATGTCGAGGCGAACGCCCTGTGCCTCCCGTTCACGGACAGCACTTTTGATCTTGTTACCACCGCCTTCGGCTTTCGCAACCTTGCCAATTATGAAGCCGGCCTGCGCGAGATTCAGCGCGTGCTCAAGCCCGGCGGGACTATCGCCATCCTGGAATTCACCGAGCCGCCCGAAGGTTTACTGGGCGATTTCTATCGCTGGTATTTTTGCAAAGTACTGCCGAAGATTGGTGGACTTATCTCCGGCGATCAAGCGGCTTACAAATATCTGCCGAAGTCCGTCGCCCGTTTTTTCCGTCCGCCAGAACTAGCTGCACTCATGGACGCTGTAGGCTATAAGTCGGTGGATTATCGCGCCTGGACCCTCGGCACCGTCGCCTTGCACACAGCCGTTAGACCGGGCTAGCGTTGAATTCGGCTAACCAGGCCGATGAGAAACTAAAACTGTCACTCTGAAGGCATCCGACGAGGATGCCCGAAGAATCTCACTTCGAACGGTTCAGAAACTCAGTGTTTGCCGCCACTCGATGGTGAAGGCGCCTTGGTCACTCTTCCAATCCCGTCCCACGCAGCTTCGCCAGCAGTGTCTTCGGCGAAACGCCCAATTTTTCTGCCGCTCGTGTCTTATTCCACTTACACTCGCGCATCGTGTTTTCCAGCAAAACCTTTTCCACGTGGCTCGCAGCTCGCCCAGTGACTTCTTCCAGTGATCCTTCCCAACTAAAATTCTCGGCAAGCATTCCCGCCGGCAAGCTCTTCGCATCCGGCTTAGAAGCCGCCAATTGTAACTCTTCAGGACAAATGCACATGCCGTCTGCCAGGATCACCGCACGTTCCAGCGTATTCTGCAGTTCACGTACGTTGCCCCGCCAACCATAGTGCAGCAGCCGGTCCCGCGCTTCGGCAGACAATTCCAGCCCAGGCTTTCCAAACTCGCGGCTGAATTTCTCCAAAAAGTGGTTCGCCAGCAGCAGCACATCGTTTCCGCGCTCGCGCAAAGGGGGAATCGTCATCGGAACCGCCGAAATCCGGAAGTACAAATCTTCTCGAAACAATTTTTCTTCCGCCAGTTTTCGCAGGTCGCGATTTGTGGCTACCACGATTCTAACGTCTACATCAATCGACTGCGTGCCGCCCACTCTTTCGAATCGCTTTTCTTCTAGGACGCGTAGGAGCTTTGCCTGAATCCCCAGCGGCAACTCTCCAATCTCATCCAGAAAAAGCGTTCCGCGATGTGCCAGATCCATCTTCCCGACCTTGCGGGCGCCCGCCCCCGTGAATGCGCCGCGTTCGTGCCCAAAGAGTTCGTTCTCCACCAATCCTTCTGGAATTGCCGCGCAATTCAGCGCCACGAACGGGTGATCCCGCCGCGGCGACAGGTGATGAATCGCCAGCGCGAACAACTCTTTTCCTGTCCCGCTTTCCCCCAGCAGCAGGCAGGTCGAATCCGTCGCCGCTACTTTTTGAATCTGCTGGCTTACTTCCCGGATGGACGGATGCTCGCCCACGATGCGCGGGAATCCGTAGCGCATCGAGTATTCCTCGCGCAGCAGCAAGTTCTCCCGCAATAATTCCTGCTGCCGCGACGCCCGCTGCACCAGTAGCTTGAAATGCTCCAGGTCCACCGGCTTCTGCAGAAAATCAAACGCTCCTTCTTTCATGGCAGCTACAGCTTCTTCCACCGAACCGTACGCCGTTAGCAGCAGCACCGGTATCGCTGCGTCGGCCTGCTTCGTCTCGCGCAAAACGTCCAGCCCTGAGGCCCCCGGCATCTTCAGGTCGGTAATCACCAGCAGGTATCTTCGCGCACGTATCTTTTGGATCGCGGCTGCGCCGTCCGGCGCTTCGTCCACGGCATAGCCCGCGCGCTCCAGTGCCTTTCGCAGCATGGCGCGCAATTCAGGCTTGTCTTCAACGAGGAGGAGAGGTTCCATCTCTTTCGTTTCTACCATGAATCCGGTCGCCGCCAGGGGACAACCAGAGACACATGTGCAGAGAAGGGAAGCACTCGGAGTGGTCGGAAGTTAAGTTTCGCAGCTGTGACGGGAGAAACGAGTTCACTTAGGCATCAAATCTGCTGTAGCACATCTTTAGAAGAAGGACTTAGTTAACAGGAAAAGGCCGGCAGCGGCAAGAATAGTTCCTATTCCGAGATACAGGAATTGGGCCCTTTCCTTCCCAATGAACCACCAGAAATTAGCGACGAAGGGTTGCATTGATCGCGTGCGATCGAAGGCCTGCCGGCCAAACGTCCGATGCAGCAGCACGTTGAACCCTCCAGCCGCCAATAGAGCTGTTCCAAAGAATCTACTCGCACTCGAGGGAAGCACAAAGAGGAAACCAGTTACGCCAGCCGCCAAGAGAATGAGTAGCGCGATCAACACTCCTCTAGGATTGATAAAGCCAGTCATTGGCAGCATGATTGGACAATGCCGCTGTAAGAAGGCGCTTTGCGCCTACCTTGCCCACCCTGGATCGCCGCCTGATTTTCTCAGTTGATCTTCCAGGTCATCCAGGCCTTTCTTCAACTGATCCAGCTCCTGCTTTTTTGCGTCGATCTTTCCATTGATCGCGTTAATGTCGGCGCGCGTGTTCTGCTGCTGCATGGCCTTTTGAGGGTCAGGGTAGTATTCCACTTGAGCCTTTTCCAGTTCGCGTCCCAGAATATCAAGTTCCCTTTGAGCCTTAGCAATCTTGTCGCGTTGCGCCTGAAACCGTTTTCTCCACGCCGATTCACTATTCGGATCTTCTTTAGGCTCGTCTCCAGCTTTCCCGGAGGGTCCTGTCGCCTGTCCCGTCGCGCCGGCTGCTTTTCCACTGGCATCGTTCGTGGCCGCACTGGGCGCCGCCTGCTCCGGCACGCTCTTCTTAAAATCGTCGTCCGTGTAAACCTTCTTCGGCTTCGTCGTATCCTTGTCCTTCTTCCCTTCGCGGGCCTTTCTTGCGGCATCCGCCACGGGATCACCCGTCTGTTGCGTGGCCGCCGAGAGCCCAGCGAGGCACAGAGTGGGCACAAACAAGAAAGCCTTCATCCACAATCTCATTCGCATGGTCCTACCTCCCGGGAGCAGTCTGAAAGACCCCGACACTCTCTTAGATGCTGGTCTGCTTTGATTCTACTGCTTCTGGTACGCTGCGTGGCAAGGGCAGCGTAATGATAAACTCCGCCCCACCTTCGGTCCGGTTCCGCACCTCTACTTGACCGCCATGTTGCACGATAATCTTCTGCACTACGGCCAATCCGAGCCCTGTTCCCTTCGCTTTTGTCGTAAAGAACGGCCGGAAGAGCTTCGGCGCCACGTTCGCAGGAATCCCAGGGCCGTTATCCGTCACTCTAATCCGCTGGACACCCGTCTCTTCGCCGTGAACAATTTCGCCGCAAACAGCGACGCGCCCTCCGCCTTCAGCCAGCGCGCACGCCTCCGCCGCGTTTCGCGTCAGGTTAAGCAGCGCTTGCCTCAGCAGCCCTTCGTCTCCACCCGCGTCTCCGAAGGTTCCTTCCCATCGAATCTTTACTTGCGGCATCGTCTCTCGCACTTCAGCGACTACCCGCTCTACGACGGTTTGCAGCGCCACCCTCTCGTCTGGAATCTCCAGCGGCCGTGCGTACTTCAAAAACTCCGTCACGACGTGCGTAATGTTCCGCGTCTGCTCCAGAATGCGTTCCGCGTAGTCCAAAGCTTCCGCCTCGGAAGATTCCGAACGGATCATCTGCGCGTAACCCGATATCGTCGCCAGCGCGTTCTTGAACTCGTGTGCGATTCCCGCGGAGAGTTCTCCAAGCGCCGCCAGGTTTTCCTTCAATTGCATCCGTTGCTGTAGCGCGGCAAGTTCCGTCAAATCCGTCAGCAGACAAATCGCCCCGCTGATCTTTCCCTCGCCGCGCCGGATGGGCGAGATCGTCACTCCCAGATGCCGCGTGTCTCCCGCAGGCGGTATGTGCTCCACCTGTTCGCGCCGGAAAATCGTTCCGTCCGCAAGGCACTCCGCTATCAGCCTGGACATCCCCGAAGATGCCCCCAGCGCCTCGCTATATCGCCGGAATCCCAGCCCGCGAATTCCCAGTGCCTGCTCCGCCGCGGGATTCGAGCTGGAGATAATTCCCGTGGCATTCACCACCAGGAGCCCCGCCGGCATGTTCCGCGTCACTTCTTCGCTCAACCGCTCCGTTTGTTCCGCGCGTTCTCTCTCGATGCGATGCAGCCGCTCCAATTCCTTTTCCTGCACGCGGAGTTGCTGAATCACCCCCTGCATCGATGCCGCCATGAAGGCTGAAGGGTTCTCCGTGCCCGGCCCGCTCGTTTTGAATTCCTCTTTCTGCTCTTCCCGCCTGCTTTGAAAAGACTTGCGCATCAGAAATACCACCAGCCCGGTGACCGCCAGGAACCCGACTCCCAGTCCCGCAGCAATCATCCAAAGGTGCTGCGTATTATTTCCGGCTTGCAGTGTTCCGAACATGATCTCGGCTTTCAGCTTCTCTCTTTCTATGCGAGTCTTAGCGCTCTCTGCATCTCTTGCGTTATCTTTTCCTTCTCTTTCGTTTGCTTCCTTCCTGAACTTTCACCTTCAAACTTTCAACTTTTAACTATCCGACGATACCTTTGAAAATCGGCCACTGCTCCGCAATAACTGGCCCCCCATACACAATCGCTAAGGCCCCAATTCCCAGAAACGTGCCTAGTGGCAACTGATATTGCCTCGCAATGGCCCACCGCAATTGCCTCTCCGTCCCCAATCCCCGCCGGCTTGCCCGTTTCGCCACCCCACTCCTCCATCCGCCGAGATACAACGCCAACACCAGCCCAATCCCAATCAAGCTTCCCAAGAGACTCCCCACCAAGAGCGTCAGGAACGTCCCCCGCAAGCCCAGAAACGCCCCGATCATGGCGATCATTTTCACGTCGCCCATCCCCATGCCCTCGTGACCGCGCACAGCTTTGTAGCCCGCTGCCAGCCCCCACAGCAAAAAACTTCCAAAAGCGGCGCCAAGGATCCCATCAAGAATTCCCGCGGCGACTCCCGGCAGCCGTACTTGCAGGAATCTTCCTGCCAGGGCGTCCGCGTATCCGTTATTCGGCGGCACGACAGCCGAGAAAAGTAATCCCGCCGCAAAGCCCGGCCAGTTGACCACGTCAGGCAGTAGCCGCACGCGCAAGTCGGTTACTGTCAGAATCTCAAGCAAGCACGTGAAAAACAGCCATTTCACCGTCGCCTGCGTGATGCCAAACTCCAAAAACGCCGCCACAAACAGGAGTCCGGTTGCCAGCTCGATGAGCGGGTACATCGGCGAAATCGGCAGCCTGCAAGCCCGGCATTTCCCGCGCAGCCACAGCCATCCCAGCACCGGCACGTTGTCATACGGCTTGATCGGCGTCGAGCACCGCGGGCAGCGCGACACGGGCGAAACAATGGAGATTTCCTCCGGTATCCGCGTGATGCAGACATTCAGGAAGCTCCCCACAATAATCCCAAGTACAAAAAAGAAGGCGATGACCACGGCTGCCCGGCCACTCCGCGGCCGCTCTTCTCAATCTGCCATACCCAACCTATGGCCTCAATCCATCGCCTCTTTCTCCGTGCCTCAACCCTAACGCGCTCTTCTCTGTGTTCCTCTGTGTCCTCTGTGCCCTCTGTGTAAGTTCTTTCTCGTTTGTTGTGAAGCGCCGTTTTTTTGCTTCTGAAACTAACAACTGTAAACTATCAACTGATAACTACCTTCATGCACTGGTTCGAGCGCAAAATCCGCCGCTACGAGCATCGCCGCTGGACCACCGACGACAATCGCCGCGTCCAGCCCTTCCACTGGGGCCTTGAGCACATTGGCGGCTTCCCCGACGACCCCGACCCCGCCGCCTTCGTGCGCGAATACGCCCGCAAAGCCATCGACTCCAGCAGGGAATGGTACGCCGCCTCTCCCGCCACCGATTACCGCCTCGACACCCAGAACGTCCTCACCTTCACAAGTTCCATCGAGTCCTCCTGGCCGGAAAACAACACCGTCCATGCGCAGCTCTTTCCCGCCCGCGAGACCCTTTCAACTCGCTCGCGTGGGAAACGTCAGGGCGCAGGTCCCGCCGTCCTCCTCCTCCCCAACTGGAACGCCAAATGGCACGGCCAGAACGGCCTCTGCCGCTGGATTCAACGCCTCGGCATCACCGTTCTTAAAATGAGCATGCCTTACCACGACCGTCGCATGGCCCACGGCCATGAGCGCGCCGACCAGCTCTGCGGTCCCAACATCGGCCTTACCCTTCAGGCTAACCGCCAAGCCGTCCACGACGCCCGCCGCTGCCTCACCTGGCTTGAGCAACAGGGCTACACGAAGCTCGGCATCCTTGGCACCAGCATCGGCTCCTCCGTCGGCTACATAACCCTCGTCCACGATGTACGCATTCGCGCTGGCGGCTTCTTCCACGTGTCCACCTACTTCGCCGACGTCGTCAGCCAGGGCATGACCACCAATCACGTCTGGGAAGGCCTTCGCCACCACGTCACCGTCGACGAGCTCCGGGAATACTGGGCTCCCATCAGTCCCATGCCTTATGTAGAACGCGGCATGGGCGCAGGCCGCACCACCTTCATGGTCTATGGCAAGTACGACCCCACCATGCTCCCCGAACTCACCCGCCAGATGCTCGGTTCACTGCGTCGCCATGGCGCTGAACCCCGCACCCTCGAACTCGCCTGCGGCCATTACTCCCTCGAACTCGCCCCTTTCTCCTACATCGCCGGCTACCGCATGCTCACTTTTTTTCTCGAATCCCTGGCCTAGTGGCGTCGGCTTCAGTCTGTGCTCTTCCGTAGGGGCACGATACATCGTGCCCTCCGCGCTGCCGCGCCACAACCGCAGCTCCTTTCCCTGAACAGCCTCAGCGGACTGGGGATTTCCTAACGCATCAACGGCACTCATTCGTATTCGGGAATATCCGCCAATGAATTCATCAATTTCCCGCATATTGAGTCAAGGACTTCCCTGGTTTCTCGTGCCCATCCTAGGGTTTTTCCCGCAACACATTCAACAATTTCCCTGAAGGCATGTGAGGGTTTCTCCCGATTCAACTACAGGGAATTCACTCGCTTGTTCTATTGCGTCTCTCCGCTATCGTTTGCAAGGTTTCCCCGGTTCCCGTTCCCTAGTTCACAACTGATTCGGAAAGTACCTATACCTAAAGGAGATGGCATGAATGTTGAGTTTCTGAGGCGGTAGGCTTCCGGGAGCTGGAAACAGTTCTCGGAGTAGACAGGTTACAGGCTGCATCGTGTTTTTGAGGCGACGACCTCGTAAAGGAGATTGGTCAGACCTGTAGCCGGGTGCCATCGTAAGGCTCGCAAGAGACCTTGGATAGGAGAATGGGGCCG
>QHZD01000025.1 GCA_003225315.1 Acidobacteriota bacterium
CGCCAGAGTGCAAATCTATCAAGCTCTCGATGGGCGCGTCTCGCTCTACTACGGCGACACCCGCCTAGAGCACTCAGCCCTACCAGGGGGGTGACATTTTCATGTTGCCGTTAGGGTGACAAATTCATGTTGCTACAACACGTTGACATTTGATTTAGACGTTTCCAGTAGTCCGGAGGGGGCGACAATTTCCTATCGAAGGCGCGGAGATTCTTACCGACTGCACCCCGACCAGACTAACTCCATCATCAGGGCCCTGCCCTACGCAATCTGGACCATTCGATTCCAGAAACAGAGATACAAGGACGAAGAGCGTGAGCACGATCCCTTTAGGGAATCCAATCATGTCATTAACGTACAGCTAAGGCAGTAGAGGCTAATCCCTTGTCAGAAGCACGGCCGCTAACCCTTCGACAGTACTACGGTTCGTTCAAAAGCCTCTCGGGAACCTTGGCCGGGGCCGCAACTTTCTTGCCTTTCCTGTCAAAACTATTGCCCGAAAACATTTCGGCGTATGTCTTCCCTCCACTCGGAAGCGCGGACGGTCCCGCGCGGATTGGCACCTTCGCGGTTGCCTTAGCGACGACCTACCTCGCTTTCTTTTGGAAAGCAATGCTTCCCAGGAACAATGCCAGGAGAGTAGTCCTTGCAGTAGCTTTGGCGGTTGTCTTTCACTTTCTTTATCTGCTGGCTTACTTTCGCTTTGTGCGAACAATAGACATACCTACGCGAGGGACCACCGTGTCTGTGAGCGTCGGCTACCAGAGGAGTGAGTTCGCAAGCAAAACCTTCGGTAGTGTCAGCGACTGGGAACTCCTCCGCCAGCGAGGTACCGACGAAGAAGAAATCTGGATGCTTTGGACGGCTCCGTCTCTCTTATTGGCGAGGGGCAGTCTTCTGGTGGCTTATTCTGGATTTGTACTTTGCCTAGTTTGCGGCTGCAGTTGTGGAGCCTTGTATCAGGCAGACCAGTCAAGACAATGAGTTTTTCGTCGCCGCGCGGCTTCCCCTTCCAAATATCCTGGCAGCTTCGTCGCGCGTAGCCAACCCTTCATCCCTAAAGGTGCATTTTGGTGATCCATCTCAGACCATTGCACATACACAGTGAGCTCTACCCCTTTGTTTTCTTCTATTTGCAAAATCATTCGAACAAATGATGGCAACTCGCCAAATACTAGTACCATAATAGTATTTGACAAATCGTGTAATTCATGCTATCTTTAGCTCGTGAAAGTTCGACGACGCCATCCGCAACCCGCTTGTTACGCTCCGTATTCGCATCTTTTCGCTTTCCCGCCCATCACGCATTCTCGTCGTTCGGTAACTCTTTTAGATACAACACTTCTGGAGATGCTCAATTTATTGCTTCTAAGCTCCTTTAGAATCAACACTTACAAAACTGTATCAAAACAAAGGATTTTAACCACGTTTAGAATGAACACTTACAAAAAACAGGGGGAGGGGGGGCCAGTTATGGTTAACCAGAAATCGAAATCGATTCCTCGGACTTTTGCCACCGGAATCGAATGCCGGAAACAAATGTCTCGGCTGGCCGTCCTAAACGTTAGGTGGGGGTGACGTTATGGCTGGAAACTTCCAACAGGACTTGCGGGGCGGCTTGCGCATGCTGAAGAAGAGCCCCGGCTTCACCTTCGTGGCCGTGCTGTCGCTGGCGCTCGGCATCGGTGCCAACACCGCCATCTTCACGATTATCAACGCGGTCTTCCTCCACCCTCTGCCTGTCGAGGAACCTTCGCGTCTGGCGGAGCTTTTCACGCGCGACACCATAACTTTCAATGCCAACGCCAACTTCCAGCTCACCGGCACGTCGCTCCCCAATTACGAGGACTACCGCGACCAGAACAACGTTTTCTCCGGCTTGGCGACCGTCACCTTTCCCATTCCTCTGAATTGGGGCGGCCAAGCCGAGCCGCAGCAACTGAACGCCTCGCTCGTGAGCGGCAACTTCTTCGATGTGCTCGGCGTGAAGCCCTATCGCGGACGCGCCTTCATTCCCGATGGGGACAAGAAAATCGGCGGCAATCCGGAAGTGGTTCTGAGCTACAGCCTGTGGGCGCGCAAGTTCGGTTCCGATGACAAGTTCATCGGCCAGACCATCACCCTGAATGGCACACCGTACACCGTCGTTGGCGTGGCGCCTCCGGGCTTCAAAGGCATCGTGTCCCTCGGCCGTCCCGACTTGCTCTGGATCCCCATCACCATGCGCGACTATGTGCTTACCGGTCAGCTCAAGGATCTCGAATCTAACCGCCGCTTCCGCTGGCTCTCCATCGTTGGCCGCTTGAAACCGCAGGTTGACGTCGCGCAAGCTCGCGCCGCCATGAAAACCGTCGCCGCCGGCCTCGAAAAGGAATATCCGCGCGACAATAAAGGGCGCACCGCTGAACTCTTTCCGCTGAACGAATCCGCGCTCGGCATTAATCAGCGGCAGCAGTTTTCTCTTGCCGGCGGCGTGCTCATGAGCGTGGTCGGCTTGGTCCTGCTGATCGCCTGCGTCAACCTCGCCAATCTGCTGCTCGCGCAAGCGTCCAAGCGCGAAAAGGAACTGAGCATTCGCGCTGCGATGGGTGCGGGCCGCGCCCGGCTCGTTCGCCAGCTCCTGACGGAAAGTACTGTTCTTTCCCTTCTCGGCGGCCTGGCTGGATTGGTCGTCGCCTACTGGGGACGCAACGTTCTTTGGTCCTTCCGCCCGCCGTTCCTTCTTGACGGCTCGATTGACCTCTCCTTCGACGCTCGTGTCCTCGGATTCACCTTGCTGATTTCGCTGTTTACCGGTCTGATTTTCGGAATTATTCCCGCCATCAAAGCGTCCGGCACGGACATCAATGAAGTCTTGAAAACCGGCGGCCGCGGCGGCGCTCTCGGCTGGACCCACAATCGTTTGCGCGGCTTGCTGGTCATTTCGGAAATTGCATTGGCCCTCGTGGCGCTCGTCGGCTCAGGCCTGTTTCTCCGCAGCATGCAAAACGCGCAGCAATTCAATCCTGGATTCGAGTCGCAGAATCTCTTGCAAATGAATTTCGACCTCGGCGCTCTGCGTTATGGCGCCGATCACGGCCAGCAGTTCTTCCGCGATGCCATCGAGCGCGCCAAAACTGTCCCCGGAGTGGTCAGCGCCTCCGTTTCCTCGAACGGCGTGTTCGGCGGCGGCTTCGCGGGCACCATCTTTCGCGAAGGCGAACAGACCGATCCCAATAATCGCGGCACGCTTGTGAATTTTGACGATGTGACCCCCGGCCATTTCGAAACCATGCGTATTCCGCTCATCAGCGGCCGCGACTTTACGGATTTCGATCGTGACAAGACCACGCGCGTAGCCATCATCAATGAAGCCATGGCCAAGGCCATCTGGCCGGGCCAGGAGCCTCTCGGAAAGCGCTTCGCAATCGTGAAGGAACCGGAGTTGCTCCAGGTGATCGGCGTCGTCGGAACCACGGTCGTGGGACAAATCGGCGAAGATCCCCAGCCCACCGCGTACCTTCCCATGCGCCAGCAATACTCGCCCTTCGCCACTCTTGTCGCGCGCACGAACAGCAATCCGGAACCGTTGATCGGCGCCGTGCGTGCGCAGGTCCAGCAGATTGACAAAAACCTCGCGTTCACCAACGCGCAGACCGTGCAGCAGATTTTGGGCCAGGGCTTGTGGGCTGCGCGCATGGGCGCTGCATTGCTCGGCTTGTTCGGCGCGCTCGCGCTGATCCTCGCTTCAATTGGAATTTATGGCGTGCTGGCCTATTCCGTGGCGCAACGCACTAGTGAAATCGGCCTGCGCATGGCTCTCGGAGCGCAACCGCGCCAGGTCCTGGGGCTGGTGCTCAAACAAGGCATGCTCTTAGCCGTAATTGGCGCGGCCGTGGGCATCATCGTGGCGTTGCCCGTCGCCCGCATGGCGGGCAATCTGCTGTACGGCATCAGCGCCACTGATCCTCTCACCTATGTGGGCATCACACTACTCCTGATGGCCGTCGCGCTGCTCGCTTGCTACCTTCCCGCGCGCCGCGCCACACGCATCGATCCGCTGATCGCGTTGCGCGTGGAGTAGCGTCCATCGTGAATGGAAGAGCCGCCATCTCTTTGCCCGAAGATTGAGGGATAAATTTTGGTAGCGCTCGCCATTGACATGCGAGGCTAACCAGCATACCTTTCGGCACCGATGAATAGTTCCGTCGAGCGCCGATGAAGAACAAATTTCTTGCCGCGGCCGTCGTCGCCGCAACGATTGCCATCGCGGCGTCGCTCCTCGCTGGCGCTCACATTTTGCCGCTGCCGGCGCTGCTCGCAACGCTCTTGCGTTGGCTGGCGATTTTTTTTATCGCCGCGTATGCCGCTTCGCAGCGTTCGTTGACGACTTGGATTTTTGTCGGGCTTCTCGCCGGCGCGGAAGTTGGCTACGACGCCCCCGCCGTCGCTGTGAATTTGCAATTGCTCGCCACGATTTTTCTCCGCCTCATCAAGGTGATTATCGCGCCGCTGCTCTTCGGCGTCCTCGTTGTTGGGATCGCCGGCCACTCCGATCTGAAAAAAGTCGGGCGGCTCGGCATCAAGTCGCTCGTTTATTTCGAACTGGTTTCGACCGTCGCCATGCTGATTGGGTACGCGGCGATTCACATCAGCCGCGCCGGCGAAGGCGTCCACTTGCCGTCGTCTGCGGCGGCGCAATCACTGAATGTTTCGCCGCACACGGCAACGCAACTGATCACCGATATTTTTCCGGAGAACATTGCGAAGTCCGTCACTGAAGGGCAGGTCCTGCAAATCGTTGTGTTCAGCGTGCTCTTCGCAATGGCGCTCGCTCTGGTTCCCGATTCGAAGCGCCGCCCCATGCTGGCTTTCGCGGAAAGCCTTTCGGAAACCATGTTCAAGTTCACGAACCTGGTGATGTACGCGGCGCCGCTCGGCGTCTTCGGCGCTGTCGCTTACACCGTCGGCCACTTGGGCTTGGGAGTCCTTCTTCCGTTGGCGAAGCTGCTCGCGACGATGTACGTGGCGCTTGCTTTTTTCATCGTCTGCGTTTTGCTCCCGATTGTTCTCTGGGCGCGCATTCCTCTCAGGCGATTTATCGACGCCGCCGCCGAACCGGTAACTATCGGATTCGCGACGGCAAGCTCCGAGGCAACTCTGCCCAGCGCGATCGAGCAACTAGAATCTTTTGGTGTGCCGCGCGAAATCGTCGCGTTCGTTCTCCCCACTGGTTACAGCTTCAACATGGACGGCGCGAGTTTGTATCAGTCACTGGCATTGTTTTTTGTGGTGCAGGCCGCGGGGCTGCACCTCAGCATCGGGCAGCAAGTCTTGATGATTCTGACGCTGCTGATCAGCAGCAAAGGAACGGCGGGAGTGGCTCGCGCTTCGCTGCTGATTGTTTTCGGCGCCGCGACTTCGTTTCATTTGCCGATGGAGCCGTTATTTCTACTCTTCGCGATCGATCAGCTCATGGACATGGGCAGAACCGCGGTCACAGTTCTTGGGAATTGCGTTGCGTGCGTGGTGATCGCGCGGTGGGAAGGGGAATTTCCCGCGAAGCCCGTCCCCGCCGTTTCCGGCTAAGGAAAGGCGGTCGCCGTTCGAATCGCTGAGGCACGCATTCCCCAACGGACCAAACCCGCCGCTCAACCGCGGACGGGCAAGTGTTGTATATTGCGGTGCGCATGCTTAGGAGGGATTCCCATGGAACTTTGGTCACGGCGTAAATTTTTTCTGACTTCGCTGGCGGGGAGCGCTGTTGCCAGCGCGGGCAAATTGTTTGGAGGAGCGCATTCGAACGGCAGCCCGGCGGCTCTTTCGAATCTCACGCCGGCGGCGCAGGGCAAGCGGCCGCTGATTATTTCCAGCGCCAATGGACTGCATGCGCTCGATAAAGGCATGGACATTCTGAAGAAGGGGGGGGACACGCTGGACGCCGTGGTGGCGGCCGTAACGGTCGTCGAAGACGATCCGAACGACGACTCTGTTGGTTATGGCGGATTGCCGAATGAAGAAGGCGAAGTGGAGCTGGACGCCAGCGTGATGCACGGGCCGACGCACCGGGCGGGGTCAGTCGCCAGCGTGCGGCGGATCAAGAACGTCTCGCGGCTGGCGAAAACGGTTATGGAGAAAACAAATCACGTGATGATCGTCGGCGATGGGGCCCGGCGATTTGCAGTGGCCGAAGGATTCGAAGAAATGAATCTGCTGACGGAGCATTCGCGGAAGATCTGGCTGGCTTGGAAGGCGAAGTCTTCTTTCAACTGGCGGCCGGGAATCGATTCGCCGGAATGGAAAGAACATGTTGCGGCGATTTTCGACGGCGATGAAAAGCAGATTGCCTACGCGGAACGCGTGATTGCTCGTCCTCCGACCGGAACAATTCCGTGCATGGCGGTGGATTCGAATGGCGACATTTCCGCAACCACCACAACTTCGGGCTTGTCTTGGAAAATTCCCGGGCGCGTCGGGGATTCGCCGATTATTGGTGCGGGGTGCTGCGTAGACAATGAAGTGGGCGCGGCAGGCTCCACGGGCAAGGGCGAAGAAAACATCAAGATTTCCGGCGGGCATACGATTATTGAAATGATGCGGCAGGGCAAATCGCCAACGGACGCCTGCCTCGAAGCAATGGCCCGCGTCGCTCGCAACTACAAGAACGACAAGAAAAAGCTTGGGACATTTCACATTTATTTTTACGCGATCAATAAAGACGGCGTGCACGGCGCGGCGTCGCTGTGGCGCAACGGGTACGAGCCCAGCAAACAGGCTTCTTACGCGGTCCACGACGGCATCGAGGCGCGGCTAGTTCCCTGCAAGCCTTATTTTGACGAAGTGGGCGGCGACTAGTAGCCGGAAATTGGAGAATGGAAAAATGAAAATGGAAAAGTGGAAATGGCACCAGCAACGATAGAGGGGCCCATAGAAAGGCTGAGTCTCTATTTTCCAATTTCGATTTTCTAATTTCGAACTTCGGCACACATGGACCAGGCCAACATTCTAATCATCGGCGGCGGGGTGATTGGTTGCGCGATCGCGCGCGCCGTCTCCGAACGCTGGCAGGACGTTTTTCTTGTCGAGCAATTTCCAAAGCTCGGGATGGCGACGAGCACGCGCAACAGCGGCGTGAACCACTCCGGCATTTATTACCCGAAAAATTCCCTGAAGGCGCGGTTTTGCGTGGAGGGCAACCGCCTGACGTACGAATTCTGCAAAAAACACAACGTGCCGTTTCGCCACTGCGGAAAGCTGGTGGTGGCCGCGGATGCGCATGAAGTGGAGGAGCTTGCCGCACTGGAAAAACGCGGTGAAGACAACGGAGTCGAGGGATTGCGGCTGATTGACGCGGATGAGATTCGCAAACGCGAGCCGCACATCAAGGGGGTGGCGGCGCTGGATGTGCCTTCGACGGGCATTGTCTCGGCCGAAGAGCTGGTTCACGCCTATGCGCGGGTGGCGACGAATCAGGGAGCGAGTATTGTGCCGCGCGCGCGGGTGATTTCGCTGGAGCCTTCTGCACAGACGATTTGTGTGGGGCTGCGCATCGGCGACGAAGAAGACGCGCAGGACGAAACGATCGACGCGCGCTGCGTGATCAATGCTGCGGGACTGTATGCCGATGAAGTGGCGGCGATGCTGGGGAATCGTTCGTGGAAGATTTATCCGGTGCGGGGGGAGTATTGCGAAGTGCGCGGACCGCGGTCGTCGCTGATCAACAATCTTGTTTATCCGCTGCCGCACAGCGACGGATTGAGTCTCGGCGTTCACTTTACGAAAACGCTGTGGGGAACGTTTCTGCTGGGGCCGACGGCGACGTACGTCGAGGGCAAAGACAATTACGAGAAGAACCGCTTGCCGATTGCGGATTTCGCGCACAGCGCGAAAACGCTCCTGCCGGAAATCGAGGAGAAGGACTTGCAGCTTGGGTATTCGGGGCTGCGGCCAAAACTGGTTCCGCCGGGCGGGAAAGGCATTGCGGATTTCGTGATCACGCGCGACCCCAAGGTGCCGCAGGCGATTCACCTGGTGGGGATGGAATCGCCGGGATTGACGGCCGCTCCTGGGGTGGCGGAGCATGTGGCGCGACTCGTCGCCGAAGTGCTGGCGTAGCACGGCGTGATCCGTGTCCCGTGAACCGTATTCCGTGACCGGCGACTTGGACTGGTGATTCGCGAGAGGAAGCGTAGGAGGGTTGTGCCCTCTCACTTCAGTGGACTTGTTGTTGTTCCACAACGATGCGGAAAAACTTCTTTTTTCCGATGCGTACAATGAATTCGGATTTGAGGTCCAAATTGATCCGCGCCGTCGGATCCGTCAGGACTTCGCCGTCAATCTCCACGGCTTTCTGCTTGATCAGGCGCTCAGCTTCCGCAATGGAGGAAACTTGTCCGGTAATCGCAAGGAACTTGGACCAACGTTCCGCGCCAAGCAGCGATACATCGCGAGGCTGCGAAAGATCGGTTCCCGCCTCTGGCCTCTTCATGAAAAAGACGAAGTGAGTGCCAAGACGCTTAACCTTCAGCTCTTGAATCTGCTCGGGGTTCTGGCGGTCGCGAAAGACGCGCTGGAAACTTTCGGCGGCTCTGCGCGCGTCGGCTTGACCGTGGAAGCCTGAGATCACTTCTTCTGCGAGCCGCATCTTTGCATCCATGGGATGCAGCTTGCCGGCGGCTACTTCCTGTTTTAGCGCCGCGATTTCCTGTGGCGCGCGATCGGTGAGCAGTTCGTAGTAAGACCACATCAGTTCGTCAGGGATGGACATCATTTTCCCGAACATTTCAGACGGCGGCTCGGTGATGCCGACGTAGTTGCCGAGACTCTTGGACATCTTGCGCTGGCCGTCGAGCCCCACAAGAATCGGCATGGTCAGAATAGCTTGCCCAGGCAGGCCATATTCGCGCTGGATCTCACGGTGCACTAACAAATTGAATTTTTGTTCGGTGGCGCCCAGCTCCACATCGGACTGCAATTTGACCGCGTCCATCGCCGTCAAGAGCGGATACAGAAGCTCATGCACGGAGATGGGCTGGCCTTTGTCCAGCCGCGAACTAAAGTCTTCACGTTCCAGCATGCGGGCTAGCCGATAGTGGGAACACAAACGGACGACATCTTCGGCGGACATTTTGCCGAGCCATTCGCTGTTGTAGCGGACTTCCGTTTTTTCCTTGTCGAGGATTTTGTAGACCTGCGCGAGGTACGTTTTGGCATTGGCGTCGACTTGCTCGCGCGTCAGCGGCGGACGGGTTTCGGATACGCCCGTGGGGTCGCCAATCATCGCGGAGAAATCGCCGATCAGAAAAACAGCGGTGTGGCCCAGATCCTGAAAATGCTTCAGCTTGCGAAGCACGACGGTGTGGCCCAAGTGAAGATCGGGGGCAGTGGGGTCCACACCGAGGTAGACGCGCAGGGGTTTGCCGGTTTTCAAGGAGTTTTCGAGTTTGGCTTTGAGTTCGATTTCGGGAATGATTTCAGCGACGCCCTTTTTCAAGTAGGTGAGATGTTCTTCGACGGATTTGACTTTTACTGGCGTCATAATTTGAATTCAGCTTGACCGAAGTACGCGGCGGCCGGCGATTTTGTATTTCCCTTCCAGGACAATCTTAACGGCTTCGGAATAGATGCGATGCTCTTCCTTCAAGATTTTTTCGGAGAGGGAGGCCTCCGTGTCTTGATCGAAAACGGGAACGGTGGCCTGCAAAATGATCGGGCCGGCGTCGAGATTTTCATCCACGAAATGAACGGTGCAGCCGGCGAATTTTACGCCATATTCGAGGGCCTGGCGCTGCGATTCGAGGCCCGGGAACGACGGCAGCAGCGACGGATGAATATTCAGGATGCGGTTTGGATATTTGGCGACAAAAAAGGGAGAGAGCAGGCGCATGTATCCGGCAAGGCAGATGAGGTCGACTTTGTGCTCATCGAGAACCGCAGCGACCTGGCGATCATAAACTTCGCGCTCGAGGCCTTTCGAAGGGATCACGCGCGTTTTGATGCCGCGGCCTTCGGCGCGTTGGATGCCCGGAGCGCCTTCACGATTGCTGACGACGATGGCGATTTCCGCGTTGGGGATGCGGCCTGCCGCGACGCTGTTCGCAAGAGCCTCGAAATTCGAGCCGCGGCCGCTTAAGAGCACGCCTATGCGCTTGTTCATGAACGAAAAACGTTAGCACAAGCGGCTGAATCGACAAAACGCAGGGAGGAGGCTTCAAAGTTGAAAGTCAGACTCAAGTAACGGACTTGCCGTGGAAGTTGCGAAGGCCGGTGACGAGCAGCAAGGCGTTGAAAAATACCAGGCCGACGACGACCGCGAGCAAGGGGAGATGCGGAAACTGGGGAATCATCGTGGCGCGAAGTCCTTCGCTGGCGTAGACGAGAGGATTTACGAGCACGGCTTTTTGCAGGACGGGAAATTTTTCGAGCGCACTCCAGGGATAGTACGTGCAGCCGAAGAAAATCATGGGAGCGACGATCAGGCTGAACATCAAGCCGATGTGCGTTTGCTGCATGCTGCAGCCGAGCGCGAGGCCGCCAGTCGCCGAAAAAAGAGCCACGAGAATCGCTACCAGCGCAAAAAGCAGCGGATGGGGAACGTGGAGGTCAACACCGGGGCGAAGCAGCAGCCAGGCGGCAGGGATAACCATGAGGCCGGCAGCCAGCGCTTGCAACGTGCCGGCGACAACCTTCTCAATGGCGAGCCAGGAGATTTCCATGGGGGCGAGCAGGCGGTCTTCGATTTCGCGCGTGAATTGAAATTCGGCGATTAGCGGCATGGCGACGGCCCAGATGCCTGTGCCGACCATGCAGATGGCCATGATTCCCGGGAGCAAGAGGCTCTTGTAGGACGGCGGCATGTAGCCGCTGCCGACCATGACGCGGCCAAAAATAAACACGAACATCAACGGCTGCAAGAAAGTTTGAAACAGCAGCGCCACGAAGTTGCGGCGGGCGACGTGCGCGTCGCGCGCGAGCATGGCGAGAAACGCTTTCCAGTTCATTCGCGCAGGCTCCTCCCGGTATGGTGCAAAAAAAGATTTTCGAGGCTGGGCTCGGAGATGTGTACGTCGCACAACTCGACGCCCGCGCCGGAAGCCAAAGCGGCGACCTCCGCAACGAGTGAGCCGCCGCGGTCGGCGTAGACGTCGGCGCCATTGCTGTCGTTGGCGCGGACTTCACGGACGCCGGCAAGAGCCTGGAGGCGTATGAGGAAATCCGGGGAGTGCAGGCCGAAGCGGAGGCGGAGCAAGTAGCCGCCGGGAACAGCGGACTTCAGCTCCTGGGGAGTGCCGAGAGCGATGACGCGGCCGTGGTCGATGATGGCAAGGCGTTTACAGAGCGCGTCGGCTTCTTCCATGTTGTGCGTGGTGAGAAGAATCGTTTTTCCGCTCTGGTTGTATTCGCGCACGATTTCCCAGAGGAGCAAACGGGTTTGCGGGTCCAGGCCGGCGCTGGGTTCGTCGAGGAAAAGCACCTGCGGGTCGTGCATCATCGCGCGCGCGATGGAGAGGCGCTGCATCATGCCACCGGAGAAGCCGCGGACCATCTGGTCGGCGCGATCGGTAAGCTTGAAGCGTTCGAGAAGGGCCTCGGCGCGCTTGGCGCGTTCCTGGGACGAAAGGCCGAAATACGCGCCGTGAAACGTGAGTATCTCGCGAGCGGTCAGCGAGAAATCCAGATTGGGGCGCTGGGCGACCACGCCGATCAGGCGCTTGACGGCGACCTGGTTTTGCCAGACGTCGTATTCGCCGATGAACGCCTGCCCGCCGGTGGGGCGGACACGTGTGGTGAGAACACCGACGGTTGTGGACTTGCCGGCGCCGTTGGGCCCGAGCAGGCAGAAAATTTCTCCGGGCAGGATGTCGAGGGAGATTCCGTCGAGCGCGACGATTTCCGGCCTGGGCTGCTTGCCCTTGGCTTTCGGCGCGCCGAACGAGAAGCCTCCCGTGCCTGCGGCCACGGGAGGAGCCGAGTTGTAGACCTTGCGAAGGTCGCGCGTGCGAATGCCAGCTACCATGCCGGAGTTCCCTTTCAGAATGACTCAAGACGCACGCGTGCGCGGGAGCCCTTGAGGCGTTACCACCACTGGAATTAAGTACGCATGGGATGATTCCAGAGTATCGGGATGGAAGTCAATTTCGGGAGGGACGGTAGTGGGTCAGTTTGAATTTTCTTAATCGTGACAGTAGGGGTCAAAATTCAAACTGACCCACTACCAAGAGGACGTATTCTTGGCCATCGCATGAGTGGGGGGAGAGGGCGCGCGACTCCAAGGAATTGTGGCTTTCGCGGTAGAATGCCAGCTTCATTTAGAAAGAAATCCTACTTGGGAATGGAAACGATGGCGAATCAAGAGAAGACCGTTGGCAAAAGAATGGTTGAGGCGGCGTTGCTGGCGCTGCTGGCAGCTGGATCGATTCCAGCGGCGGCGCAGCAGGTGGCTCCCCGGGATCCGGCGGAGCCCGCAAAGGGAAAACCGCAGCCTAAGATTTTGGCGCGGCCGGCGGGGCGAGTGGCGCGCGCGTCAGTGGATGAAAAGTCTATGCGGGCGCTGATCGGGAAGCTGGTGGCGTGCGGAACGCGGCTGACGCTTTCTTCGTGGGATGATCCAAAGCGCGGGATTGGATGCGGGCGCGATGCAATCGTGGCGCGATTGAATGAGATCGCCAAGGATTCCGGTGGCAAGCTGCAAGTGGTGGTCGACAAGTTCGAATCGACTTCGGAACGGACTTCGGGCAAGCCGATTCCGCTGGAAAATGTTTACGCGATTCTGCCAGGAACCGATCCGAAATTGGCGAAAACAATTTTTATAGTGTCGGGGCATTTTGATTCGCGGCCTTCGAATGTGATGGACACGCAGGCGGATGCTCCCGGGGCGGACGACGATGCATCGGGAGTGGCGGTGAGCGTGGAGTGCGCGCGGCTGCTGAGCAAGGCGGGGGCGAAGGGCGGGGCGTCGTATCGCGGGACGATCCTTTTCGCCGCGGTGTCCGGAGAAGAGCAGGGGCTTCTCGGCAGCACGCACCTGGTGGATTGGGTGAAGCAGCAAGGTTACACCGTGGGCGGAATGCTGGACGACGACATCGTGGGCGCGGACCCGGCGGCCGGCGCGCCGCATCGCGTGCGGCTTTTTTCTGGAAATGGCGAGATCGACGATGCGGATTCGCCTTCGCGGGAATTGGCGCGCGCGATTGAAGAAATCGATGGGCGCGGGGCGATTCGAATGGTTTTCCGCGTGGACCGCTACGGCCGCGGCGGCGATCATTATCCGTTTTACAAGGCGGGGCTGCCGGCGGTGCGATTCACGGAGCCGCTGGAAGACTACAATCACCAGCACCAGACGCCGCGCACGGAAAACGGAATTGAGTACGGCGATTTCGAGAAATATCTGAACTTTACGTTTATGGGCGACGCGGCGCGGGACAATTCGGAAGCGCTGAGGCAATTGGCGATGGCTCCGGAGCCACCCAGCAAGGCAAGGTTAACGGGAGCAGTGACGCCGGATGCGAAAGTGTCGTGGGCTGCCGAAGAGGATGCCGAACGCTCGGGATTCGAGATTCTGTGGCGCGAGACCAGCGAACCGCGTTGGGCGGTTTATGATTTTGCGGCTGCGCCGGGCGAAACGGTCTTGAAAGGCGTATCGACCGACAATCACTTTTTTGCCGTGCGCGCGGTGGGAAAGAATGGCGCTCGTTCGATTGCGGTGCCGACGGAACTCGAGCGCAGGCCACCTCCGCTGCCAACGCCTGCTAAGCAGTGATCCGCGACGGCTATTTCTGGTAGTGGTCGGGGTACCAGATTAGTGAGCACTCCGGGCACATGCTGTGAGAGAACTCGACCTGGGAGCGATCGCGGATGTAGGACTCGATCTGCTGCCAACTGCCATTCTCAGCGTGAATTTTTTTGCAAGAGGCGCAGATGGTCACGAGGCCTGTCAAGGTATCCAGTTTGGAGATCGCTTCCTGCAATTCAGCGATGGTGCGTTCTCTTTCGGCTTCCGTCTGCATGCGCTGGCTGATGTCGCGGCCATTGATGACCACGCCGCGGATGTCCGGGTGGTCCAGCAAGTTGTAGGCGACGACTTCCAGCGAAACCCACGAGCCGTTCGCGTGGCGGGCGCGGTACTGGATGGAATCGCGGGCGCCGGGATTCTTCCAGAATTCAGTCAGCGCCGTCTCGACGTTCGAACGGTCTTCGGGGTGAATCAATTCAAAGCCCGTGGAACCGATGATTTCCTCCTGCCGGTAACCGAGCACACGATGAATGGACGGACTGGTGTAACGGACGCGAGTGTCAGCGTCGCGAATGGTGAGAATGTCGTGGCTATTCTCCACCATCAGGCGGAAGCGCTGCTCCACTTCGCGCGACGGATGCTCCGAAGACTTTGGACTGGCGATTTTCCGCAGGACGCAGCACACCAAAGGGCCGTCCTGAACGTCCACGGAACACAAACTCATTTCAAGTAGGATTTCCGTTCCGTCTTTGTGAAGTCCTCGCAGTTCCAGTCCAACCCTTCCCGGGCGCAGTCCCGGAGCGCGCGTGTAACCGGCGATCTGCCGCAGGTGTTCCTCTCGAAATGATTCTGGCAGCAGGACTTCGAAATGCAGGCCGAGCAGCTCGTCCGGACCATAACCGAAAAGTTCTTCCGTCTGCGCGTTCACATGGACGATTTGGCCTTCGCGATTCACGACCAGTATGCCTTCGGGCGCGGAATCGAGCACGGCTCTGGACGCAGCATCACTGAACGCAGATCTTCCTTGAGACATAATTCCTTTCGCTGATCGAACCAGCAGGCCTGAGGTTTAAATCGATTCAGGAAACCGCTGCTCTTGACGAGGACGAAACGCAATGCCCACAAGCGTAGATTCGCGCAGGTGGTCTGTCAAACCTACTTGTACCGGTACCCTGAATAGTACAAGGGCTGGTACGAGGAGAGAGTACTTTGCCTCGTCTGGGCCAGGCTGGCAAAGCGCTAGTGCTGCGGCGCGGCAACCGGCTGGGCGAAAGTAATGAAGTGGCCTCCGGGGTCCTGGACGCCGAATTCGCGCATGCCGTAAAAGGCGGTGCGGACGGGCATGACAATTTTCACGTCTTTCATGGCGGCAAGCACAGCGTCCAGGTTATCAATCTCCATGTAGAGATACGTGGGGCCCTTTCTGGCGTCCGCGGACATGGACGGCGGCGCGTCCTTCTCCACGCTGGGGTAAGTCTGGTACATCACTTCGGCGGAGCCTTTCTGAAAAGCGACAAAGCCGAGTTTGTTCCCTTCCGGAACTTCGATGGTTTTCGTGAAACCGAGACGATCGACCCAGAAAGGGACGATGGGCTCGATCTCTTTGACGAGCAGGACTGGGGTGATGCGCTTGACGTTCATGGATTTGATCTCCTGAGATGAATTGGCGCGAACGGAAGACAAAACGAAAACCAGAACAAGGGAAGCGAGAGGCGTGAGAAATGAGCGCACGGCGGGAATCTCCTTGACAAGGCAACTAGTCTAATTTAGACTAGTTTAGACTAGTCTAAATTAGACTAGTAAGTCAAGGAGATTTCTTTATGAGTGCCGGAACGCTGCGCCAAAAGAAACGGGCCAGGATCGGAGGACAGCAGTTGGGGGATTTGATTTCGATCGGACCAGCGATGCTACGCGACTTTGAGCTGCTAAGAATTCGCAGCGTGGCGCAACTGGCGTTACAGAGTCCGGAAAATTTGTATGCGAAGCTGAATCGCCTGACCGGCCAGCGGCAGGATCCTTGTGTGCTGGATACTTTTTGTGCGGCAGTGGCGCAAGCAAAAAATCCACGACTGCCTGCCGAGCAGTGTGAGTGGTGGTATTGGAGCACGAAGCGTAAGACGGGGAAAAAATGAAGACACGGGAAAACGCAGAGACGCCGAGGACACAGAGATTTACGGAGAATCGCGGAAGACGCGCACGCCGAGCGAGGAGAGTAGAGCTGACAACGCCGGATCTCGTGTTGCTGAGCTTGCTCGCGGAGCGCCCGATGCACGGGTATCAGGCGAATCTGGAGCTGGAGAGACGCGAGATTCGAGATTGGGCAAACGTGTCGCGGCCGCAAGTGTATTACTCCCTGGAGAAATTGGCGCGCGGGGGGCTGATTCGATCTTTGGAAACGGAAGACTCGGCAGGGGGACCGGAGCGGAGCACGTTTGAGACCACAGAGAAGGGGCGTGCGGCGCTCGCGGATGCTTTAGAGCACCAAGGCTGGACCACACAGAGGGAACACCCGCTTTTTCTGACTTGGATGGCGCTTTCCTGGCAGGCGCGGCCGGGAGTCTTCCGGAGTCAGTTGAAGCGCAGACGAAAATTTTTGCTAAAGGAAATCGCGAGAGAGAAGAAAACTCTGCAGTCGATTTACGCGGAGGTTGGCCACAAGTATCATGAAGCGGTGTGGATGGTGGGGTTAATGCTCGAGCAGATGCGCGCGGAAGTTCGATGGACGCATCAATTGGAGCGCGAGTTGGCGCGAAGGGCGCGGGCGCTCTGTCCGCAGTTCGCGGAAGGATTGCCAAAGTGAAATTGCGAGGCCACGCACTTGGCGCGGTACTGATTGCGACTGTGCTGTGCTCGTACGCGACGGCCCAAGAAAAACGGCCGACGGCACGGGAAGTAATAGCAGCGATTCAAGAGCACGTTGGCGTACCTTGGAAAACGGAAACCGTAGACACGTTTAAGGCAGGGAATCCGGATACGCGCGTGACAGGGATTGCGGTGACCATGATGGCGACGCTGGACGTACTGCAGCGGGCGGTGGCAAACAGACAGAACCTGGTCATCACGCACGAGCCGACGTTTTACAATCACCTGGACCAGCCGCAAGGAATGGATGAGAACGACGCGGTCTGGAAGGAGAAGCGGGCGTTCATCGAGAAAAACGGGCTGGTGGTCTGGAGATTTCACGACCACTGGCACCTGAGAAAGCCAGACGGGATCCTGGCCGGGATGGTGAAGGCGCTGGACTGGGAGAAATACCAGAGCGCGGAAAATCCGCACCTGTTTACAGTACCGGAAACTACGCTGGAGAAATTAGCGGCGGATGTCGCGAAGCGGCTGAATACCCCGGTGTTGCGCACAGTAGGAAATCCAGAGATGAAAGTGACGAAGCTGGCGCTGAGCCCGGGATCGGCAGGATTCGAACGGGAAACACACGCGCTGGAAATGGATAACGTGGAAGTTTTGCTGGTGGGCGAAACGCGCGAATGGGAAACGGTGGAATATGCGGCGGACGCGGTTAGCGAAGGAAAAAGAAAAGGGCTGATTGTAATCGGGCATGTGCCCTCCGAACAGGCAGGGATGGAAGAGTGCGTGAGGTGGATGAAAACGTTTGTGAAAGAAACGCCGATCGAGTTTGTGCCGACCAAGCAGCCGTTCTGGACGCCAGCGGAAAGAAGTGCGCGGCGCTGAGGAGTTGCGCATCATCCAAACTACGGTGGAGCGGACCCGTGTAAGCCACATCAGTCACACGACCACTCACTTGGAGCTCTGAAGTCACCGCAGCTTATCTTGCGGGCAAAAATTGTGCTCCGCCCATCGAAGGCGCGGTCCAGAGTACTTCGCCTTTTTCGTTGTAGAACTGAAGGGCCGCCTCGCCCCCTGGAAAAGTATCATTCGGGAAAAGGAATGTGCGTCCTTTCTGCGTTACTTTTGGGAGTGATGGATTCAGGCTCAGGCGCGCATAAACGTGACCGGTCTCATCCTTCAGGATGAACTCCTGTGCTTCGACCGAGCCAGCGCGAATGACGGGAGGCTGAAGGCGGTCGGCAGGCTTCGCGCCCATCAAAAGGACCGATACGCCGGAGAGTAGGAGCAGGGCGTTCACGAACTTCCAGCGATGATTCGAAGCTTCCAGTTTTTGTATTCGTGCAGCCAAGAGATCGAGGTTTGTTTGCGGAGAATTCACGGCATACCTCCTTAAAGATTCGCTGGGGGAATCCTTGTGATGTTGGACGTGCGGGCAGTTCTTCCAGTGAGCATGGATCCGAACGATGTGGAAAGCAAACACCACAGACAAGCCCAATAATAAGCACATCGCCCTGTAAGGCTCAAGCCCCAGACTGCGGCTCAAAGGTTGAGAGTACCGGAGTAGCTGACGCGGGCTTTGCCGGATTCACTGCGTTCAATGCGGCCGATGCGGAAGAATTTTTCGCGGTGCTTCTTGAGGTCGGCTTCCACCGACTTCACTTTTTTCGGCGGGACGATGAGAATCATTCCGACTCCCATGTTGAAGGATTGCAGCAATTCGCCAGCGTCGATCTTCCCGAGCCTGGCGAGATACTTGAAGATTGGCAGCACAGGCCACGATGCCAGGTCAATTTCCGCTTTCACGCCGCTGGGCAACACGCGAGGCAAATTTCCCGGAATGCCGCCGCCGGTGATGTGCGCGAGAGCGGAAACCCAGCCCCGGGCGACGACGTTCTTCAGCGCCGGCGCATAACATAGATGCGGCTTCAGCAATTCCGCGCCGATTTTATTTCCGACATCGGCGACGTAAGTATCCGGCTTCAGCTTTGCAACTTCAAAGACCAGCTTGCGCGCCAGCGAATAGCCGTTGGTGTGCAGGCCGGCTGAAGGGAGGGCGAGCAAAGCATCTCCGGGCTGGACGCACTTCCCAGTCAGAATTTTTTTTCGCTCGACAACGCCAACGATGAAGCCCGCGAGATCGTATTCGCCGGGCGGATAAAACCCCGGCATCTCCGCAGTCTCGCCGCCGATGAGGGCGCAGCCGGCTTTGCGGCAGGAACGGCTCATGCCTTCCACAAGCTGTTCGACGACCTGTGGCTCGAGTTTGCCCATCGCCAGATAGTCGAGGAAAAACAGCGGCTCGGCGCCCTGGACGAGAATGTCGTTTATGCAGTGATTGACAAGGTCGGCGCCGACGGTGGAGTGCACGCCCATGGACATGGCGATTTTGAGCTTGGTGCCCACGCCGTCCGCGCTGGAAACCAGCACGGGCTCTTTCCATTTTTTCCGGTCCAGCGCGAAGAGCGCGCCGAAACCGCCGATGCCGCCGACAACGCCGGGAGTGAAGGTGCGGCTGGCATGGTGGCGAATTCTTTGCTTCACGTCATCCGCGACGGCGATGTTCACTCCGGCATCGGCATATTTCATGAAGACCCGCTCGCTTCCGTTCCGTACTTTCTTAATCGGGGCGTACTCTGCCGCGCGCCGTCATCGATAGGAGTTCATTGAAGCGCCGTGGGGATCGCGGCGGCTATTGCGAACAGCAACTCTTCTGCAACTTAAAAGGTCCGGAAAATCCGGCTCCAGCGCACGATTCTCGGATGCAGCACGGCATTCGCGTAGGCGAAAAACCGCTCCCGAATCTGGCCGGAGTCCCAAGCGCCTTGCGGCGCCTCCAGTGACATGTAAATCATGACGGGAGTGCCGATGATGTCGTTGCGTGGGACGCAGCCCCAGAAGCGGCTGTCCAGAGAATTTTCCCGATTGTCTCCCATCACGAAATAACAGTCCTTCGGCACGGTGAAAGGGAGCCCTTTGAAATTGCCCATTAGGAATGAAGGGTCAGGCCGTTCGGAGAGCCCACGCGTGTAGTTCTCCTTAAGACGCTGGCCATTGATCCAGACGCCACCATCGTGAATGTCGACAGTCTCGCCGGGCAGTCCGATGACGCGCTTTACATAGTCTGGCGTGTCCGGAGCAAACGGCGGCTTGAAGATAATCACTTGCTGGCGTTTGGGATTGCGCCATAGCGGCACGTGCCAGTTGGTGAAGGGGACGCCGGCGTCGTAGCCGACGCGGCTCATGATGAGGTGGTCGCCGATGAGCAGCGTGTTCTCCATCGAGCCGGAGGGAATGACGCGCGCCTGGCCGATCGTGCCGTTGATGAGCAGAAAGACGAGGCCGACCCAGAACCAGGCGATGATCTCGCGCTGAATCTTGGTTTTCACGGGCACGTTCGCTTCTTCTTGCTTTTTCTTCTTTTCAGCTCTCACGTTCCACCACCACCGGCCGCTCTGCGGACGCGGATTCACTGCCGTTGCCTGGGGCATGTTCGCTGGATTTGCCGTTGGCAGCGCTTTCGCGCACTTCCAATTGCACCAGATCCGTGGGATAAACGCCCGTATAACAAGACGTACAGAACTTGCCCGCGGTATCACCGACGGCGCGGCGCAGCGCCGGAAGAGAAACGTAGCCCAATGAATCGGCGCCAAGGAATTTGCAGATTTCTTCGGGCGTGTTGGAAGAGGCAATCAGCTCCTCACGCGTAGGGGTGTCCACGCCATAGTAGCACGGGGAAATCGTCGGCGGGCAACTGATGCGCACGTGAACTTCTCTTGCGCCGACTTCGCGGACCATGCGGACGATTTTGCGGCTGGTGGTGCCGCGCACGATGGAATCGTCGACGAGGATCACGCGCTTGCCCTCGATCAAGCCACGGATGGGATTGAGCTTTAGCTTCACGCCGAAATTGCGGATGGCTTGCGACGGCTCGATGAAAGTGCGTCCGATGTAGTGATTGCGGATCAAGCCCATGCGGAAGGGGATTCTTGATTCAAGCGCATAGCCGACGGCCGCGGGAACGCCGGAATCCGGCACGGGCACGACGATGTCCGCTTGGACGGGATGCTCCTGTGCGAGGAGGCGGCCAAGCATCTCGCGGCTTTCGTTTACGGAACGGCCGAAAATGATGCTGTCCGGACGGGAGAAATAGACATGCTCGAAAATGCACTGCTGGAGCTGCTTTTCCGGCGCAAAGTGGATGGACTCGATGCCGGATTTGGAGATACGCACCATTTCGCCGGGCTCGATCTCCCGGACGTATTGCGCGTTCAGCAGATCAAAAGCGCAAGTTTCCGAGGCTACTAGCCACGAGACGAAGCCACCGGGCGTGGTCAATTTGCCAAGCACCAGGGGGCGGAAGCCGCGGGGATCGCGCACGGCGTAAAGCTCGTCCTGGGTAAGGACGAGAAGGGAGTAAGCGCCTTCCACTTGATTGAGCGCATCGCCAAGGGCGCCGGAAAGATTGCGCGCCTGCGAGCGCGCTATCAGATGGACGATCACTTCGGTGTCGCTGTTGGTCTGGAAGATGGAACCGCGATGCTCAAGCTTGCGGCGCCACTCGGCGGCGTTGGTGAGGTTGCCGTTGTGGCCGAGGGCGACTTTGCCCTTGTTGCAGTCGATCATGATGGGCTGCGCGTTGAGCAGCGCTTTATCGCCGGCAGTGGAGTAGCGCGTGTGGCCGATGGCGAGACTGCCGGGGAGTTGCGCGAGCACGCTCGGCAGGAAAATTTCTTCGACTTCGCCCATGGCGCGGTGCACGTGCAACTCTTTGCCGTCACTGGAAACGATGCCTGCGGATTCCTGGCCGCGATGCTGCAGCGCATAGAGGCCGAGATAGGCGAGGTTCGAGGCTTCAGGGTGGCCGAAGACACCGAAGACGCCACACTCGTCGTGGAAATGATCGTCGGCGAATGCGAGTTTCTGGCTCATTTTGCGGTTAGCGTGCGTTCCAATGAATTGGCCCAGGCGTCGCGGAGTGTTTCAACGGAACTTTCGATCACCGCGCTCCCCCTGTATTCGATGCGGAACGAGCCTTCGCGGATGACCTTGCCGAGCTCGCGCGCCGCCACATGGTATTGTCTCGCAATTTTGAGAACGCGGGCAAGTTTTGACGGCGAGGCGGAAACGACGGCGCGGGCGCCGCGTTCGCCGAAGAGAACGGATTCGGCGGGGGAGAGATCGTCGAACTGGACCGAGGCGCCCAAAGAAAATGAACCGGTCTGAAGACCGGCCACTACAGAGGCGAAGCAGGATTCGGCGAGGGTGACGGCGAGGCCGCCGTCGGAAATATCGTGGGCGGATTGCACGGCGCTTTCGGCGGCGAGAGCGACGAGGCAATCCTGGAGACGCTTCTCGGCGGTGAGCTCGATGACAGGAGGTTCGCCGGCGACGATGCCGGCGATGGTCTTGGAATATTCAGAGGAGGAAAATTCGCGCCGCGACGTGTCAGCGGAGGGCACGATGTATCGTGCCCCTACGGTTGCCGTGTCTATTGGGCCCGCGCCATCGAGCAACAGAATCAAGTCGCCTTCGTTGCGGAAGGCGATTTTCAGGACGCGGGAGGCGTCTTCGAGAATGCCAAGAACGCCTATAACGGGCGTCGGGTAGATCGATTTGCCGAGAGTCTCGTTGTAAAAGCTGACGTTGCCGCCGGTGACGGGCGTGCCGAGGACGGTGCAGGCTTCGGCAAGGCCGTCGATGGTCTCAGAGAATTGCCACATCACTTCTGGTTTTTCCGGGCTGCCGAAGTTGAGGCAATTCGTGGCGGCGATGGGGCGCGCGCCGCTGGCGGCCACGTTGCGGGCGGCTTCCGCAACGGCATGCATGGCGCCAACGCGAGGATTGAGCTGGCACCAGCGGCCGTTGCCGTCAGTGGAGAGCGCGAGGGCGCGCTTCACCGCTCCCGACTTGGGGTCCTTGATGCGCACGACTGCGGCATCGCTCGCGCCGGGGCCTGCCAAAGTGTTGGTGCGAACGCTGGTGTCATACTGCTCGGTGATCCAGCGCTTGGAAGCAATCGCGGGTGAGGCCAGCAGCTTCACGAAATTCGCAGTGAGATTCGTACCTTCGGGAGCAAAGGCGAACCAATCTTTTTCGGTTTGGATTCGCGGCGCTGGCGCGGCGATGGGGCGATGGTAGACCGGCCCTTCTTCCGCAAGAGGATGCGCGGGAATTTCGGCGGCGATGCGTCCGTTGTTGTTGATGCGGGCGATGCCACCTTCGGTGACGTGGCCAACGACGACGGCGTCGAGGCCCCATTTCTTGAAAACGGCGAGGACTTCGTGCTCGCGGCCTTTCTCTGCAACCAGGAGCATGCGCTCCTGCGATTCGCTGAGCATGATTTCGTAGGGCGTCATGCCGGTTTCGCGCTGCGGAACTTTGGCGAGGTCAATTTCGATGCCCGTGCCGCCTCGCGAGGCCATCTCCATTGTGGAGCAGGTGAGGCCGGCGGCGCCCATGTCCTGAATTGCAACGACCGCGCCCGTTCGCATGGCTTCGAGGCACGCTTCGAGAAGAAGCTTCTCCATGAAAGGGTCGCCGACTTGCACGTTGGGGCGTTTCTGCTTAGATTCTTCGGTAAATTCAGCGGAGGCGAGCAGAGACGCACCGTGAATTCCGTCGCGGCCCGTTTTTGCGCCGACGTAAATCACGGGATTGCCGATGCCTTTGGCTTTGGCGAGAAAGATTTCTTCCTTTTTGGCGATGCCGAGCGCGAGCGCGTTGACAAGCGGATTTTGCGAATAGCACGGCTCGAAGGCGACTTCGCCGCCGACGGTGGGAACGCCGAAACAGTTTCCGTAACTTCCGACGCCGCGGACGACGCCGTCGAGGATGCGGCGGTTTTTCGCGGCATCTGCTTCGCTAGTGCGCTTGCTCGCAGTGATTTCCCCGAAGCGAAGAGAGTCGAGGACGGCGATGGGCCGCGCGCCCATGGTGAAAATGTCGCGCAGGATGCCGCCGACGCCGGTGGTCGCGCCCTGAAACGGCTCAACATAACTCGGATGATTGTGCGATTCGATTTTGAAGGCCGCAACGAGGCCGTCGCCAATGTCGACGACGCCGGCGTTTTCTCCCGGGCCTTGCACCACGAGCTTCCCGCGTATGGGCAGGCGCTTCAAGTGGACTTTACTCGATTTATAGGAGCAGTGCTCGCTCCACATCACGCTGAAAATTCCCAGCTCGGTGATGTTCGGGTCGCGGCCAAGGATTTGCTGAATGCGCGCGTACTCCTCGCGCGTGACGCCATGTTCGGCGGCGATTTCGGGGGTCACTCGAATTTCGGTGCTAGCAGTGGCCATGTTTCAGGTCTGCGACAACGATTTGAGGCCGTGGGCTCTGCTCATGCTGTGGCCTTGGCGGCGCCGACGAGCGCTTCCACCATGGAGCGGAAAATGACCAGGCCGTCGGAGAAGCCGAGAGCGCATTCAACAGCACGCTCGGGATGGGGCATCAAACCGGCGACGTTGCGTTCGCGGTTGCAGACTCCCGCGATGTTGTGAACCGCGCCGTTAGGATTGCCGGCGTTGTCGTCAGAGCCGTCGGGAGTCGTATAGCGAAAAATGACTTGGCGATTTTTATCGAGGTCGGCAAGCGTGGTCTCATCGCAGTTGTAGTTGCCATCGGAATGCGCGATGGGAATCTTGAGGATTTGGCCCTTCTGCGCAGCGTTGGTGAACGGCGTGTCCGTTTGCTCGACGCGAATGTGGACGTGGCGGCAGATGAAGCGCAGACCGCTGTTGCGCATCATGGCGCCGGGAAGCAAGCCCGCTTCGCAAAGAATCTGGAAGCCGTTGCAGATGCCCAGGACCATTCCTCCACTCTTGGCGAACTTCTCGACGGACTTCATCACCGGAGAAAAGCGCGCGATGGCGCCGGTGCGCAGATAGTCGCCGTAGGAAAATCCACCGGGCAGAATGATGGCTTCGCAATTCGCAAGATCTTCGGATTGGTGCCAGATGAACTCGACGGGCTTCTGCAGGACGTTGCCGATGGCGTAAAACGCGTCGTGGTCACAATTGGACCCGGGGAAAACGACGACTCCAAATTTCATGAGGTGCCAGCCCCCTGTGGGATTGCGGGAACTCCTATTTTAGCACATCCGAACCGGCCGACCATCTATCCGCAGCCTTCAGCAATTTTTCACAAAAATCGAGAAGCTCTTCGTGCGACAGGTCACTCTTCACATCGTTCGTAAGCATGGCGCAAATGTTGAATTCCGGTTCTCCGCTACCGTCGCCAACATGGTCCACGGTTGGCAATAAATAGAATTCTCTTTTGTGCTGCCTACGCCTGTTTTTGGCTTCCTCGTTACTCCATTTGCTGAGGAGGTCCCAGTGGAGCTTCTCCTTTGTGTAGGAGTCTAATCCCTCCGATCGGATAACAGCGCTATGGATTGCGACCTTATACTCTGCGATTTTGGCGCCCCGATTTCCGCGATGCCTATCCCGCTTGACGTGTGTGGCTGATTTTCTCTCAAGCCATCGGTCGTACTTGGCCTGTGTCACGACCCCAACTAGAAACGCAGGTAGCTCATACTTTCTCATCTTGAAAAGCCTACCGTCGCTTTTTCGTTCTGCGCTGTGATTTTTTCATTGCGCGCCGGCGGGACGGTTTCTTTGGCTTTTCGGAAGCAGCCAGTTCGCGGCGTTTTTTCGCGGCCCAGCCTGGTTTGTTGACCTGGCGGCCGCGAGCGATGGCCAATCCACCAGAGGGGACGTTGTCCGTGATCGTTGAACCTGCGCCGACGTACGCGCCGTCACCGACGCGCACCGGTGCGACGAGGGCTGTATCGCTGCCGATGAAAACTTTGTTCCCAATCGACGTCGGATACTTGTGGAAGCCATCGTAATTGCAGGTAATCGTGCCTGCGCCGATGTTGCTCTTGGTTCCGATCTTGGCGTCGCCCAGGTACGAGAGGTGCATCGCTTTGGTGCCTTCGCCGATGGTGCTTTTCTTCAGTTCGACGAAATTGCCGATTCGCGCGCCGGCCTTCAAGTGATTGTTCGGGCGCAGCCGCGCAAAGGGACCGATGATGACGCCATCGTCGAGGCGGCTTTCTGCCACCACGCAATGCGGCTCAACGGTCACGCCTTCGCCGAGAATTGCGTCGGTCAATACGCTGCCCGTTCGAATGGTGCACTGCGCGCCGATTTTTGTTTTGCCCAACAACTGAACTCCGGGTTCGATGATGGTATCTTCGCCTGCGGTCACGTCTGGATCGATCAGCACGGTTTCGGGCAACTGGATGGTGATGCCAGCATCCATCAGCTCATTCCGTTTCCGCTCACGGAATATGCGGTCGACTTCCGCGAGATCCGCGCGCGTGTTGCAACCAAGCACTTCGCGCGAATCGGCGGCCACTTGCGCCAGCACCGTTTCGCCTTTGGCGTTCAGTACGCCGATGGCATCGGTTAGGTACAACTCGCGATGCTTGTTGTTGGGCTTCACCTGCGCCAGCGCGGGCCAGAGTTTTTCCAACGTGAAGCAGTAAATCGCCGAATTGATTTCATTGATTTCGCGCTGCTCGTCGGTGAGCTGCGACTCCTCGACGATGGCGGAGACAGCCGTTTCGGTCTTGCGAACAACGCGGCCGTAGCCGGAAGGATCGGCAAGCACCGCAGAAAGAATTGTTGCCGCCGCGTTCCCGGTGTGATGCGCGGCAACAAGGGCCTTCAGCGTTTCCGTGCGCACCAGGGGAGCATCGCCCGGAAGAACCACGGCAAATTTAGCTCGCCCTAAGGCGCGTTTGGCGACTTGCATGGCGTGACCGGTGCCGTTTTGCGGCTGCTGCAGCACAGTGAGTGCCCCGCGCGGCTCGACAACCGCGGCAACCTGTTCGGCCTGGTGGCCGACGACGACCACGGTTTCGCGCGCCTTCAGCGGTTCGCATGCACGCACGATTTGTTCCACGAGCGTGCGTCCACCGGCGCGGTGCAGCACCTTCGCCACGCTGGACTTCAACCGGGTTCCTTTGCCGGCCGCGAGAATGACAATGGCAAGATCATTGTTGGACATAGTTCGAGTCATTCTGCGGGAGCGGCGGCTATTTCGCAACGTAGGGTTAACCTTGACGCAGCGAATCGCTAATCAGCAGCGGCAACGGGGGAGAGGGCGGTTAGGTAGGCTTCGCTTTCGGGGAGGACAGCTTCGCCCGTCGTGATGGCCCAGAGCGAGGGGTCGTCCAGCAGGCGGCTGACAAGCTGGGTGTGCAGGGCATGGCCGGCTTTGTGAGCCTCGACCCGAGCCAGGAGAGGCAGGCCTGCCAAGGCCAGGTCGCCGATCAGATCCAGCGCCTTGTGCCGCCCAAACTCGTCAGGAAAGCGTAACGGCCCGTTCATGACGCCGTTATTGGTGAGAACGATGGCGTTCTCAAGTGAGCCGCCGCGAATGAGACCCATGGCCTTGAGGGGCTCGATGTCGCGCTCAAAACAGAAAGTCCGCGCCCGCGCCAAAAGGTGCCGGAAGGTGTCAGGCCCCACAAGCATTTCCACTTCCTGCTGGCCCACGAGCGGGTGCGGAAAGTCCACGTAACAGCGCACACGAAACTCGTCGGCAGGGTAGATGCCGATCCGGCGGTCTCCTTCGGTGACCTCCAGCGGCCTGAGTATTTTCAGATAGCGCCGCTTCCGGCGCAATTTGCGGACGCCGGCGTGCTCCAGCATCTGCATGAAAGGCTCCGCGGAGCCGTCGAGAATGGGCACTTCGATGGAGTCGACGTCTATGTAGATGTTGTCGATGCCACAGGAATAGATGGCGGCAAGCACATGCTCGGTGGTGGAAAGCAAAACGCCTTGCTTCATGAGGCTGGTGGCATAGCTGACGCGGGCGACGTTATGGCCTTGCGCTTCGACATGAAAATTGTCCAAGTCAACGCGGCGAAACACGATGCCTGTTTCCGCAGGCGCGGGTACCAGACGGATGTGGCCGTACACTCCCGTGTGGAGGCCCACACCCTCGGCGAAGGATTCTCTTGCGATAGTAGTTTGGAACATTTTCCCCACGAGTATTGTAGCATGTTGTTCACCAACGCCACGCTTGTTTGTGCTTTATTATCAACGGTTTACGAGTTATATACAAGGACACAAATCACATGGTGTGGTATTTGCGCAACATTTCGCGGCTTCGACGTGTCTCATCGGAGAATTGCGTCCGTCATTTACCATTGCCTCTCAGGCTTCCTTTTCGATTCCAAGCGCGTCCCAATCTCTTGCGGTGGTACAATAGACTCTTGTAGCTTTTTTTTTGTGGAAGGGTGAGGCATGAGTCGAGCAGCTCGCATCGGCATTCTTTGCGCGTCAATAGCGATCTTTTGTTACGCAGGCATCGGGCACGTCCTGGGCCGCACGACGGACGACAAAGCGTACAAGTCGCTCACCGTGTACGGCGAAGTTCTGCAGAAAATTCAGCAGGACTATGTCGACGATCCCAACATGCGCACGGTCACAGCTGGCTCCCTCCACGGGATGCTGGAATCCCTCGACGCGCAATCCAGCTACCTCACTCCCCGCGAATACGACGAGTACAAAAAGAAGCTCGCCAATACCGGCACTGGCGAAACCGGCCTGACACTGAGCAAGCGGTATGGTTACGTCATCGTGCTTTCCGTGCTGCCGGATAGTCCGGGCACGCAGGCGGGCATTCGCAGCGGCGATATTTTCGAGTCCATCGGCGGGTTCACTACGCGCGACATGTCCGTTGGCCAGGCCATGAATCTTCTCAACGGCCAGCCCGGCACGGGCATCAAGGTTGGAGTGATCCGGCGCGGGAAGGCTACGCCGGAGGAAGTCGATCTTGTCCGCGCCAAGGTGGCAACGCCGAAGATTATCGTCCAGAAAGCCGACCCCGATATCCTGGTTCTGCGCCTGCCGTCGCTCGAAGCCGGCCGGGCGGATGAAATTCGCAATCGTCTTCTCGACGCGGAAAAACAGGGCATTCACAAGGTCATTTTGGATGTGCGGGAGTGCGGCCGTGGTCCGGTTTCCGAAGCGATTTCGACCGCGCGTCTTTTCGTTCCCTCGGGCATGCTGACAACACTGCGCGGCCAAACGGTCTCGACACAGGTTTTTTCCGCCGAGCCCAAGCAGGTGGTCTGGAAGAATCCCGTCGCGGTCTTGATTGACGCTACCACTTCGGGAGCAGCGGAAGTCCTAGCTTCCGCAATTGCTGCAAACCATCGCGGGGACGTGGTTGGAGAGCGCACATTTGGTCTCGCGTCCGAACAAAAGCTCATCACCCTGGATGATGGCGCTGCGCTGATCCTCACGGTCGCGAACTATTACAATCCGGGTGGGAAAGCGATTATCGAGGAAGGCGTTACGCCGACGGAAGTGGTGCGTGCCGTACCGGAAGATGATTCGGATACGGCCGAGGAAGATACAGCGCCCGCGTCGGTTCCCGAGAAAGGTGCAGCTCCCGCTCCGCAGACTCAAAAGGAACCAGGGCTCGGACCGCGTCCCCTGTCTCCGGAAGACCCCATTTTTCACCGAGCACTTGACCTGTTGAAGGCCCCCGTGAAAAAGGCTGCTTAAGTTTTCTGTGGTCCGGCAGCGTGACTCGGTTCAACCAATCCTGTATTGCTTTTCAGTCAAAATAAGCTGCGCGGCGCGTTTTGCGCTGCTGGGAATTTCCTTCTTGCTCGTAATTTTCTTTGTTGGCTGCAAGAAAAAGGAAGCGAACCGGCTCGCGCCCGCGCAAATTCATCAAATCACGCGCGATCTGGCGGCTGCAGGCCGATCCGCAGCACCGAGTGGAACTGAGATTCATACCGGATTGCAAGCATCCGATTCAGATCGCCAATCAACAGATAGTCTGGATATCACGCTCTTTTCCGAAGGGCCGGATGGTTCCGCGCTGCCCGAAACCACAAGAGTCGAGCGATCCCTGGGAGCCGTGGCCACACGCTACGGCCTGACAAAAATGCCTTTGCTTTGCCGCGAAGGAATTTGCTTTTCCTACATGAAATTCAGCGTACGAACCCATGTAATCCACTTTCACATTCGCCCAAAGCTCGCTCAAGGAAGCGACAGCGGCGCTCGATCATCTGGTCCTAGGCTAGCGATTATTTTGGATGACTTAGGCAGCGACCGCGCGGCGGCCGAAGCCGTGTTCGCTCTCGGTTATCCGCTCACTATTTCCATTTTGCCAAACCACGAGCACTCCGCAGACATCGCTCAGGAAGCGCATCGCCGCGGGTTCCAGGTCATGCTTCATCTGCCGATGCAATCGGTCGCGAACGAAACGCCGGAAGCGCGGGAATTGCGTCCCGGCATGCCCCCGCCCGAAGTTGCCGCGATGGTCGATCGATTCCTGCAAAATGTTCCGGACGCGGCCGGCGTCAACAATCATCAAGGGTCACAGGCGACCGCCGATGCCGCGCTGATGGACGAACTGATGCCGGTATTGCGGGAACGGCACCTCTTCTACGTGGACAGCCGCACAACCGCCGCTACGGTGGCCTATGACACGGCGCAGGACTTTGGAGTTCGCTCCGCCTTCCGCAACGTCCCTTTCCTCGACGACGTCGCCCAAGTGGCCGCGGTTCGTAAGCAGCTTGAACTGTCGCTTCGCGGCGCTCGCGAAAAGGGCGAAGCCGTGGCCATCGGCCATCCGCATCCCGCAACACTCCAGGCTCTTCGCGAAGTCCTGCCTCAGGCTCAGGCGCAAGGCGTTCGCTTGGTACCCGCCTCGGAACTCACGCACTAAGCAGCTTGGTTTTCTTGGATCGGTGCAGGCTCTGTTTTCTTCGTCGGATAAAGGAAATGAATAGCGAGCGCAAGAATTCCCATGGTCAGAAAACTGAACACGCTTCCTTCAGGGCCGACCGTTCCGCCTGTAAGCCACGCCTTGCCCTGCATCAAGGATGCATTCGACAGGTGCCCTTCGAAGACGATGCCGCTGTTCGGCACGGAGTAAAGGAATGTCTCGCCGAAATCAAAACTCGCGTGCCACCCAACCACCAGCCAAAGATTGCCGGTGCGCCGCAGAGCAAAAGCGAAAACCAATCCGATCATTACAACGCCTGCCGCGCCCACCCAGCCTTCGCCGGGATTCCCCAAGTGAACGGCTCCAAACGAGCACGAAAGCACAATAGCCGCGGGCCAGAAACCAATGCTGTCCGCGAGCGTGTATTGCGTGTATCCCCGAAACAAGAATTCCTCAAACAGGCCCACAAAAACAAAGAAGACTGCCCACAGCATTCCCCATCGCAGCAAATCTTTGCCGTGTAGAGCTAATACTCCAAAGGAATACCCGCCAAACGCAGCGATCGATCCAATTAATGCTGACACTTCGATCAGCCCGATGAGACAGCCTTGCCAGAATAAATTCCCGAACGCTCCTTTCATCGGCAAACCGTAAACGCCGGGAGGGCGCCCCTCGATTTTGGACATGATCAAGGCGGCGCCAAAAATGACCAAGAAAGAAAACACTTCATAGGTAAGCGAATAGCCGAAAGAAAAGACGCCGCGCATCGGATGAATAAAATGCTGTAGGACTGTTCCACCGCCGAATCCGAGCGCAGCCACGAAGGCCGCATAAATCAGCAGGCGCCAGCCGCCGCGCAATCCCTTTTCGTTCAGGAAGATTTTGCTGAGGATTCTTTCAGGAGGCGGAGCCTGAAGAGGGGGAGCCTGAAGAGGGGGAGCGGAAGAAGGTTGTGCCAATGGTTCGAAATCCAACAATCACCTCGAGAAAATATCCAAGCCCGTATGCCGTCTGACGGGCTTGCTGATTCGCCGTAAGCAGATTTGATTCTCAGCTGAGACAGATTTTACCGAAGGAAATCGTCTCAATCTGGATCAAATCGCTCTCGCAACCGGACTAGATAGTACCTGAAAAGGTTGGATTCCCGCGATAACGCTGATCACCGGGAGCAAGGCACAAAATTGAGGCGAATCTCTCTTAGATTTGTTGTCCGATGTGGATCTCCGCAGCGCCAAGAATCCGCCGGCTCTTTTTTTCTTGCACAAGGAGCACGGCCTTCAGGTTCTCACGCTTCCATTCCTTCTGCAGAGAAACGCTGGCGTCTTCAGCGAAAGAAGTCTCACCGTCACCCTTCGCTTCGCCGATCTTACGCATCGTGCGCACCACGGAGGCATGACGAAGCTCTTCGCCGGCGTTCTCGCCGCGCGTCACCGCGGAGTGCAATCCGGTCTCCGTAATGGCCAGCCAGACTTCCGCTGCATCATGCTTTGCCGTTCCTTCCAGTTTTCCCACCTTCACAGAAAAATCTTCCGTGCCGGTTTTGCTTGCCGGACGCTGCTCCAGGATCACCGGCACTTTTGGCTTGCCTGCGGCTTCCATAATTGCCTGCCGCGCTTTCTGCGGATGGCTGCCGAGGAATTCCACCGTCCCGTCGACAACCATTTGGGGCGTATACGGGTTGCGGTTGCCGAGAACGCCGGCGTAAGCATTTTGCCGCGACGTCCAGTCTCGCGAAGAGAAAGGGTCGGTCCAGCCCAAATCGTTCCAATAATCGACGTGCTCCTCCAGCGCGATCAGCTGCACGTTCCCGTTTAGCTGGGCCCCGTCCAGTCGCACCAGCAAAGCGTCCGCGGGTGGACAACTGGAGCATCCTTCAGATGTGAATAGCTCGACGACTACCGGCGTCCGGGCCGTCTCCGCCGTCCCAGAAGAAGCCTTCGCCTGAGAACGAACCAGGACCAGCGCGGACACTAGGGTAAGCGTAACGAGGACAATGTCTTCCAGAAGCCGTTTCATGAGTGTCATATCCCTACCGCCATCATATCTGATCCTTTTGCCCGGAAAAAGTTACTGGCTAGTCGTGGCAGGGAGGGCTTTTCACGTTCTAACCGTTATGATAGTCTTCAGCGGTTATCCAAGGCTAAACCGGCTCGGCTTTCGCACTTCTCTCAACGAGGCCTCCCATGCCTTCCACTGACTCTCGGCTGCCGTTGCTGGGTGGGCGGCTCTCCGTCGATTTTGCCAACGCCACTCCTTCAAACGCAAACCTGTCCTGGGAACGTTTAATCCTCTTTCTGGAGTCGACCGATATAGTCTCATCCGAGCGTGGAGCACAGCTTCTGAGCCTGCCACAGTCCGACCTGCAAGCTGCGCAAGCCCTACTCCAGAAGGCCTGGCGGCTCGGAACAGCCCTGCGCAAAGTCTTCGCGGCCATGATTCGCAAGCAAAGGATACTCGCGGAATGGATCGCCCCCATAAACGAAATCTTGCGTATCACTGAGGGACACGACGAACTCATCGGTAAGGACAATTCCTGGAAAATCGAATTTGTGGCCAGAGAGGGCGGGCTCGACTGGCTGCTCGCCGCCGTGGCCCGATCCGGGGCAGAGATTGTCGCCGAAGGCGCACGCGCACGCCTTCGAGTCTGCGCCAATCCGAGTTGTGGCATGTTCTTCTACGATAATTCGCGCACCCGCCGCCGGCGCTGGTGTTCCATGGCCGTTTGCGGCAACCGCAGCAAAGTTGCCGCTTTCGCGCGCAATCACCCATCGGCGCGCCACGCTTCCAATTAAGCTGGGTCCTGCCTTCCTCACGGCTACTTCACGTACTTCGGCGATTCCCCTTTTGACCAGGGGTCGTACGCGTGCGCGAACACCAAGCGGTCTGCCAACGGCGGATGCGAATAGAGCCAGAAGGTGATAAGCGGCGGCGGATTGGGATCCGCAAGGTCCAGCTCTCCAAGAACCTGAAACGCGTGCGCGGCCACCTCAGCCGAATTCGGGACCAGTCCGTGGATGACTTCTAATCCGTAAACGTCCGCGGCATGCTCCTGCATTCGGCTGTAGCCGTTGATGACCGGCGAAGAAACGAACAGCAGCACTTGCAGTAGCAAGAGGAGCACCACTAGCGAAGCCCAATCTTCCTGCCCGTGGAGCTTCCAATCCTTGCCCCAGCGATCCAGCGCCCAATGCAGGCCTCGAAACAGGAAATAGAGCGCGAATAGCAACCCGGCTGCTCCCGTCAGAAAGCCTTGGCGAACGTGTCCAAGGACGTAGTGGCCGAGTTCATGTCCCACAATGAACAGGCATTCGTTGTTGGAAGTCTTTTGAATCGTGGTATCCCAGATCACCACGCGTTTTGAGGCTCCCAGTCCCGTCACGTAAGCGTTGATGGCATTCGTTTTCTTGCTCGCTGCCATCAGGAACATGCGGTCCGGCGGAATGGGAACACCCGCATGTTTCGTGAGTTTCTCAATAGCGGCGACCATATCTGGATGGTCTTTGCTCAATGGCTCAAACTTGTTGAACAACGGATCGATGACCAGAGGAGTGATCACGATAAGTCCGAGAAGAATCAGGACGGCAGGAAGCCAGAAATAGAACCACCACCGCCGCGGGCTGCGTCGCATTACGGCAAACAGGATCAAGACCAGAACGATTCCAAATGCCAAGCTTAGGCACTCTCCCTTGGTCCAATCCCAAAACCACGATCCCCAGCCTTGAATGGACTGTTCGTAATGCAACGAAAGCGAATGCCAATACGCGTGCACAGGCAGGTCCAGAACGTCGAGCGTCACGAAGAGAAGCGGCACGAAAACGAATGCTTGGATCCATTTCTTGTCGCTTGCCCTTTCCGCGATGTCGCGAAACTTTGCGGCCCAGCCCAGCCGAAGGATCAGAAAAAGGAAGAGCCCGCCAAGAAAATACGATAGGAAGTAAAGCGTGTAGCCCGCCCGCGAGTACGCCACAGCCTTGGCCTGTCGCTCATGCGAAAGCGTGTATTGTTCCGTCCTGGTCTGTTCCGGAGTCTTCGGTCCCGGAGACGAACTCTGCGATGAACCGGTTTGCTGCGGCGACTTCAATGCCGCCTGCGTTTCCGCATGCGCCGAAGGCGTGGGTACTGAAGAGCCGCGCGACGCCACCACGAAACACAGACTCGCGCAAAGGATGAGCGCGAAACGGGACAGCCGCCGTCGCACAAGAGCACCTCGCCAACTTGCAAACGTTACTTTCCGCGCGGTTCCGGCCGAGGCCCGCAAGCGGGGCGAGTATGCCGCACCGCTATTCGAACTGGCAGATCTCATCACATTGAGTTAGACGGATTGAACGACGCTGCGTTTCTGTCGCGCGGGCGATGTACAAGAGCTACGGAGTGCTCCTTGGATGTACCGTCTTGAGGCAATAGTTTCGCACCGCACCCGATGTCGTCAATCCGAAGTGCACGATGGAAGTCCAGCGTTCCAGTTTGTGATGGCCGTAGTGATGGAACAAATACGACGCTCCGATCGAAACGCCCGTCCCCGCGGCTTCGACCACTGCAAACGCCGCGTGATTATCCACCAGATCGTTGGTCACCAGGATCTCCTGATCTCCGCGCCGCCTCAAATTCAGCGTTGAAAAATAATCAAACGTCCGCGCCGCTCCGACGCCGGCAAACAACCAGGCATTCTTCTTGTCCCAGAAGCGGTGCTGCTGCATTCGTTCCTCGGTCTGACTCTTGCCTCCGGGAGCGACAACGGTTGACGTTGGTGTTTGCCCTTCAGTCTCGGGCGCCTGAGCGGAGACTCTCCCCGCCCACATGCTGGTTGCCAGCGCAAGCAAAAGGATCATTTTGTGATTCAGCAATTCCTTCGCCCCCGGGCATGGCAGTTGCTTAATTTCTCAAACCAGTATAATCGTATGGGCGCTATTCCGGGCCTTACCTTCCATTGCAGGAGTCCTGACATGACTCGCTTCCGCCTCGCGCTCTCGCTGATTCTCAGTTTAGTAGTGCTTGCTGTTGTTGCCGTCCATCGGGGCCATGCGACTGCCGCGGAACCGAGCGGAGCGGTGCCCGCGCGCTCGTTTGAATTCACTTATCAGGTGCATGTTCCCGCTAATGCAGATTCCGGTGGCCCAACCCATCTTTGGATTCCATTGCCACAGGCCGATGGCTACCAGGACATTCGCGGCTTGCGTGTCGGTAGCGCCGCGAGCCACGTCTGGGGCCACGATCCCGAATACGGGAATGCCTTTGCGGCTTTCACGCCGACAATGTAGCAATCGGCTGCTGGATTTGATGTAGTGTTACGATTCACTGCCGTTCGGCGTGAGCACAGGGTTGTTCTGGACGCAGCTGCAACTGCACTGCAGAACGGCTCTGCCCCTGCGCCCCGCGATCCGGATCTGCAACGTTACCTCGAACCCGACAAGCTTGTTCCTCTCAACGGCCTCATCTCCGAGCTAGCCAGGGAACACACCGCCGGTGATACGACTCCAATCCAAAAAGCCCGGCACATCTACGATTACGTGCTCGCCACCATGCGCTATGACAAATCCGGTGAGGGTTGGGGCCGCGGCGATGCCGTTTGGGCCTGCACTTCAAAACGCGGTAACTGCGCGGATTTTCACTCCCTTTTCATCGGCATGATGCGTTCCTCCGGTATCCCCGCGCGGTTTGAAATCGGCTTCCCGCTGCCCGAAAACAAGACCGAAGGCGACATTGCCGGCTATCATTGCTGGGCTGAGTTCTATCTCGCAGGCGTTGGCTGGGTTCCTGTGGATGCTTCGGAAGCCTGGAAGAATCCCGCCAAACGCGACTTCTTCTTCGGCGCGCACGACGCCAATCGCGTTTTTTTCACTTACGGCCGCGATATCCGGCTGTCGCCTGACCAGAAGAGTGAACCTCTGAATTATTTTATCTATCCTTACGCGGAGGTGAACGGCCAGCCGGTAGAGAACCTGCAGACCAATTTCTCTTTCCGAGAAGTCTCGTCGCAGCTCCCAACGGCGGACCGTTGATGGATTCCTGGCCTGGTCAAGTCGAAGCTCGTGATATCTACGACCAGCGCCGCGTTCGTTCCGACTCACTGCGTTTGCACATTCGCGTCGTTTTGACACTTCGAATTGTCATTTTCGCTCGGCCGGCGTATCTTGAGAATTGATCCATCTTTGATTGTCATGAGGAGTAGCACTATGTTTTGCCGAACCACATTGCGCCTTGCTCTGCCGGTCGTACTGTCGGCAACCCTTCTTCCCGCAGTTGCTTTTGCTCAATCGCAGGATTCTCAGTCCGTTGCGGAAGCCGCCCGCCGGGCGCGCGCGCAGAAGAAGAACTCCGAAAAACCCACCAAGGTCATCACGGACGAAAACCTGGAGGTTAAGAAGGCTGATGTGCAGAGCGCCGCCGCCGACCAACTTAGAATACCCGGTACTCCGCAGACGCCGGCGCAGTCCGCCCCCGGCGCGGCAAATGCGCCTGCGGAAAGCTCCAAGACTTCTTCAGAAGAAGATGCGCGTAAGGAGCGCGCCGCGGTAAAGGAGAAGATCAAGGAAGCGCTGAGCGATCTCGATCTGCTCCAGCGCGAATATCAATTGGATCAGGACTCAGTCTTTTCCAGTCCCGATTACGCGAAAAACACTGCAGGGAAACAGAAACTGGATGCCCTTAAACAGCAAATCAGCGATAAACAGCAAGAGATCGAGCAATTGAAAGCCAAGCTGGCGGCCCTGCCGGCGGCTCAGGAAAGTTCAGAAACCATACCTAAGCCTTAGCTTTCAGTGGCTCTCAATCGATCCCGTGAATCCGCAGGCTCACCAGCTGATCGATCGTCAGGTTTTTCATCCCGCGCAACTGTAGCCCGCTAATGAAGCCGGGCGTCACTCCATGAATGCGCATAGCTATCAGTTGGTCCGGTTCCGGATGTGAGTACCCCAGCTTCTGGAGCTGGCCGATAAAATCCGGTGACACCCCATGAATCCGGAACGCGATGAGCTTGTCGAGATCCACGTGGTCGTAACCTTGTTTCTTCAATTCGGCCACCCACTCCGGCGTGGCCCCATGAATTCTCATCGCGATAAGTTTGTCCGCATCCGGGTCATAACCGGATTGTTTGAGGCTGCTCACCATTTCCGGCGTCACTCCGTGAATGCGGAAGGCGATGAGTTTATCGCTATCCGTGATGTTCAGCCCAGCCGCGCGAATCCCCGCGATAAACTCCGGCGACACGCCATGAATGCGGAATGCAATCAGTTTGTCGCTGTCTGAAACATTCACACCTGCTGAGCGAATGCCTGCAATGAACTCGGGCGTCACCCCGTGAATTTTGAAAGCAATGAGTTTGTCCGTGTCCAGCCCCTGCAGGTTCTGCGCCTTGATGTCCCGGGCAAATTTCAAGCTGACATCATGGATGGCCATCGCCCACTGCCTGTCTTCCTCTAACCTCTCAAAACCGAGCGACTTCATCTCCTGCGCATATTTTGCATCGGCCATGAAATGAAACAGCCCCGCGCCTTCGCCATCATGCAAGAACCCTTCACATTCGAATTTGCCGGCGTCCCGCGCGATCGTGAAATGGACTTCCTGCCGCCCCGCCTTGGAAAAATCCAGTCCCGAAAAATCGCTCGCCGGCCAGTCCGAACTGGTATGAAAGTGATGTCCGGCGCGCGAATCCATCAAGGAAAACTCTACTTTGCCCGGAATTTCCGAGCGCCGGATGGTCCAATCACCGCTCTGCGGCTCGCTCCCAAGCGCCTTCGCGACTCCCAGAATCACTCCCGCGATTACCAGAATTAAACCAATCGTTCGTTTCAGACTCATGGGACGCTGCTCCTCTCCTCATTTCCCGCGAAGATTACAAAATGTCTGCGTGCTTGAGCGCCATCAGTTTGTCCAGCGTCAGGTTCTGGAATCCGTGCTTCCGCGCCTTCTCGATGAACTCCGGCGTAATCCCTTGCACTTTTGCGCCGATCAATTCGTCGCACTCCAGGTCCTTAAAGCCTGCCGCTTGCATTGACTTCACGTACTCCGGAGTGATCCCCTGCACTTTCATCCCAATCAGCTCATCCGTACCCGGTTTGAGCCCGATGGCCCGCATTTCCTTAACGTAATCCGGCGTCACTCCCTGCACCTTTAGTCCAATGACATCTTCGGCGCTCGGCTGCAAGCCTAGGTCGTGGAAGCCACGGATATATTCCGGTGTTACACCCTGCACTTTCATTCCAATGGAATCCTCGACATTCAGGTTGGAGTAGTACTTCCGCATCTCGGTGATGTATTCCGGTGTAATGCCCTGCACTTTCATCCCGATCAGCTCATCCGTGCCGACGTGGGCATCAAACTTCCTCATCTCGCGAACGTATTCCGCTGTGATGCCCTGTACTTTCATCCCGATAAGTTCTTCCGCGTTGGGTTGCAATCCAAGATCGTGCATCCCCTTGATGTACTCCGGCGTCACGCCTTGAATCTTCAGGGCAATGAGTTCGTCCACGTCCGTGATCTTGACGCCCGCTGACGCCATCGCATCCGTGTACGATTGCTTCTTGCCATCGCTCGCCGTCTGCGGTTCGCTGCCCGGGCTCGTTTGCGCCTTTGGCGTGGCTTGGGCCGTTGGGCCGGGCGCGGGTTTCGCCGCTTGCGCGGTACGCGCCTTCGCAGCAGTCGTTTCCGGCTTCACGACAATCACGCTGCTGCTCTTCTGTTCCTGATTCGAAGGCGCGCTAGCTCCCAGCGCCGCATGCGCGATTCCCAGAAACGCATTGCCCGCCAGCAGCGCTCCCACCAGGCATACGAAGCTGCCCGCCAGTCCTGCCACGCGAATTCTTCCGGCAGCTCCATTCCATCCAAGCAGCCGCATCACGCGTTCCGCAAGCGGTCCGCGATTAGCCGCCATCATCAACGCCGGAGCCGTCCGCCATTCTTCCATCAGCGTGAGCGCCCGCGCGTAATTCACGGCGTCGCCACAAACGACAATGGCCTCGTCGTCGCAGCAGTTCTCGCGCTCGGCGCGAATCCGCTGGCTCACCCACCAGACGGCCGGGTGGTAGAACAGCAGCGTTTCCGTCGCAATTTGGAAAAGATTCACGAAGCAATCGAGTCTGCGGATATGCGCCAGCTCGTGCGCGATGACCGCTTCGATTTGCGCTTCCGTCAAGCCCGTCAGTGCCCTCACCGGCAGAAGCACCACGGGACGGAACCATCCCAGCACCGCAGGCGCGTCCAGCCGGTGGCACTCGCAATAGCGAATCACGCGGTCGAGCCCCATTCTCCGTTGCAGCGCCACGCATTTCGCGTATAGCTCCGCACCCACCGCCTTGATCTCTTTGCGCCGCAGTCTTTCAATCAGAATTAGCCCGCCCGCCGTCCTCAGGCTCAGCAAAAGGACGCCCAGGAACCACGCCTCCACCAGCCACAACATCCCCGTCGGCCGTTCAGCACTAGACCCAGCAATAGGGGCGCGGGAGCCTGACAGCGCGGTCGAGAGTTGGGTGGACGGTCTCGCCCACGTCAAGGCTCCTTCCGCCCCAGTCTGTACGGCCGGATTCCCTTGCGCCCGCAGCCACGTGAATGTGACCACCGGCGATACCATCATCAATACCAGCGCGCTCACCGCCAGCGCGTAACGTGTCGATGCGTTTCGGCAAACCGCTGCCGCCACGGCGAACAGGGCCGCCAGCCCCGCCCCTTGCCACAGGAAGTGCAACAGCGTCCACCCGAGCGTCCGCAAGATCTCCGGCGAAATCCAATTCGCGAAGTGGCTCATCGGTTTCTCCCCTCGTACTCGTCCAGAAGACGCCGCAGCTCATGCAGCTCTTCCTTGGACGTTCGCCGGCCCTCCAGCGCGTGGATCATCAATTCGCTTGCCGAGCCCTCAAACACCCGCTGCAGCACGTCGCCAACGAGCTGGCGCTTGGTTTCCGTCGCTGGCTGGCATGCCTCATAAACGTGCGCCCGTTGTTCTTCGTTTCTGCGTACCGTGCCCTTGGCGGTCATGATTTGCAGCAATTTTAGGACTGTCGTGTAGCCGAGGTCCTTCTTTTCGCGCAGCGCTTCGTGGACGTCGCGGACCGTGGAAGGCCCGCGCTCCCATAGCACTCGCAGGATTTCCAGCTCAGACGCGGTTGGCTTTTGTGGATGTTCGTTCGACATGCGCGGAGCTTAATACGAAGGTTTTCGTATTGTCAACGAAAATCTTCGTACTTATTTGCTGTCCCGATTGGCGGTTCCAAGACCTTCCTGAAACGCACGGGGCCCCTCTTTAGATGGTTTACCTTGGTTCCAGGACGAGTGGCAGGCCGTTCTTCGGATTGCCGATAATCACGACCTTGGCATTGGAACTCGCCGCCAGCTTCTCTGTAGCTTCGATCCCCTTCCATTCGAGCAGCTGCGCACTGATCCCTGTGGCTACGATCTTCTGGAAGTCCGCGATGCCTTGGGCCTCGATGCGTTTCCGCTCCGCTTCCTGCTTTTCCTTCTGCAAGATGAAACTCATTCGGAGAGCGTCCTGCTCGGCCTGCTGCTTGGCTTCGATCGAGCCTTTGAGCATCGCCGGCAGTTGCACATCGCGCAGCAGCACGTTTTCCACGATTACCCCCCGCGGCGCGAGTTCCTTGGTCAGCTCATCTTGGATTTGCGCTTGCACCAATTCGCGAGCATTCGTGTACAGGGCGTTCGCGGAGTGCGCGGAAGTAGCCGCGCGAATCGCCGCGCGTAACGTCGGTTCCACGACCTTCTCAACATAGGGCTCTCCCATAGTCTGATAGACGTACGAGGCCTTGCTCTTATCCAGGCGGAACAACAGAGAAGTATCCAAGGCCAAGATCAGTCCTTCATTCGAAGGGACATTGGCGCTTTCCTTGAGCGACTGCGTCTGTACAGAAAGCTTCTGGACTGATTTCAACGGGTTGATTAGGTGAATCCCTTCCGGAAGCGTCTCTCCGGTCACGCGCCCGAACAGCGTCAGCACGCCCACGTTCCCGGTCGGAATGGAAGTGGTGCTCGCCATCAACACGATGATTACCACCACCAATATCCCGAGTTGCAGTATTCTTCTCCCAGCCCCCCCGAGGTTCGGCATCGACGGCAATCCGCCGCCCAGATCAAATCTTGTTGTCGTTGGCATTTTCTCTCCGTCTGCGGCTCATTCGCGAAAGGCCGAGCCGCACAACCACTACTCTTAATACGCAGGAAGCGTACTGTCGATTTCCCTGCCGGTCCGCCCATTGGTTCGATTCACCCACGTTCCTCAGTCCGCGGTCGGGATTTGCCGCCCGCGACTTTCCACAACCTTACCACAATATCTAGTAGCCTTTTCTCTTGACACCACAGGTCGCTCGCGGCACAATCCCCGCCATCAAGTTTGTTTGGGTTGAGCATTTTTCGCGAAGCATTAACCCTGCGAATTTTTGTGGGGCGTATCCGGGCCTTTTTTCACAGATTGTCCTGGCCGCCAAGGGAAGCTCAAGGGTTTTCAGGTGCTGGCTGCAGTTGGTCGCACCTTGATCCACTGAGCTTGCGGCTTCTGGGGAGAGAAAATGCAATACTTGCCCGGCTTCACGGTGCAGTGTATCAATCCTCTGTGCGAAGCCCGCGGTCACTGGCTTCGTGCTGATGCCACTACTCCTCTTGGAAGCGAAGGCCGCTGCCCCTGCTGCGGCGAATTCCTGCGCAATGTTCCTCCGCCCCTCGGCCCGCGCTTCCGCATGCGCCCCCGCTCCCTCACTGGGCGCCCGCCCCTCCGTCCCCGCCCCCGCTAACGAGGTCTAAGGCTTGATTTATAGCGTGCCACTGTTTATGATTACGGGAATTTATCACAGTAGGCGACAGGATCCCTCGTCGAAAGAAATTGACCTGAGAAGATAACAAGGGGGCGATCCCAGCCTTCGACACGGGATGAACCGTTACAGTTGTCTGAGTTTATGACGAGATGGGGGAAAGCGATGACTGTCTCGTTGCACGAATTTGCGCGACGCTTTGTCAAGGCTCGCACGCGACATGCCTTCCGCTCCGCGGTTTCGGGATTGCTGTGTGAATTCAAGCTAGACAGTCTTCATCGTGCTTCACTCAAGAAAGCCAGGCGTTTTGCGAGTGAACGTGGGCTCAAACTGCAATTTGGCTGCGGCTCAATCACGAAAACCGGCTGGGTGAATATCGACCTGTATTCGGAGAAAGCAGACCTTCAGCTTGACGCCAGAGATCCGTTTCCCTTTGCCGATAGGTCAGTGTCGCTAATTTACAGCGAACATTTTTTTGAACACCTGGAATATCCGGAGGAAGCTCTCAGCTTCCTCACAGAATCATGGCGTGTGTTGGACCTCGATGGCGTCTTTAGCATGGGCATTCCCGACTTTGAGTTGTCAGTAAGATCGTACGTTACCGGCGGCGAAGACTACTATCGGCACCAACGAGAAGAAAAGTCCCCCAAGTGGGTCACTACTCCGATGGATTACCTCAACCGTGATTTCCGGCAAGGCCGGGAACATAAGTATGCCTATGATTTCCAAACCCTTACGAGGGTTCTCAATGAGGCTGGTTTCACGTCGGTCGTAAGGAGAGCTTTCAATCCTGGGCTGGACTCTCTACATCGAGAATGGGGCACGCTGTATATTGAAGCCCGGAAACTTCCTGTCTAGCCACTTTCCCCTTGTCGTCTGACCCGTTCGCCCCTTGGCGAAGCGAAGCCTTTTACAGTCTCCTCGAATTCCGTCCCAAGGCCTCTGCCAAAAATGGCCCGCTCCGGTCAGCCCTCGCCCGCCGGGAACTTTTCCCTCAACCTCGGCCTCTATCTTGTAGCGCCTCGCAACTGTGACCGCAGCCACAAGAACCTGGCGCTAAGAGGCATCCATGTCCGAATCCTCTCCCCGTCGTTCTTTGCCAAAACGCCTCCTTCTTGTCGTCGGTGGCCTGTTCTCATTCACTCTTCTCTTTGTCGTTGCTTGTCGCGTTGCCGTCAATGAAATCTTTTCAGGTATCGCTTCCTCGAAGGCGACTGGGCTTTCGGCTGTCGCCTGGGACATGGACAGCATGTGGTCCACCGGCCCAATGGGAGCCCCGATGCTGCAGAGAAGCGTCGCCGCGCCATGGATCGCTCGGAGCGCGGACCTTCGTGCTCGCTCTTCCGCCTTCGATCATTCCATCGCCGCGCTCCATCAAATCGTTTCCACACGCCACGGCTACTTGGAAGATTTGCGCACCGAGAGCCGCTCCGGCCATGGCCGTGCACTGGCGGTCACAATCGCGGTCCCCTCCAACGATTTTGACGCCACACTCGCTGACCTTAGGAAACTTGGCCGCATGGAAGCGATCTCCGAAGCCGGCGAGGATTTCGCCGTCAAACTGGCTACTGCCGCAAGAAGTCTCGCCACGGCTCAAACCAATCTTTCTCGCCTTCAGAAATTGCAGCGCGAGCGCAAGGGTGAACTCCGGGACGCGGTCGCCCTGGAGAAGGACATTGCCCAAGCCAACGAAGCCGTTGTTGAAGCCGAACGCCAAAATCAGAGCTTAACCTCAACAGTGGCTCAAGCCCATATCCGTCTCACGCTGTTGGAAGATTACTGTGCCCCTCTGCAAACCAATCTTGCGGGTTTCTCTCTTCAGCTTCGCAACTCGTTTGTCGAGGGAGTCAGCTCAATCTTCTCGTCGGTGTCGCTTTTTCTGGCTGTCCTTTTTGAATTCGGCCTGCCCATGATCTTTTGGCTCGCCATTCTTTTCTGGCCCGCCCGCCTCGCTTGGCGCCGCTTTCGCCCGGCCCGCTCGGCAGCACCCGTAGCCTCTTAAGCAACATCGCTGTGCCTTCTCGCCGCTCCGCGCGAGAGGCCGAACACCAAACTGCCGAGCCTTCAGCCGTCCCAAACCACGGAGAAAGCTATAGGCACCATTCTGGGGTTTGAAACGGAACCTGGATGCAGGTCACTAGTAAACTATACTCTGCAGTTGGGGTTTCGCTGGTGTTTGTCGCGCCACTCAAGTGCGCTAGTGGAGGGTAGTATGCCTTACAACATCTTGGACTTGGGGGCCCTCAACAAAAGTCTTAGCGCTGGGTTTGCCATCACCAACTGCGGACAAGTGGCTGGCTGGATCGACAGCCCAGTCCCTCCGGCCCCCCTTGGAACGCCGCTTCCCTTCATCTGGACACAGGGCATCATGCAGCTTCTCCCGTTAGCGGCACCAGCGGCGTCCGGCCAGGCGTTTGACCTCAATGGGCATGGGCAGGCCGTAGGCAATACTTACAACACCATAGTCACCCGGGCTACCCGCTGGCAGGGCGGGACCATGCAGCTCCTTCCTTTCTTGGGCGATGTCGCCAACGCTCGGAGCATTAACGATTGCGGGAGTGTTGCTGGAGATGGATCCACCGCCACAGGAAATACACAGGCGTGGTGTGATCCCGGCGGCCTGCTGAGTCCCATACCCGTCGCTAACCCGCAAATCCTTCCACAAGACCGCTACTGTAGGGCCTACGGGATCAACAACCGCGGCCAGATCGTGGGTGGTTCCGACCTTGGAATGGTCACTATTCGTCTCGCGGCTTTCGGCCCGCCTCCCGTCGGCGCGCACGCCTGCCTCTGGGACAAAGGCATTGCGCAGGATTTGAGCGCACTCCACGCAAACGAGGGCAGCGAGGCCTACGGGATCAATGATAAAAAACAAGTCGTCGGGCGCTCGGGCAATCATGCTTTTCTTTGGCACAATCACGCGATGACTGACTTGGGAGCCGGCGCCGCCTACAATATCAACAACAGCGGAACAGTCATCGGAGATAGTTTTTTCCTGCAGGGTGGTGCACGCACTGTACTGACGGCGCTGCTTCCACCGAACTCTGGCTGGAGTTCCCTAGAAGGGCGCGACATCAATGATTACGGAGAAATCGTCGGCACGGGCGTTCACAATGGGAAGACCCGTGCATTCTTGATGTGGCCTTGAATCATTTCCCCGGTCATACGTTCCTTAGCTCGCTTGAGAATCCTCGTTTTGCCTGTTTTACGGTCTAGCGGCGACGCTGCTTTCGGGAATTCGCGTGGAAACCGACTTTGCCAAGGTTTTCGGTTGCGGGCTCAGTTTGAATTTTCTTGATCGTGACAATAGGAGTCAAAATTCAAACTAACCGCTACCAACTTTTCCTTGACTTTCCTCTATCACGTGTTATACTTGACCTTGTATAAAACCACGTTTGGAGTGCCGGGAGCTTGCTCCCGCTTTTCTTTTTAGGGCTACCATCTCGGCTTTGCTCCTCCAAAGCAACTGGAATCGCGTCCTTTAGAATCAATCAATTACGAAATACAAATCTTGCAAGTCTTTTGTTTTTACATTCATACAAATTGATGGGGGGGTGGGGGGTAGTCGACACGGACGGTACGGACCGGGCACATCCCTGACATTTTAGACCGGGAGCATCCCTGACACTTGGAGAAATCACAAGTCAGGATTCGACGAGGCCCTTCTCCAGCATCTCCTCGTCGCTGAGCCACAAATCGGGGATGTTGGCTGACCCGAGCCGAAGGATGTCTTCCAACGCGCCGCGCACATCGCCTAGCCGAAAGTCCACGCCGATGCGTTCGAGCAATTCGATCAGCGCGTGCGCGCCTTCCGCAAGCACAGGCTTTGGCGGCGGGGTTGCCGCGCTTACCCCGGCCTGAGCCGAGGACTGCGGAGTCGACGGGACTGAGGCCGAAGGAAGCGAAGCTCGTTCTTTGCGCTCGGGATGGTCATCAACAGCCGATGGGCCGTCGTGGCCCAGCCGGTGATACGTCACAACGTAAATGGCGTGTGGTCCCGCGCCGTGTCTCACGATATGGAGAAACCCGCGGGTCTTGGGTTTTGCCAGGGCCAGCTGTGCCGCTACTCCTGAGCCGGAGGGGAGGGCGCTCATCGCTATTGTGCTCTCGTCGCTCCTTTACGCGTCAGCTGCAACCGCTGGTGCTGCCGCAATTCTCGCATTTGTAGCATGCGCCGTTCGGCACCATCAGCATGCCGCATTCGCTGCATGTCGGCGCGCCTTCATGCGCATTGGTCAGTTTCGGCGCAGCCGCTCCAGCAGGGAGCGAAGTAAGCGCCGCCAGGATCGCCGGGGCCGGAACGGCAGCGCCCGCATTTTCCGCGTGAGCCGCTCCGTTGAGCTTCAAATAATCGGACGAAATAAACCGCCCGCCCAGCCACCGCGCGATGTAATCTAGCACCGATGAGACAAACCGAATGTTCGGGTTCGCGGTGATGCCCGACGGCTCAAACCGCGTGTTCAGCAGCTTGTCCACAAACACTTTCAGCGGCACGCCGTACTGCAGACCCAGTGAAATGGTTAGCGCCAATCCGTCCATCACGCCGGAAAGTGTCGACCCTTCCTTGGACATCTTGATGAAAATTTCGCCGGGACGATTGTCCTCGTACATGCCTACGGTGATGTAGCCTTCGTGCCCGCCCACGCTGAATTTGTGCGTCACCGATGCGCGCTCCACCGGCATTTTCTCGCGCACCGCTCGCGCGAAGAGCTCGCGTTGCGTTGGCTCAAGATTTGCCGTCGTCGCCGCAGTCTCGGCTTTCTTTTCTTCTTTCTTTCCGCCGGCATTCAGTGGCTGCGAACGCTTGGAATTGTCGCGGTAGATGGCCACGGCCTTCAGCCCCAGGTTCCACGATTCAATATACGCGTTCATGATGTCTTCGACGGTCGATTCCTCCGGCATGTTGATGGTTTTCGAAATCGCGCCCGACAGGAACGGCTGCGCCGCCGCCATCATCTTCACGTGCCCGGTCCAGCTGATCGAACGGCCGCCGCCCTGTGGCGCCAGCGAACAATCGAACACCGGCAAGTCTTCTTCTTTCAGGTGCGGCGCGCCTTCGATCTTTCCGTTCTTGTCGATGTAGGAAACGATTTCGCTGGTTTGTTCCGGCGTGTAGCCCAGTTTCATCAGCGCCTGCGGCACGGTGTTGTTCACGATCTTGATCAACCCGCCGCCTACCAGTTTCTTGTACTTCACCAGCGCCAGGTCCGGTTCGATTCCCGTGGTGTCGCAATCCATCATGAAGCCGATCGTGCCCGTGGGCGCCAGCACGGTCACCTGCGAATTCTTGTAGCCGTACTTCTCGCCGTGCGACAGCGCCGTGTCCCACGATTCCTGCGCGCCCAGGAACAATTCCGTCTGCACGTGTTCCGGCTGGATCCCGCGCATCGCGTCGCGATGCATGCGAATCACGTCCAGCATCGGTTCGCGGTTCACTTCGTAGCCCGGGAACGGGCCCATGCGCTCCGCAATTTTTGAGGATTGCGCGTACGCCTCGCCGCACATCAGCGCGGTGACCGCGCCGGCCACGTCGCGCCCCTCCGGTGAGTCGTACGGCAGCGCCATGGACATCAGCAGCGCGCCGAGATTGGCGTAGCCCAGCCCGAGCGGCCGGAAGTTATGTGAATTCTCTTTAATCTTGTCTGTCGGGTAGCTCGCGTTGTCCACCAGGATTTCCTGCGCCGTGATGGTCACGTCCACTGCGTGCTTGAACGCCGCAACGTCGAACTGCCCGCTGCCGTTCGCGAACTTCATCAGGTTCAGCGAAGCCAGGTTGCACGCCGTGTCATCCAGGAACATGTATTCCGAGCACGGGTTGCTGGCGTTGATTCGTGCCGTGTTTTTCGAAGTGTGCCAGCGGTTCACCGTCGTGTCGTACTGCATCCCGGGATCGCCGCAATGCCAGGTCGAATCCGCAATCTTCATCATCAGGTCGCGCGCCCGCAGCTTATCCGCCGGCTGCCCGTCCGTGACGTTCTTCGTCCACCAATCTTTATCTTCGACCACCGCGCGCATGAAATCGTCCGTCACGCGCACCGAGTGGTTCGCATTCTGGAAGAAAATCGAAGCATACGCGTCACCGTCGATCGAGCTATCGTAGCCCTGTTCGATCAGCACGTGCGCCTTGCGCTCTTCCTTCATCTTGCATTCGATGAATTCCACGATATCCGGATGATCGATGTTCAGAATCACCATCTTCGCCGCGCGCCGCGTTTTTCCGCCGCTCTTGATCACGCCCGCGAACGCATCGAAGCCCTTCATGAAACTTACCGGCCCGGACGCAATTCCGCCGCCGCTCAGCGTTTCACGGCTGCCGCGCAGCGTCGAAAAGTTCGTCCCCGTGCCGGAGCCCCACTTGAAGAGCATTCCTTCGGTCCGCGTCAGGCCCATGATCGATTCCATGCTGTCGCTGACCGAGTTGATGAAGCACGCCGAGCACTGCGGCTTCGACTGCACGCCCACGTTGAACCACACCGGGGAGTTGAACGCCATCTTCTGCTCGACGAGGAGGTGCGTCAGCTCATCGCGAAAAGCATCCCGCGACGCCGCATCGGCAAAATACCCGCCCTCTTGGCCCCATCGCACGATGGTGTTCACCACGCGCCCGATCAGTTGCCGCACCGATCCTTCGCGCTGGGGAGTCCCGGGTTTGCCATGGAAATATTTGCTGGTGACGATGTTGGTAGCCGTCTGCGACCAGCTCTTCGGCACTTCCACGTCTTCCTGGCGGAAGATCGTCACGCCTTTTTCGTTCCCGATCAGCGCGGTACGCTTTTCCCATTCGACGGCGTCGAAGGGAGACTTCTTCCCATCCGTAAAGAACCGTTCAAAGGCCAGACCTTTCCCAGTGCTGGCTGCCGTCTTCTCGGCCGTATCCGTCGCCAGGGATTTTCCGTTCAATGCATGTTTCACTGTGGCCATCCGTCCCTCCGCGCTCCAGGGTCCCCGCTCGCGGAGGGAACCCTATTATTTTACTCCCTCTGCGTCCCGCAGAGGCGCCGCGCTTCGCTTCAGGGTCTGGGCTGAAGTTAGCGCATCCCCCGCTTCGATTGGCGATTCGATTGGTTCGTGAAAGCGGGCAGCGAAAAAAAAGCCGACCATACTCCGGTCGTACTCAAGTTCTAGCGCGAAACGCCAATGCCCTGCCAGTGGCTGGTGGTTCGCACTCAGCCTAACAGCAGGGTGCCCCGCCTGAAATACGGGCGCGGAGCAGGTATTGCCGCTCGATTTTTTCGCTTAAAACCCGGGCTGCCTCGTGGCCCAGCCCACACGGACCTTTTTCGTCCCCGATCCGGTCCGTCTGGCGCTTCCACGTCCCCCGAATCTGGATTCGCAGTATCAACGGAAGAAAATATTCTGTCAAGAGAAAAACGCAAAATGTGGTTGACGTTTTCGTACTGCGTCTATTTGTAGTGGTCTGATTTCCACTCAGTTTCCACCGATTTTCCACTTCACCGCTTCCTCTTCGATACTTTTCGCCGCCTTGCCTTTCGCGCCACATTCTCTGCATCCTATTGAATATGCAGCGCACTCTGCCAACGTTTGCCCTCTTTCTCTTCCTTCCGCTTCGTATTTTCGCGCAAACCGCTGCGCCCGCTTCCGCTCCTTCGCTCACGCCACGTGCCTTCGGGCAAAAACTGCAGATCGCCGGTGTACACAACGCCGGTAAAATCACGGACTTTCTCTACCGTGGCGCACAGCCCAAAGAAGCGGGCCTCTCTGAACTGAAACTGCTGGGCGTCACCACGATTGTCGATCTTCGCGGTGAAGACCAAGAAAAAGTCACCTGGGAACGCAATCGCGCCGAGTCACTTGGAATGCGCTTTGTACACATCCCCGTCAGCGGCTGGTCTCCTCCAACCGACGAACAGGTGGTTCAGTTTTTGTCGCTGTTTCGCGGCGAACCGGGGCAGAGAATTTTCGTTCACTGCCGCTTTGGTAACGATCGCACTGGCGTTCTCGTCGCTACCTATCGCATGGCTTTCGAAAAGTGGTCCGCGGAACAAGCCATGAAAGAAATGTATTTCTTCGGCTTCAACGGATTCTGGCATCCGGCGATGAAATCTTTTGTTCGCGATTTCCCCGCGCGATTGAATTCTTCACCAGCCCTCGCGTCGCTACGCTGCCAGTCTCCTCAACGATGATTTGGCTGGCCGGAAACCGTACTCAAATGCGTTTCTGCTTGATTAGCCACTGAAAACAAAAGGTTTAGAGCCATTTTTCTCCTAGTACGTTCGTACCCTGCGAAACAGGACGCTTGCTTCATTTGAGGGAACACCGGCTTCCCTCACCATTCCGTGTATTCCAGATTTAGCGGTCTGACGGAGTGGTCCCCATGCAAATCGGACGCTACGAAATTCTAGAAATCATCGGCACCGGCGCTCATGGCCGTGTGGCACGCGCCCACGATCCCATGATCGGGCGCCTGGTGGCCATCAAGCTGTTCCCCAAGGAATTGGCCAGTGGCGAAGCGCGCCAGCGCTTTATTCAGGAAGCGCGCGTCGTTGGCCAGCTCTCGCATCCTTCCATCATCACACTCCACGACATGGGCATTGACGAAGCCACACAGACGCCCTATCTCGTCATGGAATATTTGGAAGGCCAGCCCCTCGATCGCATTCTGGATAAAGGCAGCGTTCCCTATCCAAGAGCTTGCGCCTGGGCAGCGGACGCGGCTTGCGCGCTCGGCGTGGCGCACCGCAAAGGCGTGATTCATGGCGACGTCAAGCCCGGGAACATACTCATCACCGATGAAGGCCGCGTGAAATTGATGGACTTTGGAATGGCGCGGCTCGCCAGCCACGATTCCAAGGCGACGCCGCTTGTGGGCACGCCTGCTTACTGGTGCCCGGAGCAAATCCTGGGCAAACCCCAGGATGCGCGTTCCGATCTTTTTTCTCTTGGCGTCGTTCTCTACGAAATGGTGACGGGCAAGCGTCCTTTCGACGCGGACTCCCTTCAGGCCATTTGCAGCCGCGTTCTCTCTTCCACGCCGCTGCCGCCGTCGCATGCGAATCCATCCGTGCCGTCGAACTTTGACGGCATCATAGCGCGTTGCCTGGCGAAAGATCCCGCAGCCCGGTACGCACCGGCCGAAGCTCTCGCGGAAGAACTGTATCCGTTGGCGCGCCGCAAAGAGACTCCGGTTCCGGTGACGCAATCCAATGGAAATGGACACGGCTTGCGTGACCGCGCAGCGCGGCTGCTGCGCTCTGCCTGATGATTACCTTGCAAAAAGGCCGGTACGAAAGCATCGAGCCTCTCGGCTCCGGCGCTACCAGCCGCGTTGAAATGGCGCGCGACAACGTCATCGGCCGAGTCGTGGCCCTCAAGACTTTTGTCAATGGCTTCGGCGAAGGCCAGGAGCAGCAATTCCTGCGCGAGGCGCAAATCATCGGCCAGCTCTCCAATCCTTCCATCGTGCAGCTTTACGACGTGGGCATCGACGAGCAGGGCACGCCGTTCCTGGTGATGGAATACGTCGCCGGCAAGACGCTGGAGCACCATCTCGATCCGTCCACGCTGACGCCGCAGCGGGCCTGCGCCTGGGCGGCCGATCTGGCCAATGCGCTGGCACTGGCTCACCGCGCCGGAATTCTCCACGGTGACGTCAAGCCCGGGAACATTCTTGTGACGCCGGAGAACAAAGTAAAACTCGGCGACTTTGGCATCGCGCGTTACGCCTCGCAGATTTCCGGCTCGGGCAGGCTGCTGGGCACGCCAGCGTACCTGGCGCCGGAACAAATCCAGGGCCAGCCGCAGGACGCCCGCTCGGATCAATTCGCGCTCGGAATTGTTCTGTATCAAATGCTGACCGGGGCGCGCCCCTTTGATGGAAGTTCCATCGCGGCCGTTTGCGCGCAAATTCTGCAGGCCGCCCCAGAGCCGCCGTCACGGCGCAATCCGGCGGTTCCGGCAGCGCTCGATCGCATCGTGGCCCGTTGCCTCTCGAAGAATCCCGGGGACCGCTTTGCTTCCTGCGAAGAGCTGGCGTCTGCCCTGTACCCGCTCGCGCGGGCCAGCTCGCAAGCGGCTGCTGCCAAAATCAAAAAGAGATCCTGGTGGTCGAGGCCGACGCACCCGCAGGATATCTTGATCGCCGCGGCCGCGTGTCTCTTGCTGGCGCTCAGCGTTCCGGCGATGCGCTCCGTCCGCGCCCGGCTTGCTGTGCCTCCACCTCCCGCGGGTGTTCGTTTTTCGCTGGCGCTGCCGCCGGAAGCGTTGATGCACACATCGCAAGACGTGGCGCCCGTTCTCACAGCTGACGCGTCATCGCCGGAAAACGAACAAAAGAATTCTCCAGCGCGGCAGGATCGTTCCGCAAAGAATCTCCGCTCACATGAAAAGCATTCTTTGCAAAAGCCTTCGTCGAAGACTTTCCTTGCCGCTCTTCCCTCTTCGCCTCCCGTCAACCAGCCCGCAGCTGTTCCCGATTCCAGCCTGCAAATTGAAATCACTTCAGCGGTCCGTGAAGGCACGGTGATTGTTTTCGCGGATCGCGAATTGCTCTTCTCGGTAAATTTAGCGGAAGAGAAGAAAGGCCAGCCGGTGCATTTCGAACACGCGCTCGCCGCGGGATCGCATCAATTCCGCGTGGCGCTGTACAAAGCGGACCGGAGCTTGCAGTTGGAAAAAGAGGGCTTCGCGGAAACGCGCGGTGACGGCGAAAACACGATGGCTGTGCACATTACGCGCCGCGCCAAACTGCTCATTCGGCACGAGCTGGCGCTCGACGTCACCTGGCCCGGCGGGACCGCGCCAACCGCAACCGGGCGCTCGGGTGAACACCCCTCCGGCACTGTAAAGTCCGCCGCGTTGCTCAAGTAGGCGTCCGCTAAGCTTTGTTGAAAGTTAAGAAAAGAAGAGCGTCGCGCTATTCGTAGCGCAGAGCCTCGACGGGATCGAGTTTCGCCGCCTTCATTGCCGGCCACACGCCAAACACCAGCCCCACGCAGACGCTGACGACAATTCCCGTGGCCGCCGCCCACACCGGCACGCTTCCCGGCCACTTCAAACTAACTCTCACCAGCAGCACAAGCCCATTCACTAGGACGAGCGCGAGCACACCACCGACTCCGGTGAGCGCCATGGCTTCCAGAAGGAATTGCCAGGTAATGTCGCCGCTCTTCGCGCCGATGGCCTTGCGAATGCCGATCTCACGCGTGCGCTCGGTGACGCTGACCAGCATGATGTTCATCACGCCGACGCCGCCGATGAGCAAACCGATTCCGCTTATGACGATCGTAGCGAGCGCGACCATCCCCAGGATGCTGTGAAATTGTTCCACAATCTGCTGGGAAGTCTGAATCGAAAAGGAATTCTTGCCGTCGTAGGGAACGTTGCGGCGCCGGCGAAGTACTTCGGTAGCCTGGTCCACGGCCTGATCCAGCATGTTCGGGTAAGCCTGCATGCGGATGCTGTTTTCGTAAGCGCCCGGATAGATTTTCCGGAAAGTGTTGTAGGGAATCAGAACGCGGCGGTCTTCATCGTCCTGGCCAAACATGCCTTTGGGCTTTTCCACGACGCCGATGACCCGAAACGCCGAACCGTCAATCATCACGTCCTTGCCAACGGGTGAAACATTGGGAAAGAGCACGGGCGCGGCATTTTCGCCGAGCATTACCACTTTTTCGCGGTGCAGATCGTCGCCTTCGCTGATGAATCGGCCGTCGAGCGTCGCGGCGTTGGCATATACGGTGCCAAAATTCGGCTGCACACCGCGGAAATCAATGGCGGTAACTTCGCCATCCTTGGTGCGCACCGAATGCGGCTGCTCCCACCAGATCACAAAAACAGTGAGGTCCTTTACCGCGGGACATAATTCCCTGATGGCCTGGCCGTCTTCGAGGGTCAGCGGCTTGCGCTCGCGCTCCTCCTTGGGGCGCCGGCCGCCGCCGTGCGGACCCTGGTCAAAGCGCGAGATGAATGCTGTATCGGCGCCGTACTGCTTGATGCTTTCCTGAACTTGCTGATCGAACCCGGTAATGAGCGCGGCCACCAGCATGATGACGCTGACGCCGAGGACAACACCGAAAACCGTAAGGAAGCTGCGCAGCTTGTGCGCGCGGAGCGTGTCCATCGCCTGCTTAAGATTTTCGCCGTGCTGTTGCGCCATGGTCGTTTTGTGGCGGCCCGCTTGAACGAGCCGCGATTCCTTACCCGTCTGCCCGAAGAGCTTCGATGGGATCCAACTTTGCCGCGCGCGTCGCCGGGTAAATGCCGAAGAAAAGACCGACGCTGGTGGAAACCGCCAGCGAGAGAATTACGGCGCTCAGGGGAGTGCGCATGGGAATGGACGTCAGCGCGCGCGCGATGGCGACGACCGCATAAGCAAGAATAATCCCCATCAAGCCGCCGGTAGCGGCGAGCACCGCCGACTCCGTGACGAACTGTAGGACAATGTGCATCTTGCGCGCGCCCAGCGAACGGCGCAAACCAATCTCCCGCGTGCGCTCCGTAACGCTGGCCAGCATGATGTTCATGATCACGATTCCGCCAACTACCAGAAAAATCGCAGTGAGCCCCACGGCCACGGTGAAAATATTAGCGGTCAAGGATTGCCAGAGGCCCATGATGGAATCCGAACCGATGATGCCGAAATTGTCCGGGCCGTCCCAGGGAATGTGCCGCCACGCGCGCAACAGCATGCGCGCTTCATCTTCGGAAGCTGACATCAGCTCCGCGCTTTGCGCCTGGACAAACAACACCAGCGAGTCGCGCTGCGTTCCCCATTCCTTGCTGAAAGTTTCCAGGGGAATGAAAACAAAATTGTCCTGCGATTGCCCGAGCGCACTGCCGATCACGGCAGACACACCGACGATTTCGTAGCTGTGCGTTCCGGCGCGAATGGTCTTGCCTATGGGATCCACGTTGGAGAAAAACTTCTTGACCAGGTCCGTGCCGATGAAACACACCGGAGAGCGGTGCTCCTGATCGGAAGCAGTCAGGAAGCGGCCCGATGCGACGGAGAACCCGCGGACCTCGGAAAAGTTGGAAGTCACGCCAAGAATGCTGACGTTCTCCAGCAGGTCATTGCCATGGCGCACATCGGAGTTGGTGCCAAGGAGGGCAGCGATCTGGCTGACGGTGCGCATGCCGGTCTTGAGCTTGTCGAATTCGTCCGGGGTGACCAGCGGGCGCTTTTGGGCTTTTACCCAGGCGTCTTCACTGGTGATAATCCCGAAGCGGTTCAGAACGAAGACGTTGGCGCCGAGATTGGCGATGCGGTCGGCGACGTAGAAATTCAGCCCGGCGACCACGCTCATGACCGCGACCAGCGTCGTTACGGCCAGAATGACTCCGAGCAACGTCAAGAAACTCCTCAGCTTATGGGCGCGCAGGGCGTCCAGAGAGAGGCGGAGCGTCTCCGTCATGGTGACAAGGCCGCTGCGGAAGCGGCCATGCTTCAGGCGCAGACCGGCGGCTCGTGGGGCGATGCGAGTGATGGCGCCAAATCCTTCGATGGGAGTTACGCCCAAACAGACCTCCAACATCCTCTAGCTAATACGAGTGGGCCGGCCGAATCGTTCCTTGGTATATAGACGTGCGGACAGGCGCTTTGCTTTCGAAGTTTCTTGGAGTAGCCTTACCCCCAGTTCCAAAGGATCAACGATATAACATTGTATCGTTTTGCGTAACGAATCTGGGAAACTTGCTCGCCCACGCCTGCGGGGAGTTAGCATCCCAAGGAGGATCGCATGCGTCGTATCTGTCTTTATCTTCTTGTGCTTACGGTATTTGGCTCGAGCCTGGCGCCATTCGGCTTGGCGCAGGAGAGTTCCGACCATAAGGCTCCAGCCATAGCGTCCACTGTACCGATGTCCGGTTTCCGAGCCGAGTTCCTGGAAGGAATTGCCTACTATGAGCAGCGCTACACTCGCCTGGCCGAGGCCATGCCTGCGGATTAGTACGCCTGGCGTCCCGGCGAGGGCGTGCGCTCCGTGGGTGAAGTCTTTACGCACATCATCGGGGCCAACTATGGCGTTGCCAGGGCCTTGGGTACGCCGCCACCAAACGGCTTTGATTTCAAAGCTCTCGGCGCTCTCTCCAACGACAAGCCCAAGGCGGTGCAAGCGCTGAAGGATTCGTTTGCGCACCTTCGCAACGCCACGCTGGCGCTGAATGACGGCGACGCGGATAAGCCGCAGAAAATGTTTGGGCGGCAATCCACGCTGCGCGGATCGTTCACCATGATTATTGGGCATTTTGGCGAACACCTCGGACAATCCATCGCTTACGCGCGCGTAAACGGGGTCGTGCCGCCTTGGACCGAAGAGGCCCAACAACAGCAACAGCAAAAGCCCGCCGACAAACCAAAGCGGTAAATGCTCAGCGAAATTAGGCGGCCATTGACCGTTTGACATCCAGCGCAGCACTTCGGTGCAATGGCGGTGTACAACAATTGTGTGCCCAGACGAATCCAATCTCGGTAGACGGTGGCGGCTTTCGCGCCAATTTGCACCATGCTCAATCGAACTTTTATTCCTTTGGCGCTGCTGTCACTGGCTTTTGCTGCCGATGCCGCCGCGCAATCCGCCGTACCCGATACGACTCCAACAATTGGGCCCGCGAAACCGGAACTCTTCAAGCGCATCATCGCCAACCAGAAAAAAGGCGAGGCCGCCCTGGATCTTTACGAACGCATCGAACGCGTGGAGACCCGCAAGAATCCCAACGACCCAACGCCCTCAACGGTAAAGATTTCGCGCGTCATTCCTTCTGGGACGGGGATGGTTCGAATTGCCCTCGGGCCCGACGGCAAACCTAACGATTCCGCGGCCTATCGCGCCGACCTGGAGAGCCTGGCACGGGCGCTGGCGTTGCTGGTCAACGACAACCGGTCCCAGCGGGAGGCTCTGGAAAAATACGCCAAGAAAAAGAAAGACCGCAACGAACTCATCGACGCTACGCACAATGCTTTCCTCTTTACTCTTGTTGGCAACGAACAGCGCGGCGAGCGCATGCTTTCCAAATACAAAATGGATCCCAACCCGGCTTTCAAACCGACGACACGCTTCACGTCCATATTCCCGAAAGTGCGTGGGTTGGTGTGGATCGACGATGCCTCGGGCGAAGCTGCGCGCATCGAAGGCGACGTTACCGAGGACATTTCCATTGGCTTGTTTCTGGGAAAAATCTACAAAGGCAGCCACTTCATGCAGGAGCGCTACGAATTTGTGCCGGGGCTGTGGCTCGTCAGTTTTTCGCAATACGATTTCGACGGGCGCAAATTTTTTTCCGGGTTCTCCGTTCACGAGCGCACTTTTTATTCAAACTACCGCTATATCGGCCCGCCCAAAGAAGCGCTCGCAGCCATTCGCCAGGAACTCGAACATGCCGAGTTGGACAAGCCGTTGGCAGGCACCGCCGATCAATGAAACTTTACGCCCTAGAATGGGTTTAAGACGGTAGTGTCCTCGACTGCGCGAGACTGGAGGCTTCGTGCCCCGTTCGCTCTCATTCGCAATGATTTTCACATTATTCGCGGCGTTCTCCGCGGCCGCGCAATCTCAGGAAGGCAGCGCCCCGCGCCGCAAAGCCCATCGCAGGATTCTTCAACGCCTGCGGAGGCGAAGAAACCGAAGAAAGTCTGGACCAACGAGAACATTTCCGGTGTGAACGGCACAGTTTCCGTGGTTGGCGACCTGAAGAACAAGCCGAAGCTGGCACCTTCCAAGCCGGTGGACGCGCAATATGTCGCGTCCGTTCGCAAGCAACTGGACAAGCTGCAAGCGCAAATCGCGGACATCGACAAGCAACTGGTAGACCGAAAGAACTTCAGTGAAGGCAAGCCCTCGACGTCCGCGAGCGGCATGAAACTCAACAAAGGTTACGAACGCGAGCCCATCGAAGTGCAAATGCGCGCGTTGCAAGCGAAGAAGAAAGATCTGGAGTCAAAGGTCGACGTGCTCCTTGACGAAGCACGCAAGAGAGGCGTCGAATCCAGCCAACTCCGCTGAATGCGGCGTGGCGGTCGTATCCCTCCGGGTAGCTAGCGAATCAGGCTCCAGGGATACACGCCAACATTGATCTTCATGATGAAGTAGCTGAAGCCGCCGGGATCCGGCTTGGGCTGGTGGGGCGTGTCCGGCGGAATCAACAGCCAGTCGCCAGCTTTCACCTTGTAGGTTTGTCCGCCAACGACCGGCTGGCCGCGGTATTCGCCGGGGATGATGCCGTCCTTGTCCTGCAAATTTTGCCGGTTGGCGATTTTTCCTCCAAGGATCATTTCGCCGGTGCCTCCCGTAAAAACGTAGAAATCGTAAGCGCCGGCGTGCTGCTCGGCGTCGTCGAGGACGCTGTTGACTTTCGTCAGGCTGAGGACCGGCTTGTCGCGAAACATGCGGTAGAGCATGAACATGCTGAAGCTGCGCGTCTGGACATGCACCGGCCCGCCGCCGAATGATTGCGAGCTTCCGCTGCCCGCTTCTTTTACCAATTTTGCGGCTTTCTCGGCCATTTCGGTGTGCGCTTTGCGGATGTCGTCGATGTTCCAATAGATGATGGGCGGGGCATCGGGCGCCAGCGGCGGATCGTGCGGAGAATTGAAGCCGAAGGGCATGACTTCTTTCTTGTTCTCCTGAGCGTTGGCCGTTGGGATCAGCGAAAGGCCGTCAAAATGGCCGCTGAGGATCGGCTGTGGAGCAGCTCTCGAGGCGTAGCCGGCCATATAGCCGAGAAGAGCGGCGGCAACCAAGAGTATGGGAAGCATTTTTTTCATGAGGCGATCCTCCGTGCGTGAAAGTCTCGAACCTTGTTTGCGTCGATGCGGACGAAATAAGACTTTGATTGTCGCTATTTCTTGGGAGCGGTCTTCGCCGCTTCAAAGCGAATCTCTTTGAGCATCTCCGACTGCCGGTAGAGTTCCGTTTTCCCAGCGGGAAACTTGTTGACGCTGAGCATGAAGGCCAGAATGTCCGAGTCTTGCTGGCGGGTTAGGCGGCCCGGCGCGCTCTGCGGCATGGTCTTGCGAATTCTGTCGAATAGATCGCCCACGGTGAGGCCGTTCCAATTGGCGAGGAATGCGCCGCCCGTCAGTGGTGGCGCGGATTCTCCGCCAGTGAGCATGTCGCCGTGGCAAGCCGCGCATTCCTTGTGGTAAATCGGCTCGCCGCGCTTGGCTTGCTCTTCGGTGTAGACGCCATCCCACACGGAACGCGAGTCTGAGGGGGCCGGGGCTTGCGCGCGAAGCAAGCAAAGCGACGTAGCGATTGCCGCCACAACGAGGATTGTCGATGGATAGGTCAGCTTCACCGTGGTCATTGTCCTCTGGCGAATGTTCATCCGCTTAGTGCCTGCAGCGCGCTCATTCTCCCGTCGATGGCAGCGTGTAGGCAATGTATTCGCCAGAGTAGGGCCCGCCGCTGACAGCCACGACGATGTACTGTTTTCCGTTCACCATGTAGGTCATCGGCGAACCGGTTTGCGGGGCGGGCATGTAAACCGCGCCGACTTCTTTGCCTGTCATTTTGTCGTAGGCGCGGAGCATCGCGCCGCGCGGATGGTCCGCTGTTGTGGTGATATTCCCTTCGCCCGCGATAACCAGCGTCTTGGTGACCAGCGTCCCGATGTTGTAGGTAGTCTGGCCAGTGCGAGGGACGTTCATGCCCTTGAGGATCGCGGAATTCCTCACGACGTCGGGCGTCTCGCCGTGTGCGATCTGCCAGACAAATTCGCCCTTATCAAGATTGATAGCTGTGATTGTGCCGTATGGCGGCTTGACCAAGGGCAATCCATCCACGTCCAATCGGCTGAACCCGCCGCCCCCGGCCGGTCTCTTCGGTGGCCTGGGAGAATCGGCGCCAGCGTTTTCGCCGGGGCCGTGGAGAATCTCCACTTCTCTCCCTGCGGTGCCGGCGATGTACGCGATGTCCGAGACTTCTTTGGGAGCGGGGACCAGCCCGATCGGCTCGATGCACGAATTGCAGGCGTAGACGTAAACGTTGTGCGTTTCGGGATCGTACGACCCACCCGGCCAGTTGGTGCCGCCCGAGGCTGTTCCCATCGTGAGCGTGCCGAGCGGGCCTTCCAGTTTGCTCGCCGTCGGAGGCGTGAAGACGGGGCCGAGATGATACTTAGAGGCAATTTCTTTCGCGCGTTCGCGCAGAGCCGGCGTGAAGTCGATCAAATCGTCGATCAACACGCCGTTGCGGCTGTAAGCCGGGGGTTTAGTGGGGATCGGCTGAGTATGCGAATACCACTCGCCCGGCACGTTCCCGACCTCGACCGGGCGTTCGGGAATCGGCCAGACGGGCTTGCCGGTGACGCGATCAAAGACATAAAGAAATCCTTGTTTTGTGGGCTGAGCTACGACCTTGACGGGCTTTCCATCCACTGTGATGTCCGCAAGAATCGGCGCGGAAGAAATATCCATGTCCCAGAGTGCGTGGTGCACCAGTTGGAAGTGCCACTTGCGCTCACCGGTTTTTAAATCGACGCAGACGAGGCTCTCGCCGAACAAATTGTTTCCCGGCCGGTGCCCGCCGTAAAAATCGCTGGTGGGCGACTCCACGGGCAAATAAACCAAGCCGAGTTGCTCATCCACGGTGATTTGCGTCCATACGCCGGTGTTACCGGTGTATTCCGCGGAACCTTTTTCCCAGGTGTCGTAGCCAAACTCGCCCTTCTTCGGGATGGTATGGAAGATCCAGAGGCGCTTGCCGGTTCGCACGTCGAATCCGCGAACGTAGCCCTTGTTATTGCGCATGCTCTTGGGCGTCATGCCTTCGCGGAAAGCGGCGCCGATAATCACTGTATCCTTCGCCACGACCGGTGCGGACTGGATGCCGATTTCACCCGTTTCCAGGTCGGGGAAAATGTCCTGGTCATCGTTGAGTTTGAGATCCACCAGTCCGTTCTCTCCGAAGGAAGGAATGCGCACGCCGGTCTTCGCGTCCAGACAGATGAGCCGGAATCCCGGGGTAACGTAAAAAATTCGCTCCTCTCTTCCGTCGGACCAATACGCAAGCCCGCGGCCCGAGAGCTGGCGCGGGGCGGCGCCGCCGCGTTTTCCTTCATGCTCACCATGGGTCCAGAGCAATTCGCCGGTGGCAGGGTCAAGCGCAATCACAGCGCGGCGCGATCCTGCGGTCGCGTACAAAACGCCGTTCACCATGAGCGGAGTTCCTTCCAGCTTGTACTCCGGCCGGTCGCCGAAATTGTCGGTCTTGATGCGCCAGGCAATTTCGAGATCGCTAAAATTAGTCGCGTTGATCTGGTCTAGAGGGCGGTACCGAGTGCCAGCAAGATCGGCGGCGTAGGAAGGCCACTCGGTGTCCTTCGGATGGAACTGTGCAGATACCGGCACCGGCCAGGAAAAACTCCCCGCAATAATCAAAAACAATAGAGCGCTCAGCCGTCTCGATGTCTTTTCGCGCATATTCGATCTCCCTGAGATTCCGGGCCGTGTTCTTCCGCTCGCGCCGTCTGCTTGATTTTTGTTGGTTCTGTCCGCAGGAGTAAGCCCGCGAAAGTCTAAGCCACTGGAAGCAAAGAAACAAATGTTTCGTTTAGAACTGAGATGTGCACAGCAGTCAGCAGCGTTTCTTTGCCAGTGCCCCTGCTAGAATGCACGCTATGCGTGTCCCTTTGTCATTTCTGCTTTCTCTATTGTCTTGCGCAAGCGCGCAAGCGCAGTGGTGGAAACTGCAAAACAGCGGGATCGACACCAACCTCCGCGGAGTCAGCGTGGCTGAAATGCCGGATGCAAAGGGCGTTCCTGGGCCCGTGGTTTGGGCATCGGGTTCGAACGGCGTGATTCTGAAATCCGTCGACGAAGGCAAGACGTGGAAGCGCCTGCCCGTTAATGGGGGTGACGCGCTCGACTTTCGCGGGATCGTGGCGTTCTCCGAGAAGGTTGCCTATTTGATGTCCAGCGGCGAAGGAGAAAAGTCGCGCATCTACAAGACGACAGACGGCGGCGAAACGTGGAAACTTCAATATACGGATAAGCGCAAGGAGTTTTTTCTCGACGCGATCGCTTGCCTCTCTGAAACGCACTGCTTCGCGTTCAGCGATCCCATCGACGGCAAATTTCTCCTGCTGAACACGATTGACGGTGAGCATTGGAATTCATTGCCCAGGGAAAATATGCCAGCGGCGCTACCCGGCGAAGGGGCCTTCGCAGCGAGCAACACTTGTCTTGCAATCTCCGGCGAGGAGATTTTCTTCGGCACCGGCGGTCCCGCCGCGCGCGTTTTTCACTCTCTGGACTCGGGGCGTACCTGGACTGCCGCAGAAACCCCCATTGCAAGTGGCAAGGCTTCCGCCGGGATCTTTTCGCTTACCATTGGTGACGATAATCAAGTTATGGCAGTGGGCGGCGATTACAAGGAACCCAGCCGCCCGTACCGCGTGGCCGCCCATTCCGTTGATGGAGGCAAATCCTGGCAACTCGCTTCGCAGCAGCCCGGCGGGTACCGCTCCGCTGTGGCTCATATCGATGATGGGAGGTGGGTGGCCGTCGGACCCAGCGGCGAAGACCTCACCGATGACTCCGGCGCCCACTGGAAGCATACGGATTCGCTGAGTCTCAATGCCATGGCTCTCTTAGATGTCTTCACAGGTTGGGCCGTAGGTCCCAACGGCACCATCGCGCGTTTCGTCAATCACACCCAATACGAAATTCATTTCCGCCGTCCGCACAGCCGCCAGCACCCGGTTGCCGCAGACGTTGCCGACTAAAATAGAGAAGGTATAATCTCCAGCGTTGAAAACGAGACGACGATCCCCAGCTTTTTGTCTCGGTGCGAAAATCTGTTGCGGAGGCTGCCGTGCCAAATCTTTCGAACTCCAATCATGAACCTCTTGAGGACGCGAGCAAGCAAGACCATCTCAATTCCTCGTCTCTTCTGTCGCCCTCCGACCGCCGCACTTTCCTGCAGGGCGCCGCCACGGTTGCGGCCGGCGCGGCCACTTTCGCCTGGCCTGCCTGGGCGCACGGCGCAGCAGCCGCCAGCGATCTCGACGCCATCCGGGCGGAAATCGAAAAACGCCACGACGAATCCGTCAAGCGCTTGCAGGATTGGATCCGGCAGCCATCCATCGCTGCCGAAAATCGCGGCATGAACGAGGGCTGCGACATGATGATGCGTATGCTGCGCGAAGCAGGCTTCCAGCAAGCGACAAAGATCTCCACCGACGGCCAGCCTGGAGTCTTCGCCACTCTGGATGCGGGCGCCGCGAAAACGCTGGGCCTTTACTACATGTACGACGTGAAGCAGGCTGATCCTGCCGAGTGGTCCTCGCCGCCTTTTGAAGCCGCCCTCGTGGACAAACCCGGGCTCGGCAAAGTCGTCATCGGCCGCGGGGCCGTCAACCAGAAAGGACCGGAGGCCTCTTTCCTGGCGGCGCTGCACGCCATACACGGCGCCGGAAAAAAGCTTCCGGTGAATCTGGTGTTCGTGGCCGAAGGAGAAGAGGAAATCGGCTCGCCGCACTTTCCACAAATTGTGCGGCGGCCGGAGGTGCTTGCCGCACTGAAAAACTGCCTTGGAATCTTCATGCCCAGCGCGTCTCAGGGTCTGGACGGCGAAGTAACCATGACGCTGGGCGCAAAAGGCGTCATCGAGTGTGAACTGATTTCCAGCGGCGAACGCTGGGGCCGAGGCCCACGCAAGGACGTGCACTCCAGCAACAAAGCGCGCCTCGATAGTCCGGCATGGCACCTGGTCGAAGCGCTCGCCACTCTGGTTTCGCCCGACGGCAACGATCCCGCCATTGAAGGTTTTGCCGCCAAGGCCCGCCCGGTTTCCGACGCGGAGAAGAAGATGATTGCGGAAGCGGCGCGCCGCTTGAGCGAGGCTGAAGCAAAAAAACTTCTGGGTGTGGAGCACTGGGTTCACGACGTGAGCTGGAACGAAGCGTTGGAACTCTTGATGTCGCGGCCCACGGTGAACATCGAGGGGCTTGTCGGCGGCTACACCGGCCCGGGCGGAAAGACCATTCTTCCGGGAAAAGCCACCGCGAAGCTCGACCTGCGCCTCGTCCCGGACATGACCGCGGCGGAAGCGCTCGCCGCGCTAAAAGCGCATCTGGCGAAAAAAGGCTTCGGCGACATCGAAGTTCGCATGACGGGCGGCTACGATCCCAACAGCACACGCGCCGACGCGGCGCTGATCCGCGTCGAGACCGACGTGTACCGCAAAGGCGGAATCGATCCGGTCATTCTTCCGCGCAGCGCGGGGTCGTGGCCGGGATACGTTTTCACCGGCGAGCCGCTGCATCTCGCGGCTGGCCCGTTTGGACTCGGCCATGGAAGCGGCGCGCACGCTCCCGACGAGTACTACGTCATCGAATCGAAGAATCCCAAAGTTCACGGCATGGATGGCGCAGTGCGCTCTTTTGCCGAATTGCTCTACGCATTGGCGCAGGCAAGCTGATTTCCGCCTAGTAGAGATGGAAATACCCGTCGCTGTGGCCCAAGCGGACGGTAGCTCCAAACAATTTAGAAAGATGTTCCTCGGTGAGCACCGAGGATTTCGACCCGTCGGCTTGAATGCGTCCTTGGCGCAAAAGAATCACGCGCTCAATCTCTGGAATGATTTCGGAAACGTGGTGCGTCACGAGCAGGATTCCCAATCCGGATTGCGCAAGCTCGCGCATCGTGCCGCGAAGCTGGAGTTGCGCGCCGATGTCCAGGGCATTGCTGGGCTCGTCAAACAGCAGAGTCTGCGGATGGTGCACCAAGGCACGCGCGATCAGCGTCCGCTTGGCTTCGCCGGAGGACATTTCCGCGACCGCGCGATCGGCGAGATGCGCAATGCCAAGCCGCGCCAACGTTTCCTCGGCCAACGCGAGATGCCCCGGATCGGGATGATGGTGGGGAAAAATGCGCGTGCTGCTGAAAAAACCGGAAAGCACTACATCGCGGCCGGTAGCGTCCGTCGTGCACGAAGCCAGCAGGTCCGGCGACACGATTCCGAGCAGTGCTCGCAGCTCGAAAATGTCCCATCGCTCGCGCCCTAATATCGAAATGCTGGACCCCTCCCGTGCGAGGGGATAGCACTCCCGCGTAATGGTCTTGATCAGCGTCGATTTGCCGCAGCCATTCGGCCCCAGGATGCACACGTGCTCCCCGCGGGCAATCTCCAGGTTGATGTCGCTCAGGGCCTCACGCTCACCACGCATCACGGTCACATGGGCAAGAGAAAGCAGTGGCGCCGGGACGAGGTTCATTCTGAGCTCAAGAGCATGGCGTGCTTCGCGGTCACAAGCATCGATGACAGCCAATCTTAACCGAGCATAGGTCTTATGCAATGCAACGGGGGAGGCCACGAGGCTTGCCGAAATGAAAGGGGCGGGAAGAGGGTCGCTATGCTTCGCTCTGAAACAGCAAACTGGGCATTCGGCGACCAAAAAAATAAAAAGGAGGTGAAAACAGCTTCGTTCTCACCTCCCGGGGTGGTGGGGTGTTGCTTGACAATCCTCTTGGCGGCTCAGCAGGCCTGCCCTGCCAGGCAGGTCTGCGGCCTCACTCGCGACTGTTTATACAATTCGTTAGGAGACTCACCACCGAAGAGCTTGTCTTTGTGCGGTTTGTAACACTGCAAAACGCACGTGTCAACGACAAAAAAGTAAACGAATCGATGAGAAAAAATGCGCCCACCCTTCACTTTATTCGCGTTCGCAAGTGGTAGGGATCAGCGTCGAGCCTGAGGAGACTCCGAGTAGCGCAGGAGAAATGCCGTTAGCCCTGCGAGAAGTCCCGCAGTGATGATCACACCTTCCCAAACGATTCCCGTCGCAAGAACCTGCGACGCCGGCGCGCCAAAGGGCGCAAGCAGCACGACAAGAGCCGCCTCGCGAACACCGATGCCGCCTTGCGTAATGGGCATCACGGCGGCAATTTTGGCAAGCGGCCACGCGAAGAGCCACACGCGCAGCGGGAGACGGAGTCCGCAAGTGATGCCCAGGAGAGCGGTGAGCACAACATAAGTGCCCTGCACGGAAGTTCCCAGCAACCAGCCAAAAACCAACCGCAAGGGACGGCGCGAAACGGCGCGAATCGCATGACGAAGTTGCGCCAGCCTGCGCCGGATTCGAATGGAGCGTCCGCGCAAGAGCGGCCGGTGCAACGCCAAAACGAGGCCAAAGAAAACTGCTGCACCGATGACGCCGGCAAAGAGCACGCGTTTCGCCGGCGCCTGCCACGGAACCGGCAGCGAACTTGGCAGCAGCATCAGGCCCAGCGAGATAAGCGTGAGCTGCGCAGCCACATCGAGAAAACGGTCCGCCACGTTCCCGGTGATTACCGCGGCGGGACGCGGACTACGCGAAATTCCCACCGCGAGACGGGCCACGTCTCCACCGATAATCGACGGCAGAAAAAGGGCGCCGAACAGTCCGCTGGTGTAGCACTGCGCACTGGCCGCGAAACTAAGCTGCGCGCCCGCCGAATTCACCACCGTGTGCCACTTGGTGATGCCGCCCGTCAAAGCCACCAGATAAATCAGCAACACCGCGATGAAGCGCGTAAGCGGGACGCGCGCTAATGCGCTACGCAGCGGGGCAACTGGCAGCACGTAAAAAAGAATTCCTAGAATTAGCAGCGCCGCCGCCCAGCGCAGCAAAAGGAAAATCCAGCCATGGGTGGATTTTTGCGGCTGGCGGTCTGCTCTCATTCTGGGAAGTTCAATTTCGATGGGTACAAATCACGCGCCGAAGATTTCGTTGATCTTTTCCGCCAGCTTGAAGTCGTAGTCGCTGATGCCTTTCACGCTGTGCGTATTCAGGTCGATAACCACTTTGTTCCATACGTTGAACCACTCCGGGTGATGGTTCATGGACTCTGCGACGAGCGCGACACGCGTCATGTTGCCAAACGCGGTCACGAAATCCTTACACGTAAATTCCCTGTGCAGTTTGCTGTTCACAAGAGTCCATCCCTTGGTCTTGGAAAGCTGCGCGTCAATTTCGAGATCGGAAAGTTTTTTTGCAGGCATGTGGCGCTCCTCCGCAATCGGCTGGTTTGTTCTCCAGCCATTATGCGGCGCAAGCCTTGCTCCAGCAACAACGCCGGCTTTAGCGGCGCGGACCCCGGGCATCCAAACGCGTGGAACGCTTCTTCGTTGAATGCGCGCGCGAATTCCATTATCGTAGGGGTTTCTTTTTGCGGCGAAAATGCGCGTTGTGCGCATGCGAACCAGGGGAGTGGAGAACGACGTGAAAAAGAAAATTCGCGCCATCCAGTACGGTGTGGGACCGATTGGCGCATCGATCGCGCGCCTGATGCGGGAAAAACAGGCCATTGAAATTATCGGCGCCATCGATACCGATCCCGCGAAAGTGGGGCGTGACCTCGGCGAAGTGGTCGGTGCAACGGATGCGCCTTGGGGCGTGAGCGTTTCCGCGGATGCCCAGGAAGTGCTGGAGCAGAATGCGGACGTGGTGATCCATTCGACGTCGTCGTCGCTCGCGAAAGTGATGGACCAGTTGCTGATGTGCCTGAAAGCAGAATCGTCCGTCGTTTCGACTTGCGAAGAATTATCCTACCCGTTTCGAACGCACCCGGAACTCGCGGCGAAGTTGGATGCCGCGGCGAAGGAATCCGGCGTGGCGCTGGTGGGCACCGGTGTGAACCCGGGCTTCGTCATGGACAAACTGGTCGTGACGCTCGCAGCCGTTTCGCAGCGCATCGAACACGCCAAAGCGCTGCGCGTGGTGGACGCATCGAAGCGGCGCCTGCCGCTGCAGAAAAAAATAGGCGCGGGAATGACCGTCGAAGAATTCCGCGCGCAGGTAAAAGCCGGCGTGATCAAGCACGTTGGCTTGCCGGAGTCCGTTGCCATGGTTGCGGACGGTTTGAATTTGCCCGTCGAACAAATTACGGAAACGATCGAGCCTAAAGTGGCCACCGAGCGCGTGCAGACGGAATACCTCACTGTCGAAGCGGGCCAGGCTGCGGGAGTGCACCAAATCGGGCGTGGCCTCTCGAAGGACGGCAAAGAACTCGTGTATCTCGAGTTGCAGATGTATGTCGGCGCAAAAGATCCTGCCGATACAATTACGCTGACGGGGCATCCCAACATCAGGTTGGTGATTCCCGGCGGTTCGCACGGCGACATAGCCACGGCTTCGGTTGTCGTGAACTCGATTCCCGTGATCCTTGACGCTCCGGCCGGCCTGCGCACTGCGCGCGACCTGCCGATTGGCTTCTTCTCGCCGAACGCCCGCCCATAACCGCACGGCTCCGCTCTGCCCTGCTTCCCACGGCGAAGTTACCGACTCGCAGCGGCCTCCAAAATTTTTCTTCCAGAGGCGGCGGGCGGAGCGATGATGGATGCAGGCCCAGAAGGCAGGCGTCCCATGAAGCTCCCAGAAACCAAGCAATCCTGGATCATGGCCGGAAGTGTCCTCCTTGTCGTTGCCGGTCTCTTTTTTGCGCAGTTCGTCATCGTCAAGGCTGCCGGGTGGTTCAAACAAACGCGTGAACGCCGCATCACCAAGGCCACCGATACAGTGACTCCGGATCGCTTGCTCGCGCGTTGCGGCGCAGCGATCGAGGACACCACCACGGATGTCTATCCGGTCGTCAAACGCACCATGCGCTATAAAATCAGCAGCCAGCGAACGGCTCTGTTCACCTTCACACGAACGGCCGACGAACCGCAAAACTGGGTGCTGCTCTCCATGCAAGACTCGCTGGGAGACGTATCGTACGAAACTCCCGAAGCGAAAATTTCCGCGCTCCCCTGCCTGGACTCCACCAGGTAATTCGCGCTGGCAAATTAGGATCGATCGCCTCCTTCAGTTGTGTTTCATGAACTCGCCCTTATGGCCAGTCAGCGAGTTGTAGAGCGTTTCGATAAACGCATCGGCGTTGACGAACTGGCCGGAGAACTTTTCCCATGGCGCGAGAATTTTCTCCTGCTTCATCTGGTCCAGCGTTTTGTGACTGTCGATGGCTTTCTGCACGACGGCGGAAGTTTCCTTCAGCATTTTGGTGAACGCCCGCACATCGTCAAGATTTGAGAGCGCGCCGTGGCCCGGGATCACTTTCACGTCGGCCGGCAACTGCGCGGTGGCTTTTTCCATAGCGTCGATCATGCCTTGCACGCTGCCGCCGCTGGCCACGTCAATGAACGGGAATCCGTAGCGCACGAAGTCGTCGCCCATGTGCACGACATTGTTTTTCGGGAAGAAAATGATGGAATCGCCGTCGGTGTGGCCGGAGGGAAAGTGCAGCGCGCGAATATCCTCTCCGTTCAGATGGACGGTCACATCGTGCTCGAAGGTGATAATCGGCAGCCCCGCTTTCTCAGCAGGCTTCACTTCCATCTTGATGGAGCCGCCATTACCCGCCGTGCCGCCGAATTCGAGGCGCTTGCGGACATTATCCTGCGCGATCAGCGTGGAGCCCGCATTGTTGAAGGGCACGTTTCCGCCCGTGTGGTCCCCGTGGTAATGCGTGTTGATGACGAAGCGCACGGGCTTGTCCGTAATTTTCAATTCCTTGAGCGCGGCCTGGATTTTATCCGCCAGCGGAGCGAATTGGTCGTCCACAATGATTATGCCGTCTTCGCCCACGGAGGCGGCGATGTTGCCGCCCTGACCTTCGAGCATGTAGATGTTACCGGAAACCTTGGTCGCCTTGATTTGCACTTTGGAAAAGTCCGGCTGCTGCTGCGCGGCGGCAGTTTGCCCACAAACCAGCGCCGCGCCCGCCAGTGAAAGAATCATCCAAGCCCGCACCTTGCTGCTCATTTAGCTCCTCCTCAGGAATGCGCGGGGGATTCTATCATTGCGAGCACCGCACAACCGCTATTTGGATTATTCCCAGGACGGCAGCGCGCGCCGGGCGAGGAGCGCTTCCGCGGCCCACTTGCCGAGATAGACAGACAGCGCTACGCCATGGCCGTTGTAACCAACGAGGATCATCACCTGCTTGCTGCAAGGATGGCGGCGGAAGATGGGGAGCATTTTTTCCGTCAAGAGAATCGGGCCGCCCCAATGGTGCGTAATGCGCACGGACTCAAGCGCGGGATGCAAGTTGCGGACGCGGTTTTCGAGCCAGCGGATACGGTCCGCGGATTGGCCACGGCGCACATCGTAGTGGCGCAAGTCGCGCGCGACGTTTTTCTTCGAGCCATCGCCAAGAGGAAAACGAGACGGCGTTCCGACGTAAGGCGGGACGAGCCCGGCGCCGAAAATGACGCCGTTTGATTCGAGCAAGCGTCCCCACAAATAGGGCAAATCAACGGTGTAAAACGGGCGGCGCGACCCGAGGCCGATGGCTTTGAGCTGCGCGGCGGAAAGCGGCGCAGTGGCTAGCGCAAAGGTGAGTTTCGGCGCGGCAGCCGCGCGCAGGCCAGGCAGTTTCAGGGACAACGCGTTGGTCGCGAGAAGGACCTGCCCAGCGCGAATTTCTTTTTGCTGAATGCGGTCGCGGAATTCATGGCGCACGCGAAGGCGCACCGGATTCGCGAAGTCCACTGAACGAACTTCGGCGCGCTCGACGATTTGAGCGCCGGCGTTCTCCGCTGCGCGCGCAAGGCCGGCGACGACTCTGCCTGGGTCCACCGTGCCACCGGGCACAAGGCGGACGACTATTAGTTCGCCGGAGTCGTTCCACGAAATCGGCGAATCCCCTGCCGAAGCGGAATGGCCGAGCTCCCAGACGCCAGGAAGCGTTAGCCGCGAGTTAATGCGCAGAGCGTCGAGAATTTTCTTGTAGCCTGCGAGCACGTCACCGAGTCCGGGGAGCTGTCCAGCCGCGGTTTCTGAAAGCGCCATGCCGCCCGTGCGGCCGCTGGCGCCATCACCGAGCGAAGCAGACTCCAGCACCAGAACGGACTTCCCGGGAGCAAACCGGCGCAACCACGCTGCTGCGGAAAGGCCGGAGAAGCCGCCGCCAACAATCGCGAAGTCCACTTGATCCGGAAGAGAGCTCGGGGCAGGACGGAAATCAACCCTCCAGGGTGGCGTGCCCCAAGGATGGGCTTTGCGAATCGTGGTATTGCGATGAGCTTTGCGCCGCATGGCATTTCTTTGATGCCGGGAGAATGCCGTGCGTGGCGAGATTTTCCGCGCACTCTTTGAAAGCCTTTTGCGTGCCGTCGTCCGATCAAGTTCTTGGCGCCGAGACACGGGAGAAGAGAACGGCGATTATGGCGAGAGCGCTCACCAGCAGAGGAAACCACACCGGCGAAAGCCAGGGCACAGGGATCAAAAAGAGTACGTCTGGATCTCTGACCGAAACGGGCCAACGCACCGTGGCCCAAAGAGCAGCGTAGTACACGATGTCCCAAATGGCGAAGGTCCAAAGGAAAACGGCGGCGCGGGCTCTGGAGTTAGCGGAAGTGAGCAAGGCAACGGTGAACAACATAACGATTGTAGCGGCTTCGCGAAGGACTTCGAGCGTGAGCAGACTCTTCGGGAATTGCGTAGTCGCCTGGGATTGAACGTAATACTGTCCTGACATGCGAACAACGTCCGCGAGCGTTCCCTGATATCCGGGGAGCAGTCCGGTGGCTGCGCGCAGATAGACGACGACCACAGCTTCCAGAAATCCGAACGCCGCCGCAAACACGCCACTGATTGCTAACTGCCGCACCGTGACGGCCACGCCTCCGCGACGCCACGAGAACCACGCAAGCGGCGGAATCAGAATGATGAAATTCACCCACCACGGCTGGGCGACGAGTGCGATGGCCATGGAATGATTCTACTGTGAGTCGAGGCAAAGAAGTTCGAGGAGCGAAGAGAAAAACAAGCCGTCGCGATGTGGCCCTACTGTCCAGTGAGCTGGTGAAAGTCTCTTTTCTTCGACGAGCCCTTCTTAAGATACAGGGCCCGGTCAGCCGCGCCGAAAAGGTCAGCGATGGTCTTGCCGTCGTGCGGATATACCGCGATGCCGGTGCTTACCGTGACGGGCGGCTCGTCGCCATCCGTGCTGAGGCGCTCGGCGATTCGATTGGCGACACGTTGAGCCGCCTGGCCGTCTGCTTCGGGGAGAACGAGCACGAATTCGTCTCCGCCATAGCGAGCGGCAATGTCGACGGCGCGGCAATGAATGCGAAGAATATTTGCCAGCCGGCAGATGGCTTCGGTTCCCACGAGATGGCCGTAAGTGTCATTGATCTTCTTCAGCCCATCCAAATCGGCAACCACGATGGCAAACGACCGCGCCGTGCGTTCGTAGCGCTTGATTTCCGAGTCCAGGGCGTCGAGCAGCCGACGGTAGTTGGCGAGCCCTGTGAGCGGATCGGTGACCACCAATTGCCGCACGTATTCAGCGGCGCGCTTGTGCTCGCTGAATTCGGCTGCAAGCGCCATGGAAGTTACGGCCATGACGCCGACAAAAGATTGCAGCAACAGCAGCGATGTATTTTGCGACTCCCTTGCAAACGGGCCAAACCCGTGTGCCGTGCCCCAGGTGGCGATCGCTGCCAGGGCAAAAATGGCAGTCACCGCCTTTCGGCGGCCGAAGCGGAACGCGGCCCAGACCAGGAAAGGAATGCAAAGATATTCCAACGGATAATTTTTTACCGAAAAATCAAAACGGCCTCCGAACACAATCCAGCCCGTGGAAAACAACCCCAAAAACAGCAAAGCGAGTTCCGTGATTTGTTCGCGGCTCCAATGCACGCGAGGATTCTCGCACCAGAGCAGAACCAGGGGAGTGAAGACCACTCCGCCAACCGCGTCCCCTAGCCACCATGTTGACCAGATCGAGCCGTAAATTTTCCAGCTTGCGAGTCCTGCCACGGCCAGCGTGGTGACGCCCACCGTTGCGCTAATCATCGGGCTGACCATTCCCGCCAAAACCGCAAACTTGAATATATCCTGGGCCCGTTGAAACGCTTGCTTCCCCGCGGCAAATCGCGTCACCAGATAGCTGCCGACCACTCCTTCGAGAGTGTTTCCCGCCGCGATGGCCAGCGACATAACCGCAGAACCAGCCGTGGTCAAATTCACCAGGAAAGCTCCCGCCAGGATGGCGGGCCAAACGCGGTAACCCAGGATAAGGAAAGCCGCGATGGAGATGCCGGTGCTGGGCCAAATGGCGGTCGCGCTGGCGTTCACGTGGGCGAGTTTTAGCCCAAGTTTTCCCGCCGCGAAGTAACCAGCGGCCAGAACCACGAGTGTGGGTATGTTTCCCAGAAAACGTGGGCGGGCCATGCGCCTCCTCGATTCGCAGGGTGGCATGCTTACACTGTCTGTAGCCGTGGACAAGCTTCTCGTCAAGCCCAGAAGTAGAGCGCTGAGCACGCTTTGACAAGTGTACTAGAACTATCAGTACATTTCAAAAGGGGATGCCTTCCCCTGGAATTGGCACTGGAACGCGCGGCTTCGGGAATCATCAGGATACCCTGCTCACGCAACGCGATAATGCTCGTCTATGTCGTTGCGCGACATAGTTGATGTCAAGCCCGCAAAATGGAGCCGACGTTATGAATCTCAATAACCCCGTTGTTCCTCTGCTCGGACGCTTGATGATGACGTACATTTTCGCGACCAGCGGAATCGGAAAGATATTTGGCTGGTCCGGAAATGTGGCGTACATGAGCACCAGACATTTACAGATGATTCCGCTGCTGCTCGCTGTGGCGATTGTAATTGAAGTGGCAGGTTCGCTATGTCTCGTAACAGGATACCAGGGGCGCATCGCGGCGTTTGTCATGTTCTGGTACACGACTGCGGTGACGATTCTGTTCCACAACTACTGGGCATCGGGCGAAATGATGGCCGCCATACAGGAAACGCACTTCCGCAAGAATCTGGTGATCATGGGCGGCTTGCTGATTCTGGCGTACAGCGGCCCGGGAAAATGGGCCCTGGGCCGGCGCGGCGATTCCTGAGTACCCCCAGTCCGTGAACAACAGCCGCTCCTCCATAGAGACGTTGAAGGCCGCTCAGGGGCGCCGGTCGCCGGTCCATTCCTGATGAAGCATCTCGCGAAACTTTTGAATCTTACCTGGGTCTGGGGCGCTCATGAATGGCCTCCAAGCGAGGACTCTAACAGATGGCCAGCCTGTTCCGAATGGGCGCCCTTGGCCGTCGAACCTTTCTTGTCGGTCAAAATTTCCTAGGGAAAATACCTGAATGTAAGTTGCAGCTTTTCCTTTCTTGTCTGTGCGCCGAGGAAATGTTACGGATTCATAAGCCAACCAGGTTCTCTTGTGCGAGGACCGCCAGGAGCTTCCGCGAGTTTCGATTCTGGAAGGCATCTCGGGGGCACAGTGTCGAAAAGAAGCTTCTATGCTATCGCCTGCTCGGCGGCGGTGGGACTTATCCCGGTTATCTTTTTCTTGACGCGCCCGGGGGCGCTCAAAAGCCCGCTTGGCGATACCGCCAATAAGTCCTGGAACCGAGAGGCCATCGGGGCGACCTACGTGGCAACCCAGCTCAGAGAGATGGACAAAACTCATTCCACGCTGACTCTATCCTACGATCTAGAGAACAACACGGATTCCGATTTTCGCCTGGACGCTGGCCCAGGAATCGTGGTCCTTAGCAGGCTTGAAGCTGATGGGAGCTTGAGCCAGCAAGAGCCCGTGCGGTTGAGCTACCCGGTGTTTCTGCCGGCCAGGCAACATGCACGTCTGGCCATTGAAATCACGCAGCCGTTCGCCTGGCCTTCCGAAGACAACCCCGCCTATATAGACAAGCTCAGGGAATTTGTGAAGCAGCGGCTGGCGAACGTCCAGGAATTCGTTCTTTTTGATCAGTCCAGCCGCACCGAAGTCAAACTGCCCGGTGTGTGGCAGGAACTGCAGGAAACGGCGCAGGCGAGTTACTGATGTCTGGCAAACGAATCGACAACAAAGAGATGCCAGGCGAGCGCTCACCCCGAAGAGTGTTGGGACTCTCGAGCGCGTTGGCACTTGCCACGGTGGGGAATTAAATTATGCCCATTTCATCGGCAATTCAGAATTATGAAAAGCAGGCTGGCGAGCGGCGCGCTCGTTCAAGGGAACCGCTCAAATGGGTGGTCCTTACCTACTTCGGTCAGGACAATTGGGGCAAGCTGATTGACTTGAACGAAACTGGAATGCGCTTTGAATTCTATCAGGCCCCGTCTGACGGCAAACGGATCAACTTTAAGTTCGAAGCAATAGGCCTTTCACCGGCTTCGTTTGGCGGCGCGACCATCAAGGAATCGTTCCAGGCGGAGGGCGACGTCCGATGGACACTCGATTTTGAAAGGATTGCTGGGGTGCAGTTTGCCAATCTAGCGGAAAACAGCCGCGACCAGATTCGCAAGTGGCTTTCCATCGAAGCCTCAGCTGATCCCGTTCCTGCAAACACCAACATGAAAAAGGAAGCGCCGGTTGCACTGTCAACGCCGCTCGAGCCTCTGCCGCCTCCTGCTGAAGCAATCCTCAAGGTAGACGAGAGCCAGTCGCCGCTCGACATCGGCTATGCAGTCTCCCGTGCGCCAGTCGTAGATACATCCTCTCCTCTCGTAGCAAAGATTCTCGAAGCAACCACGTTCGAGGCCTACTCCAGGATCTTCGAAGAGGAAGAAAAGGAGCAGCCAAATACTTCTCGCCCAATTCCGCGTATGCGCCGAACTCAGTGGATGGGTGCAATGATTGGTGTGGCGGCCATGGTGGTGATTGTCGGCATCGGGATGACTGTTCCCCGGCTTGTCCGAAGGAATCATGCCGTCGATCAAATTCCGACTCCGGCTGTCGGCAAGGGCGAAACTACTGGAGCCGAAAACGGCTCGGCGGCTGGGAATCCGCGCCCGTTCCTGGTGGAAGTCTTGGACGCCAACAACCGGCGGTGGCTCTTGTGGTTTGTCAATAACGGCCCCAGCGATGAAACGACGCAAGCCTCCTACAAATCGCCGTTGCCTTCTTCTGGTGCGTCCGTAAAAAGTGACAGCCGCCCAAAGCAACCCGCCGCCACAGCGAAGTCTGCGACGCCTCACAAATTCACCTTAATCGTCCCCGAACCAAACCGGCCCAATGCGAATAGTTCGGCTGCGAATTCTGCCTCTCTCGCAGCCCCGGTAGTTCGTGATGAGCTGCAGGTGTCGCCAGAGGCGCCGATGACAAGCATTCTTTCCACTCACGCCGCGCCGAAGCCCGTCTCCGCGTCTCCGCCTATTGGCGGCCAGGTTCAGCCGGCGCGCCTCCTCAAGTCCGTGCAGCCCGTGTATCCGCAGATCGCCCGATCGAGCCATGCAGCGGGGGACGTCACCGTGGACGCGCTCATTGACGCAGACGGCAATGTCACCAATTTGAAAGCCGTGTCCGGCCCGCCGATTCTGCGGCAAGCGGCCATAGACGCCATAAAGCAATGGAAATATGATCCTGCCCGATTGGATGGCCGGCCCGTGGCGATACACCTTACCTTGACGGTAAGATTTCACGGCGACTAGGTCACGCAAGGCGGTGCGGCAGTCCCGTTCGATTTGAATGCACCCGTGTCAACTCTTCCAGAATCTCATCACTGCGGAGTAGTCCAGGTCTTCCTTGGCGGCTCCTTTGACGTAATTGTAGGTTTCGCGCGCGGCGGCCGTAGCAGGTAACGCCACGCCAAGCTGATTGGCGAGGTCGAGCGCGAGGCCGAGATCCTTGTGCATGAGGCGCAGCGGGAAACTCGGAACATATTCTCCCTTGAGAAGATTAGGTGCTTTCACGTCGAGTACACCGGAGCGCGCCATGCTGGATTGCATGACCTCCACGAGTTTTTCGCCCTGAATGCCCGCGCGGGTGACCAGAGCAAGAGCTTCGGCCAGCGCGTCCACTTGCAAAGCGAGAATCAAGTTCATCGCCAGCTTAACGGTTTGGCCGGCCCCGTTGGGGCCCAGATGAAACCATTTCTTCCCCATCACGCCCAGGATGGGTTCCGCCTCCTTCAGCGTATCGGCATCGCCGCCAATCATGAAAAGCAGTTCGCCTTTTTTTGCGCCCCAGTCGCCGCCCGTGACCGGTGCGTCTAGAAAACGCACACCTCGTTCCGCACAGGCCGCGGCGATCTTGCGCGCCAACGACGGCGAAATAGTGCTGGAGTCCACATAAATGCTGCCGTGCTCGAGCGCTTGCATCGCGCCGTTCGAACCCCACAAGACTTCTTCCAGCGCGGGAGGATCGCTGACCATGGTGAGAAGAAAGTCGGAAGCGGCGGCAACTTCCTGCGGAGATTTTGCCAGTTTCGCGCCCGCGGCCACCAATTCATCGGCGCGCGAAGCAGTGCGGTTCCACACAGTAAGCGAGTGCCCGGCCTTGATGAGATTCATCCCCATAGGGCGGCCCATCAAGCCGAGTCCGATTAATCCAATTTTTTTTCTGCCAGCGGATGATTCCAAAGGAGGCCTCCTTGAATTGGCGGGCATAATACAAGCCTGCGCATTTCTCAAAAAAGAGGACACGATTGTAGCCGAATCCCCACTGGAAAGTAGAGCCGGGAATCTTTCGAGCCGATCAGGCGAACGAATCAGGCAGTTTTAGGACGGTGAGAGAGCGGAAGGATACCCGGCGCGCCACCAGCGGAAGCCGCAGCAGCGGCGGCGCTCAGAGGCTTTTCGGCGATGTCGGTCTCGACGGGAGCTTCGAGTGCAGCTTTGGAGGCTACTGGGACAGAAGTGGCATTTGCAGAGGCCCCGGAATCGGGCCTCTCCACGATGCGCACCAGATATTGGTAAGGAATTTCCCAGCGGAAATGTCTGTGCTGGCCGCGCTGGTCTAAATTCTGTTCGAGGAAAATGGAACGGCCGGAATCGGCCACGAAAGTGCCGGAAGCCGGCAGAAGAATATCGCCGGCGCGATATTGCACCTCCACGCGGCGCCCGAGAAAGGCGGAGTAGCGAGCCATCCTGTACTCAGTCTCTGAAACCAGTAGTAACACGGTCAATAGTACGAAAGGACCCCTTACGCCAAACTGTGGAAAAACAGCTCAGCGAATGTGGAAAAAGCTGGTGTGACTGTGCAAAGACGCGGACCCGCCAATCGTTCGAATTCTGGAAAGTGATCAGCGGCGGGAAAGTTTGACCGCGCCGCGTCCGAATTTCTCCAGTGCGCCCGATTGGAGATATTGCTTGGCGCGCGCGTCGCCTTTCAGATAGGCGTCCCAGAAGGCCAGCGACGCGGAATTGGTGTAGTCGAAGATGGCTCCGCCTTGTTCGGCGCGACCGGGCAAGAGCGCATGTGGCGTAATGAACGACATGTGGTTCGCGCCTTCGATGAACAGGTGATATTTGTCGCCGGGCTGGCTGCGCTCGAAGGGAGTTTTGTGCCACGCAGGGCTCGCGACCGGGCCGATGCTGTCGAGCGATCCGGTCATGGCCATGTACGGCAATGAAATTCTGTCGAACGAATGTTCATTCAAACCGAATTGACCGGGCCCTTGTGGCGAAAGGCAAAGGGCTGCTTTAACGCGAGGATCGGCAAAATTTCTCCCGGGCTGACCGGGAAGATCCACGAGCGCTCCTGCGATGGCCTCCGTAGCGTACGAACCCATGGAATGCCCGCCGGCGCCGATGCGGTCGCCGTCAATCTTTCCCAGGAGCCCAGGCACGAGCTTCCCGAACAAGGGCAGCGCATCCAGGACGGATGAGATATCCAGCGGACGGCTCTCCCAAAGCGCAGGCTTTTTCAGTGCGTCGCGCACGGCCTGCATAAAGCGGATATTTTCTTCGCCTTGGTTGCGCCGCTGCACCGCGGAGTCATCATGAGTGGGCTGAATGGTCACTTAGCCGTAGCTCGCCCAGTGGCGCGTGAGTCCATCACAGCAATTCTGCGAGCCGCCGGCCCCGTGCGAAAAGACTAATGACGGGGTACTTCCTGGCAGGATTGGGATAAAAAATTCGAACGTGCAATTCTTTGCCATGCAACGCATCGTGCAAGATGAGGTCTTCGGCTTCAGAGACGGTGTACGGACCTGGTTCCAGCTCGTAGCCATTCGCCTCACTCGAAGCTGGAACTGGAGCAGAGGGCGGAGGAGAGGCGGGCGGATGTATCCCGGGAGTCGGCGTCGGAGCGGGATTCGCGGGCAGATTCCGAGCGCGGAAACCCGTGCCACCTGTGGGACGCGTGATGAAATATGCGGAAATCAAACTCAGAGTAGCGATTAACAAAACGTTAGTGATCCGGCGCACAGCACGGCGGCGGCGTATGTGGTCGCGCGGGAGAGGAGGCAAGAGCCTTCGAACGTGAGCCAAAAGGAACATAGTGCGTTTGAGCTTCGGCGAATTTTCAGCGGGCCTGGTTACAAACCCAGTCCGATCAAAAAGTTTCGGGACTGGTCTCTGACCGCCTAACGGAACTTCCACTGTAAACCCAGAGGCTGGGAAGACTCGGTGAGCGGGCCATTGTCATTGTAGCAAGAAAAACCGGTCAGGGCGGCTGCTCAAATCCTTGACTTTTTCTGGAGGAAGGCTATTGTCTGCGTGCCGGGTTTTGGGGATCGTGTACCTGAGCCGAGAGTTGGCGAGAGCTTAAGGCCGGGAAAAAACGCCGCAGCGATGCAGAGTGGGCTTCGCGACGGCGAGAAGTGAAGCGCGAGTGGTCGAACAAAAGAGACTCACGAAGGGCAGGGCTGCCCTCTTGCTGATCCTGTCCGCCTTGGGCGGGATTGTGTCCGCGACGATGCTGCACGGATGGCACGTCTACTTGGGGTTCGCTATTGTGGGAATTGTCCTTTTCATCGGGTTCTTCCTCTGGAACCGCAAAGACTGAGTTCACGTCTCTCGCAATAAGTGGAGGTATCGGGCGATGCGCAAGGTGTCTTTGATTCCTATTGCGATGGCAACCTGCGGGTTGTTTGCGTTTTCCGCGGGAGCACAGGAAACAGGGAAAGCCGCGAAGGCTGCGGCTTCCACGACGCCCACAATTGATCAGTCAATCGAATGGAAAAACGCGTTCAGTCCAAAACTTTCGCCGGATGGGAAGCGCGTGGTTTACGAAGTGCAGAAGGCCAATTGGGAGGAGAACGCGTTTGACAGGAACTTGTGGATTGCGGACATTGCGACCGGCGAATCGCACGCGCTGACTTCGGCGAAAAAAACGAGCACCAATGCCGCGTGGTCGCCAGACGGAAAACGGATCGCGTTTCTTTCCGACCGGCCCGGACAAATCAAGGACACGCCGGAAGGCAAGAAACAACTCTACGTTATTTCCGCGGACGGCGGCGAGGCGCAGCAAATTACCAAGACCGAAAATGATGTGAATGCTTTCGATTGGGCGCCGGATTCCGGGCGCATCGCTTTTTCGATGTCGGACCCGGAACCAAAAACGCTGAAGGACCGCAAAGAAAAATACGGCGAGTATTCCGTGGTTCACTCCGATTACGAGATGGCGCATCTCTGGATCATCGATCTTCCGGACGACTCGGCGAACGCCGCGCCCGAAGCAAAGCGCCTTACGGAAGGAGATGCGTTCAGCGTAGGGAGTTTCGCGTGGTCTCCTGATGGGACGCGCATCGCATTCAGCGCGCAGAAAGACTCGGACCTGATTTCCTCTTTTTCCGAAGATATTTACGTGGTGAAAATTGCAGATAAATCCGTAAAGAAAATTGTGGACACGCCGGGGCCGGACTCAAATCCGAAATGGTCGCCTGATGGAAAAAAGATCGCATTCGAGACCGCGGCAGGCGCGAAATTCTTTTACTACACGAATGCAAAGATCGCGGTGGTGCCTGCGGAAGGTGGCACGCCGCAGATTCTGACGGAAGCGTTCGATGAAGATCCCGGACTTGTCGGCTGGGGACCGGACGGAATTTATTTCGCCGCCGAACAGAAAACCTATGCGCATCTTTTCCGGCTCAATCCCGCGACAAAAGCAATTGAAAAACTGAGCGCGCCGGATCACCTGTCATCTTTTTCGTTTTCGTTTTCGCAGGATTACAAAGTGGCCGCGTACCGGGCCGCACTCGAAAATCAATATGCGGAAATCTACTCCTCCAAAGTCGCGCCGTGGGAAGGTAAGAGACTGACGGCCATGGGCGATCAGCTCAAGGGTTTCACGCTGGCGCGCCGCGAAGTGATTTCCTGGAAATCGGCGGACGGAACGACGATTGAGGGAGTCGTTTACAAACCGGCCAATTTCGATCCGGGGAAAAAATATCCGTTACTGGTGGTGATTCATGGCGGGCCGACCGGAGTGGATCAGCCCATCGTGAACGCGGACCGCTACTATCCAACCGAGCGCTTCGTGGCCAAAGGCGCGCTGGTGCTGCGGCCGAATTACCGCGGTTCGGCCGGCTACGGCGAAAAATTCCGCGCACTGAACGTGCGCAATCTCGGCGTCGGAGATTATGCCGACGTGATTTCCGGCGTGGACGCGCTGATCGCCAAAGGCTGGGCGGACAAAGACCGCGTGGGCACGATGGGCTGGAGCCAGGGTGGCTACATTTCCGCGTTCATCACGGCATCGAGCGACCGTTTCAAGGCCGTTTCCGTAGGCGCAGGGATTTCCGACTGGATGACCTACTACGCGAACACGGACATCACTCCGTTTACTCGCCAATATCTGCACGGGACGCCGTGGGACGATCCGGAAATTTACAAGAAAACTTCGCCGATCAGCTACATCGCGAAGGCGAAAACACCGACGCTGATTCAACACGGAGAAAATGACCGGCGCGTGCCAATCCCGAATGCGTACGAACTGCGGCAGGCGCTGGAAGACCGCGGCGTGCCGGTGAAGATGGTGGTGTACAAAGGGTTCGGCCACGGAATCACGAAACCGAAGCAGCAGCGCGCGGTGATGGAAGAAAACGAAAAATGGTTCGCGCAATACATCTGGGGCGAAAAACCTGAGGAGCCCAAGGCGCCCGAACCAAAGAACGAAGAAAAGAAATCCACTGTTGCGATTAATCCATAAATATCGACCAGCGAATGTCATCCTCCTAGCTGGCGACATTCGACTTTGCAGCACGGCAGAGCGTTCCTTTAACACTACCAACGGCATGAACACTGCATGATATCTTCCGCTGAACTTCCAAACAAGATGAGCGCGGGATTTCGCGAGTGGCTGTTCGCGCTGGGCGTTTCCCTGGGAACGGCACTGCTGGTGATTGCGCCCTTTTTCTGGCTGGGCAACGCCTCCGGCCACGACTTCGGGTTTCACGCGGCCTCGTGGCTGGACGCCGCGGGGCAGTGGAAAGAAGGGATTTTTTCCCCGCGATGGACGGAGTGGGCGAACCACGGATTCGGCGAGCCGCGATTCATTTTTTATCCACCGCTGTCGTGGATGCTGGGAGCGGCGCTGAGCTTTATGGTTCCGTGGAATGCGGTGCCGGCAGTTTTTATCGTCATCGCGCAGATTTTGGCTGGACTTTGTTCGTTCGCGCTGGCGCGGCGATTTCTGCCGAAAAATGCGGCGCTCTTCGGAGCGGCATGTTATGCGGCAAATCCGTATGCGCTGCTGGTCGTTTACATGCGCAGCGATTTTGCAGAAGAGCTGGCGTGCGCGCTGCTGCCTTTGGTTGTGTTGACGGCGCTGCAGCTCTGCGGGCTGGTGGAGAATCGCCGGCGTTCGCTTTCGCGGGCGATGGCACTCTTCGCATTGGTGTTTGCCGCAGTGTGGCTTTCCAATGCGCCAGCGGCGGTGATAACAAGTTACAGCGTGGCGCTACTTTTTGCGTGGGCTGCGCTTGAAAAGAAATCGATGCAGCCGTTGTGGCGCGGCGCGGGCGGGCTGGCGCTTGGCTTTGCGTTGGCGAGCTTTTACCTAGTGCCGGCGGCTTATGAACAGCGCTGGGTGAGTATCGGGCAAGTGCTTTCCTTGGGCCTGCAACCCGCCGACAATTTTCTCTACACGATGGGCAATGACCCGGAACATAACGTATTCAATTGGATCGCATCGAGCGTAGCGGTCCTGCTGCTAGTGATGACAGGAATCGCGGCGATTGCGGCACTGCAAAGAACCACGGAGGGACAAGAAAGCGACGAGAGAAAGAAGCTTTGGCGCGTGTTGCTGCTGCTTTCCGCGGCGGCGGCGATTCTGATGATCAGGCAGAGCTCGTTTTTTTGGACCTACCTTCCTAAGCTGCGGTTCGTGCAATTTCCGTGGAGGTGGATGGCCATTGTGGCGGTACCGTGTGCGTATTTTTCCGCGGCCGCGATGATGCGGCAGCGCATGCGTTGGATCTGGTTTGCGCTTGTGCTTATCGCGGTTTGCGGAACGGCGACGTTTCTTGTCAAGAAAACGTGGTGGGATTCCGATGACATTCCATCGCTCCAGGACGCGATTGCGAACGACCAGGGTTTCGAGGGCACCGATGAATATGATCCCGCGGGCGACGATCATACGAACTTGCTGGAAAAAGCGCCGCGGGCGCAGGTTCTGCCGGCCGAAGAATCCGGAGGTCGCGCGCCGCAAGCGGAGATTCGTATCGAGCGCTGGACCGCGGAAGAACGCGTCGCGCGAGTGGTCTCGACCGAGCCGGTGCGAGTGGCGCTGCGGCTGCTGGACTATCCGGCGTGGCACGTGGAGGTGAACCGCAGGCCAGTGAGGCCAGAGCACGCAGAGAATAACGGAGAGATGATCGTGGCGCTGACTCCCGGGACGCAGCGCATCACGGCAAAGTTTGTGCGGACTCCGGATCGAACCTTGGGGAGTGCCATTTCGTTGTTGGGCGTGCTGACGCTGCTGGCGCTGTTGAATGCTGGCGGCGTGCGGCTGCTTTCGGCAAGCCCCTGAGCACCATTTCGGGATCGCAAGCGAGATCCTTCGTCGCGATGCTCCTCAGGACAGACACACTTGGTGGGGTCTCTTGTTAACAATAACTGTCCCCATCCCCCTGTTTTTCGTAAGTGTTGCATCCACGGATCACGAATCACAAATCACGCATCGCCGACCTGCACGGACCTCGTCGTGGTCACTTCGCGTCGAGCGACTGCAGCTTGGCATTCACAAGGAACGGATCATTGAACTCCGTCATTTCACCCCAACCCTTGCCGAGGACAGGAAGGAGGCGCGCCGAAAGCGGCTTGTGCCATTTCACCGCCAGACTGGCCATGTCGCCGATAATCAGTGAAAGCTGTTCCGCACTCACGTCGCCGGGAAGCGGAACGGTATCCAACCCCGTGCCACACACTCCGGAATAACTGAGCAGCGCATCGATGGAAATGTGTCCTTCGCTCCAGCGCTGCGCCAGCCGCGTATCTTCGAGGATCGGCAGCATCAAGCCTGTATATCCGGTTTGTTTTACTTTCACGTCTTTGATGGCCGACGTAATCGTCGCCGCTGCCGTCAGCGTTCCGCTCATGCCGACTGGCTGCGTCGTCAAATTTTCGATGGCCGCACCAATGGAAACGTCTCCGGACGGCGCCGGTGAAAGGTCGATGCCCATGTACGTCCAGCCGGTTTCCTGATCGACGCGCCCCGCGTGCCCTTCCACGTCGAAAGCTATTGCCGCAAGCGAATCGATCAGCCGCTGCCTGGCCATGCCGAGGTCGCGCGAATCTTTAAACGCTGCGGCAACAATGTTGGCCGATTCCAGCGCAATCGCGAATTGATGTCCGAAGCCGGTGTGGTACGCGGCCGGAAAAAATGGCGTCAGCGGCGGCACCATCGCAATCGCCGCAAAACGGAAATTGCCCTGGCTGTGCTCCGTGGTTTCTTCCAGTTTTTTCATTACGCGCGCCGCCGCACCTACGGCGTTCCAGCGAACGCCGTCCTCACCGGCCACCACGACGCTTCCATTCAGTTTTTTCGTGTTACTCAGAATTTCGCCGAGCAGATCTGCTTGCGACTCGCTGTCTCCGGAGTGCAGCATCGCCGGACCGATCGACGCCGCGAAATTCTCCTTCACGGCCAGCGCGTCGTATTCCTTGAAAAACGCGACGGCCTGTTCTTTCGTCAGGCCTTTGGTGTATTCCGGAAACGGCTGCGTTGCGATGCGGATGGTTTGCACCTGGTAGCCGCGCGATTCGAATGTGGTCTGCGCGCGGCGCAGCATTTTCAGCGCGTCCGCCACATCCTGCTGGTATCGTGGCCGGTCCAGGTTGATGAAGGCAGTGATCGCGCGGATCCTGGGATTCCCGGGCGCTGCAGAAGTTTTCGCCTGCGCCCGAACAACTTCGCAGTTGAAAATCAAAGCCAGCAACGTTGCAACGGCGAAACAGCGGAGAAATCGAATCGAAGCGACGGATTCTGGACGCATGGGACTATGCTCCTGTAAGTGCGCCGACCACGGCCAGCGCCCCATTAGCATACAAGATTCAGTCTGCATGGAGATGGGCAGGATGAAAAGCGCAAAGGCGGATTGTTGTCGCCTTTGGATCTCTATACAAACGCGGCGATGCCGGTGATGCGCTCACCGATCACCAGCTTGTGAATGTCGTTGGTGCCCTCGTAGGTGTACACGCTCTCGAGGTTGTTCATGTGCCGCATAATGCAGTAATCGTCGACGATGCCGTTGGCGCCCAGAATGTCGCGGGCCTTGCGCGCCGTGTCCAGTGCAATCGCCACATTGTTCATTTTCAACATGGAAATGTGCGAAGGATCGACTTTGCCATTGTCTTTCAATCGGCCGACGTGCAATGCCAGCAATTGCCCTTTCACGATTTCCGTAATCATCCAAGCTAATTTTTCCTGCACCAGTTGGTGCGAAGCGATAGGCTTGTTCGCAAATTGCTTGCGCGTCTTGGCGTACTGCAGCGCCGTGTCGTAGCACGCCATCGCCGCTCCCAGAGCGCCCCATCCGATTCCGTAGCGCGCCTGGTTGAGGCAACTCAGCGGTCCCTTCAGGCCGGCCACGCCGGGCAGAAGATTTTCCTCCGGGATTTCGCAATCTGTAAAAGCCAATCCGGAGGTCACGGAAGCGCGCAGCGACCATTTTCCGTGGACGTCCCAGGCCTTGAATCCCGGCGTGCCTTTTTCCACGAGAAATCCGCGGACTTTGTCGTCTTCCGCTTTGGCCCAGACCACGGCCACGTCAGCGATCGACCCGCTGGTGATCCACATCTTTTCACCGTTGAGGATGTACTTGTGGCCTTTCTTGACCGCGCGCGTCAGCATGCCGCCGGGATTCGAACCAAATTGCGGCTCCGTCAATCCGAAGCAGCCTATGGCCTTGCCCTGCTGCAAAAGCGGGAGCCATTTGTTCTTCTGCGCCTCGCTGCCATAGGAATAAATCGGATACATCACCAGCGCGCCCTGCACGGAAACAAAACTACGCAGGCCGGAATCACCTCGTTCCAATTCCTGGGTCATCAATCCATAAGCGACGTTGGACATTCCCGCGCAGCCATAACCGTGGAGGTTGGCGCCAAAGAATCCCAGCTCGCCGAGCTGCGGAATCAAATGCTTCGGAAACGTCGCTTCGCGGCTGTGCTTTTCGATGATGGGAATGATTTCGTTCTCGACGAATTGACGAGCGGTCTGCCGCACCAGTTTTTCTTCGTCGTTCAGTTGCGAATCAAAATCGATGTAATCGACTCCGGCATATCCAGCCATACCGCTCTCCTTGTTTCTGACAGCCTGCAAAGCGGGCAACGCGCGCGGCGATGGATGGCGCGCACTGCTTCCGGCCACTCGTGAAAGGTTCCTCGGGAATGATGTGTTGCGGGGGCCGTTCCCAGGATGCACTCGAATCGGCCACGGCTCTTGCGCTTCGAGTATAGCAAGTCCGCCAAAGACGCAGCAACAAACTGGGGTGACGAATCGGTGAGCAAATCTGGATGACCTGAACGTTCTCGAGAGTGGAGATTGAGAAATACCAGTCATCGCAAATTGAAGCGAACCTCCGCAAGAGACACCCAATTGTTGCTAGCTGAGAATTCCAAGGTGTGCCACCCAACTTGTTACGTTTTTACCCACGCGAATTAGCCATGACGGAGAGTCCCTGTGTAGGATCCATATAAACCATAGCAAATAAATGGTTTAGCTCCCACTCCGGGTTGGCAGCGAAAGTGCCTTTTTCTATGATCGAAGTTGCTGGCTGCGCCCCGGGAAATCCTGAACGGGGCACGCATGAGGCCGCGAGACAAAGATGAAAAACTTTGGCAAACAGTACCGTGGGAAGCCTGTCCGAAGCCACGGCTTTAGCATGATCGAATTGCTGGCTGTCATGGCGGTGATTCTGGTCGTAAGTGCTATCAGCACGCCATCCTTTATGCGCGCATACCAATATTACCAAGTTTCGAACGCGGCGACGAGCATGGCGAATGTCATCAAGTACACCCGATATGAAGCCATTCGCCTCAACACTCCGATAAATTGTGTGATTGGGCCGGCTCCAGTTGGAACTATGGCCTGGACGGATTCCGATCGAGACGGAGTTCCAGTGAATGACGGAGTTGCAGAGAATGTGGAGCGGCAGGTGACCTTCAGCACAACCGTCACGCTGCTTGCCCCCGGCAATGTTCCTAACACGGCAGGACTAATCCTGGCCGCAGGTTTGGGCCCGTTGGTTCCTCTTAGTAACACTGCTGCTGTGGTCCAGTTTGACCAGCGCGGCGCGGTGAATCCACCGCCAGCGGGAGCTTTGGTCTCCTTTGTGGGCAACACCCTCGTGCCCGGGGCGGGCTACCGGGCCATTATTCTTCTACCTTCAGGGTCCATGCAGTTGTGGAAGGCGGATGCCAACGGTACTTGGGCCATCATTCACTAAGGGGAAATGAGAGAAACAATATGCAAGCAATCACAGAGAGTCCCGGAAGCAAACAACGCGGATTTACTCTCATCGAGATGATGATCGCGATGGTGCTGATGACGGTGGGATTGTTGGCGGTGGCAAAGCTGGTGCCGTTTTCAATTCGTCTGAACACTGCCAATCGAGATGATTCGACGGCGTTGGTGCTGGCACAAAATGAGATGAACCAATTTATCGACGTGCCGCTAGCTAACCTGAACTTCATTGATGCGGCTGGCCACAATTGCACGCTCGGCAATGGGGCACTAAACGCGTTCGTGGGCAATCCCGTCGTCCCGTTCAATGGCAGGCAGGTGATCAATTTTGCGGGCGCCCAGGTGCCCGGCTACAGCTTCACGTGGTTTGATCCCAACGATCCAGCCCAAGTGAGTTATGACGTTCGATGGGCGTCCTACACGCGCGCAAACGGCGCCAGACGCTTTATTGTCGGCGTACGCCGGCTAGGGGGCAATTTTCCCCTTTTGCCCGTAAACCTAGACAGCATGGTGGAACGATGAAACCCACGGCCAAACAGATGAAGCAAACTGGATTCACACTCATCGAGATGATGGTTTCCGTGACGATCTTTGTCATCCTCTCCGGAGCGATGTTTGGTCTCCTGGATCTTTCCCAGAAACGCAACCAAACGGAGGCGCAGCTCCTTGATACGTTCCAAGAGGCGCGCCTGGGCCTGGATCAGATCGTTCGCGAGGCCAGCGACGCCGGATTTCCGCCTGCGAACCATTTTACCGTGTTGCCGGCCGTGGGCGGCTATGTGCAGAGCCCTGTCGCCTGGAGTCCAAACTATCCTTTAGTCGTATGCGCAGTTGGTGCTACGTGTACCACACCAGGCCCGTTTGACGTGATTTTCGAAGAGGACTACGACGGAACGGGCGTGGTCCGCTGGGTGCGCTACCAGTTGCAGGGAACAACGCTGATGCGGGGGGTCACGCCCAAGGTGGCTGGTGATCCTGACGCTCCCACGCTAGCGGTATTGGCTCCCTATATTCTGAACGTGATGAATAACGCCACGGCCGCCCAGATCGCCGCGATCAAATTGAATTACCCAGGTATGTTTCCCGGTGGAAATGCGGTTCCCATTTTCAATTACACGTATGATCCCCCGCTTGGCGCAGCGGGCTGCATATCCACGCTTTTTTCGCCCTGCAATATCCGCGACGTTGGAGTCACCCTAATCGTGCAGTCGCCTCAGAGGGACACTACCAACCAGCAACTGCGCCTGGTCGAGCTAAACGGCCGTGGCCGTCGCAGCAATCCAAACAAGTAAAGGACGAGGAACCCCATGAAAACTTCCTACAAAATTCGCAAAACGCGCTCCGAATCTGGAATCGCCTTGCTCATCGCGATCTTTGTTCTGCTCCTGATCAGCGCTGTGGCGATCTCTTTGGTGGTTTCTTCGGGAACGGAGAGTTCATTGGCCGGCAACTACCGGACAACCTTGAGCGCCTCATTCGCCGCCGAGGCAGGCATCGAGGAGGCAAGAGGGCGGCTCGTGCAGAGCAACCCTAACCCCATCGCGCTTCCCTTGGTGGCAGCACCCATCGCTATCAACTACCTGCCTACAGATCAGGTCGTTTACATCACGAATCCGGCGGTCGGAGAACCGGCTGGGGCCGGCCTTATGGCGCTTTACCCAGACACGGAGTTCGATCAGGAGTTTAACGGAGCGCCTACGCTTGCCGCCGCCACAAAGACGTATGTCAACTCTATTTGGCCGCTAAACAACGGGCCACTCTATAAATGGGTCCGCATCAATGCCGCTACGAAGAAATCACTGAAGGCTAACGTCGACAATACCGGCTTGGCGGCGCCTAACGCCACGGTTCCGTTGTACTTCGATTCAGGGCTGATTCCGGCCAGAATGATCGTGCCCCCCGCGGTCGGGAACGTCCCGGGTCCGGTCCTTCAGCCGACGCAGAAGCAAATATATGAAATCACCGCGCTTGCGGTACTGCCCAACAACAGTCAAAAGCTCCTGCAGTATGTAGTCGCGCCGGTCAACTTTGGCCTCAATTTTCAAGGGGCCCTGACCTTGGGAGGGCAAATCGGCAATTTCCAGGGTGCCAATTCGAATCAGTACCGCATTAGCGGACAGGACGGCAGCGGCAGCGCCCCAGCGGTTCCTGGCTGCACAATTCCGAACCCTCCCACGGTAAATGCAAGCATTGCTGTTGGACCGGGATTAGATACCGGAAACAACTCTGGGCTTACCAACCAGGCTTATGTCACGAACAACTTGCCGCGTCCGGACCATTATCTCGGTTGTAGCGGATCTTGCGGAACTCCTGGCGTTGTCGTAAGTCCTAGCGTTGTCTCTACTGTCCAAACAGGGAGCCTGAGTACACCGGACAGCTTGGATCAGCTCGTCCAACAACTGAAGGCAAACGCCGACGTAGTCATGGGGCCCAATCCGCCTGTTGGTCCAACGTACAACAACAGCGGCACAACTTACAATTTTGGCCAGTCTGGGCCAGGATACAATTGGCCGTCAGACATGTCCGCTTCCAATCCCAAGGTCGTCTTCGTTGATGGCAGCTTCGACTTGGGGCCCAACACTGGGTATGGACTCCTCGTTGTGACAGGAAACTTCCAGTACCACGGAAATTCCGGCTGGAAAGGAATCATCCTGGTCGTTGGAGACGGCACAACGACGTTTCTGGGAAACGGCGGTGGCAACGGCGAATTTGACGGCGCCATTTTTGCCGCAACAACGAGGGACGCCAGCGGAAACCAATTGCCCAATTTCGGATCTGTGAATTTCGACATCAACGGCGGTGGCGGAAACGGCATGTATTACAACAGTTGCTGGATTAACCGAGTGCAGCAGCCGCCCTCATACCAAATCCTTTCGTTCCAGGAACGGTGAAGAAGCTCAGGCAGGATGGGAAAATGAAAATGAAAAACGGTTTTCTGTTTAGTCTGATTCTTGCATGTGCCGCAGCCGCGGGGCTTGCTACGCCGGCGGGCGCGCAGAGCGATTCGCAGAAGAATGTGACGCCGGCTAAGTATCGGAAAGTGAACAAGAAGCAAGCGCCGGCTGCGAAGACGCACAAAGTGTGGACAGATGATGATCTGGCCACGGTGCGCACCGCGGCGGACACCTATGCCGAAAGGGAAACGGCGCAAGCTCAAGCCGCCACGGCCGCGACACAGCAGCAGACAGACGCGGCCAAGCAAGCCTCCGCCACGTCAGCAAAGCCACCCAAGACGCCCCCCCTAGCGCATGCCAACTCCGTGGACGATGCCGATAAGAAAATCGCATGGGAGGAGCGGGACATTCAAGCGCAGGAAGAATTCATTGACCGCACCCAGCGAGAGCTCGATCAGGCGCCCTCCGATCAAAGAGAACATCTCCAAAAAGTGATTGAGGAAAACCAAAAGATCCTTGCGGATACGCGCAAGGAATTGGCGGGGCTGCAGGCGCAGAGAAAGCAACTTGAGAAGCCCACTCCCCGCCCTTAAAGAAGCAGCAGGCGCCACGGGCCTAATATTTTTTTTCAAATTCGAACCGCTAAACTGCGAATGCCTGTGTTTTTTACCGGGTTGCGACGATACATTGTTTCTGCTCCAATAATTGTGTGATCGCCGCGAAGAAACGCCCCCCTATTGAAATTCTAATCTTTGACGTGGATGGCGTGCTGGTGGACGTGCGCCAGACGTATTGGCGGTCGGCGCTGGAGACGGTGCGTTATATTACGGGGAAGCGGGTCACGTATACCGAGCTACATCGCTGGAAGAGCAAGCCGGGTTTCAACGACGACTGGAGCATGGTTTCCGCGTGGGTGAGTTCACTGGGGCATCCCACTTCGTATGAAGAGGCGCGGGCGGCGTTCGAAAAGTTTTATTGGGGAAGCGACGGCAAGCCGGGAAACGTTCGAAACGAAAAACTGATGGTGACACCTCGGCAAATTGAAAAATGGGCTCAGCGCTATGAGCTGAATCTTTTCACAGGGCGCACACGGCAGGAATTTTCATTTACGTTCGACCGCTGGCCGGCGGCAAAATATTTTCGAACGATCATCACGATGGAGGATGCGAAGAGGAAGCCCCACCCGGAGGGATTGCAGAAAATTCTCGGGGAGCGCGATCCGGCGACGGCGCTATATGTTGGGGACAACATTGACGACGCGCTGGCTGCGCGTGCTGCAGGTGTGCCTTTTATGGCCATCATCGCCCCCGGCGAACACGGCTACCGGCAGCGCGCCGCGCGGTTCCGCGAACTTGGCGCGATTGCGCTTCTTCCTCGCGTGGCGGAATTATTCCGGAAACTGAAATAAATTCATAAGCGCGCAGCAATGCTGCGTGCCTGCAATGGAATGTTGCATACCCAGCACCTTGCGAGAAATGTGGGTCAGCCGATGGGATAGCGCGTTGCATAGAAGGCGCGTTCTTCCGCGTCGGCTTGAGTGCGGAGCCGCCAATCGGGAAACGCGGCAAGATCGTCGGCCATGGCTTCGATGATGGGGCGCAATTCGAGATGGGCAAGCCAACGGGCAGGGATCGCCTCGACTCCGGCGGCTGCGCCGAGAAGATTGCCGGTGATCGAGCCGGTCGAGTCACTGTCTCCACTGTGATTCACCGCGAGAATGATGGCGTCTTCGAAATCCCTGGCACTGAGTGCGCAATAAATTCCCATTGCCAGAGCTTCTTCGGCGACGAATCCTTTTCCAAGTTCGCGCAGCGCGGCGCGTTCGTGGGGACGAGAGTTCACCAGGCTTTCGGCTTTCTCAATGGCGGCCAGAGTTTCCTTATGGGACGGATGCTTGCAAAGCTCTTCTTTTGCCGCCCGAATGGCGTCGGCAAGCGCGGTACCGGAAAGCACCAAGCTTATTATGACGGCGAGCGCGCCTGCGGTGAGGAATCCGCTGGGATGTCCGTGGGTGATCGCGGCGAGATCTCTGCCGGTTGCAAAAATGTCCGGAGGCACGCGACCGGATTGATGTTCGCGGCTTAGGGAATGCGCGAAGTACATGCCTACGGGGGCTATACGCATGACTCCGCCGCAGCCTTTGCTGTCGTTGGTGGCCCGCGTCACTTTGCCCCGACTGGTCTGCAGCGCGGAGAGACAAGTGGTTCCCGGAGCGCGCCGGCTGAATAGCTTTTTTTGTTGGAGTAACCAGCTTGGTTTCGTGCTTGTGGAGGTCAGCAAGCGGGAGTTCTCCTGGGTCACCAGCCATCGCGCGTAAGAACCAACCGCGGCACGAAAAAAGTCCGGTTCATGGCTTTGTAGAGCCGCGGCGAGATGCGCGGAGAGCATGGCCTCGGCGGTGAAAAGGGTCATCTGCGTGTCGTCGGTGATGGCGCCTAGTTTTCCATAAGCGGGAGCGTAATCGTGTATGCCTTGTTCACCATAGGCGCGAACAATTTCGTCAAGATCGAGAAATTCAACTGGCGCGCCGAGGGCGTCGCCGACGGCGCCGCCGAGTAGGCATCCGCGGAACCGGTTTTGCAGGCAGGAATCGGATGGAGTTCTGGGAAGGGACATTTTTGCTTGGAGCCGCAGTGGCGACTCTCTCGCCGAAGAGGATACTGCGAATTTATGAAATTCAGCCAGCCGTACTAAGAACTACAAGCATCCTATCACAGGGAACTCATTGCTCTCTTGAGGGGAATCCCTAAAGCGGAGTGAGATACTTGAGAGCGAACATGAAAGCCACATGCCTATTCAGGATGACGAGACTGGTTGCGATTGCGGGCCTCGGGTTTCTTGCGATTGAGGGATCGCGCGCACAATCTCCATCGGGGCCTATCACGGCGACGCCAACGCAGCCTAGTCCGCCGACGGGGGCGAATCCGGCACCGCTGCCCGCTCCGCGCACAACGATTCTTGGAGCTTGGAAGTTCAACCCAGACGATAGCGATGATCCGCGCAAGAGACGAGAAGATTCCAGAGGTTCGAATGGCGGCTACGGTGGCGGACGCGGCCGCATGGGCGGTGGGTACCCCGGCGGAGGTCGCGGTGGCTACGGCAGGCGAGGCGGTGAGAGCGATGAAGAGCGGCAGAAAACGCATGAGCTTCTTGCGCCGGCAAAAGCGATCACGCTCTCGATGACGGGCGCGGAAGTCGATCTCGTGGATGACCGGGACCGCAAGCGCGCGTTCATGACTGACGGGCGGAAACTGCAGAAATCCAAAGATTATGATTACCAGGAGATTGCCGCGAAGTTCGATGGGACGCGCCTGGTCAGCGATGAAAAAGATCCCCGCGGAAATAAGATGAGCCGGACGTTTGAGCTGTCGGCTGATGGACGGCAGTTGTACGAGACGTTGCACATGACCACTGGACGAAGTAACACTCCATTGGTGATTCGCTACGCGTACGACATTCCAATTCCCGCGCAAACCCGCCAGTAAGACAACGCTCTAGCCGTTGATGGGCCTCGACGGTCACGTTGACGAAAAGCCGCTGCGAATGCTATAAAATACTGTTTCGAGACGGCAGCGATAAGCCCACCGTGCGCTCCTCCGGGGTTGGAGCGCGGCTGCCAACCTGGTGGCTGGTTGGCTGCCACACTTGACGGAATTTAGGCGATCCAGAATCGATGCAAGCGATTGTTCACCAGTTAGGCGAACTCTTCCTGCAGGCTGTGCCCACAGTCCTGATTATCCTCCTTTTTTACTTCATCTTACGGGCGGTGTTCTTTAAGCCGCTGCTGGCGGTGATGGCAGAGCGTAACTCTCGCACCGCGGGCGCGCAGAAGGCTGCGGAAGCTGCCCAGGCTGGTGCGGACCAGAAGGTGAAGCAGTATCAGGAGGCCCTGAGGCTAGCTCGCGGGCAGGTGTACGCGGAGCAGGAAGCCGCGCGCAAGAAATTGCTCGATGAACGCGCTGCGCAGATTAAGGAAGCGCGCACGAGGGCTGCGGCCGAAGTGACCGCAGCGAAAGCGCGTGTGGTTGCGGAGCTTGCCGCAGCTCGCCGAGACGTCGAAGCCATAGCCGCGCAACTTTCCGCTGAAATTACGCGCCGCATCATGCAAGCACCGCCCCGTCCGGGCGCACCCGCGAGAGAGGCTCGATGACGCGGAATCGCCTCGTTTTCTTTGCTGTGAGTATTCTATTTGTGTCGCTTTTGGCGTCGGTTAGTTTGCAGGCCGCGGAGAAGGGCGGCAACGCGGCTACTGAACGCGCCACGGAAATCTTCAAGTGGATCAACTTTGCCATCGTCGCCGGCGTGATCGTCTGGGTGTTCGGCAAATTACTTCCGCCGGTATTCCGGAAGAGAGCGGAAGCCGTTAGCTCCGCAATTACCAATGCCACCAGCGCCAAAGCCGCCGCTGAGGCGCAGCTTCGCGACGCGGAAACCAGGCTCGCGAATCTGCAAAAAGAAGTCGCGGAGCTCCGCGCCTTTGCTGAACGGGAATCCGCCGCCGAAGTGGGACGGCTCCGAGCGCTCACGCAAGGCGATGTACAAAAAATCGCGGCTGCCGCAAAAGCGGAAATTGAGGCAGCGGAACGCGCCGCGCGGCTAGAGCTAAAAGCCCTGGCTGCAAATCTGGCAGTGGCTGGCGCGGAATCATTGCTGGTAAAGCAGCTCACACCAAAAGCACAGGAATCGCTTATCAGCAACTTTGTGAAAAATCTTGAAGGGAGCCCGAATTGAAGTCCGCGAGTCTTCGGTACGCGAATGCCTTGGCGGACATCGCGCTGGCTCAGGGCGCGGCCGAGCCGGCTGTCAAGCAGTTGCACGACTTTGGGGCGGCATACGCACAATCCGCGGAATTGCGCACGTTTCTGGCGAGTCCAGCGGTAAGCGTTGAAGCCAAGCACGCGGTCATAGAGAAGATCGCCGCCCGGGTGGGTGCGAGCAAAATCATCCGCAATTTTCTATTTGTTTTGGCGGACCATCGGCGGACGAATTTGATCCCTGAGGTCATCGCCGCGTTTCATGAGGTCATCCGGCACCGGCAAGGGGTTGCCGAAGCGGAGGTTTTTTCCGCGACCGAATTGAGTGCCGCGCAAAAGAAGGAAATGGCGGCGACGCTGGCGAAGCTCACGGGCAAGAAGATTGAAGCAAAGTACGCGCTCGATCCGGCGTTATTGGGCGGCGCGGTCGTAAGGATCGGGGACACGGTTTACGATGGCTCGTTGCGCAGCCGGTTGAACGAAATGCGCACGCGCCTGGCAGCGGAGTAGACACTGATTTACGGCGGGCCGGGCTAAAGCTCGGAGGCTACACAGACCAGGGCAGATGCGACGGAGCAGGCATGGCGAATATCAAAGCGGACGAAATCAGCAAGATTCTGCGGGAGCAGATTGAGAATTACGAACAGACTGTTTCTGTCGACGAAGTCGGCGCGGTCATCAGCGTCGGCGACGGCATCGCGCGCGTTTATGGCCTTGAGAAGGTCATGGCGGGCGAGATGCTCGCCTTTCCGCACAACGTTTTCGGCATCGCGCTGAACCTCGAAGAGGATCAAGTTGGCGTGGTGCTTCTCGGCGAATCGCAAGAGTTGAAAGAGGGCGACGTCGTTAAGCGCACGAACACGATTATGTCCGTCCCCGTAGGCCAGGAACTGGTTGGCCGCGTGGTCAATCCGCTAGGCCAGCCGGTTGACGGCAAGGGCCCGATCGCGACGAAGCAGCGCAATCCGCTGGAGCGCATCGCGCCGGGCGTGCTCGACCGCCAGCCCGTTCGCGAGCCGCTGCAAACCGGCATTAAAGCCATTGACGCGATGATTCCGATCGGCCGCGGGCAGCGCGAGTTGATTATCGGCGACCGCCAGACGGGCAAGACCGCGGTCATTCTCGACACCATCATCAACCAAAAAGGCGGCGACGTAATTTGCATTTACTGCGGCATCGGGCAGAAGCGCTCGACGATCGCGCAAGTAGTAAAAACGCTGACCGATGCCGGCGCGATGGACTACACCATTGTAGTGACCTCCTCCGCCGCGGAGCCGGCTTCGCTTCAGTACATCGCGCCGTACGCGGCATGCGCCATGGGCGAATATTTCCGCGACAACAAGCGCCATGCCATCACGTTTTACGACGATCTTTCCAAGCACGCGCAGGCTTACCGCGAAATTTCGCTCCTGCTCCGGCGACCTCCGGGGCGCGAGGCGTTCCCCGGCGACGTGTTCTATCTCCACTCGCGCTTGCTGGAGCGCGCCGCAAAGCTGAACGACAAACTCGGCGGTGGCTCGCTGACTTCGTTGCCGGTCATCGAAACGCAGGCTGGCGACGTCTCCGCGTACATTCCGACGAACGTCATCTCGATTACCGACGGCCAGATTTATCTCGAATCTGACCTTTTCAACGCCGGCATTCGCCCCGCGATCAACGTCGGCATTTCGGTCAGCCGCGTGGGCGGCAACGCACAGATCAAGGCGATGCGGCAGGTGGCTGGTTCGCTGCGTCTCGATATGGCCCAGTATCGCGAACTCGCGGCCTTCGCGCAGTTTGGCTCCGATCAACTCGACAAGCTAACGCAGGGGCAACTCGCGCGCGGACAGAGGCTCACGGAAATCCTCAAGCAAGATCAATATGTGCCGCTGGCTGCGGAAAAGCAGGTGCTGATTCTGTACGTTGCGACGAGCGGCATGCTGGACGCTGTACCGGTGCCCGAAGTTCGCCGGTTTGAGCGTGAGTTCGCGCAGTTCGTCGAGACGAATTACCCTTCGATACTGAAAAACATTGCGGCAAAAAAGGCGCTCGACGACAGCATCAAGACGGAAGTCAAGACCGCTGTCGAAGCGTTCAAGGAACGCTTCACGGCGGCCGCCGCCACGGCGGCGACCTGAGGGCGGGCGCCTGGCGACTAACGATGGCTACACTTCTTGATTTCCGGCGCCGGATTCGCTCGGTGAAGAACACCCAGCAGATTACCCGCGCGATGAAGTTTGTCGCGGCGGCCCGGCTGCGCCGCGCGCAGGAAGCCGCGATCGCGGCTCGCCCCTACGCCAAGGAGCTTGCGCGGATGCTTCGTTCGATCATGTCGCGCATCGCGGAACCTCAGCATCCTCTGCTGGTCAGGCGCTCCGAAGAACGGATTCTGGCGCTCGTCCTGACAGGAGAACGCGGCCTCGCCGGCGCATTCAATGCCAATATTCTGCGCAAAGCCCAGGATTTCTTCCGGGCCAACAAAGGCAAGAAGATTTCGACCATTCCCGTCGGCAAGAAAGGCCGCGACGCGCTGAGAAAGGCGGGATTCAACCTCATCGCGGAATACGTGAACGTCCTTGCGCGGGTCGACTTTGGGACGGCGCGGGAGATCGCCTCGCTGGTCACCGATCTGTATGCGAAGGAAGAAATCGATTCGGTCTATATCGTGTTCAGCGAATTCAAGACAGTGATGACGCCGAATCTGGTAGTCACAAAGCTGTTGCCTGTCGAGGGCGTCCAAACGGATGATGAGTCCGCTGTCGAAAGCACGGGTTCGCAGGTGGATTACATATATGAACAGCCCGTAGAGCAACTCCTTGGCAAGTTGCTTCCACGATACATCGAAACGCAGGTTTTGCGAGCGATGCTGGAATCTTCCGCCGCCGAACACGCCGCGCGCATGACCGCGATGGAATCGGCGACGAAAAACGCCGGCGACGTTATTGAAGCCCTGACGCTGCACATGAACAAAGTGCGACAGGCGGCCATCACGAAGGAAATCATCGAAATTGTCAGCGGCGCCTCTTACGGCGCTTAGGAGAAAGCAGCATGGCAGACAAATACGCAGGCGTTGGGCACGTTGTGCAGGTCATCGGACCTGTGATGGACATTCAGTTCGAGGCGGGACATCTTCCTGCGATCTACAATGCTTGCCGCATTACCAGCGAAGGCTACAACCTTCCCGAGCCACTCGACGTGACGGCGGAAGTGCAGCAGCACCTTGGCGAAGGACGCGTCCGCGCAGTCGCTATGGAACCCGTCGAAGGAATGGTCCGAGGTATGAAGGCGTATGACCTCGGCACGGGAATTTCCGTGCCGGTTGGTCGCCCCACGCTTGGCCGCGTGATGAACGTCCTTGGCAAGCCCGTGGACCAACTTGGGCCGATTAAGAGCGATACGCACTACCAAATTCATCGCCCTGCGCCATCGCTGGAAGATCAATCCACGTCGCTCGAAATGTTCGAGACGGGAATCAAAGTGGTCGATTTGATCGAACCCTATTTGAAGGGCGGCAAGATTGGCCTCTTCGGCGGCGCGGGCGTGGGCAAGACCGTTCTCATCATGGAACTCATTCACAATGTTGCGATGAAGCACGGCGGCGTCTCCGTGTTCGCCGGCGTGGGTGAGCGCACGCGCGAAGGGAATGACCTTTGGCTGGAAATGTCCGAGGGCGGCGTTATTGTCCCGGGGAACTCGGAAAAATCGCGCGCGGCGCTTATCTATGGCCAGATGACGGAGCCGCCCGGCTCGCGTCTTCGTGTAGGCCTCACAGGACTCACGGTTGCCGAGTATTTCCGCGACCAGGAGCACCTCGACGTGCTTCTTTTCATCGACAACATTTTCCGTTTCGTGCAAGCAGGTTCGGAAGTTTCCGCGCTGCTCGGCCGCATGCCTTCCGCCGTGGGCTACCAGCCTAACCTCAACACCGAAATTGGCGAATTGCAGGAGCGCATCACTTCGACGAAGAGCGGTTCGATTACTTCCGTGCAGGCGATTTACGTTCCCGCCGATGACTATACGGACCCCGCTCCCGCCGCGACGTTTGCGCACCTGGACGCGACGACTAACCTCAGCCGCCAGATCGTCGAGCGCGGCATTTACCCGGCGGTTGATCCGCTGGCCAGCTCCTCGCGCATTCTCGACCCGCGCATCGTCGGCGCGGAACACTACGCCGTTGCCCGCGGCGTGAAATCGATTTTGCAGCGCTACAAAGATTTGCAGGACATTATTGCGATTCTTGGTATCGAAGAACTTTCCGACGAAGACAAACGCACTGTGGCTCGCGCCCGCAAGATCGAAAAATTCCTTTCGCAGCCAATGTTCGTTGCGGCGCAATTCACCGGCTTGGAAGGAAAGTACGTCAGGATCGAGGACACCGTCCGGAGCTTCAAGGAGATCGTGGAAGGAAAATACGACGACGTTCCGGAGCAGGCCTTTTACATGGTCGGCACGATCGATGAAGCCCTCGAGAAGGCCGAGAAAATGAAGGCGAGCGCGTAACTAGGAAATGATGCCCGACGCCATCGAACTCGTGATTGTCACGCCGGAGAAACAATTGCTCCGGCAAAAGGTTGCGGATGTGCAAATGCCTGGCGAGAACGGGTATCTGGGCATTTTACCGGGGCACGCGCCTCTTATGACCGAGCTGGGAATCGGCGAACTCAGCTATCACGAAAGCGGGGGAAAAGAACCCGCGCACATCGCGATCATCCGCGGATTTGCGGAGATTCTTCCGGACCGTGTGACGATTCTCGCGGAAACCGCGGAGCGCGCGGAAGAAATCGATCTGCAACGCGCCAAAGTTGCGCTCGCTCGCGCCCAAAAGCGCCTAGCGGCGAACGATCCAAATATTGATTGGGACCGCGCCAGCGTCGCGTTGCAGCGCGCGTTGGTCCGCGTACAGGTAGGCACCAAACGGCGCAGCGCTCTCGTTTCCGGCTCTTGAAGCATTCACCATTGCTTTTGGTGTGACACTGCTTGCGACTTGCCCTCACGGCCCGCATCTAATGAAATGAAGCTCGGTAAACAATGGAACAGATAACCATGTACAGCACCAGATGGTGCTCGGACTGTTGGCGCACAAAATCCTTCCTGAAAGCGCGGGGCGTCGCGTTTCGCGAAGTGAACATTGAAGAAGATCCGTCGGGAGAAGAGATCGTTATCAGAGCCAACAACGGCAAACGCACAGTTCCAACGCTGGAGGTTGGTGGGCGCTATTTTACTTGCAGTCCTTTTGATGCGGAGCAGCTTGCTGAGGAACTCAAGATTCCCCTGAATCCCTAATTCAGCGCGACGCCTCGGGCCCAAACTCCAGCAAGATGCAAGTTTTCGTCGAGCAACAGGATATCCGCATCCGCTCCCACCCGCAGCGAACCCTTCTTGAATTCAATCCCGAGCAATGAAGCAGGATTCAGAGTTAGCATGCGGACCGCATCCGGCAATGGTATGCCCAGCGCCACGATATTTCGCAGCGCGTGGTCGAGCGTCAGCGTGCTGCCGGCCAACACTCCGTCGGCATTCCTGCAGACGCCTCCGCTGACTGTCACTTCAAATTCACCCAGCATGTACTTTCCGTCCGGCATACCCGTTGCGGATAGCCCATCGCTCACCAGGGTAACGTGTGCGGCGCCCTTGGCGAGAAGTAGCAGCTTCATGGCGGCCTCCTCGACGTGCACGCCGTCGGCGATCAACTCCGCATTCACTTCCGGCGAAGTGAGCACTGCGCCGATGACGCCCGGATCGCGGTGCGAAAACGGGCGCATCGCGTTGTACACGTGAGTCGCGCTGCGCGCTCCTCGGGCCATGGCCGCGCGAGCCTGCTCGTAGCTTGCGTCGGTGTGCCCCATGGAAACAACCAGCCCTGCCTCTCGCGCGGCATCAATGCACGGAGCCGCTCCGAGGACCTCCGGCGCAATCGTCAGAATCCTGGCATTTCCAGCGGCAGCCTTGAGGAAGCGGCTAAGCGTCTCAGCCGAGGGCAGCTGAATCCACTGGGAAGGATGTACGCCGCGTCGATCTTTGCTTATGAAGGGCCCCTCGAAATGGATTCCCAGCACTTCTGCCCGGGGTTCCTCCGTCTCGTGTTGTTGGGCGATGTATCCGGCAATTCCCTCGATCGCGCGGAGAGTCTGGTCCGTGCTGGCGGTTACGGTGGTGGCTACAAGCGACGTGGTGCCATATTCCGAGACTCTCCGCGTGATGGAGCGCAACGCGGCGTTTGTTCCTTCCATAACGTCGTGTCCGCCAGCGCCGTGGATGTGGACGTCAATGAAACCAGGAACGGCCGTCTTGTCGGTTGCGCGAATTTCCTGCGCCCCCGCGGGCAAGGTCATTCCGGAGCGCGGTCCGATGGCTTCAATAGCATCTTCGCGAATCAGGATGCCCGCGTCGCTGATTTCCGTCGCTGGAGTGAGCGCACGGCCGGCGTGAATGAGCAGCGTAGCCATGGGAGCACAACATCGTAACGGAAATGCTTCGCGGCACAAAACAAAACGGGCGCCCCTGTCGGGACGCCCGTCGTGAAGAAATTGGTAGAGATTTACTTGGTTGCCGCAGCCGCCATGTCAATGCTGGTCAGTTTGAGCGTCTCGCCCTCTACCGTGCCCTTTACGGTCACGTGATGGCCGGCATGCGCCGCTACTTTGTCCTGCGCGTCGACGACATAAACTTTCTTGTCGGCGTCGTTCACGAACACGTACTTGGCGCCATGCTCCTTGACGCACTTGGTTGTGCATTCGCCAGCCTTCTCATTGGCGCCCTTGACTCCGCACTGGCTGTCTGAAATCCAGCCGGTCCATGAGCCATCCGCCGCCATGGCGAGTGCTCCAGCGAACAACGTTGCTGCCATTGCCACTGCAAAACGTACTTTCATGATTTTTCCCCTCCAGAAAGCCATTTTTCTTGATCCGCCGGGCCGACTAGTAGCTTGGCACACCCACGGTCCGGTGTCCAGACTCATACTAAGACTTAGCAGGGAGGGTACTTATTCCCGGATGGGCATCAACAAAAAAGGAGGATTCTTTGGAATCCTCCCCATCTGCTGTGTTCCCAAGGAGTGGAACACAAATTTTCGAACACTTCGGTTACTGTCCCGAAGTTGCTGTACTGGCCGAGGCCGCTCCCGCGGCTTTGGGTACGCTCAGGTAGCCCGTGGCGGTGGTCTTGGTAACCTTGTTGACTACCAGTTCCAGAGCCGAGCGGGTTCCGCCAGTGTAAAAGAAGATCGGTTCGTTTACGGATCGATCCTTCTTTTCGAAGCTGTTGTCGTCCGCTAGCACGTTGATCGTGTAGCGATTCTTCTTGGGGTTCGTATCTTTAAGCTGGATTTGGATGGCGCCGACCTTCGTCGCACCGCCCTTGCGCTGCACGGTGAACTCGAAGTAATCGCGCGTGCCGACCCGGCGGAGTTGATCGATTTCATCATGGTTCCGCGCAATAAGCGTGCCCATTTCGCTGCGGGCCATCTGAATGCTGTTCTTGGTCGCGTCCAGGTCAGTCTTCACGCCGGTGACATCGCCGTTCAACCTGGTCACATCATCTGCACTCGCTTTGGTGGCGAGCTCGGCCTTCACGGAAGTCGCCAGGTTGGTCACCTTCTCGTCGACCGCGCTGGTCGCCTTCTTATTCTGTTTGCGCGCGGCGATGAGTTCGCCTTGAGTCAAGTTGAGTTTGTCGGTGACTACTTTCACGTCGCTCTGCAATTGCTGATTGATATCGTCGGCCTTTGCCAGCCGCTGCGCCACCGCCTCATTGGTCTGCTTCACAGTGGCCTGTGTCGATTGCTCGAGGCTCCTGGCCTGATTCAATGCGCTCCAGCCCACTCCCAGGCTGATCAGCGAAACGCCACCCAAAACCGCTACTGCCAGTCCGACCCAGCGGGGTGCCCCGACGGTGTGCATATTGGGTGATTCCTGGAATTCGCTCATAAAGGTTCATTATCTCCTTATAGGCTCATCGCCCCTGTGCCATGGAAAAGTAGCATCCATTTCGCCAAATAGTTTTCTTACGCCTATAACCTACTAACTTATTCAAGATCAATAGATTACATCTTGAGCAGGGATCGTTGCAGCAAAGTTCCGATAGTACTAGAACTAGTAAAGATTACGTGGCGATCTCGAAAATCGTATAATTTCCTGTCAGTACTGTTTGGGAACAACTTCAGGCGGGATTCCTCACCAAGGCTTGATAAAACGAAAACAGACAGGCGGTCCAACAGAAAAGCAAGTCTTTATTTGTCAATTGGTTAGACTCGTACGACTCAAGCGGCGCGAAAGCTGGCTTCAGTCTCTGCAGCCCGCTCGGAGCTGAAATACTTGTCCAAAGTGTTGATCGCGGCGTTTAGAACCATATGGCAATCGGAGCAGGTTTCCAAGTGGCGCTTGATTTCGCCTTCGACGGACGAAGAGAGTCGGCCCTCTAAGTACCAGCAAATCAGATGGATAGTGTCTCTACAACTCATTTCCCCGTCCCTCACGTGCCCAACAACCACAATATTAACCCCGCTTGTGAGCGTGCATTTGCTGCGCCAAAACTCAACTCTTGACGTCAGGATTATAACTATATTATGAATCATAGACTTAGCGACGGTTGGTGAAATTCTACCGAGGAACTGGCGGTTGACATTTTGAAAAGTTTACACGTGAAATGGTTGAAATCTGCAGAACTTGGTCAAAAAACCGTCATCTTTGAGGCGTCACTGTCATCTCCCGAAGGGCCTGGATACGCCTTTCGAGCGGGGGATGGGTGCTGAAGAGGGATGACACTGTGCCGTTACCAAACAATGGCTTTACAATGCACAGCGCCGAAGTTGACGGGGAAAGGAAGGTCGTAGGTATGCGCTGATTGTAAGCTCCCAGCTTTTGCAGCGCGCTGATCAGGCCGTAGGGTTGGCCAACCATACGAGCACCCGTTTCATCCGCAGAAAACTCTCGCTGGCGCGAAAGGCCTAGTTGCAAAAGTATTGCTCCTAGGGGGGCCAGAAAAAACAACAGCAGCCCTAGGATGCCTACGCCGCCACCCCGTTCGCGATCGTCACGGTCGCCACCTCCAAGCCACGGGCCCCAGTGTGCAATCCAAGTGATTGCTCCTGCAAGAGTCGCCGCGACGGAACTAATCAAAATATCGTAGTTTCGAACGTGTGACAGTTCATGAGCGATTACGCCTTCGACCTCGTCATCATTCATGAGCTGGAGCAGCCCTTCGGTCACTGCCACTGAAGCGTGCCTCGGGTTCCTGCCAGTTGCGAAAGCGTTCGGCGCGGCTTCGGGAATCACATAAAGCTTCGGCATTGGCAGGTGCGCCTTAGCGGCAAGGCGTTCCATCACTTCGTAAAGCCTTGGCACCTGCTCGCGTGAAACCGGCCGCGCGCCACTGGAGAGCAAAGCGATTTTGTCCGAGAAGAAATAGGCGAACGCATTCGTGCAGATCGCAATTCCCAAGCCCAGAGTCATCCCATTTCGCCCGCCAAAATACTGGCCCACCAGCATCAGGAAGAGTGTCAGGATGCCCAACAGAAAAGTCGTGCGAATAATTCTCATTACGATGCCTCTAGTTCTTTAATACGTCGGAACAACTCGAAATCTTACGTCTTTCGGGGTGACGCCAGGCTCGCTGGCATCACTCCGTTTCCATCTATTAGATTCGCGCGGCAGCCGCGGGTTGTTTCGACGGCACGCGTACAAACTTCATTGCGTCTTTCTGACCGTCGCGGTCCACGCGCACATGGTCGCCCGGCAAGACCGTGCCTTCCAGAATCTGCAACGCCAAAGGATCCTGAATCAGCCGCTGGATGGTTCTGCGCAACGGCCGGGCCCCGTACGCCGGATCGTAGCCTTCGCGCAGCAACAACTCTCGCGCTGCAGGAGTAAGCTCCAGCATAATGTGCCGCTCCGCAAGCAGCTTCTCCAAGCCTTTGAGCAGCAGGTCCACGATGCGTTCCAAGTGTTCTTTCCCTAGCGGGTTGAAGATCACGATCTCGTCAATGCGGTTCAAAAACTCCGGCCGGAATGAAGCCCGCAACGCTTCCATTGCTTCCCTTCGCGCCCGCTCTGGATCTTTGTTCGAGAGCTCAAAGATCGCCGCCGACCCAACATTGCTGGTCATCACCAACACGGTGTTCCGGAAGTCCACGGTGCGGCCTTTGCCGTCTGTGAGGCGGCCGTCCTCGAGAATCTGCAAGAGCACGTTGAACACGTCCGGATGCGCCTTCTCGATTTCGTCAAACAAGACGACCGAATATTGGTGACGTCGCACCTGCTCCGTAAGCTGTCCGCCTTCTTCGTATCCAACATAGCCGGGAGGCGCGCCTATGAGCCGCGATACGCTGTGCTTCTCCATGTACTCGCTCATGTCGATGCGGATCATCAATTTTTCGTCGTCGAAGAGAAACTCCGCCAAAGCCCGTGCCAGTTCTGTTTTGCCCACGCCTGTGGGTCCGAGAAAAATGAAAGAACCGATTGGACGTTTGGTATCGGAGAGGCCTGCGCGGCTACGGCGCACGGCGTTTGACACGCGCGCCAGTCCATCGTCCTGCCCAACAACCCGCTGCCGCAGCCGCTCTTCCATGTGCACGAGCTTCTGCGCTTCGCCTTCCAGCAACCGGCCGACCGGAATGCCAGTCCACTTGCTGATCAGCTTTGCGATATCCTCCTCATCGACTTCTTCTTTCAGCATGGGCGCGTCTTTCTGCACTGCGGAAAATCGTTCTTGGGCCAGGTTCAACTCACGCTCGGCCGCTGAAATCTTGCCGTAACGGATCTCCGCCACCTTTGCGAGTTCGCCAGCGCGTTCGTACTTTTGCTCTCCGGCTTTTAGCTGCTCAATCTGTTCCTTAAGCTTGCGAATTTTTCCGATAGCTTCCTTTTCCGCTTGCCAGCGCGATTTTCGCGCGCTGGAATCTTCTTTCAGTACCGCTAATTCTCTCTCGATCTGTTTGCGGCGCTCCTTGGAGTGCGCATCGCTTTCTTTCAACAGTGCCTGCCGTTCGATTTCCAGTTGCATGATGCGCCGTTCGATCTCATCGATCTCTACGGGCAGAGAATCAATCTGCATGCGCAGGCTTGCCGCGGCTTCATCGATCAAGTCGATGGCTTTATCAGGAAGGAAGCGGTCCGAGATGTAACGGTTGGAAAGCGTGGCCGCCGCGATAATCGCCGCGTCTTTGATGCGCACGCCATGATGCACTTCGTAGCGTTCCTTCAATCCGCGTAGAATCGCGATGGTGTCTTCCACCGTCGGTTCGCTGACCAGAACCGGCTGGAACCGGCGCTCCAGGGCAGGGTCTTTTTCGATGCGCTTCTTGTATTCGTTGAGCGTTGTCGCGCCGATCGCGCGCAGCTCACCTCGCGCCAGCGCTGGCTTGAGCATATTGGAAGCGTCCATTGCGCCCTCCGCGGCGCCCGCGCCGACCAGGGTGTGGAGCTCGTCGATGAACAGGATGATCTGCCCCTCGGCTTCGGTAATCTCTTTCAGGACCGCTTTCAAGCGGTCTTCAAATTCACCGCGATATTTCGCTCCCGCCACGAGGGCGGCCAGGTCCAAAGCCACAAGGCGCTTAGTCTTTAGCACGTCGGGCACGTCGCCGAAAACGATCCGCTGGGCCAAGCCTTCCACGATGGCGGTTTTCCCGACGCCGGGCTCTCCGATCAGCACCGGGTTATTCTTCGTGCGGCGCGCCAAAATCTGCATCACGCGGCGAATCTCTTCGTCGCGTCCGATCACCGGATCCAACTTTTGCCGTCGCGCCAATTCAGTAAGGTCACGGGCATATTTTTCCAGCGACGCGTAAGTCGCCTCGGGATTCAGCGAAGTCACGCGCTGCGTTCCGCGCACTCCCGTCAAGGCCTGAAGGATCGCCTCGTGTGACGCGCCCTGCCGTTTTAACAATTGTCCTGCGGGGTCACGATCCTGCGCGGCGATGGCGAGAAACAAATGCTCTGTTGAAACGTAATCGTCCTTGAAGTTATCCGCTTCTTTGAACGCGCGCTCCAGCACGTCGTTCAGTGCGCGTCCCATGTGCTGCTGGGCAAACCCTTGCACCTTTGGCAACCGGCCAATCTCGCGCTCAATTTCTTGCGACAGAGTTTCCGTGCGCACGCCCAGCCGCGCGAGAAGTGGCGGCACCACGCCATCGGCCTGCGTCACCAGCGCGGCAAGCAAATGTATAGGTTCGATCTGCTGATTTTCGTGCTGCGCGGCAACTTCCTGCGCAGCCTGCACAGCCTCCTGCGCTTTGACGGTCATTTTCTCAAATCGCAACATAACAACCTCGCTTCCGGCCCATTTTGTAGAAAAAGGGGCTGGCGCTCCGGCCAGCCCCATAATTTACGGCTCCCCTGCGATGCTCGGCCAGCGTTACCTGCCGGAGGCGGACGCGGCCATCGCCGGAGTCGCGACGTTTACCTTGATTTGCTTCGGCTTGGCTTCCTCGCGCTTCGGGATAGTCAGTGTCAGCACGCCGTTCTGATAGTCCGCCTTGATGGCATCCGAATTCACAGTATTCGCCAGTGTGAAACTGCGAGCGAACGAACCATATGCGCGCTCCACGCGTAGGTAGTTCTCTTCGTTCACTCTCTTCTCGAACTTGCGCTCACCGCGAATCGTCAGGACATTGTTCTCCACGCGGATATCAAGATCCTTGGGATCGACATCCGGCAGATCGGCTTTAACCACCAGCTCGTGCTCGGTTTCATAGATGTCCACTGCGGGCGCCCAGGCAGTGAGGCTGGATTCCTCGCCCTGGCGCTCGAAAGCATCATTGAACAACCGATTGACTTGTTCCTGCAGGGAAGTAACCCCGCGGAAGGGTTCCCAACGAGTAAGAGTTCTCATGTTGTAAGCACCTCCATGCGTGTTTTAGGTGACTGCTACGCCATAATAAAATATGAGCGTATGGTTGTCAAATACAAATTTGACTCCTGAGCAAAAGGCTCTAAGTTATTGTAGTTGAATATATTACGGGATACCTGCATCGGGAAGCAATTATCCCGGTGAACACAGTTCTCCCATCGCAGAGCACCGCTGTGCATCAATCTTGTTTGTTTTGCGTGACATAGCCACTTTGCTGTTAGACTGCCGCTTCCATGCGATTGGATGAGCTGGACTATCATCTCCCTCGCGAGCAAATTGCACAGCGGCCTCTTGAGCATCGTGAAGCTTCACGGCTCTTGTTCCTGGATCGTTCGTCAGGGGTTATCGAAGACCGTTTGTTCACGGATTTTCCAACTCTTCTGCAGGGCAACGAGCTCCTCGTAATCAACAACGCGCGCGTAATCCCTGCACGCTTATTTGGGAGGCGCGCTGGCGTCCACTCGCAGGCACCTTCGCGGGCGACGAAGGCAGAGCATCTGACTGGGAAAGTCGAAATTTTTCTGACACGCGAGATTGATTCCGCGACCTGGGAAACGCTTGTGCGCCCCGGGCGTAAAATGCACGTGGGGGAACGCGTGCTTTTTGGGGAAGGCGAGTTAGAAGCTGAGGTTCTCTCGCGAGCTCAGCTTGGGTTGCGCACGCTGCGTTTCACTTCCCATGACCAGCGCAACGTCAGCCAGCATTTCGAGCGGCTCGGCCACGTTCCATTGCCCCCGTATATTGAGCGTCCCGATGAAATCTCAGACCGCGAGCGCTATCAAACTGTTTTTGCCAAGCGTCCTGGAGCAATTGCCGCTCCCACTGCGGGTCTCCACTTCTCGACTGAAATTCTGGAGGAAGTTCGCGGGCGTGGCGCGGAGATCTGCGAACTTACGCTGAACGTCGGTCTCGGCACGTTTCAACCAATTCACAGTGAAACGCTCGAAGGGCACGTGATGCATTCTGAGAGCTACGAAATTCCAAAAGAAACGGCGGATCGCATCCAGGCAACGCACGATGCCGGACACCCCATCGTGGCCATCGGCACAACCGTCGTTCGCACGCTGGAAGACGCCGCACGGCGAGCCGCTGAGTCAAGTTCACCGAATCTCGTGCAGGCAGGCAAAGCGGAGGCACAGTTATTTATTGTTCCCGGATTTCGATTTCGTGTCGTGGATGGTTTGCTTACAAACTTTCATTTGCCCCGTTCAACGCTTCTTGCGCTGGTGTGCGCTTTCGCCGGCCGTGAGCGAGTCCTTGCGGCATATAGACATGCCGTTGAGGAGAGCTACCGTTTCTACAGCTACGGAGATTGCATGCTGATTCGCTAGCGTGAGAATGGAGGAGACTGCGGCGGAGTGCAGCCTCCTCCCGTTTCAAGGAAAAGAGTCACAGACTCTCTTTTTTTTACTCGCTGAAAACGAAAACGCGGGCTTGGCCTGCAAAGCGGACTTCTCTTACCTGCCCATTTTCTCCCAGCAGCAGTGAATCATAGACGGATTTGGTGCTACGGTCTTCCCAGCGGCCTTCGGATTCGGCGACAACCTGCTTGCCTTTCTGAACCGTGGCCTTGTTTCCTTCGATCTCTAGGCGATATTCGCCGGCCTTCAACTCGGACTTGCCGAGTTTCGCGGTTTGAGAAATGTTGATGGTTTTTGCGAAGGGTTTTGCAAACGCCGGCACTGCCAGCGCGATAGCGGCGAGTAAAGCCATACTGCGGACAAAAGAATTCATTTTCATGCGCGTCAATTTCCTTTCAAACGGGATCGAGTCAGCCGCACATCGGCCTGTTATTGGCTAGAGGTAGTTGACACGCATGGGGCGGACGAGTACTCTCGCCCGTGAGGACACCAACTCTTCCTGGACTAACGGCCGGAAAGACTGCGTGTCATGACCCCGCGGCTGCCACCGCGGGGTTTTTCTGATTCTCGCCAAAAACAGCCGCGAAGCCGGCTGCACCCGTATAGACGAACCACTGGGGGCGAATGTTTCGTCATCACGTTGTAAAATCTTGTCCATCCTTGCCACAACAAGAGTCCACGGCGCTCTTGCCCGTCACTATTCGTGTATTCGCTCTCTCTTTTGTCTTAAATCTTCATAAAGCAATGCATTTCTATTCCAATTCTTTTTCATTTCGCGCGTCACTTGGTGTGACCGCAAGTTGCGCGCCGCACCGTGCAGCGGCAAGCTTGTTCATTTATACTCTTTGTCACTTTTCGGATATTTGAAAGATGCGGATTCTCGTTCTTAGCGATTTGCATTCAAACGCCACTGCGCTGGATGCCGTCCTTGATGCCGTGAAGGACCGCTGGGACATCTCCGTGTGCCTCGGCGACGTCGTAGGTTACGGGCCCGACCCCAATGAAGTCACCGCGCGCCTGCGCAAGCTCGCTACACATACCATTCGCGGAAATCACGACAAAGCAGTCACCGGATTGATGCCCACTGATGATTTCAACCCCGTCGCGAAATCCGCCGTGGATTGGACGCGTGCCCAACTCAAGCCTGAGCACCTCGCGTGGTTATCGGCGCTGCCCCCCGGACCGCTTGCGACGGACGGCGTGGTTCTGGTCCACGGCGCGTTTCAAGATGAAGACGAATACGTCTTCACGCCTGCGCAGGCCCTTGACGGTCTCCTGGACTCCACCGCACCTGTCACTTTCTTCGGCCACACGCATCACCAAGGCGGGTTTTCCTACCAAGACGCGCAGCTCGAGGTACTCCAGATTCACCCGCGCCCCAGCGAATCCTTTGCAGCGCTCCGTGTTGAGCTGCCGCGCCGTTATCTCTTGAACCCTGGTTCGATCGGGCAGCCACGTGACGGCGATCCGCGTGCCGCTTTTGCGATCGCCGATTTGGAGCACCAGGTCATTGAGTTCTGGCGGGTGCCGTACGATATTTCCGTCGTGCAGCAGCGCATGCGCGCCGCGCACCTTCCAGAACCGCTGGTTCAGCGACTCCTCCTGGGCCGTTGAAGGTCACAAGCTGCTGCGCATAGACAAATTTCAGAAAAGATAGTCCAAAAGCCACTTATGGTACTTATAATGGCCGTGTGGAATTCGCCGCCAAACTGCAAGCCAGCCTCCAGGAGTTTACCGCCTCCGGAATCGTGGAAGTTCGCGAGAATGGCGGCCGCATCGCGCCTTTTTCGGGAATGTCCTGGGAAGTGCGCGGTGACAGCGCGAAACCGCTGCTCCATCTCTGGTCGGAGCAGTTCAACCTGACGCGCCGCGTTATCGCAATAACTGATCATTCCGACCAGCGGCTGGCGTTGGCCGTCGAACGGTTCGGCCGCCACAAGCCAGACCGGCTCGAATTTGTTCGCCGGGAGTTTGAACGCGGGGCGCGCCAAGTTTCACATGAGCAATTCCGCGACCGCCTTGTCCAGCTTCTTGCGGAGCAGTTTCCCGATCAGACGGTCGAATCGTTAGTGGTCGCTCCCGATCTCGAGCACTCTCTCTCTGGCAATTATGCCAGGGGAATTCTCCGCCGCGGTTCCGCGTGCGTTGCTGTGCTGGCTGTACCAGGCGGAGAGTCTTCGGACGTGGCAGACAATAGCCTCACATTTGCTCTCTTATGGATGCGGCGCGCGCGCGAATCGAATCGTCGTGGAGCTGTCACTGGTTTGCGCATCATTCTTCCGAAGAATGGCTGCGCCGCCGTTGCGCACCGTCTCGCGGCACTCGATCCAAAACTCGCCGTGGAACTCTACGAGCACGACGCAGCGCTAAATACTCTCGAAAAGATTGACCCGCAGCGCGCGGGCAACCTGGATGCCTGGCTCGTCCCGCAGCACGAATCGGAGGCACTGCTCGCGCAAGCCCGCTCCGCGCTGGATGCTATTGTAGCGGGCGCCCCGCAAGCCGTTACTTTGCATCCTGCGGCGCAATCCCGCGAAGTGTGGCTGCGTTATCGTGGCCTGGCGTTCGCGCGCTGGGACAATGGCCGCGTCTTTTTCGGGATTAACGACGCCAGCGAGGAACTTACTCCCTCTTCGCGCCCAACGTTAAGGCGTATTCTGCACGATCTGGAAGTTCACCGCCATCCTTTGGCCAGAGACACGCGCCATTCGCTCCACCGCGCTCAGCCGGAGCGCTGGCTGGAATCCATGGTTCGCGAAGACATCACACGCGTCGATGCCATGCTCGATCAGCGATTTGTCTATGCGCAGGTGTTTGCCAATGCCGGGGGCGAACACGGCATTCTCGACCTCCTCACCGTGACACGCTCCGGAAGGCTGGCGATTATCGAATTGAAGGCCAGCGAGCACATTCATCTGCCTCTGCAAGCCGCGGACTATTGGCTGCGCGTTCGCCGCCAGTTGCAGAGTGGGGAGATCGCTCGCTATGGTTATTTTCCAGGCGTTGCTTTGCAGCAGGCTCCGCCGCTCGTTTATCTTGTGGCGCCGGCGCTGCGATTCCATCCCGCAACGGACGATCTCTTGAACTGTCTCTCAACTGAGATGGAAATCGTGCGCGTGGGGCTTGCCGAAGGCTGGCGCCGCGGCCTTCGCGTGGTCATGCGGCAATAGCTCAGCGTGGTGAATCGCCCCCAGCCACATAACGGAGCTACCCACACACGATTCCTCCAGAAGTTTCCTGGGCACCGCCCCCGTCCCATTAGGTAGAATGGCTTCCCTAATCGAACGGATAAGGACTGTGGAGCCCACAATTTTTTCAGTCACCATTCGTCAGGCAGGCTCAATATCTCTGGTTGACGTATGCGGGCGCTTAACCTGCCTTGAGGTCGGCGCTTTACGCGATTCGATTTCTCGGCTGCTGAAGCAGGGCCGGAAAAACATCGTCCTGAACTTAAGCGGGCTCCAATACCTGGACAGTTCCGGGATCGGCGAGCTGGCGAAAATTTACGTTTCAGTGGTCAAAGTGAGTGGACAGCTGAAGGTGGTCGGCTTGTCGCCGAAAGTGGAAGAGATTCTCAAAATTACGCAACTCTACCAAGTTTTCCCGGAATTCCCGAGCGAAGAGGCGGCTCTACAGAGTTTTCCGGAATCCAGCCTCAATGAAACCATGTAAGTAAACTAACATTTTTTGGCCTAAAAGGAGAGAAGCGGTAGGGCCATAGCCCTAACCGCCTCCCGGGGTGTGTCCTCGAAGTGGTATTGATATGTTAGATGGCTGCCAGCGAAAAAGGTTTCCTTTGTCAAAAACTTTTTTCAAGCAATCGATTTACTAGCGTAAATGTCAGTAAAACAAATACTTACGCCACCGTTCGTCACGGTGCCCGATCAGCCTCATGAGCTGCCTGGAAGTATGCAATGTAAACGGACGAGGTTTTCGCGCTAATTTTAGCCCCGCTTCTTCCGGAGTCCGATCACCTTTGCTGTTATTGCAACGGTAACAGCAGGCCACCAGGTTTTCCCAACTGGATCGGCCCCCGCGCGACCGCGGCACAACGTGGTCGAGCGTCAATTCAGAACTCGGAAATACCCGTACGCAGAACTGGCAGGTGTTGCGGTCCCGTAGCAAGATATTCTTCCGCGAAAGCGCCCGGCTCTGCTGCGGAATATGCCGGTAGGCCAGCAAGCGGATCACGGACGGTACTTTATGCGCATGCGCCGCGGAATGCACCTCAGCGTTGTGCATTTCTTCCGCCTGCGCCACACCCTTCAGCATCAACACCATCGCCCGCCGCACGGCCGTCACGTTGATCGGTTCGTATGTGGCGTTCAGTACCAGCACCGGCTCCTGCATCAGGGATGCCCGACGCGTTGAAATCAGGTTGTGGGATCTACTGCCTGCGGGATCCTCGGAGCCGGGCATAAGCTCGCCCGCCACTTCGGGGGTATAGCGCCCCCGGGAATCGACCGACATGTGCCGGTTTGCGCCCATCGCGCCTTCCTCGGGTTATCTTATCATTACTCTGGTGTCCGGCAGGGGGTTTCTGAGGGCCCGCGCTACGGTAAGCCCAACCACGGACTTGGCTCCCGCCTCTCGCAGCGCTCGTGCACAGGCATCCAGCGTCGCTCCAGTTGTCAATACATCATCTACCAGCAAGACGCGTAGGTTGTCAACCTGGCTTCCTGGACGTGTGGCAAAAGCGCCACGGACGGACTCCCAGCGCTCTTCCAAACTCAGCACTTGTTTGTCTGGCCGTGCCCGCGTGCGCACCAGCAGCACGGCTTTGTGCGGCAATCGCAGTCTTTTTGCCAGCGGTTTTGAGAGGAGCGCTGCCTGGTTATAGCCCCTCTCTCGCTCCCGCTCTCGATGTAAAGGTACTGGAACCACCACGTCTGCTGCCAGGCGATTCGCTTCACTGTTCACTACTTCAGCCAGCCGGTCGGCAAACCACGCTCCGAGCGGCTCGATCTGCTCGAACTTCAGCAGCAAAATTGCTCGCACAATGGCATTTTCATACAGTGCAAAGCTGCGCGCTCTGTCAAAAGCGTACGTCCTGTCCTGACAAGCGGGACAGAACAACGGCTGCGCTGGCTCTTGCTTCCAGCCCGGCAGAGGCCGCCCACAGATCTCGCATAATGTGCCCGCCACAGGTCCAAACGACGACAGGCATTCCTCGCAAAGCGGAATTCGGCTGGCGCTCGTCAACAGGTTGTCGCAGATGCGGCACCCAGAAGGAAAAAATACGCTGACGAGAGCGTCGCTAGCCTGCGCGAACCACGCGCGCACACGTTGCTGTTTTGCTGCCGATGCGTCACTGGATGAGCTCGCGCGCGCCATGCCGGCAAGAATCTACTCTTCTTCACACTTTAATTAAAGAGGAAAAGTACCCTTGGGTAACGCGTGTTTCTGAAGCGCTTCCGGGAAGGAGGGTTATTCAAAGCCGTGGTTACAAACTCTCGTTGCTCATTTATTGCAACAGTCCCTGCTCCATCTTTTCCTGGCAGGCGATACAATGCTTCGCCCAAGGCACCGCTTCCAGCCGCTTCTGCTGTAGCTCTTCCTGGCAATTCGCGCATACGCCGTATTCGTCGGTCTGGATGCGTTTCAGCGCCGCGTCAATCATGTTCAGGATCGCCCGGTCCGTGTTGGTCATCCCAAACAGAAACTCCTTTGTATAGGAATTCGCGGCCTTGTCCGCCAAGTCCACCGTCGGATCTTCGTCCGCGGTGCGGCCCTCTTCCTGTGTGCGCGCGATGGTCTTCGTCAACTCTTCCCGCCGCGCCAGCAGTTTCTTCTTGTAATATTCCAGTCTTTTCTTGTCCATGCCCGCTTTGACCTTGTCTGTGCCCTTATTCATGCTTTCCGCCTATGAGTGCGTGCCCCGTTTCACGCTCATTACACATCGATCTGTGCTCTACGAGCTTGTCGGGGCCATCTAAAAACTCCGTAGTGTAGGCCGAGTTGTGAATAGTGTCAAGCGGTGGCGCTTGATTGGGTATCGAAGCAATACGAACTCAAGCGTCTCTTCAATTCCTGCGGCGCGGATTCAAGTAAATTATTGCATTTAAGGTTCAAGTCTTTTGCTCTTTGGCCTTAAGGAATTTTTTCCGCCAAATTATCAATTTCACCCGATTGTTCAGCGGCCACGGCTGACCTAAGATTTTCGGCGACGCGCAGGAAGCGCACTTCATTGTCCCGAAGTGAGCCAGTCATCTTACGGTTTCTGGTTACACCTGCTCGCCCTCAGGTATGCGTGTCAGCTACCAATTCAAGGAGGATTGCATGCATCCATCAATATCACTCAGGCGCCGTTCCATCGCAATTGCTCTCGCGGCGGCACTGCTGACCTGGCCCGCGGCTGGCTATGCACAGCTTGGCGGGATACTACCGCCCCCGCCAACCACTACGACGGGAGGGGTTGTAGGGAACGCAAGCGCGGTCCAGGCGACCGTCCTTGGCATGACCACCGTACTGAGCGGTACCGGACCTATCGGGAACAATGACGCCCTCGATGCTTCCGTGCTTACAGGTGGCGTTCCTTCGACGCTCACTGCAGAAACGCTGAGTGCAACCGCGATCAGTTATGCCGATGAGGTGGACTCAGCAGCTTCACTGGGAAACCTGAGTATGACTGTAGCCGGGACCGGCATTACGGCCGATTTCGTAATGGCGCAAGCATCACAGGTAGCGGGCGCTCCAGGGAGTGGAAGTTCAACCCTCACCAATCTTTCGATTAATGGAATTCCTGTCGCCGTCACCGGAGCCCCAAACCAGGCGATCCCCGTTCCCGGCGGCCAGGTGATTATCAACGAGCAGACGATTTCATCCACAGGGACGGCCGTAGTGAACGCCCTGCACGTTGTTGTTACCGGAGTTGCCGACGTGGTGATCGCGTCCGCGACCGCAGGTATCTCTTAGCCTCACGACAAGTGAGCCAGATGCGAGAGGAGAAGCACAAATGAACGAAAGAGCAAAAAGAATCTGTAGATTGGCATCCGGACTCGTCGTAGCGGCGCTCGTCGTGACTAGCGCGATGCTGGTGGTTGGGACTGCGACAGCACCTTCAGTAAAGGCCTGGGAAACACTGCCGCCTTGCGACTTCCTGACCGGTGGCGGGTGGATCGTTTACAACGGTAATAAAGCGAACTTTGGCGTCGGAGGCGGGTGCAAGCACGGTTCGCCGACTTGGGGCCACCTTGAGTACATTGACCATGGCACTGGCTTGAACGTTCACTGGACCAGTATCACGGAATATCAGTTTCTCGATGATGGTAGCAACGGTACGGACCCGAAGACGGGCCAGCCCATCGGTACCAGGAAAATCTGTGGCACTGCCAGGACAAACCAGTTCGGTGACGTCAATTTTGCCGTTCGCGCCAGAGACGCGGGCGAACCAGGTGTTAACGACCAGTTCGACATCCGGTTGACGGATTCGACCGGCACAATCGTCTGGTACAGCACGGCCAATGAATGCACTTGGCACTATTTGGGCTCGTATGCTCCATGTGCGCCTGGAAACGGCGGGGGCGGAAACATCCAACTCCACAAGCCCAATCCGTCAACCACTGGCAGCTTCGGGGGTTCGTGCCCAGCGTTTCCTGACTAGGCAATGTCGTGACTGCAGCCAGGGCTCCTGGACGTAGACACTAGCGCAACTGCACTAGTGGCGCTCAGGAGCCGACGCGGCAGTTGTCTTCGCGTTGGACTGCTAAGGAACAATAGGCAATACCAGCGCAGATGGATGCGTCTTGTCGTGATAAATCACGTTCGTCGCTTTGACCATGCGCGTCGCGCGCGACTGCTCTTCCCCAGTGTTCACGTTGCGGTCGAAGCGTGGGAAATTGCTGCTGGAGACCTCCAGCCGCAGCTTGTGCCCTGCGAGAAACACATTGCTCGTCGCCCACAAATCCACGATGATGTGATAAGTCTCGCCCGGATTCGCCAGTTCAGGCTTCTCCTGCGAATTCCGGTAGCGCAGCCGAAGGATCCCGCTCGTCAGGCTCTGCGCAAACCCATTCGGCCAAACATCTACGAGCATTCCCGTGAAGTCCGTGTCCACGGCTGAACTGCTCACGAATAAGTCCAGCGAAACCGGCCCGGTCACTTCAATGTCCTTCGCAAACGCCGGCGTGGAGTACACCAGCACGTCGCTGCGGGCCTCCGCTGGCCTCTGGTCTTCCGGCCCAATTCCTGTAGGCAGTGCGCCGCAGCACAGCGGCCCGCCTATCGTTGGCACAGCGTCACTCGGGTCGTAAACGTATTGGTCCGGCTTCTCCTCCGCGGGAGCCGTCGTACTCAAGGTGCCGCTGCCAGCGACTCCGTTCGCCGCACCGGCTGAATGCAGGTAATACTTAATGCTTTTCGCCCGCGCCAGCGGCCAATCGTCTTCCTCGCGCCACTCGTTTTTCCCCATCACGAAAATCTTCACCGGCTTTTCCTTGTCCACTCCGTTCGTCTCGCCTTTTAAGAGCCAGTCGTACCAACGCAGCGTCAGCTCATCGCCATCGATTGGCAATTTTTCCCCAAAGTCTACAGCGCCGACTTTTCTACTGCCCCAACCTCCAGCATGGCCTCCTACGTACACAAGCAGCCGCTGCCCGCGCTGTGCTGCTTCCGCGCCTGCCTCTGTCTTCAGTCGCGCATAATTTTTCAGCGTGCCACCCAGAAAAATGTCGTACCACGCCCCCATGTTGTACACCGGCACCTGGATTTGCGCGTAGTGGTCCTCGATGGAAATTTGCTTCCAGTACTCATCGAAATTCGGATGCGCCAGCCAATCCGTGAAATAGGGCGCCAAACCCTCCGCTTCCGGCGCTTCCAGCACAGGGTATGCGCGCAAGGGCAATATCTTCGTCCATCCAAGCGCGTTACCGCTGGATTCCACCCGCCGCCGCATCGTGTTCGTCGACAGGCCGGTCGCCCACGATTCGTTGAACCACTCCTCGAATGCCCCGCCCTGATAAGCCCAGCCGTCATGATAGTTCGACGCCGTCACGTTGGGGCAAATTCCCGCCAGGTGTGGCGGTTTCGCGATTGCCGCCAGGAATTGCGTCGCCCCTACGTACGACCCGCCAAACATCCCCACCTTCCCATTCGAGTACGGCAGCGCCGCCGCCCATTCCACTGTGTCATACCCATCCCGCGATTCGTTCTTGAACGTGTACCAGTCCCCCTCCGACGTGAATCGCCCGCGCACATCCTGAGCAATCGCGACGTATCCGCGCGCGGCCGCTTTCAATCCAAAATTCGTCTCGCCCGTCTTGTCATACGGCGTGCGCACCAGCAACACGGGGAACTTTCCGTCCGCTTTCGGTCGGTAAATGTCCGCGCGAAGTGTTATCCCGTCGCGCATCTTCGCCGCTACGTTGCGCTCTACAATGACTTCGTGATTCTCCGCCGCCATCACCGCTGGCGTCACCAACACCAGTGTCAGCACGATCGCCGCAAAAAAAAGAACCGCCCGTTTTGCTAGCAGCAACCCATGTTGTTTTTGCATTTCAACACCCCCCCGAGGGTTACACGGCGAATCCTGAGTGGTGGAGCCTAGGCCGAGTCCTCGCCAGTGTCAAGGCTACCCGGTCTTGGGCGCAGCGTTGTCTCTATACCAACTTCAGTGCCAAAAGCTCCGAAATACGAACGTGCTTTATCCGCAGTGAATCCTAAATTTAGCGATGTTACTTACGGAATCTAACGTAAGTAAGAAGTGTGCCAGTCCGAACTAGAACTTGATGTCTCACTAAGAATCATTCCAGAAACGTTTGAGGTGGCTTTGCTCCGCGAACTTCGTCCTTCCTTTTAGTCCCGGATTAAGGTTCCACCGTTCTTGGGGCTGCTTCCGGTTGACGGCCATCAGGAAGCGCGCCGCCGAGAACGGTCTGTGGTGAGTTGCAGGTCTGGGCAGGAGAAAGGGATGTACTCCGTTCCTCGGGGCATTCTGGCCGTCGCAGTTGTTCTCATTTCGAACTTTTCCGGAACAGAAGCATTTCCGCAGGCTATCAACTTCATCCGCCATGCCGCTGATCCACTGCCGCTTGCTAAGAGCGATCTTGGACGTGCGTATTGCACGGACCGCTCGGCCAGCGAAGTTCACGCCCTTCGCGCCCCTACCACAGCTGGCGGTGAAGCAGACTCACCGTGCGACACGCCGCCAGTGAGTGTGCCGCGGGTAAACCCGTGCAATCCGACAAGCTTGGCGCCAATCGGCTGTGCCGTGACCAGAGATGTGGTGCAAGAGAGTCTGACAGCCATGGGAAAGCCAGGCCAGAAAATCACGCGCGCGCGCGAAAGAGTTTTGGAGATTCTGCAAAGCGGAAATGCATGTTCGGCATGGTTCCGCGAAAAAGATCCAAATTCGGCCAGCACCTTCCGAACGCTCAACTATGCCGTAGATCACCAGGGAGAGGTGGTCGTCCACGTTTTAAGAGATACCGGGCCACAATACACCTATCGCGATCCGTATGTGGCTAAGGTTGGCCAGGACACCGGGGCATTCGCAACGATCACATTAAATGGCGGCGGTGCCTTCTTCCATGTCCAGGCGACGACTCTGGTGGGTTTCAAGGAAGGTGGTTTGAGCACATTAGGCGGACCGCGACTGATTAACGTAGGCCCATACGCGGGCGACACCGTGGCCGCTCAAACTCTCGTTTTGTTGCACGAGTTCGGCCATGTACTAAACCTGTTACCGGTAGACTTCGATAACGAAAACGGGAAGTCGATGCAGAATACGGCTGAAGTCCTCCGCTTCTGCCGCGCGGAAGTCGAATCGAAGGTCAGGCGAAGCACATTTTCAGCCACGCTGAGGGGACAGGGAACTAGTCTCGATTAGACTAGATCCTGGGCATGAAACGAATGGAAGAGTGCCGACACTACTTGCATAGCCAAGCCCAATCGGAACAGGCGGCCGCACTCAATGACATTGTGCCACGCGGCTGTTTGTTCCCATTCGCTGGTTGTTGACAGGTGGGGGCACTCTTGGGAGAGTTGTGCTCCCCGCCCGTCAATGACCCGTGCATCGAGTTCTCAATCCCTTGCTTGGACTCCTGTCGGACCTACTCAGACCGGCGACGGCCCACGAAGTAAGCAAGCAGCGAGAAAATTGCGAAGTAGAAAACACCGTTCGCAACGATGGCGATGCGGAGGAACCAGCCAAACGTCCATGCGAAAGATTTGCCAGACTCTGGAGTAACAAATTCTGCCAGCTTCAGCCCAGGAGAAAAAAGAGCGATAACTGGTGCGATCACTTGTGGCTCAAGGGGCACAGCAATGGCCAGTGCGAGAAACCCTGCAATCAATCCAAGCACGGCGAACAAAACGTAACGGAACGGCCTGTGCTGTGTCATTGCCGTTGATTTTAGCAGAGGATTCCACGGCGCTGTTCTCCTTTCCTGTGCGAAGATAATCCGGAAGTTCAAGCAGGCAAGGGGCACTATGAACTCCCGGCGAAACATTATCTTCGTTTCCATCATTCTCATTGCCAGTCTTGCTGCGCTCATCGTTTGGCCGCGTGCTGCGATGACGCACCAGGACCAAGCTCCACAGAAACAAGAGACGCCGACGATCGACGAATATCAGCCGAAGTCCACGCTTGTCACCAAGGAACACAGAGTCGAGCGGGCCAAATTCCCGTTCATCGATATTCACAGCCATCATTGGAATCCCACTCCAGGAGAAGTGGACCGGCTTGTCAGAGAGATGGACACGATCAATCTGCGCGTCATGGTGAATCTCAGCGGGGGAACGGGAGAACAGCTGAAGAATACTGTGGCGGCAATGAAGGGGCGCTACCCTGATCGATTCGTCGTTTTCGCAAACATGAGTTACGACGATTTGAATACGCCGGGATTTGGGAAGCGTGTCACAGCACGGCTGGAACAAGACGTCAAGAACGGCGCGCAAGGACTGAAAATCTTCAAGAATTTCGGAATGGATTTGAAATATGCGAACGGTGAGCGCGTGCACGTGGACGATCCGGAGTTTGACGCCGTCTTTGAGAAATGCGCGGAACTGAAGCTCCCCGTGCTGATTCACGTGGCGGAGCCTTCCGCATTTTTTGATCCGTGGGACTACCACAACGAGCGCTGGGAGGAGTTGAAGGAATTTCCCGGGCGGGCGCGGCCGCCTGCGAAGTATCCGCCGTTTGAGACGCTGATGACGGAGAGGGATCATCTGTTTGCAAAGCACCCCAGGACGAATTTCATCGCGGCGCATCTGGGGTTTCACGGAAACGATCTGGAGCGGCTGGGGAAAACTCTCGATTCGCTCCCGAACATGTACGTAGACATCGCCGCGGTGCTGGCGGAGCTGGGGCGGCAACCCTATTCGGCGCACGATTTTCTGGTGAAATACCAGGACCGCGTGCTGATGGGGAAAGACATCTACGAGGTGAACGAATACAAATGGTATTTCCGCGCGCTCGAAACACGGGACGAATACTTCGAGTATTATCGCAAGCGCCATGCGTTCTGGCGTATTTACGGTTTCCAGGTTCCCGACGAAGTTCTGAAAAAGGTGTATTACAAGAATGCATTGAAACTGGTGCCGGGGATTGACGCGAATGCGTTCCCAGAGTGAAAGGACTAGGACCCGAGGGGTCCGAGGCTTTAGTGGACTTGCGCTTCAATCCTGAATCATCTAGAATAACAATCTAGGTGGATTGAAGTCAGCGTAGGAGGTGCCCGTCATGCGCAGAGTCGGACTATTTGAGGCGAAACAAAAGCTTTCTGAACTGGTCGAACGGGCGTCGCGCGGTGAACGGATCGGGATTACGAGGAGGGGGAAGCTCGCGGCGCAAATTGTTCCCGCAGAAGAAGAGGTGGATCTCAAGAAAGTGTTTGCAAGGATGGATGAAATCAGGAAGCGAGCCAAGAAGGTGCCTGGAGTAACTGTAAAAAGCCTGATTGAAGAAGGGCGCATGTGAGCCGTTTTGTCCTCGACGCTTCGGTGTCAGCTGGATGGATCATTCCGGATAAGTTGTCAGATTATGCGATTCAAGTGAGGCAGCGACTTGTTGAAACGGAGCGAGCGCTGGTGCCGGGGTTGTGGGCCATTGACATGGCGAACGTGCTGGCAAAAGCGGTGCGGCACGGAACTCTTTCGGCGAACGATGCCGAACAGGCGTTGGGTCAGTTACAAATCCTCTTGATTCCAGGTCGGACGATTGACATGGAATTGACGACACCATCTGTGTGGCAGGTGTACGATGCGGCATGGAAGTACCAACTGTCAGCGTATGACGCCTGCTATTTGGAACTTGCTTATCGAGAGGGGTTGCCGCTGGCAACACTGGACAAGGGGCTGCGCGCAGCGGCCACAAAAGCAGGAGTAGCGCTATTGAAATAGGTTTAGCGAGACCATGGCAAAGTTCATGGCTTCCGCTCCCGCGCCACTCTGCCTTTTTGCACAGAAAGGCACAGGGAGGGGCAAAAAATAGTTATTACCGGGGCTTGACGGAATCAGAAAAGCTGGTATAGTTACAAATGGCCCGGGGGTTCCAGGAATCGCCCGGTGTGATTAGGGGCATCACAGTCGGATTTGAAAGTCCGTTTCGATCCTAAGTGAGGTTCTTTACGAATACTGGTTAGAAAGATGTCGAGCTTCGCGTGGAGCCACCCAAGTGTGGGTGGCTGTACCCGGTGCTCGACGCCGGGTTTTTTATTTTGCGTTAGTGATTAGTGGCAAGTGACGAGTGGTGAATTTCCGCAAGGGAATTCCGAAGCAAGTCGCAGGGCAACTAAAACACGAAGCAAAAACTCAGCGGAAGCTGGGGTAAGCAGAGCTGGAAGGCAAGGCTGCGCCGCCGGGTTTCAGGGTTTTTACCTACGAATCCTGACCAAGTGAATGTGGCCGGGTAAGTCCCACCAGACAAAGTCCCAAAGCCATTATTTGGGGTACCCGCCATGCGGCGGTGCGGGACATTCCGATGGACTCGGAATAAAAGTTCTTTGACAACAGAAAGGCTGGCAAGTCCACGCCGATAACCCGCGACCCGATTACGGTCGGGCGGGGTGCCATGGTGTGGATTACATACAAGTTTGCTCAAGTCGAGCAAAACTGTGGAAGAAAAGGCGGCTTATTCAATCGTTTGAGGATCGTAGAAACGAAAGCCTGCTTCAGTTTTCTTAGTCACCCTTCAAGGTGGCCGGACGTTCCGTGATGCCCATGCCTGGGCTAGCGGAGTGCTGAGGCGAGGATGTATGGAGCTACGAAAATCAAAACGTCGAAGTTGCGTTTCGCAAGGAACAAGACCAAGACGGCTTGAGTAAGTTTTATGATTAAGCTACTAAGGGCGTACGGTGGATGCCTTGGCGCCAGAAGGCGATGAAGGACGTGGCAAGCTGCGATAAGCCTCGGGGAGCCGCAAGCAGGCTTTGATCCGAGGATTTCCGAATGGGGAAACCCGGCGAGATGAACTCTCGCTACAGCCCGCTGAATACATAGGCGGGTATGAGCCAACCCAGGGAAGTGAACCATCTCAGTACCTGGAGGAAAAT
>QHZD01000044.1 GCA_003225315.1 Acidobacteriota bacterium
CACGCTCAGACACAGGAGTCCGGCGGCTCTGGCACACGCCATGTCTCCCTTGATGCATGCGCTGACTACACTCACTCGCTGCAGTTCCTTCTGACTCAACGTGAATGTCTCCTGTCTCATAGGGTGACATTTTCACGTTGCCGTTAAGGGGTGACAGAATTATGGAGCTAAGACATTCGGTAATTCGTTCGTTGACGATTCCGGCCAGAAACCTCTATAATTAGGGTTTGTCTTTAGCTCTTGGAGGACTGATGTACGCCGTTATTCAGACCGGGGGAAAGCAGTATCGCGTCGCGCCGGGCGACACCATCCGCATCGAGCGCGTTGATGGCAAAGTAGGGGAAAAGGTGAATTTTGGCTCCGTCCTGGCCGTCCACATGGACGACAAGAAGATTGTATTAGGCGCCGATGCCGGCAAGGCTTCCGTGAGCGGCAAAATCGTCTCGCAAGGCCGCGGCAAGAAGCTCACCGTACTCAAATTCAAGAAGGGCAACCAGTACAAGATTTCGCGCGGGCACCGGCAGAATTACACCGCCGTGCAAGTCAGCGATATCAAACTGTAAGTCTTCACATTCCGCCGGGCATACACCCGGCAGTTTCTCGAAAAGGATTGGGTCATGGCACATAAGAAAGGCGGCGGCTCCTCAACAAACGGCCGCGATTCACATGGGCAGAGGCTGGGCGTCAAGCGCTTCGGCGGGCAGCTCGTCAACGCCGGCACGATTCTGGTGCGGCAGCGCGGCACCAAGCATCAGGCGGGAGAGAACGTCGGTCAGGGCAAAGACGACACGCTGTTTGCAATGGTTACCGGATTCGTGAAGTTCGAGGACAAGGGCCGTCACGGCCGCTTTATCAGCGTCACACCCGCAGGGCAAGCCAAGTCCGCAGCAAACTAGCTGTAATCTGCGGCTGCATTTTGCGGAGGATTCAATCCGCGCCTATTCGCTTCCGCGGTCCGGCCCATTGGACCGCGTTTTTCTTTTCTATGCGGCTGTTAGCCGGGAAACGGCTGGCTCTTAAGGAGTCATATTCCAGTGTTCGTTGATGAAGCCAAAATTTTCGTGAAGGCCGGCGACGGCGGCAATGGTTGCGTGGCCTTCCGTCGCGAGAAATATGTTCCGCGCGGCGGTCCCTCTGGCGGTGACGGCGGCCATGGCGGCAACATTTATCTTGAAGCCAACCCAAACGACAACACGCTGCTGCGATACCGTTACAATCGCGAATTCAAGGCCGATCGCGGACGCCACGGCGAAGGCTCCAACTGCACCGGCCATTCTGGCCAGGACATGATCCTGCAAGTTCCCGTCGGCACGCTTGCCTTTGACGATCAAAGCGGCGCCACCATCGCCGATCTTGCCTCCCCGGGTCAGCGCGTACTGATCGCACATGGTGGACGCGGTGGACGCGGCAATCAGCACTTTGCCAAGCCGTGGCACCAGGCCCCGCGCGAACACGAAGACGGATTCCCCGGGGAAGAGCGCCATCTTCGCCTCGAACTGAAACTCCTTGCCGATGTTGGCCTGGTTGGTTTTCCCAACGTCGGCAAGTCGACGCTGATTTCCGTGATTTCCGCGGCGCGTCCGAAAATTGCGAACTATCCGTTCACCACACTCGAGCCCAATCTCGGCGTCGTCAATGCCGACGGCGGCACCGGTGGGCATGGCAGCGAGCTCGGACGCACTTTTGTCGTTGCTGATCTTCCCGGTCTGATCGAAGGCGCACACTTGGGCGCGGGCCTCGGCATCCGTTTCCTCCGGCACGTCGAGCGCACGCGGCTCCTCGTTCATCTCATAGACACGAGCGACTCCAACGCCGACGATCCCATCCGTTCCTTCGAGCTCATCAACGGCGAGCTGGAAGCCTTCAGCGCGTCCCTGATCGAAAAACCGATGATCGTTGTAGCCACGAAGCTAGACGCCACGACGGACCGCACGCGTCTCGACGCTCTTCGAGATTTCTGCAGGCTGCGGAAATTCGCATTTCACTCCATTTCGGCTGTTGCCGGAGACGGTGTGAAGGAACTCGTCCGCTCCATTGCTGATGCGCTCGAGAAGATTCCTCGCGTCGCTCATGACTCCACTTCTGACACGCTGGTTACCGAGGGTGAGGATGTGAAATCACTATCGGCGTCTGTTAACAGCCCAGCAGTGGCCAGGAACAAACAGCAAGATTCGTGAGAGAATTACTCATGCCGTTTTCGACCATGACTTGGGTTGAGCCGGCAGTGCCTTCTTGGGAGCCTCATTGACCACAGCGCAAGCGCACCGCACCGCCGCAAAGCATCATCCTCGCCGTATTGCGGTTTTTGGCGGCTCCTTCGACCCCATCCACAATGGCCACCTTTCTGTCGCTCGCGCCGCCGACCGGCGTTTTAATTTCGACGAAATTCATTTCATTCCCGCGAGCCGGCCGCCGCACAAGCTGAAGCAGCACCTCGCTCCGTTTCCGCACCGTTTTGCGATGGTCTCGCTCGCGTGCACCGAGCATCCGCACTTCGTTCCTTCGCTTGCCGAAGCCGGCGAGGACTTCAGCGGCACGCAGCTTCACTATTCCGTGGACACGGTGCGCTATTTCCGCCACGTTTACCACGGCGACCGGCTTTCTTTCATCATTGGCGCCGACGCCTTCCTGGACATCCCCATGTGGAAGGAGTATGAAACGCTGCTCACGCTTTGCGATTTCATCATCGCCAATCGCCCTGGAATTCGCCCGGAAGCGCTGCGCCTGGTTATCCCGCCGGACTTGATTGCTCGCGCGGACGAAAAAAAAGAAGCCGATCCGCCTTCCCAGGTTGTCGCACACCTTCACAAGTCCACGATTTATTTGCTCGAAAACGTCTCCAGCGATGTTTCCGCTACTGACGTTCGGCGACAGGCGCACCGTGGCCAGTCCATCCATGGGCTTGTATCCGCGCGTGTCGAGGAATACATTCTCAAACAGGGCCTATACCGGAATCTCAAATGAAATTGGAATCCTTGCCAGAGGGCGTCCGCCTCGCCGTAGAAGCCGCACAAGAAAAGAAAGCCGCGGGCATCACTGTGCTGGACCTCACGGCGGCAGGCGCGTTCACGAATTACTTTATCGTCTGCACGGGCTTCAGCACGCCGCAAGTCCAAGCCATCTGCACCGAAATCGAGGCCCAACTCCATAAAAATCTTGGCCGCTCGCCCGAACATCGCGAGGGACATCGCTCCGCAGAATGGGCGCTGCTGGATTTCGGCGGCTTTGTCGTGCACGTTTTCAGCGAGCAGGCCCGGCGCTACTACGATCTCGAGCGCCTCTGGCGCATGGCCCCCAAGCTCGAACTTCCCGACCGGCCCGATGGTCCTTCTGAACAAGACCTGCCCCGTTCGCAGTTCGGGCATGAACATTTTTCCGGCGAAGCCGTTTCCAACCGGCCACAAAGCGGCCGTTCGCGGCAATGACCGCGGAACGATTGCCGTGGATCTGCGCGGATCCCGCTTCACAACGTCTTCTTGAACTCGCGCAGAAAGTCGCGGTCGCTCCCGCTACGCTCCTGATCACGGGCGAGAGCGGCAGCGGCAAGGATCACCTTGCACGCCTGGTTCATGAACTTGGTCCACGCCGCGACGCTCCGTTCCTGAAAATCGATTGCGCCAGCCTTCCGGCGCAGCTTGTCGAAAGCGAGCTCTTCGGCCATGAGCGCGGCGCTTTCACGGGGGCTGTTGAACGCAAGTTGGGCCGCTTCGAGCTAGGCGGCAACGGCACCATTGTTCTCGATGAAGTCGCCGCGCTTTCGCCCGAAGCGCAAGGGAAACTTCTCCGAGTTTTGCAGGAGCGCACGTTTGAACGCCTTGGCGGTACGGAAACTCTTCGCATCGAGGCGCGCCTAATTGCTCTCACCAACGTCGATCTTCCCGCCGCGGTGAAATCCGGCAGCTTTCGGGAAGACCTTTATTTCCGGCTGAATGTTTTGTCTCTCGCAGTTCCCGCGCTTCGCGAGCGCCGCGCCGATATCCTGCCTCTTGCCGATCATCTTCTCGCGACGCTCCGCTCTGTCCACTCACGCCCCAATGTGCAATTGAGTGATTCTGCGCGCCGCATGCTCGCCGCTTACGCCTGGCCCGGGAATGTCCGTGAACTGCGCAACGCTCTCGAGCGTGCGGTGGTTTTCTCACGCTCCGGCCGCGCCACCGGCAGCGGGCCTGAACTCCTCGAAGCCGAAGATTTTCCGGAAAATGTGCGCGCCGCCGCGCCGGGGGCTCCTAGCCCGGTTGCCGGGCTCCGCACGCTTGAGGAAGTCGAGCGCGAAGTCATCGCCGCCACCCTCGAAGCCACGCATTACCAGATTAGCCGCTCCGCTGAAGCCTTGGGCATTAGCCGCAAAACGCTCCTCGAAAAGCGCAAGAAGTATGGTTTGAAGTGAAACTCCGCCTGCTCATGCTCGGAAAAACGCGCCGCCCCGAGATGCGCGCTATTCTCGACGATTACGTAAAACGCATCGGCCGGTCATGCCCGATCGAAGTCACTGAAGTCCGCGACGGTAATGCGACTCTGAAGAAGCTCGATGCTGATCGCGCAGCCACGGTCGTCGTTCTTGACGCGAGTGGAAAGAATCTTGATTCGAATGCGCTTGCCAAATGGCTCGGCGAGCTTCGCGACCGGGGCACTCGCGAACTCGTCTTCCTCTGCGGCGACGCCGACGGCTTTCCCGATGACCTTCCTAAGCACGCTCAACACAAACTTTCCCTCAGCGCCATGACTTTCTCCCACGAACTCGCCCGCGTCATGCTCGCGGAACAACTTTATCGGGCGTTTGCCATTCTCTCCGGCAGCCCCTATCCGAAATAGCCCGCGTGGTGTAAAACCATATCCACCATGGCCATTCGAATCGCCGCTGACAAAGACCAGCCTTCCGCCACCATCGAAATCCCGCTGGAAAAGGCGCTGCCCGATTACGATCTCAACCAGCTCGAGCACGCTACGCCGCGCGACGTCGACGCCATACTTGTTTCGCAAGGCTTTCGCGATCTCGTCGATGACGCTCGCGGCATCCTCACGGAACTTCTCAGCGGCACGAGCCTCGAACTCGCGCAGTTCACCGGCGCCATCTGTCCGGGCGAGGACGAAACCTACCGGCCCGGACTCTGGATCGTCTTGCGCGACAAGAATTCAGCGCAGGGCCGCGAACTGTCCTCCAGTTCACGCACGCGCATCTGCGCGACTGCCGAAGAGCTCGTGAAACGACTGCAGCTCGCCTAGACTCCGTACCAAACTTGACGTTTGGCATCAGACTCCGCAAACTCTAATCCTTTCGTTGCACCTGAAGAGCTTGCCGAGCCACCAAATCATGCCGGAAGAAAAAGGACTCCTCATCGTTTACACCGGGCCAGGCAAGGGCAAGACCACTTGCGCGCTCGGCACCGCATTCCGCGCGGTGGGCCAGGGCTTGCGCGTGATGATGGTGCAGTTCATCAAGGGTTCGTGGCACTACGGCGAGCTCGACGCCGCCAAAACGCTTGGCGACGATAAATTTGAAATCCGCCCTATGGGGCGCGGCTTCGTCAAGATCGGGGGCGCCGAAACCGATCCTGCGGACATCAGGCTCGCACAAGAATGCTGGCAAGCGGGCCGCGACGCCATTTACAGTGGAAAATACGACCTCGTCGTCCTCGACGAAATCAACTACACCATCAGCTACAAAATGCTCGATCCCGAAGAAGTCATGGAAGCGCTGAAAAACCGCCCGGAGCGGGTCCACGTGATCTGCACAGGCCGCAACGCCCATCCCAAGCTCGTTGAGCTTGCCGACCTCGTCACCGAGATGCGCGAGGTGAAACACCCCTACACCAAGGGTATACTGGCTCAACGGGGGATCGACTACTAGCCGACTCTGTAGCCTCTTTGTTCAGAGGGAAAGCTTTTCGTTTCAACTTTGAACTGTTGACTTTCTTCCATGGCCTGGTTCAAGCGCGACAAAAAATCGATCGAGCAGTCCACGCCGCCCGAAGAGCGCCGCGTGCGCACCGAAGGCTTGTGGGTCAAGTGCGAATCCTGCCGCACCATCGTCTTCCGCAAGGACCTTGAAGCGAACCTCTTCGTCTGCCCCAAGTGCCAATTTCATTTCAAGATGAATTCCAAGCAGCGCCTGGAAATGCTCCTCGACGGCCGCTGGACCGAGCACGACGCCGGCATGACCTCCACCGACCCGCTTAAATTTGTCGACACCAAACCTTACACCGCGCGCCTGCGGGAAGCCAAGAAAAAGCTCGGAATGAACGACGCCGTCATCACAGCCGAAGGCCAGCTCAACAGCCGCCCCGTCGTCATGTGTGCTATGGAATTTGGCTTCATCGGCGGCTCGATGGGCGCTGTCGTCGGCGAAAAGGTCACGCGCGGCATCGAGCTTGCCATCGAAACACGGCAGCCGTTCATCGCCATTTCCTGTTCCGGAGGCGCGCGCATGATGGAAGGCACCATCAGCCTCATGCAGCTCGCCAAGGTCTCGGCCGCTCTCGCACGGCTTGATGACGAAAAGCTGCCCTACATTTCCGTCCTTACCGATCCCACCACCGGTGGCGTCACCGCCAGCTTCGCCATGCTGGGCGACCTCAACATCGGCGAGCCCGGCGCGCTCATCGGCTTTGCGGGCCCGCGCGTCATCGAGCAGACCATCCGCCAGAAACTCCCCGAAGGCTTTCAGCGCTCCGAATTCCTGCTCGAACACGGCTTTCTCGACGCCGTCGTCCACCGCAAAGAGCTCAAGTCGTTTATCGCCAACTCCCTCGATTTGCTCTTGACCTGACATGAATTACGAGGCCGCGGTCCGCTACTTGCTTTCCCTTGGGCGCGAATTGGCCGCGCCAACGCAGGCTGCCGCCGCGAAGTTTGATCTTGAAAACATTACCGCCCTCGCAGAGCGACTTGGCCGCCCCGATCGCGCCTATCCCAGCGCCCACATCGCCGGTACTAACGGGAAAGGCTCAACCGCGGCGTTCCTCGAGTCCATCGTGCGCCAAGCCGGGTTTCGAACTGGGCTCAATACTTCGCCTCACCTTGAAAAAATCAACGAACGCATTCGCATTAATGGAGAAGAGATTAATGACGAATTGCTCGCAGAAATTTTCACGCGCATACAAGTTTTGATCGAAGAACTCCTCGCCGCCGGCAAACTCCGCGCGCATCCCACCTATTTCGAATGCGTGACTGCCATGGCGTTCGAATCTTTTGCTCGCGAGCGAGTTGAATTTGGCGTGTTCGAAGTCGGCCTCGGCGGCCGCCTCGATGCCACCAACATTCTTTCTCCGGTAGTCACCATCATCACCCGCATCGATTTCGACCACGAAAACTTTCTTGGCCACTCGCTCAAGGAAATCGCTTCCGAAAAAGCAGGAATCCTGAAGCCTGGCGTGCCCCTCGTCCTCGCCGAACAGCATCCGGAAGCCCGCGAAGTTATTCTGGCTCGCGCCGAGAGTCTCGGCAGTCCGATCGTCGAGCCGGCGCAACTTTTTCGCGTCGATCGCGAATCCATGGAAATCGGCAGAGTTTTCGCGCGCATCATTGAAGTGGATTTCGGAAAAAGCTTCGAAATCAGCCCAAGCCTTCCCGGCCGCTTCCAGTTGCAGAACGCCCTGAACGCGCTCGCCTCTGCGCGCCTCCTACAAGACCGCGGCTTTCGTATTCCCAATGAAGCGCTAACAACCGGAATTGCCAATACCGTGTGGCCCGGACGCCTCGAAAAATTGCAGTCTGCCCCTGACATCTACGTCGACGGCGCTCACAATCCAGGCGCCGCCCGCGAACTCGCCCATTTTCTGCAGCAAAATTTCCAAGGGCGCAAGATTTGGCTGCTCTACGCCGCTCTCCGGGATAAGGCCGTTGACGAAGTCGCTGGCCTTCTTTTCCCCCACGCCGCGGAAGTCGTCTTTACCGCGCCACGCACGGCGCGCGCCGTCTCGGCCGCGCAACTCGCCGAAATCGCCGGCCATCATGCTTCGCGTTTTTCCGTGATTCCTGACGCCGAACGCGCCTTCGAACATGCCCTCGCCGAAGCCGCGCCCGAGGACGCCATTTTCATCACCGGCTCGCTTTATCTGGTCGGCCAGCTTCGCCACTATTGGAAGCATCGCGCGCAAGTCGCAACGCGCTGAAAAAAACCGTAGAATATCGCCTCGGGTTAAGTAGAGCTTTGGAGCGCCGGCTTTCACGCTGGCATTCTTTCTTTAGCATCATGGATGGTTACAGTGCGGAAGAAGCCAAATGGATTCGTTAATGCCGGGAGCGATCATCTCGGCGAACGCGAACACCCTCTAGTCGGCATCATCATGGGCTCCGGCTCCGACTGGGATACCATGAAATTTGCCTCCAAGACTCTTAAGGCCCTCGGTGTTCCACATGAAACGCGCGTCGTCTCTGCCCACCGCACGCCCGACCATCTCTTCGAATACGCTTCGCACGCCGAAAAACGCGGCATCGAGGTCATCATCGCCGGAGCAGGCGGCGCCGCTCATCTTCCCGGCATGACCGCCTCAAAAACCGTTCTCCCCGTCCTCGGAGTTCCCGTCGAATCAAAAGCCCTCAAAGGTCTCGACTCGCTCCTCTCCATTGCGCAAATGCCCGGGGGCGTCCCCGTCGGCACACTCGCCATCGGCAGGTCCGGCGCGGTCAATGCCGCTCTTCTCGCCGCCTCCATCCTCGGCACCAAGCACCGACCCTTCCGCGAAGCCGTGCGAAAGTTCCGCGCCGAACAAACTGTCCGAGTCCTCGCCAACCCCGATCCCGCCGCGGGTGCATCGGCGTCAAAGAAAAAGGGGAAGCGCGCGTGACTATCGGTATCCTCGGCGGCGGACAGCTCGGCTACATGCTCGCGCTGGCGGGCTACCCGCTTGGTTTGCACTTCCGTTTCCTTGATCCTTCTCCTGAAGCGCCCGTAGGCCGCATCGCCCAGCGCGTCACCGCCGATTACACCGATCAAGCCGCGCTCGAAAAATTTTCCAGCGGTCTTGAACTGGTCACCTACGAATTCGAAAACGTCCCCGTCGAAGCTGCTAATTTTCTGGCCAAGCGTGTTCCCGTCTATCCTCAGCCGGCCGCTCTGGAAGCCGCGCAGGATCGCCTCGCAGAAAAGAATCTGTTTCGCAGACTCGGCATTACCACCACTGAATTCGCCGCCGTTTCGAATCCCAGCGAGCTCAACGCTGCCGTAAAAGCAATCGGGCTTCCCGCTGTTCTCAAGACTTCTCGCATGGGTTACGACGGCAAAGGTCAGTGGGTTCTCCGCGCCACGGCGGACGTCGCCAAAGCCAAGTCCGAGATCCCCGCCGTCGCGCTGATCCTAGAACGTTTCGTTCCCTTCACCCGCGAGCTCTCTATTCTTGCGGTTCGTTCGCGAAATGGGGAGTCTGCCATTTACCCGCTGGTTGAGAATCACCACCGCAGCGGCATCCTCCGCCTTTCAATCTCCCCCGCCCCGCGCCTCGATGCGAACATCCAGCGCTCCGCCGAGAATGCCGCCCGCCGCGTCCTGGAATCCCTGAAATACGTCGGCGTCCTCGCTCTCGAATTTTTCGAGCATAAGGGTGAGTTGCTTGTTAACGAAATGGCGCCGCGCGTTCACAATTCCGGCCACTGGACCATCGAAGGCGCCGTCACCAGCCAATTCGAGAACCATCTGCGCGCCGTGCTCGGCCTGCCGCTGGGCTCGACGGGGCCCACGGGCCACTGTGCCATGCTCAACCTAATAGGCGAGGTCCCCGACCCCTCCGAAATCCTCGCCGTCCCCGACGCCCATCTCCATCTCTACGGAAAATCGCCGCGTCCCGGCCGCAAGCTTGGCCACGTCACTCTCCGCGCCGCCTCCCCCGAACGCCTCGCTCTCCGCCTCTCCGAGTTACCTGCCTTCTTCCACCGTCCCGACTTCTGCCTCGACGCTGCTCTCGTGCACTCCGCCTCCCTTCGGGCCTGATCTCGATCCACGCCTTCTAAAACTTCACGACATTTCCCTTCTCATCCAAATGGTAAGCAAGGTCACGAAGCTGCCGAATCTCATCGGGCAAAAGAAATCGAGACGGTGCTCCGCTGGGAGCGCCGAGCAGACCGGTATCCAAACCTTTGTCCTGCAGTTCCTGGAGAATCCCTACCATTCGACTCTTATAAAACTTCATATAGAGATCGAGCGTCGCCTGGTCATATTTCAATGTGTCTGGGCCATGTCCAGGAGGGCGCTTCGACCACCGCTCCCCGAGAAATACATTCAGGTCGTTTGCCAAGCCCAGGGTTCTTTTTCTCAGTGAATTCTTCGGTTCTACATAGGGTGCGGCCATGACGGGTGCAATGGGCTTCGCGAGCTGCTTCCTCGCGTACAACCCACTGCCGGCGAGGACCCCTGCCAGGACAACTATCCCAAACAAGCCGTGGCCCCAATGCACCCTGCGGATTCCGCCGCCTGCGCTCGAGGCCTCTTTGTGAAGCAGCCAGGGCGTGCGAAGCACGTGCCACAATGCAATGCTCCACACCGCAATCACCATCGACAGGCCTTCGCTCTTAAAGCTCGTCCATGCAACCGCACTCACGCGGTGGATTAGAAGATATGCGCCGGTAGCCGTGAGCAACGCAGCAGCCAATTCCCCCCTCCAAGTGCGATTGCACTCGTTGCCAAGCCTCTTAAAAAAACACCAATAGTAGGCAAACAATGTCCGGTTTGAGCGCTGTTTCTCCATGGGAACGGCTTCGTCTTGTATCGGTTGTGTTTCAGCGACGGTTTGAGCCGGGGGCTTTGCCGCTGCTTTTATCTTAGCCGGAGCAACCTCCTTAATCCGTATTTTCTCCCCCCAATTCTTCCAAGTTCGCAACACGCGGTCGTGCGCCTCGGCGCAGCCTTCCAGCAAGCTCTGTTCCGGATCGCTTTGCACCTGGGCGCGCCTCGCCCGCAAAAAGTTATCGATGAAAGAACTGGAATGCTTGACCTGGAGATCCCCGATGGTTTTGAGCTCCGCGAGGATCTCCTCCAATTCTTCCTCCGTCGGAACTTTTCCGGTTTCTTCGTACGCTCGTTCGTAGGACTCCAATCGCGCAGCCAAGCACCGTTCTATATGCTGCACCTGGAATTTGACGATGCCGTTGATCTCGCTCTCCCTGATGGGGGTTTTGGCAGTTCGCTTCGCGGTTCTCTGTTTCAGTAAGCTTGTGGTGTCGGCCCTAGTCGAAACCGCCGATTCCACAAAGGATTGCTCGTACATCGAGTCCGCGAAGCCCTTGATCTGAGTGTCCATGGGTTCGATTACCTTCCACGGCGCGATTGTACTCTGGAATTTTGCTCTCAGGCACCCACGCTTTCTCCCGATTTGGTTCCTCCTACCCCCGGTTGCCGCATGCTCGTCCGGATGCTACGATTTGGTGTTCCATGACCCCTGCTAATCCCCAACCGAGCGCTGCCAGACGCCCCCGTGTGGGCATCCCCTGGCGCACCACCGAGGAACAGCGCGGCGGGACGCGGGATAAATTGGACTTCTATTTTCAGGCTGTCAGAAAAGCTGGAGCGGAACCGCTCGAAGTATCTCTCGAACAGTCACCGGAAAAACTTGCACAGCAGTTGGAGAAGCTGGACGCCTTCGTTTTGCCGGGCAGTCCAGCCGATGTAGACCCTACCCGTTATGGCGCATTGAGGCACCCCAAGACAAGAACCTTGGACCCCAATAGAGACGCCACGGACGAGGCCATTCTTGCTCATGCGTTTCGCGCGTCGAAGCCGGTGCTGGCCATCTGCTATGGCTGCCAGATCTTAAACGTCTACCTCAAGGGCTCGCTGATTCAGGACATTCGCACGGCGAAACCAGAGGCGCTGGCGCATGGCCATACGGATTTCCCGGCGGGAGAAAGAAAAGGCGACGCAAGACACGCCGCCAATTTCGCGCCCGATAGTCGGCTTGCCAGCCTGAATGGAGCGATCGGTGCGGAAATCAATAGCAGTCATCACCAGGCGATCGACGAGCCCGGGGAAAAGCTCCGGGTCACCGCTCAAGCTCCCGATGGAATTATTGAGGCGGTCGAATGGACTGGGGATTCCAACTGGGTTGTAGGGGTTCAATGGCATCCGGAGAGGATGCCGGAGGATCCGCTTGCGCAACGCCTCTTTCAGCAATTCGTCGCTGCCGCGCGCTCCCGTGAGGGCATCGCCCACAAAGCGTAAGTTTGGCATATTCTTTCGATTTTCGAGTTTCCAATTTCGGGGGGGTTCATGATTTCTCTCGCAGGCAAGGCGGCACTCATCACCGGCGGTTCGCGTGGAATCGGCGCTGCGGCCGTCAAACTCTTTGCACAGGCTGGCGCCGACGTAGTTTTCAACTACGTCAAAGCCAAGGACGCCGCGCTGCAGGTCCAACAAGAAGCCGCCAAGCACGGCACTCGCGTGGAAGCTTTCAAGGCCGATGTGGGTAAGCACGCCGAAAACCAAAAGCTTGTCGAACATACCATCGCGCGGCTCGGCCGCCTGGACATCCTCGTCGCCAATGCCGGCGTCTGGAACCTGGAAGATCTTCCCATCGAGAAAATGACCGAAAAGCAGTGGGACGACATGATTCGCATCAACCTCAAGAGCGTCTATTCGATCATTCATTTTGCCGTTCCCCAAATGATCAAGCAGAAGTCAGGCAAAATCATTCCCATCAGTTCCACTGCCGGACAGCGTGGCGAATCCTTCCACACGCACTATGGCGCAAGCAAAGGGGGCATCATCAGCTTCACCAAGGGCCTCGCCACGGAACTCGCGCGCCACAATATTCTGGTGAACTGCGTCGCCCCCGGCTGGGTTAACACCGACATGTCCATTGCCGTGCTCGAAACAAAGGCAGGCCAGAAGATGGCTTCCACTGTGATCCCTCTGGGCCGCGCCGCGACCGCCGAAGAAATCGCCGGCCCCATTCTCTTTGTTGCATCAGACCTGGCCAACTTCATGACCGGCGAGATCATCAATGTAAATGGAGGTTCGGTCTTGTGCGGCTAAGGTTTCTCCATTTCACTTCGCTGATTCTTGGCGCGTCCTTGGTGTTTGCTTCCGGCGCATCGGCGCAGCGGCCCGATACCTTGATGCCTGAGAAGAGCATCGCCAAAGGCAAGCAGATCCTCTCCGATCTGATCAACGCGCTGGGCGGCCCCGGTTACCTGGAAGTCCGGGAAAGCCAGTGCGAGGGACGCCGCGTGCTTTTCGGCCACAATGGCGAGCCTGTCGGAAACATCGGCTTTGTCGATTACCGCCGCTATCCTGACCAGGATCGCACCGAGTATATCGGGAAGGGCCGTCACACGATTCTCCCGTATCTGATCGGCATCGACGGTCTGGATTGGTCACGCGGCGGCATCGTTATCACGCTCTATAACCGCGATCACGGCTGGACTTTCGATCGCAGCGGCGTCAATGAATTGCCAGCCACCTCCATCAGCGACTTCCAGGAACAGGTCAAGCGCAACGTCGACAATCTTTTGCGGCTGCGCCTCAAAGAACCGGGCATGGCCATCCGTTTCGGCGGCAATGACACCGTGGACCTCAAGCAGGTGGATTGGGTGGAGATTACCGACGCCCAGGAGCGCGTGTTCCGCCTTGCCGTCGACCGCTCGACTCACCTCCTGGTTCGCAGTTCGGTCACCACCAAGGACGAGGAAACCCAGCAGATCAACGAAGATGTAACCATCTACTCCAACTTCCATTTGAAGGACAGCGTCTGGACACCGCTGCAGGTCTCCCGCGAGCACAATGGACGCCGCGCCGTCCAAATCTTCTACGAAACTTGCAAGTACAATCCGGGCTTTCCCGACCAACTCTTCGATCAGTCTTCTCTCTCCAAGCAGGGCGGCCAATCCCTCGCAAAGAAGGGCAAGAACTAGCGGCTAAACAATCGGCAAAAAAGGGCTGTCCCTTCGCGCATGATTATAAGTGATATAAATAGATTGATATAACTAACCTGCAATTATTGAGTTTCGGTTTGTTGCATTTCTACCTATTCCTTGACGCATGACATAGAATATAGGGGTCAACTGCGGGTAAGTACCATGCTTGGCAGTCAGTTGTATCCGCTCGTCCCTGGTATGGCAACTGCATCAGAATGGTCGCTGGGCCACCCTAGTAGGTTGGATCGCTGATCCCGCCTTAAATGAGGACGATCTTGTTCAGGAGTGCTACACGCCTTCGCACTCGCCGCAGCCGCATTGGCGGCTTCAGCATGGTCGAATTGGCTGTTTCGCTGACTATCCTGATGATTCTGTCGGCGATCGCGATTCCTTCGCTCATGCATTCGCTTCGAACCTACCAGCTTAACGACGCGGCTGCGCGCTTGTCCGACATGCTGAAATTCACGCGATTCGAAGCAGTTCGCAAGAACAATGCCGTGCCGTTCCAACTTGCAAAGTTCGGCAATGACTGGGTGGCCTGGACCGATACAAATAACGATGGGGTCCCGGACCCAATCGAGAAACAAGTGCGGATCAGCGGGTTCGTGACGTTGCTACCAGCAGGGGGAGGACTGCCGGCCACGACCGCCATCACGAACGCCGTGGGCGCGTTGCTCCCCACGCCCGCGACTCCTGGCCCGCTACAATTTGACGCCCGCGGAGCGGTTCGCGTCGGCGGCACACTGACCTCCAGTGCATACGTGTTCTACGTGGGTGGCGCTGCGAACCCAGACGAGTACGGTTATCGCGCTGTGATTTTGCTTCCTTCCGGCGCCACACAGATTTGGACCGCGCCTAAAGGCGGACCTTGGAAACGAACCGGCTAATCGACGCACAAAAATGTGGACGAAACAGGGAATGCGACACTCATCAACAAGGCTTGGCGAAATACAACGTGGCTTCAGTATTCTCGAGATGATGTTTGCCACCGTCATTCTGCTGGTGGGCCTCGTGGCGATAGCGCAACTCGTGCCGGCTTCCATCCTTTTGAATCACCAGAATCGTTTGGATTCTTCGGCGCTCGTGTTTGCGCAACGCGAATTGGATTTCATGATTGGCCAGCCGCTCATTTTGACTAGCTTCACAGATCCACAGGGCGTCTACTGTCCTGGCGGAAGCACTTGCAATCTGGGGACACCGGTACCAGCAAATCAGGTCCAAGGCAGTCCGGTGGTCGTTTTCAATAATCAGGCTCTGATTGATTTCAGCAATCCAAATGGCATCGCTAACTGGAGTTTCACGTACCAGGACCCCAATGATCCCAGCGGTACTACCTATGACATACGCTGGGCGGTGATCGTCACCGCGAACAACGGGCCTCCCTCCGCAAAGCGTTTTATTCTCGGCGTCCGGCAAGTAGGAGGCAGCGGTTATTTCCAGCCCATCACGCTTGACACCATGGTGGCAAGATGAACTCTGTCCCAAGCGACAAGCGCCAGCCGGGGTTCACGCTGGTCGAATTGCTTGTCTCGCTGGGCATTTTTCTCCTGGTCATTGGGGCGGCGTTCACGCTGCTCGGCTCATCCCAAAACCGCTATCAGACCGAATCGCAAGTGCTTACCTCGTTCCAGGAAGCGCGTCTCGGCCTGGACCAGATCGTGCGCGACGTCAACGATGCCGGCTATCCCCCGCCCAGCTATGTCAGCACCAATTTCAATCTTTTTACGATCACGCCTTTTGCCTGGAGTCCGGGCTACGCCGGCAATAATCCCTGTGTGATTGGAACGCTCGGCGGCGGAACATGCGCCACCCCGGGCGATTTTGATTTGATCATCGAGACGAATCCAAACCCTCAGGATCCCGCCTGCGCTCCCTCTTGCCAGGTCCAGTGGATTCGCTACAAATTGGAGACGCCGCCGACCGTTCCGGTACCTACTCTCATGCGCGGAGTGGTCCTCAAGCAGTTCAACGCCGATCCGGCGGCTGCGTTTGCTGGTGCCAATGCCCCTGCCCCATTCGTTCAAAACGTTGTAAACAGTCCGGCACAGCCCATTTTTTCGTATACCTGCGACACTTCTACAGCGCCCCAGTTGCCGCCCCTCCCGTGTGCACCATTGGGCGATCCCAATACGGCGGCGGCCGTCGATAATTCTCCCGCGAACATTCGCGATGTGATTATCAATTTGATTGTTGCTACTCCTCAGCGGGATGCCACGACCGGACGACCGCGAATTGTGGAACTGCGTGGGCGCGGCCGTCGCATTAATCCCAATTTCTGAGACAGACGAGCGATGATAAAGCAACGGAGAATTCGAACTCGCAAATCCGAAGAAGGAATCGCCTTGCTCATCTCGATATTCGTTCTGTTGCTGATCAGCGTGGTGGCCATTGCGCTGATTGTTTCTTCGGGCACGGAGTCGGCGCTGGCGGGCAATTATCGTTCCTCGACGGGCGTTTATAATGCGGCCATCGCCGGCCTGGAAGAAGTCCGCGCGCGCTTACGCCCCAACAGTCCCATTTCGTTCAAGAATACTGATGCTGCGTTCCTACCCGCCGGGGGGGCCTCGCTGCTCCCTTGCGCTCCCGTCTACGTCATCAATCCGCTGGGGGGCGAGAATGTTACGCCATGGGTTCCCGGCTCGACCTACGCCGATACGGAATTCAGCCAGGAGTTTACCGGCATTTGCCCGGCGGGCTCTTTACCTCCCAATCCCTCGCCAAGCGCGCAGTCAGTCTGGAGTAGCAATCCGCTGAACGGCTTGCCTTTCCCTGGTCCGCTGTACAAGTGGGTGCGCATTAACGGCGTTACGGAGCTATCTCTGAAGCTCGATGTGGTCACGTACGATACTAGGGTGGACGATGCCGTTCCGATTTACTACGACGGTACATTTAACAACAATAGCTCGGGCCGCCAGGTGCTCGAACTCACGGCCCTAGCCGTCCTGCCTAACGGCAGCCAGAAGCTCGTTCAATACCTCGTTGCGCCGGTCCCCATCGCGTTACCGCCTTTTCTGGCGGCGCTTACACTTTCCGGCAGCAACGGTAGAGACCCCACTTTCCACGCTCCGTTCAATAACAATGGGTACGCAGTGAAGGGGGATGACCGTGATTGCAACGGCAATCTTGTTGGATCTAGGGCAGCGATCGGCATTTACGGCAATTATCCGGGTAACAGTTCTAATAGCGCGGTCAGTGGCGTTAGCAGTGGCATTCCGGGCCCTCCGACATCGCCTCCTATGTCAAACTACACGGGCTCGGGTGCCGCGCCGGATGTCGAGCCGTTCCAAACGTCTCAAACGCCGAGTCAACTCAACAACATTGTTCAGACCATCATCCAATCGGCGGATGCCGTCGTCCCAGCAGGTTCTGCGGCAACCCAGACCTCCTATTTGGATTCCCTGAACATGTCTCCATCCAACATGCTGACTGTGGTTGCGAACGGTGATTTGGATTTGACGCACTGGGGCAACGCGGGATACGGGCTTCTTCTGGTGACCGGTACGTACACCATGGACCCGGATAACGGCTGGTACGGGCTTATTCTTGTTATCGGCGAAGGTAGAATCAATAACGTCGATAATACGGGAAGCCGGGAATTTGACGGGGCGGTCTTCGTGGCTAAGACGAATGGAGGCGGTTCGGATCTGGGTGCGGCGTCAGTAGGATTCGACAACGATATGCAAGGCACCGGCATACGGTACAGCTCCTGCTGGATCCAGAAGGCCCAGCCGACCGGCGGCTACCAAATCCTTTCTTTCCACGAAATCGCGCAGTAAGAAACTCTCGCCTTTTGGCGCTGCCGCTCGGCGGCGCTATAATGTCTGGATGCCAAACAGCCGGGGAGACGCACAGATGCACGGCACCACGGTTCTGTGCGTGCGCAAGGACAATAGGGTCGTGCTGATCGCCGATGGCCAGGTGACCATGGGCGATCACGTGATGAAGCACACCGCGCGGAAGACGCGCCGCCTTTACAGTGACAAAGTTGTCGCCGGTTTCGCCGGCTCCACGGCCGACGCCATCACCTTGTTCGAGCGATTCGAAGGCAAACTCCAGGAATTTTCCGGGAATCTTCAGAAAGCCGCGGTCGAGCTGGCCAAGGAATGGCGCAAGGATCGCGCGCTTCGCCATCTGGAAGCGCTGCTGATCGTCGCCGACAACAAGGGCACTTTCATTCTTTCCGGGAACGGCGATGTGATCGAGCCCGATGATGGTATTGTCGCTATCGGCTCTGGGGGCAGTTACGCGCTGGCCGCCGCGCGCGCCCTGCTGAAGCACTCGAAACTCAGCGCCAAGGATCTGGCCATGGAGGCCATGCGCATCGCCAGCGAGATTTGCATTTTCACCAACGCCAACTTTACAGTCGAAGAGCTCTAGGCGGCGCCAGCACGCCAAGCAGAGTTCGCGCATCAAAGGAGTTGAGCAGCGCACATGACGAGCAAGTCCGAAAAAGAAGTGGTTTACCTTCCGGGAGGCAACGGCGCCGAACCGGGCGCGGAGCAGGAACTGCTTCCGGCCCTCGACGACATGACGCCGCGCGAAATCGTGCTGGAGCTCGATAAGTACATCGTCGGGCAAGCAGCGGCGAAGCGTGCCGTGGCGGTCGCGCTGCGCAACCGGGTCCGCCGCCAGAAGCTTCCGCCGGAAATAGCGGAGGACGTTCTGCCGAAAAATATTCTGATGATCGGTCCGACTGGCGTGGGAAAAACGGAAATCGCCCGCCGCCTGGCGCGCCTCGCCGGCTGCCCCTTCGTAAAGGTTGAAGCTTCTAAGTACACGGAAGTCGGCTATGTCGGCCGCGACGTGGAATCGATGGTCCGCGATCTTGTCGAGACCTCCATTGACATGATTCGCGAGGAAAAACTAGACGAAGTGGCCGACCGCGCCGAGCAGGCTGCGGAAGAACGAGTGCTCGATCTGTTGCTCCCGCCGGCTGCGCCTCCCGCTGCCGGAAGTCCAGAAGCCGAGGTTGCCGCGCAGCGCGAACAGACGCAGCGCACGCGCGAAAAACTCCGCGCACAGCTCCGCGAAGGCAAGCTGGACCAGCGCATGGTGGATCTCGAAGTCCGCGAGCGAGCCATGCCTTCGTTCGAAATCGTCTCCAATCAGGGCGTCGAGGAGATGGACATTGGCAAGATCCAGGACATGTTCTCCGGCATGTTCGGCCAGCAAAAGAAAAAACGCAAAATGAGCGTGGCCGACGCGTTCGAATATCTGATCCAGGAAGAAGAGAACAAGCTGCTGGACATGGACCAGGTTACGCGCGTGGCCGTCGAGCGCGCCGAGCAGATGGGCATCATTTTCATCGATGAAATCGATAAGGTGGCTGGGCGCGAATCCGGTCACGGTCCGGACGTTTCACGCGAAGGCGTGCAGCGCGACATTCTGCCGATCATCGAAGGCACCACCGTCAACACGCGCTACGGCATGATTCGCACCGATCACATCCTGTTCATCGCGGCGGGCGCGTTTCATGTGACCAAGCCGTCTGACCTAATCCCTGAGCTTCAGGGCCGCCTGCCCATTCGCGTCGAATTGCAATCCCTGAAGGAAGAAGATTTTATTCGCATCCTGACCGAGCCCAAGAATGCGCTCATCAAGCAGTACGTCGCGCTACTGGAAACCGAAGGCGTCAAGCTCAACATCACCGAGGACGCCGTCGCCGCCGTCGCCCGCTTTGCCACTAACGTGAATGAGCAGACAGAAAACATCGGCGCCCGCCGCCTCCACACCATCCTCGAAAAAGTTCTGGACGAAATCTCGTTCGAAGCGCCCGACCTCAAGAAGAAAAACGTGAAGGTTGACGCCGCCTACGTTTCCAAGCAGCTTGCGGACATCGTCAAGAACCAGGATCTGAGCCGCTACATCCTGTAGTTCCCGACATTGGAAAATGGAAAACAGAAAAGGGACGAGAGCCTGCATCGAACAGCGCCCGGCCCAGCTTTTCATCATTTTTCAATTCCTCTTTTCCATTTTCCTGGTTTCGGCCGGGTGCGGGGCTCCCGGCGATCCCGTTCCGCCAACCCCGCCAGTTCCCGCAGCGATCAAAGACCTTGCCGCCCGCCAGGCCGGAGACGGTGTGCAGCTTTCATTTACTCTTCCATTGAGCTCCATCTCCGGGGAAAAGCTTCCGGCCCCACCGGCGGTTGAGATCCTGCGTGGCAGCATTAAGCCAGACGGTTTGGCCGACTCGAAATCTTTTCGCGTGGTCTACACGATTCCCGGCGCCTTGGTGGAGAATTACCGGACCGATAGCCGCGTGAACTTCATCGTTCCCATCGCGCCGGAAGAAATCAAATCGCATCCGGGTGGAGCGTTCGTTTACGTTGTTCGAACGCGCAATTCCCGGAAACGCGCTTCTGCCGATTCAAACGTTGTCTCCGTGCGCGTCTATCCGGTTCCGGCTCCAATCTCTTCCATCGAGGCTCGCGTCACCGAGTCAGCAGTCGAATTGACCTGGCCGGTGCCCACTGCTACCGCCGCCGGAGAACCTGTATCAACCATCACTGGTTATCGAATTTACCGCTCGGAAATTCATCCTGAGGTTCCCTCTTCGCCACCGCAAGAACTGCCGCCGGGTAAACCGGAAGCACGCCCCGCGCCGCTAGGTTTCTCTGAAACCAACAGCTATCGCGACGCTTCCGTCGTTTTCGATCACACCTACGTCTACACAGTACGCAGTGTTGTCGGGGTTGACGGCAACGAACTGGAATCCTCTGACTCGCAACCGGTGACGGTCACGCCGCGCGACACTTTTCCTCCCGCCACGCCGCAGGGACTGGTCGCTGGCGTGCTTCCGGGCGCCGCTCCGGGCACGGTCGTTGTTGATCTTTCCTGGAGCATCAATCTTGAAACCGACCTGCTCGGCTACCGCGTCTATCGAAGTGAGCAGGAGGGCGCAAGGGGCCAGCCCCTGACGCCGGATTTGTTGCCCACGCCCGCGGTTCGTGATACGTCTGTGGAGCCCGGCCGTCGCTATTGGTACACTGTGACCGCCGTAGACCGCGCGGGAAATGAGAGCACGTCCGGCGCAACAGTCGTTGTCGAGGTCACGCAACCATCGCCGTAAGGCCGGGTTAAACGACTGCTTGGATCTTGGGAGCCCAGCACTCCATGTTGGTTCGTCCGCATCTGCCTGGTTATCGTTGGTTCCACATTTTCCGCAACGCGGCGATTCGCACCGGAGTTTACGTTGGTGTTTGCCTGACTTTGGTTTTCTCAGCATGGCTGGTGATTGCCAATCGCGCGTCATTTCTGGAACGCTTTGCACTGGAGCGCAATATCGCCGCCGCAGTGATTCTTGGCTTTCTTGCGGCCGTGCCCATTTTTCGGTTTCTGCGCTTACCTGGGCATCTCCTGGCTTCCAGCCTCATTGGCTGGCTCATTTTCAGCCTGAGCTATCGCGTGCTCTGCCTGCTCTTTCGCGATCTCAGCAATTGGCACAGCACGCCCCAGGTTTTCATGCAGGGCGCGGTCGTGTACATGATTCTCACCACGCTCTCCTGGATTGCTACGACGATCTGGAGAGCCCGTGAATCGCATGCTTCTCATCCCAAGCATCACGCGAGCTAAACACTGATGAAAATTTGCCGTTACGTGGTGCGCGACGCTTCCGCTTCGGGCTCGGTTTCGCCGCGGTATGGTCTGATCGAAGGAGAGAATGTCGTTGAGATCTCCGGCGCGCCGTGGGGGCCGTGGTCCCGCGGCCCGCGTTCTACGCACCTCGACGACGTGCGGCTGGTGGCTCCGGTTGAGCCGACGAAAATCGTTTGCATCGGCCGCAATTACGCCGCGCACGCCGCGGAGATGGGCAACGAAGTCCCGAAAGAGCCGTTGATTTTCCTCAAGCCACCTTCTTCGATCATCGGCCCGGAAGAAGCGATCGTATTGCCAAAGTATTCGCAACGCGTGGAACACGAAGGCGAACTCGCCCTGGTCATCGGCCGGCGCTGCTCGCAACTCGGCGATGCCGAAGATGCTCTCTCTTTCGTGGTCGGCTACACCTGTCTCAACGACGTCACCGCGCGCGACCTGCAAAAGAACGACGTACAATTTACGCGCGGGAAAGGTTTCGATACATTTTGCCCCGTCGGACCATACATCGAGACGGCTCTCGATCCATCGAATGTTCTGGTCGAGGCGCACGTCAATGGCGCACGACGGCAGTCCGGTGTGACCTCGTTGATGATCTATCCTCCAGCGTTTCTGGTCCGTTGGATTTCCCGCATGATGACGCTGATGCCCGGGGACATCATCGCCACTGGTACGCCCGCCGGAGTCGGTCCGCTGGTTGCTGGTGACACAGTGGAGGTCAGCATTGCCGGTGTAGGCGTGTTGCGCAATCCGGTGCAGGCGCCACTGTAGTTTCACGTATCCCGTGGGGATTCGGTAGAATACCCGTCAGTGGGGCACAGGCGGATTGGGAAAGACCTCCCGCCGTACTGCGCGCACGCAACCCTCCGCGTGCCTTCATGCAATCCCACCTATTTAGATCGAGGAGTCTGTTCGTTGAAGGAATTGCTTGTCGATTGGAAATTAATGCTGGCCATGGGTGGAGCGGCGATCGCCGCGCTGGCCATGATCACCTATGCGTTCTTCCGTCCCGCGGAGGATCCCGAAGAAGCGGAACGCAAGCGCCGCCTCCATCTGAACCAGATCGGCCGCATTGCCGAAGGGCAGATCGTGGATCTGGTCCAGCGTCCGCCGGAATCGAAGGAGGCGCGCAAGGGATTGTTTGGCTCCAGCGCTCGCCCGTTGAAAGACATGCGCCCGCGCCACTTCGTCTCGTATAGCTACTTGATCTCCGGCGTTACCTATCACACGGCACAGGACATTACCGGTCTCGAGAGCCAGGTTCGCCTGGAACGCCTCGTCGCTGGCCAGCCCGCAAGCATCAAATATGACGCAGCTAATCCCAGCGATTCCATCCTTGTCGCGGACGATTGGTCGGGTTTACGCTGAGTCTCGAAGCGCGCGCCATGATTGCTTTTCGACTAACGGATCGTCTTCTGCGTGCAGCTTTCTCTCCGGTTGCGCTATCCTTCTCCATGCCGCTTCATGGCGGCCCAAATCCAATCGCATGAAGATGATTCTTGCTTCCGTTGTGACCACCGTCCTCATCGTGGCGTTGACTCTCTGGGCCATGTTCGTTCTTGTCAAGGCTACAGAGTACGTGACGTCGCTCGAATCTCCTCTCCAGCGCGCCGCCGCAATGGGTGCGGAGCTGCTGCTTGGCGTTGTACTGCTACTCGGAACCACTTGGATTGCCACGCATCTCGCCGTTCGCATTTTTGCCACGAAGGAACCTCCTTCCGAGGGAGGACCCCTTGTCTGAGCCCAAGCGCAGTTTGATCCCCGAAGGCAAGCATCGCGACCGCATGGAAGAGCTTCGCCGTATTTCCGAGGAAGCTGAAGCGGGCGGCGGCCCCGAGCGCCGCGAGCGCGAACACAAAGCCGGTAAACTCACGGCGCGCGAGCGCATTCACCTCTTGTTGGACGAAGGCACGTTCGAGGAGCTGGACAAATTTGTCCGTCACCGCTGCGTCGATTTCGGCATGCAGGAGCAGCGTCCCGCGGGCGACGGCTTCGTCACCGGCTTTGGCCGCATTGATGGCCGGCTCGTTTACGTTTTCGCGCAGGACTTCACCGTATTCGGCGGCTCGCTCTCCGAAACCAACGCGCTGAAGATTTGCAAGATCATGGACCTCGCCATGCGAGAGGGAGCGCCCGTCGTCGGCCTCAACGATTCCGGCGGCGCGCGTATTCAGGAAGGTGTGGCTTCGCTTGCGGGTTACGCTGATATTTTTCTGCGCAATACGCTTGCCAGCGGAGTCATCCCGCAGATTAGCGCCATCATGGGCCCTTGCGCCGGCGGCGCCGTGTATTCCCCAGCGATCACTGATTTCATTTTCATGACTCGCGAAACTTCCTACATGTTCGTCACCGGCCCCGACGTCATCAAGACTGTCACGCACGAGGAAGTCACCAAACAGGAGCTGGGCGGCGCCATGACTCACAACGCCACCAGCGGCGTGGCTCATTTTGTTTCGCGTGACGATGCCGATTGTCTGGCCATGATTCGCGAGCTGATGAGTTTTCTTCCCTCGAATAATCTGGAAGATCCGCCACGGCGCGCTACTGCAGACACACCTGGTCGGCGCGATGAGTCTCTCAACACTCTCGTTCCAGCCGATCCGCGGAAACCTTACGACATCAAGGACGCCGTCCACGCCATTGTGGATGACGGCTACTTTTTTGAAGTCCACGAGCACTACGCCAAGAATCTAGTCGTGGGTTTTGCGCGTCTGGATGGCCGTCCGGTCGGCATTGTCGGCAATCAGCCGGCCTTTCTCGCCGGAGTTCTCGATATCAACGCGTCTGTCAAAGGTGCGCGCTTTGTTCGTTTTTGCGATGCCTTCAATATTCCGCTGATTACTTTCGAGGATGTCCCCGGCTTTCTTCCCGGCACGCAGCAGGAATTCGGCGGCATTATCAAGCACGGCGCGAAGCTGCTTTTCGCTTTCGCCGAAGCCACCGTCCCGAAAATCACCGTCATCACTCGCAAAGCCTACGGCGGTGCGTACTGCGTCATGGCATCAAAGCACATCCGGACCGATGCCAACTTCGCCTGGCCCACGGCCGAAATCGCCGTCATGGGGCCTGAAGGCGCCGTGGACATTGTGTACAAACGCGAGTTGGCGAAAGTTCCCGAAGCCGAGCGCGAAAAGCTGCGTCAGGAGAGAATCACCGAATTTCGCGACCGGTTTGCTAATCCCTTTGTCGCCGCCGAGCGCGGCTACATTGACGCCGTCGTCGAGCCCGCCGACACTCGCGCCCGCATCATCACCGCGCTTCGCGCCCTGGAAAACAAGCGCGACACCAACCCCAAGAAAAAACACGGCAACATCCCGCTTTGACTAGATCAATCGACTTCGCTGTCTGATACAATGAGCCAATGAAACATCAATTTACCTCAGTGATCGAGAAGCGCGGCAGATGGTACGTCGCGTATATCGAAGAGATTCCTGGCGTCAATACTCAGGGGCGAACTCTTGGGGAGGCAAGGCGCAATCTAAAGGAAGCCTTGACCATGGTGATTGAGGCAAATCGAGAGTTGGCTGCGAAGCAGCGCTCTGAAGACGCGCTCCGTGAACCCATAACTGTAAGCATTTGAGTGCATAGGATGAAGCGGCGTGACTTCTTGCGTCACTTGGCCGCTCACGACTGTTCGCTGTTGCGTGAAGGTGGCAGGCACTCTATCTACTGCAATCCGCGGACCAATGCGACATCGAGCGTTCCTCGGCACGCGGAAATCAATGATTTTCTTGCGCGGAAGATTTGCCGCGATCTCGGAATTCCTCAGCCCGAATAAACCAGATTCCTACTTCAGCAGATATTCCTGCAGGAACTCAACCGTGGCGTAAAACTGAAAATCCTGGTTCGGCTTTTTCCGATAGCCATGGCCTTCGTCCTTCGCGATGAGCAGCCACACCGGCGTTCCCTGCTTCTTCAGCGCATCGGCAATCTGCTGCGATTCGCTGACTGGCACGCGCGGATCGTTCTTTCCCGCGATCACGAACATAGGTTTCTTGATTTTTTCGATGTTGTTCATCGGCGCGATTTTCTCGAGATACTCTCGCATTTTTGCGTCCCGCTCGTCGCCGTATTCCACGCGCCGCAAATCCCGCCGGTACGCTTCTGTATGCTCCAGGAACGTCACAAGGTTGGACATGCCCACAATGTCCACCGAGCAACGGATCCGGTCGCTGTAAAACGTCGAGACCGCCAACGTCATGTGCCCGCCGTAACTTCCGCCGGTCACTGCAATCCGCTCGCTGTCCAGTCCCGGCTGCGTCCCAATCCAGTCGAACAAGGCGTTGATGTCCTTGTATGTGTCGTCGCGCTTGAATCCGTTGTCTAGCAGCGAGAACGTTTTCCCGTACCCTGTCGAACCGCGCACGTTCGGATAAATCAGCGCGATTCCCAGTTCGTTCAACAAATAATTGCTCCGTCCGAGAAAGGTAGGCTGCGACTGCCCTTCCGGCCCGCCATGAATCACCACCAGCACCGGCCGCTTGCTGCTAAACTTTGCCGCTGGCTTGTACAAGAAGCCCGAAATCATTTTTCCATCGAAACTCTTCCACCGCACCAGCTCCGGTTCTGGAAACCCATCGGTCTTCACCGCCGTTTCGCTGGCCGTCCACCGTTCCACCTTTCCGGTTGCCACATCCAGCGAATACACATCGCCCGGTCCACGCGCATTGTTCAATGAAAATCCAAGCTCATGCCCATTCTTATGCCAACGCAAGGAACCAACAACTCCCTTCGGCAGCTTGGGCAGGAGCATCTCTTTCTTCGTGGCTGTGTTCATCACGTGCACAACGCTAACGCCTTCTTCATCCGTCACGAACGCAATCATTTTGCCGTCATGCGTTAGGTCGAAGGCTTCCACCTCCCACGAAATGTTCGTCGTCAGGAACTGCGGCTGCTTTGTCGCTAGATCGAGGTAAGCCAGCCGGTGGAATTCCGAAGCCTTGTCCGTAGTGACGTAAATCCCCTTGCCATCTTTGCTGAACCGTCCTTCACCATAAGAAACTTTCTCCGTCGTATTTCTCGGCGTCAGCTCCGTCTTCTCACCAGTCGCCGCATCCACCAGCCACAGGTACGACTCGTTAATGGATAGCTCCTCTGCTAGCAAGATTTTCTTGTCATCCGGCGACCAATCGAGCGGCTGCCATCCGCCTCCGGCCAACTGCGTCAGCAAGTGATCGCTCTTCGGATCACTCGGGTTCATCACCCACAAATCCGTATCTCTTCCCGTCCGGCGTGTGGACATATACGCGATCTGATCGCCGCTCGACGACCATGGCCCCGGCAAATTTCGTGCCTTCCCATCCGTCAGCAGCGTAACGTCGCCAGTAGCTACGTCGTAGCGATAAAGCTGGTACCACTCACCGCCGCCAACATCCTTGGCAAACAAAATGTAGTCACCGCCATTCGGATGAAACCGCCCGCCGCCAACCGAGTCCGCGAAAAACGTCAACTGCTGACGTGCCCCGCCCGGCATTTTCAGCAGATGAAGCTGCGGCGTCTCCGCAAACCTTGTGGCAATCAGCATTTCTCGCTTTGTCGGATGCCAATCTGCCAGGTTCGCACTCCGATAGGACGCATACCTCCCCGCTGTTTCCGCGATAGACTCGGGAATCCTCGGCACGCCATCCACGACAAGATTGTCCGAGGGCGCGATGACGGAGTCTTGCGCGCGCACCGGCGCGAGCGCGAAAAATCCCACTGCAAACAACAAGTAGCATCGTTTCATCTTGGCTTCCCTCCGAAGGTCAGGGCTCTGTGTATACACCATCTGTGCCGCAATCGTGAAGAGCGCTTCCAACCAGAGAACTCCCACTCGACAAATTACTGCACACGACGAAGCCGCAACTTTGTGCGCTTCAATGGCCGTGTTACGCTTTACGGCCAAATCCGATTGCTGGAGCTCCCGATGCGCCTTCGAAATCTTGCCGCTGCCGGCCTGCTCCTGTGTCTCGTGGCGGAAGCTGTGTGTGCCCAGAATAAGACTGTAGCCGAGCGCCTGGGCTATCCAGCCGATTCGAAACTCCTTATCGTCCACGCCGATGATCTTGCTGTGGCTCATTCCGTGGACACCGCCAGCTTTGACGCGCTCAATAAGAATGCGGTTACTTCCGCCAGCATCATGGTGCCTTGCGCCTGGCTCACGGAAGTCGCTTCCTACGCAAAAGACCATCCGGACGTCGACTTCGGCTTGCATCTTACGCTCACAAGTGAATGGAAAGTCTACCGTTGGGGTCCTGTGGAATCCAAAGACAAGGTTCCGAGCTTACTCGACTCTGCGGGCTATCTTTGGCCGGACTCTCCAACAGCCGCATCCCATATCAAGCCCGAAGAAGCGGAACGCGAAATCCGGACACAGATCGAACATGCTATCGCGGTAGGAATCCACCCGACACATCTCGACACTCACATGGGAACTCTCTTTAACTCTCCTGAACTGTTTGCTGTTTTTTCCAAAGTTGCGCGCGACTATCATCTGCCATTCTTGGCGCTCCGATTGCCGGGCGAACTGAGCAAACTGCTGTCACAACTTTCCGACAAAGATGTTGTTGTCGATTCCTTCGTAATGGCCAACCCCTCTGTCCATTCCGGGGATTGGAAGGACTTTTATATCAACGCGGTAAGAGACCTGAAACCCGGTCTCACAGAAATGATCGTCCACCTCGGTCATGACGACGCCGAACTTCAAGCGGTAACTGTGGATCATCCGGACTTCGGCTCGGCCTGGCGTCAGCGCGACTATGACATTGTCACCGGCCCCGAATTTAAGAAGGCCATCGAAGAAAATCACCTCATTCTCGTTAAGTGGAAGGATTTGAAGAAGCTGTTGAACTAGTTTCACTGAAGCACAGGAGCTCCGCCGATTCGTTGTGTGCGCTACCCTCCGTGCTAAACTCGCACCTCGCTCAAATCCTCTATGTTCAAGAAAATCCTGATCGCCAATCGCGGTGAGATTGCCGTGCGCATTCTGCGCGCCTGCCGGGAACTGGGCATCCGCTCCGTAGCCGTTTTCAGTGATGTCGACCGCAAATCGCTTCACGTCCGTCTCGCCGACGAAGCCTATCCTATCGGCCCTGCGCCTTCGCGCGAAAGCTATCTATGCATCGATAAGCTAATGGACGTGGCGCGTCGCGTCGGCTGCGATGCCGTGCATCCGGGCTACGGGTTCCTTGCGGAAAACGCCGCACTGCCCCGCGCCTGCGTTGACGCTGGCCTCATTTTTATTGGGCCGCCAGCCGAGGCCATGGAATCTCTTGGCTCCAAAACCGCCGGCCGCCAGCTTGCCCGCCGCGCCGACGTTCCCTCTGTCCCAGGGACAAACGACGCAATTGAGAATCCGGCTGCAGCGCAAGCCCTCGCGCGCCGAATGGGCTATCCCATTCTTCTGAAGGCCGTCGCCGGTGGCGGCGGCAAAGGTATGCGCCTGGTGCACAGCGATGCCGAATTCGAATCCGCATTCCGCGATGCTTCTTCCGAGGCTATGAATAGTTTCGGCGACGATCGCCTCTATCTCGAAAAATGTCTCGACCGTCCTCATCACGTGGAAATCCAGATCCTCGCCGACGCCCACGGCCGCGTCGTCTCTCTTGGGGAACGTGAATGTTCCGTGCAGCGCCGCCATCAGAAGGTGATCGAGGAAGCGCCTTCCCCCATTGTCACTCCCGAACTGCGCAGAAAGATGAGCGATGCCGCTGTCCGCCTGGCGCGCGCTGGCCGCTATGTCAATGCCGGCACGGTTGAATTCCTTGTTGATGCCAATCTCAATTTTTACTTTTTGGAAGTGAACACGCGTTTGCAGGTCGAACATCCCGTAACCGAACAGGTTACCGGTCTCGACCTCGTAAAACTCCAGATCGCTATCGCCGCCGGACACCGCCTGCCCTTCGCATGGGAATCCGTCACCCCGCGCGGTCACGCTATGGAAGTTCGTCTCTACGCTGAAGATCCCGACAATAATTTCTTTCCCTCGCCCGGTAAAATTCTTTCGCGCCAGGTTCCCAGCGGACCGGGCATTCGCCTGGACGATGGCGTCTATGAAGGCTGGACCGTGCCCAACGATTACGATCCGCTTCTCAGCAAGCTCATCGCCTGGGGCAATAGCCGCGAGGAAACCATCGCCCGGCTTCGCCGCGCCCTCGAGGAATACACCATCACCGGCATCAAGACCAATGCCCGTCTTTTCCGCCGTATTCTTGAAGAACCGGATTTTCTTCGCGGCGAAATCCACACCAAATGGCTGGACGAATTGCTCCGCCGTCCGCATTCCACTGCATCTCTTGGGAACGATAATCAGCGGGGAAGCGCTGTTTCCGATGCCGCAGTCATTGCCGCGGCAATCTGGCAGGCCAGCCAGTCGGAGAAACAGGCTTCTGCGTCCGCCTCTTCCGCAGACCAGCCCTCTCACTGGAAGCTCGAAGGCCGCCGCGAGCAACTGGACCGCCTGCCGTGAAATACCAAGTCCAACTCGCTTCTTCATCGGGAGAAAATACACGCATTGTCGAACTCGAACACGCTTCCGCGGGGTGGCGCGTGATGCTGGATGGCAAGCCTGTAGCCGTCGACGCCGTCGAGATCGCCCCCCACATTCTCTCCGTTTTGTTGGGCGGTCAATCCTTTGAAATCACCGTGACGCCGTCTCCGGACGGCAAATTGAAACTTCAGGCCGTCGGGCAGGACTTCATCGCCGAGGTCATCGATCCTCGCGCCTGGAGCGGCCGCCGCCACGGCGCCGTCGAAGCCGAGGGCCGGCAGCAAGTCCTTGCGCCGATGCCCGGCAAAGTGGTGCGCCTTCTCGTCAAAGAAGGAGACCATGTCGAATCCGGCCAGGGCCTGCTCGTTGTCGAAGCCATGAAAATGCAAAACGAAATTCGCTCGCCCAAAAGCGGCACGGTTGAGCGGGTCCTGGCCAAGGAAGGCCAGCCCGTCAACGCCGGCGAAGCTCTTTGTGTGGTTTCTTGAACTTCAGCGCACTTCACTACTCTTCATGCCGCGCGGAAATGGAAGGCTCGTATTTCGGAGAGAATAAGCGGCTTTAGTGCCCGATAGAGCGCTGCGGCATCGTGGTTTTCGCCGCATCCGGCAGTTTGCCCGCCGCTTCGATGACTTGTTCCGCCAGGAAGTTCTTCACCTGCGCGCCATCCCGCGCGATTGCCAGATACGCGAGGCGAAGCAATTGTTCCTTGCGGTTGCGAAGCGTGTCGCGGATGGTTTGCTGCACTTGCGGTTCGGCGATGCCGCGCAGCCCGGGAGATTCGCGCGCAATAAGCTTTAGGATCAGGGTGCGTGGCCCATCTTTTGGCACCACTTGAATCGGCTGACTGACTTGCCCAGCCTTCAATCCAACCACGACCTTTTTCAGTGCCGGGTCGGACTGGTTCAGCGCCGATTCCGGAACGAAACCCAGGTCCCCACCGGTTCCAGCGGTGTTCATGTCTTCGGAATAATCCATCGCCAATTGGGAGAAGTCTGCGCCGCTGTTCAGCCGGTCCATCAGCATCTTCACTTTTCGCAGGGCCTCTGCTTCATTGGCTGCATCGTCGTTCTTCCGGTTGCGGATCTGCTGCTCTTTCCGCGGCGTCACCACGATCTGCGCGATGTGATATTGCGGCTCAGCCACGTTGAACTGCGCTTTGTTCGCGTCGTAAAAACCCGAGATGTCCTGGTCGGTGATGGAAATCTTCGCCACCACTTCATGGTTCAACAATTTCTGAATCGAGAGCTGCCGCCGCAGCTCCAGCTTCAGATCCTCCACAGTCATGGCCTGATCTTTCAGCCGCCGCTGAAATTCGTCCTCGGTGTACGGGCTCTTCAATTCGGTGAACTTGTCTTCGACTTCGCCGTCGCTGGCTTCTAGGTTCAACTTCTTCGCTTTTTCCAGCAGAATTTCGTTGTTGATCAGTTCATCGAGCACATTCAGCTTTTGCGAAAGCGATTCTTCCTGCGAAGGCTCCTGACCCTCGGGGTTTACGCGCGTGCGGTAATACTTGTCGACTTCTTCCCGCTTGATTTCTTTCCCGTTCACCATTGCCCACACGTCGGGCGCGTGCTGCGCTTGCTTGTTGCAGCCCGTGGTAAGCGCAATGGCCATCGCTGCCAAAGGCAGCCACGCTGCTGCGCGCTTCACTCCGCTTGAGTGCTTCATCAGGTGCCCCACGGAACGCAGGTTCGCATCGGTCGGGTTCAAAGTTGGATGCTCAGGCGGCTTTCTTTACTTTGCCGGCGCGAATGCATGCCGTGCACACACGGACTTGCTTCCTCACGCCCGCCACAACCGCATGCACGCGCTTCAAGTTAGGATTCCACCGCCGCCGCCGCGTATTATTCGCGTGGCTGATCACATTTCCAAAACGCGGCGCTTTGCCGCAGAATTCACACTTCAGTGCCATTTTTGTTCCCGCTTAATTTGTAGTTGGGCTTCGGTTTCCCGCTCGAATTGTCGTAAAACCAAGCTCCTCATTCTAGCAGACCCCATACCTCCGGCAAAGTGTGGTGTTTGCATCCCGGATGAATCTTCGGGATACGCCTCTTGTATCCCAGATGGCTTTGCCGGACGCGCTGTTTGTCGTGCCCCACAGGCGCCTGTTCTTCCGTACGGGATTGTTTCGCTCGTGGCGTACCAGTAACGTCCCCAATCGTATTGAACCTACAGGGTTTGGCTACAAAAAGCAGCGCCGCTGGCCGTGCGTACCATTGTTGGCCTCTCTCCCCACAACTAATTTGTCATTCAGCGTGCGCCGATGCCAAGCGCTCGCGTTACCCATGAACGACTCGATCGTAGGTATCCCCGGGGCCCCTCAGCCCGCTCCTCGCACGGAGCGGGCCGCTCATCACCATTCGGCAACTACGAATCGCTTGCCCCGTTACATTTCCTTGATGATTTCGTTGGCCGCTCTTTCCACTGTCGCGGGTTATCAAGTCGCGCGTACCGAAATCTCCGGAGCCAATTGGTTCCGCAACGCTACTCTGTTGCCTGCGTCCGCCCCGTCGCGCGTCCTTGTGCCAGCTTCCACACCGGGCGCCATCAACGCAGACCTCGAAGCCATCAGCCACTTAGCGCCACAGCAGCAGGCCGAACGGCTTCTAGAGCTTGCCGTTCAGCGCCCCGACCAGTCTCTCGGCTTAATCCACAAGAATCTCGCTTCCTGGCGCGGTCATCTGGCGGACACCGACCGGCTTTTCCATCTCGTCCTTGCGGCTTTGGATTCCAACGACCCTCGCGTGCGCGTTGCCGCCGTGGAAATCGATTTGATCGCCAACAACCTGATGAAATCACCGCAGGGTCTTGCGAAGCTCTTAAATCAAATTCATAACGATCCTGACGCGCGCTATCTCGCTCTCTGGAGACTCGGCGCGCTCGGCAATCGCGGGGTTGAGCCTGCCACAGTCTTGTCCACGCTCCTTCGTTATTCTCGCGATGCGAATCAGCAAACGCGCTTCTGGGCCGTCGAGGGATTGGCTATGCTGGGCACCGCGGAGTCCATCGATCCGCTTCTTTCTATTCTGGCCCACGACCCCGCAAAACAAGTTCGCGAGCGGGCCGCCACCAACCTCGCTCGCTCGGGCATGCTCACTGGCGAGCAGCGCCTGGGTGCCGTTCCCCAGCTCCTGAATCTTCTTGATGACGATTCTCTCGAACCAGCGACCCAGGACTTGGTCTGTGCCGCTCTGCGGACCATCACCGGCGCCTCATTCGGCAGAGATCCTGCCTCCTGGCGCGACTGGTGGGCGCATCACGATCGGCGCGAGACCCGCCGGGTCCATGTCCCCAAGGGTCTTCTCCTCGCTTAATACTCCTCGCTTAATGTTGAATTAGCGGTACTTATCCTCACGAAACGTCTTCCGAATATAAGAAATTGCTTGACCCCGCGCGTCGGCACTCGTAAAACTATCTCTGCGCCCTGCCTGATTCCAAAATGGTCCATTCCCAAGTCCAAAGGATACCGATGTCGGAACAGGAGCGCCGTACTGCACGCCGTCTGATCATGAAAGTCCCTTTAAGGTTTCGCCCCATGCAGGAGACTGCCAACCCCGAGCACGAGGCCGCCTCCATGAATATCTGCAACCATGGGGTTTATTTCGCCACGGATCGAAAGTTGCCGGAAGGCGGGATGATTCAGGTCCACCTAAGGATGCCACGGGAAGTGGTGGGAGAAGATGTGGCGGAGTGGTGCTTCACGGGCCGTGTGGCGCACGTAGAATTGTTGGGGCCCAAGGGAGGCAAACTGGGCGTCGGGGTGCAGTTCCTCTACTATGAGGTTCCTCGGCCCTCACTTTAGAGGCGTCGGCGGGCTTGGTAACCTATTGCCCTCTTCGCGCGTCCATTGGGGAGTAGACTAGCCCCGGAAGCGCATCTGCAGGAGGCCGCATGAAACGCCGCGATTTTATCCATCGCACGGCCTGCGCCGCTGGAGCGGCTTGGATCCACCCCACTGCCTTCGCTCGGACCACACCCGCTCTTCCCGCCCTCCCGCGCAAGTTCAGCGCTTCGGATACTGTGACTCTCGGTAAGACGGGCATCCAGACCAGCCGCCTCGCCATGGGCACAGGCACCGTCGGTAGCGGTCATCATTCCCACCAGACTGCTCTCGGCATCAAGGGCCTTTCCGACATGCTCCTCAACGGCTACGACCATGGCCTGCGCTTCTTCGATTCCGCCGATTCCTACGGCAGCCATCCGCACGTGGCCGAAGCGCTCAAACATGTCCCGCGTGATAAAGTCACGGTGCTCACCAAGACGTGGGCGCGCGATCCTGCCACTGCTCGCGATGATCTCGAGCGTTTCCGCCGCGAACTCGGCACCGATCATATCGACGTCTGCCTCATGCACTGCCTCACCGAAGGTGATTGGACCGAGCGCTTCAAAGGCGTTATGGATGTGCTTTCGGAAGCCAAGGAAAAGGGCATCATTCGCGCCCATGGCTGTTCTTGCCATAGCATCGAAGCGCTTCGCGCTGCCACAAAATCTCCCTGGGTCGAAGTCCATCTCGTTCGAATCAACCCTGTCGGTGCATTCATGGATTCCGATCCCAATACCGTCGTCAGCGTTATGCGCGAAATGCGCGCCGCTGGCAAAGGCATCATTGGCATGAAGATCTTGGGCCAGGGAGAGCTGCGCCACCGTCAGGACGAAGCCCTCAATTTTGCTCTTGGGCTCAACCTTCTCGACGCCTTCACCATCGGCGCCGAATCCCAGTCCGAGCAGGAAGACCTAATCCGCCGCATCGCCGCCGCGTAGAAACTTCTCCAAGCTCTTTACTTTCTTGTTTTGGATTAACACGTGTCGATCCGCTGGTCGCGCTGAAATACGAATGGTTCGCGGCGGCTTTGACGAGCGCGCCGATCAAGGCCGCTATTTTGATGGGCATCCATAAAACGAGTCAGGGTTTGCCTCGTCTAAGCGGGGGGCAAGGGTAAGGGGGCACTCGAATGATACAAATACGAATCTTCGCTCTATCGGCAATACTCATCTTTACCGCGGCCGCTGTGGTACAAGACACGAGGAGCGCCGCAGCATCAAGCGCCTCTCAATCGCCGCAGTCTCCGCCAACCATAGCTTCCATCGTGGATCGCGAAATCAGCACGGTCGAAAAGCAGATTGTGGAAGCCGCGGAAGCCATGCCGGAAGACAAGTTCAACTTCTCCCCTGAAAGCCTCAACATTCCAGGGAGCGAGTACAAAGGTGTGCGCACCTTTGCCGTGCAGGTCAAGCATGTCGCCTCTTCCAACTATTTCATTTGGTCACCGCTTACCGGCGATAAGGTGCCCGAGAGCATAAAGGACGGGAACGGTCCTGCGGACCTGAAGACCAAGGCCGACATCATCAAGTTCCTGAAGGATTCTTTTGCCCTGGGTCACAAAGCCGCTGCTACGTTGACAGCGGAGAACATGTTGCAGACCACCGGGAACAGCAAGTCGACGCGCCTGCGCTTGGCTGAGTTTGGCGTCGCTCACGCCTATGATCACTACGGGCAGATGGTGGAATATCTGCGCATGAACGGAATTGTGCCGCCGGCCAGTCGCGGAAAGTCAGACTGATCAGAACGCAAAAAGAGGGATTTACGATGAAGCGGTCTTCGAGTCGGCCTGGGCTTGCGCTTGTTGCAGGCATGCTGCTTGCTGTCGGCGCAATGACCCTTTACGGCCAGGGCCCAAACGCAGAGTCAGGCTCCGCCCGCTGCGCGCTCCCGGGCGGACGAGACGCTAGAGTGGTGGAACCAGATTGGCAATAAGCTGATCGCCATGGCCAGGGATTTTCCCGAAGACAAGTACGATTTCAAAGTACAGAAAGACGAACGCTCTTTTGCCGAAAATCTTCTGCACGTTGCTGCTGTCGATTACGATGTGATCCGCAGAGTTTCCGAATCGAACATTGGCCCTGACTTTGGGAAAGACAAGCACAACCCGTCGCGGGACGCATACAAGACGAAAGCCGACGTAGTGAAGTTAATCGAGCAGGCCGTCGCGGACGGAGCGGCGGTAATCAAACAACAGGGCGAAGCTGGCTTGGACAAAACCACGCCATTTTCGTGGGAAACCGGGAAGCATGTGGTCCAGAATTCCTACATTTGGATCGCCGCCATCGAGCACAGCAGCGAACACTTCGGGCAGTTGGTGGTGTATTACCGCGCAAACAACCTGGTGCCGCCCGAATCGCGCCGGTAATTAAAATGTACTTCATTTAAGAACTTCGATCTCTGGGTAAAGCGGCGAAGAAATGTTGAGCCGCGATGCGCTTGTCCCCTTAAGGTACGCGTCGAAAAAGCTGCGCAGGCAGTGCGCCGTCACCGCAAGCTGGCGGCGTCCGTCGATGCCGACAATTCCTAACATGCGCAGCGTTCGCATCACGATATGACTCTTCAATAGGGCTCCGTCGTCGCTGAAGAGAAAGTGGTTCGCGCCACGAATCTCCAGAAACGCCCTTCCATCCGCAGGGAGACGATCGTAAATCGACCGGATGTTGGCCATGATCTGACCGCCCTCGGAGTCGGACTCGTGACTGTGGTCGCTTAGAAGAAACAGGAATGGCCGGTTGATCCCTGTTTGAATGACGCTGCCGTGTGGAGCGCCGTCTACATCGATGCCCGCCTTGCACCTGGAATCCTGCGAGCAGAATTGCGCGGCTTGCGCCCCGCCAAAGGAGTGCCCAAATACTCCGACGCGTGTCAGGTCGAGTCGTCCTGCAAACTTGCCGGATGCAGGCGATGCGTTCAGCTGCTCCAACTTATCAAGCACGAACGCCATGTCCGAAGTCCAGGCAATCAGCAGCCGGTTCGCGCAACGGTCCCGCTCCTGGCCGGTTTTCTCTAGGCAGAGTTCCGGGTTTTTTTCCGGGATGCGTCTCATCACCCGTCCGTCAGGAAAAACAACGCTGGAAGTCCGGTAAGGCGCATCTAAGCCGACGACGATGTAACCGTGACTGGCCAGATCCTCGGCCAGTAACTCCACACCGCGGCGGATGCCCCGCCTCTCATGATCACCACAGGGTACGATCGCTGCTCCGGCGACAAATCGGCCTCTCGAATACTGTGCCCGTGAACCTTCGCCAGATCTCGCGTGAGGAGTCGCAGCGGACCTCCGGCGGGTCCAGTCACCGTCCGCATCGGAGCGGGCAGATACTCGTCCACCGCAACAGATCGCACAGCCGCCGACGCGTACCACACCCAGACAAGGAGTTCCCGCTTGGTTCCTGGAACCGGCGCCAGCGTGTCCAGTTTCGTGTCGTCGGTCCAATCATAGATCGCGCGTCCAACCACGAATGGTCCCGTGGGCGTCGGCAGTGTGATCTCGGTTCTCCGCTCCAGCCACAGCGATCCCAACAACGCCGCGATCCCGAGAACACCCAGCATCGCCAATACTGCGAAGCCTTTGAATATCCGGCGAGCCCGCCCCGGCTGTTTCATCGCTGAGTGGTCCATTAGAGCCTCGCGCCCAGTGACTTAGAGTACAAATCTAAAGTACTTTACACTGCAAAGTATTGTCAAGAAGGCGGTGCGGGCTCCGCTCCTCAGATGGAAATGCATTGCCTGGCAGCGCACTAACGATCAACACCCTGCATTCGCACCCGCCGAACGCCGGGCTAAGTGCGCTGACGTCGACGCGACAACCTCGCAGATAGTAGCGCCGCCATCGGGACGACTGTGGCAATAAGCAGCAACGACGCTGGCGGGACAATCACGAATACGGGAACGGTCTTCGCCCCGAGCGGTCCCAACGCAATATCTCCGTAAATGGCCAATGAGCCCAGCGCGACAACCAGCATCACGCTATAGAGAGTCGCTCGGGTAATGACCGACCAACTCTTCGAAGCGATGTTGGCGACTACCAGGGCCACAAATGGTGACAGCACCCAGATCACGAAGAGTGCCAAAAGCAGGCGCGGGGAATGCTTGCGCCGGCCCACTTGTAGCACCAATCCAACCGAGCCTAAGGCTCCAACCAGGGCTGCTATCAGGGCCACCCTGCGTAAGAGGGCGAGCAACCCACCCGCTGGCTTTTCTCCGTTCACTTGAGAAATCATCTCAGCGTCCATTGCTGTTCATTTGCCAACTACTGCCGTGCCGCCCATTTTTTCCACAGGCTATTTGGACCAGTTTTCATTGAAAGTATCCCACGTCGTAGCGCCCTTCTTGCTCTTCACATTCCTGGGATTCTCGGCCCCCGGGAAACTCCCTCACAATCCTTCACCGTTATCACAAACTTCTCCAACTCCGATTCCTCTAGCAACAACCATCCGTCCAAGGTACAATCACCTCATTCCAATCGTGTCCGTGAAAACCCGGACATCGGGCGCAGTCGTCACGCAAAGGCCGCGCCAAGGACAATGCGGATGTTCGTCCCGCAAGTCGCTGTGCTCAATTAATCCGCCCCGGCGGATCTGACCTTCTTCTCCGTTTTCTATTATTGAACTGCCGTACCGCGTCAGCGCGACTGCATTCTGGGAAGCGCCCACGCAGAACGTAATGGTCTCTATGTCTTTGGAACAAACCGCTGCCGCCGCTCCACCACCCACGCTCTGGAGTTCCGTCCGCGAAGCCCTTCGTGGCTCGCACCAGGACTTCACCGCTGGCAATCTCAATCGCGCCATTCTCCTGCTGGCCATTCCCATGGTCCTCGAAATGGTGCTGGAATCCCTTTTCGCCGTCGTGGACGTTTTCTGGGTAGGCCGTCTGGGCGCGGACGCCATCGCCACCGTCGGCCTCACCGAATCGCTCCTCAGCCTGGTCATGGCCATCGGCTTCGGCCTAAGCCTTTCCACCACGGCCATGGTCGCTCGCCGCATCGGTGAAAAGGATCCCGCCGGCGCAGCCGTTGCCGGAGTCCAAGCCATCGTTATAGGAGTCGCGATTGCCGCCCTTATCGGCATTCCGTGTCTGTTCTACGCCCCGGACTTGCTTCGCCTGATGGGTGCGTCGCCGCAAGTCGTTGCCGTCGGCTCCGGCTACGCCCGCATCGCCCTCGGCGGTAGCGCCGCCATCATGCTCCTCTTTCTCAACAACGCCATCTTCCGCGGTGCGGGTGACGCCGCCATCGCCATGCGTTTGCTCTGGGTCTCCAACATCATCAATCTCGTTCTCGACCCTTGCCTCATCTTTGGCTGGGGACCTTTCCCAAAACTTGGGGTGACCGGCGCGGCTCTCGCGACCTTCACCGGCCGCAGCATCGGCGTGCTCTATCAGTTCTATCGTCTCCTCCGTGGCACGGAGCGCATCCGCATTCTCCGCAGCCAGCTTCATATCAACCTGACCGTCTTGCTCCGCCTCCTGCGCGTCTCTCTGACCGGCATCCTGCAATTTGCCATCGCGCACACCAGTTGGATCGGCCTCGTCCGCATCGTCAGCGTCTTCGGCTCGGCAGCGCTCGCCGGCTATACGATCGCCATTCGCATACTCATCTTCGTGCTGATGCCTAGTTGGGGCCTTAGCAACGCGGCCGCCACGCTGGTCGGACAAAACCTTGGCGCCAAGCAGCCCGAGCGCGCGGAAACTTCCGTGTGGCGCACCGGCCTTTACAACATGTTCTTTCTCGGCGTCATCGGCATCTTTTTCGTCATCTTTGCCGAGCCGGTCATTCGTCTCTTTATCAACGATCCGCTCGTCGTCCCGCTTGCCGTCACCTGCTTGCGCATTCTGAGTTACGGCAACATCGCCTATGCCTACGGCATGGTCATGCTCCAAGCCTTCAACGGTGCTGGCGACACCGTCACACCGACCATCGTGCATTTCTTCGGTTTCTGGCTCCTGGAGATACCCCTCGCCTATTTTCTCGCCATCACCGTCCACATGCGTTCCAGTGGCGTTTTCTGGTCTATCGTTGTCGCGGAGGCCGCCATCGCCGCCGCCGGGGTCGTCCTTTTCAAGCGAGGCCGCTGGAAAGCCCAGCAGATTTGACCACCCGACAAGGGTGGTCATCCTGCCTGCCCCCGCCTTGCCGGGGAGCGCGCGCATCGAGTAGACCGAAAGTTCCGACCCTGTCGGAAAGGCTCTCTCTCCCACCCTTGCATCATGCAACTCTCCTCTGCGGCTTGGCCCATCCAGGCGTATAATCTCCCGCCAGCACGCCAGGAGGTGCTTACATGGCCAAGACCAAGCAATTCACAATCACGATTGACAATCAGCCCGGCGCGGTCGCCCGTATCGCGAAAACCCTCGGCGACGCCAAGGTGAATATTCTCTCTCTCTTGGGAACCGCCCAGGGCGCGGCGGGCATCGTTCAACTCATCGCCGAAGATGCGCGGCGCGCGAAGAAAGCCCTCGATAACGCCAGGATCTCCTATCAGGAAACTCCGGCGGAAACCTACGATTTGTCCAACAAGCCCGGTGCGCTGGCGCAAATTTTGGACAAGCTCGCCGCGAAGGGCGTTAACTTGAATTCCATCCACGCCACTGCCGCCAAGGGCGGCAAGAAGGCCGTCATTGTCTACACGGCGGAAGTCGGGGCAAAAGCGGCAACCGCCACCGCGTAAGAGTTTTTCTCTTCTTCCCTGGTTCTTCCGCTTGTCAGCCGCGCGATTTTCGCTCCTCGCAAGCGTCCGCAGTTGCTGCGTCACGCGCTAAAATAAGTGAATTGGGAATACGCTGAGAGGGCTTCATGGATATTTCTCCGAGAAAAATAAGTCGTCTCGTGCTGTCGCTCTTCTTCGGATTTATTCTTTGCGTTCCATCCTCGCACGCGCTGGACAACGGTCTCGCTCTCACTCCTCCGATGGGCTGGAACAGTTGGAACCGTTTCGGTTGCAACGTCACCGAGGATCTCGTCAGGTCCGCTGCCGACGCCCTCGTCAGCAGCGGCATGAAGAACGCCGGTTACGAATACGTCGTTATTGACGATTGCTGGCAAGTCAGCCGCGACGCCGCTGGCAACATCGTCGCCGACCCGAAAACTTTCCCCTCCGGCATCATGGCGCTCGCCGGCTATATCCATTCGAGGGGCTTGAAATTCGGCATCTATTCAGACGCCGGCACCATGACTTGCGCCAAGCGTCCCGGCAGCCGCGGCCATGAATATCAGGACGCTCTCCAATACGCCGCCTGGGGCATCGACTATCTCAAATACGATTGGTGCAACACCGGCACGGAAAACGCTCAGGCCGCCTACTCCACCATGCGCGACGCGCTAAAATCCGCCGGCCGCCCCATTGTCTTCAGTCTCTGCGAGTGGGGTTCCAACAAGCCCTGGCTCTGGGCCACGGACGTTGGCAATCTCTGGCGCACGACCGGCGACATCTCCGACTGCTGGGACTGCAAGAAAGGCCACCTCAGCTTTGTCCAGATCGCGGATTTACAAGTCGGCCTGGAAACATACGCTGGCCCGGGCCACTGGAACGATCCCGACATGCTGGAAGTCGGCAACGGCGGCATGACCACCACCGAATACCGCTCGCACTTCAGCCTATGGTGTATCCTCGCCGCGCCGTTGATGGCCGGAAACGATTTGAAGAACATGTCTCCCGAAATCAAGGAAATCCTCACCAACAAGGAAGTCATCGCCATTGATCAGGATCCCCTCGGCATGCAGGGCCGCCGCGTTCGCAAGAACGGCGACTCCGAAGTCTGGGCCAAGCAACTGAAAGACGGTGGCCGCGCCGTCGTGCTCTTCAATCGCGGCACCTCCGACGCCGATATCTCTGCTCCCTGGGAAGATCTCGGCTATCCCGCGCATCTTTCTGCCGCCGTTCGCGACCTGTGGGCGAGGAAGGACCTCGGCAAATCCGCCGGTACGTTCGCCGCCAAGGTCCCCCCGCACGCCGTTGTCATGCTCCGCGTCACCCCTTAGTTCCCTGATCGATGGCTAGGCCCATACCTTACGGGAATGGAGTTAAGCTGCTCTTCGCAGCCTCACGCCGTGGTAGTCTGTACACGCCCACCCACAGTCTCCAAGCTCAATCTCTCATTACGTTTTTATAAGTTGCTTTTTTTCTGATATTTAGACGCCGTGTCCCTCGTGGCACCCTGGTTGCATCGTATATAGCAGAGGACAACCGGCGCGTACCACGAGGCAATAGCAGGCGCCCGCAATTTGAGAGGAAAGGAGGCTCGAGCCATGTCAGGCAGAAATCTCTTTAGGAAGATCGTCAGAAACTTCCTCTGCCTCACGGCTGCGCTGTTGACGTTCACAGCCTGCGCCTACACCGACTATCGCCTCTGGCCTCTGGACCTGGACGCTCCGCGATATCCCGCTCTTCCCACCCCCAAATTCCAGGGGGATCGGCTGATCTTGCCGTTTGCTCCCGGGATAGCCTCTGCCGAGGTCGCCACGTTCCACGATCAGCTCGAAGCCTTCTTGCATTTTGAATATCTGCGCGGCCGCGATGCCCGCGACGGCGGTGACACCTCGCGCATCCTTCTAACCGCCTTCGATACTGCGAAGGGGCCGATCTACAAGGTCTTCATCGTCACCGACAACGACTTGCTTACCGCTGTCCCGCGCCTTTCCCAGCTCGAAGGCCGCAACTTGATCAAGCGTTACGACCTGAATTCATGGACGCAAAAGGACTTTTACTATTTCCAGCAGCAGAGCCACATGTTCGATGTCGCGTACGGCGTCCCCACGGAGCAGAAGCTGGAATCTCTCAGCTCGTTCAGGCTTCTCCCCGCCTTGGCCCAGTTTCTGATTTTCAAGTCCCAAACCGACAATCGTGTTCTCGCGAGGGGCGACACGGCCCCCAGCCCGCTCACGCGCGAACAGGCCACTCAGCTCGCTACGGACATTCTCGACGTCGCCCAGTTCTATGCGCTTCCGCTCGACTACTTCCTCGGCGTCGGCGCCATGGAAAACGACTACATGGACGTTAACGGCGATCTGACCCACGCCGTCTGGAAGAAGCGCGCTCAGCGCGACGACATCATTCTTCGCCGTGGCCGCAAGCGCGTCATGGTCAGCAACTACGCCATCGGCATCTGGCAAATCACGCGCGAAACCCTGCGCGCCGCGCATCAGCTCTACTTGAAGGACAAGCGCGACTACAGCTTGCTGCCTGCCCGCCTCCGGCCTTCCCGCTCACTGGACCTCAATTCCGTGGATGACGCCGTGCTCACCACCTATGCCGGATTGTTGCTCCGCGGACTTCTCGATCATTTTGGCGGTGACGTCGATAAAGCCATCGGCGCCTACAACGGCGGCGTCAAAACTCCTAATCCCGCCTACGCCGCTGGCGTGAAGACTGTCGCCGAATATGCCCGCCGTGTCCTCGAGCACGCTACCGCCATGGACGATCCTCCAACCAGCGCCAAGAGCCTGGCCGCCGCTCCGCCCGCAGATCCGGCTCAGACCGCAACGGTCGCCCCGGCCACGCCACCGCAAAAGCAGCCTTGGCGGCGCGACGACGACTGAACCTTTTCGACCTCGTCTCCCTTGCGTTGCTTTCCTAGCGCAGTGCCGGGCCTCTCAAACCTTGCTTCCTACGTGTTTTCGAGAGCCTAGCGTTTCCAAATGAGCTAATTCATGCCTTTTCAGTAATCTTGAGCGCCAAAAACCGCAGCATTTTTGCGTACTCCTATTTACATGCAATACCCGATTGCCGTCGCACAGCCTCAATGGTAATTAGTTATCGTGCTGTGGTGCCTGAAGACTCTTTACAGCAGCTCCTTCTCGTCCCGTCCGACCGCCTTGACCCCATGCCCCGGCTCTTCGTCGGTTCACCCAGGCACTCAGAGAGAGGAATCTGCTGGTGCCAGCCTCATCCATCCCTCCCGCCCATGAGGACCGGTGAACGACCGCAGTCCAGAACCCATGTTTTTCGATCGTAGTCTCGAAGGTAGACACGAGAAGCGTCTCCCCATTGTAGTTGTCGTCCAACTCGCGGACCCCAAACAGGAGCAAACCAACGGGGAGGAAAAGACTTACGCGGACAATGTCAGCCCGCATGGGGCCTGTGTGGCCTCCAAGCGCCCCTGGCAGCCCGGCGAAGAGGTGGAAGTTACTTCAATCACCAATGCAATCAAGGCTCGCGGGAAAGTCGTCTATTGCAGGCATGGCAAGAACGGCCGCTATTTCGTTGGCGTGGAATTCCGCGAGCGCCCCATCCATTGGTCCAACTTTTCCTACGGCTTCCACTAGCACTCGCCTACGCCCTCTTGCAGCAAATCCGGCCGAACGTTCGCCGGTCCCGCCCTGCGTAGTAATCTCCTGTCAGGCACCCGTCGCTCGACAATCTCAACATCGCCGTTCCGTAATGCATGTGCATCGTCTTCACCGCGTCGGCAAGCGGCTGGTTCTGATACTGGTAGATCAACGCCGCGCCTTCCGGGTCGTCCATTTGAATCACTGCCGTGCTGCTTCGTGACATGGACATGGGCGTGGTCAGGTACACGATAATTTCCGTCCAGCTCTGGAAAATATTGATCATCAATGGGTAGCGCTTCGCGTGCCCGTCATAGGAGGTGATCAGGTAACCTCGCCAGCGCCCCTCGAGGTCCGGCACTCGCACCAGTCCCAATTTATGCACAAAGCTGTTCCGCCAGAGGTACCTGTCGAAAAGGGTGTACAGCGCGCCGTAAAAACCCATGCTGGAGGGAGCGTCCACCCACCAGGGGATCGAAAGATGGATTGCCGCTAGGAATTTCGAAGTGGCCCATGCCAAAGCAATCGCCAGCAACGCGAGCAGAAGAGGAACGCCCCTTCGTTCACTGGCGTCTGTGCTGTAGTCATGCATATGTACCTGTTCGGCTCAACAACGCCGAACAGGCCTTTGGCCCGCTTGAATGCGCCTTCCACCATCCATTTGGTAGGATGCCCGGTAAAGGAAATGTCCCTAGCGGTAGAGTGGCTTCCTGAAGAATGGCCCGATTATTATTCCGAGTCTGAAGCAACTGCTAGTGGTAACGCCCCTTACAATCTCCATACTACTCTACTTGGCCGTCCTTAAGCTGAAATTAGTGCTCTTCCAGAGGGGCAGGCCGCGACGTGCGACGAAGTAGGGAAATGGGGTAGTGGGTCAGTTTGAATTTTTCTGAATCGTGATAACAGGGGTCAAAATTCAAACTGACCCACTACCCAAAGTATTGAAACGGATATGGGAACGGTGCTATAGAAGAAGCGCAGAGTGGGGGCCCCAGCCATGACTCTCGAAGAGCAAGCGCAACGTCAGCACGGCATCGTTACCGCCCACATCGCCGCGGAAAACGCGCATGACTGGACTGCGGCCAGCGCCGGGTTCACCCAGACCGGGACCGCCTTTCGCGACATGCTCTTGGTTGCTACCGTTTTCAAAGGCGTCGGCGGCGTGCGGGCCTTTTACGATACGATCGGCAAGGCCCTCCCTGACCTGCACATCGAAATCAAGTCTCAGAACGACCTTCCCGGCTGCACCGTTTGCGAGGGTGTGCTGACCGGTACCCATCTTGGCGAATACATGGGGATCCCGCCGCGCGGGAACTCCATCCGGATGGACGTAACCACGTACTACTTCTTCGATGACAAGACGGAGAAGCTCGTCGCCGAACGAATTTACTTCGACCAAGCTAGCTTGCTTCAGCAGATGCAGGCCACCGGCCATGACCAGCGGCCCCGCAAGAAACAAAAGAAGAAACTCTCGCATCGAAGGAAAGCAGGAACGCTCGCCTGAGCATCCTCACTTTCCCTTCCTACACCGTACATTCGCGCTGGCGTTTGCCCCGACCTGGTCGGGGCCACTCTGCTCTTGTAGGAGCGCAGCACGGTTGCGCCCTCTTCCGCGCACGTTTGCTTCCTAGGGGTGGGTCTTGGCCCACTCCCGGGCCTGCGGCAAAATGCACTTTGGTCTCGCGGTGAGCGCGGCCTCTGCGCCCCGCACGCCTCGTCGCGGCAAGCTTCGAAATGTGCCCACTGCCCACACCGGTATTTCGAACGAAGCAGGCCGACTTACGGTTATATCCCTGTGATACGTTATATTGATGGTATGCTCTCTTGCTTGACGAGATGGAGCGATAGGGATATAGACAGGGCGGCCCCGCTCAGATACTTTGATGAGCTGTTTGGAAAATCATGACGGTACCTTCTTTTGGACAACTGAATCGAATACGCCGGCGTTTTTGGTCGGTGTTCCTCCTCGTGCTGGCCGGATGTTCGGGACTAGTCTCTCCCGGCTATGTCGAAACGAATTCCGGGCCCGTCAGAGCCGGCGAAGATGCTAGTTTGGATGTCGTTCTGGATAAAGCTCCAAATTTTGAAGGAGGCGAAATTCAGGTGAGCGTTGTCGGGCCCCAAAACTCAAATGCGACACTCACAGCGAAGGTCAAGACCCACCCTGGCACGAGGGTTTACCACGTGTCTGTCCCCGTTCCAGCCAGCGCTCCAGGGGGAACTTGGACCGTGGCCAAGGTCATATTCCTTACCGGGACCCAGGAGATTCCTCTTTCGTCGAACAACCAACCAATCCAGGTACTCGCAAACCCAAACATCGTCCTCCCGACGAGTGCTCAAGTCACGGTCACCCTATCGCAGGCACAGCTTCCAAGAAGCGAAGCAACACAGCTGCAATTCCGGCTACAGGTTCTCAAAGCAAGCCTAACGTTGAGCGGAGCAAATCCGGCACCAGTTGGCTCCGTTGCCGAGACTCTCAGCAAAAAGATCAATGAAGAACTCGTATTCCTAGCCACTACTGAAACGAAGTTTCATGCACTCGCTAGTTCCCAGCCGCAACTCGACGCGGCGGCATCCGTGTTCTTCGGCGACTTGCGTCTCAGCTACGAGGAAGCGAAATCTCAGCTCAAAGACCGGAGTGCACGGTTGGAACGGGGCGGCTCGTTTAAGTTGGCGTCCCTAGCATCGAAGCAAGGACCCACCGAACAGCCACGCTACCCGGTGCTGGCTCAGGCAGTTTTCAGAGTTTTTGAGCAAAATGAGCTAGCATACGTCACTGTTGCCAGTGTTGGTACGTTGACATTTGATTTTGTCTTAGCTCCATAATTCTGTCACCCCTTAACGGCAACGTGAAAATGTCACCCTATGAGACAGGAGACATTCACGTTGAGTCAGAAGGAACTGCAGCGAGTGAGTGTAGTCAGCGCATGCATCAAGGGAGACATGGCGTGTGCCAGAGCCGCCGGACTCCTGTGTCTGAGCGTGCGC
>QHZD01000045.1 GCA_003225315.1 Acidobacteriota bacterium
TGTACTTTCATCGCCCGCTCCATGGCGACCCCGGTGTAAACCATCCCGGCAACCTCCCGGAATGCGGTCTACACCCAGCCGCCTCTCAAAAGCGGACATTTCACATGCTAATCAAGCGGACATATCATGTGCTAACGACAGTTTCGGTTAATTCCTCTTGACGAGCCCTCTTGCCTCTGGTACAGTAACTTCTGGGTACAATTGCAGCTAGTTCCTGTTCTCTCCTGTGCCCATCTATCCCTTCGCAACACACGAAAAGTGCGCTATTTCAGGCAATATAAGTTCTTTAGATGCAACACTTATGGAATCCCCTCGTATGTATTGCAGATAAAGGACTTACGCAATAGCTAAGTCTTTTAGATGCAACATTTACGAAAACCAGGGGGTGGGGGCGCTTACAAGATTACGAGACTTGGACCTGGGGCAAGAAGTTGCCGAACCAGTGGGACAGGCATTCTTGCCTGTCTCTTGTGAAGAGTGGCTTCCCAGTAGAATCAATAGTCTATGAGTTGCCCATTCTGTAAGCCCTTTGTTTTTATATTCATCCATGTAATGGGGGGTACCCCCGGATCCCGCTAGGATTGCGTTCCCGCCTGATCTTTCACTTCACCGCCTGGCAGGAAAAATCTGAAACTCAAAACTTGTTCGCGACGGCGCTCTTCTTCGAGGTGTCTTGCACGCGCTTTCAGCAGATCAGTCAACGAAATAAGCCCGAGGAATTTTCGAGAGGAGGGTTCCACCACCGGCATCCGCGTAATCCCCTTCTCCGCCATGCGATATACTACGGCGCGCAACGGTTCATTCGGGAATGCTTCCACTGCTTCTTTGCGCACCAGTTCGCCGAGCGTCCGCCGCTGGACGGCTTCGCCTTCCTGCTCGATGCGCTGAACAATGTCACCGCGCGTCAGCACGCCGATAAACCGGCCATCCGCGCTTACCACCGGCAGCAACCGCTGGCTTTGGTGGCGTCTGGCATGGAGCGAGTGCTGGAACTCTCCGAGCGCTCGCGCCGCCGGCAACACCACGATATTCGACCGCATGACTTCACGCACAAACAGGATCTCGAGAGGATCGACCGCATATTCACGGCTCAAGTGGTAGCCGCGCCTGGCGACCTTTTCCGTCAAGATCGACCGTTTGAGCGTCAACACGGTGAACGCGTGCGCGATCACGCTTCCCACGAGCAGCGGCAAGAACACGTTGGCGTCGTGCGTCAGCTCAAACGCGAAAACGATGCTCGTAAACGGCGAACGCATCGTGCCGCCGAGAATCGCGCCCATGCTGATCAGTGGCCAGAAGCCCGCGCCTTCGTTGGGCAAAAACATGGCTTCGAGGCCGCCGAGTGCTCCGCCCATCATCAGCAGCGGCGCCAGTACGCCGCCCGATGTGCCCGAGCCGAGTGACACCGCCCAGATGAACCATTTGACCAGCAAAACGCCAAGAATCACTTTGGTCGTTACGCTTCCCTGGAGCAGCGCGCCTATGGTGTCGTAACCGACTCCAAGAGCCTGCGGAAAAATCAAGCCTCCCAATCCGATCGCCAGTCCGCCAATTGCCGGCCACCAAATCCAGTGAATCGGCAACTTTTGAAACGCATCCTCGGCCGCATACACGGAAAGCGTAGGCAAAGCTGAGAGCACTCCCGCAAGAAGTCCAACCAGCGCGCAGCCAAGCAGACCTTTTGGTCCGATGAAAAGCGGATGAGCCGGCACCGGAAACAGTGGCTCAAAACCAAGCAAGTATCGCCGCACCACGGCGGCTACGGCGCTGGCCAGCGCCACCGGAATCAGGCTTCGCGGCTTCCACTCGAAGAGCAACAATTCGACAGCCAGCAAGACGGCCGCGACTGGCGAAGCAAACGTCGCGGACATTCCTCCTGCAGCGCCGGCCACCAGCAGCGTTTTGCGCTCGGCGCTTGTAAGGTGAAAGAGTTGCGCGATCATCGAGCCGAAGGCCCCGCCCGTCATGATGATCGGACCTTCCGCGCCGAACGGTCCGCCCGAGCCGATGGAGATCGCCGAAGAAATTGGTTTGAGGAGCGCAACCTTCGGCTCCACGCGGCTGCCGTTGATCAGAATCGCCTCGATGGCCTCCGGTATCCCGTGGCCGCGAATGCGTTCCGAACCGTATCGCGCCATGACTCCAATGATCAAAGCTCCGGCAATGGGGACGAGAATGCTGTACACACCGAGATGATTGCCCACCGGCGAAACCATCGCGCTGCCCCACCTGCCGAAGTAAAACAGGTTCGTGAACAACCCAATCAAACGCAACAGGGCCAGTGCGACGAACGCGCACAGCGCGCCGATGCCCATTGCCAGCGCGGATATCGAAATCGTCCGCGAAGTTGTCGAGAAATCGCCCAGCTCCTCATGGCGACCTCTGTTTCGTGTTTTTCCAGTGTTGCTTTGCGAATCTATCGCGCTGACGCTGGCCAATTGGTATCCCCTATCCTCTCTCGTGTGAATTCACGGTTTCTTCCTGAGCTTGAAAGCATCGCCATTTTCCAGCAGTGCGCTAATAGCCTTCACCAGCGCGGCTCCGCTGGCGCGCAACTCGCCGATGCGGTCTCGCGCTACCTGTTCGAGCAGCTTTTCGCCGCGCGGGAGCAGCGTCACCAGGACGCGTCTGCGGTCATCCCGGCTGCGGCTTCGGCGCACGTAACCATGAGCTTCTAATCGATCAATTAGCTCAACGGCGCTGTGATGCTTTAGCGCCAGGCGGTCCGCCAGCGTGCGGATGGTCGCTTCCACGCCTCCGGGAAGCCCGCGAAGCGCCAGCAAGAGCAGATACTGCTGCGGCTCAAGGCCGGCAGTGCGCGCCACGGCGTCCCCGTCCCGGACAAACTTGCGAATGCGGTGGCGTAGCTCGGCAAGCGCCTGGTATTCCGCGGTGGTGATTTCTTTCGCCATGAAACAACTATATCGCAATGCGATATATGTTGTCACTTCTGCGGAGCCCGGCCCCCCCGCAAATCTGTCATTTCAACCGGAGGGACGGCGGTTTCTGCCGTCCCGGAGCGGAGAAATCTCTCTTCAACTTCGAAATTCACGATTACAGCGGTTTGCGAAAGGATTTTTGCGTTTTGTAATGCTCGTAGCCGTGGCGTTCGTAGAACTTGTGCGCGCGTTCGCGAAGTACGTTCGAGCGCACGGACATGCCCTTACAGCCATGCTTGCGCGCCCAATCTTCGGCGGCGGCCAGCAGCAACGCGCCTGTTCCCAGGCTGCGCTGGCCTTCCGCGACAACCAGGCCATTTACTTCCGCCCGGATTTCCGCTTCGAGAAGGGGCTGCTTGCTCACGTGCGTCCAGCCGATCACTCCATCTTCCGGCGAGTCCGCCACGAATACCGCGTGCTGCGAGGCAGGCTTGATTCCCGCCAGCCTCTTGCGCATCTCCGTCGCCGTCGCCGGATACCCCAGCTGGCCGGAAAGAATCGCGATCCGCGGCGCGTCGGCACTCTTGGCTCGCCGGATCTTCAGCTTCTTTTCTTTCCCGTTCGATGTCGTCAGTCTCAAGTCGCCTTCCGCCGCAGCCGGGACTGCACCACGGCGCTCTTCAATTCACGCAGTGCATCCGCGGCGATCCACCGCGCCGCGCGCGTATTCTGGCTGCGGATTCTCTCCGCGGCGCGAATTGCTTCCCGGTTCAATGGGATATTTCTCTTGCCGATATTTCGCAGCGCCCAGTTCACCGCTTTCCTCACGAAGTTCCTCTCGTCGTGTGCTTCCCGCTCGATCACCCGCAGGAATTTCACAAAGCGCGCATTCGGAGAAACCTTATCCTTATAGCTGAGATATGCAACCAGCGAAAAACTGGCGCGCTTAGCAAACTCTTCCTGGCGCCGGCTCCACGCCGCTACTTTGCTCCAGGCCGGCTTGGCATACGCATAGAGATAGCAGCAAGCCGCATCCACCACGTCCCACGAATCGAAATCCCGCGCCCAGAGCTCCATCTCCGCAGCAGTTACTTTCTCCGGCTCGCCAATCAACGTTGCCAGGATTCGCGCTTCATGAACGCCAGTGGCCCAAATCTCCTGTGCCAGCCGATGGTCTTTTCCGATTCGCTTTGCAAGCGTGTGCAGCACTGGAGCAGAAATACCCAAGCGACTTGGGGACGTTCACCCCAAAGTACGCCATCTTCGCGCGCACTTTCGGATTCGCGAGCTTCTTGAGTTCGCGCAAGATGGCCGCCTTAGTCCACCGCGCCACATTCCTTTGCGTGCTAGGCCGCCTAGAATGTCTTGGCGGAATCGAGGAGGATTGTGACCGGGCCTTCATTGACCAACTCCACGGACATCATCGCCTGGAAAATTCCAGTTGCCACGGCGACACCGAGTTTGCGCAACGCTCCGCAAAATTCCTCGTAGAGGGCTTTGGCCAATTCCGGCGGCGCCGCAGCAATGAAACTCGGCCGCCGCTGCCCGCGCGCATCGCCATAAAGCGTGAACTGCGAGACGACCAAGGCGCTGCCTTTCACATCCAGCAGCGAGCGGTTCATCTTACCCTGCTCGTCCTCGAAGATGCGCAGGTTCGCGCACTTCTCCGCGAGCGCTATGGCGACAGCCGAAGTATCTTCACGGCCGACGCCCAACAAAATCATCAGGCCGGCGCCAATTTCCTCCGTCACCTTCTCATCCACTTTTACTCGGGCGCGGCTGACTCTCTGAAGAACCGCCCGCATTAGGATTTGCCTATGTTTCTCGGCGATTTCCCTGCGCGCTCTGCGCCTCTGCGTTTAGCTTTTCTTCTGTTTTTCACAAGTAACGGCAGCGCAGCAAAACGGCGCGGTGAAGGCTGACATCTTGGACAAAAATAGCTGCTTCGGCCCGCCACAATTGCGCGGCGGATCGCCGTTTTGCAGCGATAACACTTTTTCCCCTCGCGCCCGTACGCCCGATGGTGCCGCTGATATTCTCCCGGCTCGCCCGCCGCGTCAAGAAAATCGGAAATCGATGACCCGCGCAGCAGAATCGCTTTCCGCAAAATGTCCTGCAACGCGCGGCGCAGAGTTTCCGCATCTTTCCTGCTCAACTTCGTTCCCAACCGCGCCGGATGGATCCTGGCCCGCCATAGGCTCTCATCGGCGTAAATATTTCCGACGCCACGCAGCACGCTTTGGTCCAGCAGCAGCGCCTTAATCCGCGCGCGCCGTTCGCAAATTCTGTTCGCGAATTCTTCCTTGCTTACTTCGAGTGGATCGGCGCCGAATCCAGCCAGCTCTTCGGCAAGCGAAGTTTTCGTCAGGTAAGCGATGCGGCCAAAACGCCGGGCATCCGTGTAACGCAATTCGCGCCCGTCATCCAAGAGCAAACAAACGTGGGTGTGTTTTTCGAGTGGCTGTCCTGCGGGACTCGGCGCGATCTGCCCGGTCATTCCCAAATGCACAAGCAGCGACGCCGGCGCGGCGTCTCCATTTGTGGCAGCACGGGTTTCCTCGTTCACCGCCGACAGCCGCAGCAACATGAATTTGCCGTAACGCTCGACGGCCTCGATCTGACGACCCGGCAAATGTTGTTCCAGCGCGGCAGGGTCGTCGATGAAGTCCGTCTTACCCAGCGTGACGGAAAGAATTCGCCGCCCGAGAATCGCTTGCCGCAATCCTCGCGCTACCGTCTCGACTTCTGGAAGTTCCGGCATTTAGTCTTTGTGATAATTCGGATACGGCGGATGCTCCGGAATCACCACCGGGCTCTTCTTTAGCGCCTCCAGCGTGACTTCCACGGCCTTTTCCAGCTGCCGGTCATGCCCCGTGGCAACCGACGCCGGATCGTTTTCCACTTCAATATCCGGCGCGATTCCGCGGTTCTCCACTTCCCAGTCGCCTTTCAGGCCGTAGATGGCCACGCGTGGCGCCGTGACGTAACCGCTGTCCAGCAGCGGCGGATAGCCATAGATTCCCACTAGTCCGCCCCACGTGCGCGTGCCGACCAGCGGACCGATCTGGTCTTGTTTGAACATCCACGGCAGCGCGTCGCCACCTGATCCAGACATTTCGTTGATGATCATTGTTTTCGGCCCGTAGATTTGCGCGAGCGGCGAGCAGAACGCTTCACCTTCGCGCGAAATCGCGCAGTTCCGTAGCGGGCGCTTCAGCATGTCGACGATGTAATCCGCGACTTCGCCGCCATGGTTGTAGCGTTCGTCGATCACCGCGCCTTGCTTGCCGACTTGCGCAAAGTAGAAGCGGTTGAAGTTGAGGTAACCGCCGACAGCCGTGTCCGGAACGTGCACATACGCGAGCTTTCCTCCGCTCAGCTCGTCCACCCTCCGCCGGTTGTCTTCCTCCCAGGCGCGGTTGCGCAGAGGGAATTCACTTGGCAGCGGCACCACCGTGACCTCCCGCGCGTCTTTGCCGTCCGGGTTCGGACCAACCTTAATCTTGATTTGCTTCCCTGCCGTATTTTCAAAGAAGCTGTAAACCTCCGCTGGAGGCCGAACTTCGCGCCCTTCCACCCCGAGCAAATATTCGCCGGTCTTCACTTCCACGCCCGGTTGCGTGAGCGGGGCCCGGAGTTCAGGGTTCCAGTTCTCCCCATTGTAAATCCGCACAAAGCGGTAACGCCCGTTTTCGATTTTGTAGTCTGCGCCGAGCAAGCCGCCTTTCACTTCCCGCGGCTTGGGCACATCGCCACCACCCATGAACATGTGGCCGATGGTGATCTCCCCCAGCATTTCGTCGAAGAGGTAATTCAAATCGGCTCGTCCCGCCAGCCCCTTCAGGTAGGGAGCGTATTTCTTCTCCGCAGCATTGATGTCCAGTCCATGGTGATGCGGGTCGTAAAGGAAGTCGCGCTGGATTCGCCAAACTTCGTGGTACATCTGGTTCCATTCGGCGCGCGGGTCAACGTAGACTTCCATCTCATCGAGCTTCAATGCGCCGTCGCCGGGCTTTGGCGCGGCGTCCGTTTTGGCGATGAACCATCCCTGCCCCTGCCGGTACAGCACTTTTTCGCCATTGGCAGAAACCGCGAATCCGTTGATCCCGCTGAGGAACGGCTCGGTCTTCCGTGTCGTCAAATCAAACTTTGAAACGGTCGCGGGAGTCTGCGGTTCGAACCGCGGCACATCGACGATCTCGGAGAGGAATAGCGTTCCAGCCTTGCCGACATCGAGGCCTACGTAATTCGCTGCTTTGATCGGCAGAGAGACGATTCGTTGCCCGATTCCATCCAAGTCGGTCGTGACTTTGACGGCCTCTTCTTTCTTCTCGCCTTCTTTACCCTTTTCGCCTTCCTTACTCTTGTCACCATCCTTCGCTTTATCCCCCGCTTTGTTCTTGTCGGCTTCTTTGCCTTTGTCTCCGCCTGCTGAATCCTTTTTTTCTTCAGCCGCTTTTTCTTCGTCGCTCTGCGGCTCCACTGGCGAGGGATCGCCCTTCTTGAGTACCGCCGCGTACACGCTTCTGAGGACCGGATGCTGGAAGCTGGACAAATCCAGCCAACCTGCGGACAGGCCTACGTCCGTGCTCACTGCAAAGAACAGAGATTTTCCGGCCTTATCGAACACCGGATATCGTGCGTCACTGATTCCGTCCGTGATTTGCGATTCTTTGCCGGTTTCCATCGAATACACGAAAACTGCCCTCAAGTGATTCGCAAGCAGCTTCGCGTACGTCAGCCATTTGCTGTCCGGCGACCATGTTTCGCTGAAACCGGACGTGGGATCATCGTAGCGGTCCGTCGTCACCTTAACGGGCGTGCCTTTTTCCACTTCGACGTACCACAGGTTCAGGCGCTTGTCGGTATACGCAATCTTCTTGCTGTCTGGCGACCACAACGGCCCGTAGAAATACGACGGAGGATTGCCTAGATTGATCTCTTTCACGGTCTTCGCGCCCGCTTGATCGGAGATGTGCAGAGCGTACTCGCCGGACTCGTCGGAAAAATAAGCGATCGATTTCCCGTCCGGAGACCACGCGGGGTCGCGTTCGGCAACCGCGGGCGTCCGCGTCAAATTGCGAATGTCACCTTTTTCTCCCGGAACTGTAAGAATCTCGCCGCGGGCTTCGAACACGGCGCGCGCCCCAGTCGGAGATATCGCCGCGTTCTGAATCTTTTCGGCAACTTTCTCGTAGTGCGGTCGCGTGGCCGGCAGGTCACCGGCAATTCGAATGCTTAACTTTTTCGATTTGCCGCTCGCTGGATCGAATAAATAAATTCCCCCAAATTGTTCGTAGACCAGCGTGTCCGGCCCTGCGGAAAGCGATTTAAAATCCAGCCCTTTGTTCTCGATCACCTGCTTGACGGTCTTGGTCCTCGTGTCATACGCGAAGAGCGCCACGGGCCCGGAACGGTCAGAAAGAAAATACACCGTGTCGCCGAACCATACCGGATGCTTGTCATTGGAATTCTCGCGCGGCACTTTTTCCAGCGCCAGGTCGCTCAAACGCACGATGTAGATAGGCGTCGTCTGTCCGCCGCGGTAGCGCTTCCAGGACGTTTGCCAGACTTCGTTTGGAACATACGCGATTCGCGTCCCGTCCGCCGAGAACCATGCATCTTCGGAACGCCACATTGGAAAAACATCCGCGGGACCACCTTCGACGGGAACGCTGTAGAGCCTGTCAAAGTCCGCATAAGCTTCGCGCCCGGAGTGAAAGAGCACGCGCTTCCCGTCCGGAGTCCATCCCACGGCGATATCGGCCGCGGGATGCCAAGTCAACCGCCGCGGCTCACCGCCCTCCGCCGGCATGACGAACACATCTATGTTTCCGTCATACTGGCCTGAAAACGCGATCCATTTTCCATCTGGCGAAAACACCGGCAGCCCTTCGTGCCCGCCTGTCGTCAACTGGCGCGCATCACCGCCGTCGCGCGGTACGCTCCAGAGGTAGCCGCCGTAAGCAAAAACCACGTGGTTCTTGCTTACGGTCGGCGAATGCGCCAGCAGCGGCGCCTCTTCCGCCGCGCGGGACGTCACTGCGGAAGTTGCTAAAAGACCGATCAGGATTGCCATTCGAAAGCGCATTCTTCCTCCCGGAAAAGATTCCACCGCGACTTGGAAATTATGCTAGTCAGCGAAACGGACGCATTTCGCTTCGTCTTGTTCTTTGGAATCCGCCACCACGCAGAAACCCACCTCTTGTCAGACGCAAAAAGGGCCAAATATGTTTTCAAAAAAAAATGGCGCGGAATCACTGAATAATGGCAAACACGCGCACCGCTCCGCCCGAGCCGCCTTCTAGTTTTATCGGCGCCACAATCAAGGACGCGCCCGCTTCGGGCAGTTCGCTCAGGTCAGCCAAATTTTCGAGGTGATACAATCCGGCGCTCAACGAGACGTGATGCACCGCAAAATCCTCAGACGCGCCGTAGTCGATGCTCAGCGTATCGCACCCCAGCCCACTCACTTTCCGCAAAATCAGCGCTTTCGCCGCTTCCACGGAAAACCCCGGAAAGTGCATCTTATCCTTGGCATCTTGATTCCGGTACTTCCGCACGTCCGGCCAGCGTGACGACCATCCCGTCCTGAGCAGCACAATCGCGCCTTCGGGAATTGGTCCGTACTTCTTTTCGAATTCCTCGATGCGTGCGGCGGGTAGCTGATAATCCGCATCCTTGCTGCTTTCGGCGCGGACGTCGATCACCACCGCTGGCCCGAACAATTGTTTTAGGGGGATTTGGTCAACCGTGGTTTTTCCTGGTGGAAAATGCGCCGGCGCATCCAAATGCGTCCCATAGTGCTCCAGCATCCAGAAGCTCCGCGTAAAGTAGCCGTTCTTTTCGATGGTTGCATTGACTTTTGCTTCGAAGAACTTTTCATCCCCGGGCCATGGCACAAGTTTGTCGTTAATCGCGTAACTCAGGTCCAGGATGCGCGCTTTGGGGGATGGGACTCCTTCAGGCGTCGAATCGTTATGATCTTTGCGTAAGGAGAACATGGATAGAGCAGCAAGAATGACGACAGCGATGCTGGCGCGGCCAATGGCAGCCATCTCTCACCTCAATTCACACCGCAACAAGGCGGCCTCTCACTGTTCCGCGTTTACGTGTTGAACATTCACCATCGGTCCGCCATCATGGCAATGGAATTCCCGGTGTCGCGACAATCCCCGCCATGCGCAGGATGTCCTGATACTCCTGGTCGGTGAGCTGCGAAACGATCAACCGCACATTCTTCAGCAATTTCATTTTCTTCAGCGCGGGATTGGCGCGCATCTCCACGAGTGACACCTGCCGGGGGAGCTTCTCGAACGCCCGCAGGTCCGCGACAAGGTTCTTTCCCTTGTGGTCGTGAGGGTCTGGGTAGGGATCTCGCGTGACTTCGGCGATCGAATAAAGCGCGCGCTCCGGCGCCGAGTGGTAGCACAGTACCCGGTCGCCCTTGCGGACCTGTTTCAAGGCGCGAATGGCATCAGGCTTCGCCCCGGCCCCGTCCCACATCTCCTTGCCCTTTACGAAGAGGGTGTCCCAGTGATAATGGTGCGGGTCGGCGCTGAAGATCCAGTAGTGTCGTTGAACGGTCGGTATCGCCATCGAGGCTTCGGGTCGGCAGCAATATACACGCTGGCACTGAAAAAGCGAAACAAAATGTGAGCGTTACGCGAGGGAAACCTTTGGCGCTAACCGCAGGCGGAATTGGCCATATTCCGGCAAAAGAAACGTAACTTATTTATTTTCAATGCTTTAACAGGGGCTATCGGTGTCCACGAAAATGTCTTCCCCGCGAACTTCGACGCGGTAGCAATCCACACCCACCGCTGGGTTCTGGCTGATCTTACCGGTCGTCACGTCGTATTGCCACCCATGCCACGGGCAAGTCACTATGTTCTTGTCCATGACACCTTGGCCCAGCGGCCCGCCGCGATGCAGGCAGGTATTGTTGATAGCATAGAACTTGCCCCCTGCATTGGCCAGGGCAATCGCTTTGCCTTCCACCTGGAACTCTCGAATCGTTCCCGGCGTGATTTCATTCGTCTTCGCTGCTCGCGCAAACGCCATCTTCGCTGGCCTCTCCCCTTCCGTCCGTCTCTGGGTTACCTGCTCTCTGTACTGAATTCCACCGTTCCCGATCCAATTTCTGCTTTCCTATTTCCAGGCTCTATCGCGGTTCCGGGGTTTGCGCCACCATTACTCCCTTTTTGAACTCTTCCACCATCTGCGGTTTCAAGCGCACTTCCGTGGGCCGCTTCGCCAGCGTCATCTGGTCGATTTTGTCTTGCAGCTTCAGCAGCGCGAAGAATAGCCCTTCAGGCCGCGGGGGGCATCCCACAACATACACATCCACTGGTACGATGCGATCCACGCCTTGCAAAACCGAATACGCATTGAACGGCCCGCCCACACTGGAACAGGCTCCCATCGAAATGCACCACTTTGGATCCGGCATCTGTTCCCACACACGCTTGAGCACCGGCGCCATCTTCAGCGTTACCGTACCCGCAACGATCATCAAATCCGCTTGCCGCGGCGACGGCCGGAACACTTCGGCTCCGAAGCGCGCCATATCGAACCGCGAAGTTGTTGAAGCGATCATCTCAATCGCGCAGCAGGCCAGCCCGAACGTCAGGGGCCAAATGGCGCTCTTGCGGGCCCAGTTAAACACGTAGTCCACCGACGTAATCATGAAATTCTTTTCGAAGCGTTGATCCAGTACGCCCATTGGTCGATCCTTCCTTGATGAAGCCGAGTATATTCACGGTCCGCCCAGGAGTCAAAACCCTCTGCGACCTCCATAGAAGCCATTGCATAACCTGGTTTCGGTTCAATGGAATCAATAACTTAGCGAGGTTGTGCAATATGCTCTAGACGGATTTGCGAACTGCTCCTAAGTCCGCTGAATGTCCCTAAGCTTGCGCGACATTGTTTTCCAATACGTGCCGGGACGCAGGCGTTGCAGGATGTCGATTTTGTAAGCATCCGAGCCGATCAGGATTCGTGGCTCGCGACGTTCCACTCCGCGCAGAATCCGTGTCGCTGCCGCCTCAGGTGAAGTCCGGAAAAGCCGCTCGAATCGGGCAACCTCTTCCTCACGTCCGGTTCTTGTAACGCCGGCTCCAATGCGCGCGCGGCGGGCAATCGCTGTGCGGATTCCGCCTGGGTGCACGCAGGAAACACGCACCGAAGTGCCCTCAAGTTCATGCCGCAGGCATTCCGTAAATCCGCGCACCGCAAATTTGCTGGCGGAGTACGCAGGCTGACCCGGCGGAGCGATTAATCCAAAAACGCTCGAAAGGTTCACGATGTGCGCGCGCTCTTCCCGCTTCAGCACCGGCAAAAAATATTTCACGCCATACACGGTGCCCCAGAAATTGATGTTCATCAGCCAGCGAAAATCATCCAGCGAGATCTCCTCGAACGTGCCCTCCAGCGCGACACCCGCGTTGTTGATCAGCAGGGTTACGCACCCGTGCTTCTTTCTGACGTCCTTCGCGAACAGGCACATGGCTTTCTCGTCGGCGACGTCCAAAATGTGGGTGGTGATTAGCGCGCCCTTTTTCTCCAACGACCGCACCGTCTGCTGCAGGCCCGCTTCGTCAATGTCCGCGAGTGCCAGCCCTGAATGCGTGGCCGCCAACTGCTGCGCAAGGGCACGTCCGATACCGGAGCCCGCCCCTGTCACCACGGCCGTTCCTTCACTTAGAAATGACATTGGAATTCCGCGCTGCGCGGCAGTTCTATCACACGCGGGAGAAGTCAGCCACTTGTTTCATTCCAGGCATTTGTTTCATTTTTTGGCGGCGTAAATGAGCAGCGCGCCTTCGGCCTTGAAAGCTCGCAGCTGCTCCGCGTCGCGAAACCAACGGCCGGTGTAAACGTCCGGAGACGGGGAACGATCTACAATGCGTTCGTGTGCGACATTCTTGAATCCCGCGTCACGAAATAATCCGGACCATTCGTCAGCGGAAAGAAGATGCGTTTGCACCGTGAGAAGACTTCCCCACTGGTGGCAATACGGATTGTCGCGGTAATAGTTGATCAGAATCCACGCCGAGCCGCTTTCGCTGAGCACGCGGAAAATGTCTTTGAGGCCGGCGCCGGGATCGGGCCAGTAATACGACGATTCGACGGAAATTACGCGCGAGAAAAGACTTGGTTGCCAAGGAATTTGCGCCACTTCCCCTGCAACAAAGATCAAATTGTCGAAATCAACGCTGCTGCGCCGGGCGTGGCGGATCATTTCGTCTGAAATGTCCATCCCCACCACGCGGCCCTCAGGCACCAGCTTTGCCAGCCGCCGTGAAAGCCACCCCGCGCCGCAACCCACGTCCAGGACGCTGTCGGTTGGCGCGAGCCGCATCTTCTCCAGTACCGGCAGCGTGATGGGCAAGTGCTCCTGCTCCATCCCTTCGCCACGCCCCGCTTCCGCCCAGCGGTTGAATTCCTCGCGCAATGAATCGTTGGAAGTGATCTCAGGCATTCGTTGAAAAACTATGCGCCCTGTACTTTGGCCAGCAGTTCGACGAATTTCTGTTTGCGCTCCGATTGGTCTTGGCCCGACTCTGCTTCCGCCATTTGCGTGATGTTCATGGAGCAGAATTTCGGACCGCACATCGAACAGAACTTCGCCTCTTTGTAAAAGTCGTCGGGAAGGTTTTCGTCGTGCATGGCTTTCGCAGTCGGAGGATCGAGCGATAGCTCGAACTGCTTGTTCCAATCAAACAGGAAACGCGCATAGCTCAAAGCATCGTCGCGGTCGCGAGCCCCGGGCCGGTGCCGCGCCACGTCCGCGGCATGCGCCGCAATCTTGTACGCAATCACGCCCTGCTTCACGTCCTCTGGATTCGGCAATCCGAGGTGCTCCTTCGGCGTCACATAACAAAGCATCGATGCACCGTGCCAGCCGATCATCGCCGCGCCAATCGCACTGGTGATGTGGTCGTATCCCGGCGCGATATCAATCACCAGGGGCCCCAAAGTGTAGAACGGCGCTTCATGGCACCACTCCATCTCCTTGTCCACTTGCTCCTTGATCTTGTCCATGGGCACGTGCCCGGGTCCTTCGATCATCACCTGGACGTCGTGCTCCCACGCCTTTTTCGTCAGCTCGCCGAGCACTTTCAATTCGGCGAACTGGGCTTCGTCGCTCGCGTCCGCGATGCATCCCGGCCGCAAGCCATCGCCAAACGAAAAGCTCACGTCGTGCTTCTTGAAGATCTTGCAAATGTCCCCGATGTTTTCGTAAAGAAAATTTTGCTTCTTGTGATGCTCCATCCAGTGCGCCATCAGGGAACCGCCGCGGCTCACAATCCCGGTAATCCGTTTGCGCACGAACGGCACGTGCTCGCGCAGCACGCCGGCATGAATCGTCATGTAATCGACGCCCTGTTCAGCCTGCTCTTCGATCACTTCCAGCATCAGCCCAATCGTCAAGTCCTCCGGCCGTCGTACCCGTGAAATCGCTTCATACACCGGCACAGTTCCCACCGGCACCGGCGACGCTTCAATAATCGCCTTGCGGATCACCGGAATATCGCCGCCAGTAGAAAGGTCCATCACCGTGTCTGCGCCATAATGCACCGCGTGGTGAAGTTTTTTTAGCTCTTCATCGATGTTCGAGCTCGTCGCAGAATTGCCGATATTTGCGTTGATCTTGCATTTGCTCGCGATGCCGATGGCCATCGGCTCCAGGTTGCGGTGATTTACGTTCGCGGGAATGATCATCCGTCCGCGCGCCACTTCGCTGCGAATCAGCTCCGCTTCCAGCTTTTCGCGCTTCGCAACGTACTCCATCTCTTCCGTGATTACGCCCTGCCGCGCAAAGTGCATCTGCGAAACATTGCGCCCTTGGGACGCATGCGTGCCATTGCCGTTGCCGTTCGCTGCGGCCGCTGCTGCTTCGCGTTTTTCAATCCAGCTATCGCGCAATCCCATAAAACCCCCTCAGAAACCGCAGCCCGCGTCTCGCAACAAGAAAATATCGCGAAACCACGATGCACCGGTCTTGAAATCAAATTATGGCACCTGGGGATGGACGCGGCAACTTCGCGCCGGCTGGATATTGAATCCTCAGTATGTTTGTCATGACGGTTTCTTGGTTGGGTCGGGCTCCGGGATGGAAGGATCCCAGGTATTGGCGGAGACGAGGCGTGCGTCTTTGTTCGCTTCGGGCTCTGCTTCCGGCTTTGCTTCCGCTTGCGTTTCTATCTTTCCCTTCGTCTCCACTCCTGTTGATGTGCTGGAATCCGAGGCGGAGCCGAGAGCGGAGGCTTGGCTGGTGTCCGTGTTTTCGCCTGCGACAAGAACGTCTATAGGTGCAGGTTTCGTGCGGTAGACGATACCGGCGGCGGTGTCGGCGTCAATTTGCGGCAGCGTGCGGAGAAGCAGGCTGCTGATATAGGAGAGCACGGCTGCGCGGCGAGGGGAGATGCGGTTCTGGGCCAGGAGTTCATAGAGATGCTTCAGGGAATAGTTGATGCCCTGAGCGGTTTGGAAGCCTTCGAAATTTCGGACCAGCTGAGGGAAGTGATCGGCGGCCTGCTCCTGAATTTGTTCGGCGCGATGCTGCCGACAAAGGCTGGAGTGCGCGTCGGAAACGGAAAGACGGCAACGGCGGCCTGTAGCGGTGCGGTAGGTGCAACGGGCGGTCGGAACGATGGGATTAGCAGTTTGCGATTTCATTTTTTCCTCGCAGAGACGTGGGATACCACACCCCGGGTGGTTTTTGGCAAAGAGTGCAGAAACGGCTGAAAACAAATGAGATAGCGTTTTGCGCGGCGCAAAAAAGTGGGCAAGCAACAGGAAGTAAAGGAGATAGAGCAGGTAAAGGAGCGAAGAGCGGTAGGGCGAAGGGCTGGCTGGGCGGAAGTGGAGTCGATGTTTCACGACACAAGATACCACAAAATATATAATTTGTCAAGTATAATTATAGTACTAGTATTTAACGAGAAGGCCTATTTGTTCGAACGGACCCACAAAGAGAAGAAAACAAAGGGGTAGAGCTCACTGGGGGCGGGGGAAAATCCCGGGGACAGCAAACGAGGAGCGGAAAATTCAAAAACCGCCTCGGCCGTTGATGCCTGGTCCACGTGCCAGGGCGTCTCGGCGGACCGGGGCTTGCTCACCCCCAACTCACTCCCTGGCTTCTCGTTTTGACGCAGCCATCTCGGCCATCGCCGCAAGCTCTTGTTCGGTGTAGTCCTTCACGTGGTTTCCGGGCGCGTCCGTCATCAAGCTCAATTCATTCAGCACACCATAGTGAATCTCAGTATTGTGCTTCCCTATGATTCTAGAACGTAATAAGCGGTAGTGCCGATACTTCGGCCTGCCCGAATAGAATCTGTAGGAGATGTTCGCGCAAATATCTGCGATCTGGACTCCCATGAAGTGTCCGGATTTCACAAAGTGAACGTGGTTCTTGAAGAGGTCAGACCAATCGATGAAGCCTCGGGCGTGGCCATATCTTCTGTTGAAGGGATGGTCCCTTTCAGACCATTCTTTTGGAGTCATCATCGGGTCCTTGACTGATGTGCTGTAGAGAAAGTTCCGCAGCCATTCCTTCCAGAATTGAATATGTGTAGATTTCTCGATGAAGCTCTGGTCTATAAGAATTTCAATGTTTTCGAACTCGCAGTCATCAGCCTCTTCTGCGAACAAAACGATACTGTGCTGAATGGAAAGATGAATCGCATTTCCTAGAGAACAAATCCACATCAAATTTTCAGGACTCCGTTCTTCCATCCATCTGGCCATCCTTCGGAAGAAATCTTCAATGAGTGGTCTACCAGTTTCGCGTCCCAACTTCGCAGTGGCGCGCAATACGTCCGCCGAGTCTTTGATGAATTGTTCTGCTATCTTTTTTGCGAAGAGAGTCGTTTTTGTTCCAGCCAGCGTCAGTCTTAGGCGGGGGCTATTCAGAATCACTGAATTTACGAAGGATGCTTGTTGCGCTGTCGACAGGTCTGTGGCTTTGAGTTCAGAACCCGTTGTGAATACGGCTGCCTGCCCTTCCACGCGCTGAAATTGGATGTGATGCCGTCAAGAGTCCGGTCCGAGATAGTGACTCCGCAAAACAAGGAGACTCCGTGAGTTGTCCAGGAAAAACCGCCCGAGTCATCGATAAAAATCTTCACACTAATATCCCTTGCTTCCTGCTAGTTTACAGCAGCTGCTTTGGCGAAAGGTAAGGCCCAAGGGGCTATGAGCATCTACCGCCTGGAGCATGCCGAGCCTCCGGATGACGGAGAAAGGGCCCGAAGGCGGATCACAATCCCGAAGAGCCCATCGACAAAGTCTGGCGTAATGCGCGACAGCCCGGTTCGATTCCCAAGGGGAAATACGATACGCTCTGCGGGACAGAATTTGGCGTTTGACGACGCCAAGGCGCAGAGAACATTTCCGACAAAGCCCACAAGAATAACGCAACGCGCGCGGTAGCGCGCAAAGCCGCCTTGCTGCCTTTCGTATTCGTGATGTTTGCCTACGCCACGGGCGGGCCATTCGGGCTGGAAGACATGGTCACGACGAGCGGGCCTGGGCTGACACTGCTCTATCACCTGTTCATTCCGTTTTTCTGGTGCATTCCCGTTTCGCTGGTGGCGGCGGAACTGACGACGGCGATTCCCGTCGAAGGCGGATTCTACCGCTGGGTGCGCGCCGCGTTCGGCGACTTCTGGGGATTCCTGGCAGGGTGGTGGAACTGGAGCGCGTCGTTCCTGCTGGCCGCCGCCTATGCCGTGCTGACGACGGACTATCTGAGCTTTTATTTCCCGGCGATTGTGGGATGGAAGCACCACCTGGTGAGTGTGCTCATCATCGCCGCGATCGCATGGATCAACGTGCGCGGGATTCAGATGGTCGGCGCGGTCTCCACGGTGCTGGAACTTTTCGTATTGCTGGTGATCGCGGCGCTGTGCGCCATCGCGGCGAGCAAGTGGCATCACAACCCGTTTGTGCCGCTGGTGCCGCCGCACGTTCCGCCGTTTCAAGTCTTCGGCGCGGGACTGGCGCTGGGTTTGTGGCTTTACTCCGGCTACGAGCAAGTGTCCAGTGTTGCGGAAGAAGTGGAAAACCCGCAGCGGAGTTATCCGCGGGCGCTGGCGATTGTGGTGCCGCTTTCGATGGCCACGTATTTCCTGCCAACGATGTTTTCACTCGCCGCGCTCGGCGACTGGCAGAAGTGGCACACCGGATATTTTTCCGGCGCAGCGGCGTTGATTGGCGGGCCGTGGCTGGGCTTTGCGATGACCATCGCCGCGATGGTCACCAATCTTTCGCTGCTGAACGCCACGGTGCTGACCAGCACGCGCATGCCGTCGACGATGGCGGAAGACGGCTACTTGCCGGCGGCGTTTTCCGCGCGGCACCCGCGCTACGGCACGCCGTGGATCGCCATCATTGTCTCCTCGATTATTTACGCGCTGCTGGCGCGGAAAACGATGGTGCAGCTCTTGACCGTGTACGTGTGGCTGCGCATCGGAGTAACCGTGCTGACGGTGCTGGCATCGTGGCGATTGCGCAAGACGAAGCCGGATTTGCGGCGGCCGTTCCGCATTCCTTGGGGACGGGCTGGGCTGATTTACGTGGTGGCCGCGCCGCTCGCGATGAGCGTTGTCGCGCTCGTGGCCAGCGATCCCTTTGCCCGAAAGTGGGGGCCTATTCCGGTTCTGATCGGCCTGGTGATGTATTTTGTGTTTCGGAAATTACTGGCAGGAAAAGCCGACGCCGGCCCGCAACCTATGTGAAGAAATCGAGGATTTTGTACCAAGCGCCAGCGAGAGGAAGCGCCCAGGTGTTGCCGCTGCGCAGGCCGAAGGGAGCGGCGGGAAACTTGATGCCGCCGAAGGGAATGTCGTTGGGTTCGCCGCAAATGAGGCCGGCGAGCTTCGCACCGAACCAGGTTGCGGCGGCGACGCCGTGGCCGGCAAAGCCCGCGGCAAAATACATTCCGTCGAGTTTCCCCGCGTGCGGCATGACGTCGAGAGTGAAATCGAGAGTGCCGCCCCAGACGAATTCGACTTTCACCCCGCGCAGTTGCGGGTACACGCCGATCATGCCGCGGCGGAGAATCTCGGCGCTCCGGCGCACGGTATTTTCCGTTTCCGGGAAAAAGGCGGCGCGGCCTCCGAAAAGCATGCGATTGTCCGGCGTGAGCCGGTAGTAATAGAGAAAATGTTTGGAGTCGTAGATCATGCGATTGCGCGGGCTGAGTTCGCGGGCGAGGTCCGCTGGAAGAATTTCCGTGGCGATGATGTAGGAACCGATGGGAATGATTTTCTTTCGCAGCACGGGGGTGGCTTCGGTTGTGTATGCGCCGCCGGCAAGAATCACTTCGCGCGCCGTGACAGCGCCTTTTGAAGTTTGCACGCGAAATTTGCGTCCGCCGGTGCTTTTCTCCGGCTCAATCGAGACAACGCGCGTGCGATCGTAAAGGCATGCGCCGGCGCGGTGTGCGGCATGCGCGAGTCCGGCAACGTAGCGCGCGGGGTTCAGGCCGGCGCTGGTTTCGTCGACTATGCCGCCGAAATAAATGTCCGAGCCGATTTCGGCGCGTAGCTCGCTTCTTGGAACGATGCGCAGCGCGTGATTGAACTCGCGCTTGATCAGCGCGGCGGATTCTTCGTAGTCATCGAAGTGCGATTGCTTACAGGCAACTTCCAGATGGCCGCAACGCGAGAAATTGCAGTCGATATTTTCTTCGCGGACGATCTGCTCGACGCAGTCGATGGAGTCGAGAGACGCGGCGTACATTCTTCGAACGGCTTCCCTGCCGTAACGTTTGATTAGTGCGGGGACCGGCAGCTTCATGCCGGTAAGGACCATGCCACCGTTTCGCGAACTGGCACCCCAGCCTAGCGTTTCAGCTTCGAACACCGCGACGTTTACGGCGCGTTTCGCGAGCGCTCGCGCAGCGGAGAGGCCGCAGTAACCGCCTCCGACTATGGCGACGTCGATGGAATCAGGAAAACCGGGAGAGGCGGCTACTTCCGGCGAATCTACGGTGGTCGCCCAGAAATTTTTCTCTTGGATGGGCATGAAATAAATTGGCGCGGGGAGATTCTAGCATTGGATGCAGACCGAAAAACAACCGAGGGGAGAGCTCACAAAAAAGAGACGGCAGAGAACATCGGTGCATCTGCCGCCTCTTCGCGCAGGTTATTTCAAGGAACAAAGTTCGCGTTGTTTATTCTTCGTCGCCGTCGAGGCCGTCGACGGGCGTGATGGTGCCGAAGAGGCCGTCCTGTTCGCCGTTAATGCCAGCAGTGAAGAACAAAGTGTTCGCTGGCCCGGCGTTTGCGTCGTTGCCGAAGGTGAGAGACCAAAGCCCATCGATGGTCAGGACGGAATCGTCGGGATTCTTCACGAAGCCGATGAATTTGTACGTGAAGCCGTTGAACGCGGCAATCTTGCCGCTGCCGAAATTGCCTACGAGAATGGCGTTTTTATTCCAGGATGCGAACAGATGCCGAAGAAGGACTCTGAAACGGACTATCCGGGGAAGAGCTGCTCGCCGGTCCGCGCATACTGGAAACGGCTGACTGGGCAAGGCGGACCTGCTGCTGGATTTCGTAGGCGAGACGACGCTCCTGGGGCGAGAGAGAAGGATTGTCAGCAAGCAATCCGGAGTAGCCGAAGATGGCGGTAAGAGGATTGTTGATCTCGTGAGCGGCGCCCGAGGATAGACGGCCAAGAGCCGCGAGCTTCTGCGAAAGCGCGATGCGTTCCTGGACTGTTTTCAAACTCTCGTAGGAGGATTCCGTAAGGGCAACCAGGCGCTGAAGCTCGCGTTCAAGAACGTAGAGCCTGAGGAAACCCAGCGCGCCGAGAAAAAACATAGCGCCAAGGATCAGACGCAGGCGGAATGTGATTACCACTCCGGGGTCGGAGTCTTCGAGATAACCGTATATCGCGAGCAATGGCAAGGAAACAATTGCGATCATGCCGAGGCGCGCGGTCCATAATCCCTGACGATCGGATTCTGCCGGGGCTGAGTCGGAAGAAGGCTGGAGATTCGAACCAATGGCAAAAGCGTAGATGATCCAGAGGTCACCCAGGCTAAGGGGCACATCATAGATACTTCCTGAATAGTATTTGCCGGCGGCCAAGGCAAGGCCCTGAATGAGATTTGCGAGCGCAAAGACCATGTTGCCCAGGCAAGCATGGCCGTAAAACCTGCGCCAGGGTCCTGTCGTCCTTCGCCAAAGCACAAGCAAAACGAGGACGACCGACGATTGCTCGGCCAGAACCAAGAAATAGTTGGCGCGATTATACGAAGCGAAATTGTTGACCACGGTGAGCCACGGCACGACAAAGTAGCAATAGAGGCATAGCCACCACGAAAGCAAAAAGGCGAAATCAATACGCCGGAAACGCAGATCACTGGCGGCGGATTCCGAATGGGGACGAAAAGCAAGGGCCGCAAGCATGAGGGCGGGCACGAGGAAAAAGAAACCGTCACCAATTAGAGGATTGGGGGCCGATTTCTTAAGTAGGACTTCGGAGTAAGACCAATAGGAATAGGAAGAGAAAAGAAAGGTAAAAGCGGCGGTGTTCAGAAGCCAGAACATGCGCGCGGGGCCAGTGGAAGAGCGAGAATTTAGTCCGCAGAGAATGAGCAGGACCCCGGTGAGGATCAGCGACGCGATGTCGCCTATGACGGTGGCGGCATAACTCTCCTTCAGAGCAAAGGCGGCCAGTGTCTGAGCGACAGTGGTTATGATGGCCACTTTGAGGCAAATGGATTGTGTCCGCGCGAACAAAGTTAGCTTTCCTCCGCGGGAGCAAGATTCGGCAGGCTGATGCGAGAGGCTCCTTCCCTCGCGCCGGGAAGGCTGATAGTAAAGACGGCGCCGCCCCCCACTCGATCACGGCAAGAAATATCGCCGCCGTGTTGGCGGACAATGCCGTAACAAGTGCTCAAGCCAAGGCCGACACCCTTGCCCACACCTTTGGTGGTGTAGAAAGGGTCGAAGACGTGTTCCGGCTCCAACAACCCGCCTCCACTGTCGGCGAATTCGACCTCGACCTGCTGGTTCACCACGCGCAAGGTGATGACAAGAGAACCCGAACCCTTTTCTTCCACGGCATCGACGCCATTGCCGATGATCTGAAGAAATACCTGGAGAATGCGGCTGGAATCGGCCGCAACACTGGGAATCTCGCCTTCTGATTTGATTTCCAGTTGAACGCGAGGGTTTTGTCCCACCCGGGTCAAGCCGACGGCAGCTGAGAGCAGCTGGCGCAGATCGACACTGGTAATTTCCAGCGGTGATTCGCAGGCGAAACTAAGCATGTTATTGAGCAGCGCGTCCGTGCGGTGGGCTTGGCTCACTAGTTTTTCCACCATCCCACGCGTGGGAGAGCCGACCGCGGCATCTCTTATCAAAGTCGTGGAAGAGTTGAGCGTGGCAGCCACGGCTTTCTTGACTATATTGGCGACGCGGGCCACAACCTGACCGAGCGAGGCGAGCTTTTCGACCTGGAGCATTCGTTGGCGCGTATTCGAGAGGCTGGCACAGGCAAGATTAGCCTCACGGAGCGAGCAAATCAGGTCGGAGCTCAAGAGGTCTTGTTTGAGAGAGAGGAGCGCTGTCAGAATCAGCATGGCGAGGAACGTAGCGAGAACACGGAAGCGTCCAATGTTGTCAGAGAGACCGGTGGAACCAAGCAAGGCAAACCCTATGAGAGGAGTGGAGAGCGTAGCCAGCATGGCGATGCGAGCCGGCAACAGAACCACGGCCCGCGAAGATTTGGAATGAACGCCGGTGAGCGGAGATGGAGCGGAACGCACGGGAAGATTGCCACCCAGAATTGCGAAGTAGGCGATTCCGGCGACGGAGGTCAATAGTGGGAGATCGTAGAGGCTTCCGGAATAGTACTTGCCCTCGTCGATGGCGACGTTGGCGATCATGGAGGACAGAGTGTAGAGAGCGAAAGACGCCCAATAGAGGCGATAGAGATTCCGCCACGCGCCTTGTGCTCGCAAGGCCACAATTCCGAGGACGGAAACGAAAATGATATGCCCAAGGGTATCTATGGTATTGAAATGGAAACTATAAACACCATCCTCGTTCACAACGAACCTGTAGGGAATGACCCACATGGCATAGCAATAAAACCAGTAGACCAGCAGAAACGAAAAGTCTAGAAAACCAAGAATGCGAAAACGGCGTGTGAGCTGGGACTGAGGCTCAATGGCAAGCGCCGCAACGAGCGGCACGAGCTTGAGGAAAAGCAAGGTGTCGCCAACAGGCGTCTGAGGCGCCGATACGCGGAGAACTATTTCATATTCCGTCCACTGGGCGACACCGAAGATCCAAAAGGCGATGCCCGCAGATGAAAACAACCAGAAAATGCGGGCGGCGCCGTGGCTCGCGAAAGCGTTTCGAACCATGAAGGTAGCCGCGACCAAAAGAAAACCGAGTTCCGCCAAATCACCAAATGCAGAAAGGGCAAAACCCCGCTTGCCCCAATGCGCCACGCAAAAGGCGATCAACAGAACAATGGAAAATAAGATCGGGTAGAGGCGAGGCCAAGGAGCCATGCCTCGGCCGTCGATGCGCTGTTCAATTTTTTCTGATGATGGCAAAGTCTTCTATCTCGGCTCAAGAACTTAGATTCGGAGCCCGGTGACCTAGCCGTGCTCCCCTGATGCGTAAAGAGAATGAGGAAGAGAGGGCGCCGACAGTTTGTGGCGGCGGGCAACGGTTACTTCTATTATCGGAGGAATTCTGTGAGGTGGCGCAAGTTTATCGGGTGAGGACTACGATTAGTACAGAGACAAAGGCGGGACATTCGCGCCGAAAAACACTGAAATTCGGAAAAAAGCCGAGAAGAACCTAGCGAAGAGTGTCCCCCTAGGCTCGGCGAAGGACGATGAGGCTGATCTCGGGAGGGACGCCGAGGCGGACGGGGGCGCCGACCGTGCCCAAGCCGCGATTCACATAGAGATGGGCAACGGGAGACAAGTGAGAGTCAAGGAGCAACGGACTGGACGTCTGGGAGGCGGAAGCGTTCGCAGCAGCACGATCAGTGGCAGCTGGCGAAAAAAGCGGACGCTGGTAAAGGCCGGCAATGTAATCGGTGATAAAGCGCGCGGGACTAAGGCGGTGATCGAGAATTTCGACCTGAATCTGTCCGCCGTGGGTGTGACCGGCGAGGGAAACCTCGATGCCGAGTTCGGCGGCGCGATTGAAAGAGTTTGGATTGTGCGACAGGAGAATGTTGGGCATGTCGCGGCGAACGAGTGGCTCGACATTCGAAAGGGTCTGCTGTCTCTGGCCGTTGCGCATGCGTTCACGCTGGTAATCGACCCCGATGAGGTTGAACTTGGCGCCCTTGAAAGTGATTAGCGCGTTTTCCTGGCGCAGCAGCTTCATGCCGGCCTGGGAGTAGCGATAAGCCGCTTCGTCTTCGGCGCGCGCGTATATTTCGTGGTTGCCGTTGCATCCCCAGGTACCAAGCGGAGCGTACAGACGGCGAACTTCGTCGACGCAATCGGCAATCGAATCGCCACTTCCGGTGATGAGATCGCCGGTGACGACAGCGAGGTCGGCGCCGAGACCATTCGCCATATCCACGGCGCGGCGCACCTGCGCGGTAGACATATAGCCGCTAAGGTGAATATCGCTGATTTGCACGATCTGCATGCCGTCGAGAGCGGACGGAAGATTGGGGACAGGTATCTCAATGTGACGGACCTGGTAGTTCAGGCGCTCGGCAGCGAAACCATACACGGCGCCAAGAAAAGGAGCGGCCCCGGCGGCAGCAGTGGCGGCGCGAAAAAAGTATCGGCGGCCGGGATCGGCAACGGTCTCAGCAGCGGCCGAAGCGGACTCTGCAGCGAGTGGATTGGGAGTAGATTTCTTGGCAGTTGCGGGGTGCAGCCATCGCCAGAGGCGTTCCAACCCGTGGACCGCCTTGACCGCGATATAGGCGAAGAGCGCGCTGAAAAACCAGAGACCACCGATAACCGTCACGATGGAACTGTGCCGCGTGAAGGATGCGCGCCCGAACACCAAACCTTGAGCCGTAGTAACGATTACGAGCAGGAGCAGAACGATATAGGCCAACCGGGGAGTGATTCGGAGCGCCGTCCGGCCCCAATGCGAGGTCACACGCCAGAGGGAGCGGTACCAGAAGCGCTGCGAAAGATACAGCAGCGTCAGGATACTTAAACCGATGGCAATGCGCAGAAACTGAAAGCCCCAATTCACTGTAATGGCGCCCCTAATCGCAAAATATGAGTTTAGCATGCGAAGGTTGGGAATTTTGCATGACGAAGACGGCTTTACTGCGTAAGATGAACCCCCCGCGGGGGCCAGGTATGTTTGGGAGAGTCGATGCTGGTTAAAGGAAACGCCTTGCTTGGCGGCGCGTCTGAAGGAATGAACGTCCGGCTTTTGGGCGTAACGGAGGGAAGGGAAAATGAAGAAACTCAAGTGGGTGGCAGGTCTAGCCTTGGCCATGGGGTTGGCGGTGTTGCCGGCATTGGCACAGGATGCGGCAAAGAAGGCACCGCCGAAACCAGCGCCGAGTCCTTCGCAGGCGGTGCTGGAGCAGTGGAACGAAATCGGACGGAAATTGATCACCATTGCGGAGGATTTGCCGGAAGATAAGTACGATTACAAACCGAATCCGGATTCGAGGACGTTTCGCGGGGTGCTGCTGCATGTCACCGCGTCGATGTATTACTTTACGGACACCGCGCAAGGAAAAAAACCTCGGTATCCGGACGATCCCAAGCCAGCCGACTTGAAGATTAACAGTAAGGCCGACCTGGTGACGTTCGTAAAACAGTGTGTGAGCGACGGTGCCGACGTGATCAAGGCAAAGGGCGACAAGGGACTGAATGAGGCGGTGAATGACGGCGGGCCCCACTTGGACCGGCTGTATGACTTGGCTTACGGGTTGATCGAACACTCTGGAGAACACTACGGCAACCTGGTGGTGTATTACCGGGCCAACGGGATGGTGCCGCCGGAGTCGAGACCCAAGAAATAATGAGGTAAAAGAAGTAAAGGACGTAAAGGAAGTTAAGGAAAAGCAGGGCGCGGTGCATGAGCATCGCGCCCTGTTTTTTTGTTTGCCTTGAAACCCAAGCCCAGCATGCTTGCGGCCCTACAAGTTGGGCGATCAAAATAGGCTAAGGAGTGGCAGCGCCAGCGACGCCGTTTTCGAGCAGGGCGATGAGTTGCGCGGGATCGCTAGTTGGAGGCAGACACGTTTGGCCGAAGCAAACGACGGCGAGCGGTTTGCCGGATAGGAGATGAGGGAGAGTTTCTTTGAGAGCGCCAGCGAGATGAACCTGCGGAGTTTCGGGCGTGACACGAAGGACAGATTTGCCGAAGCGGAAGACGCGGTGAGCAGCGGCTTCGAGGGCATGGGCGGCGGGATTGTTGGGGGGGCCAGCGATAACCACCTGGCTGGGATGATGGGCGAAAAGCGTGGCAGCGAGACCGTATGTGGCGGCGAAGAGGCCGTACTGCGGAGCGATGCCGGCAAAGGCTTCGAGCGTTTTTTGGGCGAAAGCGCGGTAGCGATCGTCGCCTGTGAAAGCGTGCATTCGAATGAGGGCGATGGCAGCGACGGAATTGGCGCCGGGCGTGGGTGAATCCTGAAAAGGCTTGCGGCGCACGTCGAGGCCACCCATGGGCGCGGCGTCGGAAGGACGATCGAAAAAGCCACCGCCTTCGGCGTCGCCGTAGCGGGAGATGGCTAGGTCTATGGTTTTCTGCGCGGCGCTGAAATAGCGGGGATCGAGAGTGGTTTCGTAGGCGTCGAGAAGCGCGAGGACGCTGAAGACTTGGTCGTCGAGCGAGCCTTCAAGAATGGGCCCGCCGATGCGATGGCCGAAACCGCGCGTTTCAGTCCAGGCTTCTTTCAGCATGCGATCGAGAGTTTTCAGGGCGAACTTGCGACAGTCTTCTGCGATCCAAGCCGTGCCGACGATGCGCGCGGCCTCAAGATAGGCCGAGACAAACATCGCATTCCAGGAGACGTACATCGTTTTGTCGACGAAAGGCGTGGAACGGTCCGCGCGCGCCTTGAGCATCTTTGCTTCGGCGTGCAGCTTGATTCGGACAACTTCGTCTTCGTCTTTTTTGAGGATTTGAGCGATCTCCGAGAATTCACGAGCGATCCAAAGAACATTCTTAGCCGGATTGAGATGCATCTCTCCGTGTGGCTCAACATCATAGTAGAGCTCTATCACCCGCGATTCTTCGGGCGCGAGAACGGCACGAACTTCGCCAAGCGTCCAGGTGAAGTAGTCACCATCGTCATCCAATGAATAGTCGGCGTCCTGGCTGGCGTAAAATCCGCCGTTCTCCTGGTCAGACAGAACTTCGTTAACCCACCGAATGATCCCTTCGGCGAGTTCTCCGAAAACTGAAGACTTCGGATGCCAATTTGCATCCGGCTTGCGGGTGCTTTCGTCATCGGCGCTCCATGAAAAAAGCGAAGCGTGGAGATAATTCTTGAGCAGTTCGGAATTGTCGTACGACATTTTCTCGAAATGGGGGACGAGCCAGCGTTCATCGACGGAATAGCGATGGAAGCCGCCGGCGAGCTGGTCGTAAACGCCGCCGCGGGCCATTTTTTCGAGGGTGGTTTCGGCCATGGCGAGCAAATGTTTTTCTTTCGTTTGTTGATAGCGCTCAAGGACGAGATCGATAGCCGAGGAGTGCGGGAATTTCGGGGCACGGCCAAAACCGCCGTTCTTGATGTCGAAAAGCTGGGTGATGGATTTGACCTGCGCTTCAACGACGCCGAGATCGAAATCGCCGCGGGCGCCGGTGAAGACTTCCGCCTGCGAGACGGCGTCGGCAAGAGAGTTGGCGGCGCGCTCGAGTTCGGCGCGTTTGTTGCGATAAGAATCGGCGACGGCGAGAAGAAGGCGGCGGAATCCGGGGCGACCCATCTGGTCCTCGGGCGGGAAATAGGTACCGCCAAAAAACGGTTTGCCGTCGGAAAGAAGGAAGCCTGTGAGCGGCCAGCCGCCCTGTCCGGAAATGGCACTGATGGCGGACTGGTAGCGCGAATCAACGTCGGGGCGCTCGTCGCGGTCGACTTTCACGGCGACGAAATGCTCGTTGATGATTTTCGCGAGCTCGGCGTTCTCGTAGGATTCGCGGTCGATGACGTGGCACCAGTGGCACCAGACGGCACCGATATCGAGGAGGATGGGTTTGTCTTCGGATTTGGCGCGGGCAAAAGCTGCGTCGCCCCATTCGTGCCAGTCGATGGGCTGATGCGCTGCGGAGCGCAGGTACGGGCTGGCGGAGTCTTTGAGGCGGTTTTCAGGATGGTTGGTCAAGGTTTCTCACAATTTGAAGAAGCGAGAAACGGGCAGTTGAGGTCCTTCGCTTCGCTCAGGATGACAGCAAGAAAAATGCGGCCGGACTAAAGTCCTGCCTTTACACAAACAAGCAAAACCAAAACTACTGGACGGTGTCGCCGGGGCCGAGGTCGCGCGGGTCGAGCGGTTTACGGTTAGCGAATCCTTCGTCCTGGCGATGATAAAAACGGATGCGGTCTTCGCCGAGCTTCCAGCAGAGGTAGACGTCCTGATGGTTGATGACGGCGGGAAAATCAAGGAGGCCGACGTCGAGATCCTTGACCAGGCAACCGGTTTCGAGAATGCGATTGAGCGCTGTCTTGAGTGTTTCGGCAAGTTGCTGGTGCTCCATGCGGACGGCAGCCAATTTTTCATATGGGACGATTATGCCGCCCATCATCATGATGCGCGCGGAAACGGCTGCTAGCTCGTTTTCCAAGCCCGAGAGCTTTTTGCGGGAATCCATGGCCTCGACGAGAAAAGGCTCGAGTTCCTGGCGCGCGCGTTCGGCTTCGGTCAGCGTGAAAAGGCGCTGCGGCGGTTCCGGAGTCTCGTCCTGCTCCTGATCATCGTCTTCGTCTGCCATCGTTTTTCCGTTCCGGGGACAAAGAGGCACAGAGGGGACAGAGTGCTCATCACGCAGCGCAAAGCAAAAGTCCGTCCTATTCGATGCTAACGCAAACTCAGCATGCGGTCGAGAGCAACCCGCGCATGGTGTCGAGTGCGTTCGTCAACGGAAATGCGGTTAACGACGTTGCCCTCGCCCAGATTTTCGAGCGCCCAGAGGAGATGCTGCGGCGTGATGCGAAACATGGTGGTGCAAACGCAAACGCTGGGATCGAGCGAGATGACCTTGTGGTTTTTCAATTCCTTGCCAAGACGATTGACGAGGTGGATTTCGGTGCCGACGGCCCACTCAGTGCCTGCCGGAGAAGCCTGGATGGCTTTGATGATGCTTTCAGTCGAACCGATTTGGTCGGCGGCGTCGGCGACCTCGAAGCGGCATTCTGGGTGAACAATGACGCGAATGCCGGGATGCTGGCGGCGGACGCGCTCAACTTGCTGCGGCGTGAAGCGCTGATGAACCGAGCAATAGCCCTTCCAGAGGATAATGCGCGCGTTGCGAATCGCTTCCGGCGTGTTTCCGCCAAAATCCTGGCAGGGATCCCAGACGATCATTTGGTCAAGCGGGATGCCCATGCGATAGCCGGTGTTGCGTCCCAGGTGCTCGTCGGGAAGGAAGAGAACTTTCTCGCCACCCTCGAAAGCCCAGTTCATGACAGCCGCGGCGTTGGAGCTGGTGCAGATCGAGCCGCGGTTCTCGCCGGTGAAGGCTTTGATGGCTGCAGTCGAGTTCATGTAGGTGACAGGGACGACCTTGCGCACATCGAGGAGCGATGAGAGTTCGTGCCAGCAGGCTTCCACCTGGCCGATGTCGGCCATATCCGCCATGGAGCAGCCGGCATTGAGGTCAGGAAGAATGACGGTTTGGTGCTGGCGGCGGAGGATATCGGCGCTCTCTGCCATGAAATGCACACCGCAGAAGACGATATAACGGCCCTCGGCCTGCGAAGCCTGGAAGGAGAGTTTAAGGGAATCACCGCGGAAGTCGGCAAACTTAACGACCTCGTCGCGCTGGTAGTGGTGGCCCAGAATGACAACGTCGTTGCCGAGACGGGCTTTGGCGGCAGCGATGCGGTCGTCGAGGGTATTGTCTGGCACCAAGAGGTAGGAATCGAAGTCGCATCCTACGCCGGCTTCGATTTCGGGGGCGTGGAGGGTGGGCGGCTGGTCCACGCCGATGAAGATGCTGCTATCCGATATCGAAACTAGGTTGCCCATGGGGTGTGTTTCGTCTGCTTTAGAGGTCGATGCTAAGCGGTCCCTGATCCCTGCTTGGAAACCTCATTTTCTCATATTCCCGATAATTTGCCACTACCCGCCGATAAAGACCATGGTGCGGGAAGGCGGTACAAAACCGGGCTCATTGATGTGGTGCCCCTCTTCTTTTTCCATCACAATTGAGCTGATGTAGGCTACCAGATCGTCGTCGGAGGCTCCTTCCCGGAGCAGCGCACGCAGGTCGTGGTCTTCCTTGCTGAAAAGACAGGTTCGGAGCTTGCCATCCGCAGTCAGGCGGATGCGGGAACAATGGCCGCAGAAAGGCTGGGTCACGGGGGCAATCAGACCGATTTCGCCGGGTGCGCCGTCGGCAAAGCGGTACTTGCGGGCGGTTTCGCTGCGCTCGTGGGGTATCTGCATGAGCGGCCAACGAGTGTGGATCCGTTGGTGGACTTCCGCAGCGGGCACGACTAAGCCGTGGGTCCAGTGGCGGTCGGCGTCGAGCGGCATGAATTCAATATAGCGCATGATGACGCCGGTTTCGCGGGCGAACAAAGCAAAGGCTTCGACTTCGTCGTCATTGATGCCACGAACCAAGACGGCGTTCACCTTCGCAGGGGCCAACCGCGATTTCTGCGCGACGTCAATGCTGTGCATCACGGTTGAAAAGGATTTGGTTCTGGTGATGCGCTCGAATTTCCCGGGATCGAGAGAATCAAGGCTGATGTTGATACGGCGGAGGCCGGAGGCCAGGAGGCGATCGCACCGTTCGGCGAGCAGGTGGCCGTTGGTGGTCATCGAGAGGTCCTCGACGCCGAGGGCATGGAGGCGGGCTAGATAGTCCTCGACGCCGTCGCGGACGAGCGGCTCGCCGCCAGTGATGCGAATCTTACGGATGCCCAAGCTAAGGAAGACCCTGGCTAGGCGATCGAGTTCCGGCCAGGAGAGAATTTCGTCGTGGTCACGGTAATTTTCTGGGTCGGCGGACCGGCAGTAGACGCACCGGAAGTTGCAGCGGTCCGTGATAGAGATGCGCAGGTCGGTGATCTGGCGGCCAAATTTGTCATGGAGGATCATGGTACCGTCGCATTCGTTGGATGCAATTGCCGACTACCTTGGCGCACTGCCAGCCTTTAAAACAAAACCGCCCGATCCAGTGCTAGGAATCAGGCATTCACCGAAAAAGTACGCATTTTCGGCGTAATCGCTCCTTTCCAAGCACGGGCAAACCCAAAGGGCTCACCACAAGCGGGAGGCTTGGACGTTTCCGTCCAAACCCTCAGCCCCAACGATTCCTCGGAGCATCGCCCCAGAAGCCATGGGTTATCTCTCCCGTAGGCTTCAGGGGTCGGAGTTACGGCCATAGTGTACGCCGCCCGCCATAAGTTCGCAATTGGGCACGGAAAGCCACCGCTAAGGACGGCCCTTCGGATTGTGGTAGAGTTTTGGCCACGCCATGCGGATCTTCGTTCTAGGGGCTGGGGCGACCGGCTCTCTTCTCGCGCAATTGCTGGAGCGGCAAGGACATACGGTCTGGTGCGGAGACCGCGATCCGGAGCGCGCGCGGCGCTTCCTGGGAAAGAAAAGCACCATCGCGGTAACGGAAGTGAACGCGCGAAACCTGCGCGGAATCGTGAAGACCGCGAAGGGCTGCCAGCTTATCATTAACGCTTCGGCCTCCGTTTTTAACGAGATCGTGTTGCGGGCCGCGCTGCGGCTGCGCGCGCATTACTTAGACTTAAGCTCCCACCTGACACGCCACCCTTTCAAGGCCGAGCAATTCCGCTATGCGAAGAAATTCGAAGAAAAGAACCGCTTGGCACTGATCAATGCCGGAGTGGCGCCTGGTCTGACAAATTTGCTGGTGAAGCGCGCTGCGGAATTGCTGGACGAAGTTCACAACGTGCACATCCGCCTATACGAAAGCAGCGAAAGCGATGACCCCATTTCTCAGTGGTCGCCGGAAGTATCGTTCGACGAGGCGATCTCGCACCCGCGCGTCTATCGCGGCGGAAGATTTCAGTTAGGCAAGCGTTTCTCCGAAGTCGAAAAATTCCGGTTCCCAGAACCCATTGGGACAGTGCGGGTGTTCCTGGCCGCCCAAGACGAAGTGGCCACTCTTTCCCGTTTCATTCCCATGCGGGAGCTCGACGTAAAAATCGGCGGAAACGAGATCGACCGGCTGCGGCGCTGGCACAAACTGGGGAAATTATCGAAATCTCGCGGAATGTTGAGGCGCCACTTTCCGCAAACCTATTCCCCTCGCATGATCGCCAAGCTGATTCGGCAAGGAATTTTACAGAATGCGCGGTTCGCCGCGGCTGTTCTGGTGCGAGGAGTAAAGCACAACAAGAAGGACGATCTGCTCCTCGTGATCCGCAGCGATTGCATGTTTCCAACGCTCTATCAGATACGGCAGCAAGGACGATTTACGACGCCAGTGGCCTATGCCACCGCGCACGTTGCCGCGCTCTTCATCAAGTTTTTCCCTCGGGACCTCGCCGGCGTTTTCGCGCCAGAGATGCTCCCCGCAGAAACCCGGCGAGCCATTCTCGTGGGACTCCGCAACGGCGGCATCCGGATCACGCACAAGACGACTCTATTAAAGCACACGAGTGAGGACGAGGAGGAATTGTAGCTCGTCAGCCGCGCTCTGCTATCCACCGGCAAAGCGCGGCCGCCGGCGCCGATCCGAATCGACGATCAGTCCGCAGAGGCGGGCTTTGCATTACCAGAAAAGTGGATAGTAATCAGGAATCCATTCGTCCCGTCGTAAGAAAACTTGTGACCGTCTCCTTCGAAGGCCTCGTGTTTGCTCTTCCACATGCGAAAGCCGTCGTTGGATTGCGCGCCCCAGTATTTCAAATTGTGTATGACGACTTCGCGGCTGGAGTTATCGCCCTTGACCTTTTCAAGGATGACTTCGCCTTTGCCGTCGTTCATCTTGGCGTGCGCGACACCCGTCTTAGCGTCCACGTTCCATGAAAATGCAGCGGTTTGCACGGCCTTCTTTTGCCAGGGGATCGGATACAGCTGCCCGAGGACGTCGGCAAGCGCGGCCTGCTGCTCTTTGGTGACGCTGGGATCAAAGTTCACCACCAGCCAGGAATCCTTGCCGGTGCTCCAATCGCTGCCCAGATCGGTAGCGATCCAGACCTTGGCGCCATCCAACTTGACGTCCTTGTAAGAGCCTTTATCTACTTTCAGAACCAGGTTGGCACGGCAGAAGTGCTCTTCCGCGTGGTGCTCGGCCATTGCCATGTGGTTGGTGGAATGGTCGTTGAAGTAGCAGGGACAGAACATGTCGCAGCTGCAGGCTTCGATGTAGCTGGCGGTCATATCAAAATCGGGTTTAGAGGTTTTCTCTTGCGCGGGAGAAGTGAAGTAGACGAGACCGAGTGCGAGCGCAAGGAGAGGAACTGCAAGCATTCGAGACGGACGAAGCATTTATCCTCCTAAGAAAATAAGTGTAGGGCCCAACCGAAGTTGTGGCGAGTCTACTCCTGAGACTTAGGAGCGGCAAGCCCCATGTTTGCGTAATTGTCAGCAGCAGCGATTGGGTTTGGAATAGCGGCGGTTGAGCTGTTCCACGTAAAACTCGGCCGGAGAGAGTGTGCGGCACGAACTGGATCGCCTGCCTTTCGAACGGAGGTAGCTTTCATAGGCGGCGTCGCCGCACCATTCACGAAGGCCGCGCCAGAAACGGCGCAGAAAACGCGACGCAGATTTTGCGGCATGTCGCATCAGTCGTCCCCATGGGAGGCGCCGGAGTAGTCCGCAGCCCAGCGCGTGGCGATGTACGGGGATTCGTGAAGCGCCGATTCCTTGCGGCGGCTGAGAATCGCGTACCAGTGCGCGAGCGCCTCGACAATTAGAACAAGAATCATGGCGGCAAGAACGCCCGTAACGCCGGCATCGAGGCGCTGGTTGAAAATGAGGCGTTGTGTCTCGGCGATTCTCTCAGTGGGAATCTTTCCAGCCGCAATCTGCGCGGCCAGGGCTTTCGCATAGGCAAGGAAACCGATGCGCGGATTGGCATCGAAGATTTTCTGGTAGCTCGCCGTCATGGTGATGGTGACGAGCCACGCCATCGGCAGCAGCGTCACCCAGATCCACTTGAGGCGGCCCATTTTCATCAGGATGGTCGTGGCAACAACGAGTGCGACGGCGGCAAGCAATTGATTAGAGATGCCGAAAAGCGGCCAGAGCGAATTGATTCCGCCGAGCGGATCAACGACGCCCTGATAGAGAAAATAGCCCCACAGAGCGACGATGATGGCGCTGGAGAGCAGGACGCCCGGCATCCAGCCAGTGCGGCCAAAGGGCTTCCAGAAGCGGGCGCCGAGATCCTGCACCATGAATCGTCCCACGCGCGTACCCGCGTCAAGCACGGTAAGAATAAAGAGCGCTTCGAACATGATTGCAAAGTGATACCAGATGCTGAGAAGACGCTCGCCGCCAATCGTATTTGAAAAAATTTGCGCCATGCCTACGGCCAGGGAAGGCGCGCCACCGGCACGATTCCAAAGAGTGATCTCGCCGACCTTGTGAGCGAGATCGGTCATAGTCTGTGCCTGCAGCGGATAACCCCATCCGCTGATCGTTGCGGCAGCAGCATCTCCCGCGCCGCCGACGATGCTGGGGGGACTGTTGATCGCGAAATAAACGCCCGGCGGCATGGCGCACGCGGCCACCATAGCCATCACGCCGACAAACGATTCGAGCAGCATCGCGCCGTAGCCGATGAAGCGAGCATGACTCTCGCGAAGAATCATCTTCGGCGTGGTGCCGGAAGAAATCAGCGAATGGAATCCGCTGATTGCGCCGCAGGCAATGGTTATGAAACAAAAAGGAAAAATCTTTCCGGCAAAGACAGGACCAGTGCCGTCAATGAAGCGTGTGAGCGGCGGCATTAGAACTTGTGGCCGGACAAACAGGATCCCGGCGGCAAGAGAAAAAATGGCGCCGGCCTTGATGAATGCACTGAGATAGTCGCGCGGCGCCAGCAGCAACCAAACCGGCAAGGCAGATGCCGCGAAGCCGTATGCAATGATGGCGAATGCGAGCGCAATGCCGCTCAAGGTGAACACGCGTGACCAGGAGGGAGAGTCGGCAACCCACTGCCCGGCGACAACCACAAAGAGTACAAGCGCGACGCCCATGACGGACGCTTCGAGTACCCGGCCTGGCCGCACAAAGCGAAGATAGAGCCCCAGAAGCAGCGCAATAGGAATGGTCATCGCCAAGGTGAAAGTAGCCCAGGGAGAGGATTTGAGAGCGTTCACGACGACGAGGCCAATCACGGCCAGAAGAATCGTCATGATGGCGAGCACAGCCAGTTGGGCGATGAAGCCGCCGCGCTCGCTGACTTCTTCGCGGGCCATTTGGCCAATCGATTTTCCGTCGCGGCGTATCGAGCAAAAAAGAATCACAAAATCCTGCACGCAGCCCGCGAATGCCGCGCCGGCAATCAGCCAGAGCGTTCCCGGCAAATAGCCAAACTGCGCGGCGAGCGTCGGTCCGACGAGCGGCCCAGGCCCGGCGATTGCGGCGAAGTGGTGGCCGAAGAGAACCCATTTGTTGGTGGGCACGAAGTCGCGGCCGTCGTCATGGCGCTCGCAGGGCGTGGCGCGGGTGTCGTCGAGGGCGAGAACTTTGGCGGCCACGAAGGCGGAATAGAGCCTGTACGCCACCAGATAGCAGCACACTGCAGCCACAACGAACCAGGTAGCGTTGAGCGGTTCGCCGCGATGCAGCGCGATGGAGCCAAGTGCGCCGGCGCCTAGAACCGCGACGGCTATCCAACCGACGATGCTAAAGATGCGTTTCATCTTGCTGGATTTACGGGGATGCTGGATCTAATGAACTGCGCAATGTCCGCCTTGAGCTTGGCAAGCGACGGCGGGTGTACGTACATCATGTGGCCCGCTTCGTAGTAAGCGCCACTGAGATGGCCGCGCAACGTCGGGTCGAGGGCGAGATGGTCGAAGGTGTAGTCCGCGGCAAAAAACGGCGTAGCCAGGTCGTAGTAGCCCTTGGCCACAAAAACATGCAGGAACGGGTTTTGCGTCATGGCACCGCGCAGCGTCTCTGCCACGTTGACATAGCGATTCTCGTACGGAGCGTAATTCCACGGACGCACGCGCCCGGTCAGAACTTCATAGGGAAGGTCGCTGTCAAACTTGAGGTCGTTGCGCGCATAATCATTCAACATTCCTGAGTAGGGGCCAATGATCGCCGCGATGCTGGGGTCAAACTCTGGGCGTTCACCTGCGGCGTCGCGATCGATGCCGGTGAAGCGCGCGTCGATGCGGCCGATAGTGCGGCGTTCGCTGCGTAGGAGTTCCTTCGTGAAGCGCTGGATTTCGATGCGCAGATTGGTGCGGTCTATGTAGTCGGGGGAAAGCCCGGTCAGGCGCGCGACCTTCTGTATGATCTCCACGCGCCGAGCGCTGGGCAGAGCATCCCCCGTCATGAGCGAATCGGTGTATTCTCCTACCGCGAATTTGCGCGATTCTTCGATGGCCTTCTCAACGCCGCCACCCTGCAAATCCGGCGGAAGCTTCTTGTGATACCACGCAATGGCAGTGTATGTCGGCAAATAGAGGATATACGGCAGGTCATTGCCGGCGTCGAACTCGGCCGTCTCAAAATTCAAGATCGAGGAAATCAGCACGATGCCATTCAGATACATGCCGTAGCGCTGTTGGAGATAGCCGGAAAGGCCCGCGGCGCGCGTAGTGCCATAGCTTTCACCGGCAAGAAATTTCGGCGAAGACCAGCGCTTGTTGCGCGTGGCATACAGCCGGATGAAATCGGCGACGGACTCGACGTCTGGCGTTATACCGTGAAACTGCTGCGGCGCTTCGCCTGGAACTGCACGGCTGTATCCCGTAGAGACGGGATCGATGAACACGAGATCGCTGATGTCGAGGAGTGACACGTCATTGTCCACCAGTTTGTAAGGCGGTGGAAGAAGCGATCCCGCATCGCCCATCTGGACGCGCCGCGGACCGAAAAGGCCAAGATGCAGCCACACCGACGAGGAACCCGGGCCTCCGTTGAAGCTGAAAGTAAGCGGCCGATGGCTTGGGTCGCTAACATCATCCTTGGTGTAAGCGACGTAGAAAATGCTGGCTTTAGGCGTGCCGTCTTCAAGCTTCAACAGAATCGTGCCGGCCGTCGCCGTGTATTTGATTTCCTGTCCGCCGATCTTCAGGGAATGCTTGGTCTGAACGACTTTTTCCTCAGGAATTGGCGGCTTCTTTTCTTCTTTCGGCTTTTCCGCGGTCTTATCCTGCGGCGGTGCCTGCTGCTGGGCAAGGCTCAGATCAGATCGCAAGAACAACAGAGCGATAGCACCAAAATAACGAACTGAAGGCTTCATAGTTGGCGGAACTCCCTTTCAAACTTCGCAAACCGCAAAACTGTGACGTGCGGCATCGTATGCGAGAGTTCGCACAGCGTCAATCGTCTGGGACGCAATGCTGAAGCAAGCCTCATTTGCGAATTCTTTTGCATCGCGTGGATTCACGGATACAATGCGACCTCGAATGAACGTGCGTCCAAAGGGGAGTGGCATGCGTAGCATTGAATTCCATGCCGCTATTTCATTGGTCGCCGCCGCGATATTGCTGACTCCGACCCAGAGCATCGCACAGCAAAAAGCCGAACTGCCACATCCGAAGACCCTTCAGGAATTGCAGCAGGCCATGAAGGATGTTCTGGAAAAAGAACACGTCCCGGGAGCCGGCGTGGCACTCGTAGCGAATGGAGTGGTTCTCTGGTGCGGCGGAATCGGCGATGCGGACATCGCTACGAAACGAGCCGTCAGTTGCGACACGGAATTTCGCGTGGGCTCGATCAGCAAGACCTTCGTCGCGCTGGCTCTGCTGAAATTACAGGAAGAAGGACGAGTCAACCTTTATGCGCGGTTGCAGGATGCCGCGCCGGAAATTCCGTTCAAGAACAATTGGGAGGCCATGCATCCCGTTCGAATCGTGCATCTCCTCGAGCACACCGCGGGATTCGACGACATGGAGCCGAGCGAAGTTTACAACTTGCGTGATCGCGACGACTTTCCGCTGCTCGGCGTGTTCAAGCGATTCAAGAATCCGCAAACGGCCCGCTGGCCTCCGGGAACTCGAATGTCCTATTCCAATCCGGGGAATGCGATTGCGGGCTACTTGATCGAAAAAGTTACGGGAAAACCTTTCGATCAGTACATCCGCGAAACGTTCTTGCGGCCAATGGGGATGGAACACGCCGATTATCCGCTCACCGACGCAGGCCGAGCCCTGCTTGCAACCGCCTATGAAGGCAATCCGCCGAAACCTTCTGGGTACCCGTTCATCTATCTGCGGCCGGCCGGGGACCTGAAAGCTTCGCCAGGCGAACTGGCTAAGCTCGTGCAATTTCTTCTGCGTCGCGGACAGGCGGGAGACGCGCAACTGGTGAATTCCGAATCGATCTTGCGAATGGAAGCGCCGGAAACTACGCTCGCAGCGAAAAACGGCCTTCGCCTTGGGTATGGCCTCTGCAATTACACCAGCGTGGAAGGCGGCGTGGTGACGCACGGCCACGACGGCGGAATCGACGGCTTCATTTCTTCCTACCGCTACATGCCGGAGCAGAATTGGGGCTACGTGATTCTGCTGAACAGCGACAATTCCCAGCGGGCGCTCGAGAGCTTGAATCACCTGGCCATCGACTTTCTCTCCAAGGATTTTTCGAAGCCGCAAATGCCTGCGATCGATCTTCCGGTAAGCGAGTTGAAGAGATTCACGGGTTTTTACGCACTGCGCGCGCCGCGAAGCCAACTGTTTGCGTTTCTGGATGACTTGGCTGGTGGGACGCGCATTCGCGTGATCAATGGCAAGCTGACGCGCTCTGGGCTATTCGGACGGCCAGAGCCGCTACTCTACGTCGGCAAGAACCTCTTTCGCGGAGAGAAAGAACCGGAGGGAACGACGGTATTTTTCGTCACGCAAAGTGGCGATTGGGCGGTCGCGGGCGAGGGCGTTTCTTACAGCGAGCGGAGCAGCCTCGCCCTGCCCTTTCTTCGCATCGCACTGCTCTCTCTGAGCCTGTTTTTCATGCTGACTTCTTTGCCGTACGCGCTCGTGTGGCTTTTCTTGAAACTCATCGATGCCATGAAGGACGTGCGCCACCTCTCAGTCCGCGTGGTGCCGCTGTCTGCGACGCTGACACTGCTCATCGTGCCGCTCTGTGTGATGAGGCTGGGCGGCACGCAATTCGGTTCGTTCAATCTCTGGACTGCGGGGATCTTCCTCGGAACATTTTTCTTCCCGCTGCTGTCGATCGTCGGACTGGTCCTGGTCCTCCGTGTGCCGAAAGAGGAAATCAACCGCGCCGTGAGGATCCATTCGCTCCTGGTTTCCTCGGCCTGCTGCGTGCTTACGGCTTTTCTCTGGTCGTGGCACTTGCTTGCGTTGCGATTATGGGCACCGTGACACGGCTGCCGCAGTCAAGACGAGCGGCCAGCTACGTAGTTACGCGTAATCTTGTTCACAGAGATGGTTCCCGCCTGGCGCATGATGGTGCGCAACTCGCGGCGCAGGATTTCGAGCACGGCCTCGACACCCGGCTGGCCGAATGCGGCCAGCCCCCACGCATGAGGGCGACCGATGCCAACTGCAGACGCGCCGAACGCTAGAGCTTTGAACACGTCCGTGCCCCGCCGGATGCCCCCGTCCACAATGACGGGGATTTTCCCGGAAACGCCTTCGATCACTTCTGGCAGGCTCTCGATGGTCGGGCGAAGCGTCTCTTCAGCGCGCCCGCCGTGATTCGAGACCATCAGACCGTCCACGCCGTGCTCCACCGCGAGCTGCGCGTCTTCGCGCGTGACGATTCCCTTGATCAGCAGCTTCACGGTTACGGTATCGCGCAGCCGCTTCACGAAATCCCAATTCATGTTCGGAGGTTGCACGGCGGTGACGTTCGAAAGATCCAGGCCATTGAGCATCGGTTTCCGGGCTGCGTATGCGGCGAAGCCTCCGGTGCCCGCTCTGGGCCTGCCGCGCGCAAAGCCCGTGTAAGCGCTCTGATGGCAAGCAGAGCATTCCCTTTTATCCACGAGCTGCGAACGAAATAGAGTTTCGCGGTTGCTCCCCTCCTGCAGGTCCACGGTGAGGACAATCGCGGGGGAGCCGGCAGCTTCGGCGCGTTTAACGATCGCCCCGCTGACTTCCCAAACATTCGTTGGATAAAGCTGCTGCCATACTGGCGTACCCGCTGCGGCGGTTACGTCCTCAATGGATGAAGTGGCAACCGTGGACAACATCATGAGGTGTCCTTTGGCACGTGCGGCGCGGGCCACCGCGACTTCGCCTTCAGGATGGAAAGCTTTCTGAGCGCTCACCGGAGAGAGCACGATTGGCGAGTTCCACTTCGTTCCGAAAAGGTTCACGGACATGTCGGTGTTCTCAACGTCAACGAGGCGGCGTGCTCGAATCTGGATCCGCGAATAGCCTTCGCGATTTGCTCGCACTGTTCCGTCATCGTCCACGCCCGTGGAGAGGTAGCCAAAATGTGCTGGAGGCAGTATCTTGCGCGCCGCAGGCTCAAAATCCATCACATCGAAGGCCTGGTCCGGAGAAGTAATTGCACCGTCGCTTTGCTGCAGGGAATCGAGCCAGCCAATAAATTTCTTATCCGTGACTTCGCCCGCCGCGAGAAGGCTGGAGAACGAACCAGCCAGAAAGCCCGGGCCGGCCAGCAGCGGACTTGCCGACACCATCTTTAGGAATTTTCTCCGAGTCTTGATTTCATCGTTGGTGCGATTCATGGTCCCTCTCCTTTTTCTATTCCGGCAACGAAGTGAAGCGCACTAGCGGGTAGAGATCGCGAAAGACCTTGGAGGCCTCGCGCGGAAAAGTAGCTCGCATAGCTACGGAAGGGCTGAATTTGCGTCGTACAATCCACGCCAATATCTTTTTCCAATCCTCCGGAGCCGTGGGCCAGCCGTCGTGCTTGGTCCATTCTCCTTTCACCATCTTGTACCAATAGCTTTCGTAGCGGCGGCCGAGGCGCTTCTCTTGTTTTGCGACCCAGCGGGAATCCGCCGTCACGCGCGGCTCGGCGATCAGCGCAATCGTGGACTCTTTGCGCTTTCCTCCCGAGTAGATTCGGAAGCCTGCCGTAACCGTATTCACGGCAAGGCCAACGTAGAGCTGTCCAGTTTCTCGTTTGACTGGCGGAGGAACGGAAAATTTCAGGTACATATGGGTTTTGTAAAGCGTCTTGTCCTTCGCAAAACGAATGTCCCGGTTGATCCGCGAAAAATTCGCGCCGGTTCGGCTGGAGGTATCGAAACGAGAATCGAGTTCCAGAGCCGTGGGCGTGAGTTCTTCCAGCAAGCGCCGGAAGGGCTGAACGATGGCGGCCTGATAGCGGTCGCGGTTCGCTTCCATCCACTCCTTGCGATTGTGGCGGCCCAGGTCCTTGAAAAACTGGAACGTTTCGCGGGTGAACACAGGGTTCTTCGTTGCCATAGGGCCTCAGTCCCGAACACAGGCGTGCCGTAGTGCCCCACAGCCTACACGATTCCGGGGCGAGGTCAATTCATTGGCTGATCCAGATTGGCTCTTGCTGGGATGCATCCGGGCCAGCTAGTCTGCGGGAATGAGCAACTTCACTCCGACCGAAAGAACAAGAGTCCGGCGCAAGCCTGAGCGCGGCAGCTACGACCGCGAGCTGATCTACTCCATTCTCGATGAAGCCTTTGTCTGCCATCTCGCCTTCATCGCCGATGGCCAGCCCTTCGTCGTCCCAACAAACTACGTGCGTGTGGGCGACAAACTCTTCCTCCACGGCTCCACGGCAAGCCGCCTGATGAAAACGTTGGCGAGTGGCGCGCCATTTTGCTTGAGCGTGACGCTTCTCGACGGCATCGTATGCGCGCCGTCGGCCACGGGCCACTCGGTCAACTACCGTTCCGTCGTGGTGATGGGCCAGGCCGAGCCAGTAGAGGGTGACGCCGCGAAACTGGCGGCCATGCGCGATTTCGTCGAGTACGTGATCCGCGGCCGCTGGTCCACCGTGCGCCCGCCGACCGAACAGGAATTAAAAGGCACGATGGTGGTGTCCGTGCCGCTGGTGGAAGCTTCCGCCAAAGTGCGCACCGGCTTCGCGGTCAATGATGAGGAAGATTACGCGACGCCGACGTGGACCGGCGTGATTCCGATGAAATGGTCGTCGCTACCGCCCGTGCCAGACCCGCGCGGCAATTCTTCTATAGCTCCGCCGCCAAACATTCAACACTATTCCCGGCCGCAATAGCCCCTGGCCATGAATTACTCTAACCACACAAAGTTGTATTGAGTTTTTGCCGGGATCTATTTTGATTGTGATCCGGAGAATGCTGACGCCAGCCCCAGCGCGATCAGCCCTCCCCCAGAGATGTTTCGCTGAGCGCGGCGAAGACGCAGGCTGCTTCGAATGCGTTCGGCGACGGTCCCAGCAATCACGGCGTAAACGGAGTCGCTGCACCAACCCATCAGGGCAAACAAGGTTCCCAATTGCAGGATTTGGAGCGTCATGTGTCCGCGCGCTGGATCGACAAATTGCGGCAGAAAGGCCAGAAAGAAGAGCGCCGTCTTGGGATTGAGCAAATTCACTAGCAGGCCTTGACCGTAGAGGCGAATCGGTTTCGTTTCGCCCGTATCGGCTTCTACAAGCTGCTCATCCTTGCGCCGCAGCGTCTTAATTCCGAGATAGATCAGGTAGGCCGCGCCGAGATACTTTATAAACTGAAACGCCACCACCGAAGAAGCCAACAGCGCGGAAATCCCCAGAGCCGCCGCAACCACGTGGCACAGCGTCCCGGTCACGATGCCCAAGACGGAAACAAGACCCGCCGCGCGTCCATGCCCGATGCTCCGGCTGACCACGTACGTCACCGCTGGACCGGGGATCACCAACAGAATCGCGGCTCCAGTGATGAACAACAACAGTGAGGAATGGCTGATCAACATAGCGCCAGGACTCGCTCACAAGTCAGTTGCAGCCACAACCACCACCGCAGCAACTCCCCCCGCCGCCCGAGAAGCCGCCGGATGATTTGGTTGAAGCGCCGTTCGCACCATTCGCCGAACTGAAGACGGAGAGCTGGATCGCGTTGCGCTTCCCCGCGCATTTCGGGCAGGCAATCTCCTGCATCTTATTCAGCACAATTTTTTCAAAGTGCGTCTGACAATCCTCGCAGATGTATTCGTATATTGGCATCTTCAGACCTCGATCTGATTTCCCTGAACAATTATAGCAGCCTCACGCAATCCTTCCTCTATGCGAAAAAACAATGGCTCCATGCCTTGCATGGAGCCATTGAAATCTGCGGACTTGACAGACTACCTAATCGCCTGCGACGGCTTCCGCTGCCTTTTCATCATGCGTGGCTGGGGCACCGTTCCCGTTGGAATGCCCGTTGCCATTACCATTGGCCGGAGCAATGGTGACCGGCTTGCCTGCGTTGGCGAAATTGGCGGGCACTGCCTTGGCGATGTCGCTGACCGTGCCAATCTGCACGACCGCCGGCTGGGGCTTCTTCAGCACCAGCTCTTCGTAAATCGCGCGGACCTTGGCCTGCTCTTCGTAAGCCTTTTTGCGGCGAGCGCGCTCTTCTTCGGCTGCGGTCAGCGGAACGTCGTGCTCCAAGTGGCGAACACGCGCTGCATCTTCCGAGTCGATCTTCAGCGAATGCTCGTAGCTCTGCAGGTTGACATTCTTGCCCTTGGCGTAGATTTCATGCTTACCGTGCGTCTTGTACCACTCGGCCACCGTCGCGTTCTTGTGCATGTTCTCGATGATCTGCCGCCATCCCACGCCGGTGTTGTACGCGCAGAAGCTGATCTCGCCCTGCTGCGTCGCGTATGGGATGATGCACATTTCCGTGCGGCGGAAGTCGTAGTTGAACAAGTCCTGGAACCACATTCCCGCGATGAACAGGAAGTTCCACGGATCGCTCTGGCGGCGCTTCATGGCGTCTTCATACGTGCGCTCCGGAGAAGTACGGCCATACTTCGTTTCGGACTTCTTGGTCAACGCCCAGGTCTTGTCAAACTTCTTGAAGAGGTCGTACAGTTTGAGCCCCTTCGGCCCCTGGAACGGGTGGTAGTTCTTCAAGAGGGCCATGGCCATCATGAAGTTTGAGAAACTCTTGCCGCGGGCCGCGTCGGTAATCGCGGTAACGTCTTTCGTGAGTTGTTCAGCGTCCAGGAAGCGCGGAACGGGCGCCCATTCCTTCGTCTCCTTGTTGATCATCAGCGCCGTGCCAACGCCGCAGTTCGGGTGGCAGCCGCAGGAGAGGGATCCCCAATTCGACTCTTGACCCTTGACCATGTCCGAGAATCCGGCAAACGTGCTGATAAACGAAATCGGGAACCAGTCGCGCGTCGGCTCCACCTTGCCCACCTGGCTGCTGACGTCCTTCGCAAGGTGCGAGAGCGTGTAGCGCTGCCGCAAGCGACGTTCCGGGGTGATGTCCTCGTCGCGCCCGGTGAATGAAACCGGCTGGAAGCTCACAAACGCGATCTTCTTGGGGTTTTCCATCGCAAACTTCACGACCGTGCCTACCTGGTCGTTGTTCACGTTGTTGACGATAGTCACCACCAGCACGATTTCGATGCCCGCCTCGTGCATGTTCTCGATGGCGCGCAGCTTCACGTCAAATAAGTTGCCGATCTGCCGGTGGCTGTTAGCGTCGTTGCCGATGCCGTCGAATTGCAGGTAGGCATAACGCATGCCCGCCTCAAACGCCTTTTTGCAGAACTCCTTGCTCTTGGCGAACTCGATGCCGTTGGTCGCGGCCTGCACGCTGTTGTAGCCGATCTTCCGGGCATACGCGACCGCGTCCAGGAAGTACGGGCTCATGGTCGGTTCGCCGCCCGAGAACTGCACGGACATCTGGCGCCGCGGCTTGATTTTCAGCGCGTTGTCCAGGATTTCTTTAACTTCTTCCCAGCCCAGCTCGTGCACGTAGCCGACCTGGTTAGCGTCCATGAAGCAGGGATCGCACATCATGTTGCAGCGGTTCGTCAGGTCGACGGTAAGCACCGACCCACGGCCATACCGCACCGTCGAAGAGCCGTGCTTGTGAAGATCTTCGTCGTTGTGGGCGGGAATGTCGCGGCCGGGGAACTGCTTCTCAATCCAGCTTAGGAACTTGGAATCAATGGCCATCATGTCTTCGTAGTGGCCGTGGAGCGGGCAATCCTTCACCATCCAGACCTGCCCATCGCGCTCGATAATCTGCGCCTTGATCTCGCCGACCTTTTCGTGCATCAGGTCGCGCCAGTCTTTTTTGCCGGCAATGATCGCCTCGCGCGCTTCTTTCACGCACGCGGGGCAAAGCGAATCCGTCTGCCTCGGGAAGCCCAGCGTTGGCTTGGTCTTCTCCCACGATTTCAGCAGCGGCTTGTCCGACCACTTCGGCGTAACCGAAGGATTGGGATTGCGCTTGTTGAAGAACTGGATGGTGTTAAACGTGATTCCAGCGGCTTTGCAGACCACCCAATCAAACGTTCTTGCGATTTGCGTGCCTACTTGATTCGGCATAAACCTCTATCCTCCACTTTCAAGAATGCCTGTCACTCAACCCTTGCTTGATTTCGAGCCCATTCAATCGCCGGAGCTAACTCCAAACGATTGCCCCCGGGCTCACTTATGTGTGCCTCAAAACCGTACCACGAATACCGTAGTACGCCCAATAAGTCTTTGGACACCTATAGCTTGCCGGTTGCCGGGGGCGGAAGCCAGCAACTTGCATTGAACGGTCGAAATTGGGCATTAAACGGCAATAGGGAGCAGCCAACTGCAATTTCCCTAATGCCAAAAAGGGGGTTACTAGTAGTCCGAATGGGCTGGAACTTTCGGCTTCTGAGGAAGATTTCTGGACGTTTCGCAAAGAGACTTTTTATTCGTTGAGCGCCGGCCGGAGAACCGCGATCACAAAATGCGCGAAATTTGACGCTCCTTCATCCAATTGCAGCCAACGCACTGCGCAATGGTCCGCGAGATACTTCGCAACGCGCGGCTCGGCAATTCCCAAGTGTTCGGCGAGCCGCGGCTTAATCGATTCCATTCCACGCCGGCTTGATCCGCGCGATAAGTTAGCAATCGCGATGCGCAGCGTCTGGCAAGCTTCCACATAGTAATAGCTCGTCAAGTCCGAGTCCGTCAGCACAAATACACCCGGGCCTGCAGGCGCGCGATCCGCTTCTTCCAGTTTGGCGGGCGGGCAAGTCATCAGTCTGCGAAACTGCATTTCCAACAAAGAAATCCGGGAAGAGAGCCCGGGATCGCCGTAGCGGCCCTTCACGCTTGGTCCGCCCGGCTCCCCAATCGGCTCGACGGGCAGGCTGGGTATCGCGCGGCTGTGTGTCGCTCGTGGAGGAGTCGGCTCGGCTGATTCAGTGAAAGCGGCCGCGGATGACAGCCCGCGAACCGGCACTTCGGCTGGGTGGCGACCCGGAGCAACTTCTGGTTCCCTCACAGCGCCGCCCTTGCGTCGATTCCGGCCACCGCGGCGTCCTCGCCGACGGCCTTTTCTCTCAGGTCCTGCAGGCGCATTCGCTGAACTTTCTGTCGCCTGCTGGATTTCGCTGCTGACCGCCACCGATGATTCGAGCGCTTCCGGGTTCTGTTCGAATGGCAATTCCGGTTCCGGCGTCGAAACTGCCGGCGGAGTCAGGGCAAACTCCGCCCCGACTGGAGCTTCTGATTCCAAAGCGATCTCGCCAGGCGCTCCACCAAGCCGGACCGCAGCTTCCTGGGCCTTGGTTTTCCAGTCCGCTCGGCGAAATCTTTGCGCCGCCGCCGAGTACCACTTCGCGGCATCGGCATTTTGCCCGGAGAATTCAAAATACTTCGCCAGCTCGAACGCCACCATGGCGTCCCGCGTCTTTTGAAAGAGATTCGAAAGTTGCCCCGCGGGGTCTTTGCTGGTGCGCGCTCGGCGGATGCGGGCGGTAATCTGTTTCCAGTCGGTCATTTCTTGCTTGCATTGTAGCAGTGGAATGCCTCATCGGCCAGCAAACTCCGCCCGCGCAAGGGGGCGTTACTTTTCCGCGCAGAAAACGCTTATCAATTGACGGCATGAAGTTTACTCAGTATTCTTCCGTCAGCCCTCTTGGAGGAGTTCGATGACGCGACTGCGCGTTGCCCGTCTAACCGGCTTGAGCAGCGTTGCCACCAAGGGCATTGACCATCTCGCGGTCGCCAGCGGAATAGGAAGCTTCTCATTCGTCAGCCGCAATGATTGCATCGCAATTTCAAAAAGCTTTCTTGCCCTAATCGTCGTATTCTCGCTCCTTACCGCGCCCCTCTTGGCCACTCCTTCTTCCTGGCTCGGTACAATTGTGTATGCCGATCGCGCTCGCTTTGCCACTGGGCAGGCTTCCGTTGGCGCAACCATTTTTAGCGGCGATAGACTCAGCACCGACCAGTCTGGCGGCGTCCAGGTTCGCGCTGGTGCTGCCCGTTTTCTCCTCCATGGCGCGAGCATGGCCACGTTCTCTCAGGAGGATGCGACTCCGGCTGCAACTTTGGCTTTAGGCACAGCTACTTTTTCAACTGCCAATTCGAAAGCGTTCGCACTGCACGTGGCTTCTGCTGTAATTCGGCCGAGCTCCGATCGGCCCACCATCGGACAAGTTACAGTACTGAGTCCCAAGGAATTGATCGTCAAGAGCACCCGTGGTTCACTGAGTATCGCTGTAGAAGATGATGTGCGCGAGATTCCGGAGGGCGCCGCGTATCGTGTCGTTCTGGATCCCAGCGCCGCCGATCCACAGGGTCCGCGCGGCGCGGGCACCAAGGGTTATGGTGGACCACCTCGCAAACCCGCCAAGGACAAGTTTATCTGGTACGCCGTTGGTGTCGCCGGAGCAATCACCGTGTGGGCCGTGCATGAAGCCCTCGAAAGCCCCGACCGGCCTTAGTCTTCTCCCTTGGGTTTCACACCTCCAACCGGGCCCGTCCCCGAATAATTGCACCTTGGGGGGTTTTCCTGCGAGACATTGCTGAATCCACCTGATTGTCTTCGCGTTGTAAATAAGTCATAAACACGACCGTGCGAGGGCGTGTCGAATGCACGCAGCGGCATAAGTTGTGATGAATAGCAGAGCGGGTGTTCCAGAGACAAGCAAATATCGATCCTAAGATCAAAAACAACGCAGCATTTCTTCAAGGCTCTGAACCCCGCGCGGTTCGTCTCCATTGCAAAAGGTCGTCACAGACTTAAGCGTGTGCGTGCTCGAATGAGTTCGTGCGTGCTTGTAGGTGTTTACTAAGAACTGCTACCCCCAGCCAGCAAGTAGATGAACATGAAAAAAGTAAATCCAGCCGTAGCCGTGTGTCTCGCGTTCGCTCTATCTTCCATAGGATGCGCGGGAAGCACCTCCAAAATGAACAATGGCGGGCAGAACGGCGGCTCTGTCGCGCTGAATGGCAATTACGCGTTTACATTTAGCGGAATCACCGGCGGCCCTGGCTATTCGGAGCCTTTTGCCGCGGTAGGAAGGTTCACCGCCGACGGAGCCGGGAATCTGACCAACGGCGAAGTGGACACCAACGGCATTGGCTCGGGAGCCGTGCTGACCGCGCAATCGTTTAAGGGGACATATACCATCGGCTCCGACCACCGGGGCGTGATGGCGCTGGACATTCCCGGCCACAGCAAGCTTGCCTTCGCCATGATGCCCGACGGCAACGCGCAATTCATCGGGATGGACATTGCCGGAGGCTCAGGAACGATCGGCTCGGGGACCATAGAAAAGGTGGATACATCTGCGTTCAGTGCGGCCAGAATAACAGGCGATTATGCCTTTGGTTTCTCCGGATTGGATGCCAACAACAATCGTGAGGCGTTAGTAGGGCGCTTTACTTCGAACGGCGCTGGCACTTTTACTAACGGGGCAGCGGACGCCAACGCTTCAACCGGCAGCAATCCGGCTACAATGAATGCTGCGACTTACACTCTGCCCGACAAATCCAGCGGCAGGGGCTCGATGAATCTCTCATTGGTTGCCGGCGGAACGCCACGGAACTTGAATTTCGTCTCTTACGTCGTGAATGCGGGAAAACTTTTTGCCATGGGGTCAGACCCGGTCGCTGGTTCGACTCCGCTTCTGAATGGCGCTGTCCTTCGCCAGCAAACTCCCTCTGGGGGGTTCTCCAACGCCTCGATGAAGGACGGTACGGTGATTTACCTAACTGGGCTCTCCGTGTGCGGGACCGCACCAGGCTCGTCCCCCAACGTTTTCGTGGGTTTGCTCAACTCCGATGGCAATGGCGGCGTCAATCTGACCTTCGACCAGAATTGCGGCGGCTCGGCAACCTCCGCTGTCAATCAGGTCGGAACGTACAATGTGGCAAGCAATGGACGGGCATCGATTCTGGCCGGTGGCGCTCCGGCCGTCGCCTACCTTGTAAGTCCGAACACCGCCTTCATCATGGGCTCGGATAGTTCCGTTTTGTTTGGGTTGGGAGAACCCCAGGTTGTGACTTCGTTCACAAACAGCCAAGTAAAGGGTGCGTATGCCGGGTTGGCATCCAGCCCGGCTACGTTTGGTGTCACCACGTTTTCCGGAGAGTTCTCGGCTGACGGCTCTAGCCCGACCGGAAACATGACCGGTGTTGAAGATATTGTTGCATCGAACGGGCCAAAATCAGGCGTCGCGTTCAAGTCCACGTACTCTCTGAGCTCGTCGGTGGCAAATGGAAGGGGGACCATGCAGGTTGCTTCTGGCCGGGGAGGGAACGCCATCGTCTATTTGGTCTCTCCGTCGAAGTTCGTTGCCGTTTCGACGGACGACCGCAACCCCGCAATCATGATCTTCGCGCAAGCCATGACCTCACCGAACTAGTCTTGCTGGCTCTTTCTCACGAATCTGCATGACCACTTCACGAATCGCCTTGAGCACCGCATCAGCATCGATCGCGTGTCGACCTAGCCGGCAAGTGGAAAGTGGCGTCACAAGATTGCTCCATATGAAGAGAAGAATAGCGTCCAGGTTCCGACTCGACGCAGGAACTACGGGGCGGTCGGCGCTCCTATGGCCTGCAAGATGCGCGTATAGCGTGGTGAGTTTTGCAGTGAATTGAATTCGTGATACTGCCTGATGAACAACAACCTTCCATTGTGCTGCTCCAAAGCGCTCTCCAGTAAAGTCAGAGCTTTTTCACGATCGCCCAGCACACTGTAGATTCCGGCCAAGTCCACAAGCGAAACATGACGCCGCTTCTCTTCGGATTCCAACCGGCGCAAAATCATGAGTCCTTCTTTCTTCTCGCCGCCCTCTATGAGTGCCCGAGCGAGGTCTGCTTGTCCCTCAAGCGTTTCCCCCGCGAGGCTCACCCCTTTCCTATAGGCTGCAATTGCCTCTGGAAACATATTGTGTGACTCATATGCGTAGCCGAAGTGCACATACTGCCGCGTATAGCTTGGGTCGAGCGCGATGGTCTTCTTGAACTGCGCCAGGGCTTCATCGAAACAACCCGCCTTCAAGTAGGCCAATCCCAGGTGCGAGTTCATGTGCGACGAAAGTGGATCCAATCGCAACAAGAACTGTGACTCCTGGAGCGCTTCTTCGTGGCGGCCCGCCAGCGTGAGGTAATGGGAGTACGAGTGATGGGCCTCCTCGTAAGCGGGCTTCAGCTCCAGCGCGCGCTTGTACTCGCGCTCCGCGTCGGTCCACTTCCACTCGCTATAGAACAGCGCGTTAGCCAAAGAGACGTGAGCTTCCGCCAAGTCCGGATTGATGCTGAGCGCTCGCAAGGCAGCCTGCTTCGAGAGGGCAAAGGCCTTTTCAGGAGCCAGATCAGCGTCAGCCTGTTCGGCGTACGCGTCTGCCTGCCCGGCGTAACCTAGCGCGAAATTCGGGTCGCGTTCGATGGCACGCTGAAAGTACTGTAGCGCCACTGCGATGGTCGTATCGGTCTTGTTGTCGAGCAACAGGTGCCGTCCTTTGAGATACGCTGAGTACGCCTCCCAGCTCAGCGGCGTTGCGGGCTGAGGCGCTCCTCGGCGCTGGCCTAGCCCGATGTCGATACGCCGCGCGATCGTCTGGGCAACATCCGATTGCAACTCAACGACGTCCTTGAAGCCGCGGTCGAAGCTCTCCGACCAGACGTGCATCTGGTCACTCACGCGGATAAGCTGCGCGGTAACGCGCACACGCGACCCAGCTTCGCGCACGCTGCCTTCCAGCACATAGTCGACACCCAGCTCGTGTCCGATCTGGTCAATACCCTTGCCGCTGTTCTTGTATTTCACCGCCGACGTACGAGCGATGACGCCGAGCCGCTTCGGATCCAAAGCCCCGAGCTGCGAAATCATCTCTTCTGTCATGCCGTCGGCGAAAAACTCCTGGCTCGGGTCTCCAGTGAGGTTCTGGAAGGGCAGCACAACGATGCGCATCTGCGTCGCCAGATGTTTCGGCGTCGCGACCCGATAAGCGATCACCACGGCAATCAGCAGCACCATGGCGCCAAACGCCACTGACAGTCGCGCACGCGAATTGCGTAGCACCGAAGGCGTGCTCGCAGCTAGATTCTTCCTACTCTCTTCGTGCCTTTCAGATGAAACCTTCTGTGATGGACCTTCCGCCGCTGTCGTCGGCACAGTTTTCGCAATAAACCGATACCCGCGCCGCGGCAAGGTTGCGATGACGCGCGGACGTTCTGCGTCATCGTTGAGAACTGCCCGGATCTGCTTAATGGCCTGGTTGATGGCCAGATCGAAATCGACGAAGGTGTCGCCCGGCCAAACGTGGTCGCGCAGCTCCTGGCGGGTGATCAGCTCGCCAGGACGACTGGCGAGATACGCCAGGATTTTGAACGGCTGAGGCTGCAGTCTTAGAGAGGAGCCTTGTTTCCGTAATTCCTCGGCAGCGAGGTCGAGTTCGTAGTTCTCGAAACGGATGACGCTCGGATTTTGCGTCCGCAGACGCATGGCATGCCACGTTGAGCCGGGATTATAGCCCAAAAGTCCCTTTCGCTCGTATGGCTTACCTCATCACCTCTCCATCACTCATAAAGCATCGCCTGACCATTGCGTCGCGGAAGGCCTCGGTGCACCGTAACCGCCTAGGAGGACACCATGCTTAACTTCCAGAATCGCTTTGCACGGTCCACTCAGGTATTTGGCGCTTTGATAGCCATCGGCATCAGCTTCTTGCTGCCGGTTCAAGCACAGTGCCCGGCAACCCCAAACATCTTTCAAACCAGTCTGCTCGAACCACCCCAGCCCGGAAAAGAGATAACGACCGAACGGCTTCAGCAGATCCTGGCGTCCGGCAGCATGCCGGTCTTCGACGTTCGCTTCGAACTGGAGTACGCCATCTCGCACATCCCGGGAGCCATCAATATCCCTCCCCTCAACAACACTTCTGCGGATCGCGAAGTGAACCAGATCTCCGCCCTTTTCCCCAAGAATCCACACGCCGAATTCGTCCTGACCTGCAATGGGCCATTCTGCGGGAAAAGCAAACGCGTGGCGGCAGGATTGGCTGCATCAGCCACGGGCTATGACAGTTTTTACCGGTATCAGCTCGGGTTACCCGTGTGGCGCGCATTGGGCAACACCGTCCAAACTGATTTCGAGGGACTTGCCTATATCTTTAATCGTGACCGCACCGCTGTCTTTGTTGACGCTCGCACCTCACAGGACTTCGTCGCCGACACGGTCGCCTGCGCCGTGAATATCCAGCCGGGCGAAGCGACGGCGGCCAATGACGACGGCCGTCTGCCGCTCTGGGACAAGGGCGCGCGCGTCGTCGTCTTCGCAGATGATCCTCAGCTAGCGAGGAAAGTTGCTGCCGAAATCGCCAAGAAAGCGTATTGGAGCAGCAGTTACTTCAGCGGTACCTTCGCGGACCTCGAACACAGTCGCCTCCGCATCCATAGTTGGCGCCGGTGCCACAGCAACATGCATCGTGCCGAACCTGACGATGAGTAGATCTTACGTCCCGGAGGTCGATCCTCGGCGCGCGGGCCACTTGTTTTCAATCTCTTCTTGTGGGCAGGCGCGATGTTAATAGGCAATTTCCATCTTTTCAGCAAGCATAACTAACGAGGGTGCCCCGCCCTTCGGGTTTGGTTTTTCGAAGGGTGGGCAATTCTCTGCTTCGCACTTTTGTCCATAACGCGCTTGCACCTACAACCCCGCAATCACTTCAATCTCCACGAGCGCGTCCTTCGGCAAGCGCGCCACCTGCACCGTCGACCGCGCCGGCGGTGCCGACGTGAAATACTTCGCGTACACTTCATTCATGGTCGCAAAATCGTTCATATCCTTCAGAAAAACCGTCGTCTTCACCACGTGATGCAAATTTGAACCTGCCGCCTCCAGAATTCCTTTCACGTTCTCAAGCGTCCGTTCCGTCTGCTGACGGATTTCCGCTCCGGCCATCTCCCCGGTCTTCGGATCCAGCGCTACCTGCCCGGAGACGTACAAGAATCCGTTCGCCCGGATCGCTTGCGAATACGGCCCGATGGGTTTTGGCCCCCTGTCGGTCAGAATCACGTCTCTCATGGTGCGCTCTCCTTTTCAGGTTTGGTCGTCGTCGCGGCTGTTTCCCGGTAGCGCATGCGAAACTCTTCCGGCACTCCCGGCCGCTTCATCCATAACCGCACGAACTCGGCGGTACTCTGATGTGTTTCCTGATCGAAAGCGGCAATCAAGTCACTGAGTTCCAAGTCTCGCTCCCTGCGAGCATACAGCATGTGGCTGATCGCTTTTCGAAACACGTCGCGCCCATAGCGGTCCTGCAACGCATAGAAAAAAAGAAAGCTCTTTGCTCGCACCACGGCTGGCTCTTCCGGTCGGCGGGCTGCAACATCGTCCGGGATCAATTGCAGTGCTCGCCGAATCGTTTCCATGCGCGAATCCGTTCCTTCCGCGGCTTCTCGGCCAATCGACGCCGCAAACGCCGGAAGCGCGGAGAGCGGAGGCTCCCGCTCGAGGAATCCTGGATTCTGCGCGTAACCGAGCCGGCTCGCAGCCAGCGATGGAGCCGCTGCCACCGCGAGTTTTGGCATGCCCTCGTTGAGATCCACCATCAGCGTGTCCGGAGAAACCATTTCGGCAGAGACGCTCTCCTTTTCTTCGCCCAACAGCTTGGCTATCGTTGCATTAAGATTCGTGAAGCATCCAGGCGTCAACGGGCATTCCACAATCCATGTTGTGGATGAATCCTTGCTGCGCGCCCCGAACATGGAATCGTACGCTTCCATCGTTCGAACGAGTGCATCGCTTGCTCCACGCAACCCCGCGGCCTCCTGCGCCTTGCGCGTCCACAAAGTAATCTTTTCCTTGCCGCCGATTTCCGAGTACGTGTAGCGTCCCGCGATCACGAAGGGATAATGGTCGTTCACGCTTTGCGCTGCGCGGATATTCATCTCTCCGTTCCTGCGCGAAGTTCTCGTTTGCCGGCCGCTGGTGTGCACCAGAAATCCATCCGGCACGCTGACATTCATTTCCCATTTCTTCGGCGGCACTCCGCCTGTGGCAAACAGGCCTCGCGACGGCAGCAATTCCGGACTCCACCCCTCGGCTGGCAGAAAAAAAGCATCCGCAGTAAAGCTCAAGGCCGTCTCGCCCGTCGCTGCCGGTAAATACTCCACGGAGAGACGCAAAGTGTGCCGCGCGGAGACCTTCCACTGCTGCGGAAGTGAAATCAGTGCGTTTCGCGGGCGCTCCGTCGAAACTCCTGTTGTGAGCAACGTTGCATCCCAGGTAGCGTGCGGCTCCTCAAAATGGAAACGCCGCCGTCCCGGCAGGCGCAATTCCAGTTCGCTGAGCGGCTGGTTGCCGGTATTCCTCAGCGCGTATTCCGCCTCGATTCGAATGCGCGGCTCCGGAGCCGGAACAAACTGCACGCGCAACTGCTGCCTTTCGATGGTGTAACCGGGACCAAGCGGCGCAACGCACCCCGCCGTCCCGAGGGCCACCATTGCAGAAAGGGCTGCATACGCAAGACGCGACTGGACTCGAGCGCGCAAAGCAATTTGATTGTATCGGGGAAAAGTCAGAAGCAAAAGCAACGCGCCACAGTCTGCAGCCTTCGGAATTGCCTGCGGCTTTTCAGCTTGTCGCGTTGCGTAAAGATTCCAAGTGCGAGGGCGCTCCGGATTCAGAAAATGCGGAAGATTCGAATCAGAGCGGCGCTACCTGCGGCGTCCGCGCACACGCTTGAAGTCAGTTCCGGAATGATTGCGCTTGGCTTCGCGCGATGCCGCTTCCTTATCAGCTTGCGCGTCCGTCATGCCTTCGTTGATGCGCTCGAGAATTTGTTTTTCCGTGAGCCCGGTGTTTTTCAGACGGCCGATTTCCGCGCTGCTCATGGTGCGCTGGCCCTTAAGTCTCCGGTGCAAAATGAAATCGACGGCGGGATCGGAAAGCCCCACCAGCCGCAGCATAACGGCATCGGTGCTAATAGCGTCCAGTTGATCGACTTTTGCAATTTCCAGAATCACTGGCTCGGCGTACCCCGCGCGTGCGAGGCCGACAGTGGCATCCGCGCTGCCAAAGGGGTGCTCGTGCTGGTGCGCGTTGGCAACCAGAGTGACGCAAGCGTCGTCCGTGATCCCTGCTTGTTTCAGTTTTACGAGCTGCGCGACTTCGTTATCGGAAGTGTTCAGTTTTTTCAGATCTTCGACGTTGCTGGACCACATTCCCGCCTGATCCAGCGGACGATAATCCGTGAGCGGATGCATATCGCATCCGCTCGTACGGAAGAGGACTACCAACCCGAGAAGTATGAACTTACACCGCATGATTCCATTCTATCGGGGACAACAGTGAGAGCAGGAAACTGTGCTTTGCAAGGTACCCGTGCGAAAGGACAGGTCGCAAAAACTGACCGAACGACAAAGAAAAAATGACGTCATAACATTTTGTGTCGTGATGAATTTGGTGCCGTGTATATTGCGAGTGGAACTCATTTTTGTGGCCGAATCGGATCAATGGCCGGGCTGGTAGACGCGTTCGACGCCGAAAACCCCGGAGATTTTTTTGATATTTGCAAGGATAGTTTCGAGCTGTCGCTTATCGGCGATTTCAAGGTTGGCGTCGATGCGCGCGTTGGTGCGGTCGGGGCGGCTTTCCAGGTTGTGAATGTTGGAGCCGGCGCCGCTGATAACGGCGGTGATGTCCGCCAGAAGGCCGGCGCGATCGCGCGCGCGGATGGTGAGCTGAACGGGGAAAGTGGCTTCGGAGCCGCCGCCCCACTCGACGGCGATGCGCCGCTCGGCTTGATACATCAGGTTTTGAACGTTGGGGCACGTCCGTGTATGGACGGCGACGCCGCGACCGCGCGTGATGTAGCCGACAATTTCGTCCCCGGGAATGGGATTGCAACATTTGGCGCGGTAGACGAGCAGGTCGTCGTGCCCCTTCACAACTAGCGGAGCTTCGCCGAAACCAAGTATGCGCTTCACGGTTTTGACGAGTGTGGGCTTGGCGTCTGCGGTTTCAGGCTCAGCGGATTTTGCCGGCTCTCCAAGAAGGCGCGTGAGGACCTGGCGCGCGGAATATTTTCCGAAGCCGACGGCGGCGTAGAGATCCTCCGTTTTGGCAAGGCCATAATCGGAGAGCAGTTTGTGGAGGTCCGCTTCTGGAATTTTCTTGAGGCTGCGGCCAAAGTGGCGCGCTTCGTTTTCCAACAGGCGCTTGCCCATCCCCGTGGCTTCTTCGCGTTCCTGCTCGTTGATCCAATGACGAATTTTGCTTTTTGCGGAAGATGATTTAACGAAGCTGAGCCAATCGCGGCTGGGGTGGTGGCCTTTTTGGGTGAGAATTTCCACCACGTCGCCACTGGTAATTTCGTGGCTCAGCGACACCATCTGTCCATTCACTTTTGCGCCGACGCACTGGTGGCCGACTTCGGTATGCACCATGTATGCAAAATCGACAGGAGTGGCGCCGCGCGGAAGTTCCATCACGCGGCCTTTCGGGGTGAACGCGTAAACTTCAACCGGGGCGAGATCGACTTTCAGCGTGGAAAGAAATTCCCCGGGTTCCTGAAGCTCCTGCGACCATTCGATGAGCTGACGCATCCAGGTGATGCGCTGGTCGTCATCCTCCGAGGATGGCTTTCCGGATTTGTATTTCCAGTGCGCGGCAACGCCTTCCTCCGCGATGCGATGCATATCCTGCGTGCGGATTTGCACCTCGAAGGGCTGGCCGCTGTGGAGCACGGTGGTGTGCAGCGACTGATAAAGATTGGGCCGGGCGATGGCGATGTAGTCCTTGAAGCGGCCGGGCACGGGATGCCAGATATGGTGAACGACGCCAAGGGCCGCATAACAGTTGCGCTCTGAATCGGTGATAACGCGCACGGCAAGAAGATCGTAGACCTGGCCGAGACCGATTCCCTGGCGGATGAGTTTGCCGTGCACGGAGTACAAACCCTTTACGCGCGATTCAAGCTCGGCGGGAATGCCGGCTTCAACGAGTCTGGTCTGGATAGTGGCCTGAACTTCCTCAAGGAATTTTTTGTGCCCCGGCGCCTTGTCGCTGATTTCTTTTTGCAGCGCAAAGAAAGCTTCCGGCTCAAGATAGCGGAACGCCAGGTCCTCCAGCTCGCCGCGCACGACACTCATACCGAGGCGGAGCGCGATCGGCGCGTAGATGTCCAGCGTTTCGCGCGCAATGCGCTGCTGTTTTTCGGGCTCGAGGTATTCAAGCGTGCGCATGTTGTGAAGCCGGTCGGCCAGCTTGACGAGAACGACGCGAACGTCGTTCACCATGGCGAGAAGCATCTTGCGGACGTTTTCGGCCTGGCGCTCTTCGGGAGCCATCATCTTGAGGCGGCCGATTTTGGTTACGCCTTCGACGAGATGGGCGACATCGGCGCCAAAGCGCTCTTCGATGCGAGAGACGGGATACTCCGTATCTTCGATGGCGTCATGAAGAATCGCGGCGGTGAGCGTGGTGGCGTCGAGACGCATGTCCGCAAGGATGTGCGCGACTTCGAGCAAGTGAGAGAGATAGGGATCGCCGGAACTGCGGAACTGGTCGTGGTGGCGCTCCGTGGCGATTTCGTAGGCGCGGCGAACCATCCAGGGATCTTCGGAGGGGCGGTTCTTGCGGAGCTTTTCGAGGAGTTCTTCCAGGCGAGCGTCAAGTTGGCGAACGGCGCGGTCGCGGTTGAAGCTCAGCGGGATTTTGTCAGGAGACGGCATGGTTTAGTTTACGCCGGAAAGGGAGCCTCCGGGCAGAAGCAGGATGGTGCGTGACGAGTGACGATCCAGAGGATTAAGAATGAGGGCAAGAATGAGGGCAACCCCACCCCTATGTTTTTTGTAAGTGTTGCATCTAGAGGACTTAGGTTGGGCGTAAGTCCTTTGCTTGCAACACTTGCGGACTGCCGTGTAAGTGTTGATTTTAAAGGGGTTGGCAGATGGGCGCTTGACCGCCTCGACCCCTTCCCCTCACCATTTTTGTAAGAGATTGACACGGCAGGGTTTAGAGGGTGGGGGTCGGCTAAAAATGTGAGAGGAAAGAGCTTAGAGGCGAATCGGTTAGGGGCAGAGAGGAACGTTGAAATCGGAGGGCTTCGGCGAGGGTGGCGTCTGACTATCATACAATATATTACCACGAAGTACCGTACTTGTCAATTAAAATTTGGAAGTGGTTTAGACTGAACGAGATAGCCTGAGGTGGCCCGGGCAAATTTCGAGGGGAGTGTGGGAATGACAGCGGTGTACAAGGCCAGGCTCGAGAATTGGAAACGCGAGCTAACGTCAGAACTCGTAAGAAACGGAGGATGAAAATGATGCGGCACCCAATCGTAACCAGCGGCTAAGGGCCTGCAACCCGCCAATCAGCACAATTCCTCGCTACACGGATAAATGGGGAGCCTGATTTCTCAAGCTCCCTGGTCTGTGTTTGATTTACTTATGTTTGAGGAATCGAATGACTCGCTTTCCGTTCGCGTCCGTCTCGGCTTTTGCTGCTGTGGACAAACCCAGACGGTAATCATTCCGATCTGCATCAAAGAGGAGGTTCCACACAAGAATCCCTCGGAAGAATTGACCGCCGTGAGGGGGAGTCCACGAACTTACGCCGTCTAGTGCTTGAAGCAGAAGCGTTCTCGCGGGAATGTTTGAGCCACCGATAGTAAGCTCCACATCCTGCAAAGGGTCGCTCGAGAGGCCGACGGTGCCTAAGTAAACTTTCACGCCGCTAGTGGCAGAAAGCGTATCCACAATTAGCCGCAGTGTTTCCCTGGCGCTGCGTTGCAGCACAGGTATGCTGATAACGGTGTCCAGAAGAACGTCCACTGCTTCGTCTCTTCCCGCGTCATCTCTTCTCGACACGCCAATGACTGCATACCGCCCTTCCGCTTCCTTGCGAACGACGAATTTGCCGGGGTTGCCGCTGGCATTGTAGTCAGATGCGAGTTTTTGCAGAACCTGCTCCTCCTCGTCCCCCGATGAGACCGTCGCAGGTTCGCGGAAATTACTCTGAAAGAAGCCGCCCGACACCCGCGTCGCACCCTTGGCGTTCGGATGGTTCGCTCGCCACACGGGGTCAGTGCTATCCACTAGATCGAAATGGCTTCGGTATGGCGGTTCTTCAAAGTCAACGGTCCAGCCGTATTCTTGGCTGATGGCCTCAATCGCTTGCCTTAGCGGCCTCGGGTCATTCGCCGTCAAGGTTCCTCCGGTCCCACGGTGCTCTATGATTCCGGCGTCCATAAAGGACGGTTTTGCCGGGGCCTGTGCCAGGAGTAACGAAGGAACGCCAAGCAGAAAGCAAAAAGCAAGCATTCGTTTCATGTTATCTTGCCTCCTTCGCTGTCACATGGCGATGGTCGCGCCAAGCCACCACAGAAAACGTGTCCCCAGAATTCAAAGTGCGCGCCCACCAAGTTGACTGGCGTCCGCTTCGATACGCGAACCCCACCGGAATACCGCACTCGCCATCTCGGCAGACCTCTTCTGAGTTCGGGTTGTTATCGACAGTGATCGTGATGTCGTCTGTGCGATACTGCCACCAAGTGTTCGCATTGCACATGATCTGCATTCCCTGATGGATGGTTGTTACACATGGGAATGTGACTCCATTTGAGGGTCCATTCTGCACGATGTAGTCCAAATCGCCGAGATCCCACCCGATGGAGTCGTACCCCCAGTGGTTGTGTTCAGAAACTCCCGCGACAGTTCCAACAGTCCATTGGGAACCTTGAACCCCTGGATGTTGCGCAAGCCTTGAGCCGGGCCACCAGCAGGCGTTTGCTCCCGGTGCAGCGTTAACTTCTTGATTATAATAACCGTCGAAGCTGTCTCCAGCGGTGTCACTGATAGTCATGTCGAACTGCTCGCGGTAACTTCCCCCGTTAAATCCTTGATCGGTAGTTGCCTCGGTTGAAGGCGAGAGGCAACCTAGAATGCCGGGACAACCGCTGTTGCCCCAAAATGTGCCCACAACGCTGCAGATGGCATCCCCGTCCCAACACCAAGGATACGTTACGCCCGGATCGCCGGACATTTGTTCGTTGTCGGTCACAGAGAAATAACAAGTTGGACAGCCGTTCGCGGAGTAGCTCCAGTGGTCAACGTTGTCGAGATCATTCTCGGCACCGACGTGATGCGTGGCCGTGTTCATTGGACATCCTGGACCCGGAAAAACGTCGGCATACCCCTGCATTGTAACCGACGTGTAAATGTTATAACCATCTCGTGAAATGCCGGTGTAAACGCTGAAGTGGGGAGACAATGTTGTCGCGCAGCCTTGGCCGTGCGCTGCAGAGCAGTCCAACAGTAGTATCAACGATCCGAACAGGAACAGAATCGAGCGGTTCATTTTTCAGTCCTCCGTCACTTTCATATTTTTCTTTTGCGACACGACAAAGGAATGTATCTTTACCACGCCTCGGGATGACAACCGCACACTAATCGTGTCCCGCGTGGACTGAACGAGGTCATCGAGTTTCTTCAGCAAAGTGTGGACATCTGTTGTCTTATTGCGTGCCGCAGCCGCTGTAGCAGCGTCGTTGTATTCGGACACGAGAGCGTCGTACTTCGCTCTGAAATCTGAAAGGATGCTAACCAAAATCCGTTGATCCGTGTCCTCGACGCCAGTTTTCATAAGGTGCGCACGCTGGCGCTTTTGTGCAGCTTCGGTCGGATTTTGGCCTGTCGAAACCGCGACGAGGTATAGGCGATACGCAACCGAATCTGGAATGAGTTCAGGATGAACCGCACCATCGATTAGGTTTGGTGCGACGTGTTGATGCTGCGGTGGAGATGACTGTGCCCATGCCCCGAATGCGAACGCGAGCATGAGCACACTTACAACTGCAGTGAGGTACCGAGTCATGCGTAGCTCCTTTCAGAATTTGCGGGAGCGCGCCGAGGCTAGAATCGTGGCAGCATCCGGTTCGCTCGGAACGGCTCGGGCGGGATGCCCCCACGTTCAATAACCGAGCGCTAAAACCTACAGCAACCTCAACTACGTGTCTGACTCTAGGAAAACACGGTTCTAAGAGCAAGGCCCAATACAGCGCCAATCGCGCAAAAATGGCGCAGTTTGCGCGTCTTTACAACTTTGCAAGGGCGGCCCTTGTGTCCGTGTCTCATTCGTGGCTAATTTATATGTTTTCAACCTTGAGCCGCGTGTCTTGTGCATCCAAGAGCTGACGAGCTACACGAAAACGGAGTTCCTCCGGGGAAGAGCCAGAAGCACGTTTAATTGCTCGTGCGAAAGAACTGGCAGACTTGAACCCCACAGCAAAGCATAGTTCCTTGATCGCCATCGTAGGCTGAGACGCACAAAGACTTCTAACCCTTGTCAGGAGAATTCCTTCTCGGAGTCGCCTGAAGGTTCCACCGGTTGACGTACTGACTGCTTTCTCGATTGTTCGTCGGCTGACCTGCAAGTTTTTCGAAATATCCAGGAGCGTTTTCGAAGGGCTTTCGTGCAAACAAATGGATATCTCTTCAAAAAGTAGTCTCCAATCGTAGGACATGGTCAACCCTCCCGTATGCCGATCAAACCAGCGTAGTGACGAGAAAAGTGAACCGGGTGGTCGGTCTGAACATCAAATGCTCTTTCGAATGCGGGGCGGTGGAGAAATTGCGGTACGAAGGAAATAGAGACAGAAAGGACGAGGAGTCTTTGGGCGGCGCGCAAGGACTGGGAGAGGATCGCCGAAATGTGCTGAACGAACGAAGGATAGAAACGGTGCTTGCGATGGAACATGATATTTGACATGGACTTGCTCCTTTCTGAGCGTGAAGGTTTTGAGTGTGAAGGCGGGCCGGACCAAGGATGGATTGGGGTTACGAGGAAGTTGGCTGAGGCGTTGTGTTCGAGGCAGAGGGGTGGGAGAGGCCGCCAGGGAGATTAGAGGTTGACGTAGTGGGCTAGACTACGATTTGTTTGTCTGATGTTCTATTTGACGGGCCGTAATTGCCAAAGCCAGCCCTTGTCGGAGGGCAGGATATAGTGATTGGGGGGATGGTCAATCAGTAGAATGCCGGAGTTGAGGGCAGAGCGGATTACCGAGTTTAGTTATGGGCCGCCTAAAACCTGTAGTTCTAGGTTGAGCCAAAAAGTAAGAATGCCGGGCTGAAGCCCGGCGCTACGCACTGTAGTAGGAGAGGAAGTGGCGAGTGGCGAGCGGCGAGTGACGGGTGGCGAGTGACGAGTGGCGAGTGGCGAGTGGCGAGTGACGAGTGGTGGGTGGCCGGTGGCGAGTGGCGAGTGACGAGTGACGAGTGACGAGTTTCAAACAAAGCCGAAGAGAGATTCCTCAGGCCTAAAGGCCTGAGCTACAACTCGGAATGACCGGTGTGGGCGAGCGGCCGCCCGAGAGGAGCGCCCTAATGAATCGGTTTATTACAGGCGATTTGCGCGGCAGGCTCAGCTGGTTTGCTGAGGCTGCTCGGCGCGCTTCTGCTTGATTTCCTTGACCTTGTCGACCAGGTCGTCGGCCTGCTTCTTCAGGCTGGCGCGCTCTTCGGCGCTTTCCACCATATCCGCCTTGCGGCGATAGAGGAGATTCAAGTAGGCCATGGCATCGTCGTAGTCAGGCTTGACCTGGATGGATTTCTGCAAGTTGGTGATGCCTTCGTCCACGAGAGGGCCATACTTTGAGGCGTATTCGGTGCGAACGGCTGGAGGGAGCGGATCGTCATCCCGCACTTGCTTGTTGACGTGATCCTTGTTATAGGCAGCGCGCAACTCGCCATTGGAGCGGTAAGCGAGGGTCCAATCAATTACACCGATCCAATAATAAGGCTCAGGGTCATTGGGCCTCAGCTGGATGTGCCTCTGATGGTAGGACTTGGACTCCTCAAATTTCTTGGGGTCGAAGGGAGTGCCGGCCATCTGGAAAAGGATGGAGCCGGTGCCATCGACGGCGCTCAGATTGTTGTGGTCCATTTCAAGGACTTCCTTGAACTCCTCAACAGCCGCGTTGCCGAGACGCATGTTCTGCTCCGAAGGCGCGCCGGGGATGTACTGGCTGGCATAAGCAGTGGCCAGGTAGAGGCGGGCATTGAGCAAGCCAGGATCGAGATCCTTGGCTTTCTTGAAATCCTCGATAGCCGCGTCGTACTGAGCGCCCTTATAAGCGGCAACACCCTTATTGAGGAGGTCGCGAGCCTTCAATTTATTGCAGCCGGAGCCACAGATAGCCAGAATCACGAACGCGGCAAAGGCCAAAGCGCGGCGAATCCAAGTGGAATCAATCACCGATGATGCATGAGTCATCGAAGCATCCATCCCTGCTGTGCGTGACCCCAAAATGGCCGGGGCCAGCGCCCGGAAATTTCACGTCTGCCCTGCGAGGGGCACTCTAAAACCGTCAGAAAGCCTTTTCCAGTTCCGGCGACAGCAAGCCAACTGACGCGATTCCCGAGGTGTGCATGACATCGATCACTTGAGCCACGACCCCAAATTCGACCGGTTGATCCCCGCGAATAAACGCGACACGTGAGGCGCGCTGCTTGAAGATTTCCTCAATCCGGGACCCGAGCTTATCAAAAGAAACCGGCTCCTGATTGATGCGCAGCGTCCCATCCGCCAGAACCTGAATCACCACCACTTCATCGCGAAACTTTTCTTCCCGCGGCTGGGTTGATTGCTGAGGAATCAGCGCATCCAAACCCAGGGAGTCCACCCGGATGATCATAAAGATCACCAGGAGCACCAGCAGGATATCGATCAACGGAACGACGTTCATGTCCGAGACGATACCGCGCTTACCGCCGACTGACATTCCCATAATCCACCTCGTAAAGGCAAATGCCCCGCGAGGAGGACTCTCACATCCCTACAAAGCGAAGAAAATTTATTGGCCCGCTTCGAGCTTGGCGGTGATCAAACCAATCTTGTCAATGCCGGCGCCGCGCATGATGTCGATGGCACGGGCAACGTCCATGAACATTACATCGTTATCGCCTTTGACGAAAGCGATTTTCTCGGCGCGCTCCTTGAAGATTTCTTCCATGCGCGGACCGAGACGATCCCAGGTGGTGTCCTCCTGGTTGATCTTGAGCTTGCCATTGTTGGCGATCTGGACGACCACGGTTTTGTTTTCAAGCTCGACGTTCTGCTGCTGGTTCGGCGAGGGCTGTGGAACGAGCGTGTCCAAGCCCTTCGGAACGACCGGCGAAATGACCATGAAAATAATAATCAGAACAAGAAGGATATCGATCAGCGGCACCACATTGGGCGTCGCGAGCGCTCCTCCGCTTTCTCCTCCAACATCCATCCCCATAGCGAGTCTCCTGTCGGCCCGAGGTAGAGCGGCTCCCGGGCCATGAAACCGCGCCGGGTGGGATCCGGCGCGGCACTAAAGAAATCAGCAAACGAACGGCACAAACAACTGCCTTACAGCGGTCCTCAATCCGCGGACGGCGGACGAGGAGTTGGCTTCCCGGATTGACTCTTCTCGGTGAGCAGGCCGAGCTGGTCGACACCGGCGGAGCGAATCTCGTCGACAACCGCGACGACATCGCCGTACTTGGCGCGAGCGTCGCTCTTAACGTAAACGGTCTTGTCAAGCCGGGTGGAGATGCGGTCCTTAACCTGGTCGGTGATCTCTTCCTTGCGGAGCTTGGCGTTGCCAAGGAAGATGCTGCCGTCCCGCGAAATGGCCACGACGATAGCGTCATCCTTGTCGGCGTCCTTCATATCATGTGGATTATTGGTAGGAGCCAAGTCCACCTGATGGGTCTTCTGCAACATGGGCGTGACCACCATGAAGATGATCAGCAAAACGAGCATGATGTCGGCCATGGGAATGACATTGGGGGCCGCCATCTGGGCACCGGCTTGTGGCTTGTACGCCATGGCCGTTTACTTCTTGGCGCCGCGGCGCAGGATGAAGTAGTTGATGAGCTCCATGGAGGAGTTGTCCATCTCGACGTCAAAAGCTTCCACTTTGTTGGTGAAGTAGTTGTAAGCCCAGACGGCGGGGACGGCCACGAGCAAGCCGAAAGCGGTGGTGACGAGCGCTTCAGCAATACCGCCGGCAACCGCGGAGAGGCCGGTGGCCTTGCTGTTGGCGATACCCTTAAACGCGTTCAAGATGCCGACGACGGTCCCGAAGAGACCCACGAACGGCGCTGTGGACCCGATAGTGGCGAGCGCCGAGAGGCCGCGCTTCATTTCGGCATGGACGATGGCCACGGAGCGCTCCAGGCCGCGCTTCGCCGCGTCAATGACGTCGGAGTCCGAAACCTGTTGTGAGGCAGATTGGAATTCAGAGAGGCCGGTCGCGACCACCTTGGCGATGTGGCTCTTCTTATTGCGTTCGGCAATTGCAATGGCTTCGTCAAGCTTGCCGTCCTTGAGAGCGCCGGCAACCTGCTGCACGAAGACGCGAGACTGCTTGCGAGCCGCGCTGTACATGAGGAAGCGGTCAATCATGACGCCGAAGGAATAGATGGAGAGAACAAATAGGATGAAAACAACGACGAGCGCGAGCGTACCCATGTTCTTGAGCATGTCGCGTAAATCGAAGCTGGGTGCGCCAGCTTCCTGCAGCAGAACTGCAAAAGTGAATAAAGTTGCTACCATTCGTTTGCTCCTTAAGTTTCAAGTGACCCTCCGGCGAGGCCGGCGGGCAACAAGAGTGTTCGCTGAATACTGTTACCTGGAGCGACGCACCTGTCCCACGACCGGCGCGCCACCCGCACTACTGGTTGAGAGAGAAAATCACGTCAATGGTCGTGTCCACGTCCACCGGCTCGCCATTCAGGAGCGTCGGTTGATAGCGCCACTGGCGAACGGCGTCAAGCGCCGCCTGCTGCAGCAGCGGATGGCCGGACATCACTTCCAGAGACGTAATCGCGCCGTCCTTGCCAATGATGGCGTGCAAGCGCACGGTGCCCGAGATGCGGGTCTGGCGCGCGAGCGGCGGATAGACCGGCTGAACGCGGTTGAGGATGCGCGCGGCCTGGACGTTGCCACCAACGCGGAGCGGACCAGTCTGGTGCGGCTTCGGCGGAGGCGGCGCACCGCCCATGCCACCGATGACGCCGCCAAGCACGCCGCCCATGGAGCCACCGGCAACGCCGCCGGGGACTCCACCGGTCATACCGGTAGCCACATCGGGCTCGGCGTCTTCCTTAATAATTTTCACTTCCTTGGGGATGACCTTCGGCTGCATGAGCTTGCCGGCATCCATCAAATGGGCCTGCGGCTTCACATGGACCACCTGGGCCACCGCAGGGGGCGGAGGGGGCGGGGGCGGAGGCGGGGGCGCAGTCAGCATCGTCGCCATCATGGTTTTGGGGAGCGCTTCGGTGTAGATCAGCGGAATAAGGATGAGTATCCCCAAAAAGGCGACCTGAAAGATCATCGAAACCACGACGGTCCAAGGCTTGTTGGTCTTCTTCGGATTCGGACTGGAAATCACCATTTCTTCAAACATGGGTTCTACCTCCTCCCGGCGGTAGCGAGACGTCCGGGAACATTTTCGCTACTGCGGGTTTTGTTGCCGGCTGCGGGTCCGGTGCCTGCCGCCACGCCCTGGCCGCGCCAACGGTTCCAGGCGACGACGAGCGGAGCAGCGATACCAAAACTGGAGTACGTTCCTACCACAATCCCTACCACCAGGGCAAAGGAGAAAGCACGAAGCACCTGGCCGCCCATCAGGAACAGGACGAGCACGGTAAGGAAAGTCAAACCGCTGGTCAAGATCGTTCGCGAAAGAGTCTGATTGATGGACTTGTTGACCACGTCAGCGAACGATTGGTTGCGCAGCAATCGGTTGTTCTCACGGATGCGATCGAAGATGACGATCGTGTCGTTCATGGAATAACCGACCAAAGTAAGCAAGGCCGCGATGACCGTAAGCGAAATCTCAAAATGCAGCAGCGAGAAAAAGCCCAGGGTAATCAGCACATCGTGAAACACGGCTAAAACTGCCGCCAGCCCAAAAATCATTTTATCGAGCAACCGAAGAACGAATCCTACGAACCCTCTCTGCGCAAGAAAGACCTGGCCGACCGAGCCACCGCCCTGAAATCGAAAGGCAATATATACCAGCATGCCGCCCAAAGCATAGAGGGTAACGTAAATTGCCTGCTGGCGAAGCTCGGCGCCGACTTTGGGACCGACGACTTCCACATTGCGAATGCCAAACGGGCCGAGAACGTAGCTGTCTTTCAAGGCGGCGAGGACCGGCGCGGTTACGCCATCCGCTTTCGATAGATCATCGAAATTGGTGAGCACGCCGTGAGCGTTCTTGTCGCGGTAGTCGAGAATCTTCTTAGCGAGCTGCTGGTAACGATCACCGGCGTTGACGGAAAGAAGCAGCGGATCTTTTTCGGAGAGCAGCGCAGCGAGTGAAGCCGTGGTGGCAGCATTGAAATTGGGCTTGTTCGATCCAGAAAGGCCATAGGCAGCGTTCAGAGCGCCGAGAACTCTTACGCGTCCTTCTTCGAGAGCTTGCTCGTCCTGACCTTTGCCTTCTACGAAGATGACGACTTCGTTCGAATTAGGGTCGCCAATGTCCTTGATACTCTGGATTTCCGTGTTCCCCAGGCCTTGCGCGGCGAGGCTGCTGCGAAGCTTGTCAACATTAGGAGGCTGGGCGAAGCGAACATCCACGTTGGTGCCGCCTTTGAAATCGATCCCGTAGCGAATCCCGCTACCGTAAAGAATCGAAACCCATCCAGCAAGGAGAAGAATGCCACTTAAGGCATAGAAATACTTGGCTTTGCCCATCCAGTCGATATTGGGCTGTTTGAAGAGCTCGATCATGCGGCCTTTACTTCCCTTCCTTAGACACCAGAGGAGGTGGAATGTTCCCGGCGCAAAGCCTCCTACCATGGTAGAAGAATCCGACCTGAGAACCCACCGCCCACTCGTTTGGATTTGAGTGGGACACTCGCCCCAGAAGTTCTAGTACGACTAAATGCTCAACTCCGCCTGACGGTCCATCTTGGTCAGGTGATACTGGAAAATCGTTTTCGAGACGTACACGGCTGTGAAGATGTTCGCCACCAGACCTACCACGAGCGTGATGGCAAAGCCCTTTATTGGGCCACTTCCGAAAAATCCCAAAAAGGCAGCCGAAACCACGGTCGTGACGTGCGTATCGATAATTGTTACAAATGCCTTATCAAAGCCGGCAGCGACGGCGGCCGCCGCGGACTTGCCGTTGCGCAACTCCTCGCGGATACGCTCGAAGACGAGAACGTTGGAGTCCACACCCATGCCGATGGTCAGGATGACGCCGGCGATGCCGGGCAGCGTCAGGACCGCGCCGAAGAGCGCCATGGCCGCGAGCAAAATGACCAGGTTGAGGAACAGGGCCAGCACGGCGTTGCCGCCAGAAAGCCGGTAATAAACGAGCATAAAGAGCATCACGACTACGAGGCTGAGCACGGAAGCCTGGACGCCGTGGCGGATGGAGTCCGCGCCGAGGGATGGGCCGACAGTGCGCTCCTCAAGATATTTGATAGAGGCAGGGAGTGCGCCGGCTCGCAATATCAACGCTAAATCGTGAGCACTCTCTTCGGTAAAATTTCCTTCGATAAACCCGTTGTCTCGAATCTCATTCCTGATCTCAGGCGCCATGCGTACTGTATGATCGAGTACGACCGCCATCCTGTTACCGATGTTCTGCCTCGTGAAAGTCGAGAAGCGCTCAGCAGCGTCGGCTGACAAGTAGAAATCCACAACCCACTCCATCGGATTGTCAGTTTTGCGTCTTTCCCTTGCATCGCGGAGATCGCGGCCGGTGACTACGGGAGCACGGTCGAGGAGCCACCAAACTTCGCCTTTGTCGATTACTCCGTTGGCGCCGCGGTTTTCCGAGACGCCTCTCAACAATTCGGTGCCTGGCGGCAGCACGGTGTGCTGCGCCATGTAGGCAGCCACGGAAGGGTATGTCACAGGATCTCTGACGAACCTGAGCTCAAGCTGGCCGCCTGCCTGAATCACTCCCAAGGCCTCAGCGGGGTCGCCCACGCCGGGGAGTTGAACAAGGATTTCGTTGGCGTTGCGGCCGCCACGAGGCTGAATCGTCGGCTCCCTCAGTCCCAGCGCGTTGATGCGCTGCGCAATCGTCTCGATCGAATGTTCCATCGTCTGCTCTTGAATAGTAACGATTGCCCCGGGGCGCAGCGTCAGCGTGTAGGCGTTGGCATCACCGGCGGCGCGAGCCAGGTCCCAAACATTGTTGTATTGCTGGGTGACCAGGTCGCGGAATTCCGAGACCTGAGACGGATCGACGTTACGAACCAGGATGTGCGTGTCGTCAATGCGGCGCACTTCATCGTAATGAATATTTTTTGAGCGCAGCAGCGTGGTCACACGATCCACGGTGGTGTCTGTCTCCTGCGCGATGGCTTCCTGGACCTGCACCTGGAGAACCAGGTGCGTGCCGCCCTGGAGGTCGAGGCCAAGCTTGATCTGCTTCCCGAAATTGTCTTTTACCTGCGCCACCGAAGTGGGGAACACCGGGTAGCCGAAAAGGAAATAGATGCAGAACAGAATGACGGTGAAGATGAACAGCGCTTTCCACTTCAGATTGGGGTTCATGGTCAGAATGTAAGACGCGTAAGCCGGCGAAGGGTGGGTTTATTTTGCATCTTCCGATGCCTCCACCTGTGCAATCGCCGCGCGCGCGACGCGGATTTTAACCTGCGGTTCGCTGGAGATTTTCAAAATGACAGAATCGCCATCGATGCCGTTGACGGTGCCATAAATGCCGCCGTTGGTGATGATCTTATCTCCGGTCTTGAGAGCGCCGAGCATTTCCTGAATCTTTTTGCGCTGTTGCTGCTGCGGTCTGAACACTATGAAATACATAATGATAATCATGGGTAGAATGAGGAATAGCGGGCTTCCAAGCACGCTGCCACCACCCCCAGAAGCCTGAAGAATCGTCGCTGCCATCATCGTGTGTTGAACCAATCCCTATTGCTTAGTTGTCAATTCTCAGTCAGTCCGCCCCGATGCCCTTTCCAGGCAAGGAAGATAGAAAGACCGGGCGGCGGCACATCACCCGCGCTCCTGCTAAATCGTTTCCCGTTCGATTCGTCTTGGTGCCCCGCGGATGGCTCGCGCGCTTCCCGGAATTAGGCCACTCAGGCCGGTCCTTCAGCATAGCGCGCGTGCATCTCTGATGAGAAATTCGCTAGGTTCCCAAACCCGATAGCCTCTCGGATTCGGCGCATTATGTCAAGGTAAAAGTGGACATTGTGGTGGGTGGCCAGAATGGCGGCAGTGAGTTCTCCCGCTGCGAAGAGATGACGAAGATAAGCGCGCGAATAGCGGCGGCAAACGGAACAAGTGCATTGAGGATCGATGGCCCGCTGATCCTGAGCGTAGCGCGCGTTCTTGATTAGGATGCGGCCTTCGCTAGTGTAGAGGCAGGCGTGGCGCGCGGCGCGCGTGGGCAGCACGCAATCCATCATGTCGATACCGAGCGCAACATAATCGGCGATCTGCTCGGGACGGCCCACGCCCATCAGATAGCGTGGACGATCCTTAGGCAACAGCTCTGTGACTTCGGCGGTCATCTGACAAGTGGTTTCGTGAGGCTCGCCGACGGCAAGGCCGCCAACCGCGTATCCAGGAAAGTCAAGATCGAGAAGTTGGCGAGCGCTCTCGCGCCGCAAATCGGCAAACGTCGCGCCTTGCACGATGCCGAATTGCCATTGGCTGAGATCGCCGTTGCGGCACGCGCATTCCTGAAAATAGACGCGCGCGCGCCGTGCCCACTCGGTAGTGCGCTTCAGTGCGGCTTCGGCTTTTTCGCGGGGCGCGGGCGTTTCGATGCACTCATCGAGAACCATGGCGATGTCCGAGCCCAGCGCGAGCTGAATCTCAGCGGCTTTTTCCGGGGTGAGGAGATGCTCGGAGCCGTCAAGATGGGAACGGAAGCGCACGCCTTCATCGGTAATTTTCCGCAGCTCTGAGAGGCTGAAGACTTGGTAGCCGCCGGAATCCGTGAGAATCGCGCGCGGCCAGGACATGAATTTGTGCAAACCGCCAAGCTTGCGGACTAATTCATGGCCGGGACGAAGATAAAGATGATAGGTATTCGCGAGGATAATTTCCGCGCCGAGTTCCTCGAGCGCTTCATTGCGCAGGCTCTTTACGGCGGCTTGCGTGCCAACGGGCAGGAAAAACGGAGTTTCGATGGAGCCGTGGGGCGTGGTCAGGCGTCCGCGGCGCGCGCCGGACGGATCGGTCTTCGAGACTTCGAAAGAAAAATTCATCTTCGGCTAAATAGCGGAAAGCAGGACAGGCAGGAATGCCTGTCCTACCTGAGTGTATCAGGAGAAGATGAACGCCCAGCCGACGCGGCACACCACATAGACGGCCCAAACGCCGAAAGCAATAGTGAACGCCTTGGCACCTTTTAGTCTTTTGGGGTTCACGGCGGCAAACCCGATGGCCAGGAGAATCAGCGTCCAGAACGTAAAGAGGTCAAACGATTTGCAGAGCGCTACGAGCCACTTCGCGGCTTCGTCGGGTAACAGCGCGGCGAGATTCGCAGCCACAGGATTTTCAAGATCCGCCGTACCGTACGGTTTCAAGTAGAGGACGAGGATGAATAGCGGGCTGCTGACGAGCCCGGTCAAAAAGGCGTGAGAAGTGATGCTGAACGCGGTGGTGAAATTCGTGCTTGCCCCGCCGAGCAGACTGTATGCTCCCCACATCACCAAACCGATGATCAGCACTGCGAGAATCGGTCCTAGAAGGCCAATCGCATAGGTAAATGGCGGCGAAAATTTGGCTCCGCCCTCGATTTGCTGCTGCTTCTGCTCGGCCGACATTTGCCCTGCGCGGGGACTCTTCTCGATTTGCTGGCTCATGAATTCGCGCCAATTGATGCGCTGATTGATCGCGAAACTGACGCCGATGCTGAGAATAGTCGTCAGCACAAGCGGGAGCACCCAGCCGGGTTTTCTCACAATGTCTTCAAAAGTTTTGCCCGGCGAAAAGAAAATTCCAACGATTCGGCCGAACGGACTGATGGAAGTTTGCGCCTCCGGCGCAGGTATGGGGTTTGTAGCCATCAAGGACTCCTCCACCACAAGGTTGCGTAGTTCCGCCTTCTGAGAGGGACTACGCATGAGCATCAAGGAATATTTCAGTGAGGAGATTCTAGCGCGGCGGAAAAGAAGTTGACAGTCAAAAGTTGTGAGGCCAGAAGCAAGGAAAAATATGCAGAAGAGGCGCTCAGCCGCGCGGGATCTCATGAGGCCATCTTAGAGATGAAATTGAGAAAGTGAAACTCGAAATTGGCGGGGATTGTCGAAGAAAAATATTGAGCTCTCACCTTTTGGATAACGGGATGACGAATTTCAGCGCGGTGTTCGTCGCGGAAAAGCCGACCACCTTCACATCCTTCAAGCCAGCCTTGCGGCCAGCGGAGAGCACGTCATTTTCAGTGATGTGTTTTTGGCCTTTTGGGTAAACGATCCAGAGCGCGGCCGCGCCTTTCATTGCTTTCGAAATTTTCGCCAGGGCGCCGAGGCCTTCCTTCGAATCAGCTGCGAGAAAGACACACTCCGAATCAGCCGCTACTTTTCCTTTGCCAACGGTCTCCGTGAGCCCGGTCACTTCACGAAGAAATTCCGGCTCGAATTCGCCTAAGCAAGAAACTCTAGCACCGGGTTTCACGCCGAGCTTCTCGATGCGCGACTTCGGATGCAGTATTTTGTCGCACCATTTTTCCGCAGCCGACCCGAGGTGAAAGACAGCAAGTCCTTCGGCAATTTGCAAGCGAAGTTCACCGTCCACGACTTTTGCCGATTTGATCGTGGAAAACGGAATCTTCAGCCGGAAATCGCCGCGAAACAGAATCTCGCTCGTTTCGAGCAAAGCCTTTCCTTCCGACTGCTGTCTATCGAAGTGCACTTTGCATGTCGCTTCGTTTCCCATCGGAGATCACCTGCCCCATGAGCCAAATTGTTGCTGGACAATCACTCTTCCGTAGTGCGAGGCCACCCTTGGTGACAGACACAATAGTAAGCTATCAGGTTCCATGGCAACCGCAATTACAAACACCGTCGACTGGAAGCTGATCTGGGCGCAGCGCGGATTCCGCTATTTCTTTTTCGCCATGTTCGTCTCGCTCTTTGGCAGCGGCATGAACTTCGCCGGCGTGAGCTGGTACATCCTTGCCGTGACGCATTCCACGGTGAAGGTCAGTTGGCAAGTCATCGTCATGACCATCCCGGGGCTTTTCGTTCCTTTCCTAGGCGGCGTCTTGATTGACCGCATTGACCGGCGATATTTGGGTGTCTTGCTCGATTTGATCCGCGGCTTCTTCGTGCTGGCGACCGCATACATCGCCTGGCGCAGTCATTTGCAGCTCTGGCATTTGTATGCCATGACGCTAATCACCGGGACGGGATCGGCCATGTACTGGGCTACGGTGAATGCACTAGTACAGGAAGTAATTCCGCCCAGCCAATTTACCGGCGCGAACGCCGCGGTGCTCGTCGGAGTGCAAAGCGGCATGCTCATCGCCGGAGCTTTCGTCGGCTTCCTTTACAACTCCGCCGGCATTGCAGGAATTCTGGCAATCGATGGCGCAACTTATTTCGTGTCGGCCTACTGCTTGTATCGAGTGCGCCGTGGATACGTCTCTCCACGGGTGAATCAGAAGTATCCTCGAGAATATGATGAGGCGACCGAGGCAACTGCCGAGGCGCTCGAAACCGGCGAAAATCCGGAAGTTGCGGAAGCCGGACTTTCCCTGGCCGTTTATGCGGATATGAAAGAAGGCTTCGCGTATCTCAAGCAGCAGCCGCTGGTGCGCGCGCTGGGTGTCACCCATTCGGTCATGATGGCGGGAGTGGTGAGCGCCAACGTCGTGCTCGTGGCCCTGGCAAACGATATTCTGCATGCGGGCCCGCGCGGACTGGGGTTTCTGGAATCGGGATGGGCTACCGGAGCGATTATCGGAGGATTGCTAGCCAGCCAACTGCCGCAGTCATTGCGCATGCCTCTTTATGTAGCAGCGTGCGCGGGGCTCGCGGCCGGCCATATGGCGACTCCCTTCGTGGAATTTCTCGTGGGTGCGGTAACGATGCAGATTCTGTTTGGATTCTGCCGCGCGCTGGGCGGCGTGGTCGCGCAGTCTTCGCTGATGTCCATCGTGCCGCGGCATTTCATGGGGCGCACGCAATCCGCGATGGCGATTCTGACAACGGTCGTGCAGCTCTCCATGAGCATTGCTCTCGGATGGGTGGCACAGGGAGCCGGCCTTATTGCGGGGTACGCACTGCTCGCGCTGCTTTACGCGGGAGCGACAGTGTCAGCCATTCGCGCGCGTCAGCTCATGCGATGAGCTTTGGTAATAGCTTGCTCGATTGGTTCCAGGCTAATCAGAGGAACGCGTTGCCGCGGGCGCCGGCTGCAAATGAACATTCTTTCCGCCGAGCAAATCAACGGCCGCTTGATAGAGCTTGGCGCGCAACTGATAGCGCTCGTTGGCGCGCGTGACGTAACGCACCGCAATTTCGACGCCACCAATGATCGGCTTGACATTGATTGCCGGCGCCGCCGAAAGCGAACTCATGTCGCGCGAACGCGCCGCGCGTTGCCATTCCTTCTCGGCTTGCTTGGCGCTTTCCGCAGTGGCTTCGGCAACCTTCTTCTGAATCGCATCGATAATCGGATAGGGATCCTGCCCGGTGGGAAGGACCACTTGCAATTCGTCCCAGAGCCACTGGCCGGATGTGGAGAAATTAAAGTAATGACCTTCGATCGCGAAGCTATTGGTAAAGGTCACGCGGCGTCCGGTCGGATGGCCAGTGTCGGTCCAGTTTCCGGTTTCGAGCAGAACGGTATGAAACATCCCCAGCTCGACCACTTCTCCGGACACTCCGTTGATTTCCACCCAGTCGCCCAGGCGAATTCCGTTTTTGCCCATCAGCACAAACCAACCGATGAAGCCAACGATGAAATCCTTAAGCGCTACGGTAAGGCCCGCGCCGGCAAGCCCCAGAAACGTGCCGAGTTGTCCTGGCAGACCGAGAATCACCAAGAGTATGAGAAGCACGGCAGTCACTTGTACGGCCACGCGAGTAACGGTGTGAAGCGTTTGTATCTGGCGGCGGTCCATCGTCAGGCGGCTAACAACCTGGTCCATCAGCGTGCTGAAGTACACGCCCACTAGGAGAATCGCCAAAATAACGAGGATTCCCCACAGCGCCTGGCGTACCTCCGCGCGCTGCCGCGAGGCCACAATGCCAATCCACTGCCCGTAGCTATCCGCCAATTGTTTGTGCGCGTCGATACTCTTGTCGTAGGTCGTCAGGGCTTGCTGGTCGAAGGAAATCTGCTTCGTTTTCTCGAGCAATGCGCCATCTTCGAGATTCACAGGCGTCCGCGGATTAGCGGGGGACGCCGCTTTGGATTTTTTGGAATGGTGCGCGAGCTGCGGCGTCGCTAATTTCTCCGCGTCGATTTTTGCTTCCAGCGCGTCGTGCTGCTTGGAGAGCGCCGCGGCCGCATCTTCGGCCGCTTGCTTGGTGTGCCACAGATGGAGCTGCTTTTGATGCAGGACCGACCACTCCTGATACCGGTGAATCAGGCCCCACGCTGCGACAGGGGCGCTTTGCCCAGCGATGGCCGGCATATTATGCGCCGCAGCCTTGTGCTCCTGAACCATTTCCTGAATACGATCCTGGGGATCGCCCCCCGCGCGGATCAAATCCCGCTTCGCGTCGTCGACTTCGTCTTCATCCAGTTCGACCTGGGCCTCCATCAATTCCAACTGGTCTCCGAGCTCGTCTTTCTTGTCGCCGCTGGCTTTGGCTTCTGCAGCGGTCAACTGCTCCACGCGCGCTTTGTCGGTTTCCAGGTTTTTTTGCGCTTTTTGCAGCTGCGCTTGAATCTGCTTGGCTTCCTCGGAGAGGACGGGAGGGTGTACCGTGACGTCGTGCAGCGCCTGAGCAAACGCGAGATCTACTTCATAGTCCGCGACGCGCAGAGCTTCTTGCGCCAGGGGTAGTTCCTCGGAGGTGAGGGGCAGGTGTCCCAGATCCTGCGCCGACTTCAACGGCGACTGATCGACTAAGGACGCGGCCGCGGCGTGTTTCCCCAGACCCTGCAAAGATGGCGCTTTGGGAGCCTCGGTCGTGCGAATTATCCCGTAAACGGTGGCGCCCAAGAGCAGGACCAATGCAATCGCGGCAATCTTCTGCGTGTTCTTCATCCGCCCCCAGCCATTCATCCTCATTCTAATACGCGCCCAGTCTCGCGGTAGTCACATCTTTGGACTAACCGATTCGCATCGCGGATCAGGTTTTTTCGCCGGCACAGCCGGGCATCGGCTAGTCTGAAACAGGGGCTATATGGGTTCGCGGCTGCCCAAATTGTCATTTGCCGTGTTGGCCGCGTACGCGGCTATTCATTTTCCGTCTTACTATTCCAAACTGCCCGATGTGGTGGCTTCCCATTTCAACGGGCGTGGAATGGCGAACGGCTGGCAGACGAAAGCGGCTTTCTTTACTGTGTTTGTGGGCGTAAGCGTTCTTGCCGCAGTGATCGGATTTGGTATCCCCCGCATCATTTCCGCAATGCCGCCGCAATTGATCAATCTTCCGAACAAGCAATACTGGCTCGCGCCGGATCACCTCGGCGAAACACAGGCTTTCCTGAATAACTATTTAGCATGGTTCGGCTGCGCTGTTTTCCTGGTCATCATTCTTACGTTCGACTACGCCATCCAGTCCAATCTACGTCCGGAGAATCGGCCCGACATTTCGCGGATGTGGTATATCCTCGCGAGCTTTCTCGCTTTCGTAGCCGTCTGGATCATCCGCTTATTAGCGCGATTCCTGCGGACGCCACAAGAAAAGCTCGGGAGTTGACGGGAGTTCCAGCAAAGCATAGCTTCGGCCGGTGAAGATTGGGGATGTCATCCGCATGCTGGAATACCACATAACGGCCCATCATTCGCGAAATGATTGGCTTCGCAGTTGCGAAGAGTTAAGATGACAACATGCTAGTGAAGATTGAGGTTTATAGCGACGGCGAATCCTGGTGTGCGCGTGGTATTGATGAAGACATCTTTACCCAAGGCCCCACTGTCGACGAACTCTATAAGAACATCCGCGAAGCCCTCGCGCTTCACTTTGAAGGCGAGATCCCGCGCTCCGAGTTGATGTTTTCGTCCTGACCTAATTCAAGCCGACCCAGACTTCATTGGCGTCCCGGCAAAATGGCACCGACGACCACTTTGTATCGGCCTCTCGACGGCAATGAGCTAAGATTGATTGCCAGTTCGGGTTATCGTGAATTCCCGCCCCGGCTGCCCGGCCAACCCATTTTCTATCCAGTCTTAAACGAAGAATACGCAATCCAGATCGCCCGCGATTGGAACGCCAAGAACTCAGGAAGCGGTGTGGAGATCGTCACAAAGTTCCGAGTCAAACGGCATATCTCTCGAAGTTTGAGATTCACACCGTCGGCGCTCGCATTCATCAAGAATACTGGATTCCAGCCGCTAAGCTGGTAGAGTTCAATAGAAACATCGTGGGCCTAATCGAAGTTATAGCCGAATTCCACGATAAATAAGAACGCCTCCGGCATGACCGGAGGCGTTTCGACTTTCGAGTTTCCATTTTTCGAATTTCGATGCTTCTAGAGGTAATCGCGCGAGGGGCCTTCGAGGAAGGCGCGCAGCTTGCGTGAACGCGACGGATGACGCAGCTTGCGCAGCGCCTTGGCTTCGATCTGCCGTATGCGTTCGCGGGTCACGGCAAACGACTGTCCCACTTCTTCGAGCGTGTGCTCGCTGCCATCGTCCAGGCCAAAACGCATCTTGATGACTTTTTCCTCGCGCGGCGTCAGGGTCTTCAGCACCGAAGAAGTCTGTTCCTTCAAGTTCAGGTTGATGACCGCGTCGGACGGAGAAACCACGGCCTTGTCTTCGATGAAGTCGCCCAGGTGCGAATCTTCCTCTTCGCCAATCGGAGTTTCGAGCGAAATCGGCTCCTGCGCGATCTTCAAAATCTTGCGCACCTTGGACACCGGAATGTCCATGCGCTTGGCGATTTCTTCGCTGGTCGGCTCGCGGCCGAGTTCCTGCACGAGCTGGCGGCTGGTGCGCACCAACTTGTTGATCGTCTCGATCATGTGCACCGGAATACGGATGGTGCGCGCCTGGTCGGCGATCGCGCGCGTAATAGCCTGCCGGATCCACCATGTCGCGTACGTTGAAAACTTGTACCCGCGGCGCCACTCGAACTTGTCCACCGCCTTCATCAAGCCGATGTTGCCTTCCTGAATCAGGTCGAGAAATTGCAATCCGCGGTTGGTGTATTTCTTGGCGATCGAAACGACCAATCGAAGGTTGGCTTCGATCAATTCCTTTTTGGCCTGCTCGGCTTCCGCTTCGCCGCGGTGAATGAACGTCAGCGTGCGCTTTAGCTCGGTGAGCCCGACTTCGCTGGCTTCCTCGATGTCTTTCAGTTCGGTGCGGCGCGTGCGCAATTCCTTGCGAGCTTCTGCTGCGACTTCGCCCTTGGCCACGTCCGCGCGGCGCTCCAGGCGCCCGGCTTCGCGCTCCAGCGATTGCAGCCGCTCGACCGTGCCGCGCATTTTGTCGATCAGCCGCTTCTTCTCGAACGGATTGAAATCGATGTCGCGAATGGCCACGGAAATCTGCACGCGCGTTCGCGCCACATCCCACTTTGCGCGGATGTAGGACCGTTTCTTGGACTTCAGAGTCTTGCCGAGCTTCGCGGCTTGTTTCAGCGCCGTGTCATACAGTTTCGCAATCTTGTCGATGTACTTGAGCGTCTGCTTGGTCTTGTTGGCGATCTTTTCTTCGGTCAGCTCTTCGTCGTCGAACTGGACAATTTCCTTGATGGACCGAACGCCCTTGCGCAAATCATCGCCGACGGCGATCAGTTCCTTGATGACGATTGGCGAGCGCGTGATGGACTTCATCACCACCAGTTGCCCGCGCTCAATGCGCTTGGCGATGGTGACTTCGCCCTCGCGCGTCAACAGCGGCACGGTGCCCATCTCGCGCAAGTACATGCGCACGGGATCGTTCGTCTTTTCCAGCGAGCCGGGCGTCAGGTCGAGGTCGCTGCCGCCTTCATCGGAATGCGCATCGTCCTTGACGGCGACTTCGTGGTCGCCGGACTCGGCGGAAACTTCCACCGCGCGCGCGGCCTTCGCCGAAGCCTGATCCTCATAAATCTCGATGCCGTTCCGCTCAAAGGTGGTAAGGAGATCGTCGATTTCTTCGGAGGAATGGACCTCTGCCGGAAGCGAATCGTTTACTTCATCGTAGAGCAGGTAGCCGCGCTCCTTGCCGATGGCAATGAGCTGGCGTACCGCGTCATATTTCTCTTCAAGGCCTACTGCTGCCACAAATTCCTCCCAATTACTTACCGCGATCCCAGGCACTCCCAGGCATGCCAGCGTCCGTGCTCATTCGCAGAGACACACACAGGCTCGCGCGCAGGCGCAAACCAGGGGGTCATTCCCCAGGAGATTTCTCGCATTTTTGTTTGAAAATCTGTGCACCGCGCCGCTTGTCTGCCGCCGGCCCCGTGCGTTGCCCGCTTCCCGCACTTTTGGGGGCCTGGCCCCAGCCGCTAAATACACTTACATAGATGCGTTTAACGGTAAAACCGTTACTCGCGAAACCCTATTACGCTACACGTTTAAATCCCGCCTCGTCAATGTTTTAATTCGTGGATTTCTGTGGAAGACTTGTCGCCCAGGGCTTATTCTCCAGACTCTACTGGAAGGGGGGTGGGGTGGCTTCGGCGCTTTCACATGGGGTTGTAGCCCTCGGCATAGGGGCCTGTTTCTACGGCCCCGGCGTGCCAAAGCGAGTTTGGGTCGCGGGCATGTTTTGCTCGATGATTCCCGACTTCGATGTGATCGGATTCCGATTCGGCATTCATTACGGCGACTTCTGGGGCCACCGTGGGCTCACGCACTCACTTCTTTTTGCCGCTCTCCTGGCGAGTACTGTAATGTTCGTCGGATTTCGACGAGTCGCGCCGGGCCTAACCCGGCTCCCCATGTGGGTTTACTTCTTCCTGGCGACCGCCAGCCATGGCTTCCTTGACGCCATGACCGACGGCGGCCTGGGCGTGGCGTTCTTCTCTCCGTTCGACAATCACCGTTATTTCCTTCCCTGGACACCGATTAGAGTGTCGCCGATCGGCGTTGGACGGTTTTTTACAGACCGAGGTCTCGCGGTTCTCCAAAGTGAGCTCCTGTGGATTTGGGCGCCTGCCGCGCTACTGGCGCTTTCAGCCTGGCTGATCCGCCGACGAGTTGCTCCTTCCACGTAGCCAGAATGTCGCCCCAGTTTTGAGGCGCGGAAGCACGGAACCTGTCACTTCGCCCCACATTTTCCTTGACTTCTGTTATAATGAGTGTATACTATTTGTTAGGTAAATCCGTGCGACTCCCATATTCAATTGATTTACTTGAGACGCGGGCGATCTCGGCGATGCCGTAATGGTCGAAATTCGCGGTCCGGGGCTGTTCTTTTCTCCCCGGTCAACTTCTTTAGAATCAACACCTGCAGAAAATGCCCGTAAATGTTGATTCTAAACCACTTACACGAACTCTAAGTCCTTTAGATGCAACAGTTACAGAAAACCGGGGGAGGGGTTGCCGTGGCTAGCCGCTCCAATCCAGACTCGAGAGAGTTTTGATGGTCACCTTGCTGCGGCGAGCCGACGCATCAATTCCTGTTTTTTCTCTAGCAGCCCGCGGAGCTCCGGCGCCGCTGGGTTAGCCTCGATGCTGCGCTGCACGTCGGCCAGCTCGCGCTCCGCCTGCCGGTGCTGCAGCGCCTCGATGCAGCTTTGGGCCTCTTCCCAAGTTGGTTCGTTGGCTTCCTCGAACAGAATCTCGAAGAGCAGCCGCCGGTCGCGGTCTTCCAGTACCGCACCGATTTCAGTAGCCTGCACGGGCTGGCCGGACAAGCTGGCGATTACAAGCGCCGCAAAGATTTTCTCGGTCTCCAGCCCGTGATAGAGATGAGCATCTTGCAGTTGCTTGGCGAGCTCTTGCCGGAAGCCTTCCGCTTCCGCGAGCATGCGGATCAGCCGCCGCTCGACTGGTTTGGCGGCGCGCGCGACGAGCTCCGGCTGAATCTTCACCTCGCTGCGGCGTTCCTTCGCCGCCTTGCTCAAAGCGGCGCGTAGCACCGGCTCATCCAAACGAAGCTGCTGGGCGATGCGCGTGGCCCACTCGGAGCGCAAGATGCGGTTCGGAATTTTCTGGACGTATGGGAGGAGAAAATTCACGGCGCGCAGCTTCCCTTCTCCCGTCGTCAAATCCATCTGCCGCGCACGCGCAATCAGGTAGTCCAAATACGGCGGCGCTTCCTTCAACAGTTTGAGGTAAGCATCCGTACCCATTTCCCGGATGAACAAATCCGGGTCAGCCTTCTTGTCGCCCACCGGCGGCAGCGCAAGGACGCGCACTTCAAAATCTTGTTCGAGCAGAAGCGTGAGAGAACGCTCCGTGGCTGTCTGCCCCGCCGCGTCCGGATCGTAATTGACAATCACGCGCTTGGTGAACCGTTGCAGGAGTTTGATCTGCGGTTCCGCAAGGCTCGTGCCGCAACTCGCCACCACGTTGCTGATCCCCGCGCGCGCCACCGCGATCGCATCCATGTAGCCCTCGACCAGTATCGCGAATTCCTGCCGCCGGATTCCTTCCTTCGCGCGGTCCATGTGATAGAGCACGTTGCTCTTGGAATAGATCGGCGTCTCGGGCGAATTGAGATACTTCGGCATGTCGTCGCCCAGCGCGCGCGCTCCGAACGCCACGATTCTTCCTGATTCATTTGCAATGGGAAACGTGATGCGACGCCGGAAGCGGTCGAATAGCTTCCCGGAGCTTTGGTCGCGCGAAACCAGCCCGGACTCGGCCAGCAGCTTTTCGTTGTATTTGGATTTCAGTTGCCGCAGCAGCGCGTCGCCTCCGCTCGGCGCGTAACCAATTCCGAAGCGCGCGATGGCATCTTTGTCCAGTCCGCGATCCTCGAGATACGCTCGTGCCGCTTTTCCTTCCAGCGTCCCTTCGAGCTGCTTCACGAAAAAAGTCTGCGCCTCGCGGTGCATCTCGACCAGCAGGGTTCGATGCTGATTCTCCTTGCGTTCCTCCGGAGAACGCTCCTTTTGCCGCGGAACGGCGATCCCGCATTTTTCCGCTACGATGCGAATCGCCTCGGGAAACGCGCACTTCTCCATTTCCATCACGAATTTGAAAACGTCCCCGCCGACGCCGCATCCGAAGCAATGATAAATCTGCTTCGTCGGATGCACCGCGAACGACGGCGACTTTTCCGCGTGAAATGGACACAGCCCGGTAAAATTCTGGCCGCTTTTTTTCAGGCGCACGTACTCGCCGACAATCCGGACAATGTCCGCCTGCTGTTTTACTCGATCCGCAAATGATCCGGCCTCTGCCATTGCGTACTTCAGTGAAGATCAGCGCTTCGCATAATCATTCTTGTAGACTGCGCCGCCCTTCATCACAAATTTTACATGCTCCAGGATGGTGACGTCTTTCGTGGGATCACCGTCCACGGCGATGAGGTCTGCAAATTTGCCGGGCTCCAGAAAGCCGACGGCAAATCTCGGACCAAGCAAGTCGGAGGCGTTGATCGTTGCCGTTTGAATCGCCGCCAGCGGCGTCATACCCAGCTTGACATACACGTGGAACTCGCCCGCGTTGAGGCCGTGCGGATAGACCGCGGCATCCGTCCCGAAAGCAACCTTCACGCCGGCATCGAACGCTTTCTTTACGTTCTTCTGCATGGCGGCGGCGACATCGCGCATCTTTTGCTTGGAATACTCCGGCACGTCGCTGCGGTCCAGATTCTTTTCCATGTATTCGCCAAGAAAGAGCGTCGGAACGAGATACGTTCCGTTTTTCTTCAGCGTGGCGATGGCCGCGTCGTCCATCAGGTGGCCGTGCTCGATCGAATCGACACCGGCCTCCGAAGCCCAGCGCACCCCTTCCGCTCCATGCGCATGTGCCGCGACTTTGCGCCCGAGCCGGTGCGCGTCCGCCACAATTGCTTTCATTTCCTCGAGCGTGAACTGCGAGGCGTTCGGATCATCGCCTTTCGATAACACGCCGCCGGTGGCGCAGATCTTGATCACGTCGGCTCCATATTTGATGACTTCCCGCACTTTGTGTTGCACGGCTTCCACGCCGTCCGCCACCCCTTCACCAAAGAAATGAAATGCGGGTGGCAGCAGGTTTTCATCGCAGTGCCCGCCGGTGATACCCAATGCAGGGCCAGAGGCGACCATGCGCGGTCCGATCACGTCTCCATCATTGATGGCATCGCGCAGCGCAATGTCCGCGTAGTCTTTCGCGCCGACATTGCGAACGGTTGTAAAACCAGCTTCGAGCGTGCGGCGCGCGTTTCTTGCGCCATGCAGCGCTTCGCGCGCCGTGGAAATCTTCAAGCCTTCATACGAGAGCGAACTCAGTTCAAATGTTAGATGCGTGTGCATGTCGATCAAGCCGGGCAATACTGTGGCGTCCGGCAGATCGATCGTCGTGTCTCCCACTGCCGCCTTTACTTCAGCGGAAGGCGCGATCTGCGAAATCTTTTCACCTTCAATCACGATCGCCTGATTCGTGCGCAACTCTCCTGTGCGCACATTCAGCACGCGCCCCGCGCGGATCACCGTCCTCTTCGAAGCTGGCGCCTGCGCGCTTGCGGTGAATGCTATTCCGGCAAAAATCGCCACAATGGCCGCGAAGTCCGTCCCCCATCGGCTAATTCTTCGACGCGTTCTTGCGTACGACCTTGAATGCTTAAACAATTTCATCCAGCACCTCGTTGTGATTTGGCTTTCGGAGCGCGGCGAGTATAGCAAAACAGTGCTGCATACATCTCCATGGAGGAAACTTCCAGGTCTTCGTCCATTTTCTAGTTTCTGACTTCTATTTTTGCAACTTTACGATGGTGATTGCTTTCCCTCCGTGTTCCTCGGTCTCAAAGGAATGCTTCTCAACCAGCGGATGCGAAGCGAGAAACTCGCCAATGCCTTTGCGAAGTGCGCCCGTTCCGTGCCCGTGAATGATTCTGATCCGCGCCTTGTGCGCGAGCGCCGCGTCGTCCAGGAATTTGTCCAGCCGGTCCGTGGCTTCTTCCACGGTCATGCCGATCACGTTGATCTCGTCGGACACCGCAGCTTCTTCGCGCCGCGAAGTCACCGTCACGCTCTGCAGCTTTGCCGGGGACGAAATTGATTTCGACGTTGGCGCCGCCCCCTCTACCGCCGTGATTTCATCCAGAGCCACTTTCATGCGCAGCGGTCCGGCTTCGATTTCCGCGGACGATCCGTCAATCCGCCGCAGTACTACGGGCTTGCTGAATCCGCGCACGCGAATTTTCACGCCGGGTTGCAGGCGGTCCGCACTGACCGTCTCCGAGGAAGCAGCATTCACGCCAAGATCTGCTTGCGATTCCGAGATGGTCTGCACGACAGCTGCGTTCAGCTCTTCGCGGGCCTCGCCCCGCACGTCCTGCATTTTCCGCCGCGTCGTCTTTTCCATCTGAGCGCGCAGCTCGCGTTCTTTTACCGCTTCGACCACGCGCGCAACATTCTCATCGAAACGTTTCTGCATCTCCGCGAACTGCGCCTCCAGTTCTTTTATGCGATTCTGCTGCCGCTCCACCCACTCGGTTCGCAGCTTCTTACGCTCTTCTTCCAGCGCATGCCGCTCTTCCACCATTTGTTTTTGCATGCGGTCCAACTCGTCGCGACTGCGGTGCAAATAAGCGATTAGGTCCGCGGCTTCGCGCGACTCGGGCGTCAGCAGCGACCTTGCGCGTTCGATGATGGATGTGGCCATTCCCAGGCGCTTTGCAATCGCGATCCCGCTCGAACCGCCCGGCACGCCCACCATCAAGCGGTAAGTGGGCCGCAGATTCACGTCATCGAATTCCACTGCCGCGTTCACCACGCCCGGCGTAGTCGATGCGTAAGTCTTCAGCCGGTCGTGATGCGTAGTCGCCAGCACGATGCAGTTCCTGGCGCGGAATTCGTCCAGCAATGCAACGGCCAGCGCGGCGCCTTCCTCAGGCGCTGTCCCCGTGCCCATTTCATCCGCCAGCACGAGAGAATTCGGCGTCGCCGCCTCCAGCATCGTTTTCAAATTCAACATGTGCGCCGAGAATGTGGATAAGTCCGCAGCGATGGATTGCTCGTCGCCAATGTCAACCAAAACGCGATCGAAGACCGGAAGCACGGCGCGCTGCGCGGCAACAGGAATTCCGGATTGCGCCGCAAGCGCCGCCATTCCGGTGGTTTTCAGCGCAACGGTCTTTCCGCCCGTGTTTGGTCCGCTGATTACCAGTACGCGCTCTTCTCCACCGAGAGTCACGGTCATCGGAACAACGGCGCGATTTTCTTTGCGGAGTTTGTCCTCCAGCACCGGATGGCGGGCGCCTTCCAGCCGCAGTTCGTTCGTTGAAGAGAATTCCGGCATCGCAGCGTCAAATTCCCGAGCGAATCGTGCCCGCGCAAACACGCTGTCGAGTTCCGCGATCGTCCCGGCGGCCGCCAGGAGCGGTCCCCGGATCATTTGCAGCTTTTCCGTGAGCTCTCGCAGAATCCGCACAATTTCCGCCGCTTCATCCTCGGCAAGCTGCACCAGTTGGTTGTTGGCTTCGACAGTTTCAAACGGCTCCATAAAAACGGTTTGTCCAGTTGCGCTCGCTCCGTGAACCACTCCGGGAATACTCCGGCGATGCTCGGCGCGCACAGGAATCACAAAGCGATCGTTCCGCAACGTGACGTAGTCTTCTCCCGCTTCTGCGTTTCGCGCGCGCAAAATCTGTTTCAAGCTTTTCTGGATCGTCTCACGTCTCTCCGTGATGTTCGCGCGAATGCGCCGCAGCGTCGATGACGCGTCGTCGTTGATTTCGCCGTTCGGCAATACGCAACGCCGGATAGCCGCTTGCATATCTCGAAAATCACCCAGCGAAGCTGCCCGTGCCGCCAGCAACGGAAACTTCGCCGCTTCTTCGCGAAATTGCTGTCGCAGCCATGCCGCCGTTTCCAACAACGACGCCGCATCCAGGAATTTGCCCGGCTCCAGCACCGCGCCCGTGCCCTCGATGCGTTCCAGCCAGCCTTGAGGATCGGCCAGCGCGGCAAAACCTAGCTCGCGCCCCGCGCGCAGCCACTCCGCTGCTTCACGAATCAGCGCAAAGGCCGATTCCAGCGCCGCTCGCTCCATCCCGGGCGCGAGTTCATCCACAGCTCGACGTCCAGGCGCGCACGTCGTCCTCAAGCGCAGCAATTCCCGCAGCTTGTCGAACTCCAATACGTCTTGAGCCGTCCGTGACATCGTTATGTCTGCTTCAATCTAGTGGTCAGATGACTTGCCACGTCTCCCGGCGTCTCCGCTACATACACCAGCCGCCCGTTCGCCTCGCCCCAAGGCGCGGGGTGTCCCAATTCCACTTTCCGCACGCGATCCAGAACCGGCTCCCAGAAGTGTCCGAGCACCGCGAACGGTTTCTGCGGCATCACCGCCTTGTTCAGCATTTCCCAAACGACTGCAAGCTCCACGAGCGTGCCGGTCCCGCCTTTGCACGCGACAAAAGCATCCGCGCACCGGATGAGCTCAAAGAGCCTCTCTTCCCAGGTCTTCATGCGCACTTCGAGGTCAATCCACGGATTCAGCTTTGCATTCTTGAAAAAATCCGCGGTCACGCCGTACGTTTTTCCTCCGGCTTCCTTCGCGCCGCGCGACACCGCTTCCATCACCCCGCCGTAACCGCCGCTGCAAACGGAGAAACCGTGCTTCGCCAACGCTCGCCCGAGCACGCGCGCCTCATCATAATCCCCGTCAGTTTCGTGCGGCCGCGAACTTCCAAATACCGTGACGATGAGCTCTTTGTCCATCTGCAATCTTCGGCCTTACTGTGGATGCTTGCGTTCCCGGCCACGTTTTGGCGGCGCTACGTTGAACTCCTCAATCATCGCGACGCATAAGCCCGTCAAAGTGTCTGCCGCTTCGTGACTTTTTCCACCTTGATTGTTGCTTAGAAACGAAAAAATCAGCCGCCTTCCGCCCGGGGTTTCCGCAAAACCCGAAAGAGTTCTTACGTGCTCGACGGAACCCGTCTTGGCATGAATTCGTCCTGCCGCCGGCGTATTTTTCATGCGATCTTCAAGCGTGCCGTCAATGCCTGCCACGGGCAGCGACGCAAAGTATGGCCCGAACCAGGTTTGCTTCTGCGCAAAGTTCAGCAGCGCCACGATGGCACGCGGCGTCACCAAGTCGTGGCGCGACAATCCCGAAGCGTCTGTTTGAATTACGTCGCCAGGTTCGATTCCTGCAGCCGCGTAAAAATCTGCTGGAACTTTCATCAAATCGTCCGAAGTGGCCCAAACGCCGCTCTGTCGCGCCACGGTCCTGAGCAGCATTTCTGTGTGCAGGTTCTGACTGATTTTGTTGACGAGCTTCAGCGCGTCACCCAGCGGCACCGAGACGTGTTCCGCCAGCACAACTGGATCACCGCCGGGTTCCGCATGATCATGTCGCGCGCGCGCGACCCCGGCTACTCTTACTCCCCGTTCTTCTAGCAATCGCTTCAAGACGGCCGCAGCATGTTGCGCCGGCTCTTCAATTGCCAAAACCAGTTTCCGTGGCGCGCTCTTCGCCGGCAAGGTGCCCCTCACGACGACCAAATTCGATCCCGGCTCGCGCGTGAGCGTCAGATCCGATTTCACGTCCGCGGCGGAAGTGGTCACCTCATTTCTAACCAAAAAATCCGGCGTCGCGGGACTGACCGCCGCCTGTACCGGATTGCCCGCCTGTTCACCAGGGGTAAGTGTCAGCGCTACGGTGTTGTCATCCAAGACGATCGCGGAAATGGCCGCGCCGTATTCCCACACCATGTCGTCGATCTCCCAGCCATTTGGATAGCGTTCACGCGGAAAGTAGCTGTCATCGCCAATCACGTCTCCGGATATTTCCTTGACTCCCTTGGCCACGAGGGCGTCCGCGAGTTCCGCGAGCGCTTTCTCGGGCGGACCGTCAAACTCTTCCTTTAACTCGTAAGGGAATTTCCTGTTCGATAGATTCGGATCGCCACGTCCTGCTAGCGTGAGATCACCATTCAGCACTCCCTCACTTGAAACGGCGCCTTGCGTTTCCAGAGTGGTATGGAAGCGGTACTCCGGTCCCAGTTTCGCTAGCGCCAGCGCCGTGGCGAACAACTTCATGTTCGAAGCCGGCACAAAATATTTGTCCGCATTCTGTTCGTAGAGAGTTTCGCCGCTCTCGGCGTCCACGACGAGCAGTCCCCACTCCCCTTTGCTTGTGGGAGTTGTTGCGACCAAAGCTTCGGCGCGCAAAGCGAACTTTGCCGTGGCTTTCTTGGAAGCCGCGCTCTTTTTCTTCGCGCCGCGGGAGACCGGCTCCGTCTTTGTTTTCGATTGGGCGCCAACGCGAGGCGTCCCAATTCCGAATGCCCACGTCGCGCTGGCCATTGCCACTACCGCACATCGTTTCAAGATTCTCTGGATTTTCATTTTTCGCTCACGGCAAATTCGCTCCGCAAAAGTATAGTCGAAAGGCAACACATTCCGTCTCCTAGGCGTCCAACTTAAGGAACCAACCCCCTGCATCAAGGCTGTCTCCAGGCTCCGTTCTTAAGACGCGAGGTTGCGTCTGGCCTGTGAGCACTCTATGATGGCTCTAGCCCAGAAAACTACGAAGAGGTGAACTGTGATTCAGCGAATGATCTCTACCCTGATGGCGTTGGCCCTGGCCGCTCTTCCTCTTTCGGCCGCGGAAGATCAGAAAGAGGCCGATCGCCTGGACAATTGCGGCACGGTTCTCAAGGAAATTCTCGATATCCCTGACAACATTCCCACCGATCTCTTAGACAAGGCCGAGTGCGTCATTGTGATTCCGTCCGTGCTCAAAGCTGCTTTCGTTATCGGCGGAAGTTACGGCAAAGGCGCCATGACCTGCCGCAGCGGCGAACACTTTACCGGACCCTGGAGCGCACCCGCGATGATGCGGCTAGAAGGGGGAGGCATCGGCTTCCAGCTCGGCGGTCAAGCCACTGACTTCGTTATCCTGGTGATGAACCCGCGCGGCACCAAAGCCATCCTGAAGAGCAAAGTCAAGATCGGCGCAGACGCTGCTGCAGCCGCGGGCCCCAAGGGCCGTGACGCAGCCGCTGCCAGCGATGTAACCATGCGCGCCGAGATGCTCACTTACTCCCGCTCTCGCGGCTTGTTTGCGGGAGTCTCCTTGGAGGGCTCGACGCTCCGCCAGGACAACGGCGCAAACGAAAAACTCTACAAACGTCAGGTCACGGCAGAGCAGATTGTCCGCAAAGGCGCCGCTGCGGTGCCTCCTTCCGGGCAGGAAATGATTGCCTTCCTGAACAAGAAATCACCGAAGAATCTGTCCGATCCCAACTCTCTCAAAGAATAGTTCTGAAGCAACATATCGTTTGCAAACACCCCGGCTTCGACCGGGGTGTTTTGCTTTTCGCGTCCCGTGGCGTCCGTAAACTTGCGGAATGCCACACGCCAATAATGGCTTGACAGCATCCACAGAATGACCTACAGTCATATATGGTTGTTGGTCATTGAATATGGCCTCTGGCTCCAAGTCGCCTTCTTCCGTCCCCACTCGGACGCCACGGTCTGCCCCGGATCGCCGCCAGCGTCGCAGCGCGGAAATCCGCGAACGCCTTTTCCGCGCCGCGCTCAATCTTTTCGCCCAAAAAGGGTTCCTGGAAACCACCGTCGAGGACATCACCGAGGCTGCTGACGTGGGCAAAGGCACCTTTTTCAATTATTTCCCAAGCAAGGACCACATCCTTCTGGCGTTTGGGGAGATGCAACTCAGCAAACTGGAAGCAGCGATTGCGACAGCTCGCCAAACAAACGAGCCTATGCCCGAGTTCCTCCGCTCCCTCGGCGTTCGCATGACCCAGGAACCCACGCGCAACCCCGCCATTATTCGCGCGCTTCTGCAGGCATATCTTTCTACGACTCCGGTTCGCGAGGCCATGATGGACCTGCAAAGACGCGTCCACGCCCTGCATACTCAGATGATTCAGCTCGGCCAGGACCGCGGCGAAATCCGCAACGACTTGCCAGCCGCGGAGATCGCCAATGTATTTCGCCAAACCATTTTCGGCACGCTACTGATCTGGTCGCTTTACGGTGACGCGACTCTGCATTCACGGATCGAAGCGGCGTTCAATCTGCTCTGGACCGGCTTGGCGCCTCGCGCCAATCTGACGCCGTCCGCGTCCGTCCCTTTCTTCACGTGTGGAGATTAGTTCTATGAACCGCAAGCTCATCCTGATTCTTATTGCTGCTTCCGCCGTTCTGACAGCCACTGGCCTTTATGCCGGATGGTTCCGGCGAGACACTACCATGCAAGGTTCCGGTACTGTCGAAGCCAGGAATATTCGCGTCGGCTCCAAGATCGGGGGCCGCATCGACAAAGTTCTGGTTCGTGAAGGCGATTCCGTGGAGCCGGGGCAGGTCTTGATCACATTTGACGACAAGGAATTGCAAGCTTCCCTCGAGCAGTCCCGCGCCAACGCGGAAAAAGCCCGGCGCGGCTACCGTCCTGAAGAAATCGATGAGGCCCGCGCCACCGCGGCGCAAGCCAAAGCCGACTTCGAGTTGAAAAGGAACGGCTATCGCCAGGAAGATATCGCCTCTGCACAAGCAGAACTAGACCGCGCGAAAGCCGATGAAATGCGCACGCACCTCGATTTCGACCGCTACGAAGCGCTCGCGAAAAAGGACCTCGTCTCCAAGCAACAGCGCGATACGGCCGAAGCGAACTGGAAAGTGGCCGTCGCCCAGCAAGAGAGCGCCCGTCATAAGCTCGATGAGCTGCAGCGCGGCTACCGTCCCGAGGAAATCGCCTCCGCCGAAGCGCATTACCATCAGGCGCAGGCCAGCCTGGAAAAACTCGAGCGCGGCAACCGTCGCGAAGACGTCGAGGTCGCCAAAGCCGCCTATGCCTACGACCAAGCTCGATTCCGTGAGCGACAGGTCACCGCGCCCTCAGCCGCCACCGTGGAAGTTCTGGATGTCCGACCGGGCGACCTTA
>QHZD01000026.1 GCA_003225315.1 Acidobacteriota bacterium
AAGAAAACCCTTCTTCGAATTTACACAAAACCCTTGACGCTACCGCTTACAAATATTTATTGACAAATAACGTCAATGTGCTATAATAGTGTTGCTTTTGGCAGGGCTGACGGTCCTATTAGAGGCGCGGTTTCAAATGCGGGTTAGACTGAACACTCGCAAGGGCTCCAAGCGGCCGCCTCTAACTATCTTTAGAATCAACACTTATGCGGCGTCCGCAACTGTTGATTCTAAAGAGCTTGCAGAAACACTAAGTCGTTTAGATGCAACGCTTACAAAAAACACGGGGGAGGGGGGCCACTAGAAAAATGCGCGGTTAGCCGCCGTGAAATCCAACTTTCTTCATCGCGGATTGCGCTTCGGGATTTTTCATGAAGGTGTTCCAAACGAAACCGCTTCGATGGTTTTCCGCCATCAGCATGGTGATGCCCAGATCGATACCCAGCACGTCCGCGTCGTACCAACCGGTCAGAGGATTGAAGGCGTCGACGAACCCGTACTTCTTCCACACGCGTTCCCGGTAAGGCCCGCGTAGATGGCGCAACACCCGGATGCAATCGTCGAAGAGAAACGGCAAAGAACCGCCGGTCGCGCAAGGCACGATGCTTCCATCGATCGGCCCAAGCGGCCCACCTTGAGCCGACGGCCCGCCCCACGCCGTGTAGCCCTTCACGTAATCGGAAGCGCTGATTCCCCAAAGGTTTTCGCTGTAGTCGGGGAAACGGTCGCGCAACGAGAGGCAAAACAGTTTGTGAGCTTTGGTCGCCTTCACGGAATTCTCAAAATAATCCGCGTAGGCGTCGCGCTTATTCCGAAAATCGAACCACGCATGCGAATACTGATGGGTGAAAATCGGATCGTTGCCGGAAATATATTCGATCCCCTGATATTTGATTTTCGGGCGCGTCCACGCATCCCAAGAGCTCGCGGGCACTGGATGCGTCGACGAACCGATCGCCAAAAGATAGATCATCATCAATTCGCAGTAATGCTCCCAGCGAGCGTTCAAAAATCCCGATTCCGGATGCCAGCCCATGGAAAGAGTCGAACCGCCGTTCAGCATCCAAGGCCAGTCCACGCGTTCGTAAATTCTCGTGGCCAGATCTTTGATCTCTTGGTCGGCAAAATATTGCCGCGCGGTGAGAACGCCGCACAAGAGAATCGAAGTATCGATGGAGGAGAGCTCGCATTTTTCCCAGCGCTGCCCGGTATCCATGTGGATGAAGTGGTATAAGAAACCATGCTCGTTGGGCAAATCGTTGGCGAGAAATTTCAGCGTCTTGCGCACTCGTTCCAGGATTTCCGGATTCTTCCTGTATTCGCGCTGATCGCCGATGCACAGGCTGGTCAGGCCAAATCCCGTGGCGGCGATGCTGGACATTTTTCTCGAATCGTTTCCATTAGCCAGCGCGCGATCTTTTATCTGGCCCGTCTTTTCGCTCGCCTCGCCCCAGAAGAAATTGAACGCGGCGCGCTGAATCTGGTCGAGAAGCTGTTCGTCAGTTCCCTCGTAGGGTTTGCCTGCGGGCTCAACGAAAGAATTCGCAGCGCGCTGCCCGCAGGCAGACAAACTCGCCAACGGCGACGCAAGCACACTCATCCCGCAAATTTTCATGACTTCTCTTCGGCTTAGGAGGTTTTTACTCGTCATGATGGTCCGGTTTTATGGCGTGATTTCGAGCGTCTTTCCCTCGCCCTGCGCGGAATCCGGGCTTATCCACACGGTGAGGCGCGCGGGCTCAACAGCAAATTTGTTTTGGTCGTTCCAGAACGCGAAGGTTTCGGGACCTAGTTCAAACGTCACTTCCTTCTTCTCGCCAGGCGCGAGAGAAATTCGTTGAAAACCGCTCAGCGCGCGCACCGGCAACGCAACGCTTGTTCCGCGCAATTGAATGTAAAGTTGGACCGTCTCCTCCCCTGCCCGTGTTCCCGTGTTCGTGATCTCCGCGCTCACGGTCAGCGCCCGGCTCGTCTGCGGATTGCTCGTGCGAAGCTGGGCATTCAGCGCTCTCGCACTCAATTGCGGCGCGCCCGTGGCGAACGGGCTGCTCGCCTGAGTCGCTCCATAACGAAAAGTCGTGTACGCAAGCCCATAGCCGAACGGAAATTGCGGAGTATTTTGCTCGTCGATATAGCGTGATACATATTTTTCATCACTATTCTTTGGCGGGCGAGTCAGGTCGATGTTACCCGCAGGCCGGCCCGTGTTCAGCGCGTCGTAGTACAAGGGTTCCTGGCCTACGCTGCGAGGCCAGCTCACCGGAAGTTTTCCAGTTGGACTTACGTCGCCGAATAACGTTCGAACCAGCGCTGGCCCCGCCTGAGTCCCAGGAAACCAAGCGGCCACAACCGCTGGTACGTGTTCGAACGCCCAAGGAAGCGTTAGCGGACGGCCACTGAAAAGCAGCAAAACGACCGGCTTCCCTGTTGCCACGACTTTTTCAAGCAGTTGCTGCTGGTATCCTGGCAGACCAAGATGCGCGCGCGACGCGGCTTCTCCGGTCATCTCCGGAGCATTTTCTCCCAGGGCGACGATCACAACGTCGGATTCTTCCGCGGTCTTTACTGCTTCTGCTAATTGCCCGTCCGATCCGCCGACAATTTCAGTTCCTTTTGCATAGTGAACTCGATCCGCTCCAAGGCGCTGCGTGAGGGCTGTTCTCAGCGTAACGACATCTTCGGCTCGGCCTTGCCCGGCCCACGAACCTAGCATGTCGTTCGGATCGTCGGCCAGCGGCCCCACCAAAGCAATGCGTTTCAGGTCGTTGGAGAGTGGCAAAACTGGCGCCCCACCCGAAATGGCAGCATTTTTCAGCAACACAAAGGACCGTTCCGCAGCAGTGCGAGCCAGGGAAAGACTCTCTGGCCGAAGCATGGCGCCGGCCTCATTGTCTTCGTCGGCATAGGGATGTTCGAACAAACCAAGGGCAAATTTCACACGCAATACACGGCGGACGGATTCGTTCACTGCCGCTTCTGGAACTTGGCCGGAGCGCACCAATTGCACTAAGTACTCGTGATAAAGGCTGCTCACCATGTCCATGTCCACACCGGCGAGAAACGCCTTACGCGCAGCAGTCGCACCATCGTTGGCGATGCCGTGTGCAATGAGTTCCCCAACGGAGGTGTAGTCGCTATCTACAATTCCCTGAAATCCCCACTCCCCCTTGAGGATCTGCTTCAGCGTGAACGGATTCGCGGAGGAAGGCACGCCATTCAACGAATTGAAGGAACTCATAAGCGTAGCGGCGCCCGCATCGATCGCGGCATGAAAAGGCGGCAAATAGAATTGCCGCAGAGTGTGTTCGGAGATTTCCACGGAATTGTAATCGCGGCCGCCTTCCGCCGCGCCGTAACCGACGAAGTGCTTAGGGCAGGCGGCGATGCTGTCGGGCGCGTCCAAATGCGCTCCTTGGTAGCCACGGACATAGGCGCGAGCGATCGCCGCTCCCAGAAAAGGATCTTCGCCGGAGCCTTCGGTCATTCTTCCCCAGCGCGCATCCCTGGCAATATCCACCATGGGAGAGAAAGCCCAGCGAATGCCGCTAGCGGAAGTTTCACGAGCAGCGACGCGGGCGGTTTGTTCGATCAGATCCGGATCCCAACTGGCGGCCAGCCCGAGTGGAACAGGGAATTCCGTTCGGAATCCATGAATCACGTCCAAGCCAAAAAGAATAGGTATGTGCAGCCGGGACTGTTCGACAGCAACGCGCTGGTAGGCATTGACCTGACGCGCCGTGGTGATGTTAAAGAGCGCCCCAACTTCCCCCTTCCGGATCATGTCGTCGTAATCCGTGCGGCCGGTTCCAGGGCCCGTTGGCTGTCCGGCGGAGTATTGGACCAGTTGGCCGACCTTTTCCTCCAGGGTCATCTTTTGCAGGAGCGCTCCCAGTTTTTTCTCGGAGCCTGGATTGCTCAAACTCGAGTGAACGGCGGCGCTAGGAGACACCACGGCAGGAGATTTGGTTTGCGCAAGGAGCGACTCGCAGCTCAACAAAATGCAGGTCACAAACGCGGAACGAAGCACCAAGTTAATCACGATTTAGACGCTCCAAATGTGTCTTGCGAAACGCAGACAAGGCGCCTTGAGATGTCCGACGTCGACTTCGGCGGTAGCATACTAAACCGATTTAGCCCGCATATCAAGGGAATGGACAGTTGCAAGCGCGTGTTGATGAGAACGCTCATGGGGCTTGTCGCGGTCCAATCCTTATGCGAAACTATCCGGCAAATACACCCCTATGGCTCGTTCAAAACCCACCCTGGGCTCTAAGGCGCAAAAAAACGCCAGAGAAAGTATCAGTCTGAAAACTCTCGCGGAACATCTGGGACTCTCGAAGACGGCTGTCTCCCTGGTGATCAATCGAGTTCCCGCCGCCAAGTCGATTCCGCACCGAACCCAGGAATTGATTCGTGCGGCAGCTCGAGAGCTGAATTACAGACCGAATCATCTTGCGCGATCCCTGAGGCAACAACGGAGCTACACGATCGGCGTGCTTGTTCCGGAGATCAGCGAAGGGTACGCGGCGCTGGTCATGTCGGGAATTGAAGATCATTTGCTCCAGGAAGGTTATTTCTATTTCGTGGTCAGCCACCGTCATCGCAATGAGTTGATCGAAGAATATCCCCTCTTATTACAGCAGCGCGCGGTAGAAGGCCTGGTAGCCGTGGATACTGCTCTTTCCGAGGGAGTGCAGGTCCCGCTCGTGGCCGTCTCTGGCCACCGGGATTTGCCGGGCGTTACGAATATCGTTCTCAACCATGCACGAGGCGCAACGCTTGCGCTGGAACATCTTGCGAAACTCGGGCATCGTCAAATGGCCTTCATCAAAGGGCAGGAATTCAGCTCCGATACTGCTGTGCGTTGGGATTCCGTGCGCGGAGCTGCGACAGAACTCGGTATTGAGATCAAAGAGCGGCTGGTCGGACAACTGGAAGGCGAATCGTCCTCACCAGAATTGGGATACCAGGTTGCCCGCAAACTTCTCGCCTTAGGCGATCCGTTCACGGCTCTGTTTGCGTTCAATGATATATCGGCGATTGGTGCCATTCAGGCCCTGCGTGAAGCAGGCCGGCGCATACCCGAGGACGTTTCCGTTGTCGGCTTCGACGACATTCAAAGCGCCGCGTTTCAGAACCCTGGCCTCACAACAGTCAAACAGCCGCTGCGCGAGATGGGCGTTCTGGCTGCTCAGACTGTTTTAGAGCGCATCAACGCTCCAGTGAAGCAACCCTACCCCAAGGAAATCATTGTCGAACCGGACTTCGTAGTGCGAGGGAGTACCGGGCCAGTCCCACGAAGCGCTCGGGAGAAGTAACGCGTTTGCGCAAATTTTTTGCCCGCAGCCAAAGCCTGCAGTCCCGTGTGCGCGACCTTTTCAGCGGTTTCGGTCCTACGTCTGAATTTTTCCTGGCCGGAAACGACGTGAAACTCAGACTCGGTCGAGCCGGGGCAAAGCGCGCAAACACGGATTCCGTAAGGTTTCATCTCTTCCGCGAGGCCTTCGGCGAAAAGCAGGTCGAACGCTTTCGTGGCCGCGTAGGTGGAAATATACGAAACGGCCTGAAAAGAAGCGGTCGAAGCCAGGATCAGAATATCGCCACGGCGGCGCGCGACCATTCCCGGCAAATACAGTCGGGTCAGATGGACTACCGCGTGGCAATTCACCTGCAGCATGTCGAGCATTCGCTGCTTTTCAATGGAATGGGATTCGCCGTATTGGCCAAAGCCAGCATTGTTGATCAGCAGCTCGATCTCAATTCCTTTTTCCTTGGTGAAGGCGAAAATATTTTCAGGGGCATTCGAATCCGCCAAATCTGCCGGGAACACTCGGCGTGGACTTTATGAGCAGCGGTCAGCTTGCGAGCCAATTCCTCGAGGCGATTTTTCCGGCGGGCTGTCAGGACGAGGTTTGTTGCGCCCGATGCCAATTCTTCAGCGAGGGCCACACCAATCCCGGCACTGGCACCGGTGATGAGCGCCCATTTTCCGGACCAGTTTGCCGCTGCCCGCGACTTGGCATTTTGCAAAGCGCCCTCCACAAAACATGCATTCTGCTATTTTCCCGGTCGGGGATAGCGTTTTCATTTCTTGCTCGCCGCAAAGCGGTCAGCCAACCGCCCGCCTTCCCGCTTGAGACGGTCCATCAAGCGGCGCGCCCAGACAAATTCCGCAGCCAGCAAACCCAACCCAAGAAAAATCACTAGCAATCCCGGTCCGGGAGTGACCAGCATAACGCCGCCCGCCAGCAGCAAGGTGAATCCGGCAATCATAAGGAAGACTCTGCGGACCTGCTCGACCGTGCGGAGGATCATGTACCCCTAGGGAATCGGCTTTCTGGCGGAGAGGGTGGGATTCGAACCCACGGTAGGGATTAACCTACACACGCTTTCCAAGCGTGCGCCTTAAACCGCTCGGCCACCTCTCCGACGATACAAACAACCGATCCAATTTAGCAGAATCCTTGGCCGCGCGCACGCGTCCGACTCAGCCAACGATTCATCCAATGACTCACCGGCCCTCCGAATGCAACTAATCAAAATCGCTCTTGTTGGGACGCCGGGCTGGAAATGATGATCACTCGTAGCGCAGGGCTTCGACGGGGTCGAGGCGGGCGGCCTTGATGGCGGGGTACATTCCGAAGACCAGGCCGACGCCCATGGAGACGCCCACGGCGAGCACAATGGACCAGAGTGGAATGGAGGATGGCAGAGTGGGGACCGCAAGATTGATAAGCAGACTGATGGCGCCGCCAAGCAGCACGCCGATGACACCTCCCGCACCGGTGAGCACCATGGCTTCGGTGAGAAATTGCCAGATGACGTCACGGCGGCGCGCGCCGATGGCCTTGCGCACGCCGATCTCGCGGGTCCGCTGCGTGACGGACATCAGCATGATGTTCATGACGCCAACACCACCGACAAGAAGTCCAATGGAGCTGACGGCAAAAATCAGGGTTGCAACGGAAGCCGTAATCTGACGAAACTGGTCCGCGATTTGCTGGGCGCTGGAAATTCCAAAATTATCGGGCTTGCTGTATGGCACGTTTCTACGGCGGCGCAGCACGCCGCGGATCTGGTCCTCGGCTTCCGACATGCGTCCCGGGTAAGCGACCGCGCCGATCATGTTTTCGTCGTCCTGCGGAATGTGCTTATGATACGTACGATAAGGAACCATCACGGCTTTATCCGCGGATTGATCCTTGACGAGTTGGCCCTTCCGCGGTTCCAGAACACCAATGACTTCGTAAGAAATTCCGCTGATGAGAATAGGTTTCCCGAGTGGTTCCATGTCGGGGTAGAGAGTCTTGGCAATGTCAGGGCCGATGACGGCAACGTCGGCACGATGCATATTCTCCGCATCGCTGAAGAACCGCCCTGTTCTGGGCCTGGAATTAAAAACTTCTTCGTTGGAGGGAAGCGTCCCGTTGTAATCAATCCCCGAGACTTCCTTGCTGAGATAACGCGCCGTGACCGGGCCGGTGCCGGGCCCTTCATCCGTCCATCGCGGATAGACACTGGCAGTGACGGCCTTCACGGCGGGGCACAATTGCCCGATAGCCTCGGCGTCTTCCAAGGTCAGCGGTTTGCGCGCTCGTTCGTCCGGAGTGAGCCTGCCGGTGTGGATGCCAGGATCGAAACGGAAGATGAAAAGGGTTTCGGAACCGTAGTCTGACAGATAGGCGTTCACGTCTCCATCGACACCGACAAGGATAGACACCACGGAAAGAACAGCGGTAATGCCGATGACTACGCCCAGAATGGTGAGAAACGAGCGCATCTTGTTCTCACGCAGGGTGGTAAGCGCCATTTGAGCGTTCTCGCCGATGTTCATGCGCACGGGAATATGCATGGCCCTCACACTTCCTGGCGCAAGGCTTCGATGGGTTGCAGGCTTGCGGCACGGCGTGCCGGATAAACGCCGAAAAAAACGCCGACGGCAGCGGAGATCACTTCAGCAAGCAGAACGGCGGAAAGGGAAACGTTCATGGGGATGGACATTGCGGTGGCAAGGGCTGCGATTCCATAGGCGACCACCACCCCAATAGCTCCACCGAAGGCAGCCATGACCGTGGCTTCGAGCAGGAATTGCAGGAGAATGTCGTTGTGGCGGGCACCGAGAGCCTTACGGATGCCGATTTCGCGCGTCCGCTCCGTGACAGTAGCAAGCATCACGTTCATGATCACCACTCCGCCAATGACCAGGAATACGGAAACGACGCCAACCATGGCCGTAGCGATCGCACCGGTCAAGTTTTTCCACAATTCCATCAGCGTTGCCTGGTCGAAAATGCCGAAGTTATCTTTTTCGTTGGGAGCGAGGTGGCGCCGCGCGCGCATCATCACTCGCGCCTCCTCCTGAGTCCGTTCCATCCACTCGGCGCCACGCGCCTGAATGTTGAGCCAAATGGTGTCGTTGGTTCCATACATCTTGAAATACGTCTGGATGGGGATATACGCAAAGTTATCCTGCGATTGGCCAAAGGCTGTTCCGACAGTCTTCGCAATGCCGACTACCAGGAAGGGCCGGCCTTCAACCATCAGTTCGTGCCCGATGGGATCAACGCCGGGAAAAAGCTGGGTGGCCAAGTCGTTGCCAATCATGGTGACCTGGGCGCGACTCTGGTCGTCGCCCTCGGAGATGTAGCGGCCGTCTCGCGGCACGATGGGGTCAATGTCCGCCATGTTGGCTGTGACGCCGCGGATATTAGTGTCGTTAAGGCTGTGCGACCCGGCGCGGACTTTTGAATCGATACGCAGTTCCACGCCTACACGGAGAGGCAATTTCAGATTGTCGCGGAGAGCTTCGAAATCGTCCCACGTGACCTTCTTGTTGCGGCGGTTAGCCTTGACATATTCTTCGACGTCCGTAATGACGGGAAAGCGGGTGAGAAGAAAGACGTTTGAGCCCATATTGGCGACACGGTCCGCAATGTAACGGTCTACTCCGGAAATCAGGGCAACGACCACGATAAGGGTGGAAACCGAAAGGATAATGCCCAGGAGCATCAGGAAAGAACGCATCTTGTGGGAGCGCAGAGTCTCCAAGGCCACGCCGATCGGTTCTCGGAGCAAAACCCGCCGCTTCATGCGTGCGATTCCCCTGTCCATTCTACGCGCAAGAGATTGAAAAGGTTTCCAGATGCGCGGCCCGTTCCCGACACGCCGCAGTCCTGTTTAGAGACGTTATCACCTTCGCTGGTTGTCCGGGAATGGCGCGGAAAAATGGAGCCGCGCGCAAATTCGTGAATGGGCTGCTCTTGGGCGCATTTGCGCGCGTCTGCTACACTATTTGGACCGGTTCCGGGATCGTCTAATCGGTAGGACATCAGCCTTTGGAGCTGAGTATCGTGGTTCGAGTCCACGTCCCGGAACCAAATTTCCTCGCCCCAATTCCCTGCCTTGAGTTGAAATCGTCGATTCACATTTCGCGGTAGTTCAGTAGGACAACGCCAATCAGAGCGATGCACAGCGGCCAGAGGCGAGCCATTACGCCGCGCGTTTGATTCTCTGAAGGAAGCCGCAGTTCCAGCCAACGCGACCACCCCGCGGTTACCGCGAAAATGGCGATGGGGATGTGGCTTAGCTCGGCGAGAACTTCCTCTTTGAGGTTCCCGAGGCTGTGGGAATGGGTGAGAAGCAATGCGCCTGAGACGGCGATGAGGACAGGGAAAATCAGCCGGCCACGGCCGGAAGCGATGCGGCCGGTTTGCACGCGCCACTCAAATATCGCCAGAACGATAACCAGCACGGCAAAAAAGCGATGCAGCAAGACTTCGGGATCCGCGAGGGTCGCCCAGAATCCCACCGGTCCGAGCGGCCACGTCTCCGGGTCGCTGCGGAGAAAAAGAAACGCAGAGAGGCCGAAGAAGGCAAGCGGCCAATTGCGGGCCCAGGAGATTTTTCCCGCCTGCGCGATGAATGCCAGAAGCCCCATCGCTAGAACGAGGATGCCCGCCCAGTGATGGTTGTACTCGGACCAGGCTTTCTCGGCGGGAGTGTTGGGGCGCGTTCCGGTTTGGCCGGGAACATAAGATTCGGTCGACAGCGGCCCAACTTCAAATGCTTTCTTCTGCGCCGCGTAAGCGTCTTCGGGAAGCTCTTGAACGGACGGGCTGCCCAATCTTGGCGGATGCGGAGACATGCGCGCAATGATTTCTGAACCGGTCACGCGGTCCTGAGCAAGATCCGCGGCGGGAGGAAGTGACGTCAGCGAAGCGGCGGTGAGGATCACGGTGATGCCTATTCCAATTTCAGCTTCGCCAAAGCGCTTCAGGCTGGCGAGAATGGAGCTGGCCAGTCCGCGACGCACGAGCTGAAAATTGAGCGCACCGAGAAACAAGAGAAGACCGAAGAGAACCACTTTGGTGGCGACCATCGCGCCGTAGGAAGTTCCATAGACAGCCTTGAGCGAGCCCACGTAGGCCAAGCTCAACACGAAGCCAGCAGAAGCGAGCACGGCAACGCTGACGAGGGCGAGTTGTGAAAACCGGGCGCTGAGCCGCCGCGCGAACTCCGGGGATTGCGCTTGCCGGATGGCGATCAGCAGATACGGCAAGCCGCCAAGCCACGTCGCTGTCGCCGCTTGATGCAGGGCGGTGAACGCGACCAGCGGGGCACGATAATCCAGGCGAGCCATGGAATGGCTGGTCATGACGGACGAGGCGATGATGGCGGCTGCGGGGAGAAGCAGGTCGGCGTAGCTGGTGGAGCGCGTCGGAGCGGTCAGGACGATGATAGTAAAGGCCGCCGCGATGCCAATCGCACCAGCGAGAACAAAATTCGCGCCAAGGACGTGGCGAAGAGGCATGTCGGCGGATTGTCTAAGGATGATTGAGTTCGCAAGGATGTAGGAAATCTCCATAATGGCAAGCGCGAGCGCGGAGCGCCGAATCCAGCGCAGACAAGCTTGGCGGAGGGCCGCCGAATCCTCTGCGGCGCTGCGGACAACGAAAATCAGAAAAACAATCCCGCCAACCGCGAGCGATTGAAACGTCAAAGTCGCGCCGCGGAACAGTACCGAGAGGAAGCCGAAGACTTGGAGTAGTCGGGCCATGAATCTCGATCAGGACGCAGTGACCGTGAAAGGGATTTCGCCGCGGGTGATGTGGCCGTCAGACGCCAACACTTGCCAGCGGAGGCGGTAGGCACCCGCAGCCAGGCCGGTGGCCTCGGCTGAGAGCGTGTCCGCGGGTGTCTGCTTGCTGATTTCGAGGGCTTGCGTCGATCCGTCTGGACGAATGAGCGTCAGGCGGGAACGGAGCGCGTCAATGCGCACGTTAAAGCGGAGCTTGACCGGAACGTCTGGCCCGGGTACCGCGCTCTTCAGAGCGGGGCTCGATTCCAGCAGGACCGCATGCGCAGCAGCGGGAACGTCAATCAATAGAGCGGCGGCGGCTGCAAACAGAACGAGTGCGCAAAGATTTCGACGTCCAGGCTGCATGACGCTTCTCTTACCGGGGGCGGTGAAGAGCTCCGTAAAAGTTGGGTTGACTGCTGAAGAAAATTATACAGAAGCCGGCGTGGATTGCTATTTCATTTGGGAGCTGGTGTGCAGACAGGGCTGCCTCCGCGCCCGGCGGAGAAGCCAAGAAAATCCGCCGGTGCAGCGCGGCAAAAGTCAGTCGAGACTACTCCTGAGAATTGATCTCGTTGTTGTGGTTCCAATCAATCGTCGGGTCGGAAGCGGGATCGTAAGCAACTTCAGTGGTGGTGGTCTTGTCGAGCTTGCGCTGTGCGCGCTTCTCTTCCTTCATTTTGCGCTTCTCGATGCGCTTCATTTCTTTCTGCCGTTTCTGAAATGTTGTGGTCATAAGCTCTCCTTACAGCAGAGTGCGGCGAGGGCCCTGGCCCGTGCCGTCCAGCCTATCCATGAAAACGAAAACTACCAGCGCGGTTCGCGTGGCTGCCGCGCCGACTCACGGTAATCTTCGTTTGAAAAACGGTCGCGTCCTCCGCCCTTGCCACGTCCGCCTCCACCGCCTGGGCCGCCAAAATTGCGCGGACCACGCGGCGGTCCGCCTTCGCCCTTCGGGCGCGCTTCATTCACTTTCAAGTTGCGCCCGCCCACTTCTTTTCCATCGAGGGCAGTCATGGCTGCAGCCGCTTCAGCGTCATTGGGCATTTCCACGAACGCGAAGCCGCGAGCGCGGCCGGTCTCCCGGTCCATGGCCATATGAACGCGCGTTACCTGGCCAAACGGGGCAAACAGCTCGCGCAATTCGCCCTCCGAGGTCTGGAAGCTCATGTTGCCCACAAATAAACTCTTCATCTTGAATCTCCCTGTACTCTTCGAAGCACCACGAGCGCAGGATCTTGGTGAAGGGCCGCTTCCCAGACGCTACGAGCCGTTAGCCTGAAATTGGCTGAAATCAAGGGAGGGAGAACCGCAGAAAACACGCCCTTCCGGGAATCCAGACAACTCTACTTCGGGAGTCTACCTAACAACAGTAACACACTTCGGCGCGAATGGCCGCATGCTCGTTTTGAGGCCACGATTGCATAATGATCAGGAACAAACGATTTTGATGAGAAGAAGAGCTTGTTAGCCGCGCAGGAGTTCGCCAACGGCGCGCCAGGCCTAACCGAATGGCAAGCGCGCAGCCTGATTATTTATAAATAGCCACAACTTCGCCGTTCTGGATCCGCAAGTCCGAAATCTCTGGAGGCAGCTTCAGCTTATCGCGGTTTTCAGGAGAGTTCATCATCCGCTGCACCGCCGATTCGAGCGCGGACTGCGGAATCGGCAGCGAGCCAATCTCCCCGCCAAGAGGTTCAAAGCGCAAATAGCCGTCTCGAGCGGCGAGCCGGCCTTCGAGTTGCAGCGTCATGTCTTTTCCGTGCACGTCGAAAACAACGTAGGCTTTTACGCGGTCGTCGATCAGCTGCACTTTGAAGTCCCGCACGTTCGAACGCATCTGTTCGACTTCCTGAGCCGTGGGAGCCGCACTGCTGGCAGCATCTTTTTCCCCTCCTGCGGGGGTAGGATTCGGCGCACTATTCCCTTCCAAGGCTAGATGCGCGCCCAAATAGGAATTCAACTCCGTCTCGTCCATGCGCAGCGTTGCGGGTTGCCCGTTTGCGACGGCCTTTTCCACTTGCTCCAGCTTTTCTTCCGCTCGCGCGGCGGCCTGCGGGCTGGTTTCCACCAGCGGTGGCGGCGCTTTGTGGAACACCAGAACCAGCGTGACGATGGCAAGCGTGTAGGTTGTCCAGCGGATGATTCGGAAGATTCGCTTCCGCGGACTGATGCTAGTGGCATCGGAATGAGCAAACTCCATCGGTTCCGTCGGCCGAGCCATTTGCGCCATCATTCCCTCCTTCGAGGCTAAATCTTCCGTTAGCCAAACAACCGCGCGCATTCATCCTACAGAAACCCTAGCTCCCCTCCGCGCTTGGAACAAGAGAACCGAAGCGCGACGGAGCCTATCGGACACCTGCCCCGGAAACATTCGAACGGCTGTAGCGTCTAGACTCTATGGCGTCTCACGACATATGCTTCGGGGCATTGATTTGGCCTCGACAATCACGGCGCCGGTGAAGGGAGAATTTTCATGAAACGATTCCTCGCGGTGCTCGCGATTGCTTTGCTAGCTGGAGGCCTGCTCTTGCGCGCCAGCCGCAGCCAGCCGCTGGAAAACACAAATTCCGGCCCGCAGTACACCAGCGATGGAAAACTGGTGCGTCCGCAGGGTTATCGCCGCGGGGTATACGTCTCTTCCGGCTTCGGAATGAGTTACAACCCCGACGTGGGCGGAAACGGGCAGCCGGCGTTTACCAATGTTTTTGTGACTCCGTCGTCCTATGACTATTTCTTGGCCAACGGCAAATGGCCGGACAAAACCGTCTTCGTCCTCGAAGAGTACCGCTCCACTTCGCACGGCTCGATCAACCAGCATGGAAGTTATCAGGAAGCGTTCCTCGGACTGGACGTCGAAGTCAAAGACGAATCGCGCTTCCCGGAGAAGTGGGCCTACTTCGGATTCGACACGACCCAGCCGTCATCCAGCGCCATCAAACCGGCCAAGAACGGATGCTGGAATTGCCACGATCAGAGCGCAGCCGTCGAACATTCGTTCGCGCAGTTCTATCCGGAATTGCTGAAGGTTGCGAAAGAAAAAGGAACCATCAAGCCAACCGTGCACCTGGAAACCAAATAAGCCAAAGCGCACAGTGCCGATCAGAGTCTCCTGAAGCCTCTTTTTCGCGCTTGCTGGAATCTCTACGCTACGCCAAACTCGTAATCGATTTACGAATTGAACGATTTTGACGACCACGCGGAGGTCTGCATGCGCCGAATTGTTTTCATTCTTTTTTTCCTTCTGTGGCCTGGCGCATCGCGCGCGCAGCAAAACGAGGCGCCACGCGTGCGCCCGAAAATCGGCGTGGCTCTGGAAGGCGGCGGCGCCATGGGCCTGGCGCACATCGGCGTGCTCAAGTGGTTCGAGGAACACCATATCCCCGTCGATTATGTTGCCGGGACCAGCATGGGCGGCCTGGTGGGCGGTTTTTACGCCACGGGCATGACTCCCGATGAATTGAAAACCCTCATAGAGGGCATGGACTGGCGCAAAATTCTGGGTGACCGCACTCCCTATGAAGACCTCTCCTTCCGCAGAAAAGAAGATCAGCGCGCCTATCCCAATTCACTTATTTTTGGTTTGCGCCACGGATTAACCTTGCCTGCGGGGCTCAACGCGGGGCATCAGATCGGCTTGATTATCGACCGCACGACTCTGCCGTACGACGAAGTGCCTTCATTCGACGCGCTCCCCACTCCCTTCCGTTGCGTTGCCACGGATCTCGTTAGCGGGAAATCCCATACTTTCAAAGACGGCTCGCTGGCCGTAGCATTGCGCGCGACGATGTCCATTCCGGGAGCGTTTTCGCCCGTTCGCGATGGAAAGGCCGTCTATGTAGACGGCGGCCTTCTGGATAACCTGCCGACGGACGTCGTGCGGGAGATGGGCGCGGAGATTGTCATTGCCGTGCACCTGGAATCAGCGCCGGTCGACGCAAAAGACATTCAGTCCGTGTTCGGCGTGCTGAATCATTCCGTCCGCGTCGTACTGGAACAAAACGAGCTGCGCGGTTTGGCGCAGGCGGACGCCGTCGTTTCCGTGCCGCTCTCCGAATACAACACGGTGGATTACGCGAAGAGCGCGCAAATCATGAAGCGCGGTTACGAAGCCGCTAATGCGCGGGCGCCCTTGCTCGAAGCGTTTGCTCTCGACGATGCAAGCTGGCAAGAACATCAGCAAGTACGCGAAGCGCGGAAGCGCCGCGATGTTCCCACGCCGCAGTTCATCGAAGTCGAAGGTACCAACGCGCACGAAGCCACCGACGTCACTCGCTACGTCAAACGCTTCCAGGGCAAGCCGGTCAATCCTGAGAAGCTCGACGAAGTGCTGACGCGGCTCACCGGAGTCGGGCGCTACGATTCCGCAGGCTATCGGCTCATCGAGAAAAACGGCCAAACAGGGCTGCTCGTTGATGTCGTGGAGAAAAATTACGCACCGCCCATGTTCCAGACGGCGTTTGAAGTGGACGGCTCACAGAGCGGCAACGTGGACTTCACCGCAGGAACACGCTTCACCTTCATGGATGTGGCCGGCTTCCGCTCGGAATGGCGGACCGACGTGCTGCTTGGGAATACCTACGGCATCCAGACGGAATTGTTCCGGCCGTTTCGCGCGGAAAGCCGCTGGTTTTTTGCGCCGCACGCGGACGCCAGCGACACCACGTTTCCGATTTACGCGAAGAACGATCCGCTGGCGGACTACCGCATCTATCGCATCAATGTTGGCGGCGATGTGGGGTACAGCTTCGGACGCTTCAGCGAATTGCGCGTTGGCTATGAAGTTGGCTCGCTGAACACCAAGCTGCGGCTTGGCTCGCCGGAAATTCCTTCCGTGGCAGGCCGCGTCGGACAGGCGCATCTTTACTACTTGCTGGACCACACCGATGATCCCGTGATTCCCCGCCGCGGCTTCAGCGCGGAAACCAATTTTCGCTGGTTCGACCAAAGCCCCGGTGCCAATGGTGCGTTTCCTTCGATGGACTTGAAATTGGGATTTTTTCAGCCCATTGCGCGGCGCGCATCGCTTTTTCTTGAGAGCGAAGGCGGCACCACCTTCGGCAGCACGAGCACCGGAGTTCCCCAATTTTTCCTCGGCGGGCCGGTGCGGCTCAGCGCCTACGGCCAGAACGAGTTTCAGGGCAATCAGTATTATTTATTTCGTGGGGGGTTCTTGCGTGATTTGCTGATCCTTCCTCCATTTCTAGGCAAGAAGGTTTACGCCGTCGGAGCCTACGAAATCGGGAAAATGTACGGCCTGACCACCGGCAGCGACCTCCCCGACGATGTTGCCGCAGGCTTCCTGGCCGAAACAGCCATCGGCCCATTCTTTATCGGCGGCAGCGTCGGCGACTCCGGCCACCGCAAATGGTTCTTCCAGCTAGGCCGTGTGTTCTAGTTCACCGTGGAATCTACACGCTTATACTTTTCCTGGTTGTAATTAATTTTTTCTATTTTCTCTGGCACCCTTTCTATGGCATGTTCGCAATAGTCCTAAGGAGGACCACGACCATGCAACGGTTGAAACATATAGGCCGTTTTGCGGCATTGCCGGAGCGAGATTATCGCGGCAGTGAATGGGCGTCGTCTGCGCTTTTCAGCTAGCCCACTTCTCTTCCGGCAACATTTCTAAACTGTTCCAACGTTGAGCGGCCATTTGTGTGCCACATTGTCGCGCGAATTTTGCGATTCGTGCGAGTCACCGCTCTGAGTGTGCCCTCACGATGTGTGTGCGCACCAGAGTACATCCCGAAGCGCTGAAGCGCTTCTTAGAAGAGAGAAAAGTATGGTCACCATCAAAGTCAAGGACGGCACCCCGCAGGGCGCTGAAACCTTGTGTGTGACCTGTCGCTGGGCTCGTATCGTGAAGGGATTCAGTGCGTCACAAGAGGAGATTCACTGCGGTTGGCGCTGGCGCGACCGGCTGGTGCAATTTCCGGTGAGTCAATGCAGCACCTATGACGACAAACGCCTTCCGAGCAAATGCGACATGGAGAAGATCGCCTGGATCCTGCTGACCAAACAGGCGGGCCGCACTATCGGCTTCGTCACGGTCAAGCAGTTCCGGGAGATCGAAGGGGATGATGCTGAAATCATCCCTGCAGCTTCAGTTGAACCGAAGATGCAAGAGTAAGCAGAAAACCGCACCCTCTGAACGGAGGGTGCGGCTTTCTGTTGTGCCGAATTTTCAAATTCCTACTGGAGGTTGTCATGCGAAACGAACACTTCAACGAACAACATTGCTTTCGAGCGCAGCAGTAAGCGCCGCAAGGGCTATCCATCCGAAACCAAAGTGAAGCGCGGCGCGCGAGTGGTTCACGGCGAAAAAGAACTCGTCGAAAAACTCGGTCGTAACGACCTGTGCCCCTGTGGCTCCGGCCGCTGCTTTCAAGCGTTGTTGCCTCCACACCGGCAAATACGACGGCATCAACCGCCACTACTTTTTTCCGCGAGTAATAGTGTCCTTTCGCAGGAGATACAAACGCGAAATCGATCTTGACTTTCGCTTTTTATTCGCCTATAGTGCGGGGCGGTAGAGGAAACGGGAAACGGGTGGCGCGCCGGCTCCATTGCCGATCAGGCTCTCACGAGTCGGCCGCCGCCCGTTGAAAGTTCCGAGCCGTAAGCGGGGTGAGGGGTCGACTTGCAAGACGATCCCTCGACTCCGGAAGCCGACCGCGTCGGCTCCTTCGCTCGGGTGACAGTATAGGCGTCCCGCTTCCCTGCTGCGACCGTTGTGCGGTCATAGTTACCAGGAGCCGTTATGGAAGCCCTTATCGAGAACGTTGTCATTGCTCCACCCATTGAGGCCCTGCGGGAAGGCCTAGAAACTACCGAGGAGAGAAGCCTCGGGCCTGAAGGCCCGAGCTACAGTGACACAGGCGAAAAAGCTGTAGCTCAGGGCGGTGTGGCTCAGGGCGATGTAGCTCAGGGCTTTAGCCCTGAGGATTCTGCTGCTATTGCAGGTTCATCCGAAACGCCGCGAACGGAAACGCCGGCGGAGAAAAATCCGTGGTCCGCATGGGCCTGGCTGGGACTATGCAGAACTCGTGAAGCGAAAACCCTTGGGCCTGAAGGCCCGAGCCACAGCGTGCGCATTCCCAACATTGTTCACGTGGATGTGGACGCATTTTTTGCGTCGGTCGAACAAGTGCTCAATCCCAAGCTGCGCGGCAAGCCCGTGCTGGTGGGGCGCGGCTGTGTGGCTTCGGCCAGCTACGAAGCGAAATTCCTCGGCGTAAAAACGGCGATGGGCTTCCGCGAAGCCCTGCGCATCTGCCCGCAAGCCATCGTCGTGCCTGGGCAGTACGAGCACTACGCCGACTTTGCCGAGCGCGTGCGCCGCATCCTCGAAACCTATACGCCGGCGGTGGAAACCGCCGCGCTGGACGACTTTTACCTCGACTTCGCCGGCACCGGGCGCCTCTATCCCGATTACCAAGCCACGCTGCACCGCTTGCAAGCCGAAATATTTGGCCGCACCGGCTTGAACGTTTCGATTGGCGCGGCGCGCACCAAAGTGGTCGCCTCCATCGCTTCGCGGCTCGAGCGTCCGCGCGGCTTCCGCATGATCGCGCCCGGCGATGAAGAAAATTTCCTGACGCCGCTGCCCGTGGAAAAACTTCACGGCATCGGCCACGTCCACGCCGGAGCGCTGGCCGAGCGCGGCATTGCCACCATCGGCCAACTCCGTCAAGTGCCCAAGCCCGCGCTGCAGGCCGCTTTCGGCGAAGTTATCGGCCTGCAAATCTGGGAGCGCGCCCACGGCCTCGACGGCCGCGAAGTGCTGTTGCCCTCCACGCCGAAATCCGTTTCTCGCGAAACCACCATCGAAGGCGGGACCATCGACACGGAATTTCTCAGCGGCCTGATCGAGTATCTCAGCGAGCGCATCGGCTCAACCCTGCGCGAATACGGCAAGCAGGCGCGCACCATTGGACTGCGCATCCGCTATGTCGATCATTTTTCGGCCCACCAGACTGTGCGCCTCACCAAACCAACCAACGACGAGCGCGAACTGCTCGCCGCCGCAAATGATTTGTTCGGCAAATTATTCACGCGCCGCGTGGCCGTCCGCCTCGCCGGCGTCAGCGTGCACAACCTCGAAACTGACAAACGCCAGCACGAACTTTTTGACACCAATGCCAATCGCCGCTGGTACTTGAACCGCGGCCTCGATTCCGTCCGCGGCCGCTACGGCTGGAACGCCGTCTTCTACGGCAAAGGCCTCGAGCTCCGCGAACATTACGCCACCAAGCCCAACGGCCTGGTCCTCTCGACGCCCTGCTTGTCGCGATGAGGAGAAAAAGCCTCGGGTCTAAGACCTGAGCTACAGCATTGTGCATGTAGGGGCGCAGCATGCTGCGCCCCTACAAAGAAAAACGAAATTGCTGAGTTTTCCTTCCCTTCCCCTACCTGATTTGAATTGAAAAGCATGCCTGCTGAGAAGCGGGCATGCTGTCTTTCCTTTCCAAGCTGGGGCAGCCGTGTTCGTACATTTACATTGTCATAGCCACTACTCGTTTCTGCGCGGCGTGGCGTCGCCGGAAGAAATTATCGCCGCCGCGGTCGAGCAGAAAATGCCCGCCGTGGCGCTGACGGATACGAACGGTTTGTATGCGGCGGTACAGTTTTACAAGTTGGCGCAGGAAGCGCGAATCAAGCCCATTGTCGGCGTAGCGCTGGATATTCAGTGGCGAGTGACGAGTGGCGAGTGGCGAGAAGGAATCGGAGAGATTCCTCACTGCACTCGAAATGACAGAAGAACACACTCCATGTCACTGGTGCTGCTAGCAGCTGACATGGAAGGCTACAGCAATTTATGCCAACTCGTGACGCTGCGGCATCTTGGCACAACACAATTGTCACAAAACATGAATCCTGCTGAAACCGATGGCCGGCCGGTGACCATGCAGGAATTGGCGGAGCACAATCACGGGGTGATCGCGCTGTGCCCGTTGCCGGCACGATCGCGTGATACGAGCAACCGTAGGGGCACGATACATCGTGCCCCTGCCAACACAACTCAGGCAGAAGCCGATTGCCACGAGCAAGGATGCTCGGTCACGAGTCGCGACTTACGAATCACCAATTATTTTTCACAGCTCAAGGAGATTTTCGGCGACCGCTTATACATCGAAGTGCAGCGCCTCTTGCCGGGAGACGGGCGCACGTTGCGCGAAGCGGAACGTATCGGCCGCGAGCTGGGTGTGCCGTTGGTGGCGACAAACAATGTTCATTTTTTGCGGCCCGAGGAGCACCTGCATCACCGCGTCGTGAATGCGATTCGCACGGGCGGATTGCTGACCACGGTAGCGCCGCCGGAAATCACCACCGGCGAAGCATGGTTCAAGCCAGCGGCAGAAATGCAAAAACTTTTTCCCGATCATCCGGAATTGCTGCAGGCAACGCTGGAAATCGCCGACCGCTGCAACTTGCAACTCGAACTCGGAAAGCTGATCTTTCCCGAGTGTACCGTTCCGGAAGGCGAAACTCCGGATTCCTATTTGGAAAAAGTAAGTTTCGAGGGCGCGCTAAAACGATATCACTTCGTAACACCAGAAGTGCGTTCGCGGTTGATGCGCGAGTTGGCAGTCATCAAGAAGTGGAGCCTGTCGCCGTATTTCTTGCTGGTATTGGACATCGTGAACGAGGCACGGCGGCGCGGGATTCCCGCGGTGGCGCGCGGTTCAGCAGCAAGTTCGATGGTGACGTATGGCCTGGGAATTTCGCGCGTGTGCCCGTTGCGGTGGGGGCTCTACTTCGAACGCTTTTTGAACGAGCAGCGCGGCGATTGCCCGGACATTGACATTGATATTTGCGGCGCGCGCCGCGACGAGTTGCTCGATTACGTGTACGAACACTGGGGCGGAGAGCATGTCGCGATGATCGCAAGCTTTGTCACCATGCACGCGCGGCTCGCCGTGCGCGAAGTGGCAAAAGTGTTTGGCGTGCCGCCGGGTGAGGTGGACCGTTTTTCGAAGCGGTTGCCACACCGGCCGGTGCGTGAAATTTTGCAGGCCATTCGCGCGCTCCCGGAATGCCGCGACTTGCCGATCGACGACGAACCCTGGAGAACGATCCTGCGAGTGGCGTTGCGTCTCGACGACGCACCGCGGCATCTCGGGATTCATCCTTGCGGCACGGTGATTTCCGCGCGTCCGCTGACGAGGTTGACACCGCTGGAGCGCGCAACGAAAGGAATTGTCGTTACGCAGTACGACATGAACGCCATCGAAGCGCTCGGCCTGATCAAAATGGATCTGCTTGGCCAGCGTGGATTCACAACGATGTCGCTAGCGCTGGACAACATCGAAAAAAGTAGGACAGGCATTCCTGCCTGTCTTGCCGTGCGCGAACCACAACCTAGAAAGCGGACAGACAGGGATGTCTGTCCCACCGCGCGCGAAATTGATTTTGACGCGATACCGGAAAACGATCCCGCGACGTGCGAGGTGATTGCGGCCGGGCGAACCATGGGAGTTTTCCAGATTGAGTCGCCGGCCATGCGCGGCATGCTTCGCATGCTGAACGCGCGTACGCTCGAGGAAATGGCCATCGCCCTGGCGATCATCCGGCCGGGCGCAGCGGAGTACGGATCAAAAGAATTGTTTGTGAAGCGGCTGCGAAAAGAGGAAGAAATCACATTTGCGCACCCGGAACTCCAGAAAATTCTTGGCGACACGCTGGGCGTATGCATTTTCCAAGAACAGGTGATGCAAATTTCGCAAACACTCGGGAGCATGTCGCTGGCGGAAGCCGATCTTGTGCGGCGGGCGTCCGCGAAATTCTCCGGCCGGAGCGACCGCGACCGGTTACGCGGGAAATTCCTGAAAGCCGCAGGAATGATGGGGCTGACCAGCCAGCAACGCGAAGAAACCTGGATGATGGTGGAAAAATTCGCGGGCTTCGGTTTTTGCAAAGCGCACGCCGCGACGTACGCGGACATTTCGTACCGCATGGCATATCTGAAAACGCATCACACGGCGGAGTTTCTGGCGGCGATGTGCAGCGCGGGCGCGGGATTTTATCACGTATCGGCGTATGTCGAAGAAGCCAAGCGTTGGGGCATCGCGGTGCGGCTGCCTTCGGTGAATCATTCGCGGATGGAGTACACGGCAGAGGACGGCGGAGATGGAAAACGCGCGCTGCGCGTGGGCTTGATGCAAGTGCGAGGCCTGCGCATGGAAACGATCACGGCAATTTTGAGAGCGCGGGGAGAAGGCGGCGCGTTTCCATCGCTCGAAAATTTTCTGCGGCGCGTGCCGGTGGAAAGCGATGAGATCGAATCGCTGATCAAGTGCGGCGCCTTCGATGAAGTTTGTGACATGACGCGGCCGGAACTTCTGTGGCGCTGGAATTTTTTGCAAGCAGATAAATGTGCGCACGCAAAAACCTCTGTTTCAATGGGAGTAGGACAGGCATTCCTGCCTGTCGTCTTTGCAACGGAAGAAAAAAACGAACAGACAAGAATGTCTGTCCCACAGTACACGCTGGAACAAAAGCTGCGCTACGAACGAGAAATTCTGGAGGTCTGCGTGAGCGGCCACCCGCTCGATTTTTTGCCGCGCAACGGCGAAGCCTGGAGCGACGAGCTGACGGGGCTGCGCGGAAAGCGCGTGACGCTGTGCGGCTGGGTGGTGACTTACCGCCACGTCGGCACAAAAAATTACCGCAACATGATGTTCGTCACGCTGGAGGACCAGCGCGGCATATATGAAGTGGTGCTTTTCCCCGATGCGTACGACCGCTTTGGCAACCTGGTGTATGAAACGCGCACGATGCGCGTCACCGGGCGCGTCGAGCAGGACGGGCAGATCAAGGGCGAAAAGTTGGAAGCATTGAGGAAGTAACCGATGAACTTTATGATTCGCACAAAAGCACAAAACACAACGCCCGTGGCGGAGCCGGAGACGGGGCGGCCAGCCGGAACCGGCGAAGAGTGGCTGGGGCGAAACCGAAGCAGCAAGCGGCGGCTCTGGGAACGGCTCAATCCGATCAGTCGCAAACAGATCCGCGTCATCGCCGAAGCCCTGGCGCTGCAGCAAACTCACGCGCAACTACCGGAACCGTTGCGCGCGCGGCTGAGCGCGGCGGCCAGCGAAGTGGAACGGCTCGCGAACCGCTTGCGGGCGCTGCTGGCGGAGGTAGCACGCCGGACACCACCCCGTGCGTGAGGGTTGCGGCCCTCATTGGGCGGCGGGATACTTTCTTTATGGCTGTCCCCAATGTGCGCGGCCCCCTATTTCTAGCGTCCCTTGCGCTGGCGTTCTGCGCCGTTGCGTTCCCGGCGCGGGCGGACGAAATTCGCTTGAAAGGCGGCAGGAAGCTGTACGGCGTGATCGTGGCCTATGAAGACAACATGTTCAAGATCAAGACCGATTTTGGATATGAGCTGATCGAAAAAGACAAAATCGAGTCCATCATTCCGTCAACGCAGGCGGGAAAAACGGAAACGCCAGCGGGGGCAAAGAAAAATGCGACTCCGCCAAAATTTGAGGGTGGGGCACCCACGCCGCAGACGGAACCAGCGATCGCGAAGCCTGCCGATGCTGGCTCCGCAGCGACGAATGCCAGCGCAAGAACGGTAAATCCCGGCCCGGCAGGGAAGGTGGACAAAGCCCCGCCGAAAATAACGAACGCTGCCGCGAAGCCGGAAGTTCCAGCGAACACCACAGCCAGCAACGCCACAGCGCCGGCGATCAAAGGACCTCCAGCGGCGCCGGCGGGCGCACCGGCGGCTTCTTCTGCACCGCCTGCCCCACCGAAAGAGCCAGAAGTTCCTGCGAACCGCGAAGAGATTCAGGGCAATCTCTACACGAACTATACTCACGGATTCCGCATGTACAAAGCGCCGAGCTGGAGCTTGATCGAAGAAGCGCGCGGGGCGCTTCCGAACGCGATCGTGGCAATGGGCACGTCCAACGAATCCACGTTGATGGTGGTCGGCGAGGAGAAAACGAAAGAACCTCTGGACACGGCGGCCGCGGCGGTGGAAAAGCGGCTGCAAGACGTGTATGTCAATTACCAGCGGCTGGCCCAGCGCAAGACGGCAATTGGCGGATTACCCGCCGTGGAGTATCAATACCGCGGAAAAGCCGACGAGCACGACTGGTCGGGCAAGCTGGTTGTTATTTCGCGGGGCAAGGACATGTTCACGGTGCTGGCCATGACCTACGCCGACAGCGACCTAATTCAAATTCAGGAAAATGTAATTTCCCGCGCCATTGCGAGCCTGGACTTCAGCGTCCGCTAGCCGCACGCCTCCATGTTCAAGAAATCAGTAAGGACAGAGCAAGGAACTCGCGCCCGGGCGTCGGCAGAGGGCTCGGGGGGGTATCCACCCCCCATTACATGGATGAATATCAAAACAAAGGGCTTACAAAATGGGCTCCATGTAAGTGATTGATTTTAAAGGGCCGCAAACTCCACGACCGGAGAAGCAACATGTTAACTTCATCAAAGGAAAACAGTTGGGCTTAAGAAGTCTAGTTATTGCTCAGTGAAACATGGATGGAGTTCCGATTAGGACGGCGCAGGTATCTACAGGAATAAGTATAACACAGATTAAAGAAAAGTCAAACGAAAAGTACGAAGGGTGTCAAGCCCCTTTCAAAATGTCCCTTTCCCTCGCGACGCACGGATGATCCCCTTATCCAGATATCCGTGGCGCGGCCTTTGAGTCTAGTTTCCCTCACCGTCTCGGTCGTCGCCGCGCGCGCGCATCGCGTGTCTCGACACATAATCAGCGACGGCTCTGCCGAGAGTATTTGCGCGTAAGCAGCTGGTTCGGAAGTGAATGCCGCCAAATACGCGCGCATCGACAATTTCGGCAGTCGCGTCCGAGAAGCTAGAATACGCCCGAGTGCCCGGACGTGTTTCCGAGGTGAGGGTAAATGCTGTGTGCTCACCAAATGCAGCGGCAAGGATGAAAGCCGCTGCTCCACTCATCGAGGAATGAGCCGACGGATACTCCGGATGCGCAGGAGTGCCCGACGTAGAGTCCAGCCACGGCTCCCAAAGCGGGTCGGCATCCGCAGGGGTGAGACCCGCCCGGATTGCCGTGATCGGCCGCCAGAAAACGTAGCGGTACTTGCTATCCCAGCACGCGATCAGCGAGTCGGAAAGTGAGAGATTCAACAACGCAAATAAGTGTGCATTCTCTGTCAGAGTCAGCCCGCGCGCTGCCGAAATCTGAGCGGCAATGCGGTTCCAAGCAAGGGGTGTATTCAATGCCCAAAATAGCGCGAATTCCGATTGATCTGGAGTGCGCGCCGAGCCAGAGAGGGTGCCCATAACCTTTACTTCGTTGAGATCTACAGCGTACTCCGGGCTGTTGAGGGCCAGTGGCGGCGGCAAGCGGAACTGCGATGGCCGCCTGAGCACCCACGGGGTCATGGTGGCAATCTGCGGTGTTGCACCTGATGCGTTAGCGGGCGGCGTGGGACGCCAGAAGCCCACGGCACCCGGTGTTCCGACGATGCCAAGCACACCGAGGAAAGGCGGCGGCGATGGCACGAACCCATCGGTCAGGCGCGAGGCCCAAACGGCATCGGCGACCGTTTGGCCCCAACCGACGCCGGCGGCGATGGATTCGGCTTTTTCGGTTGACGCAAGCGCCGCGAGCGACGCATTCCGCTGAGTCGTGAGCGTCGTTTTCTGTGCCGGATACAGGTTCAAGAGGATCGCGTAGGCCGCTTGGATCGCCGCTGCGTTTTGCGATGCGCGATGCGGCGCGTCCAGTCTCACTTGCAACGGGCGGAAGCGCGGGTCGATGCCGTTGACGGCGTCGAATACCGAGGCCGATACCAATGCGGCTATGCGGCTGGTTACATTCGGGGCGGTTCCGGCGGTAAGCACCGTAGTGTTCATGACGCCGATCCACTCCAGCACCGGGTCAGCCGTGGCAGCTGACACTGGTGCGGAACCAACGACGAGCAAGGCCACAATCAACATCAGCATTGCGTTCCGAATCGTTGCCTCTGCGCCTCGCAAGTGCGGCAAGTGAACAAAACGCAGGCCGGGCCAAGTTAATTTGCGAAACATTTGCGCTGCTCCCAAGAAAGCTATTGTCGAAATTCGAGCTTTGGACATGGTGGTCCTTCCTTGATAGTCGGTACTGAGCGCAAATCTGGGGGGAGAAGCACGGCGATGAACCTGCCGCGCCCCGAATTAATCCGCGCGTAGCGGGATGCTGCACCAGGCATACCCCCTTGCGCAACGCGCAATAAGAGGCAAAGTGGAGCAAAGAGCGGTACGGACGGCTTTTTTTAGCAGTTTAGGCAGTTGTCATAGAGGCGAACCGGTGTGATACTTCTACCATCAGCAGGAGCCCTCAGCCCATGTCTGTCCAGATGACATCAGGCCCAAGTATCGGTGCGGATGCTCGGGGGCGGCGTCTGGAATCCTGGAAGGAAATTGCTGCCTATCTGGGGCGCGACGTCACGACGGTCCGCCGGTGGGAGAAGCGCGAGGGGCTACCGGTATACCGGCTGCTGCACAGCCGGCTCGGGTCGGTATACGCTTACACCGCAGAAATTGACGCATGGCGGGACAAGCGTGCGCCCGCGCCTTCGAGCGATGCCGTTGAGGTGGGTCCTGCTTCAGAGGTGGTCCGAAGCAAAACCCATTTGCGTACAAAAGCCGCTCTCATGGCGCTAGCATTGGCGTTAGCCGGTAGTTTGTTCTGGCTTGTGCGCGAGCGGAGCGCCATCCCACCGGCGAGCGCCAGCGGGGGCATCCGGTCACTGGCCGTTCTTCCACTGCAAAACTTCTCCGGCAATCCCGAGCAAGACTACCTTTCCGACGGCATGACGGAGGCGCTGATTGCACGGCTTTCGTCAATTCACGCCCTGCGTGTGATCTCGCGCACTTCAGCGATGCAGTTCAAGGGCACACGGAAGTCCGTGCCTGCGATTGGGAAGGAACTAAACGTCGACGCGGTTATCGAAGGATCGGTGCTGCGATCGGGAGACAAGATTCGTGTCACTGTTCAGTTGATTCGGGCCGACACGGACGAGCACCTGTGGTCTGGTACGTATGATCGCGAACTGCAGGACGTGCTGGCGCTGCAGAGCGACGTGACCCAGGGCATTGCGGGTCATATTGAGAGCGCGGTTACCGGCACGAAGAGAGGCCCGGCGGTTGCGGCGCGTACGGTAGCGCCCTACGTCTACGAGGCGTACCTGAAGGGCCGTTTTGCGCTGCACAAGAGCAGCCGAGCCGGGCTCGAGGAGGCCCTTCTGCACTTCCAGGCTGCGGTCGATGCTGACGCCACGTTTGCTCCGGCCTACTCGGGTTTGGCGGCTACTTACTCTGCTCTCGGGCTCGTCTTTTATGGCAAACCTCCTGGCGAAACTCGCCCAAAAGTGATCGCCGCAGCGCGGAAAGCATTGGAGTTAGATCCCGAGCTTGCGGAGGCCCGCGTAACGCTTGCAAACGCGCTGCAGAAAGACTGGCACTGGGGGGAAGCGGAGGCCGAATACAGGCGTGCTATCGAAATGAGCCCCAACGATGCAGCCGCTCACTCAGGCTGGGCCGATTGGCTGCTGTGCCAGGGCCGGACTGAGGAAGCGCTGGCATCGGCGCGGCGGGCGCAGGAACTTGACCCGCAGGCATTTAACGGTGTGCAGGTCGGCTGGATCCTCTTTCAGGCTCGGCGATATGATGAGGCCAGTCGGGAATTGCGCACGGCGCTAACCATGGAACCAAATGATCCGATGGCCCAGTGGTTCCTTGGCTTTGCGCTGATCGGGGCCGAACATTTCGATGAAGCGGCCGCAACTCTGGAGAAAGCCGCTTCCCTGTCGGATCGCAGTTCGGCTGTGCTGGGCGTGCTTGTCCGGGCGTACGCTCGGGGCGGCCGCCGTGCCGAAGCGCTGCGGGTTCTCGACGAGCTTCACCGGCGCCGACAGAGGCGTTACGTCCCGGCGGCCGCATTCCTCCAAGCCTACCTGGGACTCGGTGACACGGAGGAAGCATTTGTATGGCTAGAGCGTGCCGCCGAGGAACGATCAAACATCGTTCAGTTCCTCAAAGTAGAGCCGTTCTTCGATTTGCTGCGCGGCGACCCACGGTTTGCAGAGTTTCTCCGCCGGGCGAACTTCTCACCTGAGGAAGTAGCGAAAGCACCCGCTTAGGCGATACAAATTGCGCTCCGCATCCCAGACGCCCGGTGACGCGAGAATCCTCCAACCGAGATAGCGGACTAGCTGGCGGCGGCTTCGGCGGGTTCGGAGAGCTTGCGATGCTCGCGGATGATGCCGATGAGGGCTTGAGCGGCGCGGGGAAGGCTGCGGTCGCGGCGATAGATTAGTCCCAGTTCGCGCCAGAGGTCTACGCCTTCAACGGTAAGCAACTTCACTTCTCCGGCCTTCACATAGTCCTTTGCAAAACTCTCGCTGATAAACGAAACACCGGCGTCGGCGGCAACGAAGCGCTTGATCATGCCGATGCTGGGCAACTCCATGGTGACGTGAATGCGAGCGCGATAAGGCCGGAAAAGCTTGTCGAGCACCTGACGGGTGAAACCGGTGCGCGGGAAAATGAGCGGCTGTTCGGCAACTTCAGCAAGCGTGATTTTGGAGCGATGAGCAAGCGGGTTCTTGGTGCTAACCATGAAGCGGAGGCGATCTTTGTAGATGTGGTGCATCTTCAAATTGGGCGACTTGATGGGCAAGGTGACGATGCCGACATCGACGGAGCCATCTTCGACGCGCTGGAGAATCTTGTGGCTGAAGTTGCGATAAATGCTGATGTGCACGAGCGGATAGCGGCGCTGAAACTCCGCAAAAATGTCAGGAAGAAGATAGAGGCAGGTCGCTTCGTTAGCGCCGAAGACGACGGGACCCTGAACGACGTTGCCGCGATCAGCGACAACCTGGATGGATTCGTCGCGCAAGCGAAGCAGCTTTTCAGCGTACTCGAAAAGAACTTCGCCGGCGGGAGTCAGCTCGACCGACTTGGCGGAGCGGTCGAGAAGCCTGGCTTTATAAGCTTGTTCGAGCTGGCGAATTTGGGCGCTGACAGCGGATTGCGAGCGGAAAACTTTCTGGCCCGCGCGTGAGAAGCTCTTGAGTTTGGCGACAAAGACAAAAGTAGTGAGCTGGTCGAAGTCCATAGTCAGAACGCCCGGCAGGGATTATAGCGAATTCTGTTTGCCGGATGCGGAGTTAATGTCTTCCTTTCTCGGGCCTTTTCCAGGTCTCCTTCAGGCGTGAAAGGCCGCTTGTGAAATCGGCGCTGCAATTGGCGCCGGTAAAATCGTATGACGACGCGTGAGCTGGGCGAGAATGGGGGCCCAAGTGGCTTCCACCGTGCCCTGAAAATGCACCGGCTGCACGCGCATCAGCGGCAAAGCGCCGCGCCGCGAGAGCAAGCGAGCCGCGCGAGGACTTGACGTGAAGTAGACGTGTTCTTCCAGGGTGCGCCGCAACCAGCTTTCTTCGTCAGCGTCAATTTCGACGAGAGTCACGAAATCGCGGTGAAGCACATCCTCGGCTTCGGCACGCAGGACATACGCAAGCCCGCCGGTCATGCCGGAACCGAAATTCAGGCCGAGCGGCCCGAGAATGGCGGCGACGCCGCCGGTCATGTACTCGCAACCGTGCTGACCGACGCCTTCTACCACGGCAAGCGCACCGCTGTTCCTGACAGCGAAGCGTTCCCCAGCGCGTCCGGCAATGAAGAGCTGGCCAGAGGTGGCACCGTAGAGCACAGTGTTGCCAGCCAGAACGTCCCCGCGCCTGGAAGCGGCGAGGCCCGCGGAGATCGCGATGATCCCGCCGGACAGTCCTTTTCCGACGTAGTCGTTGGCTTCACCCTTGAGCTTGAGTGTTACGCCCTCGGCAAGGAATGCGCCAAAGCTTTGGCCCGCCGCACCATGAAAATTCTGCCTAATCTCTTCATCGCCGGGCAGGCAGTTCTTGCGCTTGCGCATCAGTTCCCCGCTCAGACCCGTGCCAACGCTGCGATCCGAATTCTGAATCGGCTGAGACTCATTCTGGAGTCCGAGAGCCGTATAGAAATGAAGTGATTCTTCAAGCGCCCCGACATGGAGGGCAGGCTCCTGCTGAGGCGCGACGCGATTCGAGGGGGAGATTGGCACAACCAGAAACGGATCCACTCCCGAGCGGGCACTGAGGCGGTCGTACCAGCCGGTGAGCTCGCTAAGTGAACGCACGCCAAGCTGCGCGAGCCGGTTGCGTACTTCTTCGGCGAGCGAACGGAAATAGGCGATCACCATTTCGGGCTTGCCTTGGAATCTTGCGCGTAACTTTTCGTCTTGCGTGGCGATTCCCACAGGGCAGGTATTCAAATGGCATTGCCGCGCCATAACGCAACCGATGGCGAGGAGCGATGCAGTACCAAAGCCGAATTCATCCGCGCCGAGAATCGCGGCCAGAACGATGTCGCGCGCGAATTTCAGACCTCCGTCCACGCGGAGAGAGAGCCGTGAACGGAGGCCTGCGCGAACGAGAGTGTCATGCGTTTCGCGCAAACCAATTTCCCAAGGAAGACCGGTGTTCTTGATGGAAGTCAAAGGCGAAGAACCAGTGCCGCCGTTGTGGCCGCTGATGGTGATGACGTCCGCGCCCGCTTTGGCGACGCCGGCGGCGATGATGCCGACTCCAGCACCGGAAACGAGTTTCACGCCGATGCGCGCACGGGGATTCACGGCGCGCAGGTCGTAAATCAATTGCGCGAGGTCTTCGATGCTGTATATGTCGTGGTGCGGCGGAGGCGAAATCAGCGGTGTGCCGGGGGTAGCGTGCCGGATGCGCGCAATGTATTCGCTGACTTTCTTCGCGGGCAATTGGCCGCCTTCGCCGGGCTTTGAGCCCTGCGCCATTTTGATTTCGAGTTCTTCGGCGTGAACGAGATAATCGGCGGTAACGCCAAAACGGCCCGAAGCGACTTGCTTGATCTTGTTGGCAGCGGCCGGCTCAAAGCGATAGGTCTGAGGATCCTCGCCGCCTTCGCCGGTGTTGCTGCGGCCGCCAAGCTGATTCATGGCCATGGCCAAGGTGCGGTGCGCTTCCGGACTGAGCGAGCCGAGAGACATCGCCTGAGTACTGAAACGCTTTACGATGGACTCGAGTGGCTCGACGTCGTCGAGAGGAACGGCGGTGTCAGGAATGGTATCAAGCATATCGCGCAGAAAAACGGGGCCCTGGTGTTCGGCCAGCTCTTCAAACGCAGAGTAGGTCTTCGCGCCGGGCGCGCGGACGTGGGCGTGAAGCCTGCGAACGACTTCGGGAGAACTGGCGTGAAGTTCCGCGCCTTTCCGGAAACGGTAAAGACCGGAATCCGGGAGTTCATCGAATTCGGCAGAGAATGCCGCTTTGTGCAAACGAAGATAATCGGAGAGCAAATCGTCGAGCGATTTCTGGCCGGGATAGTCGGCGGCATCTTCAAAGACTTCCGCGCAGAGATCCTCGGAGAGGCCAACGATTTCAAAAAGATGGCTGTTGCGATAGCTGGCAAGCGTAGAGACGCCCATGCGAGCGAGAACTTTTCGCAGACCGGCGTTTATGGCGCCGCGAGCTTTCTCCATGCCGCCCGGTTCGAGAGATTCGGCAAACTCATCCGCGAGGTAAGGCAACACAGCGCTGGCGCCCGCGGCTACAAGCAGCGCGACATGATGGGTATCAAAAACCTGCGCCGATTCGACAAGCAGGGGCACATCCGACAGTCCTTCGCGCACCATCGCCTTCCACACCGCCGCCGTGGCAAGCAGCGCGGGCAGCGGTGCGCGTTCGGCGCTGATTGAGCGATCGGAAATGAGGAGGAGCCCCGGGCGCCCGCTGCTGCTCAGAGGGGTAGAAGAAAGCTGAGCAAAACTGCAGCGCGCCCCCGGAACTCCCGTGGCGGAAAGAAAAGTGATGTCGATGCGCTGCTCGGGGCCGAGAATGGCGGAAAGTTGCGAGAGCTGGCCGTCCGAGATTACGGGGCTTGGGAGCGTGATGCCGTCTTTCAAATGGACATCGAGAGACATTACGTGGGTTTCGCGCAACGGGTCGATCGGCGGGTTGGTGACCTGAGCAAAACGTTGCTTGCAGTAGTCCCACAAAGTTCTTGGGAGCGAGGATAGAAACGCGGGCGGCGCGTCGTCTCCCATACTCCAGTCCGCTTCCTTGCCGCGGGTCAGCGCGGAAAAGAGAATCTTGAATTGATCTTCGGTCCAGCCGGCAGCGGCAGCAACGCGTTTTGGTTCATTAACGGGAGTCGAAGGCGCAGTGACCGACGCGGCCAGCATCCTTTGCGGAATGGCATTACGCGCTTGCTGAATGGCGAGGCGCTTGAGAATGTCGCGCCAGCGCAAGAAAAGCCCGGTGACGGGATTGGCGAGGATCATTTCGCCCGGGCCAAGCCGCTGGCGCTCGGCGATTCGGGATTCGTCCAGATCGACCAGGCCCGTCTCGGAGCCGGCGATCAGCAAACCATCGTGCGTGAGCGTATAGCGCAGCGGGCGGAGGCCATTGCGATCCAGCTTCGCGCCGACAAACTGGCCATCTGAAAACACTAAGGCTGCGGGGCCATCCCAAGGCTCGCTTTGCTGCGAAAGAGCGGTCAATGCGCTGCGGACGTCGCGCGAAAGCAAGGGATCTTTCTCAAAGGCCGGAGGAACCATGGCGAGCATAGCTTCCTCCGAAGAGAGCCCTTCGAGGAGGCGGAGCTCAAAAGCATTATCGAAACTCGCGGAATCGCTGACGTTTTCTTCGAGAAGAGGAAACCACGATCCCACGGTGAGGCGTGCGCGGAATTCGGCGGATTTGGCACGAAGCCAGCGGCGGTTCGAGACGATGGTATTGATCTCACCGTTGTGGGCGACATAGCGAAACGGCTGCGCGAGATGCCAGGAAGGCTGCGTGTTCGTGGAATAGCGCTGATGAAAAACGGCAAAAGTTGTGGCGAACGAGGGATCGCGCAAGTCTTCGTAAAACTGGGGGAACTGCCAGGGCGTGAGCAGTCCCTTATACACGATGGTTTGCGAAGAGAGCGAACAGATGTAACAGCGCGGGGGCAAGAGCGATTCCGCGCGTTTTCTTAGGAGTGAAAGACGCCACTCGAAGCGAGCTGTTCCGCGCGCGGGATGGAATGGCTCGACGAAGAACTGCCAGATTTCGGGCATCGTTTCCAAAGCGCGGCGGCCCAAAGAATTGGTATTCACGGGGACACGACGCCAGCCGATGACGCGCAGGCGCTCAGTGTCCGCGGCGACTTCGACGGCTGCGCGGGCTTCCTCCACGGCGGAAGGAGGAAGAAAGGCAAAACCGACCGCGAACATTTCGGGCAGATCAATTCCCTGCTCTTGAGCGCGGGCGCGGAAAAAGGCTTGCGGGAGCGAAGTAAGTAAACCGGCGCCGTCGCCGCTGGCTCCGTCAGCGTCGACGCCTCCGCGGTGGGTAAGGCGTTCTAATGCTGAGAGCGCAATCTGGACAATTTCGTAACTGGGAGCACCGCCGAGGCGGGCGATGAATCCCGTGCCGCAGGCGTCATGGTCCGGGTGACCCCAGTTGGGGTGACGATCCCGAGCAGAAGGTGGTCTCGCGTCGTGCTGACCGCCCTGGCCTCGACCATGCGGATAGGACATACCAGTTTATCGAACGGGAGGGGGGTGGTTGTACAACGCAGAATTTTGATTCTGTGAATTGATTTCTTGATAGGTGAGGGTTGAGAGGCCTGAATCGCTAAAATTTGGTCACTTCGGAGAAATGGAAGTTGCGAACCTTCATGGCGGGTACAACCATCTCAAAGGCTTCTTCGCCGGTGGCGCGGACAGCGGGCCCGAGCAATTCCACGTTTTTGAGCATTTCGATGAGCGACTGATTGAAACGAAAGTTGCGGACGCCACCAGTAACGTGCCCATTCTCAACGAGAAACAGGCCGTCGCGGGTCATGCCGGTCATTACCTTTTCGTAGGGATCGACTTCGCGAATGTACCAGAGGCGAGTGACAAGGAGGCCGCGTTCGGTGGAGGCGACCATCTTTTCTATCGATGAATCTCCGCCACCGAAGACCAGATTCATGGGCGCTTCGCCGTATTCGTTGGGAAGAGCGAACCCGTGCCCGGTGGGCTGCTTGTGCGCCGCTTTGGCGGCGGCCCGGGAATACACGAGATTCTTGGGGATGCCGCGGTCCACGAGCACGACGCGCTGACGTGGCACTCCTTCGCCATCGAATGGGGCGCCTTGCTGCAGCGAATGATAAACGTCATCGGTGATGCTGATGTTTTGGCCGAAGAGCTGCTTGCCCATGCGTTCGTTCAGGCAGGAGCGCTTGTCCGCGAGTGCGGTGGCGGAGAAATCGTAAAAAAGAAAACCGACAAGGTCGAGAACGGCAGCGGGTTCGAGGATGACAGTGTAACGACCGGGGGCAAGCTCGCGTGCGTTCACGGCGAGATGTGCCTTCTCGCCCGCTCGGGCGGTGAGCTTCTGCGGATCGAAGGCGCGAACGTCGGCGGAGTTGGCTTTGGCCCAGCTTGCGGCAGAACCTTCCTGCATGGTGATAGAAAACTCGGAGTGCGTTTCGCGATAGACGGCAAAAAGACCGCGAGAATTTGCCAAGGCGGACTGACTCTGGCCGTTCGAAAAGATTCCGGCGGCGACCTGGCCTTTCTTGACGGCTAAGTCGCAGGCGCGGCGAACGGCGCGGGCCCGATCTTCGGCGGAGAGGGCGGCGGTGTGTTTGATGAAGCGGTTTACCCGGCGATAGCGCTGCTTGCCAGGTATCGGCAGGAGGTTGGGGATTTTCGGCTGGCTGTGCGCAAGGGAGAGAGAGGCTTCGACCGTGGAGCGGAGCGAGTCTTCGTCGAAGCGATTCGTCGTGGCGCGCGCCGTTCGCCCGTCGGTGACGGTGCGAATCGAAACCGTGAGGCCGTGCTCGGCGACGTTTTGGTGGATGGCGTTGTTGGCAAAACGGGTCAGCGCGTTGGCAACTTCGTCGACGTGGACTTCGGTTTCTTCGGCTGCCGTGAATTTCGCCAGACGAAGGACTGTGTCAGCGATGCGGCGAAGTTCGCGCTCAGGGAGAAGCTCGGAGGCGAACGCGCTCACCCTCTTTGACTTGGTGGCGGATTTCATTGGTTTGAAAAGGCCGTTCCAATGCGCACGTTGCGAAAACGCGCCGGCGAGGCCCCGTGGCCTGTGCCCATGGTTTGCATGGGCTGGCCCTTTCCACAATTGGGCGTGCCCCAAAGCGTCCAGTGATCGAACTTGCAGATGGCGTCACAGGAATTCCAGAACTCCGTGGTAATGCCGCTGTAGCTTGGATTCTTCAGCATGCGGACTTTCTTTCCGGCCTTAATCTCCCAACCAATCTCGGTCGAAAACTGAAATTGGTAGCGACGGTCGTCGATGGACCAGGAGCGATTCGTCTCCATCAGGATTCCATCGTTTGTGTCGGCGATGAGATCGTCGTAGTCCCATGTGCCCGGGAGCAGGCTGACGTTGGTCATGCGAATGATGGGCAGCCGGTTCCAGCTTTCGGTACGCATGGTTCCGGAAGAGCGGTCCAGGCCCACAAGATGCGCGGTTTCGCGGTTGGATAGATAGCCGCGGAATTTTCCCGCTTTGATGATGTCGGTGCACTGCGCGGGAACCCCTTCGTCGTCGTAAGCAAAAGTGCCCAAGCCCTGGCCGTGATCAAGCCGCGCGTCAGCGACGACGTTCACGATGGTCGAGGCGTATTGAAGTTTGTTCAACTGATCGAGAGTCAGAAAGCTCGTGCCGGCGAAATTGGCTTCCTGGCCGAGGACACGGTCCAGCTCGATGGGGTGGCCAATCGATTCGTGAATCTGCAAGCCGAGCTGGCTGGCACCCAGGATAAGCGTGCCGATTTTTTCAGGGCATTGCGAGGCAGAATGGAGCGCGGCGGCTTCTTCGGCGATGATGGGAGCATTTCTCATCAAATCGAGCGAATCGACAAGTTCATATCCTTGGAGAGCATGCTGGCCGCCAAAACTATTGGGATAAGAACGTTTTTGAATTTCCTGGCCTTGAAACGAAGTGGCGGCAATGCCGCAGCCGGAAATCACCTTGCGCTGATGAATACGCGAGCCGATGCTGGAAGCGAACCAGGAATCGATCTTACGGAATTGCATGTCCGTTTCCGTGAGGGTGACGCCTTTAACGCGGCGCATTTCGGCGTCGGCAGCGAGCAGCAGGGCGAGTTGCGTTTCAAGAGGGATTTCGAATGGGTCTTTGCGGAACGGGCTCTGCCAACTGTCCACGTAGGCTTGCTCTGGCGCAAGAACCACTTCGCCCCGTTTCGCGAGCGCCGAAGCTTTCGCTATGGAAACGGCGTGCGCCGCACAAGTGGCGACGCCATCCTGCGTCAAGCGATCCGTGGAAGCAAAACCCCAGGCACCGTCGGCCAGCACGCGAATGCCGAGGCCAACCGATTCGCTTTGTGAAAGTGTGCCGACCTGTCCGTTTTTGGTTGTGAGGTCACGCTGGCGTAGATGCATGACGCGCACGTCACCGTAAGCAGCGCCGCGCAGCCTGGCCGTGTCAAGGGCGTTGGTGCAGAGATCCCACATGTGTTCGTCAAGCTGAAAAAGATATCAGGAAATGCGAATGGACGCAGTATCTGTTCCAACTTTGCCTGACGACGTCGCTGGGGGAAGGAAAAGCGGCGGCCCTTCGGGTAAGGGCAACAGAGCCGCCGCACTCCAAATTACGTGCCTTCGTTCCAGGAGGCCAGGTAGTGTTGCTGCTCAGGCGTTAGCTTGTCGAGCCGGTGGCCCATGGAATCGAGCTTAAGGCGCGCGATTTCCTTGTCCAAGTGCTCGGGAACGACGTACACCTGCGGCTTTAGTGTCTTGTGATTCGCGCGCAGATATTCGGCGGAGAGCGCTTGATTGGCGAAGCTCATGTCCATTACGGCAGCGGGATGCCCTTCGGCGGTCGCGAGATTGACGAGGCGCCCTTCACCCAACAGGTAAACTTTGCGGCCGTCCTTGAGTTGGTATTCGTCCACGAGGGGACGAACTTCGCGCTTGCCAGTGGACATTTTCTCTAGCGCCGGAATGTCGATTTCCACGTTGAAGTGGCCGGAGTTGCATACAATCGCTCCGCCCTTCATTTTTTCGAAGTGTTCAGCGCGGATCACGCTCTTGTTCCCCGTCACGGTGATGTAAACGTCGCCTTCCTTCACGGCTTCGGCCATGGGCATTACGCGGAAGCCGTCCATGGCGGCCTCTATGCCCTTGACTGGATCGATTTCCGTGACGATCACGTCCGCGCCAAGACCCTTGGCGCGCATGGCCACGCCGCGGCCACACCAGCCATACCCGGCGATCACAACTTTGAGACCCGCGAGGAGCACATTGGTGGCGCGAATAACGCCGTCAATGGTGGATTGCCCGGTGCCGTAGCGATTGTCAAAGAAGTGCTTGGTCATGGCATCGTTGACGGCGATGATTGGATATTTCAAGGTGCCGTCCTTGGCCATGGCGCGCAGGCGAATTACGCCCGTGGTAGTTTCTTCCGTTCCGGCAATTACGTTCGGGACGAGATCAGTACGCTTGGTGAGCAGCATGGTTACCAGGTCCGCGCCGTCGTCCATGGTGAACTGCGGCTTGTGCTCCAGCGCAGCGCTCAAGTGCGAGTAGTAAGTGTCGTTGTCCTCGCCCTTGATGGCAAACGTTGGAATGTTGTAGTCGCGATTGAGCGCAGCGGCGACTTCGTCCTGAGTGGAGAGCGGATTGGACGCGCACAGCACGGCATCGGCGCCACCGTCGCGTAGTGCAATCATTAAGTTCGCGGTTTCGCTGGTCACGTGCAGACAGGAGGAAACGCGCAGGCCCTTGAGCGGCTGCTCCTTCACGAAACGCTTGCGGATCGATTCCAGCACGGGCATTTGCTGGCCAGCCCATTCGATCTTACGCTTGCCAGCATCGGCAAGCCCGATGTCTTTCACATCACCTTTTTTCAGTTCAGCGATTGCCAATGTGTTGCTCCTCAATTTTGGATTTCGAGCCGGAGGGCAGTAAGCTAACTACTCGGGTGAAAGGCTGCTTGCTGCCGGTATTGTGCTGCTCTGATTTGAAAGTTAGACGCGTGCTCCGACTTCCGCAACCGCGGCTGCGCCGAGGCCCGCGGCTTTGCGGAGAGCATCCGCGCGGTCCGTACGTTCCCAGGTGAATCCGGGTCCGCTACGGCCGAAGTGGCCATAAGCGGCAGTGGCTTTGTAAATCGGACGGCGCAGGTCGAGCGTCTCAATAATGGCCTTGGGTGTCAGTGCGAAGAATTCGCGGATCAGCGCCGTGATTTTTTCTTCCGGCACGGCGGCGGTACCGAAGGTTTCCGCCATAACGGAGACAGGTTCGGCAACGCCAATAGCGTAAGCCAATTGAACTTCCGTCTTCCGCGCCAGGCCCGCAGCCACGATGTTCTTCGCGATGTAGCGCGCCATGTAGCAAGCCGAGCGGTCTACCTTTGAGGGATCCTTGCCGGAGAAAGCGCCGCCGCCGTGACGGCTGTAACCGCCGTATGTATCGACGATAATTTTGCGGCCCGTCAAACCCGCGTCGCCCATCGGACCGCCGATAACGAAGCGGCCGGTCGGGTTGATGTGATATTTCGTTTTCGAATCCAGCATGGATGCAGGAATAATCGGCTTGATCACGTGCTCGGTAATGGCGTCGCGAAGGTCCGTGTTGGACACCTTCTCGCTGTGCTGCGTGGAGATCACCACGCAATCGACGCGCACCGGGCGATCGTTGCTGTACTCAATCGTGACCTGAGACTTTCCGTCGGGCCGGAGAAAATCAACTTTGTTGGATTTGCGAATCTCGGAGAGGCGCTGCGTGAGGCGGTGGGCGAGCTGGATGGGCATGGGCATCAATTCTTCGGTTTCATCGCAAGCGAACCCGAACATCAAGCCCTGGTCGCCTGCCCCGCCGGTATCCACGCCCATGGCGATATCTGGCGACTGGCGCTTCACCGTGCACATGACGGCGCAAGTACCGGCATCATAGCCGTACTTGGCACGGTCGTAGCCGACACCGTGAATGGTACCGCGAACGAGTTCGTCGTAATCAACGTGCGCGGTGGTGGTGATTTCGCCGGCGATGACCGCCAGGCCTGTGGTAACGAGGGTCTCGCAGGCAACACGTCCCTTCGGGTCGTGCTTCATCACTTCATCGAGGACGGCGTCAGAAATCTGGTCAGCAATCTTGTCCGGATGGCCTTCGGTGACAGACTCCGACGTAAACAGGAAATTGCGTAGGGCTTGGCTCAAAACAAGTTCTCCTTGTCGGTTGCGTTGTTTGCGCTTTGTTGGCCTGCGTTTCGCGGCCTGTGTTTCATCAGAAGTACCGCAGCGGCTTCCCTAGTTCGAGGACTTCGTCTAGTCTTTACAAAACTACCATTCGGGGCGCAAAGAATCAACGCATTGATTTCAAAAAGCTTATTGGAGCATTGAACGGTCGAAATCAGGCCCCGAACGGCTATTAGCCGCATTAAACGGTAAAGGTTAAGCCGCGTCCGCATCGTCGTCGGGCTGGATGTCGAGCCTTCCCTTCGTCTTCTTGGCCATCAAGTAGGAACGGATGAAGGGGTCCAGGTCACCGTCCATTACCCGGTCCACATCGCCTACTTCGAATTTAGTGCGGTGGTCCTTAATCAGGCGGTAAGGCTGCATAACGTAGGACCGGATTTGGCTGCCGAAGGAAATGTCCAATTTGCTTTCGTCGAGCTTGTCGGTGTGTGCCTGCCGTTTCTGGACTTCCAGATCGTAGAGGCGCGAGCGGAGCATCTTCATGGCCATCTCACGATTCTTGCCCTGACTGCGCTGCGCCTGACACGCAACGACGATGTTCGTGGGGATGTGCGTGATGCGCACCGCGGTCTCCACTTTGTTGACGTTCTGCCCGCCCTTGCCACCGGACCGAAACGTGTCCACGCGAAGATCCTCGGACCTGATATTGATTTCGATGCGGTCGTCGATCTCGGGAATCACGAAGACGGACGCAAACGAAGTATGGCGGCGCGCGGCTTGATCGAAGGGCGAAATCCGCACGAGACGATGAACGCCGGTTTCGCCCGCAAGGAGACCGTATGCATTTTCACCGGAAAATTGAATCGTTGCCGACTTGATGCCGGCTTCTTCTCCGGGAGTCTCATCAAGAATCTCGGCCGTCATTCCCCGGCGTTCCGCCCATCGCAAGTACATACGGAGAAGGATGGAAGCCCAATCCTGCGATTCCGTCCCGCCCGCGCCGGGCTTGATGGTCATGATGGCGTTGAGGTGATCGGTTTCTCCAGAAAGCAGCGTCCTGGTTTCCAGTTCGGAGATGTACGCATCCGCGGCGTTGAGTTCGCGATCCAGTTCTTTCAGCAGATCGTTCTTTTGCTCGACGTTGGTTTCTTCTTGGGCAAGATGGATGTACGTCTCAATGTCGCCGGAGATGGAGGTGAGTTTCGCGTCTGCGGCAATTTGTTCTTCGGCGCGCTTGCGCTCGCGGAGTACGCTTTGCGCGGTTTCCTGATTGTTCCAAAAATTGGGTTCGGCGATGCGCGCTTCGAGAGCTTTCAGGCGCTCGCGGTATTGCGGCGCGTCAAAGATAGCTCCGCACGAGCGTGATTCGCTGCTTGAGCCCTTCGTAGCGATGCTGGAGATCCTCGAGGATCATGCTTGTTTTGTTGAGACGTCCGCCATGGAACGGCCGTTACTTTGCCTTTCGAAAAGTTCCAGCAACTAGAATAACGGAAACAAGCACGCAGAGCCAAGCGAACCAATCGCCAAAACTTGTGTAAATCGTCTCATCGGCGCGAAAGTCATAGGGAAGATCAGCCACAGCGCGAATATCCGGAGGAATTGGCTCGAAGACGCGGCCGTAGGGATCGACGGAAACGGTAAAGCCGTTGTTCGTTGCGCGCACCAGCCAGCGGCGGTTCTCTACTGCCCTCACTCGACCCATGCGCAGATGCTGTTCGGCCGCGGCGGAGCGCCCAAACCAGCCGTCATTCGAAATATTGATGAGCACCTGCGCGTCATTCGCCGCAAAGTGGCGCACTTCGCCGGGGAAAATAGCTTCGTAGCAGATGAAAACGCCGAATGTGTTCCCGCCAGGAAGCTGCCCCACGACGTACTTGTTTCCTTTGTGAAAGCCGCCCACCTGTCCGGAGACGCTCGCCACCAGACGATGAATCAACGGAAACGGCTCGTATTCGCCGAATGGCACAAGATGGACCTTGTCGTACACGAAGACGCGCCGGCCTTGCGCATCAAAAAGTAGCGCGCTGTTGTACGGCAAGAGAGTCCCGCGAGGCGCCGCGTCCGATGCGTCCACCGGTGGTTTCCATTCGACGGCACCGGCGAGGAAAGGGTGGCCGAAACGAATCGCCACGGTTGAGGCAATCTTTGCGAATTGCGCATCTTGGTAGGAGAACGGGGCAGGCGCTTCAGGCCATACAAGAAGGTCGGGCTTGTCCACGGAAGGGGCCAGGCTGATGCGCACGATTTCCTCGAGGTCCGCGGCGTGCGCCTGAAACCAATCCGCCGGATACGATTCCACCTCCGGAAAATTGAGCTGCACGGCGCGCGCGAAATGATGAGCTTGAGGCTTTGGCACCAGGCGGGGGCCGCCCAGCGCGGCGATCCACAAAACTGCCGTCGCGGCAGCGCCAAGTCCGATGCGCGCGCGCGTCGTCAGCATATTCGAGGCGCCCGTCCATACAAGGAGCGCGTTGAAACTCGCCGCAAGAAAAGAGAGCCCGTAGATTCCCGTGATGGTCGCGAGCTGAAGCAAGCCTAGATTTGCGGACGCGGGATAGCCGAGCAAATTCCAAGGAAAACCGATTTCAGGCAAATGCGCGCGCGCAAATTCGAATGTCACCCAGAGAAACGGCGCACCTAAACATGCGAGGTCGATACTTCGCAGGGACAGTCGGTGGACGGACCAGGCAAAACCGCCGGTAAGTATTCCCCAGGCAATGGCAATCAGCAGCAGGAGACTCCATCCGCCTGCCAGCGAGATGCCACCGTGGACGGCGAGAACGGTCGCAATCCACGGCAGCGCCGTTATGACGAAGAGTAATCCGTGAAGAAATCCGCACGCAAACGCCACGCGGGGACGCACGCCGAACAGCGAAAGGAGGAGAATCCCAACGCAAACCCAGGAATAGATACTGAGGTAGAGACCAGTGTACGAGAGCGAAAGCGTAGCGCCGGAAACGGCGGCAACAATAAGACGAAAGCTCGCCGGGATTTCCGTACCGGCTTGCGGGCGAAGATAGGTGAGCCAACCGCCCCGAGGCATCAGTGTTTCACGATGGCTTTAAAACCTGCGTCCTCGAGGCCTCTCCTGGCACCTTCGGCGGCCTTCGGATCAGCGTACGGGCCGACTTGCACGCGGTAATACTTGTCTCCTTGCGGAGAAAGAACGAACGCCGGGAATTTTTTCTTCTGTAAACGGCTGGCGAGTTCCATGGCATCCGCTTCCCTCGTTGTCGCCGCCACTTGCACAGTATATGAGCCACCTGGAATAAGCGGCGCATTGGGGCCTTTCGCTGAACTTCCACTGTTTCTCAGTGGCGGGGAGGATCTCACAGCTACCGGCGAGCTCTTCTTTGCCGGGGCCGCGGGAACTGCAACGGGCTTCAAATGGTCTTCGGTTTTCTTACTGTCGCCGGCGTGATAAAACTCCCAATCCGAATTCGGTGGAGCGGGCGTATCCGTTGGCGCCGTGGCAGGAGCGGGATTGCTCGTCCGCTTCGGATTTACATCCGCTTTAGGAGGAACGGAAATCGATGGCTTCCTGAAAAAATCGGTCGCGGCGCGTACCGAGCCATCGTATTCATTGCGCCCCATGACGTAGCCAAGCGTAAAAAATACGCCCGAAAACAGCAGCATGAGCATGAACAGACCGATGACATGCCGGCTTTCGAGTACACGCTCTCCGGCGCCCCCTCGTTTTCCTCCAGAAGACATCCCTACTTTTGCGCTCCTAAATTCCTAGTCCACTGATTAATGATATCGATAGGCAGCGGAAACACAATCGTTGTGTTCTTCTCGACACCTATCTCAGTCAGAGTTTGCAAGTAGCGGAGTTGGATCGCGGAGGGTTGCGTCTCCAGAACTTTTGCGGCGTCGGCGAGTTTCTGCGAGGCTTCGTACTCTCCTTCAGCGTGAATGATCTTTGCGCGGCGTTCGCGTTCGGCCTCCGCCTGCTTGGCGATGGCGCGCTGCATCTGCTCGGGGATGTCCACCTGCTTTACCTCGACTTTGGAAACTTTGATGCCCCAAGGCTCCGTGTCCGTGTCCAGAATGACCTGGAGCTTGGCATTGACCTTATCGCGTTGGGAGAGGATTTCATCCAGCTCAAACTGGCCGACGACACTGCGGATGGTCGTCTGGGCAAGTTGCGAAGTCGCGTAGGTGTAGTTCTGCACTTGCGAAAGGGCCAGGTTGGCGTCCACCACGCGGAAATAACAAACGGCGTTTACTTTCACGGAGACGTTGTCGCGTGTGATGATGTCCTGCGGCGGAACGTCGAGCGTCTCAATCCGCATGTTGATGCGGTATAATGTTTCTATCGGCCAAAAAACAAGATTTATGCCGGCGCTCTTTGCTTCCGGTATCAATCGGCCGAGCCGCAGCACGACGCCGCGCTCCCACTCCTTGATGATGTACAGCGAATTCCAGAACCAGATGAGCCCCAGGCCGACGATCAACGCTATTCCGACAAAACCAATTTCCATGTGTTCCTCCTGAACGTGAGAATCCCTATTTTGCCGCGGCAACAGCCACATTGGCCGGCTCAACGTACAGCTTCAGTCCCTCGACACGCAAAATCCGGACGGCTTCGCCTTCCTGCACAGGTTTCGAAGATTCGGCGCGCCAGAGTTCGCCATGGACGCGGACCATGCCTTCAGCGCCTGCGCGGAGCCGCTCAACCGCGACGCCCTGTGACCCGATCAGCTCTTCCTTCCCCGTTGCGGTTTTCCATTGGCGCGAGCGCAACACCAAACGCATTAAGACGACGGCAAGAACGGCAAACGGCAGCGTTCCCGCCAGCGCCACGCCGATGCTGACTCCACCGGAGGTGAGCGGCGAGCGTATCAGGAAGATCGCGCCCAAAAACATCGACACCACTCCGCCGAAGGCCAGCACTCCGTGGCTCGGCGCTTTTGCCTCCAATATGAAAAACGCAAGCGAAAGCCCGATCAGAAACAGGCCTGCAAGATTCACGGGCAGAAAATGCATGGCATAGAGCGCAAGAATCAGGCAGATTCCCCCGATGACTCCCGGAGCGATCACTCCCGGGTGCGTGAACTCGGTATAGAGGCCCAATACACCAAGAATCAGCAGCACGAAGAAAACATCCGGTTCGACAATCCGCGCTAGGAATCTTTGCCGGGCGGAGAGCTCGAAGGCCGCGCGCGAGGCGTTCTTCAGCGCCAGCGTCACTTGCGTCCCGTCAAAGCGAGTAATGGTCCTGCCATCCAACTGCCGAAGAAGATCCTCTGTGGAGTTCACGACCAGATCGATCATCTTCGCGTCCAGCGCTTCCTTTTCCGTAAACGCTCTGGATTCCGTGATCGCCTTTTCCGCGAGCTCGGGGTTGCGTTTGCGTTGCACCGTGAAACTTCGCAGAAACGCCATGGCGTCCTGGTTGATTTTCCTCCGAAATACCTCATCGATTTGCTGCGGAAATCCACCGATTGCGATGATGGGAGAAGCTGCGCCAGCATGCGTGCCGGGAGCCATCGCAGCGATATCGGCCGAAAGTAGAATATAGAAACCCGCGGAAGCGCCGCGCGCGCCCGTGGGTGAAACGTACACGGCCACGGGCACGGGGGAAGCAAGGATGTGCTGAATCATGTCCTTCATCGAATCGCTCAACCCGCCGGGCGTGTCCATGGTGATTAGCGCCAGCGCCGCGTGACGCCGCGCCGCGTCCGCCAGCCCCTCATCTATATACGTAGCCAGGATGGGTTCCACTTCACCGTCCAGGCTCAATTCAAGGACGAATGGGCCGGCGGAGTGTTCGTCCGCGCGAACCGAAGGCAGCTGCCGGAGAATCGCGTCAGAGAGCAGCAGAAAAAGCGGGGAGAAGGCCAGCACGAACTTCCATTTCCTGAAAGATGGGAAGCGCCTGATCGGTCGGGACCAATCGCTCATGGCGCACCTCCTCCTGGCTTTTTCCCGGCGGGCTTGAAATTCTGCAAATGGTCGAGCAGTTGTTTGGCCTCGGCATAGTTCGGCGCCAGCTTCAGTGCTTTCTCGGCTTCCGCTCGCGCAAGATCGGGCTTCTTTTGCTCAAGGTAAATTCTTGCCAGCATCGTTCGAACAACCGCGGAATCCCGGGCTTGCAGAGATGCCTGCAATTCCTTCACGGCATCATCCAATTTGCCCTGGCGGTGGTCAATTTCGGCCAGCCCGCGGTGCGCAGCAGGACTCGTGGAATCAGCGGCGAGCACGGCGCGAAACTCCTTCTCCGCGGCTTCGGCGTTTCCGGCGGAGAGTTCCTGGCGGCCACGTCGAAGGTGTGCGACCGCCGCGTCAATCGAGGAAGCAGCGTCGCCGGCCGAAGTCCCTGCGGATTCGATCTCGGTGCGAAGAGCGGTTACGTCAAGCTCGGTCTTGACGCGATTCAGCTTCGCCAGGGTCTCGTTCTTCGCGTCGAGATGAATGGCCGGCAGCCCGTTCGGACCAAAAGTTTCAGTCGCGGTATCGCGCTCCTGGTCGGCTTCGGTTTTCTTATCCGCCTTTTCCAGGGACAGGATCAGCAGCGCCCGATCCTCCGCGTTATCCGGCGCACGTTCCGCAGCTTCGCGGAAATAATCCGCCGCTGCTGCGGGGTCATTATTCTGTAGTGCGAGCAGGCCCAGGTTGAATGGATAATCGTCTTCGTCGGGTTCCAGCTCGGCCGCACGGCGAAGATCTGCTTGTGCCGCGGCGGTTTTGCCTTGTCGCGCCCTCGCAACCGCCAGGTCATTTAGAATTTCTGGCAAGTCGCCTGCTGAAACCAAGTTGTTCTTGAGGGCTTCCTGCAACGACGTAAACACTTCCTCCGCATGGTCTGGCTGGCCCTGGAGAATCCGGCAAACACCCGTGGCGAAGACCGATTCCACATAGTGGTTGTGAGTTTTTGGCACTTGCGCGTACCAGGGAAGCGCGGACTCGCAGTCGCGACGCGCGAAATAGATTTCGCCCAGCGCGAAGGCCGGTTCCGGCCATTCTGGTTCGAGACGTGCCGCTTCCCGCAGCTCGCGCAAACGAGCGTCGTCTTCATTGGCCAGAAGCCCGCGAATGTAATGTTCAAAGGCGTCGAGGCGCAGCGGACGCTGGCGTTTCGAGAACTCCGCAAGGCTCTGGGAGTAGTTGTGATCGTTTCCGGAAAGCATCCGCCAGATCAGACGAGAATGCAAGTCCATGAGCGAATCCAGCGTGCCCGCTTCCCGCTGTGCCGGGAGCAGTCGCGCCGGACTCACCTTTAGGATTCGTGATTCAATGGTGAGCGAGTTCCCGCGAGCCGCAAACCGGCCAAAAACCACAAAATCCGCGTCGAGGTCTTCCCCGATGTGGAGCATGGTAGCGCGGCTGAGTTTCGATGAACGCAACAGTCCGTTCCGCTCGAGCTCGGCGAGCCGGCCGGCGTGCGAATACACCTGCTCCCCGGCAGCCGAAAGCCGCTGGATAGTCAGTTCCTCGAGACCTTCGCTGAGCCACTCCAATCTTGGCGACGCTGCTGCGTTTTCAAAGGGAAAAACCAAGTAGATTCCCTGCTGATGAGCTGTGGCGGAACCCGCGCGGGGAGGTGGAGCAGATTGCGGGGAAGCAACCGAAACGGTTTCAAGAACGAAAAACGCGGAGAGCAAGAACAGATAACGCGCACTGAAGAAATGGCGCACCATGTCTGTTGCATTGTAACAGACGCACCAACTCGTTTCGCGCTGGACGTGCGGACCGAGTCTGAAATCGCCAAGCCGAAGCTGCTTCAGGGTTGCGGGCTGCTGGGAGGCCGCGGAGCAATAACCTCTTGTACGGCGGGATCCTTCAAAACCGCCGCAAAAGAGGGATCAGACTTCACGGCTGACAATTCCTTGTAGCCTTCGTCTTTAGCCTTTCGCAGATAAATCAAGCACCGCTCCAGGTTGCCTGCTTCTGCGAACGACTTCGCGAGCAGGAAATAGAATCGCCCTCGGTCGCCCACGGAGCGATCCTGCAGAATCGACCCGTTCCTCGAACTGTTGTGCTCGAAGAGCTGCGGATCCAACGCCAGCGCTTGCCGGAACGAGGAGATGGCCTCCTGGTACTTTTTGTCCCCAAAGTACGCATAGGCAAGATTGCTGTGAAGAACAGCCATGTCGCTGCGAATATTGATCGCTTTTTGGTACGCCTTGATGGCTTTGCCGAACTTCTTCCGCTGATACCAAATTGTTCCGATGTTGTTCTGCGCATCGGCATAAGTGGGATCAACCTTTGACGCCCGTTCGTAGTACTTCAACGCGGCGCTCAAAGCCGCCTGCTGGTGCAGGGCAATTCCGAGCTTATTCAGATACACCGGATTCTGGGGGTTCCCGTCGGCGAGCCGCTTATAGGACATAGCCGCCTCTCGGTACTCTTTGCGCGCCATGTACAGATCGGCAAGCTGCTCGTCGGTAAGGCCAGGCTTGACGACAATGACGGATGATTCCGCGGGCGATTGGGGCTGCGCCTGCTGTGTGCGCGGCACGACCGGAGCACTCGGGGTTTCAGTGAACGACTGACCTGCGGAGGGAATCGAAAGACTGAAGAGGAGAACGACTGCTGGAAACGCCAATCTGACTCTGATCATGGCGAATCTCCCTTCTCCGGCTTAGGCTTGGCCTTGTCCGGTTCCTTCTTCTTACCCCCAAAGATACCAAAAATCTTCGATAAAGGATTCTTTTTCTTTTCCCCGGATTCCGCTGAGGGGTCCGCAGGGCCCTGGCCGGTAGCATTGGGTGGCCGGTTCGGATCGTACGTTGTAATTGGCTGGCCATTTGCGTCCTTTTGCGGCGTCTTGGGATCGCCGCCAAAGACGCGTGAGAGGATGGAGCCCGTGGTGGTGAAAAGGTTGTGGCCTCCGTGGACCTCGCAGAATACGGTTGGCGCCGACCCTGCAACGTAAACCTCTTCACGTGTCGTAGGGCAGTTAGGAGTCGCAAGCTCCAGCGTGTCCGGATCGATGACCACGGACTGCACGCCATCCGGCATCGTAAAATCCTTTACGTCCCGATACTGCGCGAGGGATGTCGCGCGGGTCATGAAATCCGCCCAGATCGGCCCGGCCACCACACCACCGGTAAACCCCAGGTCGCGGTTATCGTCAAAGCCGATCCAGATGACACATAGCAAATTGGAAGTGAATCCCGCGAACCATCCATCGCGCGAGGTCCCGGTCTTTCCGGCGGCGGGCAGGGTGAAGCCGCGCGCGCGAACTCCCGCGCCAGTGCCCTTGTCTAGGACATCTTTCAGCAGGCTATCAACAAGAAATGCCACCCGCGGATCCAGCGCCGGATGCGTCTGCGGCGTGAACTTCTCCAGTGGCGTCCCATCGGCGTTGACAACGACGTGCAGAAACTGTGGCTCTGCGCGCGTGCCGATGGTGGCAAACGTCGTGTATGCGGCGGCGACATCGATTGGCGTCATCTCATACGCGCCAAGAGCAACTGCCGGTGTCGGCTGAATGTTCGTGCCGAGGCCCATTTTCCGCGCGACTTGCACGACCCGGCCGTAGCCGATGAGTTCCGCGACTTTGACGGTTGCGACGTTCAGGGAATTCGTAAGGGCATCCCGCACGGTGACGCGCCCCATGAATCTTTCTCCGTAGTTATTCGGTGTGTATTCCTTGCCGTCGAACTCAAACGTTGTCGGCTCGTCGTCGATAGTTGTGGCCGGCGTGACGATGGGTTGCACGCCATCAACGGCATTGTCGAGAGCCGCGGCGTACACAAATGGTTTGAATACCGAGCCTGGCTGGCGACGCGCCAGCGCATGATTGAGCTGGCTCTGCCCGTAGTCGCGTCCGCCAATGACGGCTTTGATCTCGCCGGTCCGCGGATCAAGCGCGACCAACGCGACTTGCGCCTGCGGGATAGCGTCGTTGCCGCCTTTCTTGGCCTGATCGCGTTTCCACTTTTCGTATTTCTTCGCCAGGAGCACGTCCACATTCTTCATCCCGGCATCGATGGCGGCCACGGCTGCGCGCTGCAAAGCGGGGTCGAGCGTCGTATACACGCGGAAATTCTCGCTCAGGAGCTCGCTCTCAGAGTATTTGTCGAGCAGGTGATCTTTCACCATGTCGACAAAATAAGGCGCTTCGCTCCCTGAAGTTGACGTCCGGATAATCTTCAGCGGCGCGGTCTTCGCATCCTTGAGGTCTTCTTCGTTGATGTACTTGTTGTCGAGCATCTGCGTCAGCACGCGGTCGCGAGCCTGCACTCCGCGCTCCGGGTGACGGTCGGCCGACGAATAGTAATTCGGGGCACGAATGATTCCCGCCAGGTACGCGCATTCCTGCAGCGTCAGTTGCCTCAAGTCCTTTCCGAAATAGGCGACGCTGGCTTCCGAAAATCCGCGAATCCCAAAGCTCCCGCGGTTGCCCAGATAAACTTCGTTGGCGTATAGCTCGAAAATCTGCTGCTTGTTGAAGCGCTGTTCGAGCTCGACAGAAATCATGGCTTCGGCCACCTTCCGCCGCCAATTGCGCTCAGTCGAGAGAAAGAACGTGCGCGCCACCTGCATGGTAATTGTGCTCGCACCCTGGTAGTGCTGGCTGGTGTGACGCAAGTCGGCCCACGCTGCCCCCATGATGCGGATGAAGTCAAAGCCGCCGTGCTCGAAGAAACGCTTGTCCTCGGCGGAGAGAATCGCGTCCACCAGCATTACCGGCAAATCCTCATAGCGCACCGGCCGCCGCTTCTCGCGCGCGCTGTCGAAAAGATTGGTAATGAGTTCCGGTTCGATTTCCGCGGTATCAAGGTCTGTGCCGCCGCTAAGCGGCTTGATGGATCGAATACTCTTTCCCCTGAATTGAACCGCCAAGGCATTGCTACCCGCAAAATAGGAAAGTTTGGAAGGCCGGATATCGACCGTATTCTCCCGCACGGTGAATTGACCGATGGCATTCTCGTCCTGGATGGGGCGGTATCCGACGCGGGTGAGATATCCGGTCAGATCCTCCGGCCCCCAGGCTTGACCTGCCGAGATATGTTCCGGCGCAGAGAAGATCTGCGTGGTGTTCTGCAAGACGTTGCCGGAGAGACGCGCATCAATCATGCGCGCGTACTTCATGTAGTAGTAGGTAAAGACTCCGCCCGCGACGAGAAAGAGCCCGAAGATAGTGCCCAGAAACGCTAGGCCAATCTTTGAAGTGAAGAATCCCTGTCGAATGCGAATGCGCAAGTCTTAACTCCCGAGGGCTGGACTTCTATTGTCTCGCAAGAACGCACTCTGTGAAAGACGGTGTTGCTCGATGCCCGGTTGCCAATCAAGCACCGGCCCCGAGCGACCTCAGCAACGGTACCTCAGATGAGGGCCTTATTCTCGCTGGACGGAGAAAAATGAAGGTCCATGTGATAGAAGAGCAGATCAACGGGAACTGTGTATTCCAAACTAATTCTAACTATGGAATTGGTTGATACCACTTTGATAGATTCGCGCTTCGCCGGAATATCCAAATCCTGAATCACTTTGAGAATATTGTCCCGAATCTGATCCTCGGTGTAGCGATTCACTACTGCAAAACGCGCCTGCTCCTGCATTTTGTCGGAAAGCTGATACTCGGACACATAAATTGGCACAATCTTTACCGCGGAATAGATAGCAAGCACAATGATCGCCAGGGTTATGACCGTCTTGAGCTTGCCCTCCCCTCGCTCGCAACGGCGGTGCGCTGGCGCGTGAAGTTCTTGGATGGCCTCAAGCTGCACTGGATTCATCTCCCAGACCGGTCGCGCCTCACTGCGGACGGAACGGCGATGTGTGATTTGCCGGCTTCTTTAAAGCTAGCACCCGCGTGGACGCGTGTCGAGAATTTGGCGCGGAAGATGTTCCTGGAAAGAAACGCGCCTAATAGGCCCGCGCGAAGATGGCCCGCGTAGTGGCAGGCTGACCGCAGTAAACACAAGTTCCGCTTCCACCCTCTTGCTCCACAGGGATGCAGCGCATGGTGGCGCGCGTTTCTTCTTTGATTTTGGCTTCGCAATCGGCGCTCCCGCACCAGAACGAGAGGGCAAAACCATTCTCTACGGCCTTCTTCAGCTCGTCGTAGGTTTTCGCGTCCTGCGTGTTGCTCTTGCGGAAAGCCAAGGCTTTGTCGTGAAGCGATTGCTGGATTTCCGCGAGCAACCGCTCAATGGTAGCGGGCAGGCCCGCTAGCGAAGCGCTGACCTTGCCTTCCCTGCCCGGGCGATCTCGGCGAGCGAGGACAGCAGCTTGCTTTGCGACATCCTTGGGACCCAGTTCAACGCGCAGGGGGACTCCGCGCATCTCCCAATCGTTGAATTTCCAGCCGGGACTATTGCCTTCGCGTTCATCGAGAGTGACACGGATGTTGGCTTTAACCAGGTCGGCCTTCAGCTTGTGCGCCGTGTCGTGGACCAACGCCTTTTCTTCGTCCGTCTTGAAGATGGGGACGACGACGACCTGATACGGCGCAAGCTTCGGCGGCAGGACCAGCCCCTGATCGTCTCCGTGGACCATGATAATGGCGCCAATGACGCGCGTGGAAAGACCCCACGATGTCGTCCAGCAATGCTGCAATTGGCCGCTTTGGTCGAGATACTTAACCTCGAAGGCTTGGGCGAAGTTCTGCCCCAGGAAGTGTGACGTGCAGAACTGCAGCGCTTTGCAATCTCCCATCATTGCTTCGAGTGAATAAGTCGTGTCCGCGCCGGCAAATTTCTCGGCATCGGACTTTTTCCCAGGAATTACCGGAATTGCGGCATCGTTGACGGCAAAGTCCGTATAAGTATCCAGCATCTGGCGCGTTTCCGCTTCGGCCTCTTCGCGAGTCGCGTGCGCGGTGTGCCCTTCCTGCCAGTAGAATTCGAGCGTTCTCAGGAAGAGTTTCGTGCGCAATTCCCAGCGCACCACGCTGTTCCACTGGTTCATCAGCACCGGCAGGTCGCGGTACGACTGAATCCACTTGGACCACATGTGGCCGATAATCGTTTCCGAAGTAGGCCGGATGACCAGAGGCTCGGCGAGCTCCTCGCCGCCGCCAATGGTGACAACTGCAAGCTCGGGCGAAAATCCTTCCACGTGATGCTTTTCTTTGTCGATAAAGCTGCGGGGGATCAGCAACGGGAACGCCACGTTCTGATGACCGGTGGCCTTGAAGCGGCGGTCAAGCGCCTGTTGGATGTTCTCCCAAAGCGCCCACCCGTAAGGGCGCACGATCATGCAACCGCGCACCGGCGCGTAATCGGCAAGTTGCGCCTTAACGACCAGTTGGTTGTACCACTCGGAAAAATCTTCTGCGCGGGTGGGAAGTTTTTCTTCGGCCATTCGGCAGTTTGTCCATTCCTCTCAATAGCAACAACTCGGGCTAAGTAAACCAAAAAGCGTAGCGGACGCGCTCTGCAGTGTCAATGAAGCCGCATCCCAACCTGAGGATTCTTACACCTCGACGCGGCGATTTCGCATATCGCTGGGGACAATGACCAGCTGATCGGGCTTTTGGTACGGCAGGGGACGCAGCAGCACAGCGTTGGTGACACAAAAATGGCCGTACTCGCACCTACGCCCAAGGCGACGGTCAGTGCAGCGGTGAGTGCAAAGACGGGACTCTTTCGCAAAGTTCGCCCAGCAAAGGCCAAATCGCGGAATGGCATCTTTCCACCTCATTCACCAGCTGTGGTCGCGCCGAGGATACTACGTCTGTTATCCAGTCCCGGCACCGAGATTCCTCGGAACCGGCCTTTGTCGAAGAAGCTTTCTTCTACGCCTTGCGAGCCTTGCTAGGTGGCATTACAATGCCACTCGTTCTGCACGAACACTTTCTCGTTTACATCTGGCCCGCGAGGTCTCAGAGGAGAAACCACGCCATGAAACGTCTCATTTTGATCGCCGTGCTGATAGTTTGCGGAGCGTCAATCGCTTCAGCGCAGGACTGGGCCCGCGCGACGCTCGAAAAATCTCCAAGACATCGTGAGTGGGTCAGCGTGAAGCACGATGGCCGTTCGGTCGAAACGTTTGTCGTTTATCCCGAGTCGAAGAGCAAGACTCCCGTCGTGCTGGTCATTCATGAAATCTTTGGCATGACGGATTGGGTGCAGGATCTTGCGGATCAAGTGGCCGCCGCAGGCTACATCGCGGCTGCGCCCGATCTTCTCTCCGGCATGGGCCCGAACGGCGGCCGTAGTAGCGATTTTGCAGAGGGCAAAACGATGGAAGCAGTGAGCCACCTGAATCCAGACCAGGTGACGGCGGATTTAAATGCCGCCGCGGACTACGCCCTTAAGATTCCTGCCTCGAATGGCAAGCTGTTCGTCGGCGGCTTTTGCTGGGGCGGCGGCCAGACCTTTCGCTTTGCCACGAATCGCTCGGATCTGGCAGGAGCCTTTGTTTTTTATGGCCCGCCGCCGGATAAGGATGCGATGGTACGTATCAAAGCTCCCGTCTACGGCTTCTATGCGGGTACCGACGCGCGCATCGGAGCCATGATCCCTGATGCCGTCGCGCAAATGAAGACTGCGGGCAAGGCGTACGACATCGTGACCTACGAAGGCGCTGGCCACGGTTTCATGCGCTCCGGCGAAGCTCCCGATGCAAAAGAGGCGGACAAGAAAGCGCGCACTGAGGCTTGGGTCCGTTGGAGGGCCTTGCTCTCCAAATAGAAGCGCGTGCAGTTTAGCTTCCATCGCGGTCATAGCGAGATTCATTCTTGATGCACAAGTTTGACGTTCTGGTTCTCGGCGCTGGCGCCGCGGGGCTCCTTTGTGCGATCGAGGCCGGCAAACGCGGGCGGCGTGTCGCCGTCTTGGAGCATGCCGATCGCATCGGCAAGAAAATCCTGATCTCTGGCGGCGGCCGCTGTAATTTCACCAATCTCTATTGCCGCCCGGAAAATTTCATTTCCGCGAACGAACATTTCGCGAAATCCGCCCTGGCCCGCTACACGCCTGCGGACTTCATCGTGCTGGTCGAAAATCATCGCATTCCCTATCACGAAAAAACGCTCGGGCAGCTCTTTTGTGACCGCTCCGCGCAAGACGTCATCGACTTACTCGAATCAGAGTGTCGGTCCGCGGGAGTAGAGATTTTTCTGCAAAGCCGCATCCTCGAAGTGCAGCGCACGACGGAATTCATAGTTCGCACCGAATCCGGCGAATTTCGCGCGCCGGCCGTAGTGGTCGCTACAGGGGGCCTTTCCATCCCCAAAATGGGCGCAACGCCGTTCGGCTACGAATTAGCTCGTCAATTCGGTTTGAAAATCGTGGAGACCAGGCCCGCCCTTGTGCCCTTCGTCCTGGTCGGCAAAGATCGCAGCCGCTATTGCGACTTGGCGGGCGTTTCAGCGGAAGTGATCGCCAGGGCCAATCATCACGCTTTCCGCGAAAAAATGCTGATCACGCATCACGGCTTGAGCGGTCCGGCTATCCTGCAAATCTCTTCTTATTGGAAAAAGGGGCAGCCGATCCAAATCGATCTCGCGCCGGATCGCGATATCGCACAATCAGTTCGCGAATCGAAGGTGCGCAACATCGCCACCGCGCAAAAGGCCTTTCAAGGGATTCTGCCAAAGCGATTCGCCGAACGCTGGTTGGAAAATCATGCCCCCGCAGCATGGAGCAATGGTGCGCTGTCAAATTGGGAAAAGCACGTACACGACTGGGTGATCAAGCCCGCCGACACCGCGGGCTACGAGAAGGCAGAAGTCACAGCAGGTGGCGTCGATACAGCCGAGTTGTCCAGCAAGACGATGGAGTGTCGGAAGGTCAGGGGATTATTTTTCATCGGCGAAGTCGTCGACGTCACCGGCCATCTCGGCGGATTCAATTTTCAGTGGGCGTGGGCCTCGGGCGCGGCAGCAGGACGTGCTCTATGAGGGAACCGAGGCGCGCCGTGCGCCACTAGTGCGTGCTGGGGCCGCCGGGCCTTGCGCCGCTTTCGCTTCTTCGTAGGCCACGAATTCTTCGTACGTTCCCTTGAAGTCCTCGATCTTGCCGCCATGGAAATGCCAGATGCGCGTCGCGACTTCATCAATGACGTCGTGGTCGTGCGTCACCAATAGCACAGTCCCGTCGTATCGCTGCAGCGCGATGTTCAGGGCGTTGATCGATTCCAGGTCGAGGTGGTTCGTCGGCTCGTCGAGCACGAGAAAATTCGGTTTCTGCAGCATCAGCCGGCAAAAAATCAGCCGCGCGGACTCGCCTCCGGAAAGCGCCCGCGTCGGCTTCAGCGCATCCTCGCCGCTGAAAAGCATCTGCCCCATCAAGCCGCGCAACTCCTGTTGCGAAGCAGCAGGATCGAATTGCCACAGCCAATCGATCGCCGTCATGCCTTTGGTGATGGATTCGCCGTGGTCCTGTGCGAAGTAGCCTACCGCCACTTCATGCCCCCATCTGACCTCGCCGCCATCGATCGGAAATTGCAGGTCTTTGTCCTCGATGAATCCCGGCGCGTTCCGAACCAGCGACTTCAGCATGGTCGTTTTGCCGGCGCCGTTCCGGCCCATCAGGGCGATTTTTTCACCGCGCACCACGCTTGCCGAGAACCGCGGAATCACCTTCAAGTCGTCGTACGATTTCTCGACGCTCCGGATTTCCAGCGGGTGCTTCCCCGAATTCCTCTTCATATCGAACTTGATGTACGGCCGCTGGATGTTGCTTCTCGCCAGCTCCGTCGTCTGCAATCGCTCGACTTCTTTCTTGCGCGAAGTCGCCTGCGCGGACCGCGTGCCCGCGGAAAACCGCGCGATAAACTCCTGCAATTGCGCGATTTTTTTCTCGCGATTGGCATTGTCCGCTTCGATCCGCCCGCGAATCTGCGTCTTGGCCACCACCATGTCATCGTACCCCCCGACGTACATGATGATCGTCTCGTAGTCGATGTCCGCAGTGTACGTGCACACACTGTTCAAAAAGTGCCGGTCGTGCGAGATGACGATCAGCACCCCTTCATACTCGCAAAGATACCGTTGCAACCAGTGGACGGAATCCAAGTCCAGGTTGTTCGTCGGCTCGTCCAGCAGTAGCGCGGTGGGGTTTCCAAACAGCGCCTGCGCCAGCAGCACGCGCACCTTCTGCCCGCCCTGCAACTCGCCCATCTTGCGCTCGTGCAGTTCGCCTTCTACGCCCAGGCCGTCGAGCAGTACGGCCGCGTCCGCCTCCGCCGTGTACCCGCCCTCTTCCCCAACAATTCCCTCAAGTTCGCCCAGGCGCATTCCGTCCGTGTCCGTCAATTGTTCGTGCGGTTTGGCGTACAGCGCGTCTCGTTCCTCGAGGGCTTTCCACAGCGCGGCATTCCCCATAATGACCGTATCGATGACGCGGTATTCGTCAAATGCGAACTGATCCTGCCGCAGAACGCCCATCTTCTTCGGCCGCGTGACCGAGCCGCTGGTAGAATCGAGCTCGCCAGTCAAAATCTTCATAAATGTGGACTTACCGGCGCCGTTGGGCCCGGTGATGGCATAGCGTCGGCCGGCCATGAAGGTGCAGGTCACATTCTCGAACAGTACCCGCGGTCCAAACCGCATAGTGACGTTGTTGACGGATAGCATAACCCTCCAATTATAGCGTGAATTTGCCGTTCGCGCTCGCCGTCATGTGCGGCCTAGTTGTCTAGTTTTTGAGAGGATTCCAAGGATGAGGATCTTGAACGCGCGTCTTGGCCTTAGTCGCACCAAAGAAGTTCGATCTGCGACTCCCAGACGGCCGCCTCATGGCAAACCAAACGCAAACAGCGCCGATCCCGCCGCAACAGCAACGTATTGTTTGCCGTCAATCGCAAAAGACATCGGCGATGCAAAAACCGAGGCGCCGCATTGGAAGTGCCACAGCACTTTCCCTGAAGCCGCTTCGAGCGCAATGAAGTTTCCTTCCGCGTCTCCCGTAAACACCAGCCCGCCTGCCGTGGAAAGCACTCCAGCCCACGCCGGCGAAGTATGCTTCCATTCCCACTTGAGCTTGCCCGTGGCGGGATCAAGCGCGCGCAAGGCTCCCCAGAACGGTTGCGTTTCATCGTTGGGAAAATAGGCCGAGCCGTAGTACGCGTGCCCCGCTTCATACGGTTGCGGTGCCGTCGAAAAGATGTCGCATTGCTCGCGCGCGGTCACATAAAAAAGTTTCGTCTGCGGATCGTACGTCGGCGACATCCAATTCGTCGCTCCAAGGGCTCCCGGGCAAACGCGGTTTCCGTCAGGTGCAGGCGCGCCGGCTTTGTCCGGCAAGGGCCGGCCCGTCGCGTCCTTTGAGGTGCTCCAGGAAACTTTCGCATAGCTGGTGGCAGAAATCAGTTTTCCGTTCGTTCGATCTACAATGTAAAAAAATCCGTTGCGGTTCGCTTGTGCGATCCATTTACGGTCCCCGTCATCGATCATTACGGGGACCTGTGTCGCATCGTAGTCGTGTTCGTCGTGCTGCGTGAATTGGAAATGCCATTTCAGCTTGCCCGTGTCCGGATCGAGAGCGAGCAGACTATTACTGTAGAGATTGTCGCCCGCGCGGCCTTCGCCGCGATTAGAAGGCGAAGGATTTCCCGTTGTCCAGAACGTCGTGTTGGTCGCGGGATCGTAAGTCCCCGTAATCCACGCTGGCGAGCCGCCGATTTTCCAAGAATCTCCTTCCCAGCTATCGTGCCCAGGCTCTCCCGGCGCGGGAATCGTGTAGAACCTCCATTTGCGCGCGCCTGTCGCCGCGTCGTAGGCTTCGATGAATCCACGGATGCCGTATTCGCCGCCGGATACGCCCACAAGCACGAGGTTCTTGATCACAAGCGGAGCCAGTGTGAAGCTGTAGCCCTTGGCGTGTTCGGCCGCAGTTGCATCCCAAACAACATTTCCCGTCTTGCTGTCCAGCGCGATTACATGGGCGTCTAGAGTCGCCACAAAAACCTTGTCGCCGAGGATCGCAAGCCCGCGGTTGACTCGCCCACAGCACGGCCGAATGTCCGCCGGCAGCGTCTGCTGGTACTGCCAGATAGGCCGCCCCGAGCGCGCATCCAGCGCGTAGACGCGATCGTCCTGTCCGGTACCGTACAGAATTCCGTCGACCACCAGCGGCGTCGCTTCGAATTTGCCGCCTGCCATCGTTTGATAAGCCCACTTGGGCACAAGCGTCACCGCGTTCGACACGTTGATTTGGTCCAGCGCGCTGAAGCGATGCCCCGCATAATCTCCTGAATACATCAGCCAGTTCTGCGGCTCCTTCGAAGAATTAAGCAGCCGCTCCGCAGTCACCTGCGCCGAAGCCTGCAGCGCCAAAAGACTCAACGCCGCCACAAACGCTACAACTCCCCGCACTTTCGCCATACTCAAAACTGTCATTTCGAGCGCCGCGAGGAATCTGCTTTTGCTTCTAGCACTCATCGACCGAGTCTTCATTGCCCACCTCCCTTCTCGCTCGCCGCCAGCAAAAACGCGATAAGATCCTTCAGATCTTTGTCTGGAAGAGTCTTCACGTCATACGCTGGCATCAACGACTCGCGCGTCTTTACGTACGATCGCAGCTTGACCTTCTCGAACGCGTGCAACTGTTCCCGCGTGTCCAGCATTTGCACGGTAAAACTGTCTTCGTTCAGCACGACGCCTTGTAGTTTCGTCCCGTCGGAAGTCACGACCGTCACAGTTTCGTATTCCTCCGAAAAATCCTTCAACGGCTCGGAGATTCCCTGCGCCAGCCGCTTGCTCGGATTGCGCAGCGACTCGGTGAGGTATTCAACGGACCGGGATGCTCCTGTGGAACTGAGGTCCGGCCCGAGTCGCCCGCCTTTGCCGTTCATCATGTGGCAGGTCCCGCAACCCGTCGCGCCATAGAAAAGTTCCTTTCCATGAGCAGCGTCTCCAGTTTCGGCTGCGGAGGCTTTCTTTTCCACGCTGCGGATATAGGTAATCACCTGCCAGATTTCTTCGTCTGACATGCCTACTCCGATGCCTCCGTTCGTTGCCGCAGGCATCGCCGTTCCCGCGATTCCGTCGTGGATGTTGTGAAAAAGTTCGCCGTCCGTATTGCCGTGATGTTTCTGCGCACGCGTGAGGTCCGGGCCGCGTCCTCCGCCTCGCCCGCCCAGCCCGTGGCAAAAGGCGCAGTTGGAGCGGAACTGGTATTCGCCCAGCTTTGCCACTTTCGCGTCTCCTGCGTACGGATTTTTCTCTTGTGCTTCCAGCCTCAATCCTCCGGCAGAGAGAAGCGCCAGGACAATAACTCCGGCAGCAATCGCCGGCCTCTTCTGCCCTTCACGTCGGACCTTCGAAAAAGTATCGCGCCTCGATGCACACATATTCTTCGTGACGCTCCTTGCGCAAAAGATTTCGCACCTCACGGCAATTTCACGCCATGAACCGCCGGAACCATGGATTCCCGCAACTATACCACTCGCCGCCACCCACAAATCTCGCATACCGCTGCAACCGCGCGCCTCATCATATACAATCCCCGCGGAGAAACCGATGACCGAGCTCCCGAAGAAACCGCGCATCGCCATTGGTTCCGATCACGCCGGATTCCTTGTCAAAGAAGCCATTCGAAAATATCTGGAAGCCACCGGGTACGCCGTCGACGACCAGGGAACCACCTCCGAAGAATCGGTGGACTATCCCGACTACGGCAAGGCCGTTGGCGAACGCGTCGCTTCAAAACAAGCCGATCTCGGGATCGCCGTGTGCGGCTCCGGCATAGGCATTTCCATCGCCGCCAACAAAGTGCTTGGTATTCGCGCCGCCCTTGCTCACGATGTAACGACCGCGCGGCTCGCCCGCGAACACAATGACGCCAACGTTCTGGCCCTCGGTGGCCGCATCGTCACCGCTGAAGCCGCCGTCGAAATCGTGCAAACGTTCCTCACCACTGCCTATCTAGGCGGCCGCCATCAGCGCCGTCTCGACAAAATCACCCAAATCGAGCGCGACTCGCACGTGCCTGGATCTCGCGGGCCCTTGTAAGAGCCTATGTAGGGTCGTGCTTCGGCACGACCTGCCATTGAATTTCCTGCGGCTTTTGAATCTCCGATAATCGATAAGCGCCCCGCCAAAGGGCAGTTCCCCACCAGGTAGATAGTCTCCACTATACTTCCAGACAAAACCTTGGAAAGGGGGCGTCGGGCACTCCCGCGAGACCACCGCCCGCAACATGAAACATATAATTCTGCTGTTTGTTCTAAGCGTCCTCTTGCCGATGGTCTTCGGTCTCTTCCGCAATCCGACCAGGAGAGTGATACCGGTCATTGAGTACGCCCAGAAGAAGGGTTACCGCCTGTTGAATCCTGCCGCATCGCAAATTCCGGGCAGTTCTGTCCTGGAAATGTTGAAAAATCCGGCTCTGAGAAATCTTGTGGACGCGTCCTCCGACCTCGCCGATATCGACGGACTCGACCACGCAACCGGAGGTTGGCTCGCCTTCACCAGCAATCTGCGGTCGAAAGAGGTTACCATTTTCAATTGCAGCACCATCGGCTCGATAAATGCCAATAGCAGGCCTGTCTCCTACAAGGTTGCAAAGATAAATGCTCAGGGTCTGCCACGGTTTTCCTTGGGAAGAAATTCCATCGTCCATACCGTTCAAGATGTCGTGGGCAAGATGGTAGGGGAACCGAAGCTGGCGATCAACGTGGACCAGCGGCTGTGCCCAGATTTCTCGGCGCACTATTGGATTAGAGGGTCGGACGCCGCCGCCGTTTCCGCGTTCTTATCCCCTGAAAAACTGAGATTCATTGAAACCGCAAAGCTGCCGGGCATCCTGGCCACCAACGCAAATTATCTTGTGTATTTTGAAGATGGTACCCTCCGCACCGAACCGGATTTCGACTCTTTCATTGCCACAGTCGAGAAACTCACCGCCGCCCTATTGTGATGTATCTATCGCTTCCGCCACCGTCGGATAGACATGCTGGCCATCAACTTTCAACTGTCGACTATCAACCTCTTCTCACGAATCAGGTCATTGGCTTTCCTCCGCTCCATCCGATAAAATCGCCTCGCTGCGCACACTTTGCCGGCAAATGGACCGGGCAATCGAGGAATCACAATGAGCAAGACCACAGACGCCAATGATCGCATGAACCGCCCTCTTGATGCCGTCGATCCGCAAATCGCCGGTTTCCTTCGCGACGAAGCCCGGCGCCAAGCCACTGGGCTTGAACTCATCCCGTCAGAGAACCTCGTCTCCGAAGCGGTCCTCGAAGCCATGGGCTCCATCTTCACCAACAAATACGCCGAGGGCTACGCGGGCAAGCGTTACTACGGCGGTTGCGAACACGCCGACAAAGTTGAGCAACTGGCTATCGACCGCGCCAACGAACTCTTCGGCGCCGAGCACGCCAACGTGCAAGCGCATTCCGGCACATCTGCCAACGTCGCCGTTTACATGTCCACTCTGCAAAAAGACGACGTCGTTCTCGGAATGAACCTTTCGCATGGCGGCCACCTCACGCACGGGCATCCGCTGAATTTCTCCGGCCGCATGTACAGATTCGTGGCTTATGGCGTGAAAAAAGAAGACGAACGTATCGACTACGACGAAATCGAAAGGCTCGCCGCCGAACACAAGCCCAAGATGATCGTCGCCGGCGCCAGCGCCTATTCGCGCATCATCGATTTCGAGCGCATCGGCAAAGCCGCAAAATCCGTTGGCGCGCTCTTTTTTGTGGACATGGCGCACATTGCGGGACTTGTCGCTGCGGGCGTCCATCCTAGCCCCGTGCCGCACGCGGACATCGTCTCCACTACCACACACAAAACGCTGCGCGGTCCGCGCGGCGGCCTCGTCTTGTGCAAAGCGGCTTTTGCCAAAGAACTGGACAAATTGACGTTCCCCGGTACGCAAGGCGGCCCGCTGGTGCACACCATCGCGGCTAAAGCAGTCTGCCTGAAGGAGGCCATGGAGCCGTCCTTCAAGGAATACCAGAAGCAAGTTGTGGCCAACACCAAAGCCATGGCTGCGGCGGTCGCCAAGCACGGCTTCCGCATCGTCACCGGCGGCACGGACAACCACCTATTCCTGATCGAAGTCCACTCCCGCGGCATCACTGGAACGGACGCCGAAAAAGCTCTCGACCGCGCCGGCATCACTGTAAACAAAAACTCGATTCCCTTCGATCCTCTGCCCCCCATGAAGGGTGGCGGAATCCGCCTGGGCAGTCCTTCCGTCACCACACGTGGCATGCGCGAACCGGAGATGGAGCAAGTCGGCATCTGGATCGCCGAGATTCTATCCAACATTGGCAACGCCGAAGTCGAGCAGCGCGTTCGCAAACAGGTTGCTGAGCTCGCCGCCAAATTCCCCATTTATGAATCCCGTCTCCGCGGCGGTCCGGCGCGCATCGAACACGCCCACGTTTAGCCCGGCGAACTCCGGCACATTCAGCATGAACGGCGAACTCGCTTCTTTGCCCAAAGAAAGGGATGAAGCGCGGCTTCTCTAAGACATGGGGTGGGAAACCGCGAACATACACTTCGGAAGCCCCGCTGCGATTGCCAGAGTGAAAAAAGACCTGGCCTCTCGCAAGGGCCGCTGGCTGCACAAGGCCGCGAAATCGATGCACAAAGCCACTCTAAGGGATTGGGAACACTGGCGCGACGATTGGAAGCGCTCCGCGCGGCATTAGGTGCCAGCGGAGCACCTGTCCTCCTTCTGGCCCTCTAACTCCAGTGCCGCTGAACCAAGACTGTCCTCCGGGTCAGTAGATTCTGAATAAAACTGCGCGTAGCTTCAACAAGCACTGGGATGGAAAGTTTACTCGCGACCGTGTTGCTCGCTGTTCTGCTCACCGCCTGGCTGAGCAGGACAATTCGTCTGGATGCTCCGAAAATGAAGTTGGCGCGATCCTCGAACGCGCCGCGCGGGTTCTTCCCAACCTCCCGGAATTCCAATTCTCCTGCAACCCCGATGTGGTCGGGGTGGACGAGGTGAGCCGATGCTGGATACGGAAGCCTTCCGTGAATTCAAGACTGGACTGACTCTGTTGCGGGACAATTATGCAATGAAAGCATTGCCGCACATGCGGCGTGCAGTGGACCTCGATAAAAACAATCCCTATTACATGTCTTACCTCGGAGTGGTGCTGGCGCGCTCGGAACGCAAATGGGGCGAAGCGGAGCGGCTGTGCGACTCCGCCGTTCGAATGAAGCGGAACCAGGCGCAGCTGTATTTGAATCTCGCCGAAGTTTACGCCGCCGCTGGACGCCGCGACGACGCCGTTGACGCCCTGCAAACAGGGCTGAAATACGCCCGCCGCGATATCCGGCTGACGATTGCGATGAACAAACTCACGCCGCGGCGGTCTCCTGTGCTCGGCTTCCTTGGCCGCAGGAACGCGCTCAACCGGCAGCTAGGAATCCTAAGACATCGCGCGATGCGCCTGTTCGGGCAGGCGGCGTCTTAAACAGTTCTCTCCACCCCCAAACACAAGAACGGGCGCCCCAATCTTCTGGGGCGCCCGTTCTTGCTTTTATCGAATGGTTCGAATGGCCTGGGATTACGCGTTAACTAGCGCGACTGACCGGGGCCAAAGTGATAAGTGTGCTGGATTCCCATTTCCATGAGGATCTTGATCCCGATGCCGAACATGCCGGTCGGGAGAACGTCCCTTCGAACGACTTCGGCGAGGTACTCACGGGCCATGGAAGCGGGGTCTTTCGAATAGGGCATGGTTACGAAGAGCCGCATGCCCACTTCATAGCCAGATTCGCTGGACTGGAAAAAGACACCGGAGCGGGAAACACTTACGGAACCCCGCAAGTCTTCAAAGTGATCCTTCTTCGGGTCGGAAGGACGGATGCGCATGAGCTGCGTAATCTTGCAGCGGCGGCTGCCGCGGCGCTCCGTGTTGGAAACCGGCTTTGTGGAACTTCCTGTCGGGATTTTCTTCGTCATCAACTCGTCGTGCTGGGTCGCCATGGGGTAAATCATCTTTCCGGAAAACTGCTGAACCGCTGCCCGAAAAGAGTGTAATCCGAGGGCGACAGCCAAACCTATAGTGGGAACGTACCCGGAAGGAAGTAGGACGCTCCCAGAAAATCGTAGTACGGAAGTACTACAAAAGGAAAGGGAGGAACCTGTGGAAAAGGAGTAGTAGGTTGCTTCCTTACTGCCTTCCAATTTTACTTGTGTATCGCCACTTACGCGGAATACCGTTGGTACTTGCTTCAAGTGATTACCTGACTCGCTTTTAGGGGATCTGCCGGATGGGCGCATTGGACCGAAATGCACTATTTTCCCGCGCGCCGGCTCCCACGTTTCACGGCAAATTACTGCCTCCACGTTCCCGCTCGTGCTCGATTGGTTCGTGGACCATCCGGAGGCCCGATGCAAGTGACCAGTTTCGCCCCTTCGGGCGGGTGGCCGGGACGACAAATCCTGAAACGAATTTGGCTGGCCAAGCCGTTCGACCTGCCTGCGCAGCTGTTCAACCTTCAATTTCGACGGAGCGAACTTGCTGCGTTGACCTTTGTCCCAAATTGGGGCAGGGCGTGAGGATTGGTACCAATTCGAGACTGGGGGGAGAGAAGTGAGGCGCGACTAGGACTTAAGTGGCGCTTTTGCGCGGAGTTAGCGTGGAGGGAGGGTGTGGGTGCAAAGGAAGGCGCGGCTGCAAAATTGCATCATTGAGGCGAACGCGTGGGGCTCCAGCAAATCGCTGATCATGACGGCTGGCATAGGCGTGAGAGCGCGCACTCATGGAGGATGTCCCACGATGAATGCAGGCACGCAGCAGATTGTGCAGGAAGCAGAGTCGGCCCAGAAGAAAAACCATTCAAACGGCGATCTCCGGACCAATAAAGCAGCAAGAGAAATTGCCGCGCGCGTGAACGGGAGCGCGGTTGTGGAGCGGAAGCCGCGCGTCTTTGTGGCTGCGGATAATCGCCTTCTGCGAGAAGCGATTTCCCGGATGCTGGTCAGGAGCGGGGAGATCGAAGTAGCCGCACCGGAGTTTGTGGAACCATTCCGGGCGGAAGACCTCCTGAAGGAACACGCGGACATCCTGGTTCTGTCCTCACGCGGAAATGAAAATGAAGACCTGGCCGCGATTCGCATGGCGCGGACGATGGCTCCCAAAGTGCAAATTCTTTTGATTGGCGCGACGGGAGAGGAGTCCGAATTCCTGCAGTGCGTGCGGGCGGGAGTGAGAGGGTACCTGCCGAGAGACGCTTCGGCAAAGGACGTCTTGGAAGGAGTGCGAGCGCTGCAGGCAGGCGAAGCGGTTTGCCCGGGCACACTCTGCGCAACCCTCTTTCGGTACTTGGAGAGAGAGGCAACTTCCTTCCCTTCCGCAACCGTACACCGAAGGATGGGATTATCGCGGCGAGAACAGCAATTGATTCCACTGATTGCCGAAGGACTAACGAACAAGGAAATCGCGAACCACTTCTGCCTTTCGGAACAGACGGTGAAAAACCATCTCTACCGGATGAGGCACAAAATTGGCGCAGAGGACCGGCTGGACATCGTGCAGGTCTGCCAAACGCAAGGATTCATGCCGTAAAAAGAAGTGAGCTACTCGTATCGCAAGGCAACAATCGGGTCGAGCTTCATCGCTCGCCTCGCTGGGATGTAACTCGCCGCAAGGGCGACGAGCATGAGCAAAGCCGCCACTCCGGCGAACGTCAGCGGGTCGTGAGGACTGACCTCATAGAGCAGGCCCGACAAGAAGCGTGTCAGCAGGAGGGCGCCGGCAACGCCCATGGTGACACCAAGCAGTGCCAGCTTGAACCCCTGCCGGACAACAAGTTTGAGAATGTCCTGCCGATCCGCCCCCAGGGCAATCCGAACACCGAATTCATGAGTGCGCTGCGTCGAGGAATACGCAATCACACCATAGACGCCGATCATAGCAAGCGATAGCGCGAGCAAGGCAAAAAGTCCGAGCAACAACATTCTGAAACGCCGAGGCGCCACGGACTTCGCGATGACCTCTTCCATCGTTGTGGTGTCGGACAGAGGCTGATTTTTGTCAATGCTGAGGACGGCCTCGCGCACGGACCCTGCAAGCATCAGTGGGTTGGACTCGGTTCGCAGCATGAACGTCATGCTGAAAGACGGCTGCTGGAGGTAGGGCACGAACATTTCGGGGCCTGGCTCTTTCTCGAGTGCATCTTCTCTTGCGTCCGCTACGACACCTACCACTTCCTTCCATGTGGGGGATGGCTCACCAAAGCCAATGTGCTGACCAATCGCGTCGCGCTCTCCGAACACCATTCGCGAGAACGACTCGTTGACTATGACAACCTTCTGAGCGCCCTCGACATCTCTGTCGCCGAACGTGCGACCCTTGAGCAAGCGAATCCTCATCACGTGAAAATAATCCGGGCTGATTGCCGTGACCGAGATCGGCTGGGACGGACGGAAATTCTCGGCGCCCTGGACACGCAGCATCATGGTGGCATTGTGGGGCGGGCCCAGAGGATAGCGTTGCGTCAGCGCCGCCTCTTTGACGCCTGGCAGGCTGCGGATCCTCTCGAGCGAAGACTGAAAAAAAGCCGAGTGCTGTTGGGAATCAAAGGCCGCCGTCAAGGGCCTCTCCACAGTCGCGAGCAACAGGCTATTCGGGTCGAAACCAAGATCGACTTCGGTGAGGCGCAGAAAACTCCTGACCGTGAGGCCAGCGCCAACCAACAGAATCAGCGATAAGCCAATTTCGCCAACGGACATCAGGCCGCGCAGGCGGTGCGTTCCAGCGCTGGCCCCCAGGCGCAGTCCGCCCTCCTTGAGCCTTTCGTTCACATCGGTGCGCGAAGCAATCAAGGCAGGAATAAGACCAAACATGAATAACGCGAGAGCGATAATGGCGGCGGAAAATCCAAAGACTCGCGGGTCAAAGTGAACGTCGGCCGGGAGCGTCGCCGGAATCAGCTGCCTCAGGATTTTCGTCGCCCAAAGACCCGTTATCGACCCGAGCAAACCACCGATCGTGGCCAGCAGCAAAGCCTCCGTGAGCAACTGCCTAACCAGCCTAAGACGTCCGGCCCCGAGCGCTGCCCGAACAGCCAGCTCCCGTCCACGGACAACGCTGCGCGAAAGCAACAAATTGGCGACGTTGGCGCACGCGATCAACAGAACGAAGCCGACGGTCCCCAATAGGATCAGCAGAAGGGAACGCACGTTATGGACCATCATCTCGTGCAAGGGGATTACTTCCACTGTTTCGTGTGCCCGGAACTGCGCGGCCTCTGGCGGATATTCCTTGTCCATCTCCTGAGTGAGGACCTGCAGGTCTGATTGCGCTTTGCTGATTTCAACGCCAGGTTTCAGGCGTCCAATGGCCGCCAGCATCATCCACTGGGGAGAATGCGCTGAAAAAATATCTGCATCGAGGGCGAGTGGCGTCCACACATCCGCTTGAGGACGCACATTGGCCGGCATCACCCCGGCCACAAGGTAGCCTGCGCCGTCCAGACGGATCGTCTCTCCAATGGTCCGCGGATCGGAGCCGAAGCGGTTGCGCCACAATGTCTCACTAAGAAGGACCACTTTGTCTTGGCCCTGCTTCCCCTCCGCCGGCAAAAATGCCCGGCCTGCGGCTGGCTGGAGTCCTAACATCGAAAAAAGCCCGGTCGTGACGCGCGTGATGGTTACACGGGACGGTTCTCCTGCGCCGGTCAGGTTTGCACCGGACGTCCCGCCGAAAGCGGCGATTTGCTCGAAAACCTGATTGCGATCTTTCCAAGCAGGAAAGTCCGCGCTGATCACCGTTGAGGGGCCAAACGCAAAATGCTCCGTGGCCCACACCAGTCTTCCCGGATCCTTAAACGGCAAAGGCCGCAGCAGGACTGCATCAACCACGCTGAAAATCGCTGTGTTGGCGCCAATGGCGAGGGCAAGCGTTAGTATGGCGACAGCGGCGAAGCCCGGACTCTTGGCCAACATCCGCAATCCGAAGCGGACGTCCTGGCAGAGGTGATCCCACCAAAGCCAGCGGCCGGATTCGTAAAAGCGCTCCTCGGCGTGCATCACGTTGCCGAAGGCGCGGCGCGCGGCGGCTCGCGCCTCCTGCTCACTCAAGCCTTGTTCTTTCAAACGCTCGATTTCAAGCTGTAGATGGGCCTCAATTTCGGCATTGAAGTCGCTTACCGGCCGCTTGCGTCCGAACATGGCTTAACCCTCCTTCGCCTCCGGCCCGAGAATCCTTCCGATAGCGGTCGAGAGCCGCCTCCAGCGCGTACTCTCTTTGACAAGCTGTTTTCGCCCAGCCTGGGTCAAGGTGTAGAACCGGGCTTTCCGGTTATTTGCCGAAGTGCCCCAGCGAGCGTCAATCCACCCTTGCGCTTCCAGCCGCTGGAGGGCGGGATAGAGCGCGCCGTGTTCGACCAGCAGTGCATCTTCCGATGTTTGTTGAATGGCCCGCGCGATGCCTTGCCCGTGCTGCGGGCCAAATACCAGCGTCCGCAAGATGAGAAGGTCCAGCGTGCCTTGGAGCAGTGTCAGCCGTTCTCTTTCCTCTCGGGTAGACATACGACCCAACCCTACGCGCCTTCAGGTAAGTTGTCAACCCAACGACGTCTAGCACTTAGGAAATGACTGTGGATTGTTCTGAATAACGATGCGCTCGCCGTAACGCGACGCGCCAGATTGCATCGTATACTTCTGCTCTCACGATAGGAGCGAAAAACATGGCTAAATATGTGATTCAAAGCAAGCGTGGTGCGCCCCCGCGCGGAGCGTACTCCCAGGGATGGCGAGCTGGAGATTTCATCTTCGTGACCGGAACGGGACCGCTCGATCCGTCCACCGGGAATCTTGTGGGCGATACCATTGAGCGCCAGACCGCGCAGACCATCGATAACATTTCCGCCATTCTCGAGGCCGATGGCGCTTCGCTTCACGACGTGGTAAAAGTCAACGTCCACCTCAGCGACACGAGTCTTTTCGCCCGCTACAACTCCGTTTATGCAGAATGCTTTTCGCCGCCCTATCCCGTGCGCACCACGGTTGGCAGCGACCTGGGCCACACGCCAGGAATGCTGATCGAAATCGATTGCATCGCCTACAAAGCGGAAGAAACGGTCAAGAAGAAACCTCGCGCTGCAGAGAAAAAGGTGGCGCGCCGAAGAAAGTAGAAGGCAGTTTTTCTAGCCCTTGACGTAAACCGACTGATCTTTAGGCTGGAGCAACGGCGCCTCGCGCCCGCGCGCCGAAACTTTTTCTACTGCCTGGACTTCGCCGTCTCGCACCAGCAGAGCGCAATCAAAATTGTTGACCGTAGGGCAAACGTGTCGGGGCAAGAGATAAAGCGCTTCCCCAACTTGCGGCCCCGCGGCGCTTCCCTGTAACGCCATCGGCAGATGCTCTTCGCTAGGCGCGAGCGTAGTCAGTTCCGAATGCCCAATGACGACGCACGTAGGAACACCTGCGTCCGCTGACACGGTTTTGTGTCCGGCATCGCAAGTGACGATTCTCGCGCGCGGCCGGCTAACCACGCGCGTCAACACGAGTACCGCCGGCCGATAGCCGTACTCACTCGGGAACTGCGACAGGCTGGTTGCATCACAATAAACCACGGTTCCGGGAGAGACGCGGTGGAGGAAGCTTCCATCGCGAAAGCCTTGGAAAGCTAGCGAACACGGGAACGTCGGAGTTCCTGCGGTGATGACCTCCGGCACACTCACGCCGCTGTGCTCGAGCGCGTTCACAATTTTCAGTAAGCGTTCGTACCCGGCATGCGCCATTGCGATCCTTTCGCGCATTTCCAACCCGCCAAGGTGCCCGTCGTAATAGTGCAGGCCGCGGAACTCCAATCCGAGACCGGCAATCGCGCGGGCCAGTTGGACAACCATGTCGCAGTGAGTCTGCTCGATGCCGGTGCGATCCATGCCGGGATTGATGTCGAGGAAAACTCCCACTCGGCTGCCGCGCCATTGCCGCACTTGTTCTTCGTTTTCGGCGAGGGCAGAAATGCGCACGTCCGGAAATTGATCGGAGATTTCGCGCACGCGGAGCGCATTTGCGCCTATCGCTGGATAAGCAAAGAGCACGTCTCCGGCGCCGCTGTGGCAAGCCACAAGAAGTTCGAGTGTGGTGGCACATTTGAAATTGCGGATGCCGCGTTCAGCCAAAATGTTCAGTGTAAAGCCCAGCTTGGCGGTCTTGATGTGTACACGCAAGCGATTCGCGTCGCCGCCCAAGAGATCCAGGGTGCGCTCGATGTTGGAGACAAGAATCTCCGGATACAGCACGAGAGCCGGCGTCAGCAATTCTTCAATGGAGGAAACGCGGTAGCGCGGATCCCAGGGGAATTCACTCAGCATGGATTTTTGCGCAGCCATTTCGGGTTCGATGATAGCGCGTAAAAGAGGCTCGGGGCCATAGAACATCGAGTTCACCTTTGTCCCGGCGCTGGCGCTAGGCGCCGTTGGTTGACCACCCTGGTCCCTGATAGTAGGCTCTGTCATCCTTCGTGCACGCGACGAGTCCAAATCCAAACAATCCACCCGAGCGATCGGACCTGGTTCGGGGCCTGGGTCTGTGGGCGGCAACCGCAATCTTGATTAGCGACACGATCGGCTCGGGTATTTTTTTAGTTAGCAGCGATATGGCCCGAGCCGTTGGCTCGGCTAGGCTGGTTTTTGCGGCGTGGATTATCGGCGGACTCATAGTGCTGTGTGGCGCTTTCTGCTACGCCGAACTGGGCGCGGCATTCCCAGGAGCCGGGGGCCCATACGTTTACCTTACCCGCGGCCTCGGGCCGTTGTGGGGATTTCTCTTTGGTTGGATGAGTTCGTTTCTCGATCGCCCTGTGGCGATGGCCACACTGGCGGCCGGATTCCTACGCTTCCTTGGATTCCTGTTCCCGGTTGTGACCACTCCCCTGTTTACTGGCCATGTCGGAAGATACGACTTTACCTTCACCGCGGCCCAGCCGCTCGCAGCGTTCGTGGTGGTGGCTGTCACCGCCATCAATCTCCTGAGCGTGCGCTTGGGAGGAGCTATCCAGGTGCTGCTGACGTTCCTGAAGATTGGCACGATTGTGACAATTGTGCTTGCAGGCGTGCTATGGGGAAAACCGCATGCGATGGAAGCCGCGCCCCAAGTCAGCCACCTAGGTCTCGGAACGATCAGCGGCTTGCTGGCCGCCTTGGTTCCGGCCATGTGGGCCTACAACGGCTTCAACGACCTCGGCGACGTTGGTGAAGAAATTGTCCACCCTCAGAAGAATATTCCGCGAGCGATTATTCTAGGCCTGCTCACAGTGGGCGGCCTGTACCTGCTGGCGAACGTTGTTTACTTCCGTATCCTGCCATTCGCGGAGATAGCGCAATCGCAACACGTCGCATCGGATGTAGTGCAGTCGTTCGCCGGCTCTCGCGGGGCAGCTTGGCTGACGGTAGCCATGGCCATCTCCGCCCTCGGAGCGCTCCACGTCGTGGTCCTAACAGGGGCTCGCATCCCGTACGCCATGGCTCGTGACGGCGTCTTCTTCCCATTCGCCAAGCGCATCCATCCTTCCTTTCGCACGCCCACCGGCGCTCTAATCTTCCTTGGTTCTGTCGCCGCGTTGCTGGCCCTTAGCGGAACGTACGAGGAGCTCTATTCGCTGTTCGTCTTTGCCGCCTGGATATTCTTCGCCTTGACGGCACTGGCCCTATTTCGCTTACGCAGAAACGAACCCAACCTGTCCCGGCCGTACCGCGCATGGGGCCATCCCTGCACGACGCTCATCTTCCTAGGCGCAGCCATAGCCCTCACTGTCAATTTGTGGATGGTGCGGCCGGTACGCTCGTCTATAGGCCTGGCGGTAATTCTGGGAGGCGTTCCGCTATTCTACCGCTGGCGCAGGCACGTAGGCGCGTTCATCGGATGACTGGCGGCTCGGTTTGTGCGATTCTTTGTGCTCAATTGAATTTGAGGGCGGAGAGCGATGCTAAAAAAGTTCAAGGATTTGTCGGAAAAAGAGATTCTGGCGATCGCCATTGCCGCGGAAGAGGAAGACGGCCGGATCTATGGGGAGTTCGCGGACGCGCTGCGCGACGAGTATCCCTCAACGGCGCAGATGTTCGAAGAAATGCGTCAGGAAGAAGTGGGACACCGCGACCGTTTGTTTGCGATGTTCCGTCAGCGCTTCGGCGATCACATTCCGCTGATCCGCCGCGAAAACGTGAAGGGCTTCCTGACGCGCAAACCAGTGTGGCTGGTGCGGCCGCTGGGCGTGAACGTGGCCCGCAAGCAAGCGGAATTGATGGAGCTGGAAGCCAGCCGCTTCTACGCGCGAGCAGCCAGCCGCACGACGGACGTGTCCACGCGCGAATTGTTGAACAAGCTTGCGGATGAGGAACGAAAGCACGAGCGCGCCGCAGGCGAGCTGGAAGAAAAACATCTCCACGCCAGCGCGAAAGCCCAGGAAGATGAATCGCACCGCAAGCTGTTCCTATTGCAAGTGGTGCAGCCGGGTTTGGCCGGTTTGATGGATGGATCGGTTTCGACGCTGGCGCCGCTGTTTGCCGCGGCATTTGCAACGAAACACAGCTCCGACGCATTCCTGGTGGGACTTGCGGCCTCGATTGGGGCTGGCATCTCGATGGCTTTTTCGGAAGGGCTTTCCGATGACGGATCGCTGACTGGTCGCGGCTCGCCATGGCTGCGCGGCGGCGTGACCGGCTTGATGACCACTGCAGGCGGTATCGGGCATACGTTGCCGTTCCTAATCAGCAGCTTTCATGTCGCGACACTAGTGGCAATTATCGTCGTCGCCGTGGAGCTCGGAGTGATCAGCTATATCCGTCACCGTTACATGGACACTCCGTTCCTACAGGCGTCGTTCCAGGTGATTGTGGGCGGCGTTTTGGTTTTCTTGACGGGGTGGCTGATCGGCAGCGCCTGAACTAAGACGATTTTCTTCTGAGCCGGCGGCAGCGCGCCAAATAATTTTCTCGAAGGCTGACGGAAGCGCGAAACGTGGTCATTTCAACTAGAGAGTAAAACGAGGCCTCCGCATCAATAAAGCCTCGCTTTCCTGCGGCAAGGAGCACGCCGAGCGTTCCAGTGACAGGCAGGCCGCGGCGTTTTGCTTCCAAGCGGCCTCTTTGTTCATCAATCAACAGAAGATCTGCTTGCTCTTCTTCTGCGAGCTGAATTGCCTCTCGCTCGCCCGGATCGAGCATGCTTAACGACGAATCTACCGGAGCCTTGACAAAATGCACGCGCATCCAATCGGGCGGCTCGGAAGTCCACGAACGTACGGAAGCAGGAGCGTTAGGATGGCGGAGCTCCTCGAAGACACCGGAGGGGACGAGAACGACCTCGTATAGGCGTGCGAGTGCGCCCTCGCAGCTAATTTGAATGAGATAGTTCAGCGGTAAAGCATCCGCGACAACGATCATGCCTGGCGGCGGTCCTTGCGAGAGGCTTCCAGCTTTCGCAAGGTTTCCATATCGTCATCGAGATCCCCGACGGAATAAGCGTGGTCATCGATACCGCGTTCCTTCAGGAAGCGTTCAAATTCAAAGCGGGAGCTGAACTCCAACAGTTGAGCAGCCTGAAAGGCAGTTAACGTGCCGGCACGGAACCCGGCAATCGCCAAAGCTTCCAGGGCTTCGCGTGCTGGATTAGGACGCTGGATCAAGTCGTTGGGTAATTCGACCGTGATCTGCATGCCGGATCTCCCATCAATCTTCACTCAAGGCTAACATGAAAATTCCTCGCGCAGGGAATTCTACGCTTCACCAAACGCCGGTGGGCAGTTCTTGCGTCAAGACTGCTTCAAAAATCTGGCGTACACGGCGCACCTGTTAGTCGGAGTGGGCGGCAGCGGGAGCAGCCTCAGGGGCGCGGCTGAAGGTGCGGCGGAGCCAGGATTGCAAGCGGTCCATATAGATGTAGACGACAGGCGTCGTGAAGAGCGTTAGCATCTGGCTGAGGATGAGTCCGCCGACGATGGTAATGCCCAAGGGACGGCGAAGTTCGGAGCCGACGCCAGTGCCCAACGCCAGAGGCATAGCGCCAAGAAGCGCGGCCATCGTGGTCATTAAGATGGGCCGGAAGCGCAGCAGGCAAGCTTTGTAGATGGCTTCGACGGGCGAAGATCCTTCTTCCCTTTCCACCTGAACGGCAAAGTCAATCATAAGAATGGCGTTTTTCTTGACGATACCGATCAAAAGGATGATGCCGATGAGTGCGATGATGTTCAGGTCCGACTTGATGAACTGGATCGCGAGGAGCGCGCCGATTCCGGCAGAAGGAATCGTGGAGAGTATGGTGATGGGATGAATGAAGCTCTCGTAAAGAATGCCGAGCACGATGTAAACGGCGGCGAGCGCGGTGATGATCAAGACCGGCTGATTGGAAAGTGAATCCTGAAAGGCTTGCGCCGTGCCTTGGAACGTGGCGTGAACAGTAGAGGGAACTTTGAGCTCGCGGCGGGCCTGCTCGATGTGATCGACGGCGGGGCCGAGAGAAGCGCCGGGAGCCAGATTAAAGGAAAGAGTAATCGCCGGGAAGATGCCCTGGTGATTGACAGAGAGCGCGGTGTTCGACGGCTCGTAGTGGGCAAAGGCGCTTAGAGGAACGAGCTTGCCGGATTTCGAGGGCACATAAATGGACTTGAGCGCTTCGGGACCCTGCTGAAATTCCGGAGCGACTTCCATCACCACGTGATACTGGTTCAAGCCTTTGTAAATGTTGGAGACCTGGCGCTGGCCGAAGGCGTCGCCAAGAGTATTGTCGATGTCCTGTACGGCAACGCCGAGGCGGCCGGCGGTATCGCGGTCAATGACGATGGAGCTTTGCAGTCCATGCATTTGCTGGTCGGAGTTGACGTCGCGCAGCTCAGGGATTTTTTGGAGGCGCTGCATGATGATGGGCGCCCAATGCGTGAGGTCGCTGAGATTATCCGCTTGAAGCGTGTACTGGTATTGCGCGCCGCCGAAACGGCCTCCAACGTTGAGGTCCTGAACAGCCTGCAAGTACAACGCGGCGCCAGGAATCCTGGCAGTCTTCGTACGAATGCGCGCAATGACTTGATCAATGCTTAGCTTGCGCTCGCTGAGCGGCTTGAGCTGGCCGAACATGCGCGCCGTGCTGCCCCCGCTGCCCCCACCGGTGAAGGATGTAACCGTGTCGACCGCGGGATCCTGCAAAACGATGTCGGTGAATTGACGCATCTTCTGCGACATGGCTGTGAAGGAAAGATCCTGATCGCCTTGGATGAGCCCATTGAAGCGGCCGGTATCCTGTTGCGGAAAGAAGCCCTTGGGAGTCTGGACAAAAAGATAGGCGTTCAGGCAGACTGTGCCAAAGGTGATGAGCAGAATTAGGAGCTGGTGACGAAGAACCCAGCGCAGAGAAACATCGTAAGTGCTCAACAGACGATTGAAAGCGTTCTCGGAAAATCGATACAGACGATTGTGCCGGCCGGTTTCGTGGCGAAGGAAGCGCGCGCACATCATGGGGGTGGTCGTGAGAGAAATCAGAAGAGAGACGCCAATGGCCACGCTGAGAACGACTGCGAATTCGCGGAAAAGCCGCCCGACGATTCCGCCCATAAGAAGAATCGGAATGAAGACGGCGACAAGTGAAGTGCTCATGGAAAGCACGGTGAACCCAATTTCACTGGCGCCCTTCATGGCGGCTTCGTAGGGTTTCATGCCGCCTTCGATGTGGCGAGTTATGTTTTCGATGACCACGATGGCGTCATCCACGACAAAGCCCGTCGATATGGTGAGCGCCATGAGTGACAGATTGTCCAGGCTGTACCGCCCAAGATACATGACGCCGAAAGTGCCGATGAGCGAAAGCGGCACGGCGACGCTGGGGATGACGGTGGCCCAGACGTTTCGTAGGAACGCGAACACCACGAATATCACCAGGACGATGGAAATCATGAGGGCCACTTCCACGTCATGCACGGAAGCGCGAATGGTCGTCGTCCGGTCAACAGCCACATCCAAGTGCAGCGAAGGCGAGATCGAAGCGCGAAGAAAAGGCGTGATGGCCATGATGCGGTCAACCGTCTCGATCATGTTTGCGCCGGGCTGGCGGAAGATGGCCATGAGAACGCCGTGCTTTCCGTTGGACAGGCCGAGATTGCGAGTGTCTTCGACAGAATCGACTACTTCGGCGATGTCGCGCAAACGAACGGGAGCGCCTTGATGGCCGGCGACGATGAGAGGCTGGTATTCGTACGCTTTGAAAAGCTGGTCGGTGTCGGAAACAGCCCAAGTCTGTTTGGAGTCGGAAAGCGCGCCTTTGGCAAGGTTGGCGTTGGCGGCTTGCAATGATTTGCGAACCGTCTCCAAACTGATTCCGTAGCTATTGAGCTGGTACGGATTCGTTTCGACGCGGACAGCAGGGCGGGCGCTGCCCCAGGTGAAGACTTGTCCCACGCCTTCCACTTGGGCAATTTTCTGGGCGAGGACGGAATCGGCAGCATCGTAGATCTGCGCGGGCGGGATATTGTCCGAAGTCAGCGAGAACATCAGGATCGGCGCATCCGCAGGATTAGCTTTTCGATATGTGGGCTGGCCGGGAAGATCGGCGGGAAGCTGGCTGCGAGCCGCGTTGATGGCGGCTTGAACGTCGCGGGCCGCGGCGTTGATATCGCGATTCAAATCAAATTGAAGAGTGATGCCCGTGTTGCCGAGGCCGCTCGAGGAAGTCATCTGCGTGACGCCGGCGATGCGGCTGAACTGGCGCTCCAGGGGAGTGGCGACGGCAGAGGCCATGGTCTCCGGGCTCGCTCCGGGCAGGCCGGCTCCGACGCCAATCGTAGGGAAATCGACTTGCGGCAGCGGCGCAACGGGCAGGAATCGAAACGCAACGGCTCCGGAAAGAAAAATCGCAAAGGTGATCAGCGACGTTGCGACGGGCCGTCGTATAAAGGGCGCGGAAAAGTTAGAAGAAAAATTCACGCGCTAGTCTCCCGTAGCCGGCTCTTCGATGGGATTGCCAATGTGAAACGAGAAGCGGCGTCCGAGCCAATCGAACGCAAGATAGACAACCGGTGTGGTGTAAAGCGTCAGTAATTGGCTGAGAATCAACCCGCCAACTATGGTGATACCCAGCGGACGGCGCAGTTCGGAACCGACGCCGGCGCCGAGCGCGAGAGGCAAACCACCGAGTAGCGCAGCCATGGTGGTCATCATGATGGGCCGGAAACGAAGCAAGCATGCTTCGTAGATGGCGTCGAGCGGGGCCTTCCCTTCTTTGCGCTCCGCCTCGAGTGCGAAGTCAATCATCATAATGGCGTTTTTCTTAACGATACCAATCAGCAGGATGATGCCGATCAGCGCGATAACGCTGAATTCCGTCCCGCAAAGGAGCAAAGCGAGAATCGCACCGACACCGGCTGAGGGGAGCGTCGAGAGAATAGTGATCGGGTGAATGTAGCTCTCGTACAGGATGCCGAGCACGATGTAAACGGTTACCAGAGCAGCGAGGATAAGAAGAGGCTCATTGGCCAAGGACTTGAGGAACGCCGCTGCCGTGCCTTGGAAAGTGGCCTGAATGCTCGGGGGCATGTTCAATTCTTGTTTCGCTCGATTGATGGCGTTCACGGCGTCGCCGAGCGCGCCGTTGGGAGCCAAATTGAAGGAGAGAGTGACCACCGGAAACTGGCCCTGGTGATTGAGAGCCAGCGCGGAAGCTCCGGGATCGAAACGCGTGAAGGCGCTGAGCGGAACCTGCGTGCCATTGGAGGATTTCACGTAAATGTTCTTAAGCGAATCGGGGTCCTGCTGGAACTGCGGGTCGACTTCCAGGACGACGTGATACTGGTTGAGCTGCGTAAAAATCGTGGAGACCTGGCGCTGGCCGAAGGCGTCGTAGAGCGTGTTGTCAATGTCGGCCGGGAGAACACCGAGGCGCGCTGCGGAGTCACGGTCGATGGTGATGGAAGCGACCAGACCCTGGTTCAACTGGTCGCTGGCAACGTCACGCAACTCGGGCAGCGATTTCAACTTGTCGATGAATCGCGGAGTCCAGTAAGCGAGTTCCTTGGCGTCCACGTCTTCGAGGCTGTATTGGAATTGCGTGCGGCTGACGCGATCTTCGACAGTCAGGTCCTGAATCGGCTGGAGGAAAAGCGAGACGCCATCGACCTTGGCGAGTTCGGGTTGCAGGCGGCGGATGATATCGGAGGCGCTGATTTTGCGCTCGGCGAGCGGCTTGAGATTGATCTGGATGCGCCCGCTGTTCAGTGTGGTGTTTGTGCCGTCAATGCCGATGAAAGACGAGAGGCTCTCGACCGCCGGATCCTTGAGAATCACATCAGCAAGAGTCTGCTGGCGCTGCGCCATGGCCACGAAAGAAACATTTTGCGGGCCTTCGGAAACGCCTAGGATTACGCCGGTATCCTGAACGGGGAAAAATCCCTTGGGAACGTAGATGTAGAGGAGAATCGTACCAACGAGAGTGGCGAACGTAACGATGAGGGTGGTAGTGCGGAAGCGGAGCACGAACTGCAGCGTCCGGCCATAAAGTGCGATAACGGCATTAAACGCATCTTCGGACTTGCGGTAAAACCAGCCTTCGTCCTCTTTTTTTTGATGGCGTAAGAGCTTGGCGCACATCATCGGAGTAAGCGTCAGCGAAACGAACGCGGAGACGAGGATGGTCACCGCCAGCGTGACGGCAAATTCGCGGAAGAGGCGCCCGACGATATCGCCCATGAAGAGAAGCGGAATGAGCACGGCGATGAGGGAAACCGTCAGCGATACGATGGTGAAACCGATTTGCTCGGAACCTTTGAGCGCGGCCTGCAGCGGAGATTCTCCTTCCTCGATGTAACGGCTGATGTTCTCGATCATGACGATGGCATCGTCCACGACGAAACCGGTCGAAATGGTCAGCGCCATGAGAGAAAGGTTGTTGAGGCTGTAGCCGAGCAGATACATCACGCCAAAGGTGCCAATCAGAGAGAGCGGAACAGCAATGCTGGGAATGACGGTGGCGCGGATGCTGCGGAGGAAAAGAAAAATCACCATCACGACGAGGGCGACGGTAAGCACCAGCGTAAACTGCACATCCTCGACGGACGCGCGGATCGTGTTTGTGCGGTCGGTGAGGATGTCCACCTTAACTGCGGCGGGAAGCGCAGCCTGCAGCTGCGGCAAAAGTTTTTTCACTCGATCAACCACAGCGATTATGTTCGCGCCGGGCTGCCGCTGAATATTGAGAATGACGGCGGGACCGTGATTGGCCCAGGCAGCCTGCTTGGCGTTTTCCACGCCGTCGACAACAGTAGCGACGTCCGTCAGCCTCACAGGCCCGCCATTGCGGTAAGCAATGATCAGCGGGCGATAGCTATCGGTGGAAACAAGCTGATCGTTTGCGCCGATCGTATAAGCCTGGTGCAAACCGTCAAACGTGCCCTTGGCCATGTCAACGTTGGCTTGGCCGAGCGCCATGCGCAAATCCTCAAGACTCAGCCCGTAGGAAGCCAGCGCCGTGGGATTCGCCTGGATGCGCACGGCCGGGCGCTGCCCACCGCTGATGCTGACAAGCCCGACACCGCTGAGCTGCGAAATTTTTTGCGCGAGAGTAGTGTCCGCGAGGTCTTCGACTTTGGGCAGGGGAAGAGATTTTGAGGAAAGCGCAAGCGTCAGAATCGGCGCATCCGCCGGATTGATCTTGCTGTAGATGGGCGGGTTGGGAAGTCCCTGCGGCAGAAGATTGGAAGCGCTGTTGATAGCCGCCTGAACTTGCTGTTCGGCGATGTCGATATTCAGGTCCAAATCAAATTGCAAAGTGATCAGCGAGCTTCCAAAGGAACTCGTGGACGTCATTTGATTCAAGCCGGGCGTTTGCCCGAACTGGCGCTCAAGCGGAGCCGTGACTGAAGAAGCCATTACTTCGGGGCTGGCCCCCGGATAAAACGTTTGTACCTGGATGGTGGGGTAGTCGACCTGAGGCAAAGCAGAGATGGGCAATTGGCGGAAGGCAACCCAGCCCACGAGAAGGACGCCAACCATCAGAAGGGTGGTGGCGACCGGCCGCAGAATGAACGGCCGTGACGGACTCATCGCCGAGATCCTCCAGCCTGGCCCTTCGACGATTTTCCGGATTGCGGAGCACCCTGAGCAGGAGACGGCGAAGCGCCGCCAGCCCCCGTTGCACCACCTGTGGGGTTGGGATTGACTCTGGTTCCGTCTTGGAGTTTGTCCTGGCCGTCGATGACCACCACGTCACCGGAATTCAAACCGGCGCTCAAACCAACGCTATTGCCCGTGGTAAGCGCTACGGTGACGGGATAAATCTTCGCGGTCGCGTCTTTGGACGCAGCGTCTTTAGCCACCGCGTAGACGTAAGTACCCTGGGGCCCGCGCTGAATCGCGGAGGCAGGAACAATGGTGAGATTATGCTTGACGTCCACGAGAAGGTGGACGTTGACAAACTGATTGGGAAAGAGGGCGTTGTCGGCATTGCCAAATATGGATTTGAGCTTGTAAGTTCCAGTGGTCGGGTCAATCTGATTGTCGATGGTTTGGAGTTTTCCGCTGGCGATTTTCGCGGTGTCGTCGCGGTCGTAGGCGTCGACAACGAGTTGAACGCCGGAACGCAGTTTGGCGTTCACATCGGGAAGCTGATCCTGCGGCAAGCTGAAAATTACCGATATCGGCTGGAGCTGCGTTATGACAAGAAGTCCATTCGTGTCCGAAGCATGCACGATATTTCCCGCATCGACGAGACGCAGCCCGATACGGCCACTGATTGGCGCAGTGATGCGCGAATACGTGAGCTGCAGCTTGGCATTGTCGATCTGGCTCTGGTCCGATGCGATCGCGCCGTCAAATTGCCCGACTAGTGCGGCTTGTGTGTCGAGCTGCTGCTGCGGGATCACGCCTTCTTTGAAGAGCAGTTTATACCGCTCAAAATTAACTTCGGCATCTTTGCGCTGCGCCTGATCCTTAGCGAGTTGACCCGTGGCCTGTTCAAGCTGGACTTGAAAGGGACGCGGATCGATCTGCGCGAGAAGATCGCCTTCGTGGACGAACTGGCCTTCCTTGAATGCGACACTGACGAGCTGACCGTCGACGCGGCTGCGAATCGTGACGGTATTGAACGCAGTGACAGTGCCAAGGCCGTTGAAATAGACGGGCAAGTCGCCACGCTGGGCAGTGGCAACGACAACGGGCACAACCATGTTGGCCGCGCTGAATCCTCCTGCTCCTCGGCCCTTGGCGGCTGCCGCCACGGCCGCGGCAGGATCGGCCGCCTGGCTCGCATTCTTGGAGCTGCGATAATACCAGCCGACTAAGGCGACAACGCCAAGCGCTAGGGCCCAGAGCCACCAGCGGCTCTTAGCAGATGAAGACACCGTTACCGAGGGGCTGCCAGCGCCCGGCTCGGGAAGGTCTATAGACTTCGTCTGGCCCATCCGTACGCTCCTGTTACGAAAACAATTGTGCGAGAGATTCTGCCGAAAGCAGGGCAATCGCAAGTAGACGCCGCGGGGCTGCGGCGTCTGATACGTGCAGCCTACCGGAATTTGTTGTCTACGACTAGATAAGACGGCTCTAGGAGGCGAATGGTTACGAAGGGCGTAGGGGGGTGGTCATAGTCGTCAGTGGGCCCTCGTGTGGCCAAGCAGGGACCAAGGCTGACGATGTCTGCAAGTTCAGGGTGCAGAAACTGTCGTGAGAAAGTAGACTGTGGCGGAACGGCCCTGGCTTCGGAAAATGGGAGCCAACAATCCTGATGGCTAACCTATTTAATGGCTAGCGGAGAAAAACGACATGATCAAGGGCATACTCCTGGGGATTCTGCTGGGAATTCTGCTGGTTGCAGGTAGCGTTTACCTCTACTTCTGGTCTGGGAATGCCCCCGTGGCTACTACGGCGCCACCAATCCCCTTCGAGAGGACGCTTGCGCGATTGGGACTGCATTCCTACTTGGATAAGCTGCCGCATCCAGCGCCTCAGGTGCCTGCGGATGAGGCCAACGTGATTGCCGGGGCAAAGATTTACAAGGAGCAATGCGCCACATGCCATGGCCTGCCGAATGAGCCGAAGTCCGCGGTCGCGCAGGGAATGTTTCCGGCGCCGCCGGAACTCTTCAAAGGAACGGGAGTAACAGACGATGAAGAGTGGGAGTCGTACTGGAAAGTGGAAAACGGGATTCGATTGTCGGGAATGCCGAGGTTCAATGGACAGTTGACGGAAAAGCAGATCTGGCAAGTTACGGTACTCGTAAAGAACGCGGACAAAATACCGGAATCCGTGAAAAAAGAACTCGCGGCGGGCGCGAGCACTCCGATGGAAATGGCGATGCCGGAAAATCCGCCAGCGAAACCCAAGAAAAAATAGTTCGATTCAAATTTCGCACCTCAGTGGCACTCGCCGCTGCCGGAATCGGTAAAGCTCTTCCCTGCTTCGGGAATGAATTGCCAGTCGTATGCGCCGGCTTTGAGAGTGAGCTTGAGGACGCCGAAAGCAGTGGCGTCGCGTACCTCGCTATTGGGCTTCACGTCGCCGAAGGGGCGATGATTCTTGCCGCCGGTGCCGACGACGAATTCGCGAATGCCGCGTTGGGGGTCGGGGGCGCCGTCGGGCGTTTGCGGGGCGAAGCGCTCGTAATCGTGGTCGTGTCCGCCGACAATGACGTCGGCGTTGGCGTCATAGAGGGCTTGCCAGAGAGGCTTCACCTTCAAGTCATTGCCGTGAGCGCTGCCGGAACTGAAAAGCGGCTTGTGCCAATAAGCGAGAGTGCAGGCGGAGGCATGCGCGGCTAGATCGGCGCGCAACCATTTTTCCTGAGGAGCGCCGGCTTCGCAGCCGCCGACGTCCTTGCACTCGCTGTTCAGCACGATGATATGCCAGGCGCCAAGTTCGTAGCTGTAATAGCCGGTCTTTGGGTCACCGGCGGCGGCGCCAAAATAATTGAAGTACGGCGTTGCGCCCGAAGAATGAAACTCGTGGTTGCCCGGGGCAGGGCGCGTGTAGAATTTTGCGCGGCCCCACGTTTTGTCGTAGCAAGTGAAATCTTCCCTGCTGCCGCCCGGGTAGGCGAGGTCGCCCGGGACCATGACAGTGCCGGGGATTTGGTCGAGCAATTTGGCAGTGGCTTCCGCACCGGAGAGATCCTTGCAGTCCGCGATATCACCCGCCCCGACAAGAATCGCACCTTGATCGCTGGCCGGAGAATCGCTTGAGGGATTGGCGCGATCCGGCGCGAAGGCGAATAATGTTCCGAAGAGAAGAATCACCACGATGAAAGTGGACTTCACATGAACCTCGTAAGGCGTCGGGAACCAGCCAACTTATATGAGGGATCGGGAGGAGCCCCCACCCCCACTTTTTTGTAAGTGTTGCATCTAAAGGGCTTAACTATTCCGTAAGTCTTTTGTTTGCAACACTTGCGCGGGAGATTCATAAGTGTTGCAGCTAAAGGCCTTACGGGACGTACGACATACCCCCTCCCCGCACGGTTTTTGTAAAACATTGAGGTGGTAGGAGTTAGAGGGTGGGGGTCGGCAAACGATATGGCAGGAAAGGACTTAGGGGATGGGGAGGTCGACAGTCCCGACCGGGTCGGGATCTTTGATCGGGCTAGACGCCGTCCGCAGAGATCGCGCGGAAGCGGGGAAACGAATCGGCGAGGATGGAATCTGGCAAACACGCGGAAGAATAGCATGACACTAGCGTTTGGCTAAGTGTTTTGCAGTGAATGGTCGAAAATGAGGGTTGAACGGTGCGCAGGAGGATTGAATGGTTTCACACTGACAGGGCAAACGAAAAAGGCAAAGTCAAAACCTCGCCCTCACAAACCGAAGGTAGGGCATCGTAAATTCGTTTTTGGATTTGTGGTCCGGGCCACCAGTCCCATCCCACCTATTCATCTACAGGTGTTGAAGGCAACGCGAAATCTAGTATAGCGACTTTGGATCCCCATTCTGGCCACGACTTGAGTACTTTGACCGTCAGGAGAGAGTGAGACCGACACGACAGCTCGGTGCCGTCCTAGAATCTCGTCCCCCACGCTGCCTTCCCGAAGGTCCTCACGGAACCCTTTTTTCTTCCACTCCGAAGAATAAAATTGATTAACTTCGGCGACTGAAAGATTGACTTTGCAAGAGAGGGTGTGTTGGATCCGAAGATCGTGCCATTTTGCCCATGCAGAAATCGCGTCCTGGTATCGAGCGGTCAATTGTATGCTTGCCGGGCTGCAACCGGGTGGAACTGGAAGTTCGACCATAGTGCTGGGAGAAAGAGCCTCGGTTAGGGCGAATCTCGGGCAGTCTGACTCAGATAGCCAGAGCGCGCAGATGAAGGCGGAGAGGACGGGCGCTCCCAGTCCGAATGCAATCAATAGTTTTCGACGGCGATTCATCATTTCCCCTCTGTTCAGATAGTAGTTCTTGCCACTCGTTGGCGTCGCAACTCGGCGCCTATCGGCCGACAAACCTTCTCACAACGGCATTTGCTTTTCGGCCATAATTCCTGCAGGGTCTCCCATTAGTAGGGTTTATGAAAGGATCGACCCAATCGGCCGATCGAAACCCATAGTCTGAGTCCGTAATAGTTCCACTTGGCGTAGGAAAAGCATAGCAGTTTACAGCGGAGTCACCAGAAATGGTGTGTTTAGGTTGAGAGACTATGCCGACGTGCCCCGTTGCGCCGGTCCCGTACTCACCAATCCTTTCTGCGATTACGTCTCCTGCCTGAGCGTAATCAGACGGAACGGAACCTACTGGTGCATTTGCCGGAACTTGTACGATTATCCAACCGGGAAATCTTAGCCCAGGGTTCGCCCATTCGCCTGCTTGCGCCGGCCATTTTGGCGAGTCAGCAAATCCGAGGGTGTATTTCAACCAGCGACTCCCCTTGGCCGACTCGGGTGCGTCAGCCCCTGTGTTTCTCAACATGTCATGCACGAATATATTGCAGAGGCTTCGTTCCGGCGTATCCAGCCATTGTGTCGAGCCTAGGTTTTTGACGGCTTCCACCGCGATTTGCTTTCGGACCAAGTTCGTGATCGGAAGTATCGCGGCGCCGTTCCCAGAAACATTTCCGTTCGGAGAGCGGTCCAGCCCGTTTTCCAGGAAGCCTGGATCGATTAGCGAAATTGGTCCGCGAACGGACGCGAAGGTCTCCGCCAGTTCAATGTCATCAGGAACGACCGAGTCGAGAGAACCGGGGCCTGTCTGATAGGCTCCTCCGGTCCAGGAGAGCGTCGGAGGAGTTGGCACCTGGCCAATAATATTTCCGCCTGGGTCAAAGGTGACGTACTGGCCGGAATCGGACTTTGCGAGGAGGCCGCCGTCAGAAGTGGTGAGCAGGGCCTGGTAATTGGTTGGCCCGGTCCACTTGACGCTGCCGTCCGGATTGAAGCCGGCGACGTTTATGGTGTACCAGTCGTCGGTATTAATGGCGTTGCCGATGAAGGTACCGTCTTGCGCTTGCAGCACAGGAGCGGGCAAGGTGTGACCTGTACTGGTGGTGGCCCCTGTCGACGTATCGGTCACCTTGATATCCCAGATGTTCGGGGAGCAACCTGAGTCTCCATCCGGCCCCGTAATTGCACATCCTTCCGGGAAAATCAGGCTCCAGGTGAAGAGGACACCTTTGTCCGCGTTGGTTATGAGGGACTCGAAATCGCCGTTGGGAAGAGTGTTATGAAATCCGCTCTCTCCGTAAATGAAATAGTCGTATCCAGTCCAGTCGCCAAGGTTCGTCTTCTGCACCGAGCCGTCCGTGCCCACGCGCAGCAGACGAAGGTGCGAGTCGAGGTTTTGCTGCCAGTTGCAGGTGGGCGGCGTACTGGTAGGGTCATAATAAGTCTCGATGTCGACCTTTCCCAAAAACTCATAAGGGATATAAAAGTAGCCGTCTCCGGCGATGATTGAGGGACCGAGAAAGGGCGGGCCGCTAATTCCGGCATCGATCTGAGGCCGGCAATCCGACGACGCGCTGTAGCTCGAGTCGTCCAGAGAAACGCTAAACTTGACGGTACCAGTTTGAGAATCAAGACCAACAACCTTATCTCCGTCCACAAGGAAAACGGTCCCGTCCGGGTGCACTGCAACAGGATGTTTGCCCCTGTAGAGATAGCTGGTGACGTCCGGGTTAGCGAACGCATACGTAAAGACTGTCTGGCCAGTCATTCCGTCGAACCTCTTGACCGAGTCGTGCGCAGAGACAACGAGTCCACCTTGAAAGTCAGGCAGCAGCGTGTTCCCGGCGCCAGCAGTGGCAGTCCAAGCCACTTTGCCGTCGGCGGTTACGGCCTGAACATTGCCGGATGCTTGTAGCGCAAAGACGTCGGCCACGCCAGTGTAACTAGGAACTGCCGGTATAGCCTGGACGATGCCGGAACCGTCACCAGGAGACGACCAGAGAACGGTTCCGGGTAGAGCCGCAGAAGCGGAGAGGACCGTAACGTCCGCCGAGGAATCCCCAGCGGTAATCGTGACGTGCCCAGGAGCAAGAGCGGTCAGGACCGGCGGGTCGTCGGTTGAGAGGCTGACCACGGTGCTGTCGCTTGACGTCCAGGTAAGACTGGGGATGGGCTGGCTGTGTGTATCCAGGGCTTGAATGCTGTGAGTCTCGCCAACAATCATGCTTAGGACGCTGGGCACCAAAAAGGCGTTATTGGCGGAGCCGACTGTAGGGACGACAAAACGGATCGAGTTGCTGGACACTTCGTTTTGCGTGACGCGAACGATCCCTGTCACCGATTGTGACGCAACGTTACCGACGATTTGCGTGTCGCTCCAACTCACGACTAGTCCATTGCTGCTCCCCAGCCTAAGGGTGCCCGCGCCCTGGCTCGTGCCAAAGCTTGATCCTGAAATGGTCACCTGACTCCCCGGCACTGCAGAAGCAGGTGTAACAGTGTTGATCTGGGGAAGTCCGGTAGAAAACGGGAGCGAGTTACTCCAAACGCCGTTCTGAAGAATCTGGGCAGTACCGGCCGCTGAACCAGTCGCGACCGTGGCTGTGACTTGCGTGTCGCTCCAGCTTACGACAGATCCGTAAGCCGTCCCCAACCAAACTTTGCCATTGGCTTGCGCCGGGCCAAAGCCGGACCCGGAAATGGTCACCTGAGTTCCGGCAGTAGCGGTGGTTGGAGAGACGCTCGTTATCATGGGCGTAATCACGGTGAAGTTCACGGAATTTGACGACAGGCCGCCCTGTATAATTTGGGCGGTTCCGGAGGAGGAACCTGGCGCGATGGTCGCGACGACCTGAGTGTCGCTCCAACTAACCACGACGCCATATGCAGTACCTAGCGTGACTCTCCCGGTCCCTTGGGTGGCGCCGAAGCCGGACCCTATGATCGTTATCTGTGTTCCGGCTGTACCGCTCGCAGGAGTTACGCTCGTGACATTTGGCGCGGTCACGCTAAAGTTCACGGCATTGGACCAAACTCCGTTCTGAAAGACCTGAGCTGTCCCAGACGAGGAGCCGGATGCAACGCTAGCGACAACCGAAGTGTCGCTCCAACTCATGACCAGGCCGATCGTGGTTCCGAGCAACACCTTGCCGATTCCTTGCGTGGCCCCGAATCCGGAACCTGAAATCGTCACTTGAGTCCCAGCCCCTCCGCTTGATGGCGTTACGCTGGTAACGGCAGGTGTGGCCACCGTAAAGCTCAGGACATTAGAGGAGGATCCGCCTTGTAGAACTTGTACGGTGGCAGAAGTTGAATTTGGGGCAACCAGGGCGACGATTTGGGTGTCGCTCCAAGTCGCGACCAAACCGTTGATGCTGCCCAGCAAAACACTTCCAGTACCGCGCGCGTTTCCAAATCCGGTTCCCGTAATCGTTACTGGAGTACCGATCGCCGCGGAAGTTGGCGAAACGCTGGTTATGTTCGGCCCGGAGCCAATGGTCAAAGTCACGGTATTAGACCAGACACCGCCTTGGAGAACCTGGGCTACTCCTGTACTTGACCCGGCAGCGACGTTGGCGACGACCTGCGTGTCACTCCAACTGACGACCACGCCGTAGGTGCTGCCCAGCCAGACATTGCCGCTCCCTTGGGTGGCACCAAAGCCAATGCCGGTGATGGTGATTTGCGTGCCCGCTATCGCCGTTGTCGGCGTGACGCTGGTGATGTTCGGAGTGCTCACCGTCAAGTTCACGGTGTTGGACCAGACGCCACCTTGCAGCACTTGAGCGACGCCAGACTTCGAACCCGAAGCTACGTTCGCGACGATCTGCGTGTCGCTCCAACTGACGACTACGCCGTAGGTGCTGCCCAGCCAGACGTTGCCGCTGCCTTGGCTGGCACCGAAGCCTGTGCCGACGATGGTGATCTGCGTTCCGGCTATTGCCGTGGTTGGCGTGACGCTGGTGATGTTCGGCGTGTTGACCGTTAGGTTCACGGTGTTGGACCAGACACCGCCTTGCAAAACTTGAGCAACGCCAGACTTCGAACCCGAAGCCACGTTGGCGACAATTTGTGTGTCGCTCCAACTGAGGATCACACCGTAAGTGCTGCCCAACCAAACATTGCCGCTGCCCTGGCTGGCGCCAAAGCCCGTGCCGGTGATGGTGATTTGCGTTCCGGCTATCGCGGTGGTGGGCGTGACGCTGACTATGTTCGGGGTGCTTACCGTCAAGTTCACGATGTTGGACCACACGCCGCCTTGCAAAACTTGAGCAACGCCAGTCTTCGAACCGGAAGCTACGTTCGCGACAATTTGTGTGTCGCTCCAACTGATGACCACGCCATAGGTGGTGCCTAGCCAGACGTTGCCGCTGCCCTGACTGGCACCGAAACCTGTTCCCGTGATGGTGATTTGCGTGCCCGCAATCGCGGTTGTGGGCGTGACGCCGGTGATGTTCGGAGTGCTCACTGTGAGGTTCACGGTGTTCGACCACACGCCACCTTGCAGAACCTGGGCTACTCCGCTCTTCGAGCCGGTGGCCACATTCGCGACAATTTGCGTGTCACTCCAACTGACGACAACGCCGTAGGTGCTGCCCAGCCAGACATTGCCGCCGCCCTGACTGGCCCCAAAGCCGGTACCCGTGACGGTGATCTGCGTTCCGGCTATCGCGGTGGTGGGCGTCACATTCGTGATGTTGGGCGTGCTGACCGTCAGGTTGACGGTGTTCGACCAGACACCGCCTTGCAAAACTTGAGCAACGCCAGACTTCGAACCCGAAGCCACGTTGGCGACAATTTGTGTGTCGCTCCAACTGAGAATGACCCCGTAGGTGCTGCCCAGCCAGACATTGCCGCCGCCCTGACTGGCCCCAAAGCCGGTACCCGTGACGGTGATCTGCGTTCCGGCGATTGCCGTTGTCGGCGTGACGCTGGTAATGTTCGGTGTGCTTACCGTCAAGTTCACAGTGTTGGACCACACGCCACCTTGCAGAACCTGGGCAACGCCAGTCTTCGAACCTGATGCTACGTTCGCGACAATTTGCGAGTCGCTCCAACTGGCGACCACGCCGTAGGTGCTGCCCAGCCAGACGTTACCGCTGCCTTGGCTCGCACCGAAGCCTGTGCCGGTGATGGTGATTTGTGTTCCGGCGATGGCCGTCGTGGGCGTTACGCTAGAAATATTTGGAGTAATGACCGTGAAGTCCGCGGCATTCGACCACACACCGCCCTGCAGAATTTGCGCCACGCCGGTCTTCGAGCCGGAGGCAACCGCGGCCACTACCTGCGAGTCGCTCCAACTGACGACGACACCATACGTGCTTCCAAGCCAGACATTCCCGTTGCCTTGGGAGGAGCCGAATCCCGAGCCGGTGATGAGGATTTGATCGCCGGCACGAGCAGTGGATGGCGATACGGAAGTAATCTGCGGCGAAGATTGCTGCGCAAACGCCGGGACGGCCAGGCCAAGACAGAGGCTTGCCAAACAAACAAGGAAAATATGACGCATCAAGATAGCTCCCATTTGCCGGTTGCAGTTGACAGCGGACGCACACATACCTACTCGCCGGGGCCGAGTCGGCCGGTCAAGTGGCAGCTAATTCAACGAATGATTCCCCCACGAAAAACAGAAGTGAAGTGTACGGTACTCTACGGTCAAACACGTTTACTTGTCAAGCTGAATACGGAGCTCGGGGAGGAGTGGCCGCCGTGGCGGAGCGGCAAGGGATGCTTCGCCACGGCTACGCGGGATTGGTTATTTTTCATGTAGCGGCGACCAGCGGAAGCCGGCGGCGACGGTGGGCTTGTAGAATTCGCGCTGGACCATGAATTGCGGGCTACCGTTGTAGAAACCGAAGACCTCGTTATTGAGATTGAGACCGTACATGACAAACGAGAGGCCATGGTTCAGGCGGACGCTGCCCTGGGCATCAAACTGAAGGTGAGGATAGAAGAAGTTGTCGCCGGTGGGCCCGGTTCCAGGATCCCCATAACCGGCAATATTTTGAGCGTTGTAGGAAAACCCCACGCGTACCGAGACTCGACCACGATCATAGGTCGGGCTGACGTTCCATGTGTGCGGGGCGTTGCGCACGAGCCGAGGATGGTCCGTGCGGCTGAAATCGGGTCCAAAGGAAGTGCGAGAGGCCGTGTAGCCATAGTTGGCGGAGATGCCCAGACCAGCAAATGCGCCGGGGAGGAAGGTGAGGTGTTGCAGATAGGCAACCTCGAAGCCGTTTAGCCAGGCGCTGCCGGCGTTCACAGGCTGAGTGACCCGACAAGTTAGCGTCGTGGTGCAAGTAGAGCCACCGAAGGTTCCCGTGGTCACGTTATTAAATGTGTGCGAGATGATGGGGTCAGTCAGATTTTTGTAGAAATAGCCAGCGGTAATGATTCCGAAGGGATTCAGGTAATGCTCGAAGAGCACATCGATGTTGTCCGCGGTTTCTGGTCTTAGACTTGGATTACCGAGGCTAACAAGGATTGGGCTGGCGGAACTGTCCACGGAAACCGCCTGGGCGATATCCTGCGGATTGGGACGGGAAAAGCCACGGCTGTAGACCAAGCGCAGGTTGGTGTCCTTCTTCAGCGCAAATCGCAGAGAAGCGCTCGGCAACACCTTTACGTAAGAACCGTTGAGCTTGGTAATACCACTGAAAACGGGGTTGCCAGTGACCGGATCAGTAGTAAACACGGGGGTAGCAGTGTCGAGATTGGTGCCCTCGAAGCGAACACCGGCGATCAGGCGGATTTTGTTGAAATCAATGGTGTCCATCACGTAGCCGGCGCTGACCTTCTCGATAAAGTCGAACTGGCTGGAAGTGTCTTGCGCCAGCGTGTAATTGCCGGGATTCGCGGCGAGATCCGCGCTGAAGGCGTTATAGATATCCGTAAAACTCGGGTCAGGGCCCAATTTGTAGGCACCATTGTAGTAATTGCTATTTGAGAACTTGCTAGGAAACTGCGACAACAGGAGGGGGTTTCCCGTTCCGCTGGGAAAATAGTTGTCTGTGAAGGTGTTGGCGAGTTTATGAGCGTTGCGGAATTTACCGCCGATTTCGATGGTGGAGAGGTGGGACCCCAGGTGATAGCGCTTGGCCGCCGCGCCAGAGCCTTGGAGATTTAACTGCGCCGTAAGCCCGTGGTTTACCTGCATGCGGTGCAAAGGGAAATTGCTCTGGTTGGTGTACGCTTCCGTGAAGCAGGCGGGAGTCCACTGCGGAAGGTAGAGGCTCTTCGTGCTGGCAAGGTCATACTGGCAGGAACTCGTTGCTAGACCGTCCGCGTTAAAAGATGCGGTGCGGTCACCGACTCCGCCAATCTGACGGGAACGAGACGCCGAAATGTCCCAAGCGTACCAAGTCGTCGTGAGCACATGCTTTCCGCCTAGCAGAATGCTCCCGATGCCATAATCGGGCCGACGGATCTGATCGTTAAAACTGGGTGGTCCACCGTTATTGTACAGGTTGTCGTTGATCGAGTAGACCCAGCGGTCGCCATAATTTTTGAAGTCGGAGTAGAGGCCACGGATGTAAATAGTCGATCCGTCTGACGGCTTGTAGTCGGCACTTCCCGCCAGTCCCCAGCGGCTGCGGTAATAGCGGTACTCACGCAGTCTACGCCTGCCCGGGGCAGAGGCAATGCCGTTATTCAGAATTATTCTTGAGCCGCTTTTTCGGGTTGGAGATAGAAATGAATCGCGGGCGTGAAGATGAGCGAAAGCACCATGGAGCTCAGAATGCCGCCAACAACAGTGATGGCGAGCGGCTTGAGCATCTGGGAGCCCTTTCCGATCGCAAAAGCCAGCGGGAGCATGCCGGCGACGGTGGCGAGAGCGGTCATGGCAATGGGACGAAGACGGCGGCGGCTAGCCTGAATCATGGAGTCTCTAGAGGAAAAACCGAGAGCGCGGAAGCGGTGCTCGGCGTCCAGAAGGAGAATGCCGTTTTTTGCCACGATGCCGATGACCATGATCATGCCCATGAAGGACGCGACGTTAAACGTCGTACGACTGATGAGAAGTGCGAGCAAGCCGCCAAAGGTCGAGAGCAAAGCGGAAGCCAGAATCGCGGTTGGCGCGGAAAAGGTGCGGAACTCAAATAAGAGCACAGCGAACAGCAAAACCAGCGCCAGCAGGAGCACCATTAAGAGGTCGCGGAAAGATTTCAGCTGTTCGGCGTAAGTGCCGCCGTATTCCACGCGGATGGAAGACGGAAGATGGAGATCGTTGACAGCTTTCTTGACCGAAGCGATGCCCGAACCAAGGTCCACGCCTTCGAAGCGCCCCGTCACTTCCACAAGGCGCTGAAGATTCTCGCGGCGGATTTCCGTCTGGCCGGGGTCCGAGCTGACCGTCGCGAGGGAACCGAGAGTGGCCGTGCGTCCCGTGGCGCTGGCGAGGAGTGTGCTGCTCATGCGATCCAGAGTCGAGCGAACTTGTTCGGGAAATCGAACGCGTATGGTGTATGCGCGATCGTTTACAACCACGGGTGTGGCGGCGGGTTCGCCTTCCAGAATGGCGGAAGCATCCACAGCAACCTCTTCGGGGGTGAAGCCCGCGCGCGCAGCCACGGCAGGATTGATTTGAAACGTGGTTGCGGGCCCGCTGATGGTGTTCTCGATGCCGTCAAGCACATCGACAACGCCGTGAACTTTCTGAATGGCATCGGCAACGCGCGGCGCAGTGTTCGCGAGGAGCTTGGGATCCTGCGAGAACAATTTGATGACGATGGGTTCCGGCTGACTGGTGAGGTCGCCGATCATGTCCTGCAGGACCCGGACGAATTCCACCTTGGCGGCAGGCTCCGTCTGCTCGATTTCCGAGCGAACGTCGGAGATGACCTCATCGATGCCGCGCTTACGGTCGCGCTTGAGCTTGACGGTGAAGTCGCCGCGATTGGCTTCCGTGACCGCGGCGAGGCCAAGCTGCAAACCAGTGCGGCGGGACGTGTTTTCAACTTCGGGCTGCGAGCGAACGATTTCCTCGATGTGCTGGAGGATGCGGTCGGATTCCGCGAGTGCACTCCCAGGAGGAGTCCAATAATCGAGAATGAAGCCGCCCTCGTCCATTTCGGGAAGGAGGTCGGAACCGAGCGCCTTATAACAAACGAACGCGAGGATAACGATGAGGGCGGAACTTCCGGCCAAAAGAAAAGGCCGCTTGAGGACCGCTTCCATCGCGCGCGCATAAAACGCAACCACACGGCCGAAAAAACCGGACAAATGGGCTTCTTCGGCGGCAAGAAGCGCGGCAGCATCACCGCCATGTGATGACTCCGCTTCGGCGGGTGGCGTCGCGCCGCGGCGGACAAGATACTGGCTGAGCGTGGGCGTCCAGGACAAAGCGAGCAGAAGCGACGTAAAAAGCGAGACGGTCATGGTAACGGCGAGCGCGCGGAAAAAGCTTCCGGTCACGCCGGTGATGGAGATCAAGGGAAGAAAAACAACAATCGGAGTGATAGTCGAGCCGATCAATGGAGTCGTCATTTCTTTGAGTGCGCTTTGAATCGCTTCGAAGCGGCCCTGACCGGCGTCGCGATGCAAGACGATGTTTTCGAGGACTACGATGGCGTCATCAATGACCAGGCCAACAGCGGCAGCCAGACCGCCAAGGGTCATGAGATTGAAGCTCTGGCCGGTGAGCCTGAGGACAATGAACGTGATAAGCAAGGTTGCCGGAATCACGAGGCCTGCAACAAGCGATGTACCCCAGTCGCGCAAAAAGAGAACGAGGATGATGGAGGAGAACAGCAACCCCAGCAACACCGCGTCACGTACGCTGGCGATGGATTCGTGAACGATGGTGGATTGATCGTAGAACGGCTCGATGCGCACGCCGGGGGGAAGCGAGGGGCGAATCTCTTCGATCTGAGCGTGAACTTCGTTAGCGACATCAAGCGTATTGCTGTCCGGCTGACGATGCACGCTAAGCAGGACAGCGGGCTTGCCATTGGCCGTAACCATGGTGTAGACCGGCGCAACGGACGGCGCGATGTTCGCAATATCGCCGAGCCGAATGGGAACGCCCGCTATTGAAGTCTTCACGACAATCTGGCCGAGTTGCTCCGGCGTGCGAACCTGGCCGCTAATCAGGCCAAGCACCAATTGATGATTGTTTTCGATAAGACCAGGCGAGTCGATGAGGTTGGTGCGGCGGATGGCATCGAGAATATCGTTGACGGTGATGCCGGCCGCAAGAAGGCGAGCCGGCTCGGGCATGACCTGAAATTCCGGAACGCGGCCGCCCTGCACAAGGACGGAAGCAACGCCATCGAGCCGGTTCACGCGCGGCTTGATGTCGTAGGTGGCAATCTCCCAAAGTTTGTTTTGAGGAATGGTGTCGGAGGTCAGGCTGTAGCCGAGAATGGGAAACGTGGCGAAGGTGAGGCGATGCGTCTCAATCTTGGCCGTCGGCGGCAATTCCGACTGCAAGCGGGCCACGACGGCGTCCACGCGCTGGAGCGTCAGAATCATGTCGCTCGTCCAGTCAAAAAAAAGATCGACCTCCGCGGAACCGCGGCTGGTAATCGACTGAACTTTTTGTAAACCGGGAACGCTGTTGACGGCTTCCTCGACGGGGCGCGTGATGATCACGAGCATTTGGTCGATGGGCATCACGCCGTTGTCGATGCCAATGACGATGCGGGGAAAATCGGTATTCGGAAAAACCGCAACGGGAATGGTGAAGGCGAGGTATCCGCCGACGAGCATCAAAGTGACGATCAAAAATAAAATGGGACGAGAGAGGCGCTGGAACCACGGCGCACCCGGCTTACTGGAAGAATGAGCTACGCGCGGAGAATCTGGAGGAATATCCATGCGCGTTTAGTCCTTGTCCTTGGCGGCAGGTTTCGCGGCAGCGGCAGGCTTTTCGGACTTGCCGGATTTGTTATCGGGCTCTTTTTCCACCGGCGCCGGTGTTTCGATCTTAACCTGGGTGTTATCCGGAAGCCCGTAGCCTCCCGAGCTGATAACCGGATCGCCGGCGGCAACGCCACTGACAATTTGGGTGAATTCGGCGTTGCGCACGCCCACTTGAACGGTTTTGAGACGCGCGTGGCCATCGGAGCCGACGAGTAAGACATAATCCGTTCCCTCGGGATTTTTGTAAATCGCGGGAGTGGGTACGACGAGCGCGTCTTTCACCGTTTTCGCGGTCATGGAAAGTTGCACGGTCATGCCGGGTTTCAGCGCTGGGTCCGGCTCGGACGCTTCAACCCATACTTCAATCGTGGTGCTGCCGGGATCGAGTGCGGGGCTGACCAAACTGACGCGGCCTTTGACGGGCCCTTCAAGAGCGGGGATTTTCAGCTCCGCGGGATTGCCCACTTTCAGAACCGCTGCTTCGGATTGAGCGATGTGCGCTTTCGCGATGAGCCGAGATGTATTCATCACGGTGAGCAAGGGTTGATTGGCGGTGGCGAGGTCACCTTCAAAAAGCGGGCGATCAGTGACGACGCCATCGATGGGACTCGTGATTCTGGAATAACTGAGCAGTGCTTCGGCGCCCCTCATTCTGCCTTCGGCGGACGCGCGCGAGCCCTGGACGGACTTGAGCGTTTGCTCTTTTCCCACGCGCTGAAGGTCGGCAAGTTGTTTCTGCGCTTGCTCGTTCTGGCTGCGGGCCTGAAGAAAAGCGACTTCGGCGGAATCCAAGTCTTTCCGGGGAATGGCTCCTTGTTGGAACAATTCCTTGCGGCTCTCATAGACTTTCTGTTGCGCTTCGAAATTCGACTTCGCGGCGACGGCGTCGAGCTGTGCCTTTTGAATCTGCTGCGGAAGGCTGGCATCAACGGTGGTTACGTAGTTGGCGTCCGCTTGCTCGAAATCGCCCTTGGTGGATTCCGCGGCGGCGGACAGATCCTTGTTTTCCAGCTCTGCAAGCAATTGTCCTTTTTTAACTCGCGCGCTTCGTTGCACGTAGAATTTCTTGATGGTCGAACTGATCTTTGGCGCGACTGTGGCTTGCTCCAGCGGATAGACTACGGCTTCCGCCGAAATCACTTGTGAGATGGGAGCGCGCCGAGCAGGCGTGGTTTGCACGGAGACGACGGGTTCTTTTTCTTTTTCTTTTTCGTCCTTGCTGCAACCGGTGGCGATGCAGAGTATCACCGCGATGGCGGTGAAAAAAGCCGCCGCTTTGCAGCGCGATGCCAGAGTGGTGATGGTCGTCGAGGTCATGGAGTTGTTAGAACCCCCGTCAGCGTTTGCAAATTAGCCAGGGCCACGCGGTAGCGCACGGCTCCGTCCTGGTAGGCGGCGTTGGCTTGCGCGAAAGTGGTCTGGGCGTCCACGACTTCCAGAACGGTGGCTTCCCCGCCCTTGTAGCGGAGGGTGATGAGACGCAGGCTTTCTGCTGAGAGTTCAGCCGCGCGGTTGAGTCCGCTGAGTTCGTTCAAAGCCGTTTCCGCTTCAGCGTAGAGAGACTTTATTTCAGCGAGGAGCTTGCGCTGGGCGAGGGAGAGTTCTTGCTGGGCCTGCGTGCGCCGCAGCTCCGCCTGCTTGATGCGGCTTTGCGTGGCGCCCCAGTTCCAGACGGGAATATTCACGGTGGCCGCAGCGGAAGAGCCCAGATTGGAAACTCCGCCCGGACCGTTCACGGCAAACTGCGGGGCGTCGATTCCGTACCAATAATCGAAGCTGAGCGAGGGCAAATAGCCCGCGTGCGCGCCGGTGACGTCGTGGCCCGCTTGCTGAACGGCGGCCAGCGCCGCGCGAAGATCGGGATTGTCGCGCGCGGCGCGCTGTTGGACTTCTGCTAGAGCCGGCAGCGGTACACTCGCATGAAGATCTTCGGCAAGTTCAAAGTTGTCGTTGAAGTCGGGAAAGATCAGCACTGCAAAATCGAGCCGGGCATTCAGAAGCCCAAGCTGCGCCTCCAGCAGTTGCCGATGGCGGTCCTGCACTTGCAGTTCCGCCTTAATGACGTCGGCGTGCGCGACTTCTCCTCCTCTTTCGAGGTCTTGGGTCAGTTTTAGGAAACTGTCGCCTTCGTCTCCATTTTTCTTCGCGGCTTCCAGCTTCTGCTGTGCAGCTGCCACAGCGTAGTAGCTCTGGACGACGGTAACAACAAGCCCGCGCGAAGCAATTTCCGCGCGCGCTTTCGCAAGAGCAGACGCCGCGGAAGCCCGGCGGTAATTCGAGATGGACAGTAAATCGATGGACTCGTGCACGTTGGCCTGACTGACGTATTCGTGAACAGCGTTGTTGGCGATGTACCTCACGGGATTGCCTGGCCCGTTGCTCTGCGTGTAGAGCGCCTGATTACTGTACGTGACGGTGGGGAGCAGGGCCGCTGCGGCTTGATAATGGTCCTGACGTACAATCGCGGCGTCGGTCTGCGCGGCCAGGAATTGCGTGCTGTTCTTTCTGGCGCGCGCAAGGGCATCTTCGAACGTGAGGCGGAGCACCGGCGAAGCAGGAGGCGGCGTCTGTTGGGCATTATTGGCAGGCACTGTACCTGCGGGGGCTGGCGATTCCTGCGCTCCGGCACTCCCCACAAGAGACACGAACAGGGCAGCCACCGAGGTCCACGGCAGAACGAGGGTGCGAAGCGTTTTCATAAGTGTTCGACTCCTGGGCCGGACGAAAATAGGTGCGCGGCAGGAAGAAGTTATGGTAACGAAACGAAGCTAAACACAGGATTAACTGCCAGTTGCAGAGGGAAGCGGCTCCGCCGGGAGGTACGCTGTAAAGGTGCTTCCGGCCGAGTTGGAATGCGTCAGTTCCAAACGGCCGTGATGGGCCTCGGCAATCCAGCGGGAAATGGACAGGCCGAGGCCGGCGCCACCGCCGTCGTTTTCAGAACGGGAGCGCGCTTTGTCAGCGCGGAAGAAGCGCTCGAAGATGCGGGGCTGCAGGTCCGCTGGAATGCCAGCCCCCGTATCGGTGATGCTCAAGGCATATTCCTTTCCCGCCCGACGGCACGTAACGCTGACGCTTCCACCCTCCGGAGTGTACTTAATGGCGTTATCCAGAAGATTGAGGATCATGCGGCGCAACAAGGATTCATCCGCATGAATGGGAGACTCGGATGCTTCTTCGAGATTGAGACAAATCTTTTTTGCGAGAGCCAAAGTCCTGGCCGAATGCACGCACTCGGCGATCAGTTCATCGAGATAAAAATCGCGGGGCTGGAGCGGATACTGCCCGGCGTCTGCTCGCGTAAGCGTAAAGAGATCCTCGACAATGTGGGTAAGCCGCTCGGCTTCCTGGTGAAGTACAGCCAGAGATTCGCGGTATTCCTCCAACGAACGCCCCTGCTGCGAAAGGGCGACCTCCGCTTCACCGCGCAAAATCGCAATCGGCGTGCGCAACTCGTGCGAGGCATCAGCCATGAAACGGCGCTGGCGTTCGAATGACTGGCTGAGGCGGTCCAACAAACTATTGAACGACTGGGCGAGGTGCCCCAGTTCGTCCCTGTCATTCTGGACCGCCAGCCGCTCGTGCAGATTGGCAGCGCCGATGCGGCCAGCTTGCGTGCTCATGGCCACCACGGGAGCGAGGCTCTTGCGCGCGAGAAAGTAGCCGCCAGCGCTGGCAAGCACGATAGCGATCGGGATGACCCATGCGAATGTTGCGGTCACTTCTTCGAGCATCTCTTGTTGCTGGTGAAGCGATTGCAGGATGACGAGGGTATATGTCTTTCCCAATGATGAAAAATGCCGCGCAAATCCGCGGTAGCCATCCCTGCCGCCTTTAACCTTGCCAAATAATCGGTCGGCGCGAGAAGAGGCATCGAAAAAATGCTGAAAGGAAGGCGAGGAAAAAGGTGCCGTGGAGGAAGCAGGCGGGACCTCTTGAGAACTGACGACGATATTTCCTGCGTCATCAAAAATCGCGAATACGTGATCGCGAAAGCGATGTTCCGTGATGGCCACTTGTCCGGCGAGTCTCAGCGAATCGGGGCCGCTTTGATCGTTCACTTCCGCATCAAGAGTGGTGAGGAAGGCTTCGGAGAGTTCGGCGAGGTTCACATCGGTGCGCTGAACCGTGCTCCGCCAAAAAATAAAGTACGTGATCGTCGAGAGCGCAATCAGAACGAGCGTCAAGACTGCCGTATACCAGAGAGTGAGCCGGACGCGGACGGAATCAAGCATGGTTCTTCCGGCCTGGAGACGCGGCCTTGGCACGATGACGTGACGAGATGCTTTCGTCGGCTGCGTCTGCGACTTCCGAATCAGTCAGAGGGCCGAAGAAGTAGCCGGCGCCGCGGCGGGTATGAAGCAACGGTTTCCTGGAATCCGCGTCAATTTTGCGGCGCACGCGATTCACGTAAACCTCGATCAGATTCGAGAAGGGATCGAACGTTTCATCCCACACGTGCTCGGCAATTTCCGCACGTCCGACGACGCGGCCGGTGTTGCGCGCCAGATATTCGAGCAGCGCATATTCCTTGGCGGTGAGTGGCACACTGCGGCCAACCCGGGAAACGCTTTGCGCTGCGGTATCCAGGACAAGGTCGGCGACGGTTATTTTGGCGGGGCGCAGCTCACCGGAACGGCGCAGCAACGCGCGGAGACGCGCGAGCAATTCGCGGAATTCAAACGGCTTGGTGAGGTAGTCGTCGGCGCCGTGATCGAGGCCGGCGATGCGGTCTTCCACGGCATCGCGCGCGGTCAGCATCAAAATGGGCATGCGTTGCCCCGATTTTCGCAGGTCACGGCAAACTTCAAAACCGTTGCGGCCGGGAATCATGACATCGAGAATTACCAGGTCGTAGGTATTGATCGCCGCCTGATAGAGCGCGTCGTCGCCGCTGTTGGCGATATCCACGGCGTAGGCTTGTTCGCGCAAGCCCTTGGCCACGAATCGCGCAATGCGCCCATCGTCTTCAACTAACAGGAGCCGCATGCGAGCATCATACGGCAGGTGCAAGGAAAAGTGAGAGACTTGCCCGTGGATTGCCGGACAATGGCTGCACCGAAAAAAGCTCTAAAAGCATCAAAGTGGACATGAAGTTCAAGAGAGTCGAACCGGAACAATTGGATTGCACGAAAACCGCGATGCGGCCCTTTGGCTGCATGGAACTGTGGGCCGGCAATGAAAAGGCGCACCGTTCATTGGAGCTTGCCGGACTAGAAAGCGATATCATCGCCGTGCCTTCAGGAGGGGACAAAGGTGGCGATCTCTCTGCCGTATTTTCTTGCAGCGACAATCTCGCCCGCGTGGTCCTCGCGGATTGCGTTGGCCATGGTTACACGGCCAGCAGCGTAGCGCGGCACGTTCATCACCTTCTGCATAAATTCCAGGACGTTCGAGACACAGCGGGTTTGCTGACGGCGCTCAATGACGCCTTTACGCTCTCCAATGAAAAATCGAAAGGTCCTCTGCGCCTGACCACGGTCGTCACAGGAACTTTTGACGGGACAAGCGGTGAGTTTAACTTTGCATATGCGGCGCACCCGAGAATGCTTCTGTGGCGCGAGCGCGAGCGGCAGTTCTTGGAGTTGGGCGAGGGATTGGAGGGCTTGCCGCTGGGATACATCACGGGCGAAACCTACAATCAACAAAGCGTGCGGCTGAACCACGGCGACATGATTCTCGCGTTTTCCGATGGCGCAATTGAGGTCCGCTCGCCAGCGGGAGAGCAACTCACGGCCAAGGGGTTTTTACGCCTTGCGGAAAGTACGCGGCGCAAATTGCCTCAGCCGCTGGTGCTGCATGATTTTTCTCATGCGTTGCTCGAGGGTGTGCATCTTTACCGTGGCCGCGAAAGCGAGTTGGAGGATGACATAACGCTACTGACGCTTCGGCGCATGGCTTAGTGGTGTGGGGCGCTGATGCACCGCAGCGCACAGGACGTCTTACGCTATTTGACAGGATGGGACGCGAAGTACTGGTCCAGACTTTCCACAATTTCTTGCACGGCGCGCTGGACGTTCTTATCCAACGCCGCGACGATTGCCGGAACATCTTTCCCCGCAGTAGGTTCGTCGTGGGTGTAGTAGTGGGTCCAAACGGTCGCGCCATTTTTCAGGTCGCGCATTTCCAAATCGAAGGTGACTCTCGCTGACATCTGCGACCCGGTGAGTTCCTTGAAATCGTAGAGATGCCCGCGGAGGGCGAAGTCTCCCTTCATATTGCTGCGCCGGTAATGGACAGCGCGGTAGCGGCCCGATGCGCGCAGGTGTCGCAGCAAGACCTCCTGAATCATTTCCGCTGGCGGCTCCGCCCAACGCTGATACTCATAGGTGCCCAACTGCTCAGGGCCGTTCCCATAGACGATGCGATCTTCGCGATACAAGTGGGAAGTCATCAATCCGCCGAGAAGCAGCGACACGGGAATAGCGTCCTTTCCTTCGACGGCAGCCGCATCGGTCGGAACGGTGAGCTGGTAATACTTGCTCGGGTGCGTAGCGCCGCAGCCGGAGAGCAATCGGAGGGTCAGCGCAACAGCCGTGATTAGGGCACGTCTAGCCGCTCCACGAGATTTTTCTCCTGATCCGTTTGGCACCCTTTTTTGGTATCGCGGCTCCGCGTCACCTCGCATTCGGCTCACTGTCGTTCTCCCGGTTTGTGCTCGCGCGGGTTACTTGACCGGATCAGCGTGTACGGCCTGGTCTTGATGGTGTTCGTGAATTCCTTGAGATTCTGGCTCACGTGCCGCAAGTTTTCGAGCAGTTCATCGATGTTCTCGGAGTTAACGTCAAGCGTTTGATCCAACCGCCCTGTTAGTTCCGTTACCGTAGCAAGAGAGCGCCGCAATTCGATTACCGCCTGGCGAACGTCGGCGCGATTCTCTCCAATCAAAGAATCGACATGATTCAACGCCTCATTGGCCTGCGCCGAGGTCTTCCGCAAATCCTCCAGCAGGGGCTCCAGCTTTTTCGTTGCGGAATTTAAGTTCTGCACCGTCGCCTTCACAGGGGCGCGATTCTCCGCAATCATTCCGCGAGTCTCGGCCAGCGTCCCGGCCAGGTTCGCTCGATTCGAATCGTTCAGTAGATCGTTGACGCGGGCCAGGGTTATTTGCAGATCGCCCGCACGGTCGTTGAGCGTCTTGAGAAGTTGCTGCGCCTGTGGCGCAATGTCATTGATCTTTGCCGTGAGCGCATTAAAGTCCACGTAGGGGTCGGAGGGCAGGATTGTACCCGTCGCCGCCATCGCGGCCTTTTCTGTTCCCGGAACAATTTCCAGATGATTGTCGCCCAGCGGACTCAAACTCATGATCTTTACGTGGCTATCCGTTTTGACCGGCAAGCCGGACTTCACGCTGAACGTTATTTCGATGCGCGAAGGATTCTTCGGGTCCAGCTGCAATTTCTCGACACGGCCGACTTTCGGCCCGCCCGCGTAGCGCACGCTCGCGCCCGGTTCCAATCCGCCGGCAAACGGAAAATACGCACGATACGTCGCGGCTGCGCTCCCGAACGCGCCGGTAAGCGCGAAAACAGTGGCCACCAATACCGCCGCGGCGATCAGGACAAACAATCCCACCATGGCTTGTTCGCGTTTCGCTTCCATGACCCACCTCTCTCCCCGCTCCTTAACGGCCCGGATGGCGGTGTTCTTCCGTCAGCATTTGCAGATAGTCCAATTCTTCGGAGACTGCCGGCTCTGCAATGCGGTCGAGGAATTGCCGCACGCGCGGATGCGTGCTCGAACGCATTGCTTCGGTTGTTCCGATAGCTACCACGTTGCCCTTGTCGATCAGCACCATGCGGTCAGCAATCAAGAATGCGCTGGCCAGTTCGTGTGTGACCACGATAATGGTCATGTGAAACGCCTGCTTGAGCTCAAGGATCAGCTGATCCACGCCGGCAGCAATAATAGGGTCCAGGCCCGCGGAAGGCTCGTCAAAAAATAGAATCTCAGGATCCATGGCCAATGCTCGCGCCACTGCGGCGCGCTTCTTCATGCCACCGCTCAACTGCGATGGCTTATAGTTTTCGTACCCCGACAAACCGACCTGATCCAGCTTCAACCGCAAAATGATTTCGATGGTCGAATCTTCGAGTTTGGTGTGTTCGCGCAGCGGCAGCGCCACGTTCTCACCGACGGTCATCGAACCAAATAGCGCGCCGCCTTGAAACGACATGCCGATTTTTTTCCTGATCTCATCCATCTCGCCAGATGAAATCGCCGCAATGTTTTTGCCCTTGAGCCAGATCTCGCCGGAGCTCGGCCTTTCGAGGCCCACCAGCGTGCGCAACAGCGTGCTCTTGCCGGAACCGGAACCGCCTAGAATCACGAGCGTTTCGCCACGCATCACATCGAAGCCGATGCCGTGGAGAATCTCGCGCTCGCCGTAACTGACGCGAAGATTCCGCAATGAGATCATCGACTCTGTATCCGTCATCGCCGTCGCCGCACTGTTGCTCTGTCCCATGACGAAATCCAAATCCTATCTTTCACTCATAAAGAAAAAGAGCGCGGTAAAGACGAGGTCCACCAGTATTACCAGGAATATGGACACTACCACGGCCCGCGTGGTTGATCGCCCGACTTGTTCCGCGCCCGCGCCCGTAGACAGCCCTTCGTGGCATCCCACGGCCGTAATGGTTATGCCGAACATGACGCTTTTGACTAAGCCTGTGGTGATGTCGCGCAAGAACAGGGCGTCCAGCGAGGCCTGAATATAACGGAACCACGTGAAGTCGGCCTGCGTCACGCCAAAGAGCGCTCCGCCGAGAATCCCCATGGAGTTCGCCCAGATCGTCAGGCACGGCAGCATCACGATCATGGCGGTGAATTTCGGAGCCACCAGAAAGTGAATCGGATCGATGGCCATGGTTTCCAGCGCGTCGATTTCTTCCGTCACCTTCATCGTGCCGATTTCCGCGGCGAACGCCGAGCCGGACCGTCCGATGACCACGATGGCGGTAATCAGCGGCCCGAGTTCCCGCGTCATGGAAATTGCCACGGCACTGGCGACGAAATTTATGGCGCCAAACTTGCGCAGCTCATAAGCGCTCTGCAGCGCCAGAATCAGCCCAATAAAAAACGTAATCAAGGAAAGGATGGGCAACGCCCCGACGCCGGTTTGCATGGCCTGCGAAATGGCGCGCTGCAAACGCAGCGGCTTTCCCTGGAAGGGCGCGACGAATGTGAAATACGCGGCCCGGGTCCCCAGCGTGGTCAGCGCCCCCAGATAGGCAAGCCCGTCGGTAACTGATTCCCCAATTTGCGTCGTCAGTTCCACATTGCTCTCGCCGGGCTTCCTCGATTTGCGGATCTAGCAGGCTCAGGGCGCAACGGATTGTGCTTCGTTTTCGTAAATCTCGAAAATTCTCACCAGTTTGGAAAGTTGCAGAACTTCTCGCACTGTTTTATTCAAGCCGAACAGGATCAAGCGCGAGCCGACATCGCGCGATGCCTTGAGGCCCTCCACCAGCGACGCCACTCCGGAACTATCAATGTAGCGAACGGCACCCAGGTTGAGCACCACGCGCGGCATCTTCAATTCGCGAAGCTCGCGCAAGAGCGCCTTCCGCAGTTGAGGTGACGTCGCGAGGTCGATGTCTCCCGAAATATCAAAGATGGTGGTCTTGTCCAAATGGCGTGCGGCAATCTGCAAGATGGATTCTCCTCACGCGCCTTTCTTAGGCGCCTGCACATGCAAAAATTTCACCAGCCGAAGCTGATTTCTGCCGTTGTTGCGGCTGAATTCTACTGTATCCATGCACTCGCGGATGAAGTGCAGCCCCAGGCCGCCGGGCCGCACATCCTCGAGCGCGCGCCCGCACATCTTCTCTGGATTCGCTGTCACTCCGTTATCTTCCAGCACGATTTCAAGAGCGTCTCCAGACTGCCCATCTTTCGGCGCATCAATCCGGTGGAAGGACGCCTCGATGGGCTGCTCCTGCTCTCCAAGATAGGCATGACGAATGATGTTGGTCAGCGCTTCGTCGACGGCGCGGACCACGGCTCGGCAATCCGGCTCAGAAAATCCTAACTTGGCGGTGAGTTCTCCCACTGCGTTTCGCACCACGCAGAGCATCTCAGGATTGCTCCGCAATTCCATTCTGAGTAGTAAACTGCCTCGGCTCACGCGAGCGCGCTCCTCGGTCCTGAGAAACTGGATTCCCCGTTTGGTCTCGGAAAGGTCGCCCCTGGCGGATTCCTGACGTAACGTATGCCCAGATAATACACGGAATCCTGCTGTCGGCAACTTGTAAGTCCCGCATTGGTAAGTTATTGGCGAGTTCGGGAGAGGAGTGCGGAGACTATCGAAAAAGTTGGCGGGCGAGCCTGGAAGCCGGATTCAGTAAATGAGTATTGAGGGCGCGTAACTTATTGGAAATACGCTGTCCGCTGACATCGGTAACGCTCAAACGTGTTGTGGATGTCAGTCAAGATGGTCAGGCAAATGTAGGCAACGCTGATCTATCTGCAGGAGTTCACCTGGTTTTGTGGACGGCAGGGCAAACGCTCCTGGTCCAGTTCCGGCACTGCGCCTATTCCATGTGGAGGTTGGAGCGGAGAGCTAGGATTTGAACCCGCATTTTCCCGTGGGAACAGGACGCCTTGCCGAGTTAGACCATCTCCGCCCAATATAGCGTATTACGTTTGAGGATTTCGAAAGGCAAGACGGTTGATTACCTAAGAATCCGTCAAAAAAGTCTTCAAAACTGCGTCGAGGAAAATGCTTAATCCTACTGGTGCCATCCAGAGAAACGGTCTCCAATGGCCAGACAGACAGTTGGTTAGGTAAGGGTTAGGTTGCCTGTAAGTTGTTGAAAAGTGGCGGACGGGCCTGTAAGCCGGATTCTGTGCCGCACGCAAACCTCAAAACGGCTTGCATGCGCGGCGATCATTCCTCTAAGTCACGATTCGCACCGTGACTCCAGCAGCCTACCCGAGGGTTATCCTCCGCGGTGGCTTGCACCACCGCAGAAGGAGCTTTCGCTCATCGAGCCGGGCCGGCTCTCCCCTCCTATTTGGCCTTGCACCACGCGGGGTTTTCCGTGCCTCCCGTGTCGCCACGGGAGCGGTGGGCTCTTACCCCACCTTTTCACCCTTGCCAAACGATGCGTGCTCTTCGAAGACGTCTCGCAGGTTTCCCTGCGCGATGCCACCGTGCTGCGCTCCGCCGGCGGTTTATTTTCTGTGGCACTTTCCGTGGCGCCTCTAGTGGGACAGGCATTCCTGCCTGTCCTCCCGGATTCGCCCCCTGGCGTTACCAGGCGCGTTGCCCTGTCAAGAGTTCCGCTCCTCACAAAAGTGCAGAGCGTGCCTCAGGACGGTGTCCGGACTTTCCTCCCGTCCTCGGTCATCTCCAGCCTCGCAAGAGGCCGACTAAAGACCGGGACCAGCGATCACCCGGCCCGCCCGCCGGTTCCTATTATACACCGGAGGACGTACGAGATTTGTACTTGTTCAGCACAGAAATGAAACCTACAATCCGGGCCATGAGAATCCGCGAAGCCAAGGATTTTCTAGTCACGCGAACCGTGGAGCAGGCCGCGCTCGAAGGTGTGCCCCTATCTGACCTTGAAAAGAGGATGATGTATTTCACCGAGACCGGCGAATGCCCGGAAGACCCTCTTGCTCTAAATGAGGAGTTTGAGAAGGAGTATGACACCGACGAGTACGAGACAAAGGTCAAAAGGCTACTCGCGAACGCTCATCGTCGGCTGAAGGAAGAGCGATCTCCAGCAGTCGCGGAATGGGAGGAAAGCCTGAAAGCTCTAGACCAGACAGACGATTACATTCTTATACTGTGCGACCGAAGTCCGTTGGCAAGATTGGGGAACCCTGAAGCGCTTCCGTCGGTATTATTCTTCGTCTTCCGACTAGGATTCCTTGTCTTAGCCGCTTACGTGGTCTGGAACTTCCTGAAGTTCTTGCTAAGGATAACCGGCATTTCAGGGGCTTCTCTGTTCGGCGTGATTTTTGTCATTATATTCCTAGCTGTCGCCATACGCCCGCAGATCGCAACTGAACTCACTGCCCGCCCTATGACGTGGCTTACTGGTTTTTTGTTCAAGAAGCGTAGGTCTGACGCAGACCGTACTGGATAAAAGCTATAAACCCAGTAGTTTTTCGAATTCGCTCTCGCTCAGGATAGTTACTCCCAGTTCTTTGGCTTTGTCGTACTTCGATCCGGGATCGGTGCCTACCACAACGTAGGCTGTTTTCTTGCTGACAGAGCCGGAAACTTTCCCTCCGTGTTGAATAACGAGATCGCCGGCCTCTTCGCGGCTTCGATTCGCGAGGCTTCCTGTGAACACAAAACTCTTGCCGGCGAGTTTCTGGCTCTTCACCACGCGTTTTTCCGCCGTCGGATGCACGCCTGCCTTGTTCAGCTTTTTGATAAGCTGTCGATTGGCAGGCTCCGAGAAAAATTCCACGATGCTCGCCGCAACTTTCGGCCCTACCTCAGGCACTTCCTCAAGCTCTTCCTCTTTCGCCTCTGCTAATTCCTCCAGCGAAGAAAAATGTTCCGCCAGCAATTGTGCCGTCCGCTCGCCCACAAACTGAACCCCCAGCGCATAAATCAGCCGCGCCAGCGAATTCTTCTTGCTCGCCTCGATTTCCTTAAGCAGGTTCTGCGCGGACTTTTCCGCCATTCGCTCCAGCCCGGCAACGTCCTCGAGCTTCAGCGAATACAAATCGGCAACGTCTTTCACCAATCCCTTGTCCACAAGCTGGTCCACGATCTTGTCCCCAAGCCCGTCAATGTTCATCGCGTGTCGGCCAGCGAAGTGCAGAATCGATTCTTTCCTCTTTGCCGGGCACGCCGCATTTACGCAGCGGTACGCCACTTCTCCTTCCACATGATGAATCGTGCTTCCACACTCCGGGCAATGCTTCGGCATGCGGAACGGTCTCCGGCTCTTCCCCTCTTTGACCACCTTGAGCACATGTGGGATCACTTCTCCAGCGCGCTCGATCAGCACCGTGTCCCCGATCTGCAGTTCCAGCCGGTCGATTTCATCCATGTTATGGAGCGTGGAACGGCTGACAGTGACGCCTCCCACCTGCACCGGCTCAAGCACCGCCACCGGCGTCAGCGTTCCCGTCCGGCCCACTTGGACGATGATGTCGTTCACCACCGTCGTCTCCTGCCGCGCGGGATATTTGTACGCAATGGCCCACCGCGGCGCCTTCGCCGTGTAACCCAGTTCGTTTTGAATGGCGATGGAGTTCACTTTGATCACCACGCCATCAATTTCGTACGGCAGCTTCTCCCGCTTCGCGTCCCAATCCTCGCAATAGCCAATCACCGCCTCAATTCCCGCGCAAAGTTTCCAGTCATCCGAGGCGCGGAACCGTAATTGCTTCAATGCTTGCAGGGAGTCCGAATGTTTCGCAAACGGCACTTTTCCATCCAACAACAAATAGTACGCAAAAAAATCCAGCCGCCGTGCCGCCGTAATCGAAGGATCGAGAACGCGCACCGCTCCCGCCGCCGAGTTCCTCGCATTCACAAAAATCTTGCCGCCAATCCGCTCCTGCTCCCGATTCAGCGCTTCGAACGCCTTTTTCGTCATCATCACTTCGCCGCGCACTTCGAAATCTGGCGGCAGCTTCACCTTTTTCAATGCTGCGGGGTCCACGCGCAATGGAATCGAACGGATCGTCTTCACGTTCGGCGTCACGTCCTCGCCGGTTGTTCCATCGCCGCGCGTAACGCCCCGCGTCAGCACTCCATCTTCGTATTGCAGCGAGATGCTCAGCCCGTCGAACTTGTGTTCGGCAACGTATTCGATCTTGTCCTGCCCGCTTCCCTCTCGCACGCGTCGGTCCCACTCCCGCAGGGCATCGTAGGAAAATGCGTTGTCCAAGCTCAGCATCGGCCGCGCGTGCCGCACGGTCGTGAATCCTGCCCGCGGCGCTCCACCTACGCGCACGGTCGGAGAATCCGGCGTCACCAGTTCCGGATACGCTGCCTCCAACTCTTTCAAGCGGCTCATCATCCGGTCGTACGCCGCGTCCGAAATCTCTGGATCGTCCAGCACGTAATAGCAGTATTCGTGGTAACGCAGCTTCTCGCGAAGCTCTTCGATCTCTTTCTTGACACTAGCTGGCGCAGCTTTGGCCATGAAACCCTCGGCAGAACAGTGTGCGGAAATTCGGCTGGTATTATATAGAATGAATGTCTTGGCGCACGAACGGCATGAACCTGAACCAACGATGACCGCAAATCTCAAAAACGCTCTGCTGATTCACAACCCCAACGCCGGCAACGGTGGCAAAGGCCGCCGCCGCACGCTCGATACCGCGCGCCACATTTTCGCCTCCCGCGGCATCGAGTCCGAACTCGCGGAAACTACGGGCCCGGGCCACGCCACGGAAATCGCGCGGCGCGCTGCCTCCGAAGGCCGCGGGCTCGTCATTGCCTGCGGCGGCGACGGCACACTCAACGAAGTCATCAACGGACTGGCCGCCAACCAGAATGGCCACCGCGTGCCTCTTGCTCTTCTTCCCGGAGGCACTGCCAACATCCTCGCCAAGGAACTGGACTTGCCCTGGGACATTCCCAGCGCGGCCGAAAAACTCGTTCGCGGCACCGTAAAAGAAATTGCGCTCGGCTTGGCCACTCCTCTCGAACATCCCGGAAAGAAAAAGTATTTTCTAAGCGTGGGCGGGGCGGGCCCCGACGGCATGATCGTCTATTCCCTCGACCTCGACCTGAAAGCCCGCATCGGCATGCTGGCCTACTGGTGGGAAGGCGCGCGCGAAGTCTTCCGTTACAATTTCCAGCGCTTTCGCATTCGCATCGGCGATCAAAAACTCGACGCTTCTCTTGCCATCGTCGGCCGCACCAAGAACTACGGCGGGCCTTTCAAAATCACGACCAACGCCGATCTCTTTGAAGACCAGTTCGAGGTCATGGCCCTAACCACGCAAAGCGGCTTCCGCTATTTGAGCTACTTGCCAACGCTCTGGATGGGTAATTTGCGCGGGACTGAAGGCGTCCATTTCTACAAGTCCGACACTGTCGTTTGCGAACCGCTCGACAAAAATCCCGTCTACGCTCAAGTCGACGGCGAGCCTCTCGCCCGGCTCCCCGTCGAATTCAAGATCGTTCCCCGAGCCCTAAAACTCCTCGTCCCCGGCACTCCACTTTAGAATCCCGCACTACATGGCCATTTTGCCCGTCGTGGGCATGAGATCCCAAACACGCCAGAAGGCTTGCATTTCGTTCGGCGTGCCCAGAGAGACCCGGATGTATTTATCGAGAACCGGATATTTTGGGCCGATGAGAATGTTGTTTTTCTTGAGGTGCTCGATGACTTCGTCGGGCGGGCGCATGGGATTCACCATCACGAAATTGGTTTGCGAATCGATGGCGCGGAGCATGCGCGCGTTGACCTGGTTCATGAACTCCTGGCGGTCGTCAGCGTTTCGCTTTATGCCCAGGCGCACGTAGTCGACGTCATCGAGCGCGGCGGAGGCGGCGCGCGCGGAGACTATGCTGACACTCCAGCTGGGGAAGCCGGCGGCGAGGCGCTTGGCGATTTCCGGAGTCGCAACGGCATAGCCGATGCGCATTCCGGCAAGGCCATATATCTTCGAGAACGTGCGTGAGACGATGACTCGCGGATCGCCGATGGGCCGGTCAACGAAAGACTCGTAGGAAGCGCTCGGGCTGGCAAAGTGATGATAGGCCTCGTCAATTAGCACGGCCACGTTGGCTGGCAGCTTGCCGAGGAACGCTTCTATCTCTTTGCGCGGCGTGATGGTTCCGGTGGGATTGTTGGGATTGACGATATACACGAGCCCGGGAGATGAGCGCGCGCGGTCGAGCATGACGCTGAGGTCATGCTCGTAGCGTTTGTTCAGAGGAACGTCGGCGACTTCGCTGCCCGCGCCTTGCGCGAGTTTGCCGAGCGCGGGAAAAGTAGGCGTGGCTTGCACTAGTTTTTTGCCGGACCCCAGAAAAGCGGCCGCAGCCATGCACAGGATTTCGCCGGAGCCGCAGCCAAGCACGATTTGTTCGCGCTTCACGTGGTGCAGCGCGGCGAGCTTGTCCGTGAGCGTGTCGTACTCGGTGCGTGGGTAGCGATTGCCGATGGCGGCGGATTCGCGCAGCACGCCGAGAACTTTTTCCGACGGACCGTAAGGATTCTCGTTGCGATAGAGAAGGATAGGGTCCGCGGCGGTAGCACCATCCGGCGGTTGTGGCACGGGCACGGAGTTACCCCATAGCGCCTCTTCGGTCGCCCGGGCAAGCGGCCAGCCGCGAAGCGCAGGCGCAGCTGCTCCAACGACAGCGCCTGTTCCGAGTCTGCGAAGAAGGTTTCTGCGCGAAATGTACATGCTTCTCCTCCTTGGAGGCAATTGCTCTCGTGCCCTGAGCCAGTTTTAGAACAAGGACTCAGCGGATGCGCAGACACGCTGCGCATGGAGTCGTCCGCGAAGAGGCGACGACCCCTGGCACTAGGAAGTATTTTACGGTTTCGTTCTACTGAACCGTTAGGGTTACCTGCTGCGTGTGCGTCAAGCCGCCACTAGTGGCGGAGATGGTAAGGGTAAAGGTGCCGGTTTGCGTCTTGCGCATGGTGCTCACAGTTAAAGTCGACGAACCAGAAGTTATGACGGACGAAGGATTGAAGCTGGCGTTCGCGCGGCGGGGCAGTCCGCTAACGCTGAGACTGACCGTTCCGTTGAAACCGGAGCCAGGCGTGACGCTGACAGTGTAGCGCGCGCTCGAGCCGCGCGAGACGGTAGCGCTGGAAGGGGTGACAGCAACGGAAAAGTCCGCGCTCACGACCAGCGTGACGTTAGCGGTATGCGTTATCGCGCCGCTGGTGGCCCTGATCGTCAACGGATAACTGCCCGGAGCAGTCGACGAACTCGTGGAAACGCTCAGAGTGCTCGATCCGGATGTGGAGATGGACGCCGGATTAAACGAAGCGCTCGCGCCCGCTGGCAGGCCGTTAACGCTGAGAGAGACGGTTCCGCTGAAACCTGTCCCGGCCGTGACTGTAGCTGTGAACGATGTGCCGCCACCCTGCACCACGGTTCGCGAGGCAGGCGATGCAGAGAGTGAGAAATCGGGCTGAACCGTAATGGTGCGAGTCGGCGGATTGGGATCGGTCAGGCCAACGTTGTCGGTGACAGTAAACGTCGTGACGTAAGTGCCCGGAGTGGCGTAGGTTACATTCCCTGGATTAGCGAGATTGCTGGAGCTGGGATTCCCGCCCGGGAAAGACCACGAATAGGCGCTGATGGTGCCGTCGGGATCGTTGCCTGTGCCGGAATAAGATACCGATTGGCCCGCAGAGATGGTGACGTTTGAAGCAGGGTTGGTGATCGTGCCGGTGGGAGGCACATCATTCGCCGCCAGAGAGACTTGAACCATTGCGGCGACGGAAGGAACGCCGGCGTTATTGAGAATAAACAGCATGTAGTAACCCGGCGGCGCAATGTTGCCATTTGGCGGGCCGATTACGTTGAGGACCCCGGTGCCCGTGGTGAAGGAGAGGCCCACGTAGCGTTGATCCATGTCAAAAGCATGCGTGACCGCGCCATTCCGCATCAGAACGACGCTGGAGATGTTGGCAGCGTCGGGAGTTTGCACCTGGAACGCGCCGCCATACCCAATGATCGACGAAGATGTGCTTGTGATGGTGGGACGAGTAGCGGGAGTCCCGTTTGCGTTAAAGAGATACGCCGGCGAGTAGATTTCCATATGCGGTTCGTAATTGCCGCGCTGCGGATTGCCGCCGGCAACCCAGACCGTGGCATCAGGCAGCAGCAAGCTGACGGAGTGATAGAGGCGCGCGTAAACCTCCGCGCCTGCGGGACTGAAGGTGTTGGTTCCAGGATCGTAAAGGTCAGCTTTCAGGCTGGCGGTGGCGGTGTCTTCGTCGTTGAGGGAGCCGCCGACCGCAAGGACCCGGCCATTGGGGAGAATCGTGGCATTCATCTCAATGCGCGGTTGCGACATGTTGGGGCCGTAGACCCACTTCGGCGTAGCGGCGGAGAGGTCAATGATTTCGCTGGTGTTGGTGGAGGGGCTGCCGCCCCCCATGATCAACACTTTGGGCGTGTAGTTGTTGGCGGGAGTCAGGGGCAGAAGTATGGACGTGCCATACGTCCGTGTCCCATTGTAATTTGTGAAGGCAACGTTCGTAGTCCAAGTGTGGGTCGCGGGATTGAAAAGGCTAGAACCGGTGCTCGAGCCCGAGTAAAAAACATTTCCGTTGGGGAGCACGTGCAGACGGGGGTAAAGAGGCGGGGTCCACGGGGCGGAGAAAGCGGCGCTCCAGCCGGAGCTGGCGCTATAGAACTCAACGGATGTGTTGGTACTGCCTGTTTCACTAAGACCGGAGAAAACCATTACGCGACCGTCGCCCAGAACGGTGCCCGTGGGATACCAGCGGCCGTGCGCCATGGATTGCTGGTCGGTGAAGGTATTGGTGGCGGGGTCGTACGTGGATGTGCGCAGTTCGCCGCGGAACGGATCGTATTGTAGCGTGCCGCCCATCACGAACGGGCGCCCATCAGGCAGAACCACCATGCCGTTGCAGAACATGTCCCAGCCGACGGGTTGCGTCGTGATGGTGCCAGCCTGGGGATCCCAGAGCACAGCCCGGAAACTCGTATTTCCGGCCACGTTGCCGGAGCCGGAAACGATGACCACCTTACCGTTGTTCAGGAGGGCCGCGTGAATGGGATTGATGGGCATGGTGTACGGCAGGGTCTGCCACTGACCCTGGCCGGTTTGGGCCAGGACGGGCGACGCCAGCGGGACCAAGGCTGCCAAGAGCAAAAAGGCGAATACAAACAGACGGCGGGCGAATCTGTTCATTGGAGATCCTCTTCTTAGAGTTTCCGGAGGGACAGAGGAAACCCAGGGATTTCAAAAGCAATTCATGGCCCAGTTGAAACCAATCGCCAGCCTCTAAGCTATTGAATACAAACTATATAGAATCAGATGTGGGCCTGGGCACTTCTGCGTTGTGCCAGAAAGTGAAGGCAGATGGCAAAGTGAGGAAGATTCTTGGTATCGGTCCACTCCTTCACGCAACAAGTGAGCCTCCTGAAGTTCGCATCATGCGTTCACCACGGGCTAGCTGACGACACATCGGTCTTTATGAGATAACTCTTCCCGTGGATCCCCTCACCCATGCCCTGGCCTCCTACACTCTCAAGTGCGCCGCGTTTCCCAGGCTCCCTCGCTCCGCTACGACTGCCATGCTCATCGCCGGAACCATCGCTGACATTGACTTGCTGAGTGCTTATTTCGGCCCTTCCGCCTTCCTTACCTTTTACCGCACCTATTGTCATTCCCTGCTCGCCGCTTTTCTCTTTAGTCTTCTCGCCACGATCCTTTTCCTCCTGTTCCTCCTGCGAAGGCGTGGACAAACGGAACCAATAATGTCTCCTGTGACTATCTTCCTCGCCGCCCTTGCAGCCGCCGTCCTCCATTTGTTCATGGACGTCTGCCAAAGCTCTGGAGTCGAACTCCTTTGGTCCTTTTCAGCCCGCCGCTTTGCTTTGGACTGGGTTGCCAACACCGATCTTTGGATTGTGGGAATTCTTCTCGCCGGAATTCTCTTCCCCGCGCTCAGCAGGCTGGTCACAGAGGAAATCGGCGCAAGATCAAAAGGCCCGCGCGGCAAAGTGGGCGCATCCCTTGCGCTCGCTGGGATGATTCTTTATGTCGTTTTGCGTTTCGTTCTTCACGGCAATGCTCTAGCCGCCATGGAATCGCGCACTTACCGCGGCGAACTGCCTCGCAAGGCCGCGGCGTTTGCCGAATCGGGTTCGCCTTTCCGCTGGCACGGCATTGTTGAAACCGAGCGCGCTCTTCATGACGTTGAAGTTGACGTCGGCCCCGGCGCCTCTTTCGACCCCGACGCGGCCATCACTTCCTACAAGCCCGAACCGTCTCCCGAACTCGACGCCGCTCGCGACACGGCAGCCGCGCGCCGCTTCCTCCAGATTGCGCGCTTCCCCAAAGCCACCATCGAGAAAACTCCCACAGGATTTCACGTCCTCCTGCGCGCGTTCCCTTACTCCCGCGATGCCAGCTCTGGCTTACGCGTGTATGCCGTGGTCGATACCTATCCTTCCGGCAAGGTGCTCTCTCAGGAACTCGCTTGGGATCCCATGTCTAGAGAAGTCTGGCTCAGATAGGAGGTACTTGCGGAGGCCGGTTCGTCTTCTCGGACGGCGTTCGCCGCCTGAGTAGCATTCGGGAAAGCACATAGCTCACGATTACAAGCGAGATCACTAATACGGTCACTTGGAGCTTGTGGTGCATCAGGTACGGAATCGCATCCGCCCCATACCGTATTGCCAGGTATCCGATTCCAAAGTAACGAAATAATCGTGCAATGGTGATCGCCGACGTATAGCTGAACAGCGGCACTTCAAACACTCCCGCCGCAAACACAAAAAACTTGAATGGCGTCGGCGGCGGCAGAAGCGCCGCGACCAGCATTCCCAAGAAACCGTTCTGTTCCACCCAGTGACGAATGGCGTGTGAATGCTTTCCGGCCTTGCTGTGAAACAGCGCTTCCCCGCCCTTTCGCGCAATGAAATACAACACCACGCAACCCAGCACCGAACCGAGCGCCGCCATGAACGCATACAATGACATCCGCGCCGGATGCTGAATGGACAACTCGATTAGCAGCAAATCGTTGATGATTGGAAACGTCAGCACCGAAGAATCCAGGAAGGAAATCAGAAAAAGTCCCGGCGCGCCAAGTCCGCCCGCAAACGCCACGATTTTCTGTTTCCATCCGTTCAAACTCGTGGCCAAAAGGAATTCCTCCCATTCGTCTGCAGCAACTTGTCTGTGTGGGGCATTGGATCTCGGCGCAGACGGCAGATGTCAGCGCGCATCTATTGCGCAAAAGCTGCGCGATCGAAATGATTCATGAAGACCTGCATGAGCGCCGTACGGTGTAGATTGGGCAGCTTGGGTATTTCTCCGATGACCCGGACGTGGCCGAACCGCTCGATGGTTTCGCGGTTCTCCCGGTTCTGATCGCCAATCAGCACCACGCCATGAACCGGCAATTCTGCCGCGTGCAGCGCCGCCAGTGTCAGCAGCGTGTGGTTCACTGTCCCCAGCGCGCTGCGCGCCGCTACGATCACCGGCAACTTGAATTTCACCATGAGGTCAAGCACAAACTGCTTCTGGTTGATCGGTACCAGCACTCCTCCGGCCCCCTCGACGATCAGCCAGTCGTTCATCAAGCTGTTGGCCATGCTGATGCGCCCGAGGTCGATTTCCACTCCTGCCCAGCGCGCCGCGAGATCGGGAGAAACCGGAGGTACAAATTTGTACACTTCATCGAGCGTTCGGTCCGTGCCAATCCCCGCAAGCCTCATGACCGTCACGCGATCCGAGCCCTCGAGAGTACCGGTCTGGATCGGCTTCCAATAGACCGCATCGAGAGCAGCGCAGAGCAGTGCCGAAAGGACCGTCTTGCCGACTCCCGCGTCCGTGCCGGTGATGAAAAAATGATGCCTCATGCGCGCTCCGCCCTCTTTCGCGCGGCCACGCGCTTGGAAACAAGGACGTTGGCTGGATTCCCCTCGCGGCGCAATCTGCTGCTTGCGGCAGCGATTCGCGCCGCCCATGACAATTGTTTGCTACGCATGGACCCCCGGCTGTATAGGGTAAATGGCCTTCAAACGAATCTCGCATGTTACCATCGCTTTGCATCCGCGTCTCGCCGCAGTATCCGGCGTGATACGGGGTTGCTGCCCTTTCTTTCACGGGGGACCGGTTTGACCGGCCATGGGTAAAATGTTATAAATCTGCGTTTTGTGCAGCCCTTGCGCCGCGTGCTCGAGGCGGTTTGACGGTCACTCTAGGGGTAATCTCGGACCGGCGCGACGGCTTCTTCCTGGTGGAATGTGAACAATTCGTGCTTCGCCCGCGCCCAGCGGCGCTCAGTCGAAAAAGTGTGCCGGAAGCGTCTGTAGTACGGAGCTGATGTCTTGTGGTCGCCCTTTGAATGAATGATCTACGGAGGATCGTGAATGCTTACCTGGCTTGCAAATGCCTGGTCCCTGAGCTGTAAATTCACAAAGTTTGGAGCAGCCGCCGTTCTCACCTTGCTCGGGGCCGGCTCGGCTCTGGCCGACGAAGCCGGTGGCGAAGCCAGCCTTAAGCTCCCCGACCTTTCCCAGGTTTCTTTTCTCGGAATCGACGGCCATAAGCTTCTGCTCTTCGGCATCGTCATCTGCATCTTTGGATTGGGCTTTGGGTTGGCTATTTATTCGCGCCTGAAAAACTTGCCCGTTCACAAGTCCATGCGCGACATCTCCGAGCTGATTTACGAAACCTGCAAAACCTATCTCTTCACGCAAGGAAAGTTCCTCCTGATTTTGTGGGTTTTTATCGCCGTCGTAATCGTTATGTACTTCGGCTGGCTCGCTCCCGTGCAGCCGGTTGCCGTCACTCTGCCGATTATTCTGATTTTCAGTCTCGTGGGAATCGCCGGTAGTTACGGCGTCGCGTGGTTCGGCATTCGCGTCAATACGTTTGCCAATTCGCGCACCGCGTTTGCTTCCCTGCGCGGCAAACCCTATCCGATTTACAGCACGCCGCTCCAAGCCGGCATGAGCATTGGCATGATGCTTATAAGCGTCGAACTTCTCATGATGCTCTTCATTCTGCTGTTCATTCCGGGCGACTATGCCGGCCCATGCTTCATCGGGTTTGCCATCGGCGAATCTCTTGGCGCGGCCGCGCTTCGAATCGCCGGCGGCATCTTTACAAAGATTGCCGACATCGGCTCTGACCTCATGAAAATCGTCTTCAAAATTAAAGAAGACGATGCGCGCAACCCCGGCGTCATTGCCGACTGCACGGGCGACAACGCCGGAGACTCGGTTGGCCCCAGCGCGGATGGCTTTGAAACGTATGGGGTAACCGGCGTCGCGTTGATCACTTTTATTCTGTTGGCGGTGAAAGATCCCAAGGTACAAGTGCAATTGCTCGTGTGGATTTTCGTGATGCGCATCGTGATGCTCATCGCCAGCGCTGCGGCCTACTTTATCAACGGCTTCATCGCCAACGCGAAATACGGCAAAGCCGATCAGATGAACTACGAAGCGCCACTCACTTCGCTTGTGTGGATTACTTCCGTCGTTTCGATTGCGCTTACATACGTCGTCTCGTCGGTGATCATTCCGAGCCTCGGCGGCGACACTTCGCAGTGGTGGAAGCTGGCAACGATCATTTCTTGCGGCACGCTCGCGGGCGCTATCATTCCCGAACTCGTAAAAGTATTTACCTCCACTGAATCGCGGCACGTGAAAGAAGTCGTTACCTCGGCCGAAGAAGGCGGCGCATCGCTTGGCATTCTTTCCGGCTTCGTGGCCGGCAACTTTTCGTCGTACTACATCGGCCTGGCAATGGTGCTGCTCATGTCGCTCGGATTTTTGATTAGCACGCTGGGGCTCGACAACCAAATGCTCGCTCCGGCCGTGTTTGCCTTCGGTCTAGTGGCTTTCGGCTTTCTTGGCATGGGCCCGGTGACCATTGCCGTCGACTCCTACGGTCCGGTCACCGACAATGCGCAATCGGTCTATGAGCTTTCCTTGATTGAACAAATTCCGGGCGTCAAGGGAGAGCTCAAGAAGGATTACAACATCGACGTGAATTTTGAGCGCGCCAAGGAAATGCTGGAAGCCAACGATGGCGCCGGCAACACTTTCAAGGCTACTGCCAAACCCGTGCTCATCGGCACAGCGGTCGTCGGGGCAACCACGATGATCTTTTCGATCATCATGGCGCTCACCAAAGGTTTGAGCGAGAACGTCAACAATCTCTCGCTCCTTCACGCGCCTTTCGTGCTGGGCCTGGTCACTGGCGGCGCCATGATTTACTGGTTCACCGGCGCTTCCACGCAGGCCGTAACTACTGGCGCTTACCGCGCGGTTGAGTTCATCAAAGCCAATATCAAGCTTGAAGGCGCTGCTTCCGCCAGCATCGCGGACAGCAAGAAAGTCGTTGAAATTTGCACCAAGTACGCGCAGAAAGGCATGCTGAACATTTTCATCGCGGTATTTTTTGCCACACTGGCTTTCGCTTTCGTCGAACCTTTCTTTTTTATCGGCTACCTTTTCTCCATCGCCATCTTCGGCCTGTATCAAGCGATTTTTATGGCCAACGCTGGCGGTGCCTGGGACAATGCGAAGAAGATCGTTGAAGTTGAACTCAAGCAGAAAGGCACGCCGCTGCATGACGCCACCGTGGTTGGTGACACCGTCGGCGATCCTTTCAAGGACACCTCTTCCGTCGCGCTCAATCCCATCATCAAATTCACGACACTCTTCGGCTTGCTCGCCGTCGAGCTTGCCGTGCAACTGACTGCCTCACAACACAGCACAACACTGACCCACATTCTCGCGGCGGCTTTTTTCGTGGTCTCCTTCTTCTTCGTGTACCGTTCCTTCTACGGGATGCGCATCCGGGAAGACGCAGGCCACTGAGAACTGTTCCAGGCATTCGGTTGTCAGTTTTTGGCAAAAAGAAAGAAAAAAGTGGGGCGGCCATCAAGCCGCTCCATTCCATCTCAATCTGCGGTAAAATTTTGCTCCCTTTGTGATGAGGTCCAAAAATGAAAAAATCTCTCTTCGCTACAATTTGCGCTGCGCTCGTGGCAATTCTGCCCGCAATCTGCAACGCGCAAGTCGATCCGCGATGGAAGATTCACGATCCTGATCGGCCGGCGCCGCCGGTGACCGATCCCGGCACGGCGAGCACGCAGGATTCGCCGGGACGTCCGCCGTCCGACGCTGTTGTGCTATTTGATGGCAAGGATCTTTCCAAATGGGCGCACAAAGACGGAAGCGCGGCCAAATGGAAAGTGGAGAACGGTTATTTCGAAGTTGCGCCAAAGACAGGAGAAATCCATACGCGCGAAGCTTTTGGCGATTGCCAGTTGCACGTGGAATTTGCCGAGCCGTCTCCCGCGAAAGGCGAAGACCAGGACCGGGGCAACAGCGGCGTCTTCCTCCACGGACTCTACGAGACGCAAGTCCTCGACTCCTATCAGAGCAAGACGTATGCCGACGGGCAGGCCGCGGCGATCTATGGCCAATATCCTCCGCTGGTGAACGCTTCGCGTCCGCCGGGCCAGTGGCAAACTTACGACATCATTTTTCATGGCCCGCGTTTTGATGCGTCGGGAAAATTGACGCGCCCCGCGCGCGAAACTGTTTTTCACAACGGCGTGCTCGTGCAAGACAACGTCGAACTCACCGGCCCCACTGGGCACCATGTGCGCCCGCCGTACAAGCCCGGGCCGGAAAAACTTCCGCTCGCGTTGCAGGATCATGGCCATCCGGTGCGCTATCGCAACATCTGGATTCGCGAACTGAAAACGCAGGATTGATCGACAAGTTCCTTAGTCGCAAACGGTTGGATCTTGCAGTTTCACTCTATTACTGCAATCACTAGTACGTTTCTAGCGCAGATAATCCTTAACAGCGCGGGCATAGTCCGCAAAGGCAATCTCGGGATCTTCCAGATCAGGATGCCACACTTTTTCCCACTCGAAACAGTAGAACCCTTTGTAACCGATGGCGCGCAACGCTTCGACCTGCTCCTTGATGGGAACACTTCCTCGACCGGTCAACACGTACTTGCGATCGCCGCTCTTGCCGACAGAGTCCTTGAGGTGTGTGTGCCGGATCCATTGCCCGAGCTGCCGCACGGTGAACTTCGGGTCTTCATTCGACGCCGCGAACGTATGATGAGCGTCCCACAAAAGTGCGACCGACTTGGAATCAGCACGATGCAGCACGTCAGCGAGCGTAGCCGAAGACGTGAAGTCGTCGTGCGATTCGATGATCACGGTCACTTTGCGCGGGCCCGCATACTCGCCCAATTCGTGCAATCCGGCGGCGACACGCGCTTTCATATCCTCGCCGGGCGTAATGGGATGCCCGGAGTCAGGGCTGCAACCGAAAACGCGCACGTAGGGCGCATCGAGCGTCGAAGCCAGGTCGATGAATCGGCGGCCATCCGCCAGAACTTTGGAGCGCTTCTCAGGATCGGACTCGTGCAAGCTGGCGGAGCTGCTGACGCAGGCAACGCGCAGGCCGCGAGAGAGAATTTCGCGTTTCGTCTGCGCGATGCGTTCCGCTCCAAACGCAAGGTGCGAAGGCAAATCCAAATTGCCTTCCAGGCCGCGGAATTCGACGGCAGCGAAACCATGTTGCTCCGCGAAGGTCAGGATTTTCTGCAAGTCCCAGGCAGGACAGCCCAGAGTGGAAAACGCAATCGGCAGGCGCGCCGGCTCCCCGGCGGGCGCAAATGCGGCAGCCATCGCTGCTCCGGTGAGCTTCTTTGCAAATTCTCGTCGCGTGGTTCTCATGGAGCTGCGCCTCCAGCGGTCGCTGGCGCAAGCCTACCTGCGCGCCGGAAAAGTGTCAAAGAAACGAGTAAGAATCGCGGCGAAGAAAGGTCTCCGGAAGACGGAATCAGAGCAATTGGGTGCTATCGCAATATTTGGATTCGCGAGACGAAGATCGCAGAGTGATCTCCTCTGGGAATCGCCCGATTAGTAACGATATGTCCGCTTACCGGACACGACCTGCTAAGGCTTGAAGTGAAAGAGCAAAATGCCATAGCCGACGCCTGCGGGGTCGTCGGTCTTGGCAACTTGGAACGCCATGAAGCGGCCATCCGTGGAGATCACTGGATTTGAAGCTTTCCCGCCTGCATAGTCGTTGAAATGCGTAAGGCGCGTGAAGTCCTTTCCGGTTCCGTCGAGTTTCAGTTTCCAGATGTCGATATTTCCGGAGCCGCGGGTACCGCCAAGCTGCTCGCATTGACGGTCCGCTTCGACGGCGGTATACAGACCGTCCGGGAAGATACCTTCGACCTCATTGTACGAGCCCGGTGCTTTGGAGAAATTCGTCACCACGGCAGTGCGCAAGTCGATGCCCATGACCGAGGCTTGACCACGCGGCTCATAGCAGGTGAACGTCATTTTGTCATCGTTGTCGTAGAAATCCTGGGCCTCAAGAGTGCAGCTGCGGTCCTTGCTGTCATACACGATCTTTTTGTTGATCAGCGCGGGTGGTCCATGCGACAGATCGAGTTCTGCGACGACCAGACGCGAGGATGCGGATGCCAAATCTGGGTTTTGCTGTGAAGTCTCCGAGTAGGAAATTTTAAGAGACTTTTTCGAAATGGCGGCTCCTTCGCTCATCTTTTGACCAAGCTTAATGGGTCGCGATCCGCGCTCCTTGCTGAGGAACCACAGTTCATTGTCGCGGGTGCGGCTTACGCGGATGTTCTCGAAATGATCGGGACCGATCAAGATATAGTCGCCGGTCACTAGGTGCATCACCCGCAAAAACACCGCGGCAGGCACATTGCAGGTCAGGCAGCGAATTTCGCGGGTGTTTAAATCGATTACCATGGCGTCACCGAAGCTTTTCGCCGTGAAAGCGACGCGCAGATTATCAGGTGAGATGTCAGCACGTTCGCCGAAATGAGTGAGGACTTCGAAGTTGGGAGGCAGATGATCAAGTGGATTTCCCTGCTTGCGTTCGGCCGGCAGGGCTAAGAGCAGTGCAGCGAAAAGGCTCAGTGGTACGCGCATGCCGACATCTTACCAGACCGGGCAGCGGGTCTTAGGCATCCTACTGTCGCTCTGGGCATCGTGCCCTTCTTTTGTTGCGCTACATTAACTGCAGAAGAAACCGGTGCACGAAACCTGAGGTGAGCCCCGATAAGTCCGCTTATAGGAAGTGATCGCGATTGCTCCCGGTTGACGGGCCACTACCGTTGAAAGTTTTGGTGGACGGAGCTGCATAAGTTAGCGTATAGTAATCCTTGTAGAAAAGTGCGTTTCGACGGCGGGAGATTCTTCTCCCGCTTTTTCATTTTTAGGCACAGCTCTCCCCCAAATCCGTTTCCGCTAAGCCAGACATTGCGGTTTGGTGGAACCCTTAGGTCTCCCGACACCTCTGGTGGTTTGCCATTGGTGTAAGTGCCACGCTTGCAAGCGAAGGAAACTGACAAGCCGCCGCGGTCCAAACTACAGAGCAGCGCAAGACCGACCAGAACGGGTCTAAAAGACCCGCCACTACAACTCCGCAGATGCCAGACAAGAAGCAAATCTTAAATTCCATAGCCGCGGTTGCAAAGAAACTTGGGCGGGCGCCATCGCGAGCCGAGTTCACTTCGCGGTCAGGAATCTCCGCATTTTTTGTGTTGCAATGGTTCCGTAGCTGGAGTGACGCCGTCCGGGCCGCGGGGCTCCGCCCGTATACGCGGAACGCGAAGGTGGAAGACCGCGCATTGCTGGAAGACTGGGGCAACACGGTACGAAAAAACCGCGGCGTACTCCCGCGGCACATCTATCGACGAAGGGCGAAATATAATCCTTGCACGCTAGCAAACCGATTCGGCGGCTGGACATCCGTGCCGGAGGCCTTTTGCAATTTTGCCAAAGGCAAGCAGAAATGGGCGGATGTCCTGGCGCTTCTTCCTGCTCGCTTAGCCCGCGCTCCCTTATCAAAGGATGCGCGCTCGCGGCCGAACGAAGGCTCCTCTTCCTCAATTACGCCGAAGCCATTACAACATCGGCCTTTGAAGGGCCGGGCTACTTATGGCAGTCCCACGAACTTCCGTGGGCTCCTGCATGAACCGATGAACGAACAGGGTGTTGTGCTGCTGTTTGGAATGTTGGCGAAAGATCTAGGCTACATGATTGAGGCGGTTCAAACGGGATTTCCCGACTGTGAAGCCATGCGTCAGATTGCTCCCGAGCGATGGCAGCGCGTGCACATCGAATTTGAATTTGAGAGCAGGAATTTCCGCGACCACGGCCATCCTGCAAGCGGTTGCGATGTCATTGTCTGTTGGCGGCACAACTGGGACGATTGCCCTGAAGGTATTGAGGTGGTGGAGCTGTCCAGCGTAATTAAATCTTTGGCCAGCGCAAAGGACTAACTCTTGATCATTCCCGGGAATTTGCGCGGGTTGTTGTCGAAGCCGGGGAAAACCGGCTTCAGGTCGGCGACGCCGATGTGCTTGGTCAGGATTTCCCCGACCACCGATCGAAAGTCCGTCGTGAGCGCAAGGTCGCGCCCTTCGTTGAGCTGATGGTCGTTTAGGCCAGGCCAGCGGCCGTAAACCGTGCCGCCTTTCACGTCGCCGCCCATCACAAACATGCAATTCGCGTGGCCGTGATCGGTTCCGCGATTGCCATTTTCCTTGGCGGTTCGGCCAAACTCGCTCATGGTCACGAAGACAATGTTTTCCATGCGGTCGCCCATATCCTGATGAAACGCCGCGAGACCCTGGCCAAGATCCTTCAGCAAATTGGAAAGCTGGCCTTGCACGCCGCCTTCGTTCACGTGATTGTCCCAGCCGCCGCAATCGACGAAAAGAACTTCGACTCCGATGTTCGCCTTGAGCAGTTGCCCGATCTGCTGCAAACTTTGGCCAAGCCTGCTGGTCGGATACTGCGCTCCGTTTTCCGGCTGATATTTTGCCGGGTCGGCTTTGCGCAGAAGGTCGATGGCCTCAAACGTTTCCGTACCCGTGCCATGCAGCGCATGATCCACCGTCTGCGAGTACATGGCTTCAAAGCCGCCTTCAACAATCTGGCCCGTTCCCGGAGCTTGCGCCATCACTCTAAATTGTTTTAGGTCGGGCAGCGCAATCGCTGGCGCTCCTCCGTGCAACATGCGCGGAAGGTTGGGCCCCATCGCCACCGCGCGGAACGGCGAAGCGTCTTCTTCCGGTACAGTTTCGAGCGCGCGGTTCAGCCAGCCGTCTTCGGTTGATTTCAGTCCCGGCGTGCCCGACTCCATGAAGTCCTGCGCGTCGAAGTGCGAGCGCGTCAGGTCGGGCGAACCCGCGGCGTGCACGATCGCAAGCTGGTTCTTATGAAAGAGCGGCTCGAGCGGCGCAAGGCTCGGGTGCAATCCGAAGAATCCGTCCAGATCGATCGCCGCATCACCATTCAACTCGGGGTTTGCAAGTACAAACCCCGAACCCCGGCCGCCACGCTTGGGCTGCGGAATCGCAATCGTCGGACGCATGCGGTAATAATTGGATTCGCCGAAGGGCACAACGATGTTCAAGCCGTCCGCCGCGCCACGCTGAAACAGCACCACGAGTTGCTTCTTGTTCGGCATGGGCGTCGCCGCGACGGCGCGCTGCAAAAACGCGGGCATTGCGCTGAGGCCAACCATCGCCACGCCGCCCTGCTTCAGGAAATATCGCCGCGAAAATTTCAGACCGCGTACACCCTCGCAACATTGGTAACTCATCGCGACGTCTCCAGCCTATCGCCTTTGAAATTCCGGCGCGCCCAGCACCAACCCCGCGACGACGCCGAGATCTACTTGCTTGCGCGCATCGTCGAGCTTCGCCTGCAAAACTTGCGGGTTATCGAGTTGCTTCTCGAGCGTCTCGACCGTCGTCGGCCCCGCTTGCCCCCCAAGAAATACCTGTACCGCGCGATCCAGCGCCGCCTTCGGATCGGCAGATGAATCCACGCCGAGCAACGAAGCCACATCGGTGCGCGCTCCTCGCATCTTGTTGCCGGCAAGTGCCAGAGCATAGTTCAGCCGATTCAAAAGCGCTCCGGTGTTCACCCACGTTTCCGCTTTGTCGGAATAACCTGTCGGCGGCTGGCATTGATACAGTGGCTCGCCGATTCGCCCGACCCACTGCACCAGCGGCATGGGCGTGTCCACGTCCGTGCCCAGCGCGCGCACTGCGGAAACTACCAGTTCAAAAGGCGTCTTGATTTTCGCGCGGTACGATTCCCGCGACCAAAATTCCGGCGACCAGATCATCGTGTGCAGAACTGCTTTGATGTCGCCGTCGCTCGATTGAAAACTTTCCGCCATGCGGTTGACCAACGCCGGCGGCGGATTGTCCGAAACAAACCGCCGCGCCAGTTTCGTCGAAATGAACTTTGCTGTGCTCGGGTGATGCACAAGCAGGTCGATCACCTGCTCTCCATCCTTCATCCCGCCCGCATGAATCTTTTTCCCCAGCACGTACTTCGCGTCGGGATCGTGCAGCCGGTCGTCAAACTTGAAGTCCGCGTACTGCCTGGGCTTGTCAATCGTCCAGCCCGTGAAGCAGCGCGCCACTTCCGTGACGTCCTTCTGCGTGTAACCGCCATCGACGCCGAGCGTGTGCAATTCCATCAGCTCGCGTCCGTAGTTCTCGTTCAGCCCGCGCTCGTTTTTCTTCGCTTGTGGATTGCCCACTGGACGCGGCGGCGCGGGCCAGCCGAATCTTCCACGGCGCCATTGCTGGCGCGCCGCGCGCTCGGCCGCTTGCCGCTGCGCCGCCCGCGGATCAGCGCTCAAGAGATTGTCCAGATAAAAAAGCATCGCCGGGCTCTTGGCCGTGGCGGTCACCAAATCCTTGAACTTTCCGAAGGCATGCGGCTGGATGACCTCGCGTTCATACGAAGTCAGGTAGTAGCGGTCTTCGCCTTTGCCCGCGAACACGTTGAAGTGGTTAAACCAAAAATCATCCATCACCTGCTGAAGCTGCCGCTCGCTGTAAATCGCGCGCGTTACTTTGGCCATGCCCAGTTCGGCCACCACGCGCTGCGGCCTTTTGCTGTCGTCGGCAATCGCGCGTGGAACATTGTTGGGGTCGGCGCCTCCTAAAACGTCGCGCTTGCCTACACCTTTCGTCGCGGGATTTCCTTCGGGTTGCTCCTGCTTCATGGGCGCGGGAGCGTCGCTCATTTCCTGTTTTGCAGTCGTAGCGTTTTGCTGAGGAGCTTCTGTTTCCCCTCCGCCTTTGGTTTGTCCCTGCGCCGCTTGCATATCTCGCGCAACAGTTTCCGCGGCTGCATCGCTTCGGCGTTGCTCTTGCTGCGCTTGTGCCTGCGCACGCTTCTCGGCTTGCTTCTCCGCTTGTTTGGGTTGCGGATATTCATCAATCAGTTTCGCGGTGGACATGCGCAGCGTCGGATAATCCGCGAGGCGCGCATCCAGCGCGCGGTCATCAATGGAATTGGGATTGAGTTGCTGCTCGATCCATTTGGCCAGGCCCATCTGGCGGACGCGCTCAACGTCGCCCGGACGCGGGCCGTAGGCCAGGCGATTCAGCGTGTGCAGAATCGCTTCGTCGGGGCTGAGTTCTGTAATCGGCAGCCCTTTGAGCGCGGGATCGTTCTTGGGTTTCTTATCTTTCGCCGACGCAGGATTCTCAGCGCTGGCAGGCAATTCGATACCGAGCGACAAAACGCAAGCGAACGAGAGGATGACGGCGAGGAATGACCTTGGTGTCGCGGAAATGGAAGGGATTCGTTGATTCACTGGCGAGGCGGGGGACTCTTGCAGCCTCATAACACTCTCCTGCCGTGCCGTATCATGGGCAAAATAAGGGTCATCGATAGAATAACCCTGATCCGGAGAAGAAGTTGCGCAACTCTGGCAATCCTGTGGAATGCCTACCACGGCGGAAGCTACACTCAGCAAAGGCCTTAGGGCCGTAAATGTGGAGTGCGGGAGCTTGCTACCGCTTTTCCGACGTCCGAGAGGTTTGTATTGGCACGGGAAAACGCACTGAATTCGCCTTAGGATTTATCGTCCTGGCCACCCGATTCAAAGGCCTAGCCCAAGCACCACCCTTATCCGTGCCGATCCGTTAAGGGCCTGCCACCCGCCCAACGGCGGAATGGAGATAATGTTTAACAGACAGATAAGCGCTAAGAGTAAGTTCAGGCGTTTTCGCATCATGGATCACTCCTTGAATTGGGAGAGGCGCATGCTGGGATGCGCCTCTCGAAGTCTTGTGGCCTAATTGGTAAAGTTTACGGTACCCGTCAGCGGATTGGGAGACGGTGTTACGGTACCACCAGGCATGCCATAGTTTGTGTTGGTCGTTGAAGCGGTAAACTGCCATGTAACAGCTCCAGCATGTGTGTTGCTTGCGGAACTGGAAACGGGGAACGGAACATTGCAATTACCATTGCTGGCTGTAAGGGTTTCCTGACATATTGGCCCTCGCTCAGAACAGCCGGGAGCAGGAGAACCGCTCGCAGCACTCATCGGTATCAGCGGGCCGGAGAACTGCGAGTGCCTGAGGGCTGGAAGCGGTTTGTTGAGCGACGGACGGAATTAGGATCAAAGCGCTGAGAACGAAAGAAAAAGGAAGGCGAGCAAATCGCATGGGAACCTCCGAGGCGTAGTCCACGTACCGGTCGAGTCGTAACCGGTGAGAGCGTGGAGGCTGTAAATTTGCCGCCAGGGTGGGAGACGACGCGCGGGAAAATAAAACAGAACAATGTAGCCAACAATCCAGGGGATTCACTATATTCAGATCAGGTAAATTGTTGAGGTGAGTACTAAGGGAGCACTAAGCGCCTGGAGAGAAGAAGGGGGCGAAGCGAAGAAGCTTCGGCCCGAATTGAGAAGCGCTCGACTAAGCAGCCCCGCACTCTAAAATGTAACCGGCAGTTTTCAGCGCCTCGGGAGAAGCGTCACTCGGCTATGTCAAAGTCCACGGAACGGTCCGGCGCATGGTTTTTCGCGCTGTCGACGGCCTGCATCACCAGACGATAGGAACCCGGCTTCAGGTCGTCCACTTTCACTTTCAGACCGATGGGGACCACCGGATTTCCTTTTTGGATGTAATCATCGGCGCGCATGACGTCGGTGAAAAATATCTGCTTGTTGCTCGAACGCTCGAAAATGCGATAACCCATGGCAACAATTGGCGGCTTCTCCGCCGCCAGCAGCGGTTCATAAATCTCCGTGTAAAGAACCACGTTGTCCGTGTGTTTGAACCGATTGCTTCCGGAGGGAACGATTTGCGTGCCTTTGACGACCAGCGGCGTGCGATCTTCCAGCAAAACGGAATCCAAGCCGGTGGAAATCTCATTCAGTCTTTGCGGAGAATTCGTAAGCGCCACGCCGCTCAGGCTGAAGTGTTTTCCATCATAGGGATCGATGGCAAGCGGTGACTCGAATTTGCCGAAGGCGTCGCCGCCGACGCTCAGGACCACGGTCAGCCTGTAGGTGCCCGGTGTGGCGTCGAATTGGTTTTCATAACGATAGGGCAACTTCGTGAATTCTTTCCAGTCGTCTTTCTCCAAGTCCAGATTGACGGTATCGCTGAATCGCGCTCCCACGGTCCCATCCTGACGGTAGGCAAGTCCCAGCACATTCAGGTTCGCGTGATACTTTCCCTTGTCCTTGTTGAATTGAAATGTATCCGAGGGAATCTCCATCGCCAGGTTGACGCGCGCTGTGTCAGGCGCAGTGTAGAAATACGGCGCCTCCAACGCGCCACGAATCGAACCGGGTTGCGAGCCCGTAGCGCGCGATTCGAGTTGTTTTTCCAGAGGCTTGCCTTCCAGCACGTTCACGGAACGCGTGTTGCAATAGCCGCTGCGCGAGCGCGCGATCAGTCCGCCGCGATTCAGTTTCACCTTAAGCGTGTGGCAACTTCCTTCCGGAGTGTCACCGGGCACGTAGCCCAAAATATAAAACTCATTCTGTTCTCGCCCGATGCGTTCGAGTCCGGCGAGCAGGTCGTTGGTATTGAAGATCGTGAAACCGCCCGTTCCTTCCGCCAGCGCCGCCAGGATTTGCTGATTGGTCGAAGCTGAAGGCGGGAATTGCGGAACGATGGTCCGCGGCTGATTGTACGGCGAGTTGTTGTAATTGGATGTCGGGTTGTAACCTCCGCCGCGCGTGCCACCACCGCCCGTGCCGCCCCGCGTGCCACCTCCCGTCCCGCCGCCCGTGCCACCCTTTCCGCCTCCGGTACCACCCCCACCGCCGGTACCACCCCCACCGCCGGTACCACCTCTACCACCGCCTCCTGTGCCACCGCCTCCACCCGTTCCGCCACCGCCAGTGCCACCTCTACCGCCGCCACCGCCGGTGCCACCTCTGCCTCCGCCCCCTCCAGTTCCACCTCCGCCGCCGGTGCCACCACCGCCCGGCCGCTGCGGATCAGGCATGGCCATGGCAGGAAAGGCCGCGAGTATCAAGTGTGGGCGCGGTGAAATCGTTTGCAGTGAAATTCTTCGCGCGGAAATTCTTCGCGGCGAAATTCGTTGAGTGGGAGCACGATTCGAAACGGCTCGTGTCCTGTCAGCTGGGACTCTCCTGCCGGCGCTCCCGCCGGGAGCGGTCGCCACCAGACCGCGGGCATCCAGCGCGTAAACCGCGACATTCGATTTGTTGCAGGCGTCGATGGTGGCGGTCAGCTCCGATTGGTTTTCCTGTGTCAACGCGAAGCCTCCGGAAAACAGCACCACCATTTTCCGGCCAGGGATGGAGCGGAGATTCTTCGCCAGACTGCGCACGGCCAGCAGCATGCTGCGCGCGCCAAAATCCGCCGCGGCGTTACCCAACGACGGACCAAACGAAGATAAGCCCGAGGAAGCAACAGTAACTGGCACATCCGGCGGGGCGTTTGGATCGACCGAGGAAGTTTTCACGCCCGACACAGCTGCTTGAAGCACCTGGGCGTTCGCCGTGAAATTCTGCACAATGCGGAGCGAACCACCAAAATCCACCACGGCCATCAATCGATCGGGGCCGGCGTTCGCTTCGATAAATTTCTTGGCCGCACTGCGCGCCTGGATCTGGTCCGGCGCCGCCATAGTGGAGTTGTCGAAGAACAATATCAAGTACCGGCGTTGGCCGTTCGCCTGGGTAGCGGCGTCGGCTCCTGTAGAAAAAGTAGAAACCTGCTGTTCCTTGTTGTCTTCAAATACCTTGAAATCATTCTGGGTCAAGTCGCGGATGTAGTTGCCCTTCTTGTCCGTCACCACGGAATCGACGAGCACCAGTTTTGATTCCTTCTTGATGACGACAGCCGGCTGCTGCTCCGCCGGTGAAGCGGCTTGGGGTTGCGGGGGTGGAGCGGGCTGCTCCTGCGCTCGCGAAGAAGCAGGAACCACGCACATCGCTACGACAGCGAGCCACGCGGCCAATCGAATTGTTCGCCTGAAGGTCGTCAAAGTGTTCATAATTCCCCACCACAATTACTGAATTTCAATAAGGAATAACCACTGCCCCATTGCGCGCCGCCATCTGGGCACCCACAGCGTCTCTTACAACCAGGCGCACCAGATAGGTGCCCGGCTTCACGTCAAAACTGGTTTTCACTGTAAATCCCGAGCGGCTCAATCGGGTATAGGTCGTATCGAGCAACTTCATATCCACGATTTTTGAAAGGCCGGTGACAAAATTCCCGTTCTCATCAAAAATTCCGGTGAGAATTGTCAATTGATCGTTATTGCGGCCCTGCACTTTCTGGAAGTGAATGCTCTTCACGTCAAAGTGCGACAAGACCGCGAGCCGCGCCTGAGCTTCGTCTTTTTTGAAAAATTGCGTCTGCAGCTCCACGGGCAAATCGCGGATTTCCTCCTGGGAGAACAGCGCTTCCTGCATCTCTTGCTTTGTTGCTTCGGCAGGATCGGCCACGGTTTTGGGAGCGAAGTAGCCGTGGCGCGCCTGAACGCTGTACTTTTCCTTGCTGGTGAGCGTCACCTTCAAGGTGTGAAACCGGCCGTCGATCTTCAGGTTCTGAGGCGAAAACCCAAGCAAGTAGGAGATCGCGGGAGCGGCGCCGGCTTCGCGCATGGCTTCATCCACATCGTTGCGGTTGTGATAAAAATTGCCGCCGGTTCCGTCGGCCAACTGCGCAAGAACGTCCTGCTGGGCCAATTGCGCCGCCACTCGATAGGAAGTTTTGTACCCGGCGGTACGGTAGCTGTCGTGCGGTGGATCGGCGATATCTCCGCCCACGTCCGGGGCGTAGAGGCCGCGCGCATCAATCGTATTGATCACGATATTGGAACGAGTCGCGCGATCGACCATTTCGGAAGCTTCGGATTGCAGTGTCGAGCTGATGAAGCCAGGTGACACGAGAACAAGGATGCGCTGGCCGGGCATGCTTGCCAAGCGCCTCACCACGTCTTCGAGGTGCCGATAGGCATACTGCGTTTCGCTGTCGCCTTGCGCCACCGCGCGGTACGCCGCGGTCTCTGCCAGCCTCTGTGCTCCGGCCATCATTGTGGTGTCCCCATTGAAAGCGCACTGGAGGGCCTCATCAGTGGCGACGGCGAGCGCTTGTACGTCCGACTTGTTCACGATCAGATCGGCCTGGTAGTAACTCAGGTCGGGACAATCATGAAAGCCTTGGCTGTTCATGGGGCGGGGCAGGACTCCGAGCAGCGCCTTCGATAGTTTTTCGTGATCGTCCGTAAATTCTTGCGTCAACTGGCCGGAAGTGGTGTTCAGGGAAACGCGATCGCTTGCCGCCAAAGCGCCAAAAAAACGAGTGGCCGAATCACGGACGAATACCGCGTCGGCCATCGAGAGGTGCACGTCGTCAAACACCATGGAGGCAAAACGCTGCGGCAGAACGACTGCTTTGCCGTCTGCAACGTCCGCGCTTGACGAAGAATCTTCCGCCGTCGTGGACGCCATGGCGGAGGCGGTGCGCTTCTCCGGGGCCTCGATACTGAAAGAAGAGATGTTCTGCAACTTTCGATTGTCGTAAAGCTGAAAGTCTTCTTTCTTGAGATTCGGTACGACTTTGCCTTGCGCATCGCGAACCACCGCGCGCACCAACACCAGATTTACGCGCACTTTGAAAGTCGTCGGAGTGTCGTGGCTGGAGACTTCTTCACTCTGGCCCGTTGCGGGCCCTGGCGCGTGGACGGCCGTCGAGTCCGGCTTTGCGGGGGCATCCTGAATTTGTGAAGGCGCCGCGGGCGTCTGAGCAGAAAGCCCCTTGCCCCAAGCCGATAGGCAGCAAGCGGAAATCACCAAAATGGCGTGTCGGAACCCCGGGCGTAGCCGTGAATGAAACATCCCTGCCCTTCAGAACCTGCATCCTGAGGCGTCCGGGAGAGCCGGAACGGGACGAAACCAGGGGACGCTTGTGTGCTAACAGCGATTTGACTATACCCTTGGCGCAATTTTGGTGTCAATCAGGTAGCTGCTCGAGTAGTGGCTTGATTTCCGGTTAGCCGGTTACTCAGGAACAAATGAATACAGCGGGTCGAACCGTATATCGAAACCGGGGATGATCCGGAGCGAAGTACGAGAACCGTAGCAGAATTGAATTGTCTGATCTGGCGTGAAAATTTTGTAATGGGCTGAAGTCAAAATTTGCGTTTGCCTTTCCGTCGCATGTACCGCAGTCTGCGAGCCACAAGGTGACGGTAGCCAACTCGCCAAGCGTTTGAGGACGCAAGGCATTACGAAAGCGCTCCCTTCACCAAACTATTCGTCTTTTGCGCATCGAAAGAGTCGTGCTGCGTGTTCGGTTTTGTCTGTCCAAATGTCGGGTCGTGCTCGCAGTCTGTGACTACACTATGTTGTTACCCCTGCTTGAGAGAGCGAAGGAAAAGAACGCTCACTTTCTGGTGACGCCCAAAACCGGGGCAAGCTCCGGTGGGGTACCCCAGTGTGGGATATCATTCGCCCCCGATGCAGCGCGTATCCCTCAGCGTGCTCTCTTGCCCGGAGAGCAGTACCGCTTTCATTTCGACATGACCAAATGTATCGGCTGCAAGTGTTGCGTGGTGGCTTGCAACGAACAGAACGGCAATCCCGCGGACATCAACTGGCGAAGAGTTGGGGAGATCGAAGGCGGCTGGTACCCGAATACATACCGCTCCTATCTTTCCATGGGCTGCAATCACTGCATGGAGCCGACGTGCCTGGAAGGCTGTCCCGTGGACGCCTACTCCAAGGATCCCGTCACCGGCATTGTGTTACACAGCGCGGAAGCCTGCATCGGCTGCCAATACTGCACATGGAATTGTTCTTACGGCGTGCCGCAGTACAACCCGGAGCGCGGCGTCGTCGGGAAGTGCGACATGTGTCATGACCGGCTGGACGAGGGTCGCGCGCCGGCATGCGTTAGCGCTTGTCCGGAGACTGCAATCCGCATCGAGATCGTGAACATTGCGGAATGGAAGCGGGAGTACGCCGCGCACGCCAATGCGCCGGGCCTCCCCTCGGCCGATGACAGCATCTCCTCGACGCGCATCACTCTTCCCAACAATTTGCCACCCGACACGCGGAAAGCAGATTTCTTCCGCGTCAGGCCTGAAGATCCGCACTGGCCTCTCGTGGCGATGACCGTGCTGACCCAACTCTCGGTAGGCGCTTTTGTCACCATCTGGCTGCTGCAATTGTTCGGAAAGACTACGCGCTTGGGTGTTGCGGCGATGGTTTCCATAATCGTAGCTGGGCTGGCGCTTAGTGCCTCGACTCTCCACCTTGGACGCCCCATTTACGCGTATCGCGCGCTGAAAATGTGGAAGCGGTCCTGGCTCAGCCGCGAAGTCCTGCTATTTGGATGTTTTTCGGGAGTGGCGCTTTTGTACGCGGCGCTGCTCTGGTTCAAGCTGCCGGGAAGCCTTGCGATTGGCGCGCTGACCTCCTTGCTTGGCGCGGCGGGAGTCACCGCAAGTGCCTGCATCTATCTCGTCCCGGCGCGGCCCGCATGGAACTCCAAGCACACGGTGGCGGGATTTTTTCTTACCGCGATGCTGCTCGGTCCCTTGCTGGCAGCCAGTCTCGGAATCGGAGACCGGCGCTGGCTGAGCATAGCGATTGTTGCCGCGACAGCAGGGCACTTGCTGAACGAAGCCGGCAAATTTTTCTGGCTGACGGCATCCGACTCCTTCGAACTGCAAGCGTCGGCGCGCTTGCTTTCCACGACGTTGGCGTCTTCCTTCTTGGGGAGCGGCGCGCTGCTGTGCTTGGGCGGAATCATTCTGCCGCTGTTTGTGCCGACCTGGGCCGGTGCGTCCGCCTCACTTCTCACTGTTCTAGCTGGTGAAGTTCTCGGCCGATATGTTTTCTTCGTCAGCGTGGTTCCCAAAAATATGGCTGCTTCGTACTTGTCCGCCGGAAAGGCCGCGGCATGAGTCTGAAGCGCCAGCTCGGATTGGACATCCTGGAAGAAAAGTATGCGTACGCCAGTGATCCGGTCATGGGGCACACCTCCGAGCAAAAAATTCCGGACACTTGGGTCTCCACGACCTGCGGTTACTGCTCGGTTGGCTGCGGGATGTTTATCGGGGTAAAGGACGGCCGCGCCGTGAGCGTGCGGGGAAATCCGGACCACGCCGTCAATTCTGGCTTGCTTTGCCCGAAGGGCCTTTCCGAACATTACACGCTGGAGGCTTCGAACCGCGCCCTCTACCCGCTTTTGCGCAACAAACGCGGAAAGCTTGCGCGCATCGAGTGGGACGAAGCTCTTTCCGTTATGGTGGAGAAATTCCGTGGCGCTCAGGAGAAGTACGGCAAGGACGCGCTCGGAGTTCTCAGTACCGGTCAGCTTGTCACCGAAGAATTTTATGCGCTCGGTAAGCTCGTGCAGCTGGGACTTGGTACGAAAAATTACGATGGGAACACGACGCTATGCATGGCCAGCGCCGTCTCCGGGTATAAACGCTCGTTTGGCAGCGACGGTCCGCCAGGCGCGTACGAAGATCTCAGCCAAGCGGACGTCATTTTTCTCATCGGCGCGAACATCGCCGACAACCACCCGATCCTTTGCCAGTACCTCGACGCAAATCCACGCCGAACACTAATCGTGGCCGATCCCCGCGTGACAAAGACCGCGATGATGGCAGACCTCTACCTGCCGCTGAAGCCACGCTCGGATATCGCTCTTCTGAACGGCATGATTCATCTGCTCATCGAGAACGGTCTCATCGATCGCAAGTACGTTGCGGCGCATACCACGGGTTTCGACCAGCTGGAAGAGTCGGTTCGCAAGTACACGCCGGACCACGTCTCTCAACTCACCGGGCTTACGCCCGAGCAAATCTACAAGGCTGCACTCATCTACGGCAAAGCCAAAGCCCCGTTCATTGGCTGGACGATGGGTGTGAACCACAGCACCAAGGGCACGGAAACCGTAAACGTCATCAATAATCTTGCGTTGATCACCGGCAACGTCGGCAGGCCGGGAGCGTCTCCTTTTTCGATTACTGGGCAATGCAATGCGATGGGAACACGGGAGGCGGGCTTCGCGTCGAGCCTCCCTGGGTATCGCAAATTTGAGAGTGCATCCGACCGCGAGGAATTGGCGGCGCTCTGGGGTATCGCCGCGGAGCGCCTGCCTGCTTCGCGCGGATGGGCGTACCCGGACATTATCGAAGGAGCGGTTGCGAAGAAGATTCGCGCTCTGTGGGTCATCGCAACAAATCCAATCGTGTCGTTCCCGAATCTCGGCGTATTGCAGCACAGCCTCGATAGCCTGGATTTTCTGGTAGTTCAGGATGGATTTCATCCGACGCCTACGACCGAAGTCGCGGACCTTGTCCTCCCTGCGGCTATCTGGGGCGAAAAAGAAGGCACCTATACGAATTCGGAACGCCGCGTGAGCAAGGTCAATCGCGCTGTGAAACCGCCTGGAGAGGCCCGCACCGACCTCGACATCTTTTTGGGTTTGGCAAAAAAGCTCGGCTGCTACGGCGAGCTTTTTCCGGGATGGACCCAGCCGAAGGATGCCTTCGAAGAGTGGAAGCGGATTTCGGCGGGCCGCCTCTGCGATTACTCCGGGCTCACATACGAGCTTATCGAGCGCCACGGCGGGATTCAGTGGCCTTATCCGACCGGCGCCACGGAAGTAAAGACGACGCGGCTCTACTCCGACGGTCGATTCTCTACGGAGGATGGAAAAGCGCGGCTTCTCCCGGTCGAGTGGGAACCCTTTCCGGAGCAGCCGAACGCGGACTTTCCTTTCGTGCTGAATACAGGCCGCACCATCGAGCATTGGCATACGCGCACGAAAACAGGAAACGTTCCGATCCTCGAACGGCTCTCGCCAAACGCGTGGCTGGAGATGAATCCACGGGACGCGCAGTCGCTCGGACTGAAGCCGCATGACCACATCGACGTGATTTCTGCTCGGGGGCGCGTGAAAAGCGTCGAGCTTCGCGTTACGGAGATCATCGCGCCTGGTCAAGTCTTCATGCCCTTTCACTACGCCGAGGCAAATGCCAATCAAGTGACGCAAAGTGCCTTCGATCCGATTTCTCGCGAGCCCAATTACAAGCAGTGCGCCGTGCGTATCGAGAGGGCGCAGATCGCTCCACAGTATTGGGGCGTACGCGGGAGCCCAAGAGCCAGAGTCCAGGCATGAGGTCGGACGGGATGGAAGAAATTCCGTCCCGCGCAAGGAGATGAGATGAAAAAAAGCAAGTTCATGGAAAGCGGCCACTTCCCAACGCTCATCGCGGCGTTTCTCTATTTCGATGTCAGCTTCATGGTATGGGTCTTGCTCGGTCCCCTTGCTCCGTTCCTCTCCGAAATGCTCAAGCTCACGCCTTACCAGAAAGGGTTGTTGACAGCAATCCCTCTTCTTGGTGGAGCGCTGTTCCGGCCTGTACTCGGATTTCTCGGCGAGGGTTTTGGCGAACGCAGGACCGGCCTGTTCGGGCTCGCTTTCACTTTGCTTCCGCTGATTCTTGCCTGGCGTTTCGCACACACGGCCGCACACTTTTATTTTCTTGGGCTCCTGTTGGGCATTGGTGGCGCAAGTTTTGCCGTAGCTCTGCCGATTGCGGGACGCTGGTATCCGCCAGAGTATCAAGGGCTCGTCATGGGCATTGCTGGTGCGGGGAATTCGGGGACGCTCATCGCGACGCTCTTCGCGCCGCGCCTCGCTCAGAAATTTGGTTGGGCGAATACTTTCGCTATGGCTATGCTTCCCGTAATTATTGTGTTGGTTCTCTTCGCTTTGCTGGCGAAAGACAGCCCGCGACGTAGTGAACCACCCAAATGGAAAGCAATCGCGGCCATTTTGCGGGAACCGGATACTGTTTGGTTTTGTTTTTTCTATAGTTTCACGTTCGGTGGGTTCGTGGGCATGGCCAGTTTTCTCACCACCTTCTTTCATGACCAGTATGGACTTTCAAAAGTTCGCGCTGGCGACTTCACGACCATTGTTGTCCTTGCGGGAAGTTTCCTGCGGCCCGTGGGCGGATGGCTCTCGGACAGGATCGGAGGCTACCGCTTGCTCTTATTGCTCCTGGCTGGTGTGGGGGGTTGCCTTGGGGGAGTAGGAAGGCTCCCTGTGCTCTCGCTGGAAGTGATCCTCTTATTTCTGGCCATGGGAATGATGGGCATGGGGAACGGAGCTGTGTTTCAACTGTTGCCACAGCGATTTCCCGAACGCGTCGGGATTCTCACCGGATTGGTCGGCGCGGCCGGCGGCTTGGGAGGCTTTTTCTTGCCTTTTATTCTCGGAGCGATCAAGCAGCGAACCGGGCAGTATTCGGGCGGACTTTTCCTCTTCGCGGCCGCTTTCTTTGCCGCTGCTTTGATCTTGTTGCAGCTTGGAACCAAATGGCGGACGAGCTGGCAAGAAGAATCGGCTGAACGGGCGGGTATCTTCTCGTATCGGAGTTTTGCGGGAACTCCAGTCGGGGAAACCGTCGAATGAGGTGCGTACAGCCAAGCCAAACTGTCTGAAGCTAACGCAACACCGCTGCTCGATATCCGGCTAAGCTCCAGACACCTTGAGCTTCATCATGTCGAAGCAGGTAGTGGTCGCCATCGTCGACGAGCACGCGAAAGTAAGTCGCTCCCGGGGAGTACCAGCGGTCTTCAATCGCGACAATTTCCCTGGCTCCATCGCGCAATTTCAGCCTTACGGGACGTTCGTCAGCCTTGTACCCGGAATAACACTCCACACGGACAATTTGTTCATGCATGAACCTGAGCCTCTTTGCGGCTTTCCGCGAGCTCCGCGTTCCATGCCGCTCCAAGGAAAACAATCACAGCGGAGAGCTGCATCCAGATAATTAACCCAATCACCGCGGCCAAGCCGCCATACACGACGCTGTACGGCACGCGCCGCACGTAAATTCCAAAGAGCACGTCCACCAGCCACCATAGGAGCGTGGCGACCATCGCTCCGGGCAGGACGTTGCGCATACTTTCCTCCCGGGGACGGGCCACGCGATAAATCACAGTCAGCGCCAGCATGGCCAGCACCATGGCGGCAGCGGGGAAAAAGAAATTCCACCAGCCTTGCAAAATGGTGTGTTTGCCTACTTCGTGCGCGATCCATCGGCGCAAGGGCTTACCCAGAACCCCAAGGATGGTTGCTCCCAGCAGCGGAGCAATCGTCACCAGCAGCAGCATCAAGCCGCGCACTTGCCGGTGCAAAAATCCAAGCTCATCCGTGTCTCCATAGATGGTGTGAATGCCGTGCATCACCAGCTTCATGACTTGTGAACCCGCGAGCAGCGTTCCGGTCCATCCCAGTGCTGCGACCTTCCATGCTTCTGGTCCTCGCTTCGCCAGAAACTCCGAGACAATTGCCTGGCTGCCCGGAGGCAAAAATTGCGTGAAGTCCGCGATTAGGTCAAACAAACTCGTCTTACCGCCGATCCGGCTCGTCGCCAGCGCCACGGCAATCAGCAAAGTCGGAAAAAAGGCCAGAAAGAGATTGAAAGCAATCGCCTGCGAAATCACGCTGCACCGCGGAAATACACGCGCAAACATGCCGTACGCGCGCCGGAGGAGCCGTAGCGCTAAATTCATAGCGGGCATTATACCTGCACGGCTCCTGCATCGTGCGGTTCAGCCCGCCGACTCAGCGCTCTCCTCTGACTCTGTCACGCTGGTTTCTCCATGTGAATCACGGGGAGCGATTCTCCATTCGCCAGCGAGATCGAGATGGGTTTCACGGCGACATAGCCCTTGGCACCGAAAAGCTTTGCTCCGGTCAGCGTTGCGCCCATTTCGAAGCGAGTAAATCCGGCGGATTTTGCCGCATCCTCGCAAGCCTGGAGGATCATGCTACCGACTCCCTGGCGCGCCCAGTCCGGATGGATAAAAAACGCCCGAATCTTTGCCGCATCGTGATGAGGGTCCAGAAGAGCATCTTCGCGTCTTGTCCAGTGATCGCTGCCGTAGAGCGTCTTGCGCTTGCTCCAGCCGCCGCAACCGATGATCATCAATCCGGTTTGCGAGTTTATTGCTTCGGAACGATGCGCTGCGCCAGCGTCAGTCTCCGCCACAAAATACGTTCCGTCGGCGATAAGCTGGCTATCGACGCCAAAAACCGTTTTGAGGGCACCTTCGATTTGCGCTTGCGTGTAGTCTTGAGCCTGCAATCCGCGGACGGACGCTTCGATCAATTCACCCAAAATGGGCACATCTTCGGGAACAGCGAGCCGGAGGTGAATCCTGGTTTGACTCATCATTCGAAAGCGAAGCTATGTGGAATTCTATCGTGGAGTGTTGCAGAGAGGTGAGCCTCAACAGGGATAATGCGATTTTCAGTGGGAATTCCGAGCCGCACGCAATCTGGTCAACAAGGCAGCGAGTTTCGGCCGGTCCTGTTCACTGAGCGCCGTGAATTTCAGCCCTAATCCGATTCCAGAGCTTGCATGCCGCACTTCGGCGTCGGCGCGGATCTGCCCTTCTTGCACTAGAAAATCCAATCTGGCTCGGACACCCTCATCCTTCGGCTCGGATGTCTCGATGAACAATCCCCCCATGCTCATATCGCGTACGCGCGAGACGTCTTCGCGTCCATGGCATCGCCAGTACACCCACACGTCTCCGGGCGTTGGTACGCGGGAGGTCAATCTCCTGGAGGGAGAAGTTGCGGGACGCGACGTCGTCTTGCCGGGCACCATGGTCTTAAGGGTCGATCGCCCAATTCAGCATAAACAGGCGATATGACGGTAGTGTCAAAATCTCCTGAATCGTTTCACAAAACGGCCAACTATTCGTGCAAGACCACGCTCAGCAACGAACTGTTGACCTGAAGTCCGCCGTTGTAACGAATGAATCCCAACTTGCGGAATTTATTCATAAAAAAGTTGACCCTCGAGCGCGTCGTACCAATCATCTCCGCGAGCACTTCCTGGGATACTTCGGGACGCACCTTTTGAGGCTCTGAGTTCCGGCCATAGCGAGTGAGCAACAGAAGGGTCCGCGCCAGCCGCTTCTCGCTGGAGTTAAAGAGCTGATCGATCAAATCCTCCTCAATGCGGATATTGCGAGAAAGGATGTAAGCCATGAAGCGGTCGGAGAGTGCATGCTCCGCGTGAAGCACCCGCATCATCTCTTTTTTTTCAATGACTAGGATGGACGTGGGGGCAATCGTCGTGGCGGTTCCCATGCGAACTTCCTGCCCTGCCAGACACCCCTCGCCAAAAAAGTCGGAGGGCCCCAGAATGGCCACGACCGCTTCTTTGCCAACCTCGTTAACAACGGACAGTTTTACGCCACCTTCCTGGATATACATCACACTAGTGGCAAAATCCCCTTGGGAGTAGACCTTCTGCAACTTTCGATACACCACAACCTTTCTCGACACGCCGGCGGAATCCAGAAAAGCCTGGGCATCAAAGGCATTCTTTTCCCTGGATTTTCTTTTGGATTTTCTTTTGGATTTTCTTTTGCGTGAACTCGCGATAGCGTTCATAAAACACCGCTTGAAGAGGATTTTATCAAAATTAAACTGCTCAAGACAGGGTTTTTGCCTGGTTGTTAAATGCAAAGTTAGTCCGCGCCGTCGGGGGCCGTAGCCGCAATTTCGCATATCCACTATTTCAAAGCTAGCCCTCGAATTAGTTCGGATTCTTACCTTTCACGACGGGACGGTTTCCTTGCCTTAGTCAATCGCACCGGCAAGGACAAATTGGCATACTCTTTTCGCGCGGACTTGGCCACGCGTGACTTGGCCATTTCTTTCCGAACGCCAGCAAGCGTCGCTCGGCGAGATGCCTCCATCGCCTTTTTCTTAGGCATGTTTACATGATGACGCAGAGACGGAAGCCTATCTGTGCAATTTGGGACAGGTGGGAGATACGGCACGGATTGTTATGGGACAGCCCTGGTCCATTGCCGCCGCATTGAATTGCGGAAAGAAGTCTACAGCGCATGGGCAGCGCTCGCGGACAGCACGGCCAAATCCCCTTTGCTGCTTGTTCCCCTTGCTGTAGGCCCGGTTCGATTCCAGCGACATGAACAGCGAGTCGATAGGCCGGGGCGGCAGCACCTTTCAACCCCAAACTGCCCCCCGGCGTAGTCATGGTTACCTGGCTTCAGGCTATGAAACTGGATCCTCTAATGTCTGTTCAATTTTGCACATGAAGCAGTAGTCCGGTGCTTCTTACAGAACATGTTCCCCAACTCACCCTCCGTGCTGGCAAATGCAAATCTCTAAATTTCGCATCTCCTCTCAGGTTTCCGGCTACCGGAGCACCGTTCACCGGTCGCTTGCCGCAGCGCAGGCCGCATCGTACACTCGAAGTCAGATGGCCCATTGAAATGGCCGCCAAACCGAAATCAGAGGATTCGTCCGTGACCACGCCTGCACATTTTGTACCGGCATCCCAGCTCGCACGCAGCGCGCGCAGCGAAGAAGCCGTCGCCAAGCACAAAAAATATCTATGGCCCTCGGTGACCAACTATTTCCAGCAGCCGCTGGTGGCCTACCGCGGCGAGATGCAGCACCTCTGGGATGTGGAAGGCAACAAATATCTGGATTTCTTCGGCGGCATCCTTACCGTCTCCGTGGGACACTGCAACCCGAAAATCAGCAGCAAAGTAAGCGCACAAGTCAACTGGCTGCAGCACACTTCGACGCTCTACCCCACCGAACACATCGTGGCGCTCGCGGAAAAGATCGCGCAGATCACTCCGGGGAATTTGCAGCAGAGCTTCTTCACCAATTCCGGCACCGAAGCCAACGAAGCCGCCATTTTGCTGGCGCGCATGTCCACCGGCAGTTTCGATGTGGTTGCGCTGCGCCACGCCTATTCCGGCGGCTCCTCGCTCGCGAAAGCTGTCACGGCACACGCGCCTTATCGCAAGGCCGGCGTCATCAGCGTGGGCATTTCGCATGCCGTCAATCCCTACTGCTATCGCTGCCCGCTGCACTTGAAATATCCCGATTGCGAAGTGGCCTGCGCGGGAGACGTGGAAAACCTCATTCAAACCGGCACCAGCGGCAACATCGCGGCGTTCATCGCCGAACCGATTCAGGGCGTCGGCGGATTCATCACGCCACCGAAGGAGTACTTCAAGATCGTTTTCAATATCGTGAAAAAATACGGTGCGCTGTTCATCGCCGACGAAGTGCAGACGGGATGGGGCCGCACCGGAAAGAAATGGTTCGGCATTGAGCAGTGGGAAGTGATCCCGGACATGATCACCAGCGCGAAAGGCATGGCCAATGGTGTGCCTGTGGGCTTGACTGTCACCACGCCGGAAATCGCTGGCAGCTTCCAGGGCGCGAACATTGCCACGTTTGGCGGCAATCCCGTGACAAGCGTAGCGGCCAAAGCCACCATCGAACTGATCGAGGAAGAACATTTGCTGGAGAACGCGGACGTGGTCGGAAAATATTTCCGTAGCAAGCTGGAAGAATTGCAGGCAAAGCATTCGCTGATTGGCGACGTGCGCGGCATGGGACTGATGCAAGCGCTCGAATTGGTGAAAGACCGCAAAACGAAGGAGCCTGCTCCCGAAGCTACAACGCAAGTCATGGAGCGCGCGCGCCAAAACGGCCTGCTCATCGGCAAAGGCGGCCTCTACGGCAACACCCTGCGCCTCGCCCCCATGCTGAACACCACCAAGCCCGACGTCGACGAAGCCATCAAGCTCCTCGACAAATCGTTCAGCGAGGTCAAAGTCTAAGTCTGTTTTTATGCATCACTGGTATTTCGATGTTATTCGACTAATCCTCTGGCCTGTGTTTCCTGGGGTGCCCTTGCTAATTCTCGTTTGGGCCCTCTGGAGGTGGTCGCGTACAGTTCCGAGAATTGTCGAGCCAGCCTGGCGAAGCTACATCGCCTTCGTGGCAATTGGCCTGGCCGGGCTTTCCTCATTGCTATGGTTCATTTCGCTTGTCTGGGCAAGATTGATCGGCGGGTTCCCGTTCTACGATCCCGTGCTCCTGCGTTTTTATCGGTGGGGATTCTTGACGGGCGTGGCTGGCCTGCTCATCAGTTTCGCAGGCAAAGGCAGACTAAGGTGGCCAGCGTGCGCTCTTTCCTTGCTTATGGCCTTGCTTTGGGTGATGGCGGCAACGGGAGAGTAATGTTTTCACGGCTGGAAATCTCGATGACGATCGTGCTGTTCTTTATCTCTATAGCATCTGCGACCGCCGACGGTATCAAGACCATCTGGAAACCAGTGACATTTGCCATCGTGAAATTCAACGACGAGGCGCCCAAGTCCTGGAATATTTATCACACCGAGAAAAAAGGCCTGCTGCTGGTACACCTATGGAAGCGGTATCTCCTCGTCGACATGAAGGAACAAGAGGCTTACGAAATCGATCCGCAAACGGTGAAGCCCCACGGCGAAGAAGTGGAGTGGTCGCCCTCGGATAAGCCCGAACAGCCGCTCGAGACTCCCGACTGGAAAACGCGCGACGTTGGCAGCATGCAACTCTTGCGATTCCGCCTCGGCAAGGATGGCCACATCCTCGAGCTGCAAATCCCTCTTCTCATCAACGGTAAACCCGCGTACTGAATGACCTGTAGCTCAGGCCTTCAGGCCTGAGGCTTTTGCTTCGAGGTTGGCATCGCGCTGCAGACAAGGAAGCCTCACCCCTAAAGGAGTGAGCTACAGGGAATGAGCTTTGCAGCGGAGAGATTACCGGCGATACACGCCGTAATACCACGGGATCCCGAGCGCGCCCGGTTTGACGCCCACAGACACCGCATCACCAGCGTGAAAGCGACCGAAATCATCAAAATTCACGGCCAGCCGTTCGACTCTCCGCCCTTCGCGCCAGGAATGAACGATCAGCCGCCGTGTGCCGAGGACGATTCCCGACATGTTGTAGCGGCCATCCACAGTTGTGGCGTAATAGGTTGCGTTCTCTTTTGCGTCCAACGCTCCGTTCGCCAGTAGCGTCGCAGCTAAAATCCACGGCAGCGGGATGAATCCCGCGTACACGCGCTTGAGCACTTCAAGTTCAAGGTGATTTCGCGCCCGGCGTTCGAGAATCACCGCGATGGCCAGCGCGACAAAGAAAAACCCTCCGAAAAACACCAGCATCAGGTCCAACTCGAGCGGTGGATAAATCTGGCTGACGTAAGGAAACGCCAGCGACCCAGCGAGAAAAATCGCCGTGCGCTTGAGCAGTCGCCTCCGGAACATGACTTCCGCGGCCGCCGAAGTCAGGCCGCACGAGGGACACTGATCCGCAATCCTCTCCGCACCGCAATCAACGCAGCGTGTCATCATTCTTAGTATAAGACGGGATTACGTGCCCGGAGTGGAGAGTGAGGAAAGCAGCTCGTGGAAAAGCTTCTGGCTTTCGGATTCGGAGACCGCCACGGACACGCCCATGCCCTTCCCGGGCTCGATCCGCTTCACGAAACAGTCGAGTTTTACGGGGCGATCGAGAGTCAGTCGCGCGGTAAAGCCAGCGCCGACCCAGAGAGGATCGACAGCTTCGATAAACATTCCGTTTGAGCTGATGTCGCGCGTGCTTCCGCGAAGGACCGCGGAGCCCCATTCGATCTCGAGGTTGGCACGGAACGAGTAGCGCGGCGCCCAGCGGCGTTCGAGTCGCCGGGCGGGATGATCCCCAATGCCCATGAATCTGGTGCAACCCCCTGCCGGGGATTACGTACCACGGCGCTCGGGCGAAATCGCCGCCTCTCTGCTGTAAGCATACGCCTTCTTCCACCACAACACATACGACGCCGGAGGCGTATGTTTTGTTCCCGGCAATGTGAGCTTCGATGCAGAGCAAGTCGTTTAGGTACATGCTCTCAAATGGAGGACCGGATACTCAGTCTTTACTCGGCCCGTGAGGATCATCGGCAGGGTTGTTCACCCTTGCCGTCTTTTCACCCGCGCGCATGCGGCGCTGGACTTCGGCCTGCAGATACTTCCGAAGGCTTTCCGGAACGATGCCGGGCGAGGCCAATTCGCGCAGATCAGATACGGTGAGGTGCGGCAGATAGGAAAGAACCGTCGCCAGCGGCGCCGCGGGATGCCGGATGAGTGCCAGACGGATGTTATAGCTGATCGACCACTTGCGATGCTGAATGATGGCCGGAATCACTGGAACGGGAAGTTTCTCGCGGGACAGGGCCTTCAAAACTTGTGCTTCGGTCATGTACGGGTTGTCTAGAACGACAGAAATCACTTGCGCATGGCCTTCCGCGAGCAACGCGCCGGCCACGCGCGCCGGCCCGCGTCGCGCCAGGGTGATTTTCTGCCCCAGCGGAAGCTGCGGCAGCCGTGCAATTAATTGCTCTTCGGCGTTGCGCTTCAGTTCGGCGGAAATACCCGGCAAAATCGCAACTTGCACCAGATCCATCAGGTAAAGATCGCGTAGCAGCCGCAGGCTGACCAGCCGCGCGGTCCGCGGATGAAACGCCAGCGCCTTTTTGACTCGGTAGCTTTTTAGGAGCGCTTTCCTTCGCGCGATTTCTTCGAGAATTTCTCCCGGCAAATCTTTTCGCTCAAGCAGCAGGCAGACTTGCGTTTCGTCCAGCGCCGGATTCTCGAGCAATGCGAGGAGCACGTCAGCCGAAGGATGGTGCACCAGCCCGGCAAGCTCTTCGCCTGTGGCCATGAGCGCGCGTTCGCGATCCTTGTCCTTGAGGTCCGCCATGACTTAACTCTCGTCAAGCACCAGCGGATTCGTTAGCGCTTCTCGCGCCAATTGGGCCGCAGCTTCAGCCACCGAGCGCGGCAGAGGACCGATTCTTGCCTTCGGAGAAATTTTCTGGATCATGCTATCGAATTGAGAATTAAGGAAGGCGCTGCCATCGAACACGCCGCCAGTTTTGGCCAGAAAGAAACTCGCGCCTGTCAATTTCAGTTTCTCAATGACCTCGCGTGCCTGATCTCGCAAATCCTGCGCTCCGGCGGTCAGGAGTGCCTGCGCCGCAGCGTCGCCGCTTTCTGCCGCGTTTGCGAGGACAGGAAAAACCTTTGGAAACACCGCTGCAGGCTGGGCGCGCGCTTGATCTAAAAATTCGTCAAACTTCCAGCCAAATGCCGCAAGAATTTTCGCACCCAGGGGAAACGCCTCATTGTTGAGATGTTTCTGAACGCAGACAGCAGCGGCTTTCCTGCCGATGTCGTAGGCGCTCCCTGGGTCGCCAATCACGGGTCCAAACCCGCCGGCGCGCACCAATTTGACTGGCGTCGTTCTTCCCAGCACCGCCGAACCTGTCCCGGCAATCACGACCACGCTGGGAATCTCTCCCGTGGCCGCCAAGGAAAGCACAAGATCGCTTGTAACGCAGATCTTCGCATTCGGGAATCTCAGCTGCAGGCCCGACTGCAACGCCCAGCGCATGGCCGGCTCTCCCGCGCCCGAGATGCCCGCAACGAGATACGCCACATCCTGCTTGGATTTTCCCGCCGCTCGCAGCGCATCTGCCGCCCCATGCGTCAGCGAAGCCAGCGAGGTGTCCTCGCCGAAAGTCGTGGGGTTGGAAGCTCCGGACCGCGAACGCGCAAGAATCGCGCCGGTTTCGTCCATCAGCACGCAGTCCGTCTTCGTGCCGCCGCCGTCAAATCCCAGAACATAGCGCATGAGAAAAGGATATGCGAGAACGCCCGGCAATCGTAGTGCCGAGTGTGGCGCGAGTGCGCAAACTGGAAAAGTTCTGCAATCGTTGTGATCCCGTCCGCGTACAGCAGAGTTTTCTTGACGCGGCTGCACCGCGCCACTATTCTCGACGCACTTTTCCGCAGCATCCAAAAGGAACGGCGGAAAAGATTCTCGATGCGCATCCATCCGCTCGACCTTGCCATTGTTATTGCCTACCTGCTTGCCGTCACGGCGCTGGGGATGCGTTTCCGCCGCGGCCAGCAAAACGCCACGGACTATTTTCTGGGCGGCCGCACCGCGCCGTGGTGGGCCCTGGCGTTTTCGATCGTCGCCACGGAAACCTCCACCCTCACGATCATCGGCACGCCGGCAATCGCTTACGGCGGAAATCTCACTTTTCTTCAACTCGTCTTCGGCTACCTGATCGGCCGTGTGCTCATCGTATTGTTGCTGTTGCCCGGATATTTTCGCGGCGAATTTTTCACTGCCTACGCGCTGATCGAAAAATGCTTCGGTGAACGCATGCGCGCCGTCGCCGCCAGCACTTTTCTGATCACGCGGGCGATTGCCGAAGGCGTGCGCGTCTCGGCCATCGCGCTGGTTGTAAGCGTCGTGCTCGGAACGTCGGAGAAGCTCGCGGTCGTCATCGTCATCGCGCTCACCGTCCTCTACACCTTCGAAGGCGGCATGAAAGCGGTAATTTGGACCGACGTCGCCCAGTTGCTGCTCTACCTGACCGGAAGTGCGGTAACCTTTTTCGTTTTGCTGCACCGCATTCCCGGCGGCTGGAGCGAAGTGACGCAAGTCGCAGGCGCCGCGGGACACAAATTGCAGGTTCTCGATTTTTCCTGGAATCTCGCCACCAAATACACATTTTGGTCCGGACTGATCGGCGGCGCGTTCCTCACGATGGCCACCCACGGCACGGACCAGATCATCGTGCAGCGTCTCCTCGCCGCGAAAAGTGAACGCGACAGCCGCCGCGCCCTGCTCGCCAGTGGCGTTATCGTGCTTGTCCAATTCATCGTGTTTCTCTTGATCGGCGTTTTGCTTTACGTTTTCGCGCAGCACTCACCCTTATTAACGCCCGGCGAACGCACCGACCGCATCCTTCCGCTGTTTCTTGTGCGCGAAATGCCCGTGGGGCTTGCAGGCTTGCTGCTCGCTTCGATCGTAGCCGTGGCCATGTCCAACGCGAGCGGCTCGCTGAACTCCCTCGCGGCCTCGAGCGTTCTTGATTTTGCAAGCCTGCGCGGACGGACCGCCGATGCGGGCCAATTTCTGAGGCTCTCGCGCGGCATGACCCTCTTCTGGGGCCTGGTCCTGATGGGTTTCGGCTTCGTGAAATGGGGGCCGCTTCTGGAGGCGGGGCTGACGGTCGCATCTCTTCCCTTCGGCAGCCTGCTCGGCCTCTTCTTGCTAGGTACCTTCGACCGCGGCGCCAACGCGCGCGGCGCCTTGGCTGGAATGATTGTTGGCTTGGCCGCAATTCTATGCATATTTCGATTTACGAACGTGGCGTTTACATGGTTCTTTATGATTGGGTCGATCGTCACGTTTGTCGTCGGCTCGATCGCGAGCCGAATCTCACAGCCGCACAATCAAGGCACTTTGGGCACGTGAAGGTGAGGAAAAATTGAACGAAAAGCGTCTGGACTTGGTGCGCGGGCTGGGCGCGTGGGCTTCCGCCGCCATTGTTGTCGGCACGATGATCGGCACCGGAATTTTCCTCAAGCCCGCGGAAATGGCGCGCGAAGGCCGCAGCGTCTCCGTCGTTTTTGCGGCCTGGATCGTCGGCGCGATTCTTTCCATCTTCGGCGCGTTTTCTTTTGCCGAGCTGGGTTCCATGATTCCGGAAGCGGGCGGCGAATATGCCTACCTCCGCCGCGGCTTCGGCCCCGTCTACGGCTTCATCTTCGGCTGGATGCACTCGATCGTCGGACGCCCCAGTTCGCTCGCCTCGATTTCCGCCGGCATGATGCGCTTCCTCAGCTTTCTCCTCCCGGTTATCGCCGTGCCGCTCTTCACGGTTCACATCGCCATTCCCGGTCTCACCGGCTGGATCAAGCCGTACGATTTCGTCTTCACGTGGGCACAGCCGCTCGCGGTCGTCTGGTTGCTCATCATGACCGGCATCAACTATCTCGGCGTGCGCCTCGGCGGAGCCGTCCAGGTTTTCTTGACCACTATCAAGATCACCTCCGTTGTCATCGTGATTGGCGTGGCATTTTTAGCGCCCGCGAGCGCTCAGACCGGCGGACCGCAACCGTTTTGGCCGTCAGCGGGCATGGGAGCTGGCGCAATTTTCAGCGCATTCCTCGCGGCGCTGGCAGCGGCTTTGTGGGCGTATGACGGTTGGGAAGACCTAAATCTCGTCGGCTCCGAAGTGGAAAACCCGCAGAAGAATTTCCCGCGCGCGCTGGTCGGTGGAGTCGGATTTGTCGCCGTGATTTATCTGCTTTTCACCTGGGCTTGCTTGAATGTGCTGCCGTTCGAAGCCGTAGCCGCATCGCAGCACATCGCTTCCGACGTCGTTGCGCACATCAAAGGAGCCACCGCCGCCAGCTGGATCACCTTCGCAATGGTCATCTCCGCCCTGGGCTCGATGAATTCATCCGTGCTCAGCGGAGCGCGCGTGGGCTATGCCATGGCCCGCGACGGAATCTTTTTCAAAATTGTCGGAGGCATCCATCCGAAATTCCGGACGCCCGGACGCTCGCTGATTTTTCAAGGCGTGCTGGCAAGTTTGATGGCGTTGACGGGCACTTTCGAAGAATTGACCAATCTTTTTATTTTTGCTGCGTGGATTTTCTACGCTTCCGCCGTCGTGGCGCTGTTTCGCATGCGCAAGACCGAGCCCGATTTGCCGCGGCCCTATCGCTGCTGGGGCTATCCTTGGGTGCCAGGCATTTTTGTCGCGGGCGCGCTGGCCCTCACCATTAATATCTGGATCGACCGCCCCGGCCGCTCCTCCATCGGCCTCCTCTTGATTCTCGCCGGTCTCCCGTTCTATCGCCGCTGGACCAAGTCCTCCTCAGCTCATGCTGATGCCGTGAGTGCTTGAGCGGCGGGAAATAAGAAGTTGCATCAAAAAGCCTCCGACGAGGAGAGCTATTCCGGGCGCTAGAACCCATCCGACCGACATACTGAAAAAGGCCGCGGTCACAATGTGGTGCGCCAGACTGTGGCTGATCACCAGACCCACGGGACCGGCAATCATAAACACAACCCCGAATGGCAGGACGGGAAATATGCTGGAGGCCAGCACTATGCGCGCAGAACCTCCGGCGCGCTTCGACAGATAGGCTCCCAATGCACCTGCCAATGGCAGCGCCAGCAACCAGGGGGTATAGAACATAAGAACAGGAGTTCCCTTGTCCAGATCAAGAACGATTGGGCGCGCTCCGAACTTCTGGACCAGCTCAAGTAAGCCCATCGATAGCGCAAAGGTGAGCAAACCGGGGAGCCACAATTGCCTGACGCGATCATTCATGAGGTTCTCCTTCACTGTTCTGGCGATTTGAATCTCTCGGCGCAAATCCTGCCAATCGGCAACTTGTGCAAGCGTTTGCTGCATGGCCGCTTGTTCCGGTAGACCCTTTGTTCGCAGCGATTCGTACGATTCTTCCAAGTGCACGGCGAGTTCCGCGTGGACTTCTTCCCTCTCGGCCGAACCGAGTTTGAGGCCGGAGAGCCGCTTGCGAACAAGTTCTTGCCAATCAGGCATGGGCCACCTTCGTTAGCCGCTTCAGCGCGCCAAAAAGCTCCGCCCATTCCTTCCGCAAGGGTGACAGTTTTTTCTTCCCCGCAGGAGTGAGGCGGTAGCAGCGCTTGCGCCGTCCGGACTGGCTGGTTTCCCACGCGCCGCGAATCCAGCCGCGCTGCTCCATGCGGTAGAGCATGGGGTAGAGCGCGGCGAGGGTGAAGCGCAGCGCGCCTTTGGTTTGCTCCTCGATGCGCCGCGCCATTTCATAGCCGTGCAGCGGGCCTTCTTCCAGAACGCTGAGGATCGCGAGTTCCGCTGTGCCGCGCTTGACTCCTGCTCCAATCATAAGTCGCTCCCTTACATGTAAGATTCTTATATATAAGCCGTGAATTGTCAATTGGTCTTTGGAGCAGGTGTCCATAAATCGGATCGTTACCCGGTTGTAGGGGCGCAGCAATGCTGCGCCCCTACTCGGCAAGATCGTCGCGCCAAGACGAGTTGCTAGCCTCTCTGAAGTCTTTGCAAGAAATGTGGAGCTATATCGATGCCGCGCGAGCCTGCGCGCCCGCATGGACTGGCAAGACCGCAGCTTCCGCTTCGCGTGGAACCTCAATCGCCGGATGGAAAAGTTTGGCGAGCGCTTCGATGCCAGTAACCAGACGCGGGCCGGGGCGCGAGAAATAACTGTTCGCTTCCAGCGCGTACACACGGCCGTTGCGCACGGCAGGCATGGCATTCCACTGCTCGGCAAGCTCCATGGAAAGGTATTCCTTGCGCGCTTGCTGGGCGCCGTAGCCGCAAGGCGCCACAAGCAAGATCTCCGGCTCCGCCTCCACGATATCCTGGAGATGAACGCGGGAAGAAGGGGTGCGCACTTTGCCCAGAACGTCTTCCCCGCCGGCCACTTGGATCATTTCCGGAACCCAGTGTCCGCCCACGTAAAAGGGTTGCAGCCATTCGAGGAACGCCACGCGAGGACGCTTCTCCGTCTGCGGCAACTGCTGTTGCAGCGCGCCAATACGCGCCCCAATCTCTTTCACCAGCGCTTCCGCCTGAGAACCGCGGCGGGATTCTTCTCCCACCCAAAGAATGTCGCGCCAGACGTCGCCCAGATCCTGCGGATTCAGGCAAAGAACTTCGGGCCGCCGCTCGAACCGCGCCAGCGCCGTGGCCAGATCATCGGGAGACGCCGCGCAAACATGGCACAAATCCTGCGTGACGATCAGGTCCGGAGCCAGTGCCTCCAGCGTCTCGGCATCCACGGCGTACAAACTTTCGCCGCGGTGTACATACTCGCTCACGAGCCGGTCAATTTCTGCCGGCGATGCGCCGTGCGGCAGCCGCGAATGAATCACCACGCGTTTCGTCTTGGCTTGAGGTGGGTAGTCGCACTCGTGGCTCACGCCCACGATTTCACGCTCCAGTCCCAGCGCAAAGAGAATCTCCGTAGCCGACGGCAGTAGCGACACAATTCGCATGTCAGAAATGTACCACACCGAATCTTTGCAATGAACACTGGAACTTTGGCGATCCCAAGGGATTGCCGGCGCAGGCCTTCTATTTATAAAGAAAGTATTTTCGACGAATCTGATCAAACGTAGTGACAGACTCCGACCAGCTCGCAACGATCTTTTCCGGCGGTACGCCGGACTGCAACTGCTGCATGGTATCCGTGTTTCCAACGAGTTCGATCATTTTCGAAATTTCAAACTGTTTCGGGTAGAGTTTCAGCAAAATGGCGGCGATTTCCAATCCCATACGCATCGAACGCACTTTGAAGCGATCTGTAATCTTGATGGAAACGCCGCCGCAACGTTGTCCGCTGTACAGTCCCGCAATCGGGATGAACGGCTGCCCGGCAAAACGCACGCCCGGAAGATTCCGGACATTCAGCGCCGCCGCCACTTCATCGCCATTCATCCACGGCGCTCCAAATTCCTCGAACGGAGTTTGTGTGCCGCGCCCTACGGAGACTCCCGCGCTTTGCAGAATTTCGATCCCAGGGTAAAGAATCGATCCCTTGATCGTCCGCAGATTCGGCGAAGGCGGAATCCACTTGATGCCGGTGCTTTCAAAAAAATAGTTGCGATGCCAGTTCCTCATGGGGATGACGTGAAGGTCGGCCCCGATGTGATTTTCGGCGTTGAAAAACTGCGCGAGTTCGCCGATCGTGAGCGCGTAGCGCACCGGCAGCGGATAGTACGCGACGAAATTGGTCTTGTCCGCCTCGAGCATCGGGCCTTCGATAATCTCTCCACCCAGGAGATTCGGCCGGTCCAGCACGAAGAAAGCGATCTTTCGTTTCGCGGCCTCCTCCATGCAATACGCCATGGTCGCCGTATAGGTATAAAACCGCACGCCCGCGTCTTGGATATCGAAAACCAGCGCGTCAATGCCATTCAGCATTTCATCGGTGGGGCGCAGCGTCTCGCCATACAGGCTGTAAACCGGCAAACCCGTTGTAGGATCTTTCGAGGAAGACACTCTTTCGTCTTTGCGTCCGGCCAGTCCGTGCTCCGGGCTAAACAAGGCGACTAACTGCACGGAAGGCGCGTGTGACAAAAGGTCCGCTGTGCTTTTGCCTTGCGAATCGACGCCGGTGTGATTGGTGATCAATCCAACGTGCTTCCCGCGAAGGGGCGCGAACTTTTGCGCTGCGAGAATGTCCAGCCCGGTCTGTACGCGAGCGACTCGTCCCGAGCGCTTTCCTGCCGCGAACGACGCCGGGCCAATCGCCGCGAGCGCCGCCAAAACAATGGTGAATCGGAAAACTTTCGACAACACGCCGGCGAGCCTGTTCAAATGGTCCCCCTTTGCAACCATCCAACAATACAATGATATTCTGGAACGCGCTGGCCGAAGCCGCGTTGAGAGCGCGATGTGCGTGTGCTATGAATTAATGCAGACCGCTGGCGGCCACAGGGGGATTCTAACTGATGGAGGGACGCCGCGTCCGTTTTTCGCTTCTGATTTCCGTTTCGATCATCTTTCTTATGGCACATAACGCGCGCAGTCAGAGCAGCACTTCAGCAGAAAAATCCGCCGCCGGGAAAAGCACAGTTCCCCCAAAGAGCGCGATGAAGAAATTATTGCCCGCCGCGAACGCGTGGGTGGAAACCACGCTGCGCAAAATGACCGTGGACGAAAAAATCGGTCAGCTTCTTTTCACCACCTATCACGGAAGCCTGACGGCCACGGACACCGCGGCCTACCAGCAAATCATGCATGACGTGAACGACCTCCACGTCGGAGGTTTCATCAACATCACGCATGGTTCGCCGCTGGGCGTCGTGAAGAGCCAGGCTTATCCCACGGCGGTGCTGAACAATCAGCTCCAGGCGAAGTCGAAGCTTCCGCTGCTCGTCGGCGCGGATTTCGAGCGCGGGACGGCGATGCGGCTTGATGAAGGCACTTCTTTTCCAACGGCCATGGCGCTCGCCGCTGGCGGAAATCTTAAAGACGCCTACACCATGGGCAAAATCACGGCGCTCGAAGCACGCGCCGTCGGCGTTCATTGGATCTATGCTCCCGACGCGGATGTAAACAACAATCCCGGCAATCCGATTATTAACACGCGATCCTTCGGCGAAAATCCGGAGCGCGTCGCGCAATTTGTAAGCGAGTTTGTCCGCGGCGTCCGCGAAAATGGCGGATTGGCAACCGCCAAACATTTTCCTGGACACGGCGACACCGCCGCGGACTCGCACATTGATCTGCCGGTGATTCGCGCCGACCGCGCTCGGCTTGATTCACTGGAGCTAATTCCCTTCCGCGCCGCGATTTCGTCACAGGTTGACAGCATCATGACCGGGCACCTGAATGTTCCGGCTCTTGAGCCCGATCCCAACACGCCGGCAACACTCTCGCACAACATCCTCACCGATCTGCTGCGCAAGCAGCTTGGCTATCAGGGCCTCATCGTCACGGATGCCATGGACATGGGCGGAATCACCGTGCGCTACGCGCCCGGAGAAGCGGCGGTGCGTGCGGTCGCGGCGGGAGTGGATTGTTTGCTTATGCCGCCGGTGCCGGACGCCGCGTTCGAAGCGTTGCAGGCCGCGGTGAAGTCCGGACGAATTTCGAAAGAACGCCTCGACGCATCCGTGCGGCGAATTCTTCAGGCGAAAGCCCGGCTCGGCTTGAACGCGAATCGCCTCGTCGACGTAAACGCCGTCAACAAAAAACTCGGCAGTGCTGCGTGGCAAAAAGAAGCGCAGGACATTTCCGATCGCGGCGTGACTCTTTTGCGCGACACGCCGCACCGTCTCCCGCTCGATGGAACAAAATCATCGCGCGCTCTGCTGTTGGCGTTTTACGCCGATCCGGAACCATATCCTGGCGAAGATTTGGAACGCGAGTTGCGTTCGCGATTCGATTCCGTGACGACGCTGCGAGCGGACACGCGTTTTGTGAATGCTTCGATTCTGAAATTGCCGCCGCCGGATTTCTACGACGTTGCGATTCTGGCCCTTTTTGTGCGCGTGAGCGACCGCAAGGGAAACGTGGATGTGCCGGCGGAGCAAGCCGCGCTGGCGGAACAGATTTACAAAACCGGAAAACCAGTAATCACGCTCGGATTTGGAAGTCCGTATTTGATTGAAAGATTTCCGCAAGCGGAAACGTGGCTGGGCGCGTTTGGAATCAGCGACGCCGCGCAAATTTCAGCGGCGCGCGCGCTGTTCGGAGAAATTCCCGTGCGTGGGAAATTGCCGGTGACGATTCCCGGAGTGAATCTCAAAGCCGGTTTTGGAATGGAGTTGCAAGGGAATCCGATGGCGTTGCAGCCAATGGATGCGCGCGGCGATGCGCAGCTGCAGCCGACCTTCGATGTGCTCGAAAAAGCGATTGCGAATAAAGCATTTCCGGGAGCGACCCTGGCGGTGGGCTATCGCGGAAAAGTTTCCGTGCATGCGTTCGGAAAATTGAGCTACGACGCGAAGTCCGCGGCGACAGTTCCGTCGACGATGTACGACATCGCTTCGCTGACGAAAGTGGTGGCGACAACCACGCTGGTGGCGAAACTGGCCGAGGGCGACTTCGCCGTGCCACTGGATCTCGACGCGAAGATCGAACGATACTTGCCGGAGTGGGCGAGCGGGCCGAACGCGGAGTGGCGGCACCGAGTGACGGTGCGGCATTTGCTGACGCATACTTCGGGATTGCCACCGTTCAAGGAATATTGGCGGACGTCAAAGAACAAGCAGGACACGCTCACTAAGATTTTTGCCGAACCGCTGGACTACGAACCAGGAACGAAGGAAATTTATTCGGACCTGGGAATTATTTTGATGGCCGAAATTATCGAGCGGTTGACGGGAAGAACGCTCGACGATTTGGCGAAAAATTATATTTTTTCGCCGCTGGGAATGAATAACACGATGTACCGGCCACCGAAAAAACTGTGGCCACAAATCGCGCCAACGGAAATCGACAATAATTTGCGGCACCGGCTGGTGCAGGGCGAAGTCCACGACGAAAATGCGTTTGCCATTGGCGGAGTTTCCGGGCACGCCGGAGTTTTCAGCACTGCGCCGGACCTGGCGGCGTTTTGCCAGATGCTGCTGAACGGCGGCGTTTATGCGCACCAGAGAATTTTGCGGCGCGCGACCATCGCGCAATTCACGACGCCGCAGCAGCTTTCCGGCGGCACGCGGACGCTGGGCTGGGCGGTGCCGACCGAGGGCGGGTCGAGCGGGCATTATTTTTCGGCGCACAGCTTCGGGCATACCGGATTTACGGGCACTTCGATCTGGATCGATCCCGACCGGCAACTGTTTGTCGTGTTTCTGACGAACCGCGTGCATCCGACGCGGGAGAACAACAAAATCCAGAAAGTGCGCGTCGAGCTGCATGATGCGGTGATGCAAGCGCTCGGTTTAGCGACGGTGGCAGCGCCTGTAAGATAAATCCTGTAAGATAAATATCGACACCGAAGCTACGGTTCCATCCAGATTCGTCCAGTCGAACCTGGATTTAGGCCCACCCCCCATTTTCTGTAAGTGTTGCTGATAAAGGACTTAGTGTTGCTGTAAGTGATTTAGAATCAACAGTTGCGGGAGGGGTGTGTAAGTGTTGATTCTAAATGGGTTTGCCGTCTATGAGGAGGCGGCAGTTGTGGTCGAAGTGGCGCGCGTGGGCGTTCCTGGTCGGGGTAGGTTTTGTAGTGGATGGGGAGGATTGCGGGGGCTTGTCGGGTTGAGCGGACGGAGAGGATTGGGTTGCGGGAATGGGATGTGCGGAGTGGGCTGAGGGAAGTGACGAGGGTTTAGTGACGAGTGGCGCGGAAAAAGCAGGTTGCTCAGGCCTGAAGGCCTGAGCTACAGAGTCGGAATAATAATTCACAGGCGTTTCGGCACGCCTTGGAGAGGGTTGTTGGGCTTGCGTTTGTGGTTGGACGGGCGAAGTTACGCTAGCAGAGCGAAAGGCCTCACCCCGGAAAGGGTGAGCTACAGGGAGGAAGATACAGGTACGGGGAGGATACAGTTTGGGACGGTAGAGTTTTGAGGCGGGGCAATAGGCTGTCAGAGGGGGCGACGAGGTGCGGGCCAAAGCAGTTCGTCGGGGTCGCCGGAGAAATCCATGTGGTCGGGGATGAGTGGCGGAAATGACGGTGAGGATGACGGCGGAGATGAGGGTTTCGTGTAGAAAGCCGCGCTCGACCACGGCCATTGGTCAGGCCGCTGAACAAATCCCGCTTGCACGGGATTCTGATGGATGTAATCGAGTTTGCTGGAGACGTCGCGCGCATGGCGGCAAATAAAATCAAAATAGCGAGGCTGCCAGAATGGACCCTCACTTCCGCGTAATTGCTGAATGCGGTGGCCGGTCTTGAATTTCCACTGGTGCATCACTTGGGAAACCGATACGGATTGAACCGCCAGGAGAAGATGGACGTGGGCGGGCATCACGACGTAGCCCAACAAGATAAATGGACAACGCGTGCGGACGTCGCCAAGGAAGGACAGAATCAGGTCGCGTTCGGATGGGGCGAGCGGCGAGCAGCCGTTCAGGAGGTTTGTCGTGATAAAGAAGATGCGATCTTGGCCGGCGATCCTTCTGAGCCGCGTCATAAAGAATAAGATAGCGGATAAGGTATATTATTCAAGGCAAATATGTGAGGCTGAGAGGCGGATGAGCCTCACGGTGTGTCACCGAGAGTGGGTGGCAGAGAAGCCTGAGCCCTGAAGAATAAAGAGGGAAAAGCCTCACCCCGAAGAATAAAGAAGGAAAGGCCTCACCCCTGAAGAAAAAGAAGGAAAAAGCCTCACCCCTAAAGGGGTGAGCTACAGTTACGGGACGTGTTGGCTAATGGAGAGGATGTTGCCGTCGGGATCCTTGAACCAGGCTACTTTGCTGCCGTCGGGGGTGGTCCAGATGCCGAGGGTTTGGTCCTGGGCGAACGGATACTTTTCCGGAGGGACGCCGCGGTCTCGGAGCCAGGCGGCGACGGATTCGATGTTTTCGACTTGCCAGCCGAGGATGGTGCCTTGCAGCGGAGTGAAACTTGGAATCTTGACGATGCGAATCATGTGGCCGCCCACGTTCATGACGAGCGCAAATTTGTCGAGGCTGACGAACTCGAATCCGAGCTTGTCTTCGTAAAAGGCGCGCGCTTTGTCGTAGTCCTTGGTGGGGATGAAGCCGACGATTTTTCCTGATGCGAGCATGATTTTGGCCTCCTAGTGCGGCTTCTACGGCGTCGCTCGGTAAGAGCGACAGGCAAGAATGCCTGTCCTACATTGCAGCTCGATTCAATCGGCAAGAGCGACAGGCAAGAATGCCTGTCCTACTGGGTGCTACTGCTTGGCGGTGAGGCGGCGGATCAAATCCGCTTCGGCCTGGCGGTAGGGCGTGCCGTCGGGGCGCAGGACTTCGTGAAACCACACAGACGGCTGGCTGTGAATGTAGGGATGCTCCCAGGATTCCCAGGGCAAATTGGTCTGGGTCTTGCCAGCAACGAATCCCCAGTTGATGGCGCCGACGTGCTCCTGCTTAGCGATGGGGAGTATCGTGTCAAACGTGCTGCCCACGGAACGCGCCATGTATTCGGTGCAGATCACCGGACGGTTGGACTTCTTTAGCCAGGCTATCTCCTGCCTGAAATATTCAGGCCAACTGTAGTTGTGAAAGGTGACGACGTCGGATTCGCGAAGCTGAATCTGCTGGATTTCAGGGAGGTTGGCGCCGTCGGGCGAGGTGTCCACACAACAGACGCCACTGGTGAGAGGCTGAGTGGGATTGGCTTCGCGGGCCCACGCGAAAACCTGGGGCAAGAGAGGGATCACGCGGGCGGTCTTGTCTTTTAGCTCTTGTTTCGCGTAGCTGCCAGCGTTGTCGGCGCCGGGCTCGTTCCAGACGTCCCAGGCAAGGATGCGGTCGTCCTTGGCGAAGGCTCCCACGACGCCTTGGACGTAAGCCTTGAGGCGCGGAACTTGTGTGGGGTCGGCCAGCGCCACCGCGCCGGGACTTTGCACCCAGCCGGAGTTGTGAACGCCGGGAATTGGGGGATGCTGCGGGCCGAGATGCGGCAAAGGATCCCAGCAGGAGTCGAAGAGGACAAGCATCGGACGAATGTGATGGCGCGAGGCGATGGTCAGGAAGCGGTCGAGGCGCTTCTGAAAGCCGGGGGCGTCCTGCTGCCAGAGAAGATCGTGGAGAAAGACGCGCATGGTGTTCATGCCGAGAGATTCGGCCCAGGATAGTTCCTTGTCGATCTCGTCGGGATTGAAGGTGGCCTCCTGCCACATTTCCAACTGGTTGATGGCCGATTTGGGAGTGTAATTGCTGCCGACCAGCCAGGGCTGTTGGGCGTACCAGGCGTTGGCTTTTTGTTCGGGCCAGCGGGGTGATTGCGCCCAGACTGGATTCGCTAACGAGCAAATCGCGATAAACGCTGCCGTCATTACAACAGTTGTGAGATTTTTCATGTTGTGAACTCCGCGTGGGTTTATATGCTAGGGGTTCCAGACAAACTGCGCAATGTGTATCGGCGGCGAGTACAGTGAGGCGCGAAATGACGGTGATTATTTCCATGCTGCGTGGCGTCAACGTTGGCGGCCACAACAAGATCAAGATGGACGCGCTGCGGGCGCTCTATGAATCGCTGAAATTGCGGGATGCGCAGACCTACGTGCAAAGCGGCAACGTGATTTTCAAGACTGACGAGCGGGACATCGCGCGGCTTGCCAAGCGAATCGAGGACGGGATTGCACGAAAGTTCGGGTTTCGCCCCGACGTGATTTTGCGCACGGCGGCGGAGATGAGAGACGTGGTTGCGAGAAACCCGTTCGCCAAGCGGCGCGGGATTGAGCCGGGCAAATTGCTGGTGAGTTTTCTGGCGAGCGATCCGGGGGAGGAAGGCCGGGAGAAGGTTCGTCAGATGAAGTGCGATCCGGAGGAATTGCGGGTCGAGGGGCGAGAGATATACATCTATTTCCCCAATGGCGCGGGACGCTCGAAACTGCCGTGGGCAGGGCTGGGCAAGATGCTGAAGACACAGGGAACAGGAAGAAACTGGAACAGCGTAACGAAGATGCTGGAGATGGCGGAGAAGCTGGAAGCGTCGAACTGAAGCAGTGCTCCCGTGCGCTCAATGGCGATCATGTTTTGTTCAAGTCGAGGGCGGCTTGAGCGAGATCGGCGGGGCGACCGAGGTCGCGCCAGTAGTATTGGTCGGCGCGGAAGGCGAGGATTTTTTCGCCTTGGGCGGAGAGGCGTAGGTAGGACGGGATGATGGAGAAGATGCCTTCTTCGGTGAGCATGGGAAGGAGGCGCGGCGAGATGACGTGGATGCCGGAGAAAGCGAGGGCTTGAAACGGGGGTGGAGCAGATTCCTCAGGCCTGAAGGCCTGAGCTACAGCATGGGAAACAAGTTCCGGTTTGCCATCGGGGCCGACCATCCTGCCGCGGAGTTGGAGGTGGTCGTCGAAGAGGAGGGGGCGAAAAGTTTCGCGAGCTTGGACGGCGAGGGTGGCGAGGGCGCGGTTTTCGGTGTGGAATTGGAGCATGCGGCGGAGATCGATGTTGCTGATGACGTCGACGTTGTGGACGAGAAAGGGCTCGTCCATTTGATTGGAATCGCTACTTTTGGAGTAGCGGCGGCTGGAATCTTCGAGGAAAAACCAGGCGGCTTTTTTCAGGCCGCCGCCGGTGTCCAGCAAAATGTCTTCGCGGGAAATTTCTATGCGCATGCCGAAGTTTTTTTTGGATTTCAGATAGTCGACGACTTGATCGGCGAAGTGATGGACGTTGACGATGACTTCGGTTACGCCGAAGGCGCGCAGGCGGGAGAGAGTGATTTCGAGAAGTGTGCGGCCGGAGAGTTCGACGAGGGCCTTGGGGCGATTGTCGGTGAGCGGACGGAGGCGCGTGCCGAGGCCGGCGGCGAGGATCATGGCTTTCATTGGTCGCGACCGCAAAAGTTCAAAGGAATAAGAATTAACACAGAGGGCGCGGAGGACGCAGAGAGCACAGAGAAGAATTGAAAGAAGGGTAAAACCGAAGAGAGATTCCTCTCTGCGCAGGCCGACCGGTTCGCAGGAGCGAACCGGGAAGAGAAAGTCGGCCCGCTCCGTTCGGAATGACGGTGCGGGGTAGGCGGATCAAGAGAAGCGACCCGCCAGAAGGTAACGCGTGTGGCCTTCATTGGAGGGCTTTCCGCTTGCCGAGTTTTTCCAGTTCGAGATGGCGGACGGAGATTTCCAGGCCGTTCCTGGCGCGCAAGCGTTTCGCCAACTGCTCGGCGAGGAAGACGGAGCGATGCTGGCCACCGGTGCAGCCAAAGGAAACCATCAAATTCTTGAAGCCACGCTGCTGGTAGTTGCTGATGCTGGAATCCACCAGCGACAGGACGCCGGCGAGGAATTGATGCACGCTTTCCTGCTGATTCAGATAGTCGATCACCGGGGCGTCTTTTCCCGTGAGGGTCTTGAAACGCTCTTCGCGGCCGGGATTGGGGAGGCTGCGGCCGTCAAAAACGAAACCGCCGCCGTTGCCGCTCTCGTCCTTGGGCAAGCCGTGGTGAAATGAAAAACTAAAAATGCGCACGACGAGATTGTCCGCTTCGGAGGCGAGGCCCTGCAATTTCTCCGAGGCCAGCATGCCTTTGAAAGCGTCCATCAGCGCCGGAAGGGGAACGGGGAGCCTGACATGATGAAGGAGCCAGCGAAGATTTTTTAGCGCGTAGGGGACGCTTTGCAAGAAGTGGGCCCTGCGTTCGAAGAAGCCTCGGAAACCGTAAGCGCCAAGGGCTTGCATGATGCGAATATAAACAAAGGCGTAGTAGCAGCGGAGGAAACCTTCGCGATCGAGCTGGATGAAGCTGGAGAGCCGGTCGAGATAATGATCGAGGAGTTGCTGGCGAAGATCGGGCGGTAAATCAGCCTTGGCGTCGTACAGGAGCGAAGCGATGTCATATTGAAGGGCGCCTTTGCGGCCGCCTTGATAATCAACGAAAAAGGGATCGCCGTTACGCAGGAGGACGTTGCGGGATTGGAAGTCGCGATAGAGGAAGTAATCGCGCGGGGCGCTGAGAAGGAATTCCGTGAGGCGGCCGAAATCGTCTTCGAGGGCTTGTTCATTGAAAGGAATGCCAGCCAAGCGGAGAAAATAGTATTTGAAATAATTCAGATCCCAGGCGATGGATTGGCGGTCGAAACTGGGATTGGGATAGCAGACTTTGTAATTCAGATCGCGACTGGCTTCGACCTGGAAGCGCGGCAGGGCGGCGACAACTTTTCGATAGGCTTCGACGACTTGAGGGGCGATGCTTTCACCCGCGCGGTTTTTCGAGAGGAATTCGAAAAGCGTGGTGTCGCCGAGGTCTTCTTCGAGATACGCGCCGTGGTCGAGATCTTCGGCGTAAATTTCCGGAACGGGAAGGCCGTGGCGGCGAAAATGTTTGGAGAATTCAAGGAAGGCGGCATTTTCTTCGCGGATGCCGTAGAGAATGCCGATCGCACGGTGTTTTTTGTTGACGAGCCGGATGATTTTGCGTCCGGAGCCGCCGAGTTCGCCCTGCAGCGGCAGAATGCTCTCTGGCGGCGCGTGGAAATGCTGCTCGAAGAGTTGTTTGAGAATGTCCAGGGACATGAGTTCCAATCCTCAGTCAGCTTCAGGGGCTAAAGCCCCTTTTATGCAACTGCTCTACGCCGGGGCTGAAGCCCCGGCCTCCTGAAGAAAAAAGCAAGACTCCGAGAAAAGCAAGCAATCGCTGGGAGATGATTCTAATTGTCTACCATAGCTGATTTTCGATGAAGAGTACTCACTGGTTCGTCCAGAGTTGCTTTGCTTAGAACTGCACAGCCAGAATGGCCATGCCAAGGGATTTTTCCGCGGCCTGTATAATGCGGGAATGACTTCCCAACCCAAGAAACGCAAGCGCGCAAGCCGGAGCACGGAACATCAGTCGAAAGAAAATCGATTCATCGATCATCGGCTTACGGAACAGAGGAATGCGAGGTCGCGGAATCTGGACCGCATGACGGCGAAGGAGATTGTGCGGTTGATGAATCGCGAGGACTGCAAGGTGGCGATGGCCGTGGGACGAGAGCTGCCGGCGATTGCGCGGGCCGTGGACGCGATTGTGGACGGGATTCGAAAGGGCGGACGTTTGTTTTATGTGGGGGCAGGGTCGAGCGGACGAATGGGAGTGCTGGATGCGGCGGAGTGTCCACCGACGTTTGGAACTTCGCCGAAGCTGGTGCAGGCGCTGATTGCGGGGGGCAGGCGCGCGATCACCAATGCGGTGGAAGGAGCCGAGGATTCGACGGGGAACGCAGAGCGGGATTTGCGCGCGAAGAAATTGACGCGGAACGACGTAGTGGTGGGAATCGCGGCCAGCGGAACGACGCCGTATGTGCTGGGCGCGCTCAGGTGTGCACGGAAGCGCGGGGCAACGACGGTAGCGGTAACGTCTAACCTGCGGATGCCGGTGGGGCGGCTGGCGAAAATCGTGATCGCGCCGGAAGTGGGGCCGGAAGTGCTGACGGGGTCGACGCGATTGAAAGCGGGGACGTCGCAAAAAATGGTCTTGAACATGCTGAGTACCGCGGTGATGGCGCGACTGGGGCATGTCTATGAGAACTTGATGATCGATGTGGTGATTACCAATGAAAAGGTTGCGGAGCGGGCGCTGCGGATTCTGGCGGAGGCGAGCGGGAGGAGTGTGTCTACGGCGGAACACGCACTGCGGGCGACAGGACACAATATGCGAGTGGCGCTGGTGATGTTGAAGCGGGGCGTGGTAGCAAGAGAAGCGAAGAAGTTGATTGCGGAGGCGGGGGGAGATTTGCGAAAGGCGCTGCTGGAATAAACAGAAGTGGCAAGAAAAAACAAGAATTAACACAGAAGGCGCAGAGAGCACAGAGGACCACAGAGAAGAATTGCAAAAGAAAGATGGCGACATAAAGTCGCCGCTACAAAGAAAAGTCGCGAGGCGGGATGGATAAGTTTCGGATCAAGGGCGGGAAGGCGCTGTGGGGGACGGTGGCGATCAGCGGAGCGAAGAATTCGGCGCTGCCGGTGATGGCGGCGGCTTTGCTGACGGCGGAAAAAGTCACGCTGCACAACATCCCGAAGGTGCGCGACCTGATAACCATGAGCAAGCTGCTGGCGTTCATGGACGCGAAGGTGACGATTACGGAGTTTCCCAGCAGCGATTACGTCATCGAGACGCCGAAACTGAATCACGCGGAAGCGCCGTATGAATTGGTGAAAACGATGCGAGCGTCGGTGCTGACGCTGGGTCCGCTCATGGCGCGCGTGGGAGTGGCGCGCGTTTCGTTGCCGGGAGGATGCGCGATCGGCGCGCGGCCGGTGGATTTGCACTTGAAGGCGCTGGAGCAAATGGGCGCGGAGATTGGGACCTCGCACGGATACATCGAGGCGCAAGCGCCAATGAATGGAAAAAAGAGGTTGAAAGGCGCGCACATCGTGTTTGAGAAAATTACGGTGACGGGGACAGAAAATATTTTAATGGCGGCGGTGCTGGCGGATGGGGATACGGTACTTGAAAATGCGGCGCGCGAGCCGGAAGTGACGGATTTGGTGGTGATGCTGAGGAACATGGGAGCGCAGATTTGCGGCGATGGGACTTCGACGCTGCGGATTCGCGGTGTGGACGAACTTTACGGGACGGAGCATACCGTGATACCGGACCGGATCGAGGCGGGAACGTTTCTGGTAGCGGGGGCAATTACGGGCGGCGATTTGACGATTCAGGATTGCGCGCCGGAACATTTGGGCGCGGTGATTGCGAAATTGGAGCAGGCGGGAGTGCGCGTGGACATTGCGGACAAAACGACGGTGCGCGTGCGGGGCGCGAAGAAGCTGGTGGGTGCTGACGTGACGACGGAGGAGTACCCGGGATTCGCGACGGACATGCAGGCGCAGTACATGGCGCTGGCAACGCAGGCGGAAGGCACATCCGTGATTACGGAACGGATTTTCGAGAACCGGTTTTTGCATGCCAGTGAAATGATGCGCATGGGCGCGAACATTTCGATTGAAGGACATACCGCGACAGTGCGCGGGCCGGCCGCACTCTCCGGGACGGTCGTGCAGGCTTCGGATTTGCGGGCGAGCGCGGGGCTGGTGCTGGCGGGGCTAGTGGCGAGCGGGGAGACCATGATTGAGCGCGTGTATCACATCGATCGCGGGTATGAGGGGATCGTGGAGAAGTTGCGCGGAGTCGGGGCGGATATTGAGCGGGTGCATGCCCCGGCTAGTTGAGAAATCGACCTGTCGCTTTAACTACCCTGCTCGTTTGGAGATCAACCTTGTCATGAATCCTTACTGGATAGACGCAGGCTCCTGTCGTCTCGCAATCTTGCCGCGACCGAGAGGCTGGGACTGGCTGTCGGACGACATCGCCGCGGCACGCCGTGCAGGCGTCGATGTAATAGTCTCCGCACTCACAGAAACAGAGAACCAGGAATTAGGCCTTTCCGAAGAAGGGAAATGCTGCAAAGAGACTGCGACTGAGTTTCTTTCCTTCCCTATTGAAGACAGGTCGATGCCTGATTCGGAGGAGAGCCTAGATGCGTTCATCGATTCGCTCGACAAAAGAGTGAAACAGGAGAAAAGCATTGCAATCCACTGTCGGGCCGGTATTGGACGATCTTCGATGTTGTGTGCGTGCTTGCTGGTCCGGCAAGGTTTTTCGGCCGAGTCCGCTCTTCAGAAAATCCAACAAGCTCGAGGATGCGCCGTGCCGGACACGACGGAGCAGCGCAAGTGGGTTGAGTCCTTCGCCGCAAGATTCAAGCGCGAGTGACCGAATTATGCGATTGCGATCGGGGAGAGAAGAACCGCGGCCGGTGTTTTCAGTTCTTGGCTAAGAGAACTATCGCCTGGAACAGCCCCTGAGTCACACGATTGATATAAAAAGCCAACGCTAGGGCGCCATAAACGATCGCGAATACAGTAGCGATTACGGACCAGATCAGGATCAAGCGCAGATCGGCTCCTGTAGCACCGAGGTGGTCAATCCGAAAAAGAATGGCACATAGAACGAAGAGTAGCGTAAAGAAAGCGAACAATTGAAACTTTGCGATCCGTTGCATCCTTTTGAGATGAGCGGTTAACATCACGCAAGATTCTGCCGAAATCATAACAAACTCCTTGAATCAAGACTCGCTCGCCAAATAGTGGAATAGCGGCCAGCTTCATTTCATTGTACAATGCCCGGCACGATTTGATGCAAGTGGGGCGCGGGCAATTGACAGGGAGAGGCCTGCGGAGGGAGATCGACCATGGTGAACACGGACTTGTTGAGGAAGCTGGATGCGGCGATCGCGGAAAAGAATTTGCTGAAGCATCCGTTTTACCAGGATTGGCAGGCGGGGAAACTGAGCCGCGAGGCGCTGCAGCTTTACGCGGCGCAGTATTACCGGCACGTGGAAGCGTTCCCGAAGCACTTGCGGGTGCTGGCGGCACGGACGGAAGGTCCACTGCAGGGCTTAATCCGGGAGAACCTGGCTGAGGAAGAGAATCCGGCCGGGCCACATCCGAAGCTGTGGCGGGATTTTGCAGCGGCGGTAGGCGTGGGCGAAGACGACATCACGTGCTGCCCTGCCCTTCCGGGGACGCAAGCAGTCGTGCAGAAGTTCCGCGAAATTTGCGGGGACCGGCCCGTAGCGGAAGCGGTGGCGGCGCTCTACGCTTATGAATCGCAGGTGCCGGAAGTCGCCACCACAAAGGTGGATGGTTTGAAAAAGTTTTACGGCGTGACGCAGCCGGAAGGGCTGGCGTATTTCGAGATCCATGAAGAAGCGGACAAGGCGCATCGGGCGGCGTGGCGCGGGTGGCTGGAAGAGCACGCGGACGGAAACGAGGAAGAGATTCTAAAGACAGCGAATGAGGCGCTGGATGCGCTTTGGGGAGCGTTGGATGCGGTGCACATGGCCAAGCCGACGGAAACGCACTAAAGGGCAAAGGAGCTAAACGCGGAGGCGCAGAGGACACAGAGAAGAAGCCGAAACTAGAAAAGGCCCCTGAGAATCTCGGGGGCCTTTTGTTATTCTAAGGCTGGTTTAAGTGCAGCGAGAGATACCTATGAAGATGCTATGGTGCTGGCGATGCAGGACACTCATGCCAATGCTTGACGATGATGAGTTTAGATCGGTCACGGGCAAGCGTTTACTTAAGGATACGAAGATGCCTCTCAGGGAGCAGCTGGCACCGGTTCTTAAGGAATACAACCGCGTAACGGGCAGATGCGAGACGAACGTCAACGCGGTCTATCACCATCGGTTGTCGATGTACGGGCCGCCCTGCGCTAAATGCGGAAAACCGTTGCGTACGCCACGGGCGAAGTTGTGTGGATCCTGCATGCATCCAGTAGAGAGTGCGGCGTAAACAAAAAGGCGGACCGAAGTCCGCCTTCCTGCGTGAATTGGAGCGCTAGATTTTATTCGTGGGAGCCGGAATCGCCGCTGCTGCCTTCGCCGCTTGAAGAGCTTGGGTTGCCTCCGCCGCCGGCGGCAGCTTTCTGCTGTTTTTCGCGGGCTTCGCGGATCAAGGCCTTGCGCGACAGGCGAACCTTGTTGCCCTCGATGGAAAGAACTTTCACGAGGACCTGGTCGCCGAGCTTGAGCTCATCGCGAACGTCGCGAATGCGATGCTCGGAGATTTCGCTGATGTGCAAAAGACCGTCGGTGCCGGGGAAAAGTTCGACAAAAGCCCCGAACTCCGCGAGGCGAACGACTTTGCCGAGATAGGTTTTGCCGATTTCGGCGCTGGCAGTGACGTCGCGAACCATCTGTAGAGCGGCATCTCCGCCGGCTCCGCTGGTGGAGAAGATGTGCACGGTGCCGTCTTCGAGGACGTCGATCTTGACGCCGGTGGCTTCGATAATGGACTTGATCTTCTTGCCGCCCGGACCGATGAGGTCGCGGATTTTATCCTGCGGGATTTTCAGTTTGAAGAGGCGCGGGGCGTAAGCGGAAATCGCAGTGCGCGCCTGGCTCAGCGTCCTCTCCATGGTGTCGAGAATCTGGAGGCGGGCTTTCTTCGCCTGCGCGAGGGCTTCGCGCATGATGCTGATGGAGATGCCCAGGACCTTGATGTCCATTTGCAGCGCGGTGATGCCCGCGCGAGTGCCGGCGACTTTGAAGTCCATGTCGCCGTAATGGTCTTCGGCTCCGGCGATGTCCGTGAGGATGGAGTATTTCTTTTCGTCACCGAAGACGAGACCCATGGCGATGCCCGCGCAAGGGGCCTTCAGAGGCACACCGGCGTCCATAAGGGCGAGCGATCCGCCGCAAACCGTGGCCATCGAGGAAGAGCCATTGGATTCCAAAATGTCCGAAACGAGACGCATGGCGTAGGGAAAATCCGCTTCGGGAGGAAGCAAATTGAGGAGCGCGCGCTCGGCAAGAGCGCCGTGGCCGATTTCGCGGCGGCCGGGGCCACGCAGGAATTTGACTTCGCCGACGCTGAATGGCGGGAAGTTGTAGTGCAGCATGAAGCGCTTGAACTGGTCCTGCTCGAAGAGCAGGTCGAGGCGCTGCATGTCTTCCTTGGTGCCGAGTGTCAAAGTGGCAAGCGCTTGAGTCTCGCCGCGGGTAAACAGAGCGGAACCGTGGACGCGCGGGAGCAGGCCGACTTCGCACGTGATCAGGCGAATCTTGTCGAACGCGCGGCCATCGGGACGGCGGCGGGCGTTCAAAACATCATCGCGGAAGATGTTTTCGCGGAGACGCTCGAAGGCGCGCTTGGTGAGGGTGCGCTTCTCGTCCATCTCCTTCTTGGGTTCTTCGGGAATGAGCTTGATGATCTCTTCCTTGAGAGCGTCGACGAGGTGATAGCTCTCTTTCTTGGGATGCTTTTCTGTGTTCAGCGCGTCGTGCAGACGGTCGCCATATTTCTTCTGGAGATCCTTGTAAATGGCTTCATCAAACGGAAGCGGCGCGACGACGACCTTCTTGGGATTAATCTGTCCGTGCAGTTCCTTGATGGCAGAGACGATTTTCTTGATTTGCGCGTGGCCGAACTCGAGAGCGTCGGCGACGGCTTCTTCGGAAACTTCAAGGGCGCCGGATTCCACCATGACGATGGCTTGATCGGTACCGGCAATGATGATGTTCATCAAACTTTTCTTCTGGTCGGCGACGGTGGGATTGATCACCAACTGCCCGTCCACCAGGCCAACACGGACGCAGGCGATGGGCTTCTCGAACGGGAGGTCCGAACAGTAAGCCGCAGCCGACGCGCTGGTTACGGCGATGACGTCGGGATCATTCTCGCTGTCCGCGGAGAGCACCATGGAGACGACTTGCGTTTCGTTGCGCCAGGATTCCGGGAAGAGAGGGCGCATGGGGCGGTCAATCAAGCGGGAAGTGAGAACTTCTTTTTCCGAGGGGCGGCCTTCGCGTTTGAAGAAACCACCGGGGATTTTTCCGGCGGAATAAGTGTTTTCACGGTAGTCCACTGTGAGGGGCAGGAAGTCGCGGTCATTGGTGGTGGGAGCCATGCAGGCCGTCGTGAGCACGACGGTGTCGCCATAGCGCGCCACAATCGCGCCGTTGGCTTGTTTCGCAATTTTTCCAGTTTCGAGAGTTAGAGTGCGGCCGCCGACATCCACCGTGACGCGATGGGGCGCGGGAGTATGTGTGTTTTCAGACATGAATCATTTCCTTTGGCCCCGCTTCCAAGCGGAGCATTTTTTGAGGCGCGTTCGCCAAGCAAACGGGCCTTGAATTTACGTTGACCCCGACCTGGTCAGGGCCATCCATGAGGAAGAGCAAGAGGCGAGAATCATCGTGCGACGAACGAAACGCGACGGACTACACCGCGAGAATTTCCGGCACTAATTCAGCCGGACGCCTGACGACAGACTCCGTGTGGAATGTGTCAATTCGTGAGAACGCAGTGGATACCGTCCTAATTCAGGACGATTACTTGCGCAGGCTAAGACGTTCAACAATCTCGCGGTACCGATCCGGGTCGCGGCGGTTGAGATAGTCCAGCAAACGGCGGCGCTTATTGACCATCATGATCAATCCGCGGCGCGATGCATGGTCTTTCACGTGGGACTTGAGATGCGACGTCAGATAGTTGATCCGCTCGCTGAGAAGCGCGATTTGCACTTCGGGTGAGCCCGTGTCCTTAACATGTGTCCGGAATTGTTCGATCAACGCTGCTTTCGGTGCGCTCAAGTGCCCTTCCTCGTCGTCCCCTGAATTTTTTCCTCTTCTTCTTGGACCTATTCAGGCTAACACAAACCCAACAAAGGTGTAAAGAAAAGTAAAGAAAGGCCGTTGGTCGAACATGGCGAGCAAGCAGGTACTATTTCCAGTAGATAAACACGAATCGAGGGTCAGTCCCTGGCGAGCCTCTTAATTTGCTTCGCGAGTTTTTCAATTTCCTGCGCCTTTTTCACGACGGCCACGGAAAGCGTGGAGGCCGGGTCCGTCTTATCGACTTGGTCCTTAAGGTCGTGTCGTTAGCACATGATATGTCCGCTTGATTAGCATGTGAAATGTCCGCTTTTGAGAGGCGGCTGGGTGTAGACCGCATTCCGGGAGGTTGCCGGGATGGTTTACACCAGGGTCGCCATGGAGCGGGCGATGAAAGTACAGGAAGTGATTTTGC